>JBCCVD010000004.1:0-231346 GCA_039195745.1 Pseudomonadota bacterium | reverse complement strand
GCCAAATACGCGCTGGAATCCACGCATACCGGCCGCGTCACTAACATCACCGATTACGGTGCGTTTGTTGAGCTGGAGCCTGGTGTTGAAGGTCTGGTCCACGTCTCCGAGATGTCCTGGACCAAGAAGAACGTGCACCCCGGCAAGATCGTCTCCACCTCTCAGGAAGTGGAAGTCATGGTTCTGGAAATCGACAGCACCAAGCGTCGTGTTTCCCTTGGTCTCAAGCAGACCATGCGCAACCCATGGGAAGTCTTCGCGGAGAACAATCCGGTCGGCAAAGAGATCGAAGGCGAAGTCAAGAACATCACCGAATTCGGTCTGTTCGTCGGTCTGGAAAACGACATCGACGGGATGGTGCACCTCTCCGATATCACTTGGGAAGGCCGCGGCGAAGATGCGCTGGGCGATTTCCGCAAAGGCGACATGGTCAAGGCCGTTGTCACCGAAGTCGATGTCGAGAAAGAGCGTATCTCCCTCTCCATCAAGGCGCTGGACGGCTCCTTCGACACGGCAACGGATGGCGTCAAACGCGGCTCCATCATCACGGTTGCAGTCACCTCCATCGAGGATGGCGGCATTGAGGTCGAGTATGAGGGCATGAAGTCTTTCATCCGTCGCTCCGACCTGTCGCGTGACCGTGCCGAGCAACGCCCGGAACGTTTCGGTGTCGGTGACAAGATCGACGTGCGTGTCACCAATGTTGACGCCAAGACCCGCAAGCTTGGTCTGTCGATCAAAGCGCGCGAAATCGCGGAAGAGAAGGAAGCGGTCGAGCAGTACGGTTCTTCCGACTCCGGCGCGTCCCTCGGCGATATCCTCGGCGCGGCGTTGAAGTCAGACGACTAAATCAGACCCGCCATAAAAAATTTAGAGCCCCGCTTGCACTAGCGGGGCTTTTTATTGTGGCCGACTGTCAAGCCAGTCTAGAGACGCTGCGAATGCAAAGCAGGTTTGCCAAGATCGGCAAAGAGCCCATTTTTATTTGATGCTGCTGGTTGTACGAATGTCGGCTATGCCGTGCGGGCGATACATTTGATCTCAACAATGACACCTTCAAGAACAAAGCCTGCAACCTCGATTGCCGCTCACGCAGGTAAGGGTTCTTGAATCTACTTGGCTCGAATGCGCTTGAACTGATCGAATGGTCACGATTTCCTACGTGGTAGCTCGTCATCTCGACAAGGTGCTGGAAACCCAGTCCGCTTTCTTCAAGGACCGCGCGTATTTTGCGAAAACCGCTTCAATCTGCTCAATAGGATCGTCTGAGTATTGTCCGTCCGACGAAGCTCCCGTGAAACCTGTGAAGAATACGAAGCCTTCTTGCTCTAAGCCCGGCGACATTTTCCAATCATTGGCTTATCCGACCAAACCGGCGCGAACTATTGCTTTTGGCATATTCGAACCTCCTTCAATTCGCCTTGTAGAAAGCGAATACCACCTAAGCTGCGCATCATGAAGCAGTCATTGGGTTCTGAGCAGACAGTGACTGCTTCGTCCCTCGATGTGTGAGTTCGACCTGTGCCAGATTGCGCGGACGCAGAGTATGTCTTGCGTGGACGTATACGGACCCCGCCTTGTTGCAACAGTCTGTTTGGTTCTGGATCGAAGGTCTCGATTGCTGATGTATATCCGGTTTCTTAGGGCGGCGTGATAGATCATCGCCGCTAGCCCCGATGGATTTCCGCTTGCTTCTCCCTCACCGCCCCTAAGGCATTGGTGCTGACCGTGCCGATCCACACATCAGGTTTAAGAAACAACGGGCGTGACGCTTCTCCATCTCCTGGCAGATGTCGCAATATTCCCTTCAACCCTCGTTGGCTTGGTTTTTCGTGATCTGGCTCAGACTATCTGTCCCTGACGGTATTCTTGATCGGTAGATAGAAGCGACCAAACGATCCGCGTGTTTTTGTTTGCCAACGCAACTGAGACGACATTTGGGTAGCGCCTTTCTCTCATCCGGTTGATCCATTGGCTTCGCATGTCGGTTTTTCCGGCTGAGCGGCTCAGGACTGCGCGCGCGCCATGGATCAACATCGTCCGCAAGGACCTGTCGCCGCGTTTGCTGATGCCGAACAGGCGCGTCTTACCGCCGCTTGAGTGCCGCTTGGGTAACAGACCCAGCCAAGCCGCAAACTGGCGGCCATTCTTAAAGCAAGACTGATCACCAACTGCGGCGACCAGCGCAGTCGCGGCAATCGGACCGATCCCCTCGATCTTACCGATGCGTTGGCACATTTCGTTGGAACGAATGAGGCTTTTGATCCGCTGATTGTAACCAGCAAGACGTGCATCTAACTCGGTCAGTTCTGCGCGGATGTCGCGCAACATCTCGACAAAGAGCGCCCCGAAGCCTCCCGATGTATCGTCAGCAATTTCATTTAGGCTACGTCAAATACGATTGATGTCTCGCGCAACCACGACACCGTGTTCTCCGAGAATGCCACGGTCCTGGTTCACAAGTCGCGTGCGGTAAGCGACCACCCGCTGGCGGATCCGGTGGACCGCCTGGGTTCCCAACCGCTCGGCCGACTTCGGCGGAACGAACCGCATTGATGGCCTGCCAACCGCTTCATAGATTGCCTCAGCATCATTGAGATCATTCTTGTTTGACTTGACGTAGGGCTTCACGAACTGTGGCGAGATCAACCGGACCTCGTGCCCCGGATCAGTCAGAGCACGTGCCCAATAGCGCGACCCGCAGCACGCTTCCATCCCGACAACGCATGGCTTCAGATCGGCGAAGAACTGAGCAACAGCATCTCGCCTCAGAGTCTTCCGAAGCACGACCTGTTCGTCATGATCTACGGCGTGAACTTCAAAGATGTATTTGGCCGGATCAAGGCCGATCCTTTTGACTTCCATGGTATGAACCTTCCTGCTTTCTTTTCCAGGGTACGCCGACCGCGGGTGGTGGGGTCCATACTATTGCTCCTGCATTGCAAACGATTTTTTAGGATTGCGATGGTCTGTCAGTACAGCCGTGTGTTTCCATTGCCCGGCAGGCGATTTGCAAGGCAAATCTGCCGAGAGGGGCCTGTTTGCGCGGTCTTGACCGCTGGCCCTGATAGGGTCCGCAAACCAGGTCCCTTACAGCAAAGCGGGCTGTGACGCCTGAGACCTTCGGCGGGGTGTCCTGGTTTTGGCGGCTGACTTATGCACCATCATCTCGCGGGTCTTGCTAACTCGATGTTCCTTTTGTCTTAGGCCGCAGCACGTGGGCTGTAGGGTTCCTTGCGGGTAAGTACCGCCCAGACGATCCGGGCAGTATTGTTCGCCATCGCGACAGTTGCGACTCGGGCGGGTTTGTGTTCGAGCCGTGATGTCAGCTGCTTGCTGGCGCGTTCAGGGTAGGACTGGGTTTGACGGACTAATGATGTCATACCGACGACAAGCAGCGATCGCAGATACTGGTCGCCCATCTTTGTGATCCTTCCCAGTTTTTCCTTACCCCCGCTAGATTTGTTTGCGGGTGTTAGACCAAGCCAGGCCGCGAAGTCCCGACGATTGCGGAATTGATGTCCGTCGCCGATGCTGGCGATGATGGCAGACGCGGTCACCGCGCCAACGCCAGGGATCGCGCGCGACAAGCGAACACGCGCATCTTCTTTGGCGACCTGCGTCAGGCGATCTTCATGCCAACAGACCCGCTGACGCAAAGCCATGCGCTGTTCGGAAAGGTTGCGGATCACCTCATTGGCGATGTCTGGCAAGTCGAGGACTTCGCCCAGAGCGATGTCCTCAGCAAAACCAATTACGCGAGCCAGCCCTCTGGGGATGTAGATGCCGAACTCGGCGACCAGACCACGCAATCCATTGATCAATTGCGTCCTTTGGCGAACTAGGAGATCACGGGCCCGATTCAGTGCAAGCAGCGACTGCTGCTCGACGGTCTTGATCGCCACGAAGCGCATGGTCGGTCAGTCACGGCTTCGCAGATTGCTTCAGCATCAATGGCATCAGATTTCCCGCGTTTGACGTATGGCTTCACCTACATCGGAGGGATCAACCGAACCTCATGGCCCAAGGCCCTGAGTTCGCGGGCCCAATGATGTGCGCTGTTGCAAGACTCCATGCCAATCAGACAGGGTTCTAACCTCGCTAAGAAAGACAGAAACTGCGCCCGCCGCAGGGCTTGTTGAACACCACTTCCTCTGTGGCGGTGATCCCATGGACTTGGAAAACGTTCTTGGCCAGATCAACGCCGATTTTGGTAACTTGCATGGGGTGGTTCCTCTCAAAAGCAGATTTAGACACCTGCACTATGGCGCATTGCGACGCCGGTTGAAGCAGGAGCCATCCACCCCATCAGCAAAGCGGGCTGCAAGCGCAGCATCTTGACCCTCTCGCCAAAGGCAGGAATGGGCCGTCAAGTCTGCCTACCCGTGAGGTAGTATGAGAGGTTGAGAACAGTCGGAACTTTGATTGCCATCTCAGTCTGGGCTATTCTCAAAGACGCGGTTTGGGACGTAAGCCCGTCACACATGTGCAATGTAAATCTACACCACTAGGTGCTCGCGCGCCGTTCCGCGAGCCACACCTTGGTCGCCGAGCAAGAAGGTTGCCTCGCCCTTGCTTTGATCGGCATGTGGCGGAGTAGCGAGGCTGATGTCCGCAAATCTGTGTAGCAATATGAACGTTATGGTCGGCCAAGCGCTGGTATGCATAAAAACCGAGAGCCTTATCGAAACGTTTGTTTTGAACAGCTTATTGCGCTGTAGGCTCCTCCAAGAAATACCCATTCTCCGAGGATTTGGTGCTGATCCGAGACATGGTTATGGCGGATGCATCAGAGCCAAATAGATGGCCACCCGCTCCGAGAACTCAGGGCGCTCGCTTGAGGATCGACTTGTCTCTTAGACAATGCCCAAGCATCCATCGGGCAAAGTCTCCACCGCCACAAAGGTATATTGGGTCCGTTGATTCACGCACCAACTTTTGGACAACTTTTGGATCTGGGCGTTGAATTGCTATGATTTTTGCCTTGCTGGGCGCTTGGAGCTTATCTGAAAGAACAACCGTTTTCATATCCGGGTAACGGTTTTGTCCTGGCTCAAAGCCGTAGGCATAACCGAAATCATAAGTATGCTGACCCAGTAGAGCGTTTCGATAACAACTTGAGACATATCCTGCAGCCTTGAAGTAGTTCCAGCACTCCGGTAGGTGGCAGATATCACAGATTGACCCGATGGCCTCGAAGACCTCGGTGATAGTTTTCGCCCCGATCCGTTGCAGGTGTGCTTTTAGCTTGGAGAAGGCCTGTTCAATTGGGCTCAAATCGGGTGAGTAGGGCGGCAGGTAGAGGGACCAGCAGCCGTGGTCTCGCAAGGCTTGGGCGGCATCCTTGTTTCGATGTGTGGCTAAGTTGTCGAGGATGACGACGGTGCCTGATGCGATTTCTGGGACCAGCACCTCGCGGATGTAGGCTCCCGGGCGCTGGCAGTGGTACAAACGACTGCGCAAGTATCTCGATGGTCATATGGCCGATGATAACAGCCGCCATGCTCAGTGTCTTGTCTGCGCCGCCTTTGAGCAGAGCGTTCCAAAGAGCATGAAGCAGTGCGGCCCCGATCACAGCCAGAAAGACAAACGTGCTCATTTTTTGGTTCCTTCCATGGCAGATGGCGTGGCGTCTGGCAAAAGATCGACGGACCAATTGTCGGTGACTTCGGCTTGGGTGCCGCTCTCCAGGAAGGTCGATAAAGCCTTTCGGGCGTTTGTTGGCCATGGTCTTCTTCCGTTTTTCTAAACGTAGCGGAGGACCACTTCTGTGGGGGAAAACCAACGATCCGCAATAATCGTGTCGACCCAGGTAAGACTGGTTACGACATCGCGCATCACGGTGGCTGGCTAATCTCGAACTGGCGGCGCTTGAAGGCGACACTCAGCAAGTTGGTGTCATTGGGCCGGGCGGCGATCCTGGTCTGGATCACACAAAGAAAGTCATCCTTGCGGCAGTTGCCAAAGGGTTGCCGGCAATCGCGCGCCTGATCGAAAGCGTGGAAGGTCGTGTGACCGGGCATGTCTTTGCAGCAGCGCCAAGCCAGCAAGCGATAGAAGACTACTCTACAGATACGTCTTTTCACGGGGCCGCGCTCGTACCAGATCGCTTCGTACAAGCGGTGATTGGTTTGGTTGCGGACTGCGCTGATAAGCCCGTGTCATATGGTTAGTTTGCAGGAGAGTGTCAGACGGCTCAAGAAATCAGGGATGTTTTTAAACGCATACATGGCCCCGCGATACGGAGCCAGCTTAGCGTGGCATTTTAGCGCGAAGACGTCGCGGGTCACCAGTCCAGGGCTATTTGAAAGGGCAACGATCAGCCTTGGTTATTAGGCCTAATGGAAGGCCTAAACGCGGTTGCACCTCCATCCATTCCGCCAGTCGCATAACCTATCAGTGCGTCAATGCGCACTACGAGGTAAATCTGTTTCATCTTCCCGGTTCTTGAATGCTCCGCCATCTAGCCAGTCCGGGCGTCATAAAGTAAGCTGAGGTCGTCTCAATGCAGCGTGCACAAACCAGTTAGGTCATGGGCGTCAAGCGAAGTTTCCAATAGCCGGGCATTGGGATCTGGACGGAAGGAGGCGTTCTTCGTAAGAGCAGGTCATGACTGCATTTATCGCCGGTTTCACACTCGGTTTCTCCCTCATTCTCGCCATTGGCTCACAAAACGCTTTCGTGCTTCGGCAGGGTTTGCGGCGGAGCCATGTGTTGGCCGTGGTGTTGACCTGTGCGATCTCCGACGCCTTGTTGATCACCGCCGGTGTTGGCGGCTTTGGGCGGCTGACGGAACTGGTGCCGTGGTTCGCACCTGCGATGCGCTACGGCGGTGCGGCGTTTCTGATTGTCTACGGGCTGATCTCCTTCCGCTCGGCATGGCGCGGGACTGCCGGGTTGCAAGCGGGTGGCGCGGCGGGCGGAAGTTTGAAAGCCGCCATCCTGACCTGTTTGGCGCTGACCTGGCTCAATCCGCATGTCTATCTGGACACGGTTGTGCTGCTTGGCTCGATCTCTGCGCAATATCCGGGCGCGCGGCTGCAGTTTGGGGGCGGGGCGGTTCTGGCCTCTTTCACGTTCTTCTTCTCGTTGGGCTATGGCGCGCGGGCTTTGGCGCCGTTTTTCGCGCGGCCCGCCGCTTGGCGTGTGCTCGATCTTGTCGTGGGTTTGACGATGTGGGCCATCGCCGCGAGCCTTATCTTCAGCCACTAGGCCGATTGCGCTTGCGCATCGCTGGGTGAGCCTGTCTGCTGCACTCATGGATCCACATAAACAAAACCCGCTGCTCGGGGCTTTCTGGATGTTCGTCACCGGGCTTTTGTTTGTGGCCGTCACAGCAGTGGTCAAATATGTCGGCAGTGACCTGCCTGCCGCACAGGCTGCGTTCCTGCGTTACCTGTTGGGGCTGGTATTTCTGATCCCGATGATCCCCGCAATGCGGGCGGCGGTGATGACGCCGCGCATCTACAAGGTGTTTGCATTCCGCGGGGTGGTGCATGCGCTGGGCGTGACGCTGTGGTTCTATGCGATGACGCGGATTTCCATCGCGGAGGTCACCTCGATGAATTACCTCAACCCGGTCTATGTGACTGTCGCCGCTGCATTGTTTCTGGGAGAGAAACTGGCGTTTCGGCGCATCTTGGCGGTTCTTGCGGCTTTGGTCGGCGCGATGATCATCTTGCGGCCGGGCTTTCGGGAATTGAATTCCGGCCATATCGCGATGCTGTTTGCGGCCGTGTTCTTTGCAGGTTCCTATCTGAGCGCGAAGGTCATGGCAGATGAGGTCAGCCCGTCTGTCGTTGTGTTCATGCTGTCGGTGACGGTGACGATAGGCTTGGCACCGCTGGCCTTTGCCGTCTGGGTCACGCCGACATGGGGGCAGGTCGGCTGGATGTTCGTCTTGGCGGCCTTGGCAACGGGGGGGCATTACACGATGACGCTGGCCTTCGCCTGCGCGCCGCTGACGGTCACGCAGCCGGTTTATTTTTTGCAGCTGGTCTGGGCCGTGCTGTTGGGCTGGGTCGCTTTTGGCGAGGCGGTGGATATCTATGTCGTGATCGGTGGTGTGATCATCGTGGGAGCCGTCAGTTTTATCACCTGGCGCGAGCACCAGCTGAAGAAAGCGCAAGTGACGCCCTCTGCGTCGGCCACGAAAGTCTAGGCGTCGCGTTTGGGCGTTGACGCGAGGGGGCTGTCAGGCGCAGATATCGCGCGATTGCAGCAGCGGAGGGTCCCATGTCGTCACCCAATATTCTGATCATCATGGTGGACCAGTTGAACGGGACGCTCTTTCCCGATGGACCTGCAGAGTGGTTGCATGCACCAAACCTGAAGAAACTGGCAGCGCGCTCCACAAGGTTCAGGAATGCCTATACGGCGTCGCCGCTTTGTGCGCCGGGGCGGGCCTCTTTCATGTCGGGTCAGTTGCCCTCGCGCACGGGCGTCTATGACAATGCGGCGGAGTTTACTTCTGCCATTCCAACCTATGCCCACCATCTGCGTCGCGCAGGCTATCAGACCTGCCTGTCGGGCAAGATGCACTTTGTGGGCCCTGACCAGTTACACGGGTTTGAGGAGCGTCTGACTACAGACATCTACCCGCCCGATTTCGGCTGGACGCCGGATTACCGCAAACCCGGTGAACGCATCGACTGGTGGTATCACAACATGGGCTCGGTCACCGGGGCAGGCGTGGCGGAGATCACCAATCAGATGGAATATGATGACGAGGTGGCCTATCACGCCACGCGCAAGTTGTATGACCTGTCGCGCGGTCATGATGCGCGGCCCTGGTGTTTGACCGTCAGTTTCACCCATCCGCATGACCCCTATGTGGCCCGCAAGAAATACTGGGACTTATACGAAGACTGCGCGCATCTGATGCCGGAGGTCGGCCCAATCCCGTATGAGGAACAGGACGCCCATTCGCAGCGCATTCTGGACGCCAATGATCGCGACAATTTCAACATCACCGATGATCACATCAGGCGGGCCCGGCGCGCCTATTTTGCCAATATCAGCTATCTCGATGACAAGGTGGGCGAGGTGCTGCAGACGCTTGAGGCTACGCGTCAGGAGGCCACGATCCTATTCGTCTCTGACCACGGCGATATGTTGGGCGAGCGAGGGCTGTGGTTCAAGATGTCGTTCTTCGAAGGGTCGTCGCGCGTACCTGTCATGATTTCATCACCAGCCATGGAGCCGGGTCTGGTCGAAACCCCAGTCTCCAATATCGACATCTGTCCGACGCTTTGTGATCTGGCAGGCGTGGATATGTCGGAGGTGATGGATTGGACCGATGGCGAAAGCATCGTGCCGCTGGGCCAGGGCGGCAGTCGCGACACGCCTGTCGCGATGGAATATGCTGCCGAAGGCTCTTATGCGCCTTTGGTCTCGCTGCGTTATGGCAAGTGGAAATTCAACCGTTGCGCGCTCGACCCTGATCAGTTGTTTGACATGGAAGCCGATCCGAATGAGTTGACCAATCTGGCGCAAGACCCGGCGCATGCAGGGACGTATAACTCCCTGTCTGCCAAGGCGGATGCGCGCTGGGATTTGGCGCGGTTCGATGCGGATGTGCGCCATTCCCAAGCCGGGCGTTGGGTCGTGTATGAGGCATTGCGGCAGGGCGGGTATTTTCCGTGGGACTATCAGCCGCTGCAAAAGGCCTCAGAGCGTTACATGCGCAACCATATGGATTTGAACGTGTTGGAAGAGAACCAGAGGTTTCCAAGGGGCGAGTAGGTCCGGACACAAATGGCCGTGCTATCCTCCAATGGCGCGACAAACCGGCCGCATGGTCTAAGAGCGCTATACATTTGCGTTAAATTCAGAAATCATCGTTGCGGTATAGTGAATCGGCTTAGTGCGGTGGTTTCGGGCAATGGCAACGCCTGTCTCACCTTGTTATAGACAGATGACCATATTTTTTGGGCTTTTGAGCAGGAATGGGATACAAGACAGCGCCAATAAATCTGCGTGGCGATTTGCGTCAAATGACGGCTGATGTACATGCCAATCTGGAAACCAGATGGTTTGGCACAGGTGGGTTTACGTCCCGATCCCATTATGAGGAATTCCTCAGGCAAGCGTTTTGTGTTCACCGCGACTTGGGATTGCCAGCCGCGCAAGTGTGGGGTGACGAGGACGCTGTGACGGTAGAGCGCGCGCGCCTCGCCCATTTGGCGTCGGATCTTGGTGCGAAACCAGATCATCGCGGTGACCGACGCACCATGACGCAGAGCTATGCCTGGGGCGTTGCGTATGTCTTGAATGGGTCGTGTTTGGGCGCGTCTGTCATGCTCAAGCGCGGTGATATTCCTGACGATTGGCCCTCGCGTTACTTCGCTCATGGCAGAACTTATGTACAGAATGGCGGTCTGAAACGTTTCTTTGAACGGTTGAATGCCGCCCCCATTGACCCCGGAGCCGCTTCACAAGGCGCAAATGCCTGTTTTGAAGCCTTCATGAGCACCACAAAGCACACCCATTAGTCAACACGTGACCCAAGCAATGAATGACGTTTCCATGGAGGTTCAGACGTGACCCGTGAGATCAATCAGGATCAGATCCAAGAGGCGCTGCAAAGCTGTGCGGACGAGCCGATTCATATTCCCGGATTGATCCAATCCTTTGGATGGATGCTTGCCTATTCAGTCGACACGCTTGAGATCTCTTATGCCAGCGACAACGCTGCGGAGCCACTCGGCCGGCCGCTCGCAAAGGTATTGGGTCAGCACATCAGAGATTTGGTGGGACGCGAGCTGTGGCACGGGCTGCAAAACGCCGCTGCGACGAGGGAGATCACAGGGGAAAGGCTTGTCGTTGGTTCATGGCAAAGCGGCAATGACAGCCCGACCTATCTGGTGGCGGCATGGCAAAGCGCCGATTACATCGTTGTGGAGTTCGAAGAAAAGCCGGGTGGGGTTCTGCTGTCGACGCAAGACCTGCAGACCCAGTCCAACCTGATCGGGCAGGTTCAAAACGCAGCGGATGTCGAAAGCCTGCTTGATCTGGCAACAAAGCAATTACGACATTTGACCGGATTTGACCGCGTGATGGTCTATCGCTTTGATCAGGCGTGGAATGGCGAAGTGGTTTCCGAAACGCATACAAGTGCCGTTGAACCCTATCTCGGGCTCAACTTCCCAAGCTTTGATATTCCGGCACAGGCGCGTGAAATCATGGCCCGCATCCCCCTCCGCCTTATTGAGGATGTTGGCAAAGATGGTGTGCCCCTTACCGCGGCCAACGCTGATTTGCCACCGCTTGATATCTCGCTCGGGGAGACACGCGCGACCTCGCCCATCCACGTGCAATATCTGGTCAATATGGGCGTGAGGGCCACGATGACCCTGTCTGTGGTCATTGATGGTGTCTTGTGGGGTATCATTTCTTTTCATCACCGCCGGGCGCGTCTGGTACCCTCGCAAATCCGTTTGGTGTTGAAGAGCTTCCTTGATGTGTTTTGCCTCAAGCTTGGCCTGTTGTCAGAGCGCAAGTTCAAGTCGCTGACCGAAAGTGTCGATCAGCTTCAGGAAGAGCTGCACATGCTCATCAACCGTGAGCCAAATCTAAGTGATCTGTTGGAGGCGCTGGGTAGCAAGATCCAAGACACATTTCATGCAAGCGGCTATTATATTCAGTCGGATCAAGGGGAGTATTACCACGGGCAGGTGCCAAGTCAGGATGTCATCTCGAAGCTTATTGCTGCGTTGCCTGCGGACAAGTCTTCCCCGTTCTTTACAGACAGCCTGTCGCAAGACTTTGCTGAGCTCGATCTGGAGTTTTCGCCTATCGCGGGTATGGCGGCCATCTTCCATTCGAACGACTGGATACTTTTGATTTTCCGTGCCGAGACTGTGCAAAACGTATCTTGGGCGGGGGACCCAAAGAAACAGATCGAATTTGTTGATGGAAATGCCCGTTTGTCGCCACGAGGCAGTTTCAGCACGTTTCTGGCTGAAACCCAGGGTCGCTCAAAACCCTGGACCCCGGAAGACTTTGTTCTTGCCAAGAAACTCTGGCCGCTGCTGAGCGTAGCCCTGAGTTCGGAACAGAAACGCAGATACATGAAAGACCTCAATCGCCAGCAAGAGCTGATGATTGACGAGTTGAACCACCGCGTGCGCAACATTTTGGCGCTTGTTCAGTCCGTCTCGACCGAGGCGAAGAAATCGCAGTCCTCACTCACCAGCTATTCAATGGCGATTGAAGCGCGGATCCGCGCTTTGGCCGCCGCGCATAGCATCGGGTCGGGCAGTTCTGCAAAGAAAGTGGATATTGCAGAAATCATACTTCAAGAAGCCAGCCCGTATGAAAATTCCGCGCAAAATCGTGTCCGCGTGTCAGGGGCGAGAATGGCAATCGTTGCTGAGCTTGCACCGATTTTTGCGTTAACGATCCATGAGCTCATGACAAATGCGGCAAAGTACGGCGCCCTGTCCAATTCGAACGGACGGGTTTTTGTAAGCCTTGCGGCGACCGATGACCATCTTGAGATCGCTTGGCGTGAGGAGGGTGGTCCAACCGTCCAAGAGCCCAATCGCACCGGTTTTGGCACGACACTTGTGAAACGTGCCGTTCCCTATGAGCTAGGCGGCAAGTCATCACATGTATTCGCACCTGAAGGTGTGCAGGCTTTGTTGTCTCTGCCGCTCGAAATTCTTTCGGTGTCTGACCCCAATGATCTGTCCACTTACGCACAACCCCAATTCGGCTCTGATGAGATCACAGGCCCGAACATTCCCAAACAAGTCACCGATGGTGTCGCTTTGGTTGTCGAAGACAATTTCATGATTGCAGAAGGCGTTAGTAACCAACTTGAGGGGCTCGGATTTATGCAGGTGGAGGCAGCATCCAGCCCGGAGATCGCGATGGAGTTTCTGCAAGATGAAACGCCCAGCTTTGCTGTTCTTGACGTGAATCTTGGCCATGGAAAAACCAGCTTGCCGATCGCAGAAGTCTTGCTTGATCGCAACGTTCCCATTGTCTTCTCGACCGGCTATGGGGAGCTGTCTAGCCTGACGCCACGCCTGTCCAAACAGATCGTGCTGACGAAACCCATCGACACGCTCGAACTTGCTCATGCGATTGAGCGGGCAGTGGGCTAACTGCCGAGCCAAGTGCGGTTCAGACCACGAGGCGCTCCAACACGATCCGGGCTTGCCGCCTTGCATCCGCCGGGTCGCAGGCGCCACCTGATTGTGCCGCCTCCAGCCACACCCCGTCCATATAGGCCTGGACAGTGGCTGTAACAGCGCCGACCGAGTCCTCTGGCACAATCTGCCGCAATTCTGCATGGAGGTGACTTTCGACGCGGGCGCGATTGATCCGGTGCAAACGTGAAAGCCGCTTTGAATAGGGGGCGTGAGACCAGAATTGCACCCAGACGGAGCATTGTTCGGGTGTGAACAGCTGGTCGTCGAAATTGGCATCGATGACGGCTCTCAGCCTGTCCTGCGCCGTGTTGGCTGTGGCATAGCGCGCGAGCATCGCGGCTTTCAACATGCCCAGCAAATGGCGCATCGTAGCCTCCAGCAGTTTTTCTTTGGACCCGAAGTAATAAGCGATAGAAGCAGCGCTGCTGCCTGCTTGCTGCGCGATCTCAGCCATTGTGACCTGTCCGAAGCCCCGTTCATGCACGCCACGGATCGTGGCGGCGACGAATTCGTCATGACGGATATCACGGATACGACGGCGTTGCATTGCGCAAGGATGGCAGATTGGAAGCAAAACTCAAGTTTCTAAATATAAAATCAAAAAATTGAATGATCATTCAAGTTTTCTTGGATTTTTATCCGTGTTTGTGATAGACCATCTAACAATTGAAAGGCTTGCTGCCGAAAACAGGGGGATAGTTCTATGAATATGGTCATCTCATTTGGAATCTTGCTGGCCTTCGCGCTGGTCATTTTCTGCGTCATCAAATGGTGGAATGTGCGCTGTGTCGGTGTCACGCCGGTGCCGCTATTTACCTTCATCGCGATCCTGTTCACCTCTGGACTGGATGTCGGATTGATCATGTTCCCGCTGGCTTTCGACTTTCCGCTCTATGCGGACACGGCGACAGAGCCGGCCTATGCGTTTACAAATCCTCTGGCGTTGGAATTCGGCTTCTGGGGCTTCCTGATCTGGGCGTTTTACTTCCTGACGAGCTTCTATTTCTGTGTGATTGAGCCGCGCGTGAAGTTCTTCGAGATCCCGGCTGTGCGCATCCTTAACAACATCGTCATTATCACGACCTGCGCTTTCACGGCTTCACTGTTCCTGATCTACATGCCTTATTACATCCCCGAAATCGGTGATGGCGAGAGCGTCGTTGCGACCTTCTATGTCATTGTCTTCGCTGTGATTTTGGCGGCCGCCTATAGTTCGACTGACATCAAGTTTGTCAAAGTGCTATCGCTGAGTTCAACCTTCCTGTTCCTCGGCCTGATCGCGCTTCTTTGGATCAATGCAGGCATCGGTTTGGGCGAGTTTGGTTCCTCAATCAGCAACATTGGCGGGTACTTCGCCAACATTCACAAATTCGTTCTGCCACTGACAGAGTATCATGAATTCTACCTGTTCTGGTGGTTCGCATGGTCGATCATGATTGGACAGTTCACATCCCGTTTTGTGGGCGGGTTGCGGACATGGCAGTTGCTGGCCGCTTTGCTGGTCTTCCCCTCCATCCCACTGGCGATCTGGTTCGCGGTGCTCTACCACTACCACCTGAACGCGCTAAGCACGGTTGGACTGATGAACGTGGCGATGGTCATTGTGGGTATCACCTTTGTGATCAACTCCCTCGACTCGCTGATCCGGCTTTATACGGACAACCTGAACCTGACGACCCAGCGCTTTGGCAAGCTGGCGTATATTACAGGCAATGTCGCGGTTCTGTTCGGGTTGACACTTCTATTCCAAAGCCAGTGGCTGCAAATCCAGTGGATCGGCGCGATTGTGATCCTGATCTATCTGGCTTGTGTCTTCTACATCTTCGCGACCAAACGGTCCGATGTGATGGAGATTGACGGCTCACCCGAAGAAAACACGCTCGATTTCAGCAAGATCGAGGCTGTTCACTAAACCTCTTCGACCGGCCCGTTCAGGGTCGGTCTACGCCCTTCAAGGAATACCAAAATGCGCGCCCAGCCTACAGCCAGCCACTTTATCAATGGTCAGTATGTCGAAGATACCGCAGGTCGGGAGATCGAATGTATCTACCCTGCGACTGGGGAGGTCGTAGCCAAGCTGCATTCCGCCACCCCTGCGATTGTCGATCAGGCCTTGGAGAGTGCAACGGCAGGCCAGAAAATCTGGGCTGCCATGAGCGGGACAGAGCGGGGACGCGTGCTGCGCAAAGCGGCCTTGCTCATTGAAGAGCGCAATCATGAATTGTCGGTGCTGGAGACGCTGGACACGGGCAAACCCATGTCAGAAACGCTCTACGTTGATGCCACATCTGGCCGCGAAGCGCTGGAGTATTTCGGCGGGCTGGCGGGATCACTGACCGGAGAGCACATCCAACTCGGTCAGGACTGGGTCTACACAGTGCGCGAACCTTTGGGGGTTTGCGTCGGGATCGGCGCGTGGAACTATCCAACCCAGATTGCCTGCTGGAAGGGCGCGCCAGCGCTTGCTTGTGGCAATGCGATGATCTTCAAACCATCTGAGACCACGCCCATTTGTGCATTGAAAGTCGCCGAAATACTGCATGAAGCGGGCCTGCCTGCAGGCGTCTACAACGTCGTTCAGGGCTACGGCGATGTGGGCGCGGCATTGGTCGGCGACGCTCGCGTCGACAAAGTGTCGCTGACGGGCTCTGTGCCGACAGGGCGCAAGGTCTATGCGGCGGCTGCCGAGGGCATGAAACATGTCACGATGGAGTTGGGCGGCAAATCCCCGATGATCGTATTTGACGATGCCGATGTTGAGGATGCCGTTTCCGGCGCGATCCTTGCGAATTTCTATTCCTCGGGCCAGGTCTGCTCCAACGGGACGCGGGTGTTCGTGCAGAAGGGTATCAAGAAAGCCTTCCTCAAGCGCCTGAAAGAACGAACCGAGCAGGCTGTGATCGGTGATCCGATGGATGAAGCCACGAATTTCGGGCCGATGGTCTCCGCCAACCAGATGAACATTGTGTTGGGCTATATCGACAAGGGTGTTGAGGAAGGGGCCAAGCTGCTGACCGGCGGAAAAATGGCACAGCGGGACGGGTTCTTCATTGAGCCCACGATCTTCACAGATGTGACAGATGACATGATCATCGCGCGGGAAGAGATTTTCGGCCCCGTCCTCTCGGTCCTCGACTTTGAGACTGAGGAAGACGTGATCACCCGAGCCAATGACACGGAGTTCGGCCTCGCTGCGGGCGTCTTCACCAAAGACCTTACCCGCGCACACCGTGTGGCGGCCGCGTTTGAGGCGGGCACCTGCTACATCAACACCTACAATTTGGCGCCGGTAGAGGCACCTTTCGGTGGCTCGAAAGCCTCTGGCGTTGGGCGAGAGAATTCGAAAGAGGCGATCAATCACTATTCTCAGGTGAAGTCGGTTTATGTGGCCATGGGCCCGGTCGAGGCCCCGTTCTGAGATGAAGGCCGATTATGTGATTGTCGGCGCAGGCTCTGCGGGCTGCGCGATGGCGTACCGGATCGCGGAGGCGGGGCATACCGTGTTGGTGATCGAGCATGGCGGGTCTGACATCGGACCATTCATCCAGATGCCGGGCGCGCTGAGCTTTCCAATGAATATGGCGCGCTATGATTGGGGTTATAAATCCGAGCCAGAGCCGCATCTTAACAATCGAGAACTTGTCACCCCGCGTGGCAAGGTCATCGGCGGGTCCAGTTCGATCAACGGCATGGTCTATGTGCGCGGTCACGCCTGCGACTTTGACCATTGGGCCGAGCAGGGCGCCAATGGCTGGTCCTACGCGGACGTGTTGCCCTACTACAAACGCATGGAAAACTGGCGCTCCGGTGGGCGCGGAGGGGACAAAACCTGGCGCGGGCGGCGCGGGCCCTTGCATGTCTCCCGTGGGCCGGGAAACAATCCGCTGACCAAAGCTTTTATCGAGGCGGGCGTGCAGGCGGGCTACCAGATGACGCCTGACTATAACGGTCAGCAGCAAGAAGGTGTCGGG
The DNA here is from genome assembly GCA_039195745.1 of Pseudomonadota bacterium. GTDB lineage: Bacteria > Pseudomonadota > Alphaproteobacteria > Rhodobacterales > Rhodobacteraceae > Litoreibacter. The sequence continues at coordinate 214,215 of JBCCVD010000004.1, read as the reverse complement.
CCGTTTGATGCGACCATCAAGAGCGGGCGGCGCTGGTCGACGGCCAATGCCTATCTGCGCCCGGCCTTGAAGCGACAGAATTGCGATCTGGTCAACGCATTCGCGCGCCGCGTGGTGATCGAAGACGGGCGCGCCGTGGGTGTGGAGGTCGAGCGCGGAGGCCAGATTGAGGTCATTCGCGCCGACCGCGAGGTGATCTTGTCTGCCTCCTCCATCAACTCGCCGAAGCTTTTGATGTTGTCCGGCATTGGCCCGGCGGCGCATCTGCGCGAGCACGGCATCGAAGTCATCGCGGACCGGGCAGGCGTCGGCCAGAATCTGCAAGACCATTTGGAACTGTATTTGCAGATGGCCGCGTCAAAACCTGTAAGTCTTTACAAGTACTGGAACATTCCGATGAAGGGCTGGGTCGGGACGCAATGGTTGTTGGCCAAATTGGGACTGGGGGCGTCGAACCAGTTTGAATCCGGCGGCTTCATCCGTTCCCGCGCAGGGATCAAATACCCCGATATTCAGTTCCATTTCCTACCCATCGCCGTGCGCTATGACGGGCAGGCGGCCGCTGAGGGGCATGGGTATCAGGCGCATGTTGGACCGATGCGCTCCAAATCGCGCGGGCAGGTCACGCTACGCTCAAGCGATCCGAATGATCCGCCAAAGATTGAGTTCAATTACATGTCGCACCCCGATGATTGGGAGGAGTTCCGCACTTGCATTCGCCTGACGCGGGAGATTTTTGCGCAGGATGCGTTCAAGGAATTCTCCAAGCATGAAATCCAGCCTGGTGAGGGCGTGCAAAGCGATGAGGCGCTGGATGACTTTATCCGCGAACATGCCGAAAGCGCCTATCATCCTTGTGGCACGGCGCGGATGGGGCGGGCGGACGACGCTGGTGCTGTCGTTGACCCAGACGCCCGCGTGATCGGAGTGGACGGTTTGCGGCTGGCAGACAGCTCGATTTTTCCGCGCATCACCAATGGCAATCTCAACGCGCCGTCCATCATGACCGGAGAGAAAGCGGCGGATCATATTCTGGGCAAGACACCCTTGCCGAAAGACAATGCGGAGCCGTGGATCCATCCGCAATGGGAGACGGCACAGCGTTAACCTGAGTAAACAAATTCCCTTGCATCCTCGCGGTCAAATCGCATTTTTAACACATGTTAAAATGTGTTCTCTTCTCGATCTGCCTCACCGGGGCGGGTTTTGCGCAAACCTATTCCGGCCCCGCTCGGGTCGTGGATGGAGATACCTTGGACCTCGGGCTATCCGAGAATGTCCGCCTCTACGGGATAGATGCGCCAGAGAACAATCAGACGTGTGGCGCGTTGGCCTGCGGACGGATGGCAACTGCGTGGCTGAAAAAGCGTATTGAAAACAATCATGTGTCTTGCGTCACACGTGATGTGGACCGGTTCAACCGGCCTGTGGCGCAATGTCGATTGTCCGATGGGCGTGACATCGGGCAGATGATGGTCGCGAACGGATTGGCATGGGCCTATCTCAAATATTCCAACTTGTATGCGCTCGATGAGAAGACGGCTTATCTGAATAAGCGTGGCTTTTGGGCGCATGAGTTTGACAACCCCGCCACGCATCGTGCGGCTGCACGGATCGGGCGCGCGCCAGAGAATTGCATTGTGAAGGGCAATATTTCTCCCAATTCGGGGGAAAGAATTTACCATGTCGAAGGGCAGCAGCATTACGAAAAAGTGGGGATCGACCTGAGCAAGGGCGAGCAGTGTTTTGAAACAGAAGCGGCGGCACGTACTGCAGGGTGGCGCAAAGCGCGGCGTTAGGGGCCAACCTCGTAGGGCAGCACGCCGCGTGTATCGTGATCGACGCTCAACTTGCTTTCTAGCGGTGGGACAGAGCGTTGATGGCATCTGACTCGCTCACAGATCCGACAGGAAATCCCAATTGGCTCAAATGCTTGAGGTTTCGCGGGCAGCAGATCATCAGCATAAACGAGCGCCTCCGCGTGACTGATCTCGCAGCCCAGACCGATGGCAAAGCGCCGGGTCGGGGCGGCAAAGCTGCCACCGGATTTTGACACGTCGCGCGCGAGCGAGATGTATTGTACGCCATCAGGTGTTTCAGCCAATTGACGCAAAAAACGGCCCGGCGTCTCGAATGCACGATGTACGTTCCAAAGCGGGCAGGCACCGCCGAACCGCGCGAATTGCAAACGGGTCGCAGAGTGGCGTTTTGTGATCGTCCCGGCCTGATCCACGCGCACAAAGAAGAAGGGTATTCCTTTTGCGCCGGGGCGTTGCAGTGTCGACAACCTATGCGCGACCTGCTCGACAGAGGCGCCAAAGCGATCTGCCAGTTGTTCAAGATCATGGCGCGTCTGTTCCGCGGCTTTGAGAAATCTTCCGTAAGGCATCAATGCTGCCCCAGCGAAGTAATTGGCCAGTCCGATCTTTGCGATTTGACGGGCCGCATCCGATTGAAAACGGGCGAGGTCCAGTGTGGCTTCGAGCAGCTCATTATGTGCGACAAGGGCAACTTGGTGAAGGACCTGGAAACGCTGCGTTGCGGTGGATGAACGGGACGAGAGGTTGAGCGTCAGACTGTTGCTATCGAAATGCCGTATCTGAGGTATATCAACATGTTGCAATGAGAACTTTAGGTCATCACGCAGCAATACGTCCCTGTCGGATGCGTTGGAAAAATGCTCGGCCGCACGGTCGACTGCGTCAATGTAATTGTCGCAATAATGAAAGAAGTCGCGGACTTCTTCCCAGGGGCTCGGCTGCAAAGTTGTGTCTTCACGTCCCAAAGCCTCATCCAATGAGGCCAACCGTTCCTGGCTTTGGCGATAGGCGCGGTGCAATTGCAAGAACGCATGAGCAAAACCGGACGCGTTGGAGGCTGTCAGCTGCAAGTCCGGCAGCGGTGGCATAAGGCCGTCAAACAGCGGATCGCTGAGCGCTTCGCGCATATCGGTGACCATCCGTTCCGCGTCGCCTGCGCGCAGTTCCGTGATGTCAAAGCCGAATTCCTGTGCCATGGACAGCACCACCTGCGTCGACACCGGCCGGTTGTTGTTTTCCATCTGATTGAGATAGGGCAGAGACACCCCGAGCTTGGCCGCAAAGGCTTTCTGCGTCAGGCCAAGCCGTGTGCGCAGTTCACGTAGCTTGACCCCGGCGTAGAGTTTTTGAGTGGCCATTTGCGTCTCTTTGCAATTTTGCTAACTGCTCCTAGCAAGGTTTGCAAAGCTTTGCAAAAGCGGATCTTTCATCTCTTCAGTGCGTTTTCCCGCCATGCGACATAGGCCACGCAAAGCAAGCAAGATAATGCGCTGAGCAACATGATCCATTGCAGCGGATAGCTGCCATGACCCGTTTGCAGCGCGACACCTGCGAGGGCAGACAGGGCTGCGCCCCCTCCGATCATCAGCGCACCGCCGACGCCAGAGGCGGTGCCCGCCAGATGAGGACGGACGGAGAGAAGGCCAGCATTGGCATTGGGCAGGATCAATCCATTTCCCAGCCCTACAAAGCTGCAGAAACCGAAGAACAAGTAGGCGCTGCCGAAGCCTGCGAGGGTCAGCAGCAATGACAGCAACATGCCAACCGTCAAAATGATGCTCCCGATCCAGATCATTCGATTGATCCCGAGCCGAACGGAGAGGCGTGCAGAGAGATAGTTGCCGCAGAAATACCCCACCGCAGGTGCGCCGAAAAACAGGCCCACGGAGGTCGAGGGCATGCCGTAGACCACGGTCGCGACGTAGGGGGCACCTCCCAAAAAGGCGAAAAATGCGCCTGATGAGAAGGCGGCGGCAAGTGCGTATCCCCAAAACCTCCGGGAGAGAAACAGCTCTGGGTAATCAGCGATCTGATCTTTGAAGCTCATGCCGCCCGAGCGGTTTGTTTCTCCCTGATCTGCGTAGCACAGCAAGGCCAGCGCCAGACCACAGGCGGCCATGACGAAGAACGTGGCCCGCCACCCGAAGGCTGTATCCAGAAGTCCGCCTATGGCCGGCGCAAACATAGGGACGAGGGACATGCCCATGGTCACATAACCGATCATCGACGCGCTTTCCTCTTGGGAGACAATGTCGCGCACAATCGCGCGGCTCAGGGCCATCGTGACGGCTGCAATGGCTTGCAACATTCTGAAAATGAGGAACATCGCAGCGCTCGTGGCGCTCATACATCCGATGGAGGCGATCACGAAAATCGAAAGCGCCGCAAGTGTGACGGGTCTGCGCCCGTATTTGTCAGAGATCGGTCCGACCAAAAGCTGTACGACAGCCGTGCACGCCAGATAGAGCGAGACCGACAGTTGCATGACAGCGTAAGAGGTTTCGAACTCGGCTGTCATGGCAGGCAATGAGGGGAGGAAAACGCTCATTGCCAAGGCAGACAGGCCTGCCAGCAGGACCAATGTGAAGATATGGGGTGGGGTTGTCCGGTCTAAAAATCGGATCGAAACGCGTCGTTCCATTGAGGTAATGTCGGCGATAAGGCAGGGAATGTCCAACAGGTTTCGCGTGCATTCCCGAAGTCCTGAAATTTGCAGATTTGCAATTTGATGCGCCACGCTTTTTCAAGTTTTGCAAATTTGCGGAATTTCTCTTTTTTGCGGCGCAGCATTTCTATAGGTTGCGGGAAATTTCGCGGAGAAACCCGCATGACACCAGCGCCGCCAAGTGGCAGGCCGGGGAGGGACAGTGACATGAAAGACATTCTCGAAGAGTTGGAAGCGCGGCGCGAAAACGCCCGGCAGGGTGGCGGGCAGCGGCGCATTGATGCTCAGCATAGCAAAGGTAAGCTGACCGCGCGCGAGCGGATCGAGCTGCTGCTGGATGAGGGCACCTTCGAAGAGTTCGACATGTTCGTTGCGCATCGCTGCACCGATTTTGGCATGGAAGCAGATCGGCCCGCTGGCGACGGCGTTGTGATTGGCTGGGGCACGATCAACGGGCGGCTGGTCTATGTATTCAGCCAAGATTTTACTGTGATGGGCGGGTCCGTCTCTGAGACGCATGGCCAGAAGATTTGCAAGATCATGGATATGGCAATCCAGAACGGGGCACCGATCATCGGTATCAACGATTCCGGCGGCGCGCGGATTCAGGAAGGCGTCGCCTCTCTCGCGGCTTATGGCGACGTGTTCCAGCGCAATATCATGGCCAGCGGCGTGGTGCCGCAAATCTCCGTCATCATGGGGCCGTGTGCGGGCGGCGCGGTGTACTCACCAGCGATGACAGATTTCATCTTCATGGTGAAAGACACCTCCTACATGTTTGTCACGGGGCCTGACGTGGTCAAAACCGTGACCAATGAGGTTGTCACAGCGGAAGAGTTGGGCGGGGCCTCGACCCACACCAAAAAATCCTCCGTCGCGGATGGGGCATTTGAAAATGATGTGGAGACGCTTTCCGAGGTGCGTCGCCTTGTTGACTTTTTGCCGCTGAATAATCGTCAGAAACCCCCGGTACGGCCATTTTTTGATGATGTGGCACGTGAAGAGGCGGCGTTGGACACGTTGATCCCGGACAATCCGAACACGCCTTATGATATGAAAGAGCTGATCCACAAACTGGCAGATGAAGGCGATTTCTTCGAGATACAGGCGGAGTTTGCCAAGAACATTCTGACGGGGTTCATCCGGCTGGAAGGGCAGACAGTGGGTGTCGTGGCCAACCAGCCGATGGTTCTGGCGGGCGTTCTGGACATTGACAGTTCCCGCAAGGCCGCGCGTTTTGTTCGGTTCTGCGATGCGTTTGAAATTCCGATCCTGACGCTGGTGGATGTGCCGGGCTTCCTGCCGGGGACGAGCCAGGAATATGGCGGGGTGATCAAGCACGGTGCCAAGCTGCTTTACGCCTACGGCGAGGCGACTGTGCCGAAAGTGACCGTGATCACGCGCAAAGCCTATGGCGGGGCCTATGTGGTGATGGCGTCGAAACACTTGCAGGGTGATTTCAACTATGCGTGGCCCACATCCGAGATTGCGGTGATGGGCGCGAAAGGCGCGGTCGAAATCCTCTATCGCTCCGAGCTTGGCGATGCGGAAAAGATCGCCGGCCGGACCACCGATTATGAAGATCGCTTCGCCAACCCGTTTGTCGCCGCAGAGAAGGGCGTGATTGACGAGGTCATCATGCCGCGTTCGACCCGGAAGCGCGTCAGCCGCGCTTTCGCCTCCTTGCGGAGCAAACAGGCGAAAAATCCTTGGAAGAAGCACGATAACATCCCGCTTTAAGCAGGTGAACGCGGGTAGGACCCCGTCTTCGGCACAAAGACATCCAGCAAGAGGCACGCATGAGCGCAACCAACGCATTGAATAAGCAGGCTATCCCGCAAGAGCATATGGATGCCGTCGCGCAGATGGATATTTCCATGTTTTCGGTCGGCGATGTCGTGAACATGATCTTGCAACGTGCACAGGTGATCTTTGACGTGCCCAAAGGTGGGAAACTGATCCGAGCCTGGACCGAAGGCAATGAAGAGCCGCTGCTGGCAGTGGCGCAGGATCGCCCCGATTTGCTGATGCGCCGGACATTGGCCGCAATTCACATGGAGTATCGGGAGATGTTGCCGACGCTCAAACAGATCGGCCCAAAACGCATCGCGGATATCGGCTGCGGTTACGGCTTCTTCGACGTCTTTGCGGCGCAGGAACTGGGGTGCGAGATCGTTCTGATTGATATTGAAGAGACAGAGAACCGGCATTTCGGCTTCAAGAAATCCGGCGCGGCCTATTCCAATCTCGCCGTAGCCAAGGCATTTGCGCTGGCAAATGGCGTTGCTGAAGCATCAGTGACGACAATCAATCCAGACAAGGAAGATCTGGACGATGTGCCTGACGTTGATCTGGCCATGAGTTTCATGTCTTGCGGTTTTCATTATCCGGTCACCACCTACATGGATTACTTCCATGACGGTGTTGCTGCGCGAGGTCATCTGATCCTCGATCTGCGCGCGCCGCGCGCAGATCCGCAGATCGCGGAATTGTCCGAGCTGGGGCAGGTCGAAACTCTCGTGGAGCGCGACGCGCTCAAATGCGTGCTGGTGAAGAAGGGCGAGTGACGCTCTCGCTTGGCATATGGTCTGCGCTTTGCGCGGTGACAGGTCTGACGTGTCCGGAGGAAGCTGATTTGTCCGTGGTCACACCTGAACCCGTTGCGCTGGTTGAAGGGCAAGACGGAGCGATTTCTTTGCCGTCCGGCCTTGTCGTGAAGGAGCTTGAAACGCTGTTGGAGCCTGTGGGCGTGCCGACGCAGAGCGTCAAGACGATCCGACTGCGCTACGTCGCAGAGATGCTCGAGGATTCGGAACGGTGGGGCTTTGACACCATCGAAGGCGATTTCGCGCAACTCTGCCATAGCTTCGGGCTGGAACGGCGCGCACGCTCAGCCCCGAACGCGACACATGTCATCGTTTCAATTGCCTCCGAGCCGACCGCGTTCGGCGATTCTGTGCCACAGATAGTGCAGTATTTTGACAGTTACACCATCGTCGATAACGCCTGTATCTGGGAGGGATGATGGAAAATTCACTATATATTGAGGCGCTTAGCCAATCTAGAGAAGCGAATGATGCAAACGCGACACATCGTGATTTAGGCAACGGTGGGGAGTATTTTTTTTCAACGAAAACAGATAGCTTGCATCAAGGTCGCATTTCTGTGACCCATACATCGTGTGTTGATCCACTTCGGGGTGACTCGGGGGAATCAAGATATGAACTTAATAGGAGACAGACATGTCTAAGAGCATCAAAGCTATCGTTGCCCTCGGCTTCGTCGCAGTTGTCGCAGCTTGCGGCGGCCAGCAAGAAGAAGAAGTGGTTATTGTTGAGCCAGTGGTCGAAGAGCCAGTGTACAGCAAATTCTAAGACTACCTTTGCGGGGCGGACATTATCGCTCGCCCCGCAAAACCCCCTTCGCTCCGCTTTGTGCGTTGAGCATGTAACTCCAGAAATTCCGCGGTTTCGTAACGCTCCCAGCCGATGTGGGAGGGTTTGTCATGCATAAGCACCGCGGGTTCCCAAGCCGTTTGCCCGGAACCGACTACCAATTCACGATTCGGCGAGACAATAAGAAAGGTCCGACTCCTTTGATCGCGCGGGAGCGTTATTCAGACCGCAGACCACCGGACCGCCGCGCCGATGAAGGGTTTATGTGGGCACTTTGGGCGCATTTCGGTGAAGACTCCTTTGAACGTGGAAATCTCGACGCGGGACGGCTTAGCTGGTTGTTTGGGCGTGAGGTGATTGCGGCAGAAGATCCCTTTGACCCAAAGAGTTACGAGGCGTTGTTAAAAATCGACGTGAACCGCGCGCGGGCATCTTTCCCGGCAGCATTCGACGGGAGCTACGAATGAGTGTCGGCGCATTTCTGCTTTTGCCCGAGTGTTTTGGGCGGGATTCAGCCCAAATTGGGGTATTTCAGTATGCAGGGTTTGCGCCGCGCGGGTCTCGTCGCATGTTGGCTTTGCAGGCGCATCTCTCCAGCACAGTGGCGCGCGTGCAAGTACAAAACCGTTACCCTTCCCCTCTAAAGAGGTCTGTCCTTTCGGGCGGACCTCTTTTTTTCTGCGCAGCGTCAGCATGGCATGAATTGGCCGATACGCGCCTTGGGGTTCGGGCGGTTTGCCGCGCAAATCTGCCCTCACGTATCTGTGGGGAACCAAAATCAGGATCGACGTGTTTTGTCTGCGGTTATCTTAAAGGAGAGCAGATATGCGTAGACCATTCATCATACTCGGATTCATTGCACTCGGCGCGACCGTTTCGGCATGCGACTCGGATGCGGAACGCGGCCTTGTCGGTGCGGCGGGTGGCGCGGCCATCTCTAAGGCAACAGGCGGCGACGCGCTTACAGGCGCGGTCCTTGGTGGCGCAGCCGGTGTTTTCTGCGACGACGCAGGCGTTTGTAAATAAAACCACTCACATCGCAGCCTCCCGGCTGCCTGACACTCACGACCGGTGCGCAGAAATGCGCTCCGGTTTTTCTGTTTTGACGCGCGCTACAGCGCAGAAGTTGGGGACGTAAGACATGTTCAAGAAAATCCTGATTGCAAACCGCGGGGAAATTGCCTGCCGTGTGATCAAAACAGCGCGCAAGATGGGCATCAAGACCGTCGCGATCTATTCTGACGCCGATCGCAACGCAATGCATGTGCGGATGGCCGACGAGGCGGTCCATATCGGTCCACCGCCTGCCAATCAATCCTACATCGTGATTGAAAAAGTCATGGATGCGATCAAGCAAACCGGCGCTGAGGCTGTACATCCGGGCTACGGCTTCCTGTCGGAAAACGCGAAATTTGCTGAGGCACTTGAAGAAGCTGGCGTGGCCTTCATCGGACCGCCTAAAGGCGCGATTGAGAAGATGGGCGACAAGATCACCTCCAAGAAAATCGCACAAGAGGCGAAAGTCTCCACCGTGCCGGGCTATATGGGCTTGATCGAGGATGCAGACGAGGCTGTGAAGATCTCTGGGGAGATCGGCTATCCTGTTATGATCAAAGCCTCCGCCGGGGGGGGCGGTAAGGGCATGCGGATCGCTTGGAATGATGAGGAGGCCCGAGAAGGGTTTCAGTCATCGAAGAATGAGGCGGCGAACAGTTTCGGCGATGACCGGATTTTCATTGAGAAGTTCGTCACGCAACCGCGCCACATTGAGATTCAAGTTCTGTCAGACGGTCAAGGCAACACGATCTATCTGGGGGAGCGCGAATGTTCCATCCAGCGCCGCAACCAAAAGGTGATCGAGGAAGCACCGTCGCCATTTCTGGACCCCAAGACCCGCAAAGCCATGGGCGAAGAAGCCTGCGCCTTGGCCGATGCGGTTGGGTATTCCAGCGCGGGCACAGTGGAATTCATCGTCGATGGCGACAAGAATTTCTACTTCCTTGAGATGAACACGCGCCTGCAGGTGGAACACCCTGTTACAGAGCTGATTACGGGCGTTGATTTGGTCGAGCAGATGATCCGCGTGGCAAATGGCGAGAAGCTGAAGATCAAGCAAAGCGATATCAAGCTGAACGGCTGGGCGATGGAAAGCCGCCTTTACGCCGAAGACCCGTACCGTGGTTTCTTGCCGTCCATCGGTCGTCTGACCCGGTATCGCCCTCCGGCGGAGGTTGCCAAGAAAGACATGGTCGTGCGGAACGACACCGGCGTCTATGAGGGCGGCGAGATTTCGATGTATTACGACCCGATGATCGCCAAGCTCTGCTCATGGGGCCCGGACCGCGCCGCCGCGATCGAGAATATGCGCGTGGCTTTGGACAGTTTCGAGGTGGAAGGGATCGGGCATAACCTGCCGTTTTGCTCTGCCGTGATGGATCACCCGAAATTCGTCTCCGGTGACATCACCACGGCCTTCATTGAGGAGGAATACCCGGACGGGTTTGAAGGTGTCACGCTAGGTGAGGAGGCGCTGGCGCGCGTGGCTTCGGCTGCTGCTGCGATGAACCGGGTTGCCGAAATTCGTCGCGCACGCATCTCAGGCCGTTTGGACAATCACAAGCGCAAAGTGGGCAAGGATTGGGTCGTCTCCCTGCAAGGCGAGGATTTCAAGGTGAAGGTCAAAGCCGACACCGAAGGGGCGACGGTCAAACACAAAAAAGGACCCAAGCATCGCGTCACATCTGACTGGACGCCGGGCGACAGCCTTGCGCATCTGATGGTTGACGGGGCGCCGTTGGTGTTGAAGGTCGACAAGGCCACAGGCGGTTTCCGCTTGCGCACGCGCGGCGCGGATCTGCTTGTCCGTGTGCGCACGCCACGTCAGGCGGAACTGGCTGCGCTGATGCCTGAAAAGGTCGCGCCTGATACATCGAAACTCTTGCTCTGCCCGATGCCGGGTCTGATCGTGAAGATGGATGTGGCCGTGGGCGATGAGGTGCAGGACGGCCAAGCGCTTTGCACTGTCGAGGCGATGAAGATGGAGAATATCCTTAGGGCCGAAAAGAAAGGCGTTGTCTCCAAAATCAACGCCTCAGCCGGTGACAATCTTGCCGTCGATGATGTGATCCTCGAATTCGAGTAGATGAAAGCCTGGCTGACATATATCGCTGCATTCATTTGCGGGCTCGGTGCGGCCTATGTCGTTCTGCGTCTGGGCGCGGAGGCCATGTTTGCCGACATCGCAGGCTTGGGGTTCCTGATCTCAACAATGTTCCCGCCGCTTGCCGGCCTCGCACTGTTTGCACTGGTCTATGGATTGATGGCGGGGCGCGTTTTGAAAGGGCGCTTCTGGGGCGGCGGATTGTCTATTGTGGCCGGGTCTTACCTCATCGGCGCGCTCTTGCTCTGGTCGGGAACCGCGGCCCTGCCAACTGTTGCCGGATTGATCGTATTGACCGTGTTTATCGGCGGCTGGCTGCTTTTGGGGCGCGTATCAAATGGCTGAGCGGGTTTATTCTGACAATGCCGATTGGGCGTCCCGCGCATCGCGCAATTCCTGCTGGCGCAATGGCATCTTGTCGATGGCGCGCGACAATTCTCGCACGGACCACGGGAACGGTTTGCGCAGCTTGACGCCGCCATCCTTGCCAATCAGCACGAGCATGAAGCCACGCGGTCTCAACTTCTCGCGCAGCGGTGACAATTCAGCGGGGTTGGTATCGGTCAGGATTACGACATCGCGGCTTTGCAGAGCGTCAGAGCGCGCCTCCAGCAGATCAAGCTGGCGGATAAAAGCAGGGTCACGTTCGGTGTCGGCAAAGACGACAATCGGCCGTTTCTCCCATAGAAAATCATTCAAATTCAATTCAACTACATCCATAGGCCCGATGTTTTCGGCCTCGTCAGCTGCCTGCTGCGCGGCTGCTGGTAAGGCTGCGACGCTTGCAAAAAATCCAGCAATTACAAGTGATAGAGTGTATTTCATAAGTCCTCCGCTTGAGGCTTATATAGGGTGGCGGTTTGGCATTTCTAAGGGCAATTCCAATCTGTTTCCACACCGTTGTGTGATTAACCGGTTTCATAACCTTTTCGACCAGAAACATGCCTCAGTGAGTGCCCGGTTGGCACGTGGTATTGAGGCTTTTGGTTACATGGATATCTGTCTGCATCTCGGCGCGCATCGCACAGCATCGACATCATTGCAGGTGTTTTTGAATGCCAACCGGCAGTCTTTGGCGCGACAGCATACATCAATGTGGGGGCCGGGGCGCACGCGGTCCGGGCTGTTCGCTGGTCTGGTGCGTGATCCGAACCTGTTGCAGGCAGAAGATCATGAAATGGCTGCCCGCTCCATCGGACGTATCAAGGTCGAATTGCAGCGCGTCGAAAACAATGCCATGCGGCGATTGCTTATCAGTGAAGAAAACATGATGGGCACGATGGGGCATAACTTCAAACGTATGCGCCTTTATCCACAGGTCGCCAAACGATTGGCGCGATTTGCGCCCGCTTTCGAGGGGTATCCGCTGCGGGTGGGCTTGGCGATCCGGTCCTATGACAGCTACTGGGCCTCTGCCTTGGCGTTTCGTATCAAGGCAGGCGATGATCTGCCGCATGAGGATCTGCTTGATAAATTGACCACGCAACCGCGCCGCTGGCGGCATGTCGTTCAGGACATCGCCGATGTTTTTCCTCTGGCCGAGCTGGTCGTGTGGCCTTTTGAGGCTTGGTCAAACCAGCCACAGATGCAGCTTAGCGCGTTGACCGGACGGCGCGGCATGGCGCGGATGAAGGGCGGCGGTGCGACAAATAACGCGTCTCTGACCGCCTGCGAAGTCGGTGAGATTGCACGCGAGCGCGGCCAGACAGAGGTTGCGGAGGTTCTTGAAAGCAAGATCGGCCGGTACCAGCCTTTTGGCCCCGATCAAATCCATAAATTACGACAGGACTATGCCACAGATATCGACTGGCTGATCAACGGCAGCGATGGCTTGGCGACCTATTACGATCCGACCGGAGAGACATCCGGCGGGCCGCTAGACGCAAGAGGAAGTGACTATGACGAAGAAAGCAGAATGGGCCAAGCGGGCTGAAGCCGAACTGCGTGGCAAGCCTCTGGATGGCCTGACATGGGACAGCCCTGAAGGCATCGCGATCCAGCCCGTCTACACCGCTGAGGATGCGGAGGGTCTGGATCACATGGGCTCCATGCCCGGCGAAGGCCCGTTCACACGCGGGCCGCGTGCCACGATGTACACTGGCAGGCCGTGGACCATCCGCCAATATGCAGGCTTCTCAACGGCTGAGGAGTCCAACGCTTTCTACCGCAAAGCACTTGATGCTGGGCAGCAGGGCGTCTCTGTCGCTTTCGATCTGGCCACCCATCGCGGCTACGACAGTGACCATGAACGTGTCGAGGGCGATGTCGGCAAGGCCGGCGTGGCGATTGACAGTGTTGAGGATATGAAAATCCTGTTTGACGGCATTCCGCTCGATAAAATTTCTGTCTCCATGACGATGAACGGCGCAGTGATCCCGGTGCTGGCGTCCTTCATCGTTGCAGGGGAAGAGCAGGGTCATGACCGGGCGGTTCTGTCGGGCACGATTCAGAATGACATTCTGAAGGAATTCATGGTGCGCAACACCTATATCTACCCACCCGACCCCTCGATGCGGATCGTGTCGGATATCATCGAATTTACGGCCTCCGATATGCCAAAATTCAACTCCATCTCGATCTCCGGCTACCACATGCAGGAAGCGGGCGCGAACCTCGTTCAGGAACTGGCTTTTACTTTGGCGGATGGCAAGGAATATGTCCGTGCCGCCATCGAGAAAGGCATGGACGTCGACAAGTTTGCGGGCCGCCTGAGCTTTTTCTTCGCCATTGGCATGAACTTCTTCATGGAGGCCGCAAAACTGCGCGCCGCACGCTTCCTCTGGCACCGGATCATGACCGAGTTCGGCGCACAAAAAGAGAGCAGCAAGATGCTGCGCACCCATTGCCAAACCTCTGGCGTGTCGCTGCAGGAGCAAGACCCCTATAACAACATCGTGCGCACTGCGTATGAGGCGATGAGCGCGGTGCTCGGCGGAACACAGTCACTGCACACCAACAGTTTTGATGAAGCAATTGCGCTGCCAACGGCATTCTCCAGCCGCATCGCGCGCAACACCCAGCTGATCTTGCAGAACGAGACCAAGGTGACGAAAGTCGTCGATCCTCTGGCAGGCTCCTACTATGTTGAGAAGCTTACCGCCGATCTGGCAGATGAAGCCTGGAAGATCATCGAGGAAATCGACGAGATGGGCGGCATGACCAAAGCGGTGGCCTCTGGCATGCCGAAACTGCGGATCGAGGAAGCCGCGGCCTTGCGACAAGCGCAGGTCGACCGCGGCGGCGAGGTGGTGGTTGGTGTCAACAAGTTCAAGCTTGATCAGGAAGATGAGATTGACATTCTTGACGTCGACAACATGGCTGTCAGGAAATCCCAGATCGAACGGCTCGCCCGCATCCGGGAAACCCGTGATGCCGCGGCGGTCGAAGGCGCCCTTGCGGCGCTTGAGAACGCCGCGACCACTGGCATAGGAAATCTGTTGGAATATGCGGTGGAGGCTGCCCGTGCCCGTGCAACAGTGGGAGAGATCAGCATGAGCATGGAAAAAGCCTTTGGCCGTCATCGCGCAGAGGTCAAAACGCTCGCCGGTGTTTACGGTGCAGCCTATGAGGGCGATGCCGGCTTTGCGGCGATCCAGAAAGACGTGGAAGACTTCGCTGAAGAAGAAGGGCGCCGCCCACGTATGTTGGTCGTCAAGATGGGCCAGGACGGCCATGACCGCGGCGCCAAAGTCATCGCGACCGCCTTTGCTGATATCGGCTTTGACGTCGATGTCGGCCCGCTCTTTCAAACCCCTGCAGAGGCTGCGCAAGACGCGGTCGACAATGATGTGCATGTCGTGGGCATCAGCTCTCAGGCCGCTGGTCACAAGACACTTGCGCCAAAATTGGTGCAGGCGCTCAATGACGCCGATGCGAGTGAGATCATCGTGATCTGCGGCGGCGTGATCCCGCAGCAGGATTACGACTTCCTCAAAAACGCTGGCGTCAAGGCGATCTTCGGGCCCGGAACCAATATCCCGGAAGCGGCGAAAGACATCCTAGATCTGATCCGCAGAGCCCGCGCAGCCTAGTCAGAATCGGTTGACGGTTGCGCGGTTTTCACCGCGCGCATTATGTGCGAGTTTGCCGCAACGCAATCGCTGCGGCAGACTGAACCCCGTTAATGAGGCACGCATGGCATTACCTGTTCAGGATCAGGCAAAATACTGGGGCATTACTGCCATCGTGTTCGGCCTCGCGCTCTGGTTTCTGGGCGATGTGTTGCTGCCCTTCATCGTAGGCGGCGCCATTGCCTATATGATGGATCCTGTTGCGGACCGCTTGCAACGGTTGAAATTCAGTCGGGTCGCGGCCACGGCACTCATCTCGCTTGTGGCAATACTTGTGATCATCCCCGTGCTGATTTTCGTGGTGCGAGAGGTGGCGGTGCAAACGGCCGGATTGCTGGAACAGGCACCGAAGTATCTTTCCAGCCTCTACTCCTACCTTTCTGAGCGCTTCCCGACCTTGCTCGATGAGACCTCTACCTTGCGCAAGGCGCTCAGCGGTTTTGGCACGACCTTGCAGGAACGCGGGACAGCACTTGTGCAAACGGTCTTCAGTTCAGCCATCGGGGTGATCAACGCGGCTGTGTTCGTGGTTGTGGTCCCGGTCGTGGCGTTCTATCTGCTGCTCGACTGGGACAATATGATCGCCCGGATCGACGCGCTCTTGCCGCGTGATCACGCGCCGACCATCCGGCGTCTGGCCGCAGAGATCGACAACACGCTGGCCAGTTTCGTGCGCGGTCAGCTCACCGTTTGCGCGATTCTGGGGACGTTTTATGCTGCAACGCTGATGCTGGTGGGGCTCCAATTTGGCCTCGTAGTGGGCGTGATTGCGGGATTGATCACCTTTATTCCCTATGTCGGCGCGCTGGTCGGTGGCGCCTTGGCCATAGGGCTGGCTCTGTTCCAATTCTGGGCAGAGCCGCAATGGATCGTAGCAGTGGCCGTGATTTTTGCCGTTGGGCAATTCCTCGAAGGCAACATCCTGACACCGAAACTGGTGGGCGAGAGCGTCGGCTTGCATCCGGTCTGGCTGCTCTTTGCCTTGTCGGCGTTCGGGACCATTTTTGGCTTCGTCGGAATGTTGGTCGCGGTTCCGGTGGCCGCAATCTTGGGCGTGCTGACGCGCTTTGGCGTCACGCAGTATCAAAACAGCCGCCTCTATCGCGGCCTCGACGAAGACAGTTGATATGGCGAAACAACTGGCCTTCCCGCTCAGCGCCAAACCGGCGCTGGGACGCGACAATTTCTTTGTCTCCGACGCCAACGCGCTGGCCGTCACAGCGTTGGAACGCATCGACACATGGCCCAATGGCAAGCTGATCCTTGCAGGCCCGCGCGCCTCGGGCAAGACGCATCTCGCCCATGTCTGGGCGGGTGAGAGCGCGGCGCGCATCCTGCCTGCCGCGGGTCTGGCCGAATGTGACATCCCATCGGAGGCGGAGGGCCCGCTCGCCGTAGAGAATATCGACGCAATGTCGCAGCAGGATGAAACGGCGCTGTTTCACCTGCACAACCTGATGTTGGCGGAAGGTCATCCGCTTTTGATGACAACCGCAACACCACCCGCCGCGATGACGCTGCGTTTGCCAGATCTCAGAAGCCGGCTAGAGGCGACGTCTGTTGTGGCACTGGACGCGCCCGATGACGTTTTGCTCGGCGCGGTTCTGGTCAAGCTCTTCTCGGACCGGCAGATCAACCTGCCCAATGGTTTGCTGGACTATGTGCTGCCGCGTATTGAACGAAGTTTTGCGGCCGCGCACGCATTTGTTGACGCATTGGACGCGCGGGCGCTCAGTGAAGGCAAGCCCATCGGCAAGCGGCTTGCAGGCGAGATCCTGCGCGACGCTCAAGGCTGATTTCTGGACAAAGCGTCCTGATTTAGGGCATAAGTCACTGTGACGTTACATTCCGACATCAAACTCAATCCCATGACGAATGCGGATTTCCTAAGCGCGGCGTTCCCCGCGCCCGTTGGTATGGATGATGTCGATCTGACAGGGCCAGATCGCTTCTTTAATCGCGAGCTCAGCTGGCTGGCTTTCAACTCTCGCGTCTTGGAAGAGGCGTCCAATCCCAAAGTGCCGATGCTGGAACGTGTGCGCTTTCTGGCGATCTCAGCCAATAACCTTGATGAATTCTATTCGGTCCGTGTGGCTGGTTTGCGCGAATTGGCGCTCGCCGGAAACACGACACCCTCAGCCGATGGTCGCAGCCCAGCGCAGCAATTGGTGTCGATTGATGAAACGGCGCGTTCTCTGATGGAACGGCAAGACGTGGTGCTGGGCGCGTTGCGCCTTGAAATGCACGCCGCGGGTATTTCGTTGCTAACCGGCAATCAACTCAACGAAGGCGATCAAAGCTATCTGGAAAGCTACTTTATCTCCAATATCTTTCCGGTCTTGTCACCCCTTGCCATTGATCCGGCGCACCCGTTTCCTTTTATTCCAGACACGGGGCTGTCGCTCGCGTTGCAGCTCAGCCGGAAATCTGACGGGCGCAGCCTGCAGGCGCTTTTGCCGATCCCCAAACAGATCGAACGCTTCGTCACCTTGCCGGAGATCAACGGTCAGATCCGCGTGATGGCGATGGAAGACCTGCTGATTGAGCGGGTTGGGGACATCTTCCCGGGATATGAAGCCAAAGGGCATTGCACATTCCGCGTGCTGCGCGATAGCGATCTGGAGGTGGAGGAAGAAGCCGAAGATCTCGTCCGAGAATTTGAGACAGCACTGAAGCGCCGCCGTCGTGGCGAAGTGGTCCGTCTGACGATGAGCGTTGGCGCACCTGCAAAACTGCGGGCTCTGATCATGGAAGAGCTGGAAGTGACAGAGGCAGATGTGATCGAGATCTCAGGGATGCTGGGGCTCAGCGACATATCCGAATTGGTCGATATGGCACCACCTGCGCTGCTCTGGCCGCATTTCACGCCACGGGTGCCAGAAAGGGTGCAAGATCACGAAGGCGATATGTTCTCTGCGATCCGGCAGAAAGACATGTTGCTGCATCATCCCTACGAGACATTCGACATGGTCGTGCGCTTCCTCGCGCAGGCTGCGCGTGATCCGGATGTGGTCGCGATCAAGCAAACACTCTACCGCACGTCGAATGAAAGCCCGATTGTGGCGGCACTTTGCGAGGCGGCGGAGAACGGCAAGTCTGTCACCGCACTGGTCGAGTTGAAAGCGCGCTTTGATGAAGCTGCGAATATCCGGCAATCCCGAAAATTGGAGCGGGCAGGCGCGCATGTGGTCTATGGTTTCATCAATTACAAAACCCATGCCAAGATCAGCGCGATTGTACGGCGTGAAGGCAAGAAGCTTGTCACTTATACGCATTTCGGGACGGGCAATTACCATCCGATTACGGCTAAATTCTATACAGATCTGAGCCTGTTTACTTGTGATGCGGCGCTCGGCCGCGATGCGACGCGTGTGTTCAACTATGTCGGCGGCTACGCGCAGCCCGACAGTCTGGAGAACCTCGCGATTGCGCCGCTGACGCTAAAATCGACGCTGATCGAGAACATCAAGGCGGAGATTGCGTTCGCCAAAGACGGCAAACCGGCAGAAATTTGGGCCAAGATGAACTCCCTCATTGAGCCAGACGTGATTGATGCGCTGTATGAGGCCAGTCAGGCCGGCGTGAAAATCAGCCTCGTCGTGCGTGGCATTTGTGGGCTGCGGCCGGGTATCGAAGGGCTGAGCGAGAATATTCGGGTCAAATCTGTTGTCGGGCGTTTCCTTGAACACTCGCGGATCGTGTGTTTCGGCAATGGGCGCGGGCTGCCGTCGAAAAAAGCCAAAGTATACATGTCTTCCGCCGACTGGATGGGGCGCAACCTGAACCGGCGTGTGGAGACGTTGGTGCAGATCACCAACAAAACTGTGCAGGCGCAGGTGATGAGCCAGATCATGGCTGCAAATCTCGCCGATACAGCGCAAAGCTGGGTGCTGCAGCCCGATGGCAGCTATGCGCGACAAGAAGTCGGTGAGGACGACCATCCGTTCAATTGCCACCGTTTCTTTATGGAAAACCCGTCCCTGTCCGGTCGCGGCAGCGCGGGGGCAGGGGACGTGCCCGAATTGGCGCATTCGAAAGACGCGTAGCTACAGCGGTCACTCACTAATTTTGCCGGTTTCTGTAAGGGTTTGTTGACCCTAACCCGTCCTGCCGTGCATGTTCTGCGCGGAGCGAAGACGAGGGGAATCGTGCGCGTGGCAAAGGACGGCAGCAAAACGTCTGACGGCGAGGAATACGGGCCGTTCGGGCGCCCCTTATTTGATGACCCAAAGGCCAAACGTCTCAGCCGGGTGGGTACGATTGATGTTGGCTCTAACTCCGTAAGGCTAGTGGTGTTTGATGGCGCTGCCCGCTCACCAGCGTATTTTTACAACGAAAAGATCATGGCGGCATTGGGTGCGGATATGGCGCGCACAGGGCGCTTATCCGTTGAGGGCAGAGCGCGGGCCCTCGCTGCGCTCAAGCGGTTTGCGCTTCTCTGTCAGGGGATGAACGTCCACCCGGTCAGTGCTGTGGCCACTGCTGCGGTGCGCGATGCAGAAGATGGCAAGGAATTCTGCGAGGAAGTTGCGCGCGAGACTGGTATCAACCTGTGGGTTGCGACAGGCAACGAAGAGGCGCGCCTCTCCGCGCAAGGTGTGTTCTTGGGCTGGCCCGAAGCGAAGGGTTTGATGTGTGACATCGGCGGCTCCTCCATGGAATTGGCAGAGGTTGGCGATGGCGTTGTCGGTAAACGCGTGACCTCTGAACTGGGGCCACTCAAACTGATGGGTGTGAAAGGCGGATATAAGGCGCGCAAGCAGGTGATTGATGCGACGTTGGATGAGCTGCGCGAAGACATGCCGCAGAATTACGGCACGATCTATCTTGTTGGCGGGTCATGGCGGGCTTTGGCGCGCCTCGATATGGAGCGGCGCGGTTATCCGTTGAAAGTGCTGCATGAATACCGGATGAAGCCCAAATCCGTGTTGCAAACCGTGAAGTGGATACGCGGCCAGTCTATTGACGAGCTGCGCGCTATCACTGGCAATTCTGAGGCGCGGATGCGCCTTGTCCCAATCGCGGCACAGGTGCTGAAATCGCTGATCCAAAGGTTCAAGCCCGAAAGCCTTGCTGTCTCCAGCTACGGCATCCGCGAAGGGCTGCTTTATGAACAGATGCCATTCGAGTTGAAGCGCCGCGATCCCTTGATCGAAGCGTGCCGCTGGGATGAGGCGAAGAATGCCCGCATCCCGGGATTTGGGCGGCAATTGCATAAGTTCATCGAGCCGATTTTTGGCAAAGTGAAACATGAGCGTGCCCGACTGATCCGGGCGGCATGTTTGCTGCATGACGTAAGTTGGCGTGCGCATCCCGACTACCGTGCGGAAGTTTGCTTTGACAACGCAACCCGCGCCAATCTGGGTGGGCTGGATCATCGCGGCCGTATCTTTTTGGGCGTGGCTTTGCTGCATCGTTACAAAAACTCCCGCGATGGTGGACGCCTAGAGGAATTGTTTGAGCTCTTGCCTGAGAAAGAGCTGAAGGCAGCAGAAATACTTGGCAAGGCAATGCGGTTCGGCGCTATGTTCTCTGTAGAGCGGCCCGAACTGATGGGAAAGCTGACATGGCATCCCAAGAAGCGGCTGCTGAAGCTCAAACTGCATCCCGAGACAAAAGATCTGTTCGGTGAAGTGGCGCAGGCCCGCTTTAAGTCTTTGGCTGCAGCTATGGATGCCGATATTGATGTCAGGTGAGGCGACCTGATCCACTGGAGCGGCTGCGCCGCACATGATGTTTTTGCGCTCGCCGCGCGGGCTGGCACGTCTCCGTCTGGCGGTGTCCGCAAAATGAACCTTGAGGAGAAGCGAATGCCCGAATTTGCGACCTATCCTAGTCTGGCAGGCAAATCTGTTTTGATCACTGGCGGAGCGGGAGGGATTGGTGCCTTGACCGTTGAGGCATTTGCCTCTCAGGGCGCCCGCGTCGCATTTCTGGACAGAGACGCGGAAAACAGCGCAGCGGTAGCGGCCAAAACAGGGGCCATCTTCAAACTGTGCGATCTGCGCGACATTGAAGCGGTGCAGGCGGCAATCAAAGCTTTGGCGGAAGAACAAAGTGCGTTTCAGGTCCTTGTCAACAATGCGGCCCGCGATGACCGACATGCGTGGACAGACGTCACGCCAGAATATTGGGACGAGCGGATGGACACCAATCTGCGCCACATGTTCTTTGCCATTCAGGCCGTCGCGCCTGGCATGATTGCTGCGGGTGGCGGCTCTATCATCAACCTGGGCTCAAACAGCTGGTTTGAGGCCGTCGGGAACTTTCCGGCCTATGCGACAGCCAAAGCTGCCGTGCACGGGCTCACCCGTACGATGGCGCGCGACCTGGGCGATCATCGCATTCGGGTGAATACGGTTGTGCCCGGCTGGATCATGACCGATCGGCAGAAAGAGCTTTGGGCGACCCCCGAAGCGTTGGAGAAGCACCGCAACAGGCAGTGCCTGCCCGATTTGATCGATCCTGTCTATGTTGCACGCATGGTGCTGTTTCTGGCGTCCGATGACAGCGCGATGTGTACGGCCAACAATTACATGGTGGAGGCGGGCTCTATCTAGCTTGCCCCATTGCTTTTGCTGTCGTAGGCACGGGTGATCCAGACAAAGAAGGCCTGACCCCCATGCGCATGTCCCGCTATTTCCTGCCCGTCCTGAAAGAAACGCCCAGCGAGGCGCAGATTGTCTCCCACCGCCTGATGCTTCGGGCAGGGATGATCAAGCAGTCCTCTGCGGGGATCTATTCATGGTTGCCGTTGGGATACAAAGTTCTGAAGAATATCGAAACGATCGTGCATGAAGAGCAGGCGCGTGCGGGTCATATGGCGATGCTGATGCCGACAATCCAGTCGGCTGATTTGTGGAGGGATTCCGGGCGCTACGATGATTACGGAGAGGAGATGCTGCGTATCAAGGATCGCCATGGCCGTGATATGCTGTTCACACCCACAGCAGAAGAGATGATTACGGATATCTTCCGTGCGCATGTCTCAAGCTACAAAGATCTGCCGCTGACCATGTATCAGATACAATGGAAATTTCGTGATGAGCGCCGCCCGCGCTTCGGTGTCATGCGCGGCCGTGAATTCTACATGAAGGACGGCTATAATTTTGATCTGACAAAAGAAGACGCGATGCATGCTTACAACCGTCATCTGGTCAGCTACCTGCGCACCTATGAGCGGATGGGCCTGCAGGCGATCCCGATGCGCGCGGATTCAGGACCGATTGGCGGGGATGACACGCATGAGTTCCTCGTTCTGGCCGAGACAGGCGAAAGCGAGGTGTTCTATGACAGTGCCGTCACCGATCTGACCTTCGGGGATCGCGAGATCGACTATGATGACAAGAACCAATGCGCCAGTGTCATGGAAGAGTTCACGACAAAATACGCGCGCACGGATGAGACCCATGACGAGGCGTTGTTCAATCAGGTCCCAGAGGCGCGTCGCCGCGTCGCGCGGGGTATCGAGGTCGGACAGATTTTCTATTTCGGTACGAAATACTCCGATGCGCTCGGCGCAACTGTGCAAGGCCCGGATGGAAGACCAGTGGCGGTGCATATGGGGTCGCATGGGATCGGCGTGTCTCGTCTTCTTGGCGCGATCATTGAGGCTAGCCATGATGATAAGGGCATCATCTGGCCCGAGGGTGTCACGCCATTCCATGTGGGCATCGTCAATCTCAAGCAAGGTGATGCAGAGGCAGATGGTGCCTGCGAGAGCCTCTATGCGCAAATCGAAACCATGGGCCTTGAAGCCCTGTATGATGATCGAAACGAGCGCGCGGGTGGCAAGTTTGCAACCATGGATCTGATCGGACTGCCTTGGCGGATCACGGTTGGACCGCGCGGATTGAAGAATGGCGTCATAGAGCTGACATCGCGCAAAACTGGCGAAAGCGAAGAGCTGACACCTGAAGCGGCACTTGCCAAGCTCGCCGCCATCTACGGCAAGGCATGAGAAAGACTGTTCTTTGCTTTGGCGATAGCCTGACCTGGGGATCGCGTCCTGAAGATGGCGGACGCCATCCGTATGAAGACCGCTGGCCCAATGTACTGCGCTCAGGCTTGCATGAGGTAGAGGTCATCGCAGATGGTGCACGCGGCCGGACCACTGCGATGGATCAACATGCGAGCCCGGGTAACATGAATGGCGCCGCGCTCTTGCCCACGCTGCTGCATTCCAACGCGCCGGTTGATCTGGTGATCCTGTTTTTGGGCACCAATGATGTATATTGGGGCTACCCGCTGAAACGCGCCATTCGCGGTCTGGAACATCTGATCGAACTTGTGCGCCATCACCCGATGCGGGTGCCTGACCCAGTCGCCACAAAGCTTCTGCTGGTTATTCCGCAACGTCTGGTGGTTTGCGCCGATACAGATGTCACAACGGATCTCATCCAGAAATCTGAAGAATTCGCCGTGCAAGCAACCCGTTTGGCGGCGCGCTTGGATGTGCCCAGTTTCGATGCGCAATCCGTCGCCGAAAGTTCACCTATTGACGGTATCCATCTCGATGCCTCTAACACCCGCGCTATCGGTCAGGCTTTGATACCGACCGTCAAAGGGATTTTGGGATAGGTTTCATCTTGGCAGAAATATGCCGGAGGGGTCCGGGGAGGCAGAGCCTCCCCGGCGGATCGACGCGCTCGCGCGGCGACACAAATCAAAGTGAAATGCGGAACCGTGCGAATCCGTCCGGGCCGTCTCCGGCCTCTTCGATAGTGACGCCCGGCACATCTGAAGCATAGGCTTTGGCCGCAGGGCCGGTATCGAACAGCACAGACGTCCCTTCCATGGGTTTGAACGTCCAGTTGGCATCTGCGCGCGGGCTGATGGTGCCTTGTTCAACGATGTAGCGCACGATCACATCGCGGTTTGTATCCGGGCCCTCAAAGACGGTCGTCTCAGGCGAGGCGCCGGGGAAAGAGCCACCGCCGCCGGCACGGTAATTATTCGTGGCGATGATGAACTCTGCCTCCATATCAAGGGGCTTACCCTGATAGGTCAGGTTGACAATCCGCGACGCGCTCTCATCCAGCAGCACCCCTTTGGGATCGTATTTCGATGGCTGAGACAGGTCGATCTGATACTCGACCCCGTCAATCACATCAAAATTGTAGCTTGGGAAGGCAGGGTTCAGCAGCACGACATCCTGTGAGCCGGGCTCAACCTGATTGAAGATACCAGCAGAGCGTTCCAGCCAGTCTTTCACCTGTTGCCCTGTGACCCGAACCGCGCGGGTGGTGTTGGGATAGAGATAAAGGTCTGCAACATTCTTGATCGCCACATCACCTTTTGGAACATCGGTGAAATACTCAGGTCCGCCGCGGCCACCGGCCTTGAACGGGGCTGCGGCTGACAGGATCGGCAAGCCCTCATTTTCCGTGCCTTTCATCATCTGCTCAATGTACCAAAGCTGCGCGATGGAAACGATCTGGACTGACGGGTCATCGGCGACCAGCGCGAAATAACTATGCAAGGGCGCATCGGTCTTGCCCACAGCACGGCGCACATAGGCCAGTGTTTCGTCATGATCCTGCTGGACGGAGGCCAGCACCGCTTCGTCGCTTTCGACCAGCGCAGTGGTGGAACGGTCCTCATTGCGTTTGGAAATCGGTCGGGCTTCACTTTCGGCAGAGACGACGCGCCACTCGGAGCCATCCTTTTCGATCAGAAGATCGATCAATCCCATATGGCTGCCCCAGAAGCCGCCCATTGTCGCGGGTGTGCCCATCAGCGTGCCTGCATCCACAGCCGCACCGGCAAATTCTGCATAACCGGGTGAGGGGAAGACAAGGTGGCTATGCCCTGTCAGGATCGCATCTACCCCGTCGAGACCCGCCAGAGGCACAGCCGCGTTTTCCATTCCCTCTGTATGATCTGCTGCGCCGATGCCCGAATGCGACAGAGCCACGATGATATCGGCACCCTGTTCCTTCATCTGCGGGATATAGGCCTTTGCCGTCTCGATGATGTCGCGCGCTTGCACATTGCCTTCGAGATGTTTGCGATCCCACCCCATGACCTGTGGCGGCACGAAGCCGATCAGGCCAACTTTGATCGGATGGCTCATACCCGACCCATCTGTAACAGTGTGGTCAAGGATCACATAGGGTGGGATCAGCGTGGTGTCTTTCGTAGGATCGCTGCCCATTTCCTTGACGACATTGGCGTTTATGACCGGGAAATCTGCACCGGCCAAAGCTTTCATCAGGAATTCGATCCCGTAGTTGAATTCGTGATTGCCCAAAGTAGAGGCATCAAATCCCAGCGCATTCATTGCCTGGATGATCGGGTGCGTGTCGCCCTCTTTCATGCCGCGCTCATAGGCGATGTAATCGCCCATCGGGTTGCCTTGCAGGAAGTCGCCATTGTCGATCAGCAGCGAGTTCGTTGCTTCATCCCGGATCGCCTTGATCAGTGAGGCCGTCCGCGCCAACCCGACCGTATCGCGTGGTTTGTCAGCGTAGTAATCATAGGGAAACACATGCACATGCAGATCTGTTGTTTCCATGATCCGCAAATGCGCCTGATTGGTCGCCGCGCGTGCCGAGAACGGATGGAGCGCAATAAAGCCCGCGGTGCTTGCCAAAAATCCGCGGCGGCTGAGTGAAATGGACATGAACGAATCCCCCTGTTTGATTTTCTCTGTCATCCTATCTTTGCAGTGTAAGCGCAGTGTGACAGGGCACGAAAGGCGGGAAATCCGGGAAGTGCAGTGCCGGCCGATGATCGCGCAGAATAAAAAGTCACGTCACCGCGAATAAATTCACTGTTGCGCGGGTTACTTTTGCAACCCGCCCATACCGGGCCGGTCATATAGGGAGGAACGACATGCTCAACACACTCAAATCAATCACCCTTACAATAGCGCTCGCTGCGGCTGGCACTGCGGGCTTTGCCGATGGCCACGCCAAGGGCTGGACGCTTGATGGTGAGAATTCGAAGCTGTCTTTTGGTTCGGTTAAGAAAGAATATGTCGGCGAAGTGCACACATTTGAAGACATTTCAGGCACTGTCGGCGCAGATGGTGCAATGGCGATTGATGTCAATCTGGCCTCGGTGGAGACCTATATCGATATTCGCAACACACGCATGATCGAACATGTGTTCAAAGACGCCGCCACAGCAACCATCGCGTCCCAGATCGACATGGAAGCAATGAATGCCCTGGCTGTCGGCGATATGGCGGTGATGGATTTTGACGGCACGCTGTCGCTCATCGGTACAGATGTCGACCTCTATACCGAGGTCTTCGTGGTGCGCTTGTCCGAAGATCGCATGATGGCCACGACAGACAGCATGGTGTTTCTTGACGCCGAAGAGGCGGGAATTGACGCAGGCATTACCAAGCTGATGGAACTGGCCGAATTGCCAAGCATCACGCGGGCCGCACCTGTGACACTGCGTTTGGTGTTTGACGCCAATTAAGCGTGTGATTTGAGGAAGCTCATCGTCTCCGCGAGGACCAGTTCGGGCAATTCCTCAGCCAAGTAATGCGCACCGGGCAGGGATTTTCCTGTGACGGTTTTTGCCCGGCGACGCCAAAGATCGAGGCAATCAAAATAGGCCTCGATCGCACCATGTGCCCCCCACAGAACATGGATCGGGCAGGCGAGCTTTTCCGCGCCATCCGCATCATCATGCGCGATGTCTATACTGGCAGCCGCGCGGTAGTCTTCGCAGCTGGCGTGGATAACAGCAGGATTGTCAAAGGCCGCATGATAGGCCGCACGTGCCTCTGGCGAGAACGGGCCATCCCCCGCCGCGCCGAAAGTGCATTTCTTGTCCCAGAAATCGCGCGGATCCGCTTCGATCATGCGCTCGGGCAGCGGATAGGCTTCCGTCAGATAGAACCAATGCGCATAGGTCTTCGCAAAGCCCAGCGTTGTGCCCTGATACATCTCCCGCGTCGGCGCAATGTCGAGGATGATCATCCGATCCACGCAATCAGGGTGATCCATGCCCAATCTATGCGCGACCCGCGCACCACGATCATGGCTGAGAATATCGAAACGGGCGAAGCCGAACTCTGCCATCAACCCGACCATATCGGCAGCCATTTCGCGTTTCGACATTTGCGAATGATCGGCTCGCGTAGGTGGGCAGGTGGAGCCGCCATAGCCCCGTAAGTCAGGGGCAATGACAGTGAAATATTTGGCAAGCGCTGGCGCCGTTTTATGCCACATCACATGGGTTTGCGGATAGCCGTGCAGCAGCAGGAGCGGCGGGCCATACCCCGCTTTGCGACCATGCAGTGCGACCTCGCCCACGGTAACATTGAATGTCTCAAACCCCTCGAACATTGAGCAAGCTTAGCCAAGCAAAAGGGCGCGCACCAGATGGCACGCGCCCCGTTCTTGCGTTTCAGCGGATCAATGCGTGAACTTCTTGATTTCGCCGGAAGCCAGACGTTCGGAGTAGCTTGTCAGCTCTTTTTTCACGAGCTTCATAAGGAAGTAGAGGCAGAAGATGTTGACCACAGCCATGGCAAAGATCGCCGCATCCGAGAAGTCGATCACCGGTCCAAGTGACGCTGCCGCGCCGATGACGATGAAGACGCAGAAGATGATCTTGAAGACCAACTCTGTCGTTTTGCCCTCGCCAAACAGGTAGGTCCACGCTTTTAGGCCGTAATAGCTCCACGAGATCATGGTGGAGAACGCGAAGAGCACCACCGCAATCGCCAGCACAAACGGGAACCAGCTGATGCCTGACGCAAAAGCAGCGGAGGTCAGCGCGACACCGGAATTGCCGTCGACAGTGGCAATCGCAGAGCCTGCCTCGTTCAGCATGTAGTTGCCTGTGGCTTCATCGACAATCAATTGCTGCGAGATGATGATGACCAAAGCGGTCATCGTGCAGATCACGACCGTATCGATCAGCGGCTCAAGGAGGGAGACGAAGCCTTCCGTGATTGGCTCTTTGGTTTTCACCGCAGAGTGCGCAATCGCCGCCGAACCAACGCCTGCTTCATTGGAGAAGGCCGCCCGTTTGAACCCTTGGATCAGCGCGCCAACAAAGCCGCCCGCCACGCCAAGGCCGGTGAAAGCACCTGCGAAGATTTGACCGAAGGCCCAGCCGATCATGTCAAAATTCACGAGCAATATGACCAAGGCCGCGCCCACATACATGATGCCCATGAAGGGCACGACTTTTTCCGTCACTTTCGCGATGGATTTGATGCCGCCCACGATCACAGCAAAAACAACGGCGGCAAAGATGATGCCGGTGATCCAGCCCGGATACTCGCCGGTGATTTGCGTAATCTGTGCATGCGCCTGATTTGCCTGGAACATGTTCCCACCGCCCAAGGCGCCGAGGATACAAAAGACGGAGAACAGGATCGCGAGGATCTTGCCACCCGGCAGGCCAAGTTCGTCAAAGCCTTTGGAAATGTAATACATCGGACCGCCTGAGACGGTGCCGTCGGGGTATTCATTGCGGTATTTCACACCCAGCGTGCACTCGGTGAATTTCGAGGCCATGCCGAGAAGACCCGCAAGGATCATCCAGAAAGTCGCGCCCGGACCACCAATGCCAACGGCCACAGCCACACCAGCGATATTGCCGAGGCCAACTGTGCCTGACAATGCGGTTGCAAGCGCTTGGAAGTGGCTGACCTCGCCCGCATCATTCGGGTCAGAATAGTCACCTTTCACGAGGCCTATGGAATGGCCGAAGAAGCGAAACTGCACGAAACCAAAATAAAGCGTGAAGATCGTCGCCGCGATCACCAGCCACATGACGATCCATGGGAAAGACGTGCCGGGGAAGGGGGCGAAGATCAAGCTGACGAAGGGGCCGGTGGCGGATGCAAAGGCCTCGTTCACTCTTTGGTCGAGGCTCATCGCCTCTTGCGCAAAAGCCGGGCTGGCAACGGTGCTGAGTGCCGCGAAGGCGGCGGTTTTGAAATATGATGTCATGGGAAGTTTTCCTTAACTCACAACAGTGACGGGCACGCTGGCCTCCATCACGAGGGTTGCGGTGGAGCTGCCAAAGATGCGTTTGGACAGGCTCTTGTCGGTCGAGCGGGCAATAACGATCTGGGCTGCGCCGTCTGCCTTTGCCACAGCGTTTAACGTATCAGCCACGTCGCCGTGCCGGACCATGCCCGTGACACTGAGCCCCTGTTTTTCCAGTTGCGCAATCGCCGGATCGACAACGCGCTCTCGCGCTGTGGAGATCTCTTCCTCTCGCCGCTTATGGCGCTGCGCGTTTTCCTCTGCGGTCTGGAAAGAGTAAGGCGACCATTCGATCACATAGACGACCAGCAGCTCACAGCTGCCAATCTGTTCGGCCAGTTGCGCCCCGAATTCAAGGGCGCGCTCTCCGGAACTCTGTCCGTCAAGGCCAATCACCAGTTTGGTTGACATAATGCATTCAACTCCTGTCCCGTTCCCCCCTCGCAGTTCTGTCACTGAAATCGACCGGTATGCGCGTTGGTTTTGCGCTTTCAGGGGCAGCAGGGTGAACTGATTTAATTTATCGGTCTAGCGCAGCAGCATAGTGAAATTCTCCAGTGATATGCTGCAAGTTAGAGTTAATCGCAGAGATTTAAGCCTAAATGCAGCGGGTTTGGCGGCGGATTTCACCATGTCCTGATTTTCAAAATTGCTCACAGAATCGTTAATTTCGGTACTTTAGCGCGGATATGCGAAACCACCACGGCTTTTTGTCGGAGCCTTCGGGGCGGCACAAAACCGCGCTCATTGCAGCGTGACTTGACCCTCCCCAGCCAAAAGCGCAAATGTGCGCGCAACGCCAGTTAAGAGGCAGGAGAGAAACGTGGCCAAGATCACGAGCAGGAAAACAGCGCCCTTCGCCGGGTTCGAATGGATGATCGCGTGGCGCTATATCCGTGCCAAACGGGCAGAGGGCGGCGTGTCGGTCATGACATGGATATCGCTCATCGGGATCACTTTGGCCGTGGCCGCGCTGATCATCACCTTGGCTGTCCGCTCTGGCTTTCGTTACGAATTTGTCGACACGATCTTGGGCGCAAATGCCCATATCACTGTTTATGACCAAGGCCGCACGACTGAGGCCGGGACCTTCGCCCGCGTCATCGAAGGCTATGATGCAAAGGCTGATGCGCTGTCCTCTGCGCCCAGTGTTGTGCGGGCGGCACCGTTGGTCAAAGGGCAGGTCATGGCGACCGGCAGAGGCCGTAACGCGGGGGTCGAGGTGTTTGGCATCAGGGCGCAGGATTTTGAAAATATCCGCCGCGTCGTCAGGGAACCGGAAGAAGCCTATGGCGACTGGTCCCGCTTTGAGGAAGGCATCGCCTTGGGCAGCGGTGTCGCGCGCGAATTGGGCGTAGGGCCGGGAGATCGGATAAGGTTGATTTCGCCTGAAGGAACGAAAACTGCGTTTGGCACATCGCCCCGCATTGTCGCTTTTGAAGTGGTCTATGTCTTCCGTGTTGGGCGCTATGATATCGATCGTACGCGCGTCTATATGCCATTCGAAAAAGCCCAAGAATACTTTAACCGCGAGGGTTTAGCCGATGAAATTGAAGTCATCGTTGATGACCCGGAAGATATCATCAAAGCGGAGCAACAGATCAGACAGGTGGCAGGCGATGGCGCTTTGATCTGGACATGGCGTGACTCGTCGGGTGCGTTTCTCAACGCGCTGGAGATGGAAGATAACGTGATGTTCTTGATCCTTTCCATCCTCGTGCTGATCGCCTCCATGAACATCGTGTCTGGCTTAATCATGCTCGTAAAGAACAAGGGGCGGGACATTGGGATTTTACGCACAATGGGCCTCAGCGAAGGGTCGGTGCTGCGCGTCTTCTTCATTTGCGGTGCGGGAATTGGTGTGATTGGCACGATTGTCGGGCTGATCCTCGGCTGCTTGTTTGCGATCTACATTGATCAGATTTTCAACCTTGTGAATTACATTGCCGGTGGTGGGGTTTGGGACCCCTCGGTGCGCATGATTTCGCAACTACCGGCACGGCTTGAGTTGGGTGATGTCTTGAGCGCCGTATCGTTGTCATTATTTCTCAGCTTCGTGGTCACGATCTTCCCCGCACGTCGGGCTGCGCGAATGAACCCGGTCGAGGCGTTGCGCTATGAGTGACACCGCCCTGTCCCTTACGGGTATCAAGAAGCTCTACAACAAGGGCAAACCGAATGAGATCGCCGTGCTGCGTGGTGCGGAATTGCAAGTGCAACGCGGCGAAGTCGTGGCCCTTGTCGCGCCCTCCGGCGCAGGGAAATCGACGCTTCTGCATATTGCAGGGCTTTTGGACACCCCCGATGAAGGTCAGGTCCAGATTGCAGGCGAAGACCTGACGGGCCGCTCTGACCGCGCGCGCACCAATGCGCGGCGCTCGCAAATCGGGTTTGTCTATCAATTCCACCATCTGCTGCCGGAGTTCACCGCCGCTGAGAATATCATCCTGCCGCAACTGGCGTCCGGCGTCCCGCCGCGCGACGCCGCAGGCCGCGCCATGGATTTGCTGGGAAAGGTCGGTGTGGCCGCACGCGCGGATCACCGCCCTGGTGCCCTGTCTGGTGGAGAGCAACAGCGAGTGGCCTTCTGCCGCGCTCTGGCCAACAGCCCCGGCCTTCTGCTTGCTGATGAGCCAACCGGCAATCTGGACCCCGAAACGTCGGATCAAGTGTTCGACGCGCTCATGGCGCTGGCACGTGATACCGGGCTCGCAGCACTGATCGCCACGCATAATATGGAACTTGCGGCCCGGATGGACCGCACCGTCAGGCTAGAGCAGGGCGTTCTTGTTTAGGTTCAGCACTCGCACGATTGGCTGAATAGAGCGCGTCGCAACCGTCAAAAATCATCTTCTGGATGGCATCGCCTTCCATTGCAACTTCGTGCTCGCCATTCTCGATCATGATCAGTTCACCATTGGGCCAACGTGACATGCGATCATGGATGAATTCCGGGTCAACGATCCGCTCATTCGTGCCCAGATATGTGAGACATGGGATGTTTGGCGTCGGGTGCGCGCGGAGTGCGCGGCATTCATGCAGCGCCATGTTCAGCCAACTCAGACTTGGACCACCCAGCGCCAAATCGGGATAGGCCGTGACCTGATCCTTCATGCGTTGGAACATTTCTGGATCGGTTGTCAGCATGTTGTCATCAAACGCATTTGCCAAAACATATGTCTGAGGCAACGTGCCCGGTGCGATTGTCGCACCAAATCCAAGACCATGCGCCACCGTTGATCCAACCCAAGCTGCAAGTTTCTTCTTGCCTGGCAGTGAGATGCCCCACATGGGACCGGTAAACGCAGCAGACGTCACCGGCAAGCCTTCGACGAGGGCACGCAGCCCAATGCAGCCGCCCATGGAATGCGCAAACAGTGACAGCGGTTTGGGCAGGTTCAGTGCCTCGACCAACTCCAAAACCGCGGCAATGTCTTTCTGATAGTCCAGAAACGCACCGACATGGCCCAATGCGCGATCTTCGTTTAGCCGGTCGGCAAGTCCTTGCCCGCGCCAGTCAATGGCCACGGTGGCATAGCCGCGCTTCTGAAAATGCGCCGCTGCCTGCCCGTATTTCTCAACGAACTCCGTGCGTCCGGGAAACAGCAAAACCGTGCCCTTATGGTCCGTTTCGGCGCTCCAAACACCTGTGCGGATTCTGACACCGTCAGAGCAGGTGAGCCAATAAGCGGCACCGCCGTCCGGGCCATGGGCCACGTCGGCATGCAAAGGCGCAGGCGTCAGTGTCACGATAGGACGGAGCCCAGCTTCATTGCCTGACCCATATCGCCATCCACGCTCAGCTTGCCAGACATGAAAGCGGCAGTCGGGTTCAAATCGCCGTCCAGAATGGCCTCGAATGTTTCTGCATCGGCAGACATGGTGCACGCCGCATCTTCATCGCCCGCGCGCACGCCGGAGGCGTCGACCATGATCGCGCCTTCGCCTTCAATGGTGAATTTAACAGAGCCGTCAAATCCGCCATCCATCTTGGCTGAAAGGGCTTCTACTGCTTTGGTGATGACGTCACTCATGGTGGTCTCCTAAAAATGTGAGCAGCGGGGTCTCGCTTTTTCAATCCGCCCCGCTAGACTTAAATGCGTTATGAAGTTTTCAACATATATCCTCAACACTGTCGTTGCGGCATTTTTACTGGGCGCGTCAAGTGTTGCGCCTGCACATGCCGACGAAGACTCGCTCAACAAGCTGTTTACCAGTCTGGCAGAGCCAGATCAGGAGAATTGGGAGAGCATTGAAAATGCGATATGGCGTCAATGGTCCGACAGCGGCTCCAAGTCAATGAACCTGCTGTTGCAGCGCGGCAAGCAGGCTATGTCTGCGGGCCGATTAAAGTTGGCGATTGATCATTTTACGGCACTGACAGATCACGCGCCGAATTTTGCCGAGGGGTGGAACATGCGCGCAACAGCGTATTTTGGCGCCGGTCAATATGGGCTGTCGATTGCCGATGTACAGCGCACGCTGGCTTTGAACCCACGCCATTTCGGGGCATTACAAGGCTTGGGCCGTATGCTGGAAGAGCTGGGAGATGATCAAAACGCATTGATTGCTTACCGCGAAGCTGTGGCTATACATCCCCATCGACCGGGCCTAAAAGAAGCAGTTGAGCGGCTGGAGGAAAAAGTCTCCGGCCAGAACTTGTAACGCCTCCGATCATCTGATCCGGGCCTCAAACAGCGAAGCCCCGCTTTTATGTCCGGCAACGCACAGGTGACGGCGGTTCTTGGACCGACCAACACCGGCAAAACCCATTACGCAATTGAGCGCATGTTGGCGCATCGCACAGGCATCATAGGATTGCCCCTGCGCCTTCTTGCACGCGAGGTCTATGACCGCGTCGTCGCCCTACGCGGGCCGTCTGTCGTGGCCTTGGTCACGGGCGAAGAACGGATCGTGCCGGAACGTGCGCAATACTGGGTCTGCACGGTCGAGGCGATGCCCGAAGGGATGGGCGCAGATTTTGTAGCAGTCGATGAAATTCAGCTTTGCGCCGATCCCGAACGCGGCCATGTCTTCACGCAACGCTTGCTCAAAGCGCGGGGCTTTCATGAGACCTTGTTCATGGGGGCGGAGATCATGCGCTCCGCCATTGCTGCGATGGAACCCAAAGCGCAGTTTCTACGGCGGGAGCGTTTTTCGGAGCTGAGCTATACCGGTTCCAAGAAAGTCAGTCGCCTGAAAGCACGCTCTGCCATCGTCGGTTTCTCCGTCGAAAACGTCTATGCGATTGCGGAGCTGATCCGCCGCCAGAAAGGCGGCTGCGCTGTGGTGATGGGGGCCCTGTCGCCCCGGACGCGCAATGCGCAGGTGGCGATGTATCAAAATGGCGATGTCGATTATCTTGTCGCAACCGATGCGATCGGTATGGGGCTGAACCTTGATATCAGCCATGTCGCGCTCTCATCATTGACAAAGTTTGACGGTCGCCGGATGCGCCCCCTTATGCCTAATGAACTGGCGCAGATCGCGGGTCGGGCCGGGCGCTACATGGAGCCGGGAACATTCGGTGTCACGGGGGAGGCGCGACCCTTGGACGAGGGCGTGGTGGAAGCGATCACGCAGTCAAAATTCCAGCCCGTCAAAAAACTGCAATGGCGCAATGACCGGCTCGAATACGGCTCTATCGAGCGGTTAATCCGCTCCCTTGAGATGCGCACGGATGACGACTGGCTCAGCCGCGCGCGGGACGCAGATGATTTGACTGCGCTCAAAGCGCTGAGCGCTGTGCCTGAGGTGGTGGCCCGGACGGGAACGCCGCAGGAGGTCAAGCTGCTTTGGGATGTCTGCCGAATCCCTGACTTTCGCGGTATTTCCAGCGGCGAACATGCCAATATGCTCGATGTGATTTTCGGCTATCTGCATGACAAAGGTCAGGTGCCCAATGATTACATGGCGCGCCAGATTTCGCGCATTGATCGCACGGATGGCGACATTGACACATTGTCGAAACGTTTGGCCTATATCCGGACATGGACCTATGTGACCCAGCGCAGGGGCTGGGTCGTTGACGAAAGCCATTGGCGCGGCGAAACCCGTGCTGTAGAAGACCGGTTGTCAGACGCGCTGCACGGCGCATTGACGCAAAGATTTGTCGACCGGCGCACGAGCGTGCTCATGCGGCGGTTGAAACAGAAGGAGAGCCTCGTGGCTGACGTGAATGATAAGGGTGAAGTGACGGTTGAGGGCGAGATGATCGGCCGTCTGGACGGGTTCCGCTTCCGGCAGGACGCGAGTGCCACACCTGACGAGGCGAAAACACTGAAGCAGGCGGCAGTTGCCGCGTTGGCCCCGCATTTCAACCTGCGCGCCGACAAGTTCTACAATGCGCCGGACACAGAAATGGATTTCACCGAGCAAGGTGGCCTGATGTGGGGCGATATGGCGGTAGGCAAGCTGGTCAAAGGTGCTGAAGCTTTGAAGCCAACAGTGGAGCCATTCGTTGATGCCGAGGTCGGTGCCGATGTGGCGGAGAAAGTGACCCGCCGTTTGCAGCATTTCATCGACCGTAAGATCGCGGCCGCATTCGAACCGATGATTGCGATGTCGAATGATGAAACGTTGACCGGTTTGGCCAAAGGTTTCGCCTTCCAGATGGCTGAGGCTTTGGGCGTGATCCCGCGCGACAAGGTGGCCGCAGATGTGAAGGAACTGGATCAGGATGCCCGCGGCGCGCTGCGCAAGCATGGCATCCGGTTCGGGCAGTTCACGATCTTCATGCCTCTTCTCTTGAAGCCCGCCCCGACTCGGCTGCGGCTGGTTTTGTGGTCCTTACAGCAGGGGCTCAGCGAATTCCCGGAAGCCCCGCCGCCCGGTCTGGTGACAGTGCCTGCGGTCGTGGATGCGCCAGAGGGGTATTATACGAATGCGGGTTACCGCTTGGCGGGCGCGCGTGCGATCCGGATCGACATGTTGGAACGCCTTGCCGATCAGCTGCGTGTCGAGGACTCGCGCAGCGGGTTCGAGGCCAAGGCCGATATGCTGTCCATCACCGGCATGACGCTGGAGCAGTTTGCTGACCTTATGGGCGGTTTGGGGTACAAGGCGGAGAAGGGCGAGCGCGTCAAGGTCAAGCCAGCCGCAGAGCCATCTGCCGAAACACAGGCTCCTGAAGCAGCACCGGTATCAGATGACGCGCCAGTTGCTGAGGATGCAGCCCCAAAAGCCGAGCTTGTCGATGACGCACCGCCCGAGATGGAGGTGTTTTACACGTTCCGTTGGGGCGGAAACCGCGCTGGCAAGCCACAAGGTCAGCGCCCCGCGCGCAAGGAGGGTGGAAAGCCACGGGGCAAGCCAAAGGGCAAAGGCGGGCCGCGCGACACCAAGGCACAGACTTTCAAGTCACGCCCGCCCAGGAAAGAGAAGGCCATTGATCCTGACAATCCTTTTGCGGCAGCCCTGATGGGGCTGAAGAAAGACTGATCTGTCTTGATCCAGAAGTGCGGCTTGCGCCGCGCGCGACGTTTTTGCGTTCTTGGGGAGCTTTGCTCCCCGCCACGCGGGCAACCCCTCAGCATATTTCTGCCAAGATGAAGCATGACTGACGCCCGAGAGACAATCCGGCTGGATAAATGGCTTTGGCACGCGCGGTTTTTCAAGACGCGCACTCTTGCGGCCTCTGTGGTGAAGGCGGGCAATGTGCGGGTGAATGCGGTTAAGATTGCAAAGCCTGCGTTCAATGTGGGTGAAGGGGACGGCATCACTTTTCCCCAAGGGGAGCAAACCCGCGTTGTCGTGGTGCGAGCCTGTGGCACACGCCGGGGTCCGGCCCCGGAGGCACAGACGCTTTATCATGACAAGACGGTTTACACTGAAAAGGCCCCACGGCAGGTGACGCCCTGGGGGAAGGGGCGGCCTACGAAGAAAGATCGTCGCAGATTAGACCTTTCGACCAAGCGGCCGCTTGAATGATCCTGATGGGGAGATTAGGAATAGGATTGCTAAAGAGGGCGGATATCTCGAATGACCTATGTCGTCACCGACAATTGCATCGCATGCAAGTACACAGATTGTGTCGAAGTATGCCCTGTGGATTGCTTTTATGAAGGCGAGAACACGTTGGTCATCCATCCAGATGAATGTATTGATTGCGGTGTCTGTGAGCCGGAATGCCCTGCAGATGCCATTCGGCCAGATACCGATCCAGATATGGAGAAATGGGTCGAGTTCAATCGCAAATATTCCGAAAACTGGCCGGTCATCATCACCAAAAAGGATCCGCTGCCAGATGCCGATGAGCGCGATGGCGAAGAAGGCAAGTTAGAGAAGTACTTTTCTGAAAATCCGGGCGAAGGCGGCTGAATCAGCGCGACTACGTGCTGTTTTTCTTGACCTAACGTGTGCCTGCTGCGCGACGACTTTCCGTAACGCGCATTTTATGTTATACTACCGGCAAGGAATTGCGCATTTGCCTGTCTGGTACGGGGGAGAAATCGGATGCGCGCCCAATAAAACATGATCGGATGTGACCGGGGGCATTGCCCTGCGGCCCTGTCCGTTTCGTTGTGCAAAAACTGTGAAAGTGAGACTCGATGAGTAAGAAAAAACAGGATTTCAGCCCCGATGAATTCGTCGTCTATCCAGCCCATGGTGTCGGCAAGATCATCAATGTCGAGACCCAGGAGGTCGCGGGTATCGAGCTGGAATTGTTTGTGGTGGCCTTTGAGAAAGACAAGATGACGCTGCGCGTGCCGACACATAAAGCGCTTGAAGTCGGGATGCGTCCGCTCTCGTCACCTGATCTTGTGGGGCAGGCTTTCAAAACGCTGAAAGGCAAGGCGCGTGTGAAGCGGGCCATGTGGTCGCGCCGGGCGCAGGAATATGAGCAGAAGATTAACTCTGGTGATCTGATTGCAATTGCGGAAGTGGTGCGCGACCTGCACCGCCATGGCGATCAGCGCGAGCAAAGCTATTCGGAGCGTCAGCTTTATGAAGCCGCGCTGGAGCGTCTGACTCGTGAGATTGCGGTCGTGCAGGGCAATGACGAGCCGTCCGCAATGAAAGAAATTGATGATGTTTTGATCAGCCGCTCTGCGGCCTGATTTTCGAAGCTTATCGAATTTAAGATGCCGCGCTCGTGAGGGCGTGGCGTTTTGCATTAGAGGACTATAACAAGCGCCATAAGCGCGACAACTTCGGAGACCTGCTGGGTCGCACCCAGCACATCGCCGGTTTGTCCGCCGATCTTTGCGCGGGCGATGAGAATGAGTAGGGCTACGGCGAATACTGTAGCGCAAATCAAAAGGCTAGCCGCGCTCAAAGGTAAAAGAACCATTGAAATTAAGCTGATAAAGAGTGCAATTAAAGTTGCCACTTTTCCTGGCTTTCCGGTTGAAGCGGATAGCCCGTCAGCGCGCGCATTGGGCAAGGTTTGCATCACACATACCATCATCGTGCGGGATAGAACGGCCGGCACCAACAGTGCTCCTATGGTCCAAGTGATATTACCCAGCAATTCTGCATAAAGCGCCCACCTTGCGCCGAAAGAGAACAGCAAAGCCAGCACGCCATAGGTGCCGATGGCGCTGTCTTTCATGATCTCCAGCCGGCGCGCGGGCTCCCATCCGCCCCAGAACCCGTCTGCGCAATCGGCCAGACCGTCTTCGTGCATCGCGCCGGTGGCCATGACCGTGCAAAGCAGGAAGATAAGGGCTGCGATGATGGCAGGCAGGCCTAGCCAGAGGGCGCACGTCGCGGCCAGCACGGCAATGCCGCTGACGACAAGACCGGTCAACGGATAGGCCCAGGCGGCGCGCGCAAGCGGGCGCGCGGTGTCGCTCCAATCAGCTTGCGGCACGGGCAGGCGCGTGAGCAGGCTGAAGGCAATCAGCACGTCGTTGACGAGGGGCAAGCGCATGTCGGTTTCTGGTGCTTTTCGGCGTCCTTGGGGCTTTTGATCAGCGCAGGCTACGGCTAGAGAGGGGGGCAACACAATCCTTGATTGAGGCCTAACGCTTGATGTCCCAATGCTTTTCTACACTCTCCGAGTTTCAAACCGTTCTTTCGACCCAAACCGGGGCGGATGATCAGGCGCGTGCGGGTGCTACGGCGCGTAATGGGCAATTGACCAAGCCGCCCGGTGCTCTGGGCCGTTTAGAGGATTTGGCGGTCTGGTACGCGGCATGGCGTGGCGATGCGCGCCCTGAGTTAAAGTCTCCACAAGTCATCGTTTTTGCAGGAAATCATGGTGTGACCGCGCAGGGCGTGTCTGCTTTTCCTCCAGAAGTCACCGTGCAGATGGTTGCCAATTTTGAACATGGCGGGGCGGCGATCAACCAATTGTCAAAAGCCTTTGGCGCTGACATGACAGTCCACGCGCTGGAACTCGACAGGCCCACGCAGGATTTCACGCAAGCAGCTGCGATGAGCGAGGCGGAGTGTGTGACCGCTTTGCAAGCCGGTTGGGATGCTGTGGACCCCAATGCGGACCTGTTGGTCACGGGCGAGATGGGGATTGGCAACACGACCTCCGCTGCTGCCATCGCTGCCGCTTTGTTCGGGGGTGAGGCCGCGGATTGGACAGGGCGGGGTACTGGCGTGGATGATGCAGGGCTCGCGAACAAAACTCGTGTTGTGGCGGAGGGTCTTGCGCGTCACGGTTCGCGCGATCCGTTAGAGGTCTTGCGTTGCCTTGGCGGGCGGGAGCTTGCGGCCATGGCGGGTGCAATTGCATCGGCGCGCGCGCGGTCTATCCCGGTTATCCTTGATGGTTTCATTTGTACTGCTGCCGCTGCTGTTTTGGAAAAAGCGCAGCCCCGTGCATTGGATCACACTGTGGCGGGGCATCTCTCCGCCGAGGGCGCGCATCAGCGGATGTTGCGGGAGCTGGGTAAAGAGCCTCTCCTGTCGCTTGGTCTGCGCCTTGGGGAAGGGTCGGGCGGTGCTCTGGCGATTGGTATATTGAAAGCCGCGATCGCCTGTCATTCCGGCATGGCCACCTTCGCGGAGGCGGGTGTGGCAGACAGCTGAGGGACGCAATTCAGCAAGATTTGTGATCCCGCGCCTGCTAGTCTCTGCCTTACAGAGTGGAGATTGCAGATGTTAGATGACCACCTGCCTGCAGAGATTGAAGCGGTGTTTCAGACCATGCCGGCCGCACAAGCCGCGGCGCTGCTTGCGGTGCGCTCGCTTATCTTGAGTGAGGCCGCTGCGCTTAAGGCTGGCCCTGTGAGCGAAGCCCTGAAATGGGGCCAGCCGTCCTATAGCGTAGCAAAGGGCACGCCGATCCGACTTGGCCTGTCGAAAGGTCGGACGGCGTTGTTTGTGCATTGTCAGACGAGCATCATTGAACCTGCGCGTGAGCTGTTCGGTGGCGTGGCAGAGTTTGAAGGCAGCCGCGCCTTGATCCTTGGCGGTGACCCGCGCGCGACGACATATGTCATCAGGGCCGCGCTGACATACAAACAGCCCGGCAAGCGGGTCTAAACCATTGCGAAAATGCGCGCAGGGCCTCCGGAACCGCCTTTGTGTTTTGGCGCGCCGATCATGATCGTCGCCCCGGCGGCGGGCAGGCGATCCAGATTGGCGATGTTCTCTATGCCAAACCGACCGGTCGGCAGCCATGCATAATGCGTTGCAAAATCTGCCGATGGGCCGTGGTCCAGCGACAGCGTGTCGACGGCGAGAGAGCCGGCTTGCGTCTCCAACAGCATTTGCGTCGCTTCGATATGGAAGCCGGGATAATGCTGTTTTTCCCCGTCAAAGCCGCGATAGGCATCGCTTTGCGTTTTTGTGCCCCAGCCGGAATGCATCGCAACGCAAGCATGCGCAGGGATATCGCCATGGGCAGCGATCCAGGCGGACAGATCATCGGGTGTCACTTGATAATCCGCGTTCTCTTCAGCTTTTGCCGCCACATCAATCACGCAGAGCGGCGCAATCAGGTTGGAAATCTCCAATTCATCGACGGAAGTTCCGTCCGCAGAGAAATGCAAAGGCGCGTCAATATGCGTGCCCGTATGCTCGTTGATCGTCAGGTTGAACAGATTGAACCCGCTCTCTGCGAAGTTAAACGCCTGTTCGGCATTGAACCCTGGCTCTCCGAAATAGGTTGGAAATTCCGCGCTGAGCATATGGGTCAGATCCTCGACACTGCCATGCCCCGCAGCAAGGGCAGGCGGGGCTGCAACCGTTGAGGCCATGGCGGCTGCCCCAGTCATTGCAGCGCCTTTGAAGAACGCGCGCCGCGACAGCATCTTTTCCTTCACGGAATTCATCACACAGATATCACACATAAAATCACCTCCCATTATTGAATGGGTTGATCCTGCGCGCAGGCTTTTTGCAAATCAAGTCATGGCTGCGTGAGCGGATCGCGCTTGATCTTTGCGGGCAGAGACGGTTGCCTGACCAAAATCCAAGAGGTCTTTATGTCAGACATCGCACCAAAGATCGAAATCGTCAGCTATTCGGGCACCGGCAATACGACCGCGCTGGCCAAGTTGATTGCGGAGACCTCGGGCGGGCGCGTCTGGTCCTTGCCGCATGATGGGGAGACGTCAGACAAGATGTGGGAGGCGCTCGACGCAGCCGATACGATCCTTTTTGGCAGCCCGACCTATATGGGCGGCCCGGCGTGGCAGTTCAAACGCTTCGCCGATGCGACGGGGGACCGATGGTATAACCGCCAGTGGCAAGACAAGCTGGCGGGTGGCTTCACAGCGTCAGGCTCGACCAATGGTGACAAGGGCGAGTGCATGTCCTATTTCATCACACTGGCCAATCAACACGGGATGATCTGGGCCTCACTCGGGCAGTCTTCCCCGCCGAGCCGCAGCAATCAAGACAGCGCGACCAATTGGTCCGGCGGCAATGGCGGCGTCATGGCCATCGCGGGCAGAGAGGGCATGCCGGACGGCGATTTGCAAAGCGCGCGCGACTACGGTGCGCGCGTGCTGGCCCTGACAAAACGGTTCATCCGCTAACCTGCGTTCACACTTGTCCGCCAGCAATTTCAATGGTTTGCCCGTTGATGCTGCCAGACCCGGACCCGCAAAGCCAAACGGCCGCCTCGCCAATCTCCGAGGCTTCGATCAACCGCTTATGCCGGTTGGAGCGCACCATCATGCCCAACGCGTCCTCCTCGCTCACCCCCGCGCGCTCGGCAATGTCGCGCGTATTTCGCGTGACAATCGGTGTGTCGACATAGCCCGGACAGATCGCATTGAACGTGTAAGGCCCACCCATGTAATCCTCGCTGAGGCCTCGGATCAGTCCGATCATCCCGTGTTTGGACGCAGTGTAGGCCGGCGCGCCCCGCAAGCCGCGCACGCCAGCAATGGAGGACACCGCGATCACGCGCCCCCAATCGGTGGTGAGCATGGAGGGCAGGCAGGCCTGTATCGTCAACATCGCGCCGTCCAGATTTGTCGCCATGATCTTCCGCCAGAAGCCCAAATCCATTTTTGAGATGGATTT
Source organism: Pseudomonadota bacterium (assembly GCA_039195745.1). Classification (GTDB taxonomy): domain Bacteria; phylum Pseudomonadota; class Alphaproteobacteria; order Rhodobacterales; family Rhodobacteraceae; genus Litoreibacter. Next base: position 171,704 of record JBCCVD010000004.1, on the reverse strand, counting down.
TCCCTCAGCGATCCCTGCATTGGGGATGCAAATTTGCACCGGTCCATTCGCCGCAACTGCGCGGGTGACCACGTCCCGCGTGGCATCCGCATCGGTCACGTCCAAGACGGCCGCGTGACCGCCAAACGTGGCGGCGGCCGCTTCCAAGACCTCAATCCTGCGGCCTGCAATAGTGACAGTTGCGCCTTGCGCAGCAAGGGCTTGCGCGATGGCAAGTCCTATACCTGTTCCGCCGCCCGTGATGAACGCATGCTTACCTGATAGTGACATTTAAGCCCCCTGAATACTGGCCTGATTTTCTACGAAAGTAGCGCAGATCAGTGCGAATGATATCGCGACATAATATTGCATACAAATGTACACTTGCGACTTTTTGTTTCGCGACCTATTCGGCGGCTTTACGTTCAGACAATCCGCGGATAAGAGCAGGGTTCTGCGAAAATATTTCATTTGAGCCACTAAAGGAGGGCCACATGAAAATAGGGGCACTTAAAGAAACATTTGAAGGTGAAAACCGGGTCGCCATGACGCCCGAGAGCGCCGGTTACCTGCAAAAACTCGGGCATGAGTGCCTGATCGAAACGAAAGCCGGTGCAGCCGCCGGTTTCTCGGATGCAGCATATGAAGCCGCGGGCGTAAAGGTGGTTAAAACTGCCGCTGCACTTTGGAAGGACGCCGATATTGTCGTCAAAGTGCGTCAGCCTTCCACGGCTGAGCAAAAGAAGCTCCGCGCTGCACAGACGCTGATCTCCTTCTTCAACCCTGCGGCCAATGAAAAAGGCATGAAAGACGCGGCCAATGCGGGCGCAACTGTGATTGCGATGGAAATGGTGCCCCGTATCAGCCGCGCGCAGAAGATGGATGCGCTCAGCTCCATGGCCAATATTGCGGGCTACCGCGCGGTGATCGAGGCTAGCAACAATTTTGGCCGCTTCTTCACAGGTCAGGTCACGGCCGCAGGTAAAGTGCCGCCCGCCAAAGTGTTGGTTGTCGGCGCCGGTGTCGCAGGGCTTGCGGCGATTGGCACATCGACGAGCCTTGGTGCGATCACCTACGCCTTTGATGTGCGCCCCGAAGTGGCGGAGCAAGTCGAATCCATGGGCGCTGAATTCGTCTTCCTCGATTTTGAAGAAGAGCAACAAGACGGCGCTGCGACTGGCGGCTACGCCGCTGTATCAAGCCCCGAATTCCGCGAAGCGCAGCTCGCTAAGTTCCGCGAATTGGCCCCTGAGGTCGATATCGTCATCACGACAGCGCTGATCCCGAACCGCGAAGCGCCGGAGCTTTGGACCGAAGACATGGTCAAAGCCATGAAACCCGGTTCTGTCATCGTGGACTTGGCGGCAGAGAAGGGCGGCAACTGCAAACTGACCGTGATGGACGAGAAGATCGTCACCGACAATGGCGTCACCATCATCGGTTATACGGATTTCCCAAGCCGGATGGGCGCGCAGGCCTCCAGCCTGTACTCCAACAACATCCGCCACATGATTGCCGACCTAACGCCAGAGAAAGACGGCGTGATCGTGCATGACATGGAAGATGACGTGATCCGCGGCGCGACTGTTGCCCACGGGAAAGAGGTCACATGGCCGCCCCCACCACCGAAAGTGGCGGCAATCGCGGCGCAGCCCGCGAAAGAAAAGCCAAAAGAGCTGACCCCTGAAGAGAAGCGCGCAGAAGAAGTCGCGGCCTTTAAGAAAGAGACCAAGACACAAGTCACGCTTCTGGCGGTCGGTGCCGCTTTGGTTCTGGGACTTGGGGCTATCCCGGGTATGCCTGCGAGCTTCATGCAGCACTTCATCGTCTTCGTGCTGTCTGTGTTCATCGGCTTCCAGGTGATCTGGAACGTGGCGCACTCGCTCCACACGCCGCTGATGGCTGTCACGAACGCGATCTCCTCGATTATCATTCTAGGGGCTTTGATCCAGATCGGATCGAGTTCAGTGCTGATCACCATCTTGGCCGCGCTCGGCGTTTTCATGGCTGCCGTGAATATCTTCGGCGGCTTCCTCGTCACCCGGCGCATGCTCGCCATGTTCCAAAAGTCGTAAGGAGACGGGATAATGGATTTTGGATTTACGATTGCAGCTTACGCTGTTGCAGCGGTGCTGTTCATCCTGTCGCTTGGCGGTTTGTCGGGGCAGGAAAGCGCGAAACGTGCGGTCTGGTATGGCATCGCGGGTATGGCACTGGCCGTCACCGCAACGCTGATCGGGCCCGGATCCGGCCTCTGGGCCTTGTCGCTGATCCTGATCGCGATGGGCGCGATGGTTGGCTATCAACTGGCCACACGGGTGCAAATGACCCAGATGCCGGAGCTTGTTGCAATCATGCACTCGCTGGTGGGTCTGGCAGCTGTCTTCGTGGGCTTCAACGCCGACATCATGATCAACGTGACAGAGCCCATCCGCGCGGCCTTCACACCGGAAGCGGCCAAGGAGCTGTCTGCTTTCGGTCAACTCGTCGCCAAGAAAACGCCGGTGGAGATTGGTATTCTGCGGGTCGAACTGGTCCTTGGCATCTGGATCGGCGCTGTGACCTTCACCGGTTCCGTCATCGCCTACGCCAAGCTCGCAGGGCGCGACAGCCTCTTGCCCGTAGAGATCGACACATCTGCCAAACAATTGCCCGGCGGACACATGCTCAACGCAGCCGCGGCAGGTCTGTCCTTGCTGCTGGCTGCAATGTATCTCGGCGGCACAGGCTCATGGGCGTTGGTCCTACTGACGCTTCTGGGCCTCTTCATCGGCTACCACCTGATCATGGGCATCGGTGGCGCGGATATGCCGGTCGTGGTTTCTATGCTGAACAGTTATTCCGGCTGGGCCGCAGCGGCCATCGGCTTCTCGCTCGGCAACGATCTGTTGATCGTTGTGGGCGCGCTCGTGGGCTCTTCTGGTGCGATCCTCAGCTACATCATGTGTAAGGCGATGAACCGCTCCTTTGTGTCCGTGATCTTGGGCGGCTTCGGCGGCTCCACAGGCCCGCAGATGGAGGTCGAAGGCGAGCAAGTAGCGATTGATGCGGATGGGGTCGCGACCGCTTTGAACGAAGCGGATAGCGTCATCATTATCCCGGGCTACGGTATGGCCGTGGCACAAGCACAAACAGCAGTGGCGGAGCTGGTCAAGAAGCTGCGCGCCAAGGGCAAAGAAGTGCGCTTCGCAATCCACCCTGTGGCTGGTCGTCTGCCGGGCCACATGAACGTGCTCTTGGCGGAAGCGAAGGTGCCTTATGACATCGTGATGGAGATGGACGAGATCAATGACGACTTCCCGGACACGGATGTTGCCATTGTCATCGGCTCCAACGACATCGTGAACCCTGCAGCTCAAGACGATCCGAACTCCCCTATCGCGGGGATGCCGGTTCTGGAGTGCTGGAAGGCAAAGCAGGTCTTCGTCTCGAAACGGGGGCAGGGCACCGGCTATTCCGGCATCGAGAACCCGCTGTTCTTTAAAGAGAACACGCGCATGTTCTACGGCGACGCGAAAGCCTCACTGGACACGCTCTTGCCGAAGATCGACTAGGCACCTCCAGCCTTCCGGCTGACACGTGAACTGATACGATGAGGGGCGGGATTTTCCCGCCCCTTTGCTTTGATAATGTCTTTATCGACAGCAGACACCGCGTGAACAGGCGCGTGAGACGGACGGGGGGTCGCTCTGTGACCCCCTTGACGGCTGCTTTCCAAAGGTGTCGATGAACCGAGCAACTTTCCGGTCGGCGGCGGCAACTTTCGCCAGCTTTTGACGAGAACCTCACCAGACAGGTTCTTGCCCGAGTATCGCGCACGGCCCGCTTGACAAGAGAATACGAACTGCATTCAAGCGCTGGTTATTTGATGCCGGACGAAAACACCCGCCTCAACAGAGGCGGGTGCCTCGCCATCACGACAGCCCAAATGTGAAGGATGTTCTCAGGCTGTCCCGATATCTTATGTCTGGCTGAGGGATGCTTCAGGCATGCTGTCGCTTTCGTCCACCTTCCGGTCTGTGGCTGCGCCAGCAGAAATACGTGACATCAAGTTGACTTCGTAACTTTGTGTCGTTTTGCAGAGTGCCGATTGCCTCTGCATTCAGCCACTCAACACTCTGCACCCGCAGATGGTTCCAAATTCAATCAAGAGGCCCTGTGAGACATTGCATTAACTCAAATGAATTCTGTTCTGCTGATGACTGCGGCCTCACAACTGACGAGAGTCCAACAGATCCTGCTCTTTCGCTGACAAGACCCATCTTGTGAACAGGGGCGGTGCGCTCAAACACCGATATGGCACAGTTTCCGTTTGCACTGACCGGCCCGCCATAGTCTGTTCACTGCAAAGGAGAAATGCGATGAAAGACGAATATACCCCGCCAGACGTCTGGACCTGGGACAGCGAAAATGGCGGCGAATGGGCCAGCTTGAACCGCCCTGTCGCGGGCGCTACTCATGACAAGGACCTGCCTGTTGGCAAGCACCCATTGCAGCTTTATTCGCTCGCCACGCCCAACGGCGTGAAAGTCACGGTTATGCTCGAAGAGCTTTTGGCCGCCGGTCACGCTGGCGCGGAATATGATGCGTGGCTGATTAAAATCACTGAGGGCGATCAGTTCGGATCAGGATTTGTCGGGGTCAACCCGAACTCCAAGATCCCCGCGATGTTCGACACAACGACCCAAACCCGCGTGTTTGAGAGCGCCTCGATCCTCTTTTACCTGTCCGAGAAATTCGACAGCGCCTTCCTGCCGACCGATCTGAAAAGGCGCACTGAGACGATGAACTGGCTGTTCTGGCTGCAAGGATCGGCACCTTACTTGGGCGGCGGGTTCGGCCATTTCTATGCTTATGCGCCTTACAAGATGCAATATCCCATCGACCGCTTCACGATGGAAGCCAAACGCCAGTTGGACGTTCTGGACCGTCACCTCGCTGATCATGAATACCTTGCAGGCGATACCTATACTATCGCCGACATGGCGACCTGCCCGTGGTACGGGCGCACCGTACAGGGCAAAAGCTATGACGCGGGTGAATTCCTTGATGTGGGCATTTACAAGAACGTCATCCGCTGGGCTGATCTGGTTTCAAACCGCCCCGCGTACAAGCGCGGCGCGATGGTGAATCGCTCCTTCGGGCCGCTTGAAGAACAGTTGCATGAGCGCCATGATGCAGGTGATTTTGACACGCAGACCCAGGATAAGCTGCAAGGCGAGACATGAGTTCTGAATAAAGGGAGTGGCCATGGCGGATGACGGTTCAATACAGGATACGCCGGTTTGGCCCCTCCCCAAATTCCATTTCGAGGTGAGATGGGGTGATGTGACCGTGAGTTTCCAGGAGGTCAGCGGCCTTGATGTGGAGACCGAAGCGCTGGAGTATCGCGCAGACGCTAACGCGGTGTCCTCCAAGAACAATATGCCGGGCATGATCAAAAGCGACATTATCACATTGAAAAGGGGTATTGCCGCCAAAGGAAATGCTCTGTTTGACTGGTTTGCTCAGATCAAGATGACAACGACCATCCGCAAGGCGCTCACGATTTCATTGCTGGATGAGGCCGGGCGGCCCACGATGATCTGGAAGGTGAAAAATGCCTTCCCAGTGAAAGTCAGCGGAACGGATTTGTGGGCCGAGGGCAATGAGGTCGCCGTTGAAATCGTCGAGATTGCCCATGAGGGCCTTGTCGTGGAAAACACTTGATGGAGAGGCCTGTTGCCTTCCAGTTTCAGGTCAGTTTTGTCGGGGCGGGTGACGGTGCGCTCACGCGTTTCAGCGAAATCTCCGGGCTGGATCAGCAGATGTCAGTTGAAGAGGTAACAGAGAGCGGCGAGAACAGGTTCGTCCATCGCCTGCCTGCGCGTGTGAAGCAAGGCAATCTGGTCCTGAAGCGCGGGCTTGCGCAGGACAGCGCGGCTTTTGTCACCTGGTGCAGATCAACGATCGAACTGGACCTGGCCGAACCGATTGTGCCCAAGGACATCATCATCGCGCTGCACGGTCAGGACCCGCTTCCGTTGATGCGCTGGTCGATTTCAGACGCCTATCCTGTAAAGTGCAATTTTGCAGCGTTGGATGCGATGCAGGACGCGTTGAAGATCGAGGCGATTGAATTGGCCTATAGAACCCTGAAACGCATCCCCTGAGCGGTGACGCGAGGTTCAGTCCGCTTGCGAGCGATCAGAAGTTGCCGCGTTGGTATACTATTGCACACCTATAACTTACGGAAATTATTGTATTTTTCTTTACAACTGTCGCGCTACGGCTAGGTTGCGCCTGACAACATGAGGGTCATAGCGATGCCACCGATTGAAGATCATCCCCTGCGTTACGCGTTGTCCAACGAGTTACATGCGCGGCCATTCCCGTCTCTCAAGGCGCCCTGTCATGCCGCATTTATCGCGATCAAACAAGAAGTTGACGCCGCTGCGCGGGACCGCGATCTGGACCGCGCGCATCTGATAGCGCTTCTGGACCGCTACGGCGCGCCGCATCCGCATCCCGGGGCGACTCATTGGTTTGGCGATATCGGCCGGTACCGTCTGAAGTGGGAAAGCCATACAGAATTCGTGACCTACACGCTCTTTGGTGACGGTGTGGCGGATCGCCCCTTTGATGGATCGACATTTGACGCATTTCCAGAGGAGTGGTTGGAGACAGCCCCCGGCGTGCGCATGACGTCAACGCTGGTGCGGGTCGAGCCGGATCCGGGGCCCGATAAGATATTCGACAAATTGGGCGAATGGTTCGTGCCCGAAAGCCTCGCTTGCAGCCATGTTCTGGATGACAGCGTCACCATTGCCGGTGACTTTCGCATTGATCAAAACGGGCATGCACGTTTTGCCGTCTTCGCGAGCGAGGAATGCGGCCCACGCAGGCTGGGACGTGTCGTGCAGCGCCTCTGCGAGATTGAGACCTATAAATGCATGTCCATGCTGGGATTGAGCCGTGTGCGCGGAATGGGCGAGGGGCTCAACTATATTGATGAGACGCTGACCGAAATCATGGGCCAGATGACCGGCCAAATGAACGGGAGCATCACGAACACGGTCACCGGGCAGGGCGAAGGCCGGGCGCGTCCAGCAGACGAGACGCTGGACACGTTGCTGCAGGTCTCTTCAGAATTGGAAGCACTTGCCGCGAATTCTGCCTATCGTTTCGCGGCTTCTGCGGCGTATGAAACGCTGGTCAATCAACGGATCGAAATCCTGCGCGAAGAGCGGTTTCGTGGCTTGCAGACCTTTGGGGAGTTCATGGTGCGCCGCTTTGACCCCGCGATGCGCACCGTCAAAGCGGCGGAGACGCGGATCAAATCCATGTCTGACCGGGCCACCCGTGCCAGCGATCTGTTGCGCACGCGTGTTGATGTGGAACGCTCCGCCCAGAACCAGGCGCTGCTTGAGAGCATGGACAAACGCGCAGATCTGCAACTGCGCCTGCAAAAGACGGTGGAAGGGCTCTCCGTCGTGGCAATCAGCTATTACGCGGTCAATCTGGTAATTTACATGGCGCAACCGCTGGGCGATGCGGTCGGTCTGTCGAAACTGGTTCTGACGGCACTCGTCACACCGGCTGTGATCCTTGGCGTGTGGTGGCTGGTGCGTCGTATCCGCAATAAAATGGAATGACACCGCCTGATTTTCTGAGGGGAGCGATCCGCGCTCTTTCCCCGTGCCCAAAGCATAGTGGCTCTGTATCACCGGTCCCCACAGTATAGAGGGGGCGCCGGGGTGGCGTCTTGAGAGGGACGGAGACTACGCATGGAAAATCTGATCGCACAGGTTCTTGGCGGCGCGTTGGGCGGCACAGCAGGCGCCAAGGTGAAGCCTGACAATGGATTGGGCAATATTGGCAGCCTGATTGCAGGCGGTGTCGGTGGCGTGGCCGGTGGTCAGCTTCTGGGCGGCCTTTTGGGTGCTTCGGGTGGCGACGCGGCGGGCGGCATGGATATCGGTGCCATGGCGGGCAACCTTGTGGGCGGCGGCGTTGCGGGCATGGTCGTGCAGATGGTCGTCGGCATGGTGATGAAGAAGATGAAGGGCTAACCCTTTATCACCAGCACTTTTGCAATCCCCGCAGCGCCAGGTGCCGGCGGGGATTTTTCGTTGTGGGTTTAGCGACCGCGAATACGCGGGTCCAAAGCATCGCGCAGCCCGTCGCCCATGTAATTCACGCCCAAAACGGTCAGCGAGATCATCAGCCCCGGCCAGATCGCGCGCTCGGGGAATTGCTGCAAGAAATCCGTACCATCGCGCAACAACCGTCCCCATGTCGGGAAATCCGGCGGGAAACCAAGCCCGAGAAAGCTGAGCGCGCTCTCGGTGATGATCGCCGTGGCGATACCCAAAGTGGCCGAGACCATGATTGGTGACATCACATTTGGCAGGACATGGCGGGTGATCATACGCCGGTTCGGCGTCCCGATGGAGCGCGCGGCCAGCACGAATTCCCGCTCTTTCAAGGCCAGCACATCGCCGCGCACAATCCGCGCGGTCTGCATCCAGGACGTGATCCCAATTGCAGAAACCATGAGGATGAAAATCCCTCCCTCCGGCCCGAAATTCGCACTCAGCTTATCGCGAAACAGCATGATCACCACCAACAGAAGCGGCAGCAGGGGCAGGGCCAGAAACAGATCCGTCAGCCGCATCAGGATGCCGTCGAGCCGCCTGAAATAGCCTGCCAGCACGCCCACCAGCGTGCCGAGAATCAGCGCGATCACCATCGCCGTCATCCCCACAGCGAGCGAGACACGGCCCCCTGCCATCACGCGGGCCATCGTGTCGCGGCCCAGCTGATCCGTGCCCATCGGGTGCGCCCAGCTCGGGCCTTGATTGCGCGAACGAATATCGATGGAGGTCGCATCATAAGGCCATAGCATTGGCCCGAAGATGATGGCAAAGACGATGATAAAGAAGACAAACGCCCCCATCATCGCGCCCTTATGGCTGCGGAATTGATCCCAGACATCCCACCATTGATTGCGGGTGGTTTTCTGCTCCAGCGATGTATCACTCATAGCGGATCCTCGGGTCCAGCAGACCGTAAAGCACGTCTGCCACAAGGTTGAAGAGCACGATCAGGATCGCGAAGATGAAGGTCAGGGTCTGCACCGTCGGCACGTCTCCGCCCTGAATGGCGATGATCAGCAACTGGCCCAGACCGTTCACTTTGAACACCTGTTCGGTGATGATCGCGCCACCGAAAATGCCGGGAATGCCAAGCGCAATTACCGTGACCACAGGGATCATCGAATTGCGCAGCACATGGACCAGTACGACTTTGCGCTCCCTGATCCCCTTCGCCCGGGCTGTGCGGACGTAATCCTGATTGAGATTGTCGAGCATGGAGGCACGAGCAAAGCGCGAGATCTGCGCCGTGATCTGCAGCGCCAGTACCATGACCGGCATGATCATCTGTCGGAACTGGTATTTGAAGCTTTCCCAATCCGTGACCTCATGCGTCGTGTCATAGATCGAAGGCAACCACCAGAAACTATCCGTAGGGATCAGGACGGAGAAGATCACAATCACCAACACGCCTGAGAAAAACGGTGGCACTGAGAACCCGATCATGGAGATAAACGTTCCCGTTTGATCGAAGATCGAGTATTGCTTGTAGGCGGAGATCACCCCGATAGGCACCGCAATCAACACGCCCACCAGATAGGCCGTACCGACAACCCAAAGCGTTTGTGGCATGCGTTGCCAGATTAGATCCATCACAGGCGAACGGGTGGCGTATGAGATCAGCCGCGTCTCACCGGCTGTCCCGAGGTCCCAGCCAAAGGCGGCTTCCAGATAGATGCGCGGCTCCAGCCAGAAGAACTGTTTGAGCCAAAGGAAATACTGCACCATCAGCGGTTTGTTGACGCCCAAGGCCTCGCGGATCTGTTCACGCACTTCAGGCGGAATTGTCAAGGGAAGCCCGCCTGTGGGATCAGACGGGCTCAGTTTCACGATGATGAAGATGATGAAAGAGATGAACAGAAGCGTCGGGATCGTCAGGATCAACCGTCGAAGGGTATAATTCAGCATAGCGCGCGACGCCTCAGTGCAGGTCTTTGAGAATGCGAAAAGGGCGGGGGATGTCCCCCGCCCGTATGAGATCACATGAGATCAGTTACCGATCCGGTACCAATCAGCAGCGTTCCAAATTTCGCTGTCCCAAACGTTCATGACAACGCCGCCAAGGGTGTTGGCATGGGCCGCGTTACGGCCACGGTGGACCAATGGCAGCATGACATATTCCTGCATCAACATGTCATTCATCGCCTTCGCCAGACGCGCACGTTCTTCGATGTCGCCTGTTGTCGAAAGCTCAGCGCGCAGCGCGTCATATTCATCAGAGCAGAAGCGCGGCATGTTATTGCCCTGCCACTGTGTCTCTGGGCGTGGGCGCTGGTCACAGGTCCAACCGGCCATATAGGCCTCCGGGTCTGTGCCGTCGAAGTTGTTGGTGTACATTTCCACATCCGCAAAGAATTTCTGGAATGTATCATCCGAGCCCGGGTCGGAGCCGAAGAACACCGAGGCGTCGATATTGCGCAGCTCGACCTCGATGCCGATCTGGTTCCACCAGTCTTTGATCAGGGCTTGGAAATCCTGACGCACCGCGTTGGTGGATGTTTGGTAAAGCACGGACAGCTTCACGCCATCTTTCGTGCGGATACCGTCGCCGCCTTTGGCCCAACCGGCTTCATCCAGCAACGCATTTGCACCATCAATATCTTGCGTCAGGCAGCTGTCATTTGCTGTGGACGCAAACGCCGCAGGTGCTGGCAGCACGTTGCAGGTCAGGCGACCAAAGTTGCCATAGCCAATCTCGACCAACAGCGCACGGTCGATGGCCATGGACATGGCTTGGCGCACTGATTTGTCTGTCAGGAATGGGTGCGGGTGATCTGTTGTCCCACGCCGATCACCAAGCTCAGGGCTTGGGTCTGTGAAATTGATCATGATCCGCTCGACCGAGGTCCCGAAAGACACGACATTCTTGCCTTTGCCCGCGGATTCCATGCGGTCCAGCTCTTCCGGGGCCAGTTGCAGGTTCCAAGCATAGTCAAACTCGCCGGTTTCCATCACGGCACGACCCGCGGAGGCCGCATCGCCGCCACCCTTGAAGGTCACAGTTGCAAAAGCAGGCTTGCTTGCATCGCGATAGTTTTCATTGGCGGCCAGAGTGATCACGTCATTGGGTTTGAATTCGGTGACGGTGAATGGACCCGTGCCAATCGGGTTGAAGTTCGCGTCCGTACAGGTCGGGGCATTGGCACCCATGCAATCTGCAAATTGTGCTTTCTGGATGATCGGGGCTTGTGCGCCCACAAATGGGCCGTAAGGGAACGGTTTGGCCACGCCAAAGTTCACGACGACAGTGCGCGCATCCGGTGTATCCACCGATGTCACATCCAGATATTTCTCAGCCTGGGCACAACCGCCGCCCTCTGCCGTGCAATATTCCCAGCTGAATTTCACGTCTTCTGACGTCACCGGCGAGCCGTCGGACCATTTCAGCCCTTCGCTCAGCTTCCAAGTGATCGTTTTCAGGTCTTCAGACACGCCGCCATTGGCGACTGTCGGCACTTCGTCAACCAGCCATGGCACCAAAGCACCGTCCTGATTGTAACGGGCCAGCGGCTCGATCACGAGCGACGCTGCTTCAAGCTCTTTCGTGCCGCCAGACAGGTACGGGTTCATGATAGAGGGCGCTTGCCAGTAGATGATTTTGAGCTCGCCGTCGCGGCCGCGCTCACCTTCGTGACCGTCCGCCAGAAGCGGCGATGCGGCCGTCATCATAGCAGCGGCACCCATCAGGGCTGTTCTGAGTTTCATGTGTTGTCTCCTTGTTGGGGTGCTCTCGTTGGACCTCGGCTGTCGCTTTTTGCAGCGCTCTGGATTCGCTGTGATTGTCTCACATTGGGTCTTCAAAACAGGTGTCCTAACCTTCTTCGTCCATTTGCGACCAAATGGTTAAGACGTATGACAAACCGCCTTTGACCCCAATTGCAAGGAATTTTCAGAAGGTTGCATTCGCGCGAAAGGGCGACCTATAGTTTTTGGCACAAGTGCCGTTCCTCTGAGCGGTTGCCAAAGCAGACCGGATGACCTTGCGTCACCGTGTTGCCAGTCAAAGGAACGCATATGCTTGATGAAACCGCCGCTGCGGGGCCTCGGACCGGATCAGACACGGTCGCGTCGATCAAGAACCTCCGCGTCGAGTTTCAAACCAAAGACGGCATGGTCGCAGGCGTGGAAGATATCAGTTTTGATATCGCGGCGGGCCAGACCGTGTGTGTGGTCGGTGAAAGCGGTTCAGGCAAATCGGTCAGCTCACTCTCGCTGATGCGATTGATCGATTACGGTGGCGGTACGATTGCCAAGGGAGAGTTGCTGTTCGACAGCGGCGATGGGGCGGGCATGCGCGATCTGGCATCACTTGATCAGGACACTGTGCGCGCGATGCGCGGCAACCATATCGGCATGATTTTTCAGGAACCCATGACCGCGCTGAACCCGGTCTTCACTATCGGCAAACAATTGCGCGAAGTGCTGCAAACCCATCGCAAGATCAGCAAGCAAGACGCTACAGACCGCGTGTTGGAGCTTCTGCGCAAGGTCCGGATCCCGGAGCCTGAGCGCCGCCTGGACCAATACCCCCACGAGCTGTCCGGCGGCATGCGCCAACGGGTGATGATTGCAATGGCGCTGGCCTGCGAACCGAAACTTCTGATTGCCGATGAGCCGACAACGGCGCTTGATGTGACTATTCAGGCTGAAATCCTCGCGCTGATCGATACGCTCAAACGCGAAACTGGCGCCGCTGTCATGTTCATCACGCATGATATGGCCGTCGTCGCCCAAATGGCTGACCGCGTCGTTGTCATGTTCCGCGGCAACAAGGTCGAAGAGGGGACCGTCACTGAGGTCTTTGAAAACCCCAAGGAAGATTACACCAAGGCGCTTCTTGCCGCCGTGCCAAAACTGGGGGAGATGACCGGCAAACCGCATCCCGAACCCATGCGCCTGATGGGCGCGCCCGCGCCAGAAGTGGCCCCACCAAAAACGCCCGATCCAAACGCCGCGCCACTGCTCGATGTGCAAAATCTCGTCACGCGCTTCCCCGTCAAAGGCGGGTTGATGCGGCGTACCGTGGCCAATGTGCATGCAGTCGAGGATGTTTCTTTCTCCGTTCCGGCGGGCCAGACGCTCAGCCTCGTGGGCGAATCTGGATGCGGCAAATCCACTGTCGGGCGTTCCATCCTGCGACTGATCGAGCCGCAATCGGGCAGCATCATGCTTGACGGCGTCGATATCCGCGCGCTGTCCGCAGAGGAGTTGCGCAAGAAGCGCGCTGACATGCAGATGGTGTTCCAGGATCCGTTTGCCTCCCTCAATCCGCAAATGCGCCTGCTCGACCAGGTCGCAGAGCCTTTGCGCAATTTTGGCGGCGACAGCAATTCCGTCATCCAAGACAAGGTGGCGGGGCTGTTTGACCGGGTGCAACTGCCCCGCAGCTTCCTCAATCGCTACCCGCATGAAATGTCTGGCGGCCAACGTCAGCGCGTGGCCATCGCCCGTGCTTTGGCGCTTGGCCCGAAACTGATCATCGCCGATGAAGCTGTCAGCGCGTTGGATGTTTCAGTCCAGGCCGAAGTGCTCAACCTTTTTCTGGAGCTGCAATCTGACCTCGGCATCTCCATCGTGTTTATCAGTCACGACATGGCCGTCGTCGAACGCGTCAGCCACAAAACCGCCGTCATGTATCTGGGTCGCATCGTTGAAATCGGCAGCCGCCAGCAGGTTTTCGAGGATCCGCAACATGACTACACTAAATCCCTGATGAGCGCGGTCCCCGTGGCTGATCCGCGCAACAAAACCATCAGCCGCGATCTGAATTTCAAACCGATCCCGTCGCCAATACACCCGCTGGATTACGATCCTAAACCCAGCCGCTACCGCGAAGTGGCCCCGGGTCACCTGATCTTGGATCACAGCTAATGGCCCGGCTTACCGCCCGCGAGATCATGGACCGGCTCGTGGCCTTCCCGACCGTCAGCAGCCAAAGCAATCTGGAATTGATCGACTGGGTCGAGGACTATCTGGACGGGTTTGGCATTAAAGCCACCCGCGTCTACAATGACGACCGCAGCAAGGCCAATCTCTATGCAAATGTCGGCCCCGAGGTAGATGGCGGCGTGATCCTGTCTGGTCATACCGATGTTGTGCCGGTCGAGGGGCAGGCCTGGGACACGGACCCTTTCACCGTCACCCAAAAAGGCGACAAGCTCTACGGGCGCGGAACCTGCGACATGAAAGGCTTTGATGCGCTCGCCCTCTCCGCAGTGCCACTTGCGCTGGAACGCAGGGTGAAACGCCCGATCCAAATCGCGCTCAGCTATGATGAGGAGGTCGGCTGCATCGGCGCGCCTTACATGATCGAAGAGATGCGCGCGCATTTGCCGAAAGCCCATGCTGCCATCATCGGAGAACCCTCGATGATGAAAACCGTCTCCGGCCACAAGGGCGGCTATGGTTGGAATATTCACGTCCATGGGTTCGAAGTTCATTCCTCTCTCATGCACACCGGTGTCAGCGCCATCATGGAAGGCGCCAAGCTGATCCACTGGGCCAATGAACTGAATGAAGAAATCCGTGCCCGGTCGCCAAGCCCCCTTGCGGCGCAATTCGAGCCACCTTTTACCACTGCCCATACCGGTATGATCTCCGGCGGGACGGCCAATAATATCACGGCAAAGGATTGCATCTTCTCCATCGATTTCCGCCTCGTTCCCGGTGACGAAATTGCGGATTACCGCGACCGTCTGATGGAAAAGGTGGCAGAGGTCGAGGCGCAGATGAAAGCCGTTGTGACAGAGACGCGGATCGACATAACGCAACGCTTCCATGTGCCTGCTTTGCAACCGGAAGAGGGCGGGGCTGCCGAACATCTGGTGCGCCAGCTCACCGGTGACAATGGCACGCATTACGTGAGCTACGGGACAGAGGCGGGGCAGTTTCAGGAAGGCGACTACTCCGCCATCATTTGCGGCCCCGGTGATATCGCTCAAGCCCACCAGCCCAATGAGTTCATCTCCATCGACCAATTCCAGCAGGGCGAGGCGTTTATCGACAAGCTGGTCTCTCATCTGGCAACGTGATCCAATTGTGCGCTACCGCGCATTTTATATATTGAAATCATCGACGCGACGCCCGGTTTTGAGGTGGTCGCTTGGGTTTCTTTCTGCTCTAAATATGCACTAACCAGCGTGGCGGTGACCAAGGCAGCACCTGCAGTTAGGCGCCACACCTCCCGAAGGATCAGATAGCGATGCCCGTCAAAAACCGTTTTTCCGAAATGTTGCCCGAGATCACAGCGTGGCGGCGCGACATTCACGAACATCCCGAGATTCTGTTTGACACGCATCGCACTTCTGCGCTCGTCTCTCAAAAGCTAGCTGAGTTTGGCTGCGATGAGGTCGTCGAGAAGATCGGACGCACAGGCGTGGTTGGTGTGATCAAAGGCAAAGCCAACACCACGGGCAAAACGATTGCCTTGCGTGCGGATATGGATGCGCTGCCGATTCTGGAAGCGACTGGTTTGGACTACGCCTCCAAGACACCCGGCGCGATGCATGCATGCGGACATGACGGGCACACGGCGATGCTATTGGGCGCCGCGAAATACCTTGCGGAAACACGTAACTTTGACGGCACCGTCGTGGTGATTTTTCAACCCGCTGAAGAAGGTGGCGGCGGCGGCAAAGAGATGTGCGATGACGGCATGATGGACCGATGGGCCATCGACGAGGTTTACGGCATGCACAATTGGCCGGGCCGCCCTGTGGGCAGCTTCGCGATCCGCCCCGGTGCGTTTTTTGCAGCCACCGATACGTTTGAATTGCAACTACATGGCAAAGGCGGCCACGCTGCCAAACCGCAGGAGACAATCGACACAACTGTGATGGGTGCACAACTGGTGCTGGCCCTCCAAACGCTGGTCTCGCGCAATGCCGACCCGGTGCAGCAGATCGTCGTCTCCGTCACTTCCTTCGAGACCGAAAGCAAAGCCTTCAACGTCATCCCCGAGCATGTCACGATCAAAGGCACCGTGCGCACCCTCTCGACCGAGATGCGGGACCTCGCCGCCAGACGCCTGCCGGAAATATGTGCAGGTGTGGCGGCAACCTTTGGCGGCGAAATCGACGTTAACTACATCAAAGGCTACCCCGTCATGGCCAATCACGACGCGCAAACAGAGTTCGCGGCATCCGTCGCCGCCAAAGTCTCTGGCACCTGCGAAGACGCGCCGCTGGTCATGGGCGGCGAAGATTTCGCATACATGCTCGAAGAGCGTCCCGGCGCCTATATCCTCGTCGGCAACGGCGACACCGCCGCCGTCCACCACCCGGAATACAACTTCAACGACGAGGCCATTCCCGCCGGTTGCAGTTGGTGGGCAGGGATTGTAGAGGAACGGCTTCCTGCGTGAGTATGATGCTCGACGCAATTGCCATCTTAAGGGACGTGTAATGATGAAGCGAATTTTTACAGCAGCGGCCTGCGTTGCTGTTTTGACCACCGCCGCTCAGGCCGAAAGAGTAATATCCGTGTCGCAGGACGGCGATTTTCAACCCTATAATCTCCGGTGGAACGGCGCATTCGCCAAGGGCTACGATGCGCAGGTTGCACTGAAGAACATTGGCGGCAAGCTGGCGATGTGCGGCGTGGGTGTAGTGACGAACATCCAACTCAGCAGTGCTGTCAAATCCGCGTTGCGCGGCGGCACCGTAAAGGTGAATGGTAAGACGGTCATCAAGGATTTCAGCTTTTTTGCCAAAGCGAATTCCGCTGGCGCTCTGAAAGCTGCAAAGGCCAATTGCAAAGTCACAGACGTAGCCGTGCCGAAGCGCACAGACAAGCTAGATGTCAGATATGGCCGTGCAGTATTCCGCAATTAGGCACAAGCGTTTACCCGCCCGTATGGCTCATATGACGTGACATCTGCCCGCCGAGTTCCTGGCGGGAGTAGTCGAAATCATGGCCCTTGGGCTTTAGCCCGATCGCTGCGCGGATGGCCTCTTCCAAGGGGCCATCCGCTTCGGAAGCGCGCAGCGGGCCGCGCAGATCGGATTTCCCTTCTTGACCCAAACAGGTGTAAATCTCGCCCGTACAAGTAATCCGTACGCGGTTGCAGCTTTCGCAGAAATTATGCGTGAGCGGCGTGATCAACCCGACCTTCTGCCCGGTTTCTTCCAGCCGCATGTAACGCGCAGGGCCGCCAGTGCGTTCCGCCAGATCGGTCAGCGTATATTCCTTGGCCAATTCCGCGCGCAGATCGTCCAGCGCCCAATATTGCCCGATGCGGTTTTCATTGCCGATATCGCCCATCGGCATCACTTCGATGAAGGTTAGGTCCAACCCCAACTCAGCGCACCAGCGCGTCAGATCGAACAGCTCAACCTCATTGAAGCCTTTCAGCGCGACCGCGTTGATCTTGACGTGCAGCCCGGCTTTCAAAGCCGCATCCACGCCGCGCAAGACCTGAGGCAGGCGGCCCCAGCGCGTCACTTCAGCAAATTTCGCCTCGTTCAACGTATCAAGCGAAATATTCACCCGCCGTACGCCCGCTGCATAAAGATCGTCGGCAAAGCGTTCCAGTTGGGAGCCATTTGTCGTCAGCGTCAGCTCTTTCAACGCGCCGGTTTCAAGATGGCGCGACATACTGTCGAAAAACGTCATGATCCCGCGTCGCACCAAAGGCTCCCCGCCAGTGATGCGCAGCTTCTGCACGCCCAAACGGACAAAAGCCGAACACATGCGGTCCAATTCCTCAATGGACAGAAGCTCCTTCTTCGGCAGGAAGGTCATGTTTTCCGACATGCAATAGACGCAGCGGAAGTCGCAGCGATCTGTGACCGAGAGGCGCAGATAGGTGATCGCACGTGCAAAAGGATCAATCAAAGGAGCTGTCATCGCAAAACCTTAGCCGCGCCTTGCCTGTACGACAAGCCGTCAGATGCACCGTTGATGCGCTTGTGATTCCGTCCTAGGCTGCGCCCATGGTGAACCTAAAACGCTTGATAGCCCCGCTCGTCCTTTTGACCATGCTGGCTGCGTGTATCACGCCGCCCCCCGAACCGGAAAAACCCCCAGACCCGGTCATCGAATTTGAACCTGAAGTGATCGAAGACGCGTCTGCGGTCACAATCGAGCCTGGCGGCAGCACTGTCGCCACGCTTGATACCACAACTGACGCTGAAAAGGCGGCTGTGACACAAGTTGCGGCGCCCACCAGCGGATTGCTGGGGGAAACCGTAGCAGCGCTCGGTGATCCAACAAAACCGGGCTTCTGGCTGCGCACTCCACTGGTCAAAAGCGAGCAACCGGGCCGCATAGAACGCGATGGCGTGGCCGTTGCCCAAGTTACGCTCGTGCCGCTGGATGGCGAGGCCACGAGCGGCAGCCAAATTTCTCTCTCCGCCATGCGCGCCCTTGATATCGGCCTCACAGACTTGGTGACGCTGAAAGTCTACGCAGGCTAGGATATCAATCCAGCTTTCGTGCCGCTTCCTTACGCGCAAACGGTTTCATTCGCGCGCCGAACTCCTCCAGAAAATCACGCACGCGTTCTGCATCATGCTTTGACAATTCGCGCAGCCACCAAGCGACAGCCTTCTGCAGGAACCATTCAGGATCTTCGACATAGGTCGCGGCCCATCCCAACACCTGATCCCGTACCGCAAGCTCTTCTGGCTTGGGATTGTTCTGCTTGGTCCAGGGCAGGGTGATGACCAAGGCAGCGCGGCGGGTCCACATATGCTCTGACCGGTGCCAATGTTCGATCTCTGCAAGTCTTGAAGGTTCCCAGATCAGCCGCTTTGCCCCAGCCATGCAGGCATGATCGGCAATGGCCCAAGCATCAAAGTCACTGACCCACGAGCGGATCAACTCCCAAGCCGAGACATCGCTTGGCCGCAGCCGTGCTTGCGTCAGTAGCTTGGCTGCCAGGATGCGCCCCTCATGGCCGTCTGTGCGCCACAAAGCGGCCGAGGTTGCCACGCGTTCCTCGACGTTCAGAATTGTGCGCCAACCCTTAGCCAGACGGTCCAGTTCTGGATTAGAAACGCCAAGGTAAGTCCTTGAAACCTTGTGATAAGTCGCCATTTCCGCGGCCTTGCTCGGGTTACCCAAGGCCTTGAGTTCCGCAATCGCGGTTTCTGGCGTCATTCCACAGTGACAGATTTGGCAAGATTACGTGGCTGGTCCACATCTGTGCCCTTGGCGACCGCGGCATGATAGCTCAATAGCTGCGCAGGCACGGCGTAAAGGATCGGGGCCAGAAACGGGTCACAGCTTGGCATGATCACGCTTTGCCAGACACCATCGCCCGCAATCCGCGCGCCGTCTGCATCGGTGATAAGCACGACTTTGCCGTCACGCGCCATCACCTCCTGCATGTTCGATATTGTCTTGTCAAACAGATCATCTTTCGGTGCCATCACCACCACCGGCATATCCTTGTCGATCAAGGCGATCGGTCCGTGCTTTAATTCACCTGACGCATAGCCTTCAGCGTGTATGTAGCTGATTTCTTTCAGTTTCAGTGCGCCTTCCAGTGCAAGAGGATACATTGGCCCGCGCCCCAAATAGATCGCATCGGTGGCCTTGGCGATCTTGCGTGCCGCGTCCTCGATTTTGCCTTCGGCTGCGAGCGCCTGATTGATCAACCCCGGCAGATTGCGCAACGCGTCCAGCTTTTCGGGCAATGCCTCCGCGTCTAACGTCCCGCGTTGCTGCGCCGCCTTTAGTGCCAACAGCGCAAGCACCGTCAATTGGCAGGTGAACGCCTTGGTCGAGGCCACACCGATTTCCGTCCCGGCCAGAATCGGCAAAGCCAGATCGCTCTCCCGCGCGATGGAACTTTCAGGCACGTTCACGACCGACAAGATCTTTGCGGCTCTCTCAGAAGCGTAGCGCAATGCTGCCAACGTGTCCGCAGTTTCGCCGGATTGAGACACGAAAAGCGCGAAGGATTTCTCTGAGATCGGCGGGCTGCGGTAACGATATTCAGAGGCGATATCGACCTCCACAGGCAGTTGCGCCAACTGCTCAAACCAGTATTTCGCGACCTGACAGGCGATGAACGCCGTCCCACAAGCCACCATGGTGATTCTGTCACATGCAGTGAAATCTAAATCTCCGCCCGGCAGAGAGATTGTTGCGCCAGAGGTGCCCGCATAGGCTTTGATCGCATCGGCCAGCACCACCGGCTGCTCCGCTATTTCCTTGGACATGAAGTGCTTATGCCCGCCTTTTTCGATCTGTGCGGTATCCAGCTGAATGCGCTTCATCGCGCGATTGGCGCGGCGGTTCTCTGCGTCGAAAATCTCCACCGAATTGCGGGTCAGAACCGCGCGGTCGCCTTCTTCAAGATAGGTGATCCGATCCGTCATCGGGGCCAGCGCAATCGCGTCAGAGCCCACAAACATTTCCCCATCACCGTGCCCAATCGCCAAAGGCGATCCTTTACGGGCCGCGATCATCAGGTCTTCTTCGCCGTCAAACAGGAAACACAGCGCAAAGGCGCCTTCCAGCTTGGCCAAGGTTTGCGTCGCGGCATCAACAGGGCCCAAACCCTCATCCAGAAATTTTCGCGCCAGCAAAGCGACAGTTTCTGTGTCCGTATCGGTCTCAAACCCGATACCAGCCTCCGCCAATTCGTCGCGCAGTTCTTTGAAATTCTCGATAATCCCGTTATGAACCACAGCCACTGGCCCCGCCTGATGCGGATGGGCGTTTTTCACGGAGGGCACGCCATGCGTGGCCCAGCGTGTGTGACCAATGCCCGACTTGCCGGCGAGCGGCTGATGCACCAACAGATCGGAGAGGTTGATCAGCTTGCCAATCGCGCGCCTGCGGTCGAGCTTGCCGTCATGCACTGTCGCGATGCCTGCGCTGTCATAACCGCGATATTCCAACCGTTTGAGCGCTTCAACTAGCAAAGGTGCGACCTCATGGGTGCCCAAAACTCCAACAATTCCACACATTTACTTATCCTTACTCTTCTTCTTGGCCCGCAGCATCTGCATCAGTTTCACTGCAAATCCGGGCTTATTGTCCTGCTTGGCGCGCCCGATTGCCATTGCGCCATCCGGGACATCTTTGGTTACGACAGTGCCAGAGGCGGTCATGCTTTCATCACCCATCGTGACAGGCGCGACCAAAAGCGTGTTCGAGCCTACAAAGGCCTTTGCCCCGATCTCGGTGCGGTGCTTCATCACGCCGTCATAGTTGCAGGTAATGGTGCCCGCGCCGATATTGGCCGCCGCACCGACGCTGGCGTCGCCCACGTAAGAGAGGTGATTGACCTTCGCGCCTGCGCCGATCTCCGCCTGTTTGATCTCAACGAAATTGCCCACTTTCGCGGCCTCTGCCAGCTTCGCACCAGGGCGCAAACGCGCATACGGGCCGACCTGCGCGCGCGGGCCGACATGGCAGCCTTCCAGATGCGAAAAAGCCAGAATTTCAGCGCCGTCATCCACTCGCACACCCGGCCCGAACACCACATGCGGGGCAACGGTCACGTCCTGGCCCAGCTGTGTGTCATAGGCGAAATAAACGCTCTCAGGCTCAGCCAAGGTCACCCCACCCAGCATCGCTCCCTCACGGGCTTTCCGTTGAAAAATTGCTTCGGCTTCAGATAGTTGTGCGCGAGAGTTAATACCCAAGGTCTCCGCCTCCGGGCAGGTAAACACCTCTGCGCGCAGCCCGCGATCCGTGGCCAATCCAATGATATCGGTCAGGTAATACTCGCCGCTGGCATTGTTGTTTCCAACCTGCGCAAGCAGATCAAACAGCAGACCCGCAGGCGCAGAAATCACCCCCGAATTGCACAGCGTGATCTTCAGCTCAGCGGGGGAGGCATCCTTCGCCTCTACAATCCGCTCCAGCTGCGTGCCATCCGCGATCAGTCGTCCGTATTTTGCAGGATCCGCCGCTTCGAATCCCAGCACGACAACATCCGACTTGGCCTCTGCCATCCGCGTCAAGGTTTCGCCAGAAATGAACGGGGTATCACCATAAAGCACAATCACGCGCCCATCGAAATCTGCCAGAGCCTCCCGCGCCTGATCCACCGCATGCGCCGTGCCGTTCTGCTCCGCCTGCCGGACACATATCGCCGCGCCATCCAATGCCGCAACCTCTGCCTCGACAGCTTCAACGCCGTGGCCTGTGACCACCACTGTGCGCGACGGTGACACAGAGGCGCCAGAGCGCATCGCGTGGCCAATCAAAGACAGCCCGGCCACCTTGTGCAGTACTTTCGGCATGTTGGATTTCATCCGACTGCCCATCCCGGCAGCGAGGATCACCAAAGCCGTTTGCCCAGTTTGCCCAGATTGCATTGTTCGCTTTCCTTCACGTTTCGCCCGTTCTAGCCTGCCACAGAGGCAACGCAAGGGCGTGGCTCTCAAAACACATTACGCCGCATTACAAGTGGCGAAGAACAGGGGCAGGCAATGCGAACAGTGGTTTTCGATCTGGACGGCACGTTGGCCGATACCAGCGGCGATTTGATTGATGCGGCCAACGCAATCTTTCGCGCGCGCGGCCATGGCGATGTGCTGCAACATCCGCGTGACGCTGGAACGGCGCTCAGAGGTGGACGCGCGATGATGATGCTGGGCTATGACCGGTTGGGCCTCGCTTACACGGAAGAGGATCTCGTAACCGGTTACCCGATCCTGGTAGAGGCCTATCACAAACAAATTGCCGATAAGACGTATCTCTATGATGGCGCGCGCGCGGTGGTTACTCGCCTCAAAGCGGCAGGCTACAAGGTCGCGGTTTGCACCAACAAGCCTATTGATCTGGCCGAAAGCCTGTTGAAGGCCATCAACTTCTATGACGTCTTCGACGCCGTGGTCGGCGCCAGAACCCTTACCGTCAGCAAGCCTGATCCCGCGCCCTACATCCTTGCGGTTGAAAAAGCGGGCGGCACTGTGGCGCAATCCGTCCTGATCGGTGACACGGCGACAGACCGCAAAACCTCCACCGCAGCGGGGGTGCCGTCGATCCTTGTGACCTTCAGTCCCGCAGGCCATTCGGTACTGGAGCTGTTCCCTGACGAGACTATCGACCATTTCGATCAGCTTGATGCAGCCGTCAAAAAGCTGATCGGCTGATTTCATCTGACGGGAAATATGATGCCGGAAATCCTGATGGCCTGCGCCTGCGACAGGACAAACCGTTGACCCCAAACGGCAATCCCCGCAACAATGGCCGCGAAGATACCAAGGGGGCTGCCATGTCCGAGCGTTTTACAGGCTCATTTACCCAACAGGAACCGATCCCGGAAGACGGGATCGCGGCTGCCATGGCTGTGCTGCAACATGGCCGCTTGCACCGTTACAATCTGGCCGAAGGAGAGTTGGGTGAAACGGCTTTGTTGGAGCAGGAATTCGCCGCCCTTACAGGCGCAAAATTCGCGCTCGCCGTGGCCTCTGGCGGCTATGCGATGGGCTGCGCGATGCGCGCGGCAGGCGTCAAGGCAGGCGATAAGGTACTGTCCAACGGCTTCACGCTTGCGCCCGTTCCCGGCGCAATTGCCTCGCTGGGCGCTGAGCCTGTTTTCGTCGAAGTGACCGACGCGCTGACCATCGACTTGCAGGATCTGCGAGCCAAAATCGCAACCTCAAGCGCCAAGACCCTGCTGCTCAGCCACATGCGCGGCCACCTCGTCGATATGGATGCGCTTATGGCGATCTGCAACGCGGCAGGCGTGCAGGTGATCGAGGATTGCGCCCACACGATGGGGGCCGATTGGCGCGGTACTGCCTCGGGTCGGCACGGGATCATGGGCTGCTATTCTTGCCAGACCTATAAACATGTCAATTCCGGCGAAGGCGGGTTTCTCGTCTCTGATGATCCAGACCTGATGGCCCGCGCGATCATGCTGTCTGGCAGCTACATGCTGTTTGAGCGCCACGCCGCGGCGCCTGCGCCGAACGTCTTCGAGCGGATAAAATACGATACGCCCAACATCTCGGGCCGCATGGACAACCTACGCGCCGCCATCCTGCGCCCGCAACTGCGCGCACTGAACGCTCAGGTCGAGAAATGGAACGCGCGCTACAGGGCGGTCGAAGACGGCATCCGCAATTGCCCCGGCCTCCACATCATCGAGCGCACGCCTGAAGGCCGCTTCGTCGGTTCCTCCATCCAATTCCTGCTGCCAGGTTACGCGCCCGCGCAAATTGAGCGTTTCGTGCAAGGCTGCGCGGGCAGGGGGGTGGAACTCAAATGGTTTGGCGCGGCAGAGCCCAAAGCCTTCACCTCTCGCTATGACAGCTGGCGCTATGCTGCGGCGCAATCCTTGCCGGAAACCGACCGCATTCTGGCCGGTCTCATCGACATGCGCCTGCCGCTTACTTTCACATTGGACGATTGCAGCACAATAGGGCGCATCATCAGCGATGAAGCGCTCAAACTCTCTCATAGCGTCGCGGCACAGTAAAATACGTGAGCCGCAAGACGCGGCTTTAGCGTGCAATCCGCTCCGAACCCTGTCCGGGGAATTGCACCACGTTGGCCTCAGTCAATCGCGACGGTCGGGGGGCTTGCCCTGCCAGACGGCTTGACCGGTGCGCGCTGCGCGCCGGTACATTGGCTTGCGCGACAGCACGCAGACCTCCCTCTGGTACAGGGCTGGCTAGCTGCGACATCATTGCCGCAGCCCCCTCCCGTGCGGCCATCAAGCCCCCTGCAAACGTGCCGGACCCTGGGAAGATCGGCGCGCCTGTGACGCCGTAACGGCGTGGTGCGGTTGCTTTTCTGGCAATTGTGACCTCCTGAGCGGCCATATACGTGCGATTATGCTCCTCAACGATCCGTTTCAGGTCGCCCGGTGCATAAGTGTGGGGGTCCGCCAGCCCCAGCGCCTTGGCGCAGAGCTTGGAGCAGAACCACCGATCCGGCGTGTGACGCCGCATATTGATGAACTGCGTCATCAGCAGTCCCCAATAATCATAGCCAGCCCCCATGTAACGGCGCGCGCGTTCGATCGTATCACGCGGTGCCCAGGGTATGGCCAGAAATTCATAAGCGCCCGGTCGGAACGTCATGTCCCGTTCGCAGACGCCTCCGTGTTTCCCAACAGCGGAAACGCAAAGGTGGGTTTCTCCCGGCAAGGGCGGTGTGTCACTTGTAAACAATTCACAATGCGAAAACTCTGAGCGCGTGACGCGCTGCACCAGAGTGTCGCTTAAAAACCGACCCTCGCCCCGATAAAAGGCAAGGTAAATCATAATCGTGTCGTGGTCCCAGGTATTTCTGTGTCAAAAATGGGGCAGATCAGAAGGCGCGGCAAGAAAAAACTAAGAAACTGTTAAGCTTAGGCGTCATCAGGTTAACTTCCTGCGTGTCAGATTCCTGCCGCAATTGTCGTTCCCCTGCCGCGATGGCTCTCGGTTTTTCGCAAGGTGACGCCAGCGGAAGGCTGTTTTTATTGGCTGATTGTGCGCCACCTCGCGAACCTTTGTTTTTGCTGCGGTCTGCGGTCATCCGCGTCGCGGCTGTTAATCATAGTTAATGAACTGACGCACGGTCACCCACTGGACGCCCCAGCCATTCTGCTCAAAACCGCGTTTTAGAGGTGATTCCACAAGATCAGGTTACGTCAAAATGGCGAATTTTATTGACCCGAGCGCGCAGCGGATATTATATGAACATACGTTCAATTAATGTGCAAACCTTGTCGGAGTGACCACCATGTTCAATGCCTCGATGCGCTTCGATTTGGGCGAAGATGTCAACGCATTGCGCGATATGGTGCATCGCTGGGCGCAGGACCGCGTGGCCCCGATGGCTGCTGAGATCGACCAAATCAACCAATTCCCTTCTGCGCTTTGGACGGAGATGGGAGAGCTTGGCCTTCTGGGTATCACGGTCGATGAAGAATATGGCGGCGCAAGCATGTCTTACCTCGCCCATGTTATCGCCATCGAAGAAATTGCGCGCGCTTCGGCGTCCGTTTCGCTGAGCTACGGTGCGCATTCCAACCTTTGTGTTAACCAGATCAAGCTGAACGGCACGGAGGAGCAAAAGCGCGCATTTCTGCCGAAGCTCATTTCAGGTGAACATGTCGGCGCACTCGCTATGTCCGAGACTTCCGCAGGCTCTGATGTTGTCTCCATGAAACTACGCGCGGAAAAGCGCAACGACCATTTCCGCCTGACCGGCAACAAATACTGGATCACCAACGGTCCCGACGCACAGACCCTTGTCGTCTACGCCAAGACCGACCCGGATGCAGGCTCCAAGGGCATCACCGCCTTCCTGATCGACAAGGACATGAAAGGCTTCTCGACGTCCCCGCATTTCGATAAGCTCGGTATGCGCGGGTCCAATACGGCAGAGCTCATCTTCGATGATGTCGAAGTTCCTTTTGAGAACATCCTCGGCGAAGAGGGGCGGGGCGCAAAAGTCCTCATGTCCGGCCTCGATTACGAGCGTGTTGTGCTGGCAGGCATCGGCACCGGCATCATGGCCGCCTGCATGGACGCGATCATGCCTTACATGGCAGAGCGTAAGCAGTTCGGCCAACCCATCGGTTCCTTCCAATTGATGCAGGGCAAGATCGCCGACATGTACACCGCTATGAACTCCGCCCGTGCTTACGTATATGAGGTCGCCCGCGCCTGCGACGCAGGCACCGTGACCCGTCAAGACGCCGCTGCTTGCTGCCTCTACGCCAACGAAGAGGCCATGAAACAGGCTCACCAAGCTGTTCAAGCCATGGGCGGCGCAGGCTTTCTGGCCGACGCCCCCACCGCCCGATTGTTCCGCGACGCCAAGCTCATGGAAATCGGCGCTGGCACCTCCGAGATCCGCCGCATGCTGATCGGCCGCGAGTTGGTGGGGGCGATGGGGTGAGGATCGCGCTTTTCCTGTTCATTGGATTGGCAGCGCCCCTGTCAGCAAAAGCCCAGAGCTTCGAACCATCGCAGTGGATGCATAGGTGTTTCGCGCATTTTGACCAAGTTGAGGATGCGGCACTCGCACATTTGTATGAAACCCGCTGCGCTCTCTACCCGGCGGAGATGTGCTATTTTGTTGGAAACCCCTCTGTCTGCTTTGCCTCTTTCAAGCAAACATTGGACGCAGAAGCAGATCGATTGCTGGCAGAGCTACCGGTTCAAATTGAAGGCGAAGGGTTCGTAGTCGAAGGCTTGAACGATACGTTGCAGCGCGGACGTTCAAATGAGTATGGCGAATACTGCACCGAAAGGGTCAAAGGCGTCTTTGAAAACGAGAGCCTATACATGCCAAACGTCATCGAATTCCAGGAGTATTGTGGCCTCTACACCCGAGCTTTTCGAGTGAATGAACTTCGCTACGTTCGCGGTCAATTGAACTTGATTGGCGACAGCCAATGACCCACCTTGGCTCCCTCCGCTATGCCGTAGCCATCTTGCTCACGACAGGCGCTTTGAGCATGGGCGCGTTGGCGGCTACGGCACAGGTCGCGATGCCGGCTGGGCTGATCGAGATCACCACCCTCGACCAATGCCTCGCTGATCCCGCCAAGACACAAGCCGTCTTCTCCGAACGCTTCCCGCATGAAACCTGCGACATTGTCACGAGTTGCGACCCCAATCTGGTCCAGTCGGCACAGACGCTCGCGCGAGAACGGTGCCGCCTCTCGGCGATTGACGCCTGCACCAGTGCGCCGGGAAGTGAGAGCTGTGTGCATAGCCTGACAAGTCGCTGGCAAGACACCGCGCGTGATATCCGCGCCGATATCAAAGTGCGTTTGGACAAGCTGGACCCGAAGAAAATGTCGCCCTTTGCGATCCGCAGGTTTGGCAACCATGCGAATTTCGAACTGGATGACACATGCGCGGGTCTCACGCGTGTCGAGGCAGGGGTTTTGCTGGGTGATCAGACCCTTTGCGGGCTCTACGCCAGTCTCGAAAATGTAACCCGCATGGAGGGCCTGAGCGCTTACCTCACGGATCAGGAGGCGCGTCCATGACCCGCCTGCGCCCGCTTCATTACATCGTGATCGCCCTCATGTCGCTGCTGGCGATCCTCGCAGTCGCTCAATACCAACGCGCCACCCTCAAACTGACTGAAACGCAAATCATCGAGGCCTATGCGTCCCAATATCTGACCCTTGCCGGGAACCGTGCGAAACTGACGGATTGCCGGGCTGTCCCGGGGCAAAACAGCGCTACACGCATGGTTGTCATTTGCGGTCCCGACCCGTTTGATGCGACGCGACACTATGAGTTTTACGTGGGTCCGCTGGGCCAGCTTATCGTCCAACGGGGACCCGGTGATTGGACCACGCATGATCCTGTCGCTGGACGGGAGGCCGCATGACATGAAAGAGATCAGAATGAAACAACTGGCATTCGCAACCCTGCTGCTCGCAAGCCCTGCCGCAGCACAAGACCTGCCCATCGCTGAAGATAAAGTCGTGGTACTGGCTTGTCTGGAGCAGATGGAGATTACGACAACCTGGCCGCAATGTCTTGGCCTGATGTTTGAGCGTTGCGCGGATGAGGCACCCGGGTCCGAGGCCCATGCGACCTGTTTGACCGGGATCCGCGACGAGTGGTCCGGCAGCGTAAAGGTCTTGCAGGAGGAGGTCATGTCCGTCGTCACGACAAATGGCGCGAACCAGCTTCTGAACCTGATTGTCATCTGGTCCGATTACGTCACCCAGAAATGCGAGGAGGTCGCGCAATCCCGTCCCGAAGGTGCTGATAGCGCGCGATTGGGGTGTGAAGTGAGCGAGCTTGCCGGGCTGACGGATGAGTTTGCAGCGTGTCTGGAAGGCCGCTCCACGGCCGAATATTGCGAGATCGAGGGGTAAGGCGTGACGGGGAAGCACGACACAGATGCGAGGGGGTTGGGCCCAGCAAGTCAGCCATCGCTGGCTCGCAAGGAAGAAGGCGCGATTTTGCTTTTGGCACGCGCTACGCCTTTGGAAGATGGGCTTTGCCGACTTGGACGTCCGCCAAATGTGGAGCTGCCCGCCATCGTGTGGTTGGGCTTAGGTGCCGCGCGCTGTTGGGGGGTATAACAGTGAGGCTTTCCTCCCAAATAACCGTGGGCTCCGAGGATTTTCAAGTCAACGAGCGCGCCAATCTTGACGCGTTGCGGGTCGTTCAAGACGCCGCAGACCAAGCTGCGTTGGGGGGCGGGGAGAGCGCGCGCGAACGCCACATCTCTCGCGGCAAGATGTTGCCGCGTGACAGAGTAGCGAACCTGCTTGACCCCGGATCGCCCTTCTTGGAGGTCGGAGCAACGGCGGCCCATGGCCTCTACGACGGCGCGGCGTCCTGCGCAGGGGTGATCGCAGGCGTGGGATATGTCAAAGGCAAGATGGCGATGGTCGTCTGCAATGATGCCACCGTGAAGGGCGGCACCTATTACCCGATGACCGTCAAAAAGCATCTCCGCGCGCAGGAAATCGCGGAAGAAAACCATCTGCCCTGCATCTATCTGGTCGATTCTGGCGGAGCAAATCTGCCCAACCAGGATGAGGTCTTCCCTGACCGCGACCATTTTGGGCGCATCTTCTACAATCAGGCCCGGATGTCAGCCAAAGGCATCGCGCAAATTGCCGTCGTCATGGGAAGTTGCACGGCTGGCGGCGCCTATGTGCCTGCCATGTCCGATGTCACAATCATCGTGAAAGAGCAGGGCACGATCTTCCTTGCAGGGCCACCTTTGGTCAAGGCTGCGACAGGAGAGGTGGTCAGCGCGGAGGATTTGGGTGGTGGCGATGTGCACACGCGGCTGTCTGGCGTGGCTGATTATCTGGCCGAGGATGATGCCCACGCTCTCGAACTGGCGCGCTGCGCGATGGAAAGTGTCCAGACCTCTGTACAAAAGGGTACCTCATGGGCTGAGACGTCCCTCGACTGGAACAACTCAGAGCCACCTGCCTATGATCCGGCAGAATTGCTGGGCGTTGTGCCCGCTTCGTTAACAACCCCCTATGATATCCGCGAAGTGATCGCACGCATTGTGGACGGATCGCGATTTGACGAGTTCAAGGCACGGTTTGGCGAAACGCTGGTTACCGGTTTCGCCCGTATTTGCGGCATGGATGTTGGCATTATCGCCAATAATGGTGTGCTGTTTTCCGAAGCAGCCCAAAAGGGCGCGCATTTCGTAGAGCTGTGTTCTCAGCGTCGTATCCCGTTGGTATTTCTGCAGAATATCACCGGGTTTATGGTGGGTCAGCGATACGAGAACGAGGGCATCGCGCGTCATGGCGCGAAAATGGTGACAGCGGTGGCTACGACCTCCGTGCCGAAGATCACCATGGTTGTGGGTGGCTCCTTTGGTGCTGGGAATTATGGAATGGCTGGAAGGGCTTACCAGCCACGCTTCATGTGGACATGGCCCAACTCGCGAATCTCAGTCATGGGCGGCGCGCAAGCGGCGGGCGTCTTGGCAACGGTCAAGCGCGACGGGATCGAGCGGAAGGGCGAAACCTGGTCCGAGAAAGAAGAAGCGCAGTTTAAACAACCGGTTATCGATCAGTTCGATGTGCAGTCTCACCCGCTTTATGCCTCTGCGCGGCTGTGGGATGACGGGGTTGTCGACCCACGAAAAGCCCGTGATGTCCTCGCGCTTTCGTTGCGCGCAGCCCTCTCCGCCCCGATTGAGGAGACACGCTTCGGCGTGTTCCGCATGTGAGCGTTTTGCTGAGACAGTCGTGCGCCCTACCGGGGCATCGAGCCCCTTCGGGCGCGCAGGCGGTTCTGCCTTGTGTCATAGTAAGGTATTGTAATGTTTAGGAAAGTCCTCATCGCCAACCGCGGAGAGATCGCCTGCAGGGTCATAGAGACTTGTCGCAGGCTAGGAGTGACGTCGGTGGCGGTGCATTCTGATGTTGACGCCTCGGCACGCCATGTCGCGCTGGCCGATCAGGCGGTTTCTCTTGGGGGGAAGGCGCCAGCGGACAGCTATCTGAAAATCAACGCGGTGATTGACGCTGCATTGCGCACCGGTGCTGAGGCGATCCATCCGGGATATGGGTTTTTGTCGGAAAACCCGGATTTCGCAGAGGCTGTTGCGGCGGCGGGCCTTGTTTTTATCGGTCCGTCGGCCGATGCGATCCGCGCAATGGGTCTGAAAGATGCGGCGAAAGCGGCAATGTCAGAGGCGGGCGTACCCGTTGTTCCTGGGTATCACGGCGGGGCGCAGGACGAGCTGACGGAAGAGGCTGGCAGGATTGGATACCCGGTTTTGATCAAGGCTGTCGCGGGCGGGGGTGGGAAAGGCATGCGTCGTGTGGACCGGCCTGAGGACTTCGATGAGGCACTGGCGTCAGCAAAGTCAGAAGCGTTGAAGGCCTTCGGCAATGATCGTGTTCTGATTGAAAAATTTGTATCCAAGCCGCGCCATATCGAAGTGCAGGTCTTTGGCGATGGGACCCGGGCCGTGCATCTGTTCGAGCGGGACTGTTCGCTGCAGCGCAGGCACCAGAAGGTCATTGAGGAAGCGCCTGCACCCGGAATGCGTGCTGAGATGCGCGAGGCGATGGGACAGGCTGCCGTGCGGGCTGCAGAAGCAGTGGGTTATTGTGGTGCGGGAACCGTGGAGTTTATTGTTGACGCCTCGGATGGACTGCACCCGGACAGGTTCTGGTTCATGGAAATGAACACGCGCTTGCAGGTTGAACATCCTGTGACCGAGGCCATCACCGGTGTTGATCTGGTGGAATGGCAGCTTCGGGTCGCGGCAGGAGAACCGCTGCCTGCGACGCAGGACGCGCAAACCATCAGTGGTCATGCTTTTGAAGCGCGCATCTATGCGGAAGATGTGGTTGCAGGATTTCTGCCCGCGACTGGACAGCTTGCGCATCTTGCCTTTCCTGCAGGCGCGCGGATTGACACAGGCGTGCGGGCTGGCGACGAGATCAGCCATTACTATGATCCGATGATTGCGAAATTGACCGTGCACGGGGCCACACGAGGTGAGGCTTTGCGCAAGCTTGAGACCGCGCTCGGCGCGACGCAGATAGCAGGCACAGTAACAAACATCGCTTTTCTCAAAGCGCTCGCTCGGCATGAGGGCTTTGGTGCGGGCGATGTCGACACGGGATTGATTGACCGGGATTTGGAGAGCCTTGTCGCCCCGAAGAGGCCCTGTAGCCGGTGTTGTGCTGTGGCAGCCCTCGTCGCGCATGGCGCTGAGCGCGATTTCACGGGTTTTGCGCTGTGGCAGCCGCTCGCGCAAGCCATTGCGCTGTGCTGGCAGGACGCGATTTTCAGGGCACACCTTCAACACATCGGCACGGGTCAGGCGCAGGTTACGATCGACGAGAGCACCCATATCGTGGACATGACCGGCGACATGATCCGCGTGGATGGTGAAAAAATTCCTGCCGAAGCCATCCGGCATGCGGGCGGGGTCAGTGTCTTTTGGGGCAACAGCTATCACTTCACGGTGCCTGACCCGCTTGCGCGG
The DNA here is from genome assembly GCA_039195745.1 of Pseudomonadota bacterium. Lineage (GTDB taxonomy): Bacteria > Pseudomonadota > Alphaproteobacteria > Rhodobacterales > Rhodobacteraceae > Litoreibacter. Next base: position 139,221 of record JBCCVD010000004.1, on the reverse strand, counting down.
GATCAGGGCGACGCTGCGCGCGGGGATGCCACTTTGGCGCCAATGCCGGGATTGGTGAGGGCGGTGTTTGTCGCACCGGGTCAGGTCGTTGCGGAAGGGGACAAGCTCGCCGTGCTAGAGGCAATGAAGATGGAGCATGTGATGCGGGCGCCACGGGATGGGGCCATTGCTGCAGTCTCCGTTGCGGAAGGCGCGCAAGTTACTGCGGGCGATGTGATGATCACGCTGGAGCCCGAGCAATGAACGCAGCGGGTCACATGGCGTTGAGCTTTGCCGGGTGCAGGATGTGACAGGTCGGGTCGACATAGTCGAAGTGGGCCCGCGCGATGGCTTGCAGAATGAAGCTGAATTTATTGCGACGGAACGCAAGATTGCGTTGATCGATTGCCTCTCGCGCGCGGGGTTCCGGCGTATCGAGGTGGCGAGCTTTGTCTCTCCGAAATGGGTGCCGCAAATGGCCGATGGGGCGCGGGTGCTCAAGGGGGTGAAACGCAGGCCGGGCGTGTTACTGACCGCTTTAACGCCGAACCTGACAGGGTTTCGCAGGGCCCTGACTGCTGCAGTCGATGAAATCGCGATCTTTGTCTCTGCGACCGAAGGATTCTCTCAAGCCAACTTGAACGCATCCATCGCCGAAGTCGCTGAGAAATCGCGTGTCTTGGCGGAGGCTGCACATTCCGTGGGTGTGCCGGTCCGGGGCTACGTGTCTTGTGTGACAGATTGCCCATATGACGGGCCCACACCGCCGCAGTCGGCCGCACTGGCCGTTGAGATGTTGCGGGATATGGGCTGCTACGAGGTCTCATTGGGAGATACAATTGGAAAGGCGACGCCGGAGCGGGTGGAAAAGCTTTTAGAAACGGTATTGAAAGTATGCCCGGCTGAGGCATTGGCGGGCCATTTCCATGATACTGACGGGCACGCAATCGAGAACATTGACGTGTCTCTTTCGCTTGGTCTGCGCGTTTTTGATGCCGCGGTTGGCGGGCTTGGCGGATGCCCCTACGCCCCCGGGGCCACCGGCAATGTCGCGACGGAGGCGGTTGTGCGGCATCTGACCGAGCAAGGGTATGATTGCGGGTTGGATATCGCCATCATTGAGGAAGCCGCAGCCATGGCGAAGGAGATGCGCAGTGTTTGAAACGATAGAGATAGAGGTCGATGCGCGCGGCGTGGCGCTGCTTACCCTGAACCGACCAGAAAAACGCAATGCAATGTCGGGCGCAATGATCGGTGAGATCACGCGCGCGATGAAACAGTTGGGTGAGGATGACGCCGTACGCGTTGTGGTTTTGACTGGTGCGGCGGGCGTGTTTTGCGCTGGTGGCGATCTGAATTGGATGAGAGCGCAAATCTCCGCCGACCGGGAAACGCGCGCAAAAGAAGCCGGAAAGCTGGCTGGCATGTTAGGTTTGATCAACGGCCTGCCAAAACCCGTAATCGCGCGGATTGAAGGCTTTGCGTTTGGCGGGGGGGTCGGCCTTGCCTCTGTCAGTGACGTCGCTGTTTGCACGCCAGATACAAAGTTCGGATTGACAGAGACGAAACTGGGACTTTTGCCAGCAACCATTGGGCCTTACGTGATTGCCCGTATGGGGGAGGGACCCGCGCGGCGGGTCTTTATGTCGAGTAGACCCTTCGGTGCGGAGGAGGCGCACTGTCTCGGTTTGGTGTCGCAGGTCACAACAGAGCTTGATGCCGCCGTCGAAGCGGAACTACGTCCCTATCTGTCTTGCGCGCCCGGTGCTGTCGCGGAGGCAAAAGCCTTGGCGCTGAAGCTCGGTCGCGCACCGCAAGCCGACGACATCGCGCTGAGTATTGACGCGCTCGTGGCGCGCTGGGACAGTGAAGAGGCGAAAGAGGGCGTAGAGGCGTTTCTGGCCAAACGCAAACCACGCTGGGCAGAGCAGTAATCCGAACGAAATAAGGGGCAAACCCATGATCGAGCGACGAGATTTTATGATGATGGCCGGAGCTGCGACGCTGAGCGCATGTTCTTCCGGAACGGGAAGGTTGACCACACCTTCTGGAGAACAAGGCGCTGATCCGGCAGCACGGGTCGTCGCGAATACAGGGTGGGACGCGTGGGTCGCGGGGTTCAAAACGCGCGCGGCCTCAAACGGTATTTCGCAGGACGTTCTGGACCGTGCCTTTCGTGGCGCAGGGTTCCTGCCGGGCGTGATCGAGCGGGACCGCAACCAGACAGAATTCAAGCGCAGCTTTGAAGACTACCTCGCCATTGTGGCCAATGACGACAAGATCGCTCAAGGCCGCGTCGCATTTGCGCGCGAACGCAGCACGCTGGCTGCGATTGAGGCAAAATACGGCGTACCTGCCAATTTGGTCGCGGCCATCTGGGGCGTGGAAAGCAATTTTGGGACGCGACGTGGGACGATCCCGGTGATCTCGTCTACGTCAACGCTCGCATTCGACGGACGACGTGGCGCTTTCTTCGAAAAGCAACTGCTGGCTGCGTTGCGGATATTGCAGTCGGGGGACACAACGCCTGACCGGCTGATCGGAAGCTGGGCAGGGGCAATGGGGCACACGCAGTTTATTCCGACGTCTTATCAGCTGTTTGCAGTGGATTTCACAGGCGACGGGCGCCGCGACATCTGGTCCGACAACCCGGCCGACGCTTTGGCCTCGACCGCCGCTTACCTGTCGCGGTCCGGCTGGCAACGTGGACAGTCATGGGGACAGGAGACAACAAGCGGCGGGTTGCAGCCCGATCCCGGCGGACCACGCTTCGCTGTTGGGCAGAACTTCCGCGCGATCAAGCGGTACAACAATTCTGACAATTATGCGCTTGGTGTTGGTCATCTGGCGGACCGACTTGCAGGTGGTGGACCTTTGAAGACGCCATTCGGTCCAGACAAATACGGCTTGACGATTGATCAACGCAAAGAGCTGCAGAAACGGCTGACTGCGGCAGGCTTCGATACTGGCGGTGCCGATGGCGTGCTTGGGCCAAAATCCAAAGCGGCGATGACGGCGTATCAGCGCAGTATTGGGCTTGAGCCCACAGGCAATCCCTCGCCACAGCTTTTGGCGCGGTTGGGCTAGCTCAGGGCGTCGAGGCTATCCAAATCGCATCTCTGCAGCAAGGGAAGCGCGCGTTCAAGCTTGTCGGCGGGCCAGTTCCACCATGCCAATGCCAGCATGCGCTGTACCGTCTCTGCGTCGAAGCGCGCCCGGATCAATCGCGCAGGGTTGCCACCATAAATCGAAAAAGGCGGTACCTTGCCGGAAACGACCGAATATGCCGCGATGATCACACCGTCGCCAATCTGCGCATTGGGCATCAGCTTTGCATCTCGGCCGATCCACACATCATTCCCGATCACAATGTCTGATCCGGTCGGGAGCGTGTTGCGGTAACTCCCTATCTGGTCTGGGTCAAAGATCGGAAATGGGTAGGAGGTCAGCCCTGACATGTCATGATTTGCGCTCTGTGTAATGAATTGCACCCCTTGTGCAATCTGGCAGAACCTCCCGATACGAATGTGCTCCGGCGCACCTTCAAAAAGATACGGCGCGAGCATCGCTGCGATATCGGTCTCTTCTGTCAATGTGGTGTCCGAGTAATAGCTGTAGTCGCCCACATGGATATTGGGATGGGACAGAACCTGGCTGAGAAACACTGTCGTTTTGTGCCGGGATCCATCGGGAAATGAGACCGGAAATCTGGCGAGCGGGTCTGGAAAATGCATCTAAACTGGCCGTGTCCTACTGGGCATTGAAAATCTGCACTGCATTCGGGGGTCAAATACAGGAGGGACTGCCACTCTGGCACACCGGAATTTTCGCGACCAGCATTGAATTTGCACGGCGTCTTTCCCTGAAATTGACCTAAGCGTCGCATTGACCCTCCCTCACGTGAAGCGTAAAGATCTCCGCAAGCCAAGAGGGCCACGCCAGTCGAGGGGCGTGAAGACCAAGGAGACACACGTGGACGAGCTGCTTCGCGACTACCTGCCCATCCTTATTTTGCTGGCGATTGCGATCGGATTGGGCCTTGTTCTGATCCTTGCGGCCGCCGTTGTTGCAGTGCGCAACCCGGACCCTGAAAAAGTCTCAGCCTATGAGTGCGGATTCAACGCATTCGACGACGCGCGCATGAAGTTTGACGTGCGGTTCTACCTCGTTTCGATTCTGTTCATCATTTTCGACCTAGAGGTTGCGTTCCTCTTCCCGTGGGCTGTGGCGTTCAAGGATGTGGGACTGTTGGGCTTCTGGTCGATGATGGTCTTCCTTGCGGTGCTGACCATCGGTTTCGCCTATGAGTGGAAAAAAGGAGCCCTTGAATGGGAGTAGCAACAAACGCGAACACTGCCAGCTGGGACAAGGATGTCGCCACGCAAGCTCTGAATGCGGAGTTGCAGGACAAAGGTTTCCTCGTCACATCGACGGAAGACATCATCAATTGGGCGCGGACTGGATCACTGCACTGGATGACGTTCGGGTTGGCCTGCTGCGCGGTCGAAATGATGCACACTGCCATGCCGCGCTATGATATGGAAAGGTTCGGCACGGCGCCGCGCGCATCCCCCCGACAATCTGATCTGATGATCGTGGCAGGGACGCTGACAAACAAGATGGCACCGGCTTTGCGCAAGGTGTATGATCAGATGCCTGAACCGCGATACGTGATCTCGATGGGCTCTTGTGCCAATGGGGGTGGCTACTACCACTACAGCTATTCCGTGGTGCGCGGATGCGACCGGATTGTGCCTGTGGACCTTTATGTACCCGGCTGTCCGCCGACGGCCGAAGCGCTGCTCTACGGCATTTTGCAACTGCAACGCAAAATCCGTCGGACCGGCAACATCATTCGCTAAGGATTTGTCATGACGGAAGCGCTCACAGAGCTGGCCACCTATATAGAGACAAAGCGCCCTGATTGCGTGCTGGAATGGTCCGTGGCGAATGACGAACTGACCATGAATGTGGCGTTGGCCTCAGTCGTGTCTTTCTGCAAATTTTTGCAAGCCGATCCAACCTGCCGTTTTTCAACTCTGATTGACATTACCGGTGTCGACTACCCGACCCGCGACATGCGCTTTGACCTAGTCTATCACTTCCTGAGCATGTATCAAAACCAACGTATCCGCGTGAAATGTGCAATCCGCGAAGAAGAAACCGTGGCCTCGCTGGTGGAGGTGTACCCCGCCGCCAACTGGTTTGAACGCGAGATCTTCGACATGTTCGGTATTCTCTTTACAGGCCATCCCGATCTCCGGCGCATTCTGACCGATTACGGTTTCCGCGGTCATCCACTGCGCAAGGACTTTCCGACCACCGGCTATGTTGAGTTGCGTTATGACGAAGAACAAAAGCGCGTGGTTTACGAGCCTGTGACGCTCGTGCAGGAGTACCGCCAGTTCGATTTCATGAGTCCTTGGGAAGGTGCGCAATACGTGCTGCCCGGTGATGAAAAGGGCGAGGAGGCCAAAGGCTGACACATGAGTGAGGCTGCCACCTTGATGTTCGGATTGGGTGCCACGCGCGCAGGCAGCACGTGGCTCTATCGCTATTTGGCAGGCCATCCCGACTGCGCTTTGCCGCGCGTCAAGGAGTTGCACTATTTCTCAACCATGGATTACGGCGGCAGGAAGCGTCAGGTCAGACGGCTGGATGGGATCGCGAGGCGGGCGGAACGACGCCATGCGGCAGCTGTCGGCGGACGCAAGGACGAGATTGCAAAATGGCGCGACGACGTCTCAAAACTGCGCGCGCTTGTTTCCGGCGATGAAGATGTTCCGGCCTATCTGAACTTCCTGCGGGAGGGGCGCGAGGGTCGCGTCTATGGTGACATCACGCCAGCCTATTCGCTGCTGAGCGAAGAGCGGTTGCGCATGATGGCGGGTCTAGGCGAGCGCGTGAAGTTCATTTTCATGCTACGGGACCCGGTCGACAGATTATGGTCCAACATCTGCCAATCTGCGCGCATCAAGGCGGATCGCCGCGATGGGAAAGCCACGTCTGAGGAGGTGGCCGCAGTTGCGCGCGGGATGTTTGCGCGCTGGTTCGGAGGCGTTGAGACAGCGTTAATCCTGCGCAGCGATTACAAGGCGATGCTGACCCGGATCACGCAAGCCATTCCGCGCGAAAACCTCTATGTCGGGTTTTATGAGCGCTTATTTACCAACAAGACAGTCGCACAGATTTGTGCTTTTTTGGGGATTTCCGACCATCCGGCAGATTTCACGCATGAAAGCAATGTCAGCGACAAGATTGCGATGGCTCCATCCGACCGCGCCAAAGCGCAGCGCGAGCTGATAGGCCAGTATGACTATATCGACAGATTCATGGGCGGCGATCTGCCCCAACGCTGGATCGACAACAGAGTGTCTGCCTCGGCGGGCGAGATGAGGGTGTAAGCCATGGCTATGGACGGTTCCAAGTTTGACGATACACTGACCGGCGAACAGAAAATTCGCAACTTCAACATCAATTTCGGCCCGCAACACCCTGCGGCTCATGGCGTTTTGCGTCTGGTACTGGAGCTGGATGGCGAAATCGTGGAGCGGTGTGACCCGCACATTGGCTTGCTGCATCGTGGCACCGAAAAGCTGATGGAAAGCAGGACTTACCTGCAGAATCTGCCTTACTTCGACCGGCTCGATTATGTGGCGCCGATGAATCAGGAACATGCATGGTGTCTGGCGATTGAGAAGCTGACCGGCACGGAGATTCCGCGCCGCGCTTCGCTGATCCGCGTTTTGTATTCCGAGATTGGCCGCATCCTGAACCACTTGTTGAACGTGACCACGCAGGCAATGGATGTCGGCGCGCTCACACCGCCGCTTTGGGGTTTTGAAGAACGCGAGAAACTGATGGTCTTCTATGAGCGTGCCTGCGGCGCGCGTCTGCACGCAGCCTATTTCCGCCCTGGCGGCGTGCATCAAGACCTGCCGGATGAACTGCTCGATGATATCGAAGAATGGACCACGACATTCCCGTCAGTCATGGACGACATCGACGGGCTGTTGTCTGACAACCGGATTTTCAAACAGCGCAATGCGGATATCGGCATTGTGTCCGAGCAGGACATTCTGGATTACGGGTTCTCCGGCGTGATGGTGCGCGGCTCCGGCCTGGCATGGGATTTGCGCCGCGCGCAGCCCTATGAGTGCTACAATGAGTTCGAGTTCGACATTCCGGTGGGCAAGAATGGCGATTGCTTTGATCGCTATCTGGTCCGCATGGAAGAGATGCGCCAATCGCTCAAGATCATACGCCAAGCCATCGAAAAGCTGCGCGCGCCCGAAGGCAAAGGTGATGTCATGGCCCGCGGCAAGATGACCCCACCTGCACGGGGAGAGATGAAGCGCTCCATGGAAGCGCTGATTCATCACTTCAAGCTTTATACTGAAGGCTTTCACGTGCCAGAGGGCGAGGTCTATGCGGCCGTCGAAGCCCCCAAGGGCGAGTTCGGCGTGTATCTTGTGGCCGATGGCACGAATAAACCCTACCGCAGCAAAATCCGAGCGCCGGGCTTCCTACATCTGCAAGCCATGGACTACATGTGCAAGGGCCACCAACTGGCTGATGTTGCAGCCATTATCGGAACGATGGACGTGGTGTTTGGGGAGATTGATCGGTGAAACACGTTGCATTTACAATAGCAGCGGCAAGCCTTCTTGCAGTCCCTGCGAGTGCACAACCCAAGAACCATATCGGGGAAATGCTTGCTTCGATCTTTATGGCGAACGGATGTGTGCTTTCTGAGCAAAAGGCTGTTGCAGAAATGAAAAAACGGGGCTTCGGCATCTCAGACTTTCAGGCACAGCTATTGGCGCTGCATCGTGGAGGCTACGTAAAGAAAAACGAAAATGGTGCGCTACAGCTCATCAAGTGGGGACAGAACTGCTAATGCTACGCCGCCTTCACAAAGAACAACCTGACAGCTTTGCTTTCACGCCCGACAATCAGGCATGGGCAGAAGCTCAGATTACGAAATACCCTGAGGGGCGGCAGGCCTCCGCGATTATTCCGCTGTTATGGCGCGCGCAGGAGCAAGAGGGGTGGTTGACCCGTCCGGCCATTGAAGGCATCGCGGACATGCTCGGGATGGACTATATCCGCGCGCTCGAAGTGGCCTCATTCTACTTCATGTTCCAGCTGCAACCTGTTGGTTCTGTGGCGCATATTCAAGTTTGCGGCACGACGTCCTGCATGATTTGCGGCGCGGAAGACCTTGTCGCAGTCTGTAAGGAGAAGATCTCCCCAAAGCCGCATCAATTGTCTGCCGATGGCAAATTCAGTTGGGAAGAGGTGGAATGCCTCGGTGCCTGCACCAACGCACCGATGGCCCAGATTGGCAAAGACTATTACGAAGATCTGAATGCCAAACGCGTTGCTGACTTGATCGACATGCTCGACAAAGGCGAAGTGCCGACAGCGGGTCCGCAAAACGGACGCTATGCATCTGAACCGCTCAAGGGCCTGACCTCGTTGACAGATTATGATAGTGGCAACACGCAGTATAATGCGTCTGTGCAATTGGCAGAAGATATTGGTGACACGATCAAGCGCATCGACGGCACAGAGGTCCCGCTGCTCGCGCCTTGGGGGCAGGCGGCGCCGACATCGGGTGGTCAGACGAAATCTGCGGTTCAACCAAAACCCGCTACCAAAGAAGTATCACCAGCCTCGAAACGCAAAGCGGCCGAAAAACCAGCGCTGTCCAAAGGCGCGGTCAAGTCAAAAGCCAAACCTGTGGCGAAGGATGGTAAGCCGGAAATGCTGACAGAAGCGCGGGCCGGTGGTGCGGATGATCTGAAAATGATCAAAGGTGTCGGGCCGGCTTTAGAGAAACTTCTTAACAAGTTGGGTGTTTATCATTTCGATCAGGTGGCAAGCTGGCGCAAAGCCGAAGTCGCATGGGTTGATGAAAACCTCGAAGGATTTAAAGGTCGCGTGTCACGTGATGAATGGGTCAAGCAAGCCAAAACGCTCGCCAAAGGTGGAAAAACTGAATTTTCAAGCCGCGTCAAAAAAGGCGGTGTCTACTAAAGCTAAGAACTAGCGGATAGGGAGAATTGTTATGGAACATGCTGGATCAAAAAATTCATGCGCCTTGTGGTGCATGATCATTGGTGGAGCGATCGGATTGATCGCATTTCTGCTTTTGCTGCTTGTCTTGGACTGGCGTCTTTTGTCGGCATTGATGCTCGGTGGTGCGATTGCTGCTGTTGGCGTCGTCGTATTCCCATTGGTATTTTGTAGCAACAGCACCGGGTTGGTTGAACCTGGGACGGCAGGTGTGGGCGCAGGCACTGCACCTACTGTTGCTGCTGCAGCGTCTTCGCCTGCTGCGCCGTCACCGTCGCCATCGGCAGCCGATGCGCCCGCCGCTGCCAGCGTTGCGAAGAAAACAGCGGATGCGGCAGAGACCGGCAAAGCGAAAGCCAGTGACGCCGCAGAGGCGTCCGGTGCTGCTGTCGCTGATACAAAGGCTCCCCCTGCAAGCGCAGCACCATCTGCGGATGAGAGCCAGCCGGAATTGCTGAAGGCTGCACGCACAGGCGGAGCGGATGACCTCAAGAAGATCAAAGGTGTCGGCCCACAGCTGGAGAAGACGCTGAACGAGATGGGTTTCTTTCATTTCGACCAGATTGCCGCATGGGGCGCCAAAGAGGTGGCTTGGGTCGATGCGCGGCTTAAATTCAAAGGGCGTATCGAACGTGATGAATGGATAAAGCAGAGTAAGGCCCTCGCCAAAGGGTAGCACAGTGAAACGCGCACTCCGCACCGAGAGATCGGTGCGGGTCGGGCTAAAGTCGAGGAAGACGTGACATATGCAAGGGTCCGATAAGAACGGCGGATTTTCGGCACAGGGCAAGCAACTGGCGTTGCTGATCGCCGGAACCGCAATCGCTTATATCGGGCTCCAGCTGATCGGAGCGCAGCAAGGCTGGTCCAACCGGGCCATGGCGTTTTTCGATCTTGCGGCGTTGGCCGTGTTCGGATTTGCGCTGGTGCGCGCGTTTTTGATCTGGCGGTCGGGCCAGAGCTAGCTAAGGGACGAGACAGGATGCTCGCAGATAAAGACCGGATCTTTACCAATCTCTACGGGATGCATGATCGCAGCCTGAAGGGTGCAAAAGCACGTGGGCATTGGGACGGGACGGGCAAGATCATCAAGCGCGGCCGCGACAAAATCATCGAAGAGATGAAAGCATCGGGTCTGCGCGGACGTGGCGGTGCCGGATTTCCGACCGGCTTGAAATGGTCTTTCATGCCCAAGGAAAGCGATGGTCGTCCGGCCTATCTGGTCGTGAATGCCGACGAGTCCGAACCTGGTACGTGCAAAGACCGTGAGATCATGCGTCACGATCCGCACACCCTGATTGAGGGCTGCCTCATTGCGTCCTTCGCGATGAATGCGAATGCCTGCTACATCTACATTCGCGGTGAATACATCCGCGAGAAAGAGGCCCTTCAGGCGGCAATTGACGAGGCTTATGAAGCAGGCCTTGTCGGACCGAATGCCGCAAAGTCCGGTTGGGATTTTGATATTTACCTGCATCACGGCGCGGGCGCATACATTTGCGGCGAAGAAACGGCGCTTCTCGAAAGCCTTGAGGGCAAGAAGGGCATGCCGCGAATGAAGCCGCCTTTCCCAGCGGGAGCGGGCCTCTATGGGTGCCCGACGACCGTGAATAACGTGGAGTCCATCGCTGTTGTCCCCACGATCCTGCGGCGCGGCGGGGAGTGGTTCAGCTCCTTTGGGCGTCCGAACAATACCGGCACGAAGCTCTTTGCGATTTCGGGCCATGTGAATAACCCTTGCGTTGTGGAAGAGGCCATGTCGATCAGCTTTGAGGAGCTCATCGAGAAGCATTGCGGTGGTATTCGCGGCGGTTGGGACAATCTCAAGGCGGTCATTCCTGGCGGGTCTTCGGTGCCATGTGTGCGCGGGGAGCACATGAAAGACGCGATCATGGATTTCGATTATCTGCGCAACGATCTGCAATCTGGCCTCGGAACGGCCGCCGTAATCGTCATGGACAAAAATACCGATATCATCAAGGCGATCTGGCGTTTGGCCAAGTTCTACAAGCACGAAAGCTGCGGCCAATGTACGCCGTGCCGCGAAGGGACAGGCTGGATGATGCGGGTGATGGAGCGGCTCGTCAAAGGTGATGCTGAGGTTGCAGAAATCGACATGTTGCTCGACGTAACCAAGCAAGTTGAAGGCCACACGATCTGCGCGCTGGGCGACGCGGCGGCGTGGCCGATTCAAGGGTTGATCCGCAATTTCCGTGACGAGATTGAAGACCGGATTGCACATAAAAGAATAGGCGGCCCGTCGGCCGTTGCAGCGGAGTAGACTTATGCGTTTTGCTTTTATCCCGGCCATGGTACTGGCCTTGGCAGCATGTGAGCCCACGGGGTTCAGCGAAAAACCGGAAGCGCCTAAGGGGCCACCGATTGAGGTGACAGAGGCTGTGCGTGCCGCAGATACGACCCGGGTCACCTTGCGCTACAAAGATGGCACAGCCATTCCAATGGAAGACGAGAGCCGGGCGGTGGCCGAGGCGATGAAAATTGCGTGTCGTGATGGTGAGGGTGCGATCCCGGACACGCGCAAACGCGCCGGTGGATTGCTGACAGTTAACGTTTTCTGCGTCTCTGTTCTGACCAGCGATGAAGTGATTGACGGAAGCGGGTTGAAGTCCTGATGGTACGGGTTTTGCTGATCACAGCTCTGATTCTTTCGGTCGCGTCTTGCGGCCGGCTTGGTCTTGGCAATGCCTCCAAGCGCGGTGAAGCGGAGCGCGCCTTGCCGTTCAAGGCGAAGCTCAGCAAGGGGGAGGAACGCGACTTCTCCGTTTCTGTCGTGCATAAAGGGGCAGGGCTGGACCAAGTACGCGAAAGCGTCCGGTTCGAGGCCACCAAATACTGCCTTCTGACATTTGGCGGATCTGATGCGGAGTGGCAGATCAGCCCGACGTCCAATGATTGGGCGTTCACCCAAGACGGCGATAAACTGATCTTCAACGGGGCGTGCTCCGTCAGATGATACGCTTGCCAGCATATGTTTTGGCAGTGTCACTGCTTGCTGGACCGGCCTTGGCTGAGTTGCGCGCTGCGCCTGATTACTTCGTGGGGGCCATCATCTCCACAGATGTTGCGCAGGCGATAGCGGTCAACTGCCCCAAGCTCAGTGTCAATCCGCTGATAGCGCAAGAGATGTCGGAAAATGTCTTGGCATGGCTGGTCGAAGACGGGTTTGACCGAAGCGATCCGGTGTCAGAGATGGTGGATTTCTCTGATCGCCTGCAAGCGCTGCAGCAACGGTTCATGGACAAACACGATCTCGAAGGGGCGAATTCCGCACAGGTCTGTGCTGCAGGGTTCAAAGAGATGAAATCAAAAACTGATATTGGCAATCTTCTGGTAGAGGTGGCGAAATGATCGGGTATCATCTGGCGGAGCTCAATATCGGGCGCTTGGCGGCGCCTGTCGGCGATCCCCGTGTTGCCGAATTCATTGACAATATTGATCGGATCAACGGGCTGGGCAAACGCATGCCGGGCTTTGTCTGGATGCTTGAGGGATCAGGCGGGCCGGGTGCCACCGATCATGCAATTGGCGGCGATGCGCTGCTCGTGCCGAACCTGACTGTTTGGGAGGACGCCGCGAGCCTGGAAACCTTCGTTTGGGGCACGGTGCACAAGCAATTCTATGAAAAGCGCGCAGAGTGGTTCGAGGTGCTCGATAAGATGCATTTCGTGATGTGGTGGGTGCCCATCGGGCATCAACCGACCTTAGATGAAGCGCTTGATCGGCTGGAGATGCTGAACGAACGGGGCGACAGTCCTGACGCGTTCGGTTGGGATTATCTGAAAGAGGCGACCATGTGGAAAACACGTGGCTGCCGAATTGCCGCGGAGTAACGCATGAGCGACCTACGCAAAATCATCATCGACGACAATGAGATCGAAGTCGATGGGGCGATGACCCTGATTCAGGCCTGTGAGCAGGCAGGCATTGAGGTGCCGCGCTTTTGTTACCATGAGCGCCTGACAATTGCAGGCAACTGCCGCATGTGTCTGGTCGAGGTCGTTGGCGGCCCGCCGAAACCTGCGGCCTCCTGCGCAATGCAAGTGCGCGATCTGCGTCCGGGGCCAGAGGGCCAACCGCCGGTCGTCAAGACGAATTCTCCCATGGTCAAGAAGGCCCGTGAGGGCGTGATGGAGTTTCTGCTTATCAATCACCCGCTTGATTGCCCGATTTGCGATCAGGGCGGTGAGTGTGATTTGCAAGATCAGGCAATGGCTTACGGCGTGGACTTCTCACGTTTTCGCGAGCCAAAACGCGCTTCCACCGACCTTGATCTCGGGCCATTGGTCGAGACCCACATGACGCGCTGCATCTCTTGCACGCGCTGCGTGCGTTTCACCTCTGAGGTCGCTGGTATCACGCAAATGGGCCAGACCGGCCGAGGCGAAGATGCGGAGATCACCTCCTATCTCGGGGAGACGCTGGATTCGAACCTGCAGGGCAACATCATTGACCTCTGCCCGGTCGGCGCGTTGGTCTCAAAACCCTACGCCTTTACCGCGCGGCCTTGGGAATTGACGAAGACGGAATCCATTGATGTGATGGATGCGCTGGGCTCCAACATTCGTGTGGACACAAAGGGCCGTGAAGTGATGCGCTTCCTGCCACGTAACCATGATGGCGTGAATGAGGAATGGATTTCCGACAAGACGCGCTTTGTCTGGGATGGATTGCGCCGCCAGCGGCTGGATACGCCCTACATTCGCGAAAACGGCAAGCTGCGTAAAGCATCCTGGCCTGAAGCGCTGAGCGCTGCTGCGGCGGCGATGAAAGGTAAGAACGTCACGGGACTCGTTGGTGATCTGGCGCCGACAGAAGCGGCCTATGCGCTGAAGGCCTTGATTGAAGGCATGGGCGGATCGGTTGAGTGCCGGACGGACAATACCAAACTGCCTGCTGGACATCGTGGCGCATACGTAGGCAATGCAGCTATCGAGGATCTGGATACGGCCAGATACGTCATGATTATTGGCAGTAACCCGGCAATCGAAGCACCCGTACTGAACGCGCGTATCCGCAAGGCCTGGACCAAAGGTTGCAATGTCGACCTGATCGGCCAAGCCGTTGATCTGACATATGAATACACTCACAAGGGAACGGATCGTGCCGCCGTTCAAACCATCCTTGAAGCCAAACCTTCAAAGCAGGTTTTGGACAGCCCATCCGTCGTGATCGTGGGGCAAGGCGCCTTACAAGAGGCCGATGGCGAAGCCGTATTGGCAGCGGCTTTGGCAATTTGTGAGGCCTCCGCTTCCAAACTGATGATCCTGCACACGGCGGCGGGCCGCGTGGGTGCCATGGATGTGGGCGCAGTAACCGAGGGCGGTATGAAAGCGGCCACCGAAGGAGCTGACGTGATTTACAATATGGGCGCAGATGAGGTCGAGATAGAGGGTGGCTCATTCGTGATTTATCAGGGCTCTCACGGTGACCGGGGCGCGCATCGCGCAGATATCATTCTGCCCTCAGCGTCCTACACGGAAGAAAACGGTGTTTTCGTGAACACGGAAGGGCGCCCTCAACTGGCGCTGCGCGCCGGTTTCCCACCGGGCGAGGCGAAGGAGAACTGGGCTATCCTGCGCGCCTTGTCTGCGGAACTGGGACAGACGCTTCCTTTCGATACCATGGCGCAATTGCGCCGGCAGATGATTGAAGCCGTGCCGCATCTGGCACAGATTGATGACGTTCTGCAGAACGAATTGCCTGTGATGAAGACCAAGCCACTCGGTAAAGCTGCGTTCAGGAATGCGATTGCCGATTTCTACCTGTCGAACCCGATCGCGCGTGCCTCGGAGCTGATGGCGGAACTGTCAGCCACGGCAAAAGCCCGTGCGGGTCAACAGATTGCGGCTGAGTGAATGGGCAAAACGTTTCACATCGTCGTCACCGGACTGGCCCTGGCCAGCCTGACGGCATGCGAGACGACGGATCCGAGCCAGGACTATTTTTCGCCCGAATATCTTGGGGTTGAGACGCGCAAGCTGGACGATGATATCGTCAGTTTTCTGGTGCGCATGACCGGTGCGCGGACGAATGCGGATGTGGCGGATTACGGGAAATGCGCAGCGGCGCAATACGCGTTGATCCGCGGCTTCGGCTTCGCGCGTCATGTGCGTACAACAGTGCAAGAACAAGGTGGCATCTGGGTGGCTGATGCGATTTACACCATCTCGGCGGCATTGCCCGAGGGATTGCAAACCATAGACGCCGAAGTGGTGGTCGAGGAGTGCTCTGACAACGGGATACCAACCGTATGAGGGCCGATAGAATGAGGGACCCATGGCAGACTTCTTAACAACCGGTCCGGGGATCGCGTTGATCATTGTTGCGCAGTGCCTTGCGGTCATTGGCTTCGTGATGGTCTCGCTTTTGTTCCTTGTCTATGGCGACCGCAAGATTTGGGCTGCCGTACAAATGCGTCGGGGGCCCAACGTCGTCGGCGCTTGGGGTTTGCTGCAAACGGTCGCAGATGCACTGAAATATGTGGTCAAAGAAATCGTTATTCCGGCCGGTGCTGACAAGACCGTCTTCATGCTTGCGCCGATGCTGGCTTTCGTTTTGGCCCTTATTTCATGGGCTGTGATCCCATTTAACGATACATGGGTCTTGGCCGATCTGAACGTTGCAATTCTCTATGTCTTCGCCATCGGCTCGCTTGAGGTTTATGGCGTGATCATGGGGGGCTGGGCGTCCAATTCCAAGTATCCGTTCCTGGGCAGCTTGCGCTCCGCTGCGCAGATGATTTCCTACGAGGTGTCTATCGGGCTGATCATTGTCGGGGTCATCATTTCCACAGGGTCGCTGAATTTTGGTGACATTGTGCGCGCGCAGGATGGCTCCTACGGGTTCTTCAGTTGGTACTGGCTGCCGCATTTGCCGATGGTTTTCCTGTTCTTCATCTCGGCTCTTGCTGAAACCAACCGCCCGCCATTTGACCTGCCAGAAGCAGAATCAGAACTGGTTGCGGGCTATCAGGTTGAATACTCCTCCACGCCGTTTTTGCTGTTCATGGCCGGTGAATACATCGCGATCTTCCTGATGTGCGCGCTGATCACGCTGCTCTTCTTCGGTGGCTGGCTCTCCCCGATCCCGGGCCTGCCGGATGGTGCCCTCTGGATGGTCGCCAAAATGGCGTTCTTCTTCTTCCTCTTTGCGATGGTGAAAGCCATCGTACCACGCTACCGCTATGACCAGTTGATGCGTCTGGGCTGGAAAGTCTTCCTGCCGCTGTCGCTCGCTTGGGTCGTGGTCGTTGCATTCTTCGCTCAATTCGGAGCATTTGGCGGCGCATATGCCCGCTGGGCCATAGGAGGCTGAACCATGGCTACCTCGCTGACTCGCAAGGCAAAATACTTCCTTCTCTTTGATATCTTCAAAGGCTTCAAACTCGGGTTCAAATACTTCTTTGCCCCGAAATCAACGCTCAACTACCCGCATGAAAAAGGGCCGCTAAGCCCCCGTTTTCGCGGCGAACATGCGTTGCGCCGTTACCCCAACGGGGAAGAGCGTTGCATCGCCTGCAAGCTCTGCGAGGCTGTGTGCCCCGCGCAAGCCATAACGATTGACGCAGAACCGCGTGATGACGGGTCGCGCCGGACCACGCGCTATGACATCGACATGACAAAATGCATCTATTGCGGCTTCTGTCAGGAAGCCTGCCCGGTCGATGCAATCGTCGAAGGCCCGAACTTTGAATTCGCGACAGAAACGCGCGAGGAGCTATTTTACGACAAGGACAAACTGCTTGCCAATGGCGAACGTTGGGAAGCGGAGATCGCGCGCAACCTAGAAATGGATGCCCCCTACAGATGAGCGCTCCTACCACATATGACATTGGCAAAGCCCTGTCCGAAAAGGTCAATCCCGGTATGGAGGACGCCCTGCGCGCGCGGTATGACGCGCTCGTTCCGGGGCTGGCTGAAACGGTCGTCGATGTTGCCTATGGAAAATTCTATGCCCGCGGCGGTGTCGATGAAAAGACACGCCTTCTGGCAACGATCGCGGCACTCACCGCGATGGGCGCGCAGACCCGGCCGCAGCTCAAAGTAAATATCGGTTCAGCCCGCGCCGTTGGCGCAAGTCGGGAAGAGATTTGCGAGATAATCTTTCAGATGACCCTCTATGGCGGCTTCCCTGCAATGATAAATGCGCTGAATGCGGCAATTGAGGTGTTTGAGGCGGAGGAGGCGAAATGAGCGATCCCACCAACCCGTTCGAGGCGATGATGAAGATGGGGCAGGACATGGCGAAATCCATGAACCCCGCCCTGGAAGCCTTCACGCCGAAGGGGTTTGAAAACATGATGCCCACAATGCCAGCCGACATGATGGAGCAATTCATGGGCAAAGGCATTTCTCCCGACGGGTTGGACGCCAAAACGCGCCTTTTGCTGACACTGACTGGCTTGACCATTCAGGGCGCTCAGGGCGAGGCGCAGATCAGGCTGACCGTGCGCCATCTGGTTGAGGCTGGGGCTACGAAACAAGAGATTGCTGAGACAATCGGTCAAGCTGCGATGTTTGGCGGCGTACCTGCCATGTCAAAAGCCATGGAGCTTGCGACTGACGTGCTGGACGGAGAGAAGGAAGACTGATGGGATTTGCAGATTTCGCATTCTACCTGTTCGCGATCACGGTGGTGACTGCAGGATTATTCGTGGTGGTGTCTCGGAACCCGGTGCATTCGGTCCTGTGGCTGATCCTGGCTTTCCTGTCTTCAGCCGGTCTGTTCGTGCTGCTTGGTGCGGAGTTCGTCGCCATGCTCATGATCATTGTCTATGTCGGCGCGGTCGCGGTTTTGTTCCTTTTCGTGGTCATGATGCTGGACGTGGATTTCGCGGAACTGCGCGGGGAACTGGCCAAATTTGTGCCAATGGCGGGGCTGATTGGCGTGATCCTGTTGATGCAACTCGCTTTGGTCTTCGGTGTCTGGCAAGGGGCTGAAAACGCGGAAGAGCTGCGTGACGCCGTAGCACCAGCGCTGGAAGAGACGCAAAACACTGCGGCGCTGGGCCAGTTGATCTACACCAAATACATCTACCTCTTCCAAGCCGCAGGCCTGATCTTGCTGGTCGCCATGATCGGTGCAATCGTGCTGACACTGCGGCACCGCGAGGACGTCAAACGCCAGGACATCCTCAGCCAAATCTACCGCGATCCGGCAGAACAGATGGAACTTAAGAACGTCAAACCGGGTCAGGGGCTGTAAAAGTTGCGCCAGCTGAGTGTCATATTGGCTTATCTGTTGAGCCTGCTCGCCGCATCACCGCTCGTGGCCGCAGTGGAAGTTTGTAATCGCGTTACACATATCAGCCACGGTGGTTCGGATTCGCATCGTGACATGGGCGCGGGTATGGTCATGTGGATCGACTGGTGGGCTCAAGAAGGTGTTTTCAAGGACGTTTGGCTGGCTGACTGCAAATCTGGGACTGCGCTGAGTTTACGCACCTGGGAGGAGCGGATCACGGATCGTCATGTGATTGACAGGACCGAAAAGGCTCTCCGCATCATTGATCGCCAAGCCGAAGCGGCCCCGGCATTCTTTACACTGGACCGGGTTGCTGAGCTGGTTCGAAAGCAGGGTGTGGACTTGAATATTGCTGCGCATGCCAATGAATTCTGCGCTTGCGCTGTCGCATATCCGTCTTTGCGCGGTGATAAAACGCCATATGAGGAAGAGCGGTGATGACGTCCACGTTTCGACGCGTAGTCTTGTTTGGCATGCTCGCTACATTTTTGGCACCAATCATTGCGATGGGCACTTCACCAGCAGATCGGGTGCATGGTTTGGCAGGTCCATTCCAGGGCGCTGGCGCTGGCGGACCGAGCGGCGGGCTGTAAGAGATGACTATGAAGAAAGACACGACATGATCGGACTTGAACATTACCTCACGGTCGCGGCGGCGTTGTTCGTCATTGGAATCTTCGGCATCTTCGTGAACCGCAAAAATGTCATCGTCATACTGATGTCCATCGAGCTGATGCTCTTGGCGGTCAATATCAATATGGTGGCCTTCTCCAGCTTTCTGGGTGACCTCGCAGGACAGGTCTTTACCTTGTTCGTGCTGACGGTCGCGGCTGCGGAGGCGGCGATTGGGCTCGCCATTCTGGTCTGCTTCTTCCGAAACCGCGGCACGATTGCCGTGGAAGACGTCAATGTGATGAAGGGCTAAGTCACAATGGAACTCATTATCCTTTTTGCCCCTCTCATAGGCGCGCTGATCTGCGGCTTCGGGTGGAAATTCATCGGCGAGCAAGCCGCTTGTGTCGTGGCAACCGCCGGGTTGTTTCTGGCCGCGATCCTGAGCTGGATTGCCTTCCTGACCTTTGATGGCACAACGGAAAGCATCGAGATTTTGCGCTGGATCCAGTCCGGCTCCCTCGACACGTCCTGGGCGATCAGAATGGACCGCCTGACTGCGACAATGCTGATCGTGATCACCACTGTCTCCGCACTCGTGCACCTCTATTCCTTCGGCTATATGGCGCATGATGATCACTTCGCGGAAGGCGTCAGCTACAAGCCGCGTTTCTTTGCCTATCTGTCCTTCTTCACCTTCGCGATGTTGATGCTGGTGACAGCCGATAACCTCGTGCAGATGTTCTTCGGATGGGAAGGGGTGGGTGTCGCTTCCTACTTGCTGATCGGGTTTTACTACAAGAAACCGTCGGCCAATGCGGCTGCAATCAAGGCCTTCGTGGTCAACCGTGTTGGTGATTTCGGCTTCGCTCTTGGCATCTTTGGCCTGTTTCTGCTGGCAGACTCCATCAACTTTGACGACATCTTTGCCGCTGTCCCAACCATTGCAGAAACGCAGATCCGCTTCCTGTGGACGGAATGGAACGCGGCCAACCTTTTGGCGTTTCTCTTGTTCATCGGTGCGATGGGTAAGTCGGCGCAGCTCTTGCTGCACACATGGCTGCCAGACGCAATGGAAGGTCCAACACCGGTCTCGGCCCTGATCCACGCGGCGACTATGGTGACGGCGGGCGTCTTCCTTGTCTGCCGTATGTCACCGCTGATCGAATACGCTCCGCAGGCTCAGGCTTTCATCGTCTTCCTCGGCGCGACCACGGCGTTTTTTGCAGCGACCGTCGGTCTCGTGCAGAACGATATCAAACGCGTCATCGCTTATTCCACCTGCTCGCAACTGGGCTACATGTTCGTGGCTGCGGGCGTCGGTGTCTACTCGGTCGCGATGTTCCACTTGCTGACCCACGCCTTCTTTAAGGCGATGTTGTTCCTCGGCGCAGGCTCTGTGATCCACGCGATGCATCATGAGCAGGATATGCGCAATTATGGCGGCCTGCGCCACAAGATCCCCAAGACATTCTGGGCGATGATGATCGGAACCTTGGCCATCACCGGTGTGGGCATACCGCTGCTTTACATCGGATTCCCTGTGGGTTTCGCGGGGTTCGTTTCCAAAGATGCCATCATCGAAAGCGCCTATGCGGCAACGCCGATGGGATATGCTTTCTGGATGCTTGTCATTGCGGCGCTTTTCACCAGCTTCTATTCGTGGCGGCTGATCTTCCTGACCTTCTACGGGACACCGCGCGGGGACAAACATACGCATGAGCATGCGCATGAAAGCCCTAACACGATGCTGATCCCGCTGGCCGTTCTGGCTTTTGGGGCGATCTTCTCAGGCATGGTGTTCTACAAGCCATTCTTCGGCTCAACGGAAAGTGTGAACAAGTTCTTCGGCATTTCGGCGGAGAAGCATGCGTTGATGGAACCGCTCGGGGTGGCTTATGCGGCTGGTGACAGCCATGCGGAGGCGAAAGACGATCATGGCGATGATCACGGCGGTCATGACGGGCATGGCGACGATCACCACGGCAAAAGCTATGCGCCCGGTACGGGGGCCATTCACCACGCACCTGACAATCACGTTCTGCACGAGGCGCATCTCGTGCCGAAATGGGTCAAGGTTTCGCCCTTTGTCGTGATGCTTCTTGGCTTTGCGACGGCTTGGCTCTTTTATATCAAGAATCCAAGCCTGCCGGGCCGTTTGGCAAAGTCGCAATGGCCGCTCTACAATTTCCTGTTGAACAAGTGGTATTTCGATGAGCTTTACGACTACCTCTTTGTGCGCCCGGCCAAATGGCTGGGGGATTTCCTGTGGAGGCGTGGCGACGGCACTGTCATTGACGGCTCCATCAACGGTTTCGCCATGGGGATTGTGCCATTCTTCACCCGGCTCGCGGGCAAGGCGCAATCCGGCTTCATGTTCCACTACGCTTTCGCAATGGTCATCGGCGTCGTCGTGATTATCACATATTTCACCATAGCCGGTGGAGGAGCGGAGTAATGTTGAACTCACTTCTGTCCACCATCACTTTCATACCGCTCTTGGGCGCGGTCATTCTTGCGCTCTTCCTGCGCGGTGAAGATGAAGCTGCTCAGCGTAACGCAAAATGGCTGGGTTTGATCGCGACAACGGCGACCTTCCTCGTGTCGATATTCCTCTATACGGGATTCGACCCGTCCAATACCGATTTCCAGTTCGTGGAAGAGCGGGAATGGGTTCTGGGCTTCAAATACAAGATGGGCGTGGACGGGATCTCCATCCTGTTCGTCTTGCTCACGACCTTCCTGATGCCGCTCGTGATCGCGTCCTGCTGGGACGTCAAACACCGCGTCAAAGACTATATGATCGCATTCCTGCTTTTGGAAACTTTGATGATCGGCGTCTTCTGTGCGCTCGACCTGATCCTGTTCTACCTGTTCTTCGAGGCGGGCCTGATCCCGATGTTCCTGATCATCGGAATTTGGGGCGGGGCGAACCGTATCTACGCATCCTTCAAGTTCTTCCTCTACACGTTGCTGGGCTCTGTCCTGATGTTGATCGCGATGATCGCGATGTATGTGGATGCGGGTACGACGGATATTCCGACCCTTCTGACACATAACTTCGCCTCCGAGAGCTTCGATGTCTTGGGCATCCATATCCTAGGCGGCATGCAAACGCTGATGTGGCTGGCCTTCTTCGCAAGCTTCGCCGTGAAGATGCCGATGTGGCCGGTCCATACATGGCTGCCGGATGCGCATGTGCAGGCGCCGACTGCTGGTTCCGTCGTGCTGGCTGCGATCCTGCTGAAAATGGGTGGCTACGGCTTCCTGCGTTTTTCTCTGCCGATGTTCCCGGTGGGTTCCGAAGTGCTTGGCACGTTCGTTCTTTGGATCTCGGCCATCGCCATTGTTTACACCTCGCTCGTGGCGCTCGCCCAGCACGATATGAAAAAGCTGATCGCTTACTCATCGGTCGCGCATATGGGCTATGTCACGATGGGCATTTTCGCGGTGAACCAGCAGGGCATTGACGGCGCGATCTTCCAAATGATCAGCCACGGCTTCATCTCCGGTGCGCTCTTTCTTTGCGTGGGCGTGATCTACGACCGGATGCACACGCGCGAGATTGATGCCTATGGCGGGCTCGTGAACCGGATGCCCGCTTACGCACTGATCTTCATGCTCTTCACCATGGCGAATGTCGGTCTTCCCGGCACGTCGGGCTTCATCGGTGAATTCCTCGTGCTCATGGGCATCTTCCAGGTCAACACATGGGTCGCTGTCATCGCCACGACCGGTGTGATCCTGTCCGCAGCTTACGCGCTTTGGCTCTATCGCCGCGTGGTGATGGGCGACCTGATCAAGGAGAGCCTCAAAAGCATTACCGACATGACCGGGCGGGAGCGTGCGATCTTCGCGCCTTTGGTTGTCATGACCATCCTTCTGGGCGTCTACCCAAGCCTTGTGACGGACATCATCAGCCCATCTGTCGGCGCATTGATTTCGCATTACGATAACGCGCTACTCGATAGCGGCCTTGCCACCGCTGTGGCCGAGAACTGAGAGACATCACGTTATGATCCAAGCTGATCTGAATACTGTCCTGCCGGAGATCATCCTCGCGGTCTATGCGATGTTTGCGCTGATTGCGGCGGTATACACTGGCAAAGACAAAACCGCACCTCTGGTCTTGTGGGCAACGGTCGCGCTGTTCGTTATCCTGGCCACCTTTATCGGCTTCGGCACGGAGGGCGCACGCACTGCGTTCGGCGGCGCCTTCATCGATGATGCGTTTTCACGTTTTGCAAAGGTCGTAATCCTGCTCAGCGCGGCTGCAATTTTGGTGCTCAGCCAGGATTTCATGACGCGCAATGATCTACTCCGGTTCGAATACCCGATCCTGATCGCTTTGGCCGTCGTTGGCATGATGATGATGGTCTCTGCCGGAGACCTGATGGCGCTCTATATGGGGTTGGAGTTGCAATCACTAGCGCTCTACGTCGTGGCTGCCTTGCGCCGTGACAGTGTGCGATCAACGGAAGCCGGTTTGAAATATTTCGTCCTTGGTGCGCTGTCCTCCGGCATGCTGCTTTATGGCGCCTCGCTGGTCTATGGCTACTCCGGGACTACGCTGTTTTCGGGCATCACTGCCGCTGTCGGGTCTGGCGAGATTGGCTTGGGGCTTTTGTTCGGCCTCGTCTTCGTTGTTGCCGGTCTTGCCTTCAAAGTCTCCGCTGCGCCATTCCATATGTGGACGCCAGACGTCTATGAGGGCTCGCCCACGCCGATCACAGCCTTCTTTGCAACGGCACCGAAAGTGGCCGCCATGGGGCTTTTTGCGCGCGTCGTTCATGACGCATTCGGTGGTGTCGTGAGCGACTGGAGTCAGGTTGTGGCCTTCCTGTCCGTCGTCTCCATGTTCCTAGGGGCGGTAGCGGCCATCGGCCAGCGCGACATCAAACGATTGATGGCCTATTCCTCCATCGCGCATATGGGGTTTGCGCTCATGGGCCTCGCCGCCGGTACGGCTGAAGGTGTGCAAGCGATGCTGATCTATATGGCGATCTATGTGGTGATGAATGTCGGGACCTTTGCTTTCATCCTGTCGATGGAGAAAGACGGCCAGCCTGTCACAGATATCGACGCGTTGCAGAATTTCTCCAAATATCATCCGGGCCGTGCTCTTGCGATGCTCGTCTTGATGTTTTCTCTGGCAGGTATTCCGCCGCTGGTCGGCTTCTTCGGCAAGCTCTATGTGCTGCAAGCCGCCGTTGACGCCAATATGGAATGGCTGGCCATCGCAGGCGTCATTGCCTCGGTCATCGGTGCCTTCTACTATCTGCGCATCATCTATTTCATGTATTTCGGGGAGGATCGCGACGCGCTCGATGCGGGCATGCCGCCCGTTGGCTGGGTGCTGCTGATGGGCTGTGCCGCAATCATGGTACTGGGCGTTGTCAATCTGTTCGGGATCGAAGCCCCGGCCCTTGCTGCTGCGCAAGCCCTTGTCAACTGAGCCAAATTCACCGGTTTGGCCTGAAGGCTATGACCGGATCATCCTCGATGCGGTGGGCAGCACTATGGTAGAGGCCGCGCGCCTCGCGCCGGAGCTCAAACGCCCGACATGGATCATGGCCCGGCAGCAGACAGCGGCACGTGGCCGGCAGGGACGCCCATGGCAGCACCCCGCAGGCAATCTTGCCGCGACGCTGTTGATGCGCCCCGGAGGCCCGGTGCAAGAGGCCGCATTGCGCAGCTTCTTTGCCGCAAATGCTCTGTTTGAATCACTTGCCCTTTATGTCGACCGGACCAAGCTCGGGGTGAAATGGCCCAATGACGTGCTGCTGTCAGAGGGCAAGGTCGCTGGTATCCTGCTTGAAAGCATGGGCAACGCTACTGGCGTGGATTGGCTTGCCATCGGCGTCGGCGTGAACCTCAAACATGCCCCCGATGACCTGCGCGATGCCGCCTTCCCACCGGTTTGTCTGGCAGATCACAGCGAGGCGCCCGCGCCGGAGGTTTTCCTTGATGCGCTTGCCGCCAATTTCGCAACGGAGGAGGCCATTTTCGCTGAGCTGGGCTTTGCCAAGATCCGCGACAATTGGTTGAAACGCGCAGCGCGTTTAGGGGAGGTGATCACGGCGCGCACGTCGAAAGAGGACATTACAGGGACGTTTGAGAGCGTCGACGCGCTTGGCAATCTGGTTTTGCGCACACCCAAAGGCGCAAAGATCATCCCGGCGGCCGATGTCTATTTTTGACCTTTCTTCCACGCCCGTGTAGACGGCACCAAAGCTGCAAAAGCTGAAGGACAAAGCGCATGTTGTTGGCGATTGATTGCGGGAACACGAACACCGTGTTCTCGATTTGGGACGGCGAGCGCTTCATTGCGCATTGGCGCACCGCAACGGAATGGCAACGCACGGCGGATCAGTATTACGTCTGGTTGTCCTCCTTGATGCGGTTTCAGAAAATTGATGTTGAGATTGATGAGGTGATCATCTCTTCGACCGTCCCGCGCGTCGTGTTCAATCTGCGCGTGTTCAGTGACCGCTACTTCAACTGTCGGCCTTTGGTGGTTGGCAAGGACGGCTGCGCGCTGCCAATCGATGTGCGTGTTGACGAGGGCACGGCAGTGGGACCAGACCGACTGGTCAATACGGTGGCAGGGCATGATCTTTATGGCGGTGATCTGATCATCGTCGATTTTGGAACGGCCACGACATTCGATGTGGTCGCTGAAGATGGCGCCTATATCGGCGGTGTGATTGCCCCCGGTGTCAACCTGTCACTGGAAGCGCTGCACAATGCCGCCGCCGCTCTGCCGCATGTCGATATCTCCAAACCGCAGGCAGTGATAGGCACAAATACGGTGGCGTGTATGCAGTCTGGCGTGTTTTGGGGCTATATCGGGCTCATCAAGGAGATTTGCGCGCGGATCAAGGCAGAGCGCGGCAGGGAGATGAGGGTGATCTCAACTGGCGGTCTCGCGCCCTTGTTCCAGCAGGCTGATGCGCTATTTGACGATTTCGAGGATGAGCTGACGATCCACGGCCTCGTGGTGATAAACACTTTCAACAGAAAGAACGATTGATGGCAGCAGATAGGCTGGTTTACCTGCCCCTCGGTGGGGCAGGCGAAGTGGGCATGAACATGTATGTCTACGGATATGGGCGTCCGGGAAAAGAACGCTTTATCCTTGTTGATATGGGCGTGACCTTCCCGGATATGGATGGCACGCCGGGCGTGGACCTGATTTTTCCTGATATTGACTGGATTGCAGAGCGTGTCGATCGGCTGGATGCAATCTTCATCACCCATGCGCATGAAGACCACATCGGCGCGTTGGGGCATCTCTACCCGCGGCTAAGCGTGCCTGTCTACGCGCGGAAGTTCACAGCCCATATCGGGCGGTTGAAGATGGAAGAACATGGCTATGATGGAACGGAGATTGTAACTGTCGCGCCAATGCCGGAGATGGTCGAAGCAGGGCCTTTCAAAGTGGGCTTTATGCCCATCTCCCACTCGATCCCTGAATCAAGTGCGCTGATCATCGATACGCCGGAAGGCCGGGTCGTGCACTCAGGTGATTTCAAAATTGACGAGACACCGGGCCTGGGCGAACCGTTTGATGTTGAGGCTTGGGGCAATCTTGGGCCGGTTAAGGCACTGGTCTGCGATTCCACCAATGTCTTCACACCTCACGCAGGCAAATCAGAAGCGACAGTTGGCCCCGAGATTGAACGCGTCGTGCGCGACGCGTCCGGCATGGTCGTGGCCACGACATTTGCATCGAATATTGCACGCGTAAAAACACTGGCCGATGCCGGTGTCGCGGCAGGGCGATCCGTCGTATTGCTTGGCCGGGCTATGAAGAAAATGATCGGGGCTGGGGTGGAGACGGGTCTCATCAAGGACTTCCCGGCAACGATTAGCCCCGAAGAAGCCCGCGACGTTCCGCGCGCGCATCTGATGCTTTTGGCGACCGGCTCACAAGGGGAACGACGCGCGGCCTCCGCCCAGCTATCGCGCGGCAAGTTTCAGGGATTGGAGATGAAAACAGGCGATACGTTCCTGTTCTCGTCGAAGACCATTCCCGGAAACGAAGTCTCTGTCGGGCGGATCGTCAATGCCCTTTCGGAAATGGATGTGGATGTTATCGATGACAAGATGGCGGATATCCATGTCTCGGGTCATGCAAACCGCCCGGACTTGCAACGCATGCACGCCTTGACCAATCCGCAGATCCTCGTCCCGATGCATGGGGAACACCGGATGCTGCGTGAACATGCGAAGTTGGGGGAGGGCGCGGGCATTGCCTCCGTGGTCGCACCCAATGGGACCATGGTGGCTCTCTCCGGCAATCGTCCCGAAATCGTCGAATTTGTCGAGACAGGGCGCCTTTACCTTGATGGCTCCAGCCAGGTCGGCGCACTTGACGGCGTCATCCGCGACCGGATCCGCATGGCCCTGAACGGGCAGGTGGTGATCGGTATCCTCATTGATGAAGAGGATGAGCCGCTGAGCGATGCCTGGTGCGAGTTGCGTGGTCTGGCCGAGCATGGTCAATCCCGTGCGCCTTTGCAGGACATATTGGAAGATGAGGTCGGCCAGTTTCTGGGGCGCGCTGACAGCAAGACAGTCATGGATGATGACAGGTTGGAAGAGCAGATCAAGCGCATCGCACGCAATACCTGTCTGAGCGAGATTGGGAAGAAACCAGAAGTGGTCGTTCTGATCTCCAGACTTGCGGCCTGAGGGAGCCGTGATCCAAAGGCGTGCACTGACGTGCACCCGACATTTTTTGCCGCCTCCATCCGTTGCTGGTCAGCCAGTCGGGTGGGAGAGACCAGCATAGCCTGGCAGGGCGCTTCGAAAATCTTGAGTGCCTCCGGCACTGATCTGTCTGGCGGGATCATGTCGCAGGAACGGCCACCGTCAGTAAAGTGCTGAGACAGGTTGGGTAGTTTGCAGCCGAAAGCGCATCAGTTTGAAACGCTGGGCGTGATTACTCCGCGCGGCGTTCTTCGAAGCTTTTTTCGATGAAACCGGGCAAGTGATCGCCAAGACCCACCACTTTGGAGCCGCGATCATCGTTTCGGCCGCGGGACTTGCCGCTGCGATTGCGCGGTTCTTTTTTCGTGTCACTCTGTTTTGCGGGTTTTGGGGCCGTCTCTTCGGATGTCTCCTCGGCGCTTTTTGCGCGTGTGCGGCCGCGCTTCTTCGCAGGTTTTACCTCATCTGCCTTCTGGTCCTTTGGATCGGACGCGGCGACGTTACTTTGCGTTTTTGTCTCGCCGCGCGGGATTGAGGATTTGATCAGGTCTTCGATCCCGGCGAGCAGCTTTTCATCTTTGGGCGTCGATATCATCATCGCGGTGCCCGTGCGTCCTGCGCGGCCCGTACGGCCAATGCGGTGCACATAGTCTTCCGAATGGCTTGGCACGTCGAAATTAAAGACATGCGAGACATTTGGGATATCAAGTCCGCGCGCCGCAACGTCAGAGGCCACAAGAAACCGCAACTTGCCGTCGCGAAACCCTTCCAGCGTCCGGGTGCGGTAGGATTGGTCCAGATCGCCGTGGATCGGCTCGGCGTCATGGCCGTATTTCTTGAGGCTCTTGGCCACGATATCGACATCAACCTTGCGGTTGCAGAAGATGATCCCGTTGGTCACCGCCTCGCCTTCCTGTTCGATCAGGTGGCGCAGGAAATCGCGTTTCTTCTTGGATGTGTCGCGCCCGGCAGAGGGCAGTTCATAGACGGTCTGGGTGATCGTCTCCGACGTGGTGGCTTGGCGCGCGACCTCGATCCGTTCGGGATTGGAGAGGAACGTGTTGGTGATCCGCTCAATCTCTGGCGCCATGGTGGCGGAGAAGAACAGGGTTTGGCGCGTGAACGGTGTCATCTGAAAGATGCGTTCGATGTCAGGGATGAAGCCCATGTCAAGCATCCGGTCAGCCTCATCGACCACCATTACCTTGACGTCTGACAAGATCAGTTTGCCGCGCTCAAAATGGTCCAGCAGGCGGCCGGGCGTTGCAATCAGAACGTCCACTCCGCGGTCAATCAGGGCATCTTGCTCCTTAAAGGAGACGCCGCCGATCAGCAGCGCTTTGGTGAGTTTGGTGTATTTGGCATAGAGGTCAAAATTTTCAGCCACTTGCGCGGCCAGTTCGCGGGTCGGGGCGAGCACCAGAGAGCGTGGCATGCGGGCGCGGGCGCGACCGCGGTTTAACAGCGTGATCATTGGCAAGGTGAAGCTGGCGGTTTTTCCGGTGCCGGTTTGCGCGATGCCCAGCACATCGCGGCCTTCCAATGCGGGCGGGATCGCACCGGCCTGGATCGGGGTCGGGGTCTCGTAGCCCACATCTTCGATGGCTTTGAGAACTTTCTTGTGAAGTTTCAGATCTGTGAATTTTGTCATGTGTTTCCAAATGAGGCAGTTCTGGTCTGCCGGTCTTTGGGACGCAGGTTCCAACGCGTCCCTGCGTCGTGCTGTGGACGTTTTCCACAGGCTAGGGCGGATGTAGTGCAGTTTGGCGCTTGCGTCAATAAACGCGCATGAAACGCCGTGTCAGACCATCATCTCTTTTGTGTTTGAAAGGGTCACATCTGGGTAGTCACGCACAACCCGGTCGATGTCCCACTGCAGGCGTGTCAGGAACACCACATCGCCGTCATTGTCATGGCTGATATGCTGCTGATTGGCGGCAATGAATTTGTCCACGGCCTCTTTCGCGCCGGTGACCCAGCGCGCGGACGTGAATTGTGAAGGCTCGAAGCGCACAGGCAGGCCGTATTCGAGCTCAATCCGGCTGGCCAGAACTTCGAATTGCAATGCGCCCACGACGCCCACGATAAAGCCAGAACCAAAGGCCGGTTTGAAGACCTTCGCCGCGCCTTCTTCTGCAAATTGCATCAGTGCTTTTTCGAGGTGTTTTGCCTTCAGCGGATCGCCTGCGCGGCAGGTCTGCAGAAGTTCCGGCGCGAAGGAGGGGATGCCAGCGACTCGAAGCGCTTCGCCCTCGGTCAATGTGTCGCCGATGCGCAGTTGACCGTGGTTTGGGATGCCCATGATGTCGCCGGCGTAAGCCTCTTCCGCCAACTCGCGGTCTGAGGCAAGAAAGAGCACCGGGTTGCTGATCGCCATGGGTTTTTTTGTGCGCACATGGGTCAGTTTCATGCCGCGTTTGAAATGGCCTGAGGCGAGGCGGACAAAGGCCACACGGTCGCGGTGTTTGGGGTCCATATTGGCCTGCACTTTGAAGACAAACCCTGCGACTTTCTTCTCATCTGGTGCGATCTGGCGGGGCTCGGCTTTCTGTGGTTGTGGCTCCGGGCCGTAATCCGCGATGCCCTGCATCAGTTCCTGCACCCCGAAGGAGTTGATGGCGGAGCCGAACCAGATCGGGGTCATCGTGCCATCAAGGAAGGCTCGGTGGTCGAATTCTGGCAAAAGTTCTCTTGCCATTTCGATCTCTTCAAGGAATTTTTCGAGCAGGGCAGCGGGGACGTGTTCGGCGAGCTTGGGGTCATCCAATCCAGAGATCTCAATGCTTTCCGCGACTTTGTTGCGATCCGCGCGGTCCATCAGCTCAAGCCTGTCGCCCAGCAGATCGTAGCAGCCGAGGAAATCTCGGCCTACACCGATGGGCCATGAGGCAGGCGTCACATCAATCGCAAGGTTTTCTTGGATTTCATCAATAATCTCGAACGTATCGCGGCTTTCTCGGTCCATTTTATTGCAAAAGGTCAAGATAGGAAGGTCGCGTAGGCGGCAGACTTCGAACAGTTTTTGCGTCTGGCTTTCGACCCCTTTGGCCCCGTCGATCACCATGACCGCCGCATCAACAGCCGTCAGTGTCCGGTAGGTGTCTTCCGAAAAATCGGAGTGACCCGGTGTGTCGACGAGATTGAATCGAAAGCTGTCAAAATCAAACGACATCGCTGAGGCGGAGACGGAGATGCCGCGATCTTTCTCCATCTGCATGAAGTCTGATCTGGTGCGCCGCGCTTCACCCTTTGCGCGCACCTGACCCGCCATCTGGATCGCGCCACCATAGAGCAGGAATTTCTCCGTCAGGGTCGTCTTGCCCGCATCGGGGTGGGAGATGATGGCAAAAGTCCTGCGGCGTGCAATCTCGGGCGGCAGGACGAGTTGGTTTGAAGCGCGGTCTAACATGGGAGGGGGTATAGACGGGGTCATGCAAAGAGGAAAGTGGCCTTGCGGATCGGAACTCACTTTCCGCAGGGTGGTGCGTTGCAGTCTGGCGGGTCGTTGTGAACACTTTCACATTCTGCCGATACATTGAGAGTGATAGCGTTGTGATCCAGGCTTGCTTTTAGGGCGATACGGTTGAATGTCTGAGTGTCAGGTACTGTGCCATCAATCATCGCATGGTCTGAGAAGCCACATTCCCCATTTATTCGAAGCGTTCAACATGGCTCACGGTTTACAGGAAGCGTCAGAGGACCGACTGGTACTGCGCACCAACCTCGACGAAGGGCGTATCCTTCGGCAAACTGGGCGCCTGAACAAATCAACAGTGTATGCATATGGTCGGTGAGACAAACCTGGATAAATTGATAAAGTCGATGTCGGCGACTCTAGTCGATGGGTTGTATGTTTTTGTAACGGTTGAGTCCGGAGGAGTTCCTTTAGGTATCGCGCCACGGATGGCGTTCGAAGAAGCCGAAGGAACAACCCTTATCGTGCTGAAATCAGAGGCTGAACAGCATGGGCTGCCTTACGCGTTTCCGTGCAGGATGATTACCTTAAATATCCACTCTTCTCTCGAAGCGGTAGGTTTTATGGCTCGCATCTCAACAGAATTGGCGAAACATGAAATGGGGGTGAATCCGGTTTCCGGTTTCTTTCATGACCATTTGTTTGTTCCGGACGGACGTGAGAACGATGCCATGGCCGTGCTACAAGAAATGTCCGTTGGTTAATCCTGATGAAGTCGCAGCTCTTGCCGTTCATTGGGTCTGAGCGGGGGCTCGCCAGAAAGCCAACACTCGTTGGACTGGAGATGCTGTGAGCTCAAGCCTCAAAAACGGCCTGTCTGTTTCAGCAGGCTAGTCGCCACGTCGCTATCGAGGGGCACGCGGCTGAATTTGGGTTCGCTGAGCGGCAAGTCGGGGAACAAGGCCAACACCTCCCCTGCGATATCCTCGGGCAGGTTGGCGAGGATCTGCTGCGACATGTGCAGGCTTTCTGTGGGCACGCCTTCAGCGTAAAGAATTTGGTGCTGGTCGAAGACCAGTTGGGTGTATTCAACGAAGCCACCTTTGCGGATGAAGATCGTGTCGTCATTGACCAGATCAGCAGCCTGAATCAGCACATCTTTTGAGCCGACCATCACCTCGGCCCGCCAATCGGAAATGAGCATACGGTGCTGCTGGCTGATCGTGATGTTTTCGGCATTGCCAAGCACCCCTTCGCTGATCACAACGGGGGCGAAGTCACCGACAGCCTGGACGGTCCGTTTGCCGATCCAGCGGATTGCCTGCATGCCGTTGTCGCGGGACAAGACGCGATCACCCGGGCGCAGATCCTCGACCGGACGCTGGCTGCCATCGGATAATGTGATGCGGGTGCCCCGACCAAAGGACATGCCGGTCAGGTCCGCAAGTGGGACGGTCCGCGGGTTTTCTTCAGCTTCGATCAACGTGTAGCCGATGCCCGCCTCAATCGGGCCGAGCGGGTAGACATAAAAGCGCGGAGCAGGCGCGTCACAGGCAATGACCAGTGCATCAACGGAAGCGCCAATCTGTGTCATGAAGGTCAGCCGAGCTTCAATGCGCACGGAGGTCCCTGCCACTTCGATTTCAGAACTGGAGAGGACCGAAAACAGCGGCCTCGCGTCGAGCGCTCCTGCCCCTTTGTCCTGCACATCGAGGCGCAGCACAGGTGCGGCATGTCTCAATGTGTAAATGTCACCCAGACACAGGCTATCCATAGCGCCGATTGAGTCACCGTGATTGACACCATTGCTCACACGAATCTGCGTGGCCTCATACACGCTGAACGCATGTGTGGCGCGAAAATCGGATGCAGGCATCTGGGTCATTGGCAGCTCACTCAGTAATCACGTAGGACAGGCTGCGCGCCGCATGTTGGTTTCACTCCCCCAAGTGTCACCGCAGGCGTGCACCCCACCGCCGGGTGAAGGCAAGATCGGGGATTTGAGATAATACTTCAACTTTTTAGACGCATTTTACTTAATATCGCAGGAGTAGCGGTGCTGTTTGGAAACAAAACCACTTGTTTGGTTCGGATTGCAGCGCCATTCAGCCCGAAAACGCCCATTTCCTTAACGGATTGTTTACGAAACTCGAATCGCATTTCCGGCTTTCTAACGTCTCGCACGGCGTGTATTCGAGGGGAAAGCGCGGGAAAATGGAGCATGAAATGGACCTTGGGATTTCTGGAAAGCGGGCATTGGTCTGTGCGTCGAGCAAAGGGCTCGGCCTTGGGTGCGCCGAAGCCTTGGCGGAGGCAGGGGTTAATCTGGTCATGAATGCGCGCACCGCCGCGACGCTTGACGAGGCGGCAGAAAGCATCCGGTCACGCCATCAGGTCGATGTGGTGACCGTCGCCGCAGATATCACCAGCGCAGATGGACGCGCCGCCGTTCTGGACGCTGCGGGCGCGATTGACATCCTAGTGACCAATGCGGGTGGCCCGCCTCCTGGTATGTGGTCTGATTGGGAGCGGGATGATTTCATTGCAGCGCTTGACGCGAACATGCTGACGCCCATCGCGCTGATGAAGGCCTTGCTACCCGGCATGATGGACAAGGGCTGGGGACGTGTGGTCAATATCACTTCGCAATCCGTGAAAGCGCCTATTGCCGTACTTGGCCTGTCAAACGCCGCGCGTACGGGTCTGACAGGCTATGTGGCTGGTACCGCGCGTCAAGTGGCGCCCTCGGGCGTCACGATCAACAACCTTTTGCCGGGGATCCATGCCACGGATCGCGCCACGTCGCTCGATACGGGGGTTTGCGAGTCGCAGGGGATCACAATGGAGGAAGCCCGCGCGCAGCGCGAGGCGACGATCCCCGCACGGCGCTACGGCACACGCGCCGAGTTCGGCGCGGCTTGCGCCTTCCTGTGCTCACAGCATGCGGGCTTTATCGTTGGGCAGAACATTTTGCTCGATGGCGGTGCAACCAACGCGACGATCTAGACTGACCTGAGCACAGACGATCAGCAGCAATAAGGCGAGCCCGGTGACAGCACGGCTGGAATTGAAACAGATCAGCAAACGCTATGGCGACTCTTACGTCGTGGATGACCTGTCTTTGCGCATTGAGGCGGGGCAGGTGACGTGCCTACTGGGTCCGTCTGGTTGCGGAAAATCGACGACATTGCGCATCATCGCCGGGGTGGAGCGCCAATCCAGCGGGGAGCTTTGGGTCGATGGAGAGGTGATCTGCAGTGACACGGTCTCGACGCAGCCCGAAGACCGCCCTATCGGCTTGATGTTTCAGAACTTCGCACTGTTCCCGCATCTGAACGTCGCCCAGAACGTCGCGTTCGGCTTGCCGGGCAAGTCTTCTGAGACAAGGGATCGTGTGACGCATTTGCTTGATCGTGTTGGTATGGCGCGGTTTGCAGACAGCCACCCACATCAACTGTCAGGCGGGGAGCAGCAACGGGTCGCGTTGGCGCGTGCGCTTGCCCCACGTCCCAAGATCATGCTGATGGACGAGCCATTTTCCGGCCTCGACAACCGCCTGCGCGACGGCATTCGCGACGAAACGCTGAGCGTTCTGAAGGAGGAGGGCACAGCGGTATTGCTTGTGACGCATGAACCGGATGAGGCGATGCGCATGGCTGATGAGATTGCGCTTATGCGGGGCGGTAAAATCATTCAGCAGGGCAGCCCTTACAACCTATATAACGCACCGGTAGACAAAGCGGCTGCAGCATTTTTCAGCGATATCAATGTTTTGGAGGGTGTATCTCATCGCGCCCTGACAGAGACGCCGTTCGGGAAATTCCTGACACCGGGGCTGCGCGATGGGCAAAAGGTCGAGATTATCATCCGTCCACAGCATTTGCGCATTGATTTTGATCGTAACGGTCAGGGCCCGAAGGAGACGCCGAGTGATGGGCTCGCAGCCCGTGGCACGGTCAAACGCGCGAGGTTCATGGGGCGCGAAAGTCTGGTGGAGTTCGATATGGCCTTTGACGGCTCAACCCTCAGTGCGACTGTGCCGGCTGTTTTTCTACCCAAGCCGGGCACAGCAATGTGGCTGACAATGCGTCGCGACCGCTGCTTCGTCTTCCCGGCCTAGTCACCGGACGTCACGCGCAAGTCTTCGAGCCCGTGAAAATGATAGAGGTTCGCGTAACGCGCAGGTGCCGCGAGCTTCAAGTCAGGGCAACGCTCAAAGAGAATGGGTAGGGCATGCTTGATTTCCATTCGTGCCAGGGGCGCACCGACACAGAAATGTATTCCGCCGCCGAAGCTGGTATGCGCCTTCGCAGACCGGGTGGAATCAAACCGTGTCGGATCGGGATAAACAGCCGGATCGCGATTGGCTGACGCGAGCAGTAGCCCCACTTGATCGCCTGTT
Source organism: Pseudomonadota bacterium (assembly GCA_039195745.1). Lineage (GTDB taxonomy): Bacteria > Pseudomonadota > Alphaproteobacteria > Rhodobacterales > Rhodobacteraceae > Litoreibacter. Next base: position 103,753 of record JBCCVD010000004.1, on the reverse strand, counting down.
TTGAAACGATGACCGCAGATTTCCACGTCCTGCATGGCGAACCGTGTGAACATGTGCAGCGGTGGATCGTGGCGGAGCACTTCCTCGATAAAGGCGGGCTCCCTGCTGGGGTATAGGTCAGTGGTAAGGCAGGTTCGAATGGCATTGCCCAGCGTGTGCACCGTCGCCTCGTGGCCGGCATTCAGCAGCAGAATACAGGTGGTGATCAGCTCCGCCGTCGATAGCTTCTCCCCATCTTGTTCGGCTGCGATCAGATTGGTGATCAGGTCATCGCGCGGCGCCGTTCTGCGTTTTGAAACATATGCCTTCAGAAAATCAGCGAAGTCCGTGGCTGCAGCGCAGGCGGCCGCCTCCGTCTGAGTCGTGCGGCTCGCCTGATACATCCCGACCATTGCGTTTGACCAGCTCAGCAATTGTGGTGCCATGTTCTCCGGAACGCCCAGCAGGCGCGCGATGATGATCACGGGCAGTCTTTGGGCGTAGTGTTCGAGAAGGTCAAACTCACCACTGGGAAATCCGTCAATCAGATCGTGGCAAAGCTGGATCAATTCAGGCTCCAACCCTGCGATCCGGCGCGAAGTGAAGGCGCGCAACACGAGCCCGCGCAGGCGGGTGTGGCGCGGCGGCTCCAATTCCAGCATGGAATGCGCTTCGATCTCGTAGAACGGCGCCAGCCGATCCGGATAGTCCAGCCCAAGTGGGTTTTCTCGCCCGAAGCGCTTGTCGCGCAGCAGCGCCGAAACGGTCGCATGATCTGTGGCCATCGGCATCGCATAATCGTCCCACCAGACCAAAGGCCCCATATCGCGCAGCTGCGCATAGAATGGGTAAGGGTCTTGTACGAAACCATTTTGCGTCGGGGATTGGGAAGCGCGTTTCATTCGGCAGATATCAGAAATTGGGATGGTCAAGGCAAGCCCGCTTTGCCTATGCTAAGCCGCGAAATCGGAGAAACCCAAAATATGCGCCCGCGTCTGATCGCTTTCATTGCCTATCTTGTCGCTGTCGGAGCCATCGGTATGGCTGTCTGGTGGATTGCACTGGGCGCAGCGCTTGGGCAATTGGAACAACGCGGACAGGCCGACCTGAAACTGGCATCGGACCGGCTGGTCAGCGAGTTGCAAAGCTACCGCGAACTGGCCGTACTTCTGGCAGATCATCCCGATTTGGTGCCGCTTGTCACTGGCGGCAATGGTGACGCGCAAAACGTGGAAGAAATGCTATTGCGCGTGGCTGATATGACCGGCTCGCTGGAGATCCTATTGCTGGATCGAGATGGCGCTGTCGTTGCACAGTCGCACCGCTTCGTGCGTCCCGAGCCGCGCAATATGAGCGAAACCTCGTACTTCAAACGCGCAATCCGCGGCGCGCTGGGCACAATGCATTGGCAATTCGGAGATCAAAGGCAACGCGCCTTCACATTCGCGGCGCCGGTTTTTGGGATGGACCGCAAACCCGCAGGTGCGGTGGCTGTGTCTGTTGACCTTGAGCAGGTAGAGACAAGTTGGCGCGCCGCCCCGCAGGTCGTTTTCTTTACCGATGAAGCTGGCGTTGTCTTTGTCTCCAATCGGGCTGAAATGCTCTACCGCACCCGCGAGCCACTTGCGGCCCTGCGCGCACGCACCGCCTTGCCTGGACAGTATGATCCGGCGGAACTGCGGGCGTTCTACCAGCTCGATACGCTGAAACGCGGTGGCTTTGAAATCACTGTGCAAGACGAGTCAGGCTATTTGCCGGAACGTTCAATCAGCGTCACTCAACGTCTGCCGTTGATGAACCTGCAGGGCGAGGTGATGGTGGCCTCGGAAAAAGCAGAGCAGCTGGCCTTTTATCAGGCTTTGGTCGCGGTTGGGATCGGGCTGATCTTTGGCGCGGTGATCTTGTTTTATGCCGAACGACGCCGGGGCGTTTTGCACAGGCTGGCTTTGGAGGCACAGGCCAATGCGCGGCTTGAGGCGCGCGTGGCAGAGCGTACGGCTGCATTGCAGCAAGCCCAGAAAGATCTGGTGCAAGCCGGAAAGCTCGGCGCATTGGGGCAAATGTCGGCGGGGATCAGCCACGAGCTGAACCAGCCGCTCATGGCAATCCGGTCTTATGCTGAAAACGGGGAGGAGTTTCTGCGCCGGGGCAAACCCGAAGTTGCGGGTGAGAACCTTGGCCGGATCAGCGAACTGGCCCGACGGATGGGGCGGATCATCAAGAATTTGCGCGCATTCGCGCGACAAGAAACCGAGCCGCTGGGCCGCGTTGATTTAGGCGCCGTGCTCGACAGCGTGTTCGAGCTGTTCGAGGGGAGGCTGCGCGAGGAAGACGTTGAGCTCACCTGTGAGCGCCTGTCGCAGCCAGTGTTCATTTATGGTGGTGAAGTCCGGCTGTCCCAAGTCCTTGTCAACCTTGTGGGCAATGCGCTGGATGCGATGGAAGGCCAAAGTGAAAAGCGGCTTCTGGTCTCGGTCGAACTGGGCGAAAAGGTCGAGGTCTCCGTCCGTGACAACGGCCCCGGTCTGATTGATCCGGAGAAGATATTCGATCCTTTCTACACGACGAAAGAGGTGGGCCGCTCCGAAGGCATGGGGCTTGGCTTGTCGATTTCATACGGCATCGTGCAGAGCTTCGGCGGTAACATCAAAGGCCGCAATCATGCGGAGGGCGGCGCAGTGGTCACAATCGAATTGACCCCCGCAGATGCAGAGGAATTGGCCGCATGAGCGGCAGAGTGCTCCTCGTCGATGATGACGCGCCGGTGCGTGAAGCCTTGGGGCAGACACTTGAACTGGCGGATCTGACACCGGTTCTCGCGGGCTCTTTCATTGTCGCGAAAGATCTGATCAACCGCAGCTTTGAGGGCGTCATTGTCACTGATATTCGCATGCCGGGGCGCGACGGGTTTCACCTGCTGGACTACACACGCGGACAGGATCCGGAACTTCCAGTGATCCTGCTGACGGGAGAGGGCGACATTCCCATGGCCGTGAAGGGCATGTCCGCCGGTGCCTTTGACTTCCTTGAAAAGCCCTGCGCGCCGCAGCAGTTTCTGGAGGTGGTCAAGCGCGCGTTGCTTGCCCGCCGCGGCGTGTTGGCTGCACGCAAACATGCCATTTCCGCCGAAGCCGGCGACGCGGCCTCGCGAATGCTCTTTGGCGTGTCTGATCTCTCGGAACAATTGCGCAACCGGGTTCGGGCTGTCGCGCGCGCCAGCGGCGAGGTCTTGATTACTGGCGAGCCGGGAACAGGCACGCCAAAAGTCGCAGAGGTCATTCACCTGCTCTCCGAACGATCGGCGAACGGGTTCATCAAGCGCCCTGCCGTGAGCATGACGCCCGACAGTCTGGCCGAGGCATTGGCGGCAGCACGAGACGGCAGCTTGTTTCTTGATGAGGTCACAAACTTGCCAGACGTGACACAGTTTGCCCTGTTCGAACATCTGGAAGCAGGGCAGGGCGCGCGCGTTCTCGCAGCGTCCTATAAGTCCTTGCGTGACGCCGAAGCGACGGGCTTTATGGCAGACCTGCGCTTACGACTGGAGGCGATGAGCGTCCGGATACCCGCTTTGCGAGAGCGCACCGATGACATTCCCGTTCTGTTTCGCCATTACCTTGCGATTGCGTGCGAGCAGGCAGCTCTGCCGGTGCCCGACATCTCTCCCGATCAGATGACCCGGCTGATGGCGCAGCCATGGGATGGCAACGCGCGGGCATTGATGAATGCAGCAATGCGCTTTGCAATGGGCCTGCCCGATAATGATGATAGCGAGAGGTTGAGCCTCGCGGAAAGGATGGCGCGGGTAGAGCGATCCTTGATCATTGAAGCGCTGCAAGCCCATGACGGACATGCCACGGAAACTGCGAGGGCACTGCAATTGCCGCGCAAGACCTTCTACGACAAGCTCACCCGACACGGCATCCGCGCCGAGGATTATCGACGCAGTTAGCGCTTGGGTGTGTGTGATTTTCCGCCCAATCCCGCCGGTCTGTGTCCTCAACAGCTTTGATAAAATATGTTAAGCTAATGTATTGAAATGATTATATCGGTTTATTGCGAAAATCTGCAATCGTGACTTGAGGGGGCAGTGAGCGGGTGATCTGATCCTGCCAAGGCAGATTCCGCCTTCACATATTTATGCATCTGGGAGGAGCAACATGAAATTCCTGACGACAACCGCAATCGCTCTCGCCGTCTCTGCTACAGCAGCATTCGCTGCCTGTGACGACGGCGAAGTGGTGATGAAATTCGCCCACGTGACCAACACAGACAAACACCCGAAAGGCATCGCTGCCACGGAATTGGCGGCCCGCGTCAATGAAGAGATGAACGGCAAGGTCTGCATGGAGGTTTTCCCGAACTCCACTTTGTATGATGATAACAAAGTCCTCGAAGCCATGTTGCAGGGCGATGTGCAACTGGCTGCACCTTCGCTGTCGAAATTCGAGAAATTCACCAAGCAATTCCGTATCTTTGACCTGCCATTCATGTTCAAAGACATCGCAACTGTCGACGCATTCCAAAACTCCGAGACGGGTCAGGCCATGAAGGATTCCATGCAGAAACGTGGCCTGCAGGGACTGGCCTTCTGGCATAACGGCATGAAGCAATTCTCCGCCAATGTTCCGCTGGTGTCACCTGCTGATGCAGATGGTCTGAAATTCCGCGTGCAGCCGTCTGACGTGCTTGTTGCGCAGATGGAAGCCATCGGTGCGAACCCTCAGAAAATGGCCTTTTCTGAAGTCTACGGCGCGCTGCAGCAAGGTGTTGTCGACGGTCAAGAAAACACCTGGTCCAACATCTTCGGCAAGAAGTTTTTCGAAGTGCAGGACGGCATCACAGAGACCAACCACGGCATTATCGACTATCTCGTCGTGACCTCCGTGGACTTCCTCGACTCACTTGATGCGGACGTACGCGACCAATTCCTGACGATCCTCGATGAGGTCACGGTGTCGCGCAATGCGTCAGCTTTCGCTGTGAATGAAGAAGCGAAAGCCAACATCATTGCCGCTGGTGGCGAAGTGCGCCAGCTGACCGCTGAGCAACGTCAGGCCTGGGTCGATGCGATGAAGCCTGTCTGGGCGAAATTCGAAGGCGATGTGGGTCAGGAAAATATCGACGCAGCTCAAGCGTTGAATTCCGGCAGCTAAGCCAGTCAGACACGAACAGACACGGCCCGTGGGCACACCGCGGGCCGTGTTTTTCTAAGCGACCACAGGGGGGAGGATCATGTCGGATTTTGTCGACAAGATCGAAGAGAACACGATTGCCATATTGCTCGGTCTGATGACCTTGGTGTCTTTTGCCAATGTCATCGCACGCTATGGGTTCAACTCGAACATCCTTTGGGCGCTGGAATTCACGCTTTACTGCTTTGCATGGCTGGTCCTGCTCGGCGCATCCTATGCCGTGAAGAAGAACGCACATCTTGGCGTGGATGTGCTGATCAATATCTTCAGCGAACCCGTGCGCCGCATCGTCGGTTTGATCGCCGTATCTTGCTGCATCCTCTTCTCATTTCTTCTTTTGAAAGGCGCTTGGGACTATTGGTCGATCTTTGCCAACCTTCCACCCACCGAAGGGCGCTGGTTTCCCACTGGCTTCGTCGAGAAGTACAGAGGTCAAGGCTGGTACGAGGTCAATGACATCCCGCTGCCCGCATGGGCAGGATTCATGGAAACGCTGTTTAACGACGGCGATGAATACGAGAAAATCCCGCGATTGGTTCCCTACATCGTGCTGCCGGTGTCAATGGCACTGCTGCTGTATCGCTACGTGCAGGCAGGTTATGCGATCTGGACGGGCCAATCCGACAGGCTGATCGTCAGCCATGAGGCAGAAGAAGACGTGGAGAATGCACGTCTGAGCGACGAGGTCTAAGCCATGGATGTTGTTCTTCTTTTCGGAATGGTCATTGGCTTTCTGATGATAGGCGTGCCGATTGCGGTCGCGCTCGGGTTCTCCTCTGTCTTGTTCCTGCTGTGGTTCTCTGACTCTTCTCTTGCGTCGGTTGCGGGGACCTTGTTTCAAGCGTTTGAGGGGCACTTCACCCTCATGGCGATCCCGTTCTTCATCCTCGCCTCCGCCTTCATGACCACGGGCGGTGTGGCGAAACGGATCATCCGTTTCTCCATCGCCTGTGTCGGCCACCTGCGTGGCGGTTTGGCGATTGCGGGTGTCTTCGCTTGTATGATGTTTGCCGCGCTTTCCGGCTCTTCCCCATCAACCGTTGTGGCCATCGGCTCCATCGTGATCGCGGGTATGATGCAGGTGGGTTATACCAAGGATTTCGCCGCAGGCGTGATCGCGAACGCAGGCACGCTGGGCATTCTGATCCCGCCGTCGATCGTGATGGTGGTTTATGCAGCAACGGTCGAAGTGTCAGTTGGGCGGATGTTTCTCGCAGGTGTGATCCCCGGTCTGATGGCAGGCGGCATGTTGATGCTGGCGATCTGGGCCTTCGCAGTGATCCGCGACCTGCCGAAAGGTGAATGGCGCGGCTGGGGAGAAATCTTCGCAGCTATGCGCGACGCGGCTTGGGGTTTGTTCCTGATCGTCATCATTCTGGGCGGCATCTATGGCGGCATCTTCACGCCGACTGAAGCCGCTGCGGTCTCTGCCGTCTATGCCTATCTGATCGCCACATATGTCTACAAAGACATGGGGCCGCTCGCCGCGCCAGAGGGGGAGGCCAACAAATCCTTCCTCGCGCGGCCATGGACGGCGGTGACAGCGCTATTCCACGAGGACACGCGGAACACTTTGTTCGAGGCGGGCAAGCTGACGGTGACCCTGCTTTTCGTCATCGCGAACGCGCTGATCCTGAAACACGTGCTGACAGACGAACAAATCCCACAGAAAATCGCAGGCGCGATGCTGGATGCAGGACTTGGCCCGGTCATGTTCCTGATCGTGGTCAATGTGATCCTTTTGATCGGCGGTCAATTCATGGAACCGTCCGGCCTTTTGGTCATTGTGGCACCTTTGGTCTTCCCGATTGCCATTGAGCTTGGCATCGACCCGATCCATCTGGGCATCATCATGGTGGTCAATATGGAGATCGGGATGATCACGCCGCCGGTGGGTCTCAACCTGTTCGTGACCTCTGGGGTCGCAAACATGCCGATGATGTCCGTCGTCAAAGCGGCGCTGCCATTCACTGCTGTGCTCTTTGTCTTCCTGATCATCGTCACTTATGTGCCGGCAATTTCAACTTTCTTGCCCAATTACTTTATGGGACCGGAAGTCGTCATAAAATGAGACGCCAGACGCACTAGACACATGCTTCGACCCCGTTAAGTTGGCGGGGTCGGAGGTTTTTCTTGGATCCAATCACATTGACAGGCGAAATGATGGTGGTGCTGGCTCTGCTGGCTTTGACCGTCGGGTTGTTCGTCTCCGAAATCATCCGGATCGATCTGGCTGCGATCCTCGTCATGGTGCTGCTCGGCGCGCTCAGCTACGTTCCGGGCCTGGGCAATCTGGCGGATGTGAACCATCTGTTTGACGGGTTCGCCTCGAACGCCGTGATCTCCATCATTGCGGTGATGATCATCGGGATGGGGTTGGATAAAACCGGGCTGATGTCGAAAGTGGCAGGGCTGATCCTGCGCAAAGGTGGCACGACCGAGGTCCGGATCATCCCGATTGTTTCAGGCACCGTCGCTGTGATTTCAAGCTTCATGCAGAATGTGGGCGCTGCCGCACTTTTTCTGCCTGTGGTCAGCCGCATCTCCTCGCGCACCGGTTTGCCGCTCTCTCGCCTTTTGATGCCGATGGGCTTTTGCGCGATCCTTGGCGGGACGATGACGATGGTCGGCTCTTCGCCACTGATATTGCTCAACGATCTCCTGATCACAGCCAATGAAGGTCTGCCCGCCGATCAGCAAATGCCGCCCTTCGGCCTGTTTTCCGTCGCCCCAATCGGGATCATGCTGATCATCACAGGCATATTGTATTTCGTGCTGCTCGGCCGCTGGGTTCTGCCCACCGTCAGCGACAAGGAAGACGCGACATCTGGTCAGACCATGCAGGCCTATATGCGCCAGACCTACGGATTGAATGCTGATATCTTCGAGGTTGTGGTGCCTGAGGGAAACATCCTTGTGGGTCAAACGCTGGCCGATATCATGGACGCCCATCACCTTTACATTATCGGGACGGATTATCGCGGCAAGAAGGTCGTGGCACCCATGGTCAACACGACGATCGAGACGCCGTGCAGGCTGGCCGTGCTGGGTCTGCGCCGCGTTATAACGGAATTTGCCGATACGTACGGTTTGAAGGTGCTGCCCACGCCGGAACGGTTCGTCGAAGATTTCGCCGCCACCAGCGCAGGCGTGGCGGAGATCGTGATCCCGCCCACCTCAAGCGTGATTGGCAAGATGCCCACGGAGCTGCGCATCCGGCAGACCTATGGCTTTTCGCTCCTTGCTATCCACCGCGGAGAGGAGGTGCTGAGCCTTGTTGAAACGGAGGAGCATGAAGCCTGCCGTCTGGGTGAGCAGGTCTTGCGCTCAGGCGATACGCTGGCGGTGCACACGACATGGGCAGCGCTGGCCCGGCTTTTGTCGGACCGGGACTTCATCGTAATCACAACGGATTTCCCCCGCGAAGAATTGCGCCCGCATAAAGTCAATTGGGCGCTTGGCTTTTTCGCAATTGCCTTGGCGATGATCCTGTTCACCGATGTGCGCCTGTCGCTTTGCCTGCTTGTGGGCGCGGTGGGCATGATCATTTCGAAAGTCTTGAGCATGGATGAAGCCTATAGCGCGGTCAGCTGGCCCACTGTGTTTTTGCTGGCCAGTCTGATCCCGCTGGGTCAGGCCGTGCAGCATACCGGGACTGCCGAATGGATCGCACAGCAGATCCTCGTGCTGCTCGATGGCTGGCCGCTTTGGGGCTTGCAGGCAGGCCTCGCCGTGCTCGCCACAGCCTTTACACTTGTGATGTCCAATGTCGGGGCGACGGTCTTGCTGGTGCCTTTGGCTGTTTCAATCGCGATGGCGGCTGGCGGCAACCCTGCAATCTTCGCGTTGACGGTTGCGATTGCCACATCAAACAGCTTCCTGATCCCGACCCATCAGGTCAACGCGCTGATCATGGGGCCTGCAGGCTACCGGGTGATCGACTTTGTCAAAGCAGGCAGCTTGATGACGATCCTGTTTCTGATTGTCTCCACCGTTGCGCTGAACCTGTTTTACTGAGCTTTCTCCAAAGCGCTCACGATTGGGGAGAAGTCGCTGGCTTTCAGCGACGCCCCGCCCACAAGTGCGCCGTCCACGTTAGAAACCGCAAAAATTTCATCCGCATTCGATCCTTTGACGGAGCCACCGTAAAGAATGCGCATCGAACGACCGACGCCTTCGCCATAGCGTTGTTCCAACTTGGTGCGGATATAGTCATGCACTTCGCCGATTTGATCTGTGGTCGGCACTTTGCCGGTCCCAATGGCCCAAACCGGTTCATAGGCAACGACCGTGTTTTGCGCGGTCAACACATCGGGCAGGGAGCCCGCCAATTGGCCCGCAATAATGTCGAGCGTATTGGCCGCCTCGCGTTCTTCCAGCGTTTCGCCCACACAGACCACCGCGATCAGCCCGGCAGCATGCGCGCGCAGCGTTTTCAGCCGCACCAGCGCGTCGATTTCCACGTAATCCGTGCGACGTTCCGAGTGACCCAAAATGACGTGCGATGCACCTGCATCCTTCAGCATTTCGGCAGAGATATCGCCCGTATGCGCACCGTTTTCTTTCGCGTGGCAGTCTTGCCCGCCAATCGCAATTGGATGATTTGCCACGCTCACCACGGCAGACGTCACGAGCGTTGCGGGTGGGCAGATCAGCACATCCACCTGCAGGTCAGGGTGCGCCGCGCGCAAAGCGTCGAGCTCCGCCAGGCTCGCGGACGTCCCGTTCATCTTCCAATTGCCAGCGGCGAGTTTTCTGCGCATGTGAGCACCCTTCTGTTGATCAGGCTTTAAGGTTGCAAAGCATGTTGCGGAGGGCAAGGGTGTTTTCAAATGGATGGAGACGACAATGATCCCAAAAATAGATGCGCAAGCCTTGGCGGAGGGCGATCCGAAGGCCGTGGCGCTGACCCGGGAGGGGGCGCATGAGATCGGATTTCTGACTGTACACAATACGGCCCTGACAGCAGCGGAGGTAGAGGCTGCGCTGGATGCCTATCGCGGATTTTTCAAACTGCCCGCAGCCCTCAAGGAAGCGGTCAATATGGACCGCACCAAATCCAATCGGGGTTGGGGGGCGCCGGGGTCTGAACGTGTCGATCCCAAGGCCAACCCGGATTACAAACAGGTCTTTGATTGCGGATATGAATTGCCAGCCGGTCACCCGCTGGCGGATCAGGGGCTCAAGGTCTATGCGCCAAATCAGTGGCCTCAAGGGCTGCCCGCGTTTCAGCGCCGGATTTCGGACTATTATTCAAAATCGCTCGTCGTCGCCAAGTCTTTGCTTGGCGATATCCTGTCAGCCGTTGGCGAAGACCCTGCGTTCTTTGATGACGCATTTACGGCGCCAATGGCTTTGTTGCGCGGCAATTTTTACCCGACCCGTCCGGCTTGGGCCGGAGAGAAGGATTTCGGCATCGCGACCCACACGGATTACGGCTGCCTGACACTTCTGGCGACTGATGGCTCACCCGGTCTTGAAGTGCGCAAACGCGGCGGTGGCTGGATCCCCGTCTCTGCGCCGCCGGGCGAGTTCGTCATCAATTTCGGCGAAATGATCGAAATGTGGACCAATAAGGCTGTCCGCGCGACACCGCATCGCGTTATCGGTGGCTCTCACGAACGGTTGTCTATCCCGCTGTTTTTCAATCCAAATTACGATGTAAATGTCGCGCCGCTCGGGTCGAATGATAGGATGCTGGCCGGTGACTACCTGACCAAGCGGTTCAATGAAACCTATGTGCACCTCAAAGATGACTAAGCGCCTTTAGCGCCAAGGCGCGGGCTTCGCCAGGATCATCGAGATAGGCGTCAGGCAAGGTCCAATAGGGCATCGCGGTAGGCTTCTTGCCCGCCCGCTGATAGGTCCAGCGCTCCCCGCCCAATGCTTCGATCTCCGCGACGAAAGCACCTTGGCCCTTGATGTAGATCTGCCCTGAGGAATGAATGAGCGCGAAAATCGTTCCGTCGGAGTAAAGGCACAATCCACCCATCATCTTACGGGTTGTCAGGGTGCCGACACCTTCGAACAATTCTGTAGCGAAGGCGATATCAGCCTCCGAAAGGCTCACTTTTTCTCAAACAACGCATCGTCAAACTTGATGCTTTCGCCGCAGCCGCAAGCCTCTGTCACATTCGGGTTATTGAATTTGAAACCACTTTCCAAAAGGCTGGTTTCGTAATCAATTTCGGTCCCGAACAGGAACATCTGCGCCATTGGGGCAATAACAACGCGCGCGCCATTGACCTCGACCGCTTCGTCATGCGGGCCAAGCTCATCGACGTAGTCCATGGTGTATTCCATGCCTGCACAGCCGCCCTTTTTAATGCCTATCTTCAAAGCCTTATGGCCGTCTTTTGCCATGAGTTTGGAGATCTGTGCGGCGGCGCGGTCCGTGATCGTCACAGCCTGTTGACCGGGAATGAACATTACATGAACCCCAATTCCAATTTGGCCTCATCTGACATCATCTCCATGCCCCAAGGCGGTTCCCAGACCAATTCGACATTCACCTGTTTAACGCCTGCAAGCGGCTCGACCGCTTCCGCGACCCAGCCCGGCATCTCGCCCGCGACTGGACAGCCCGGCGCGGTCAGCGACATCAGGATCGATACGTCATTCTCGTCACTGATCTCAATCGTATAGATCAGGCCAAGGTCAAAGATATTGACGGGGATTTCCGGGTCATAGACCGTTCGGCACGCTTCCACGATGTTCTCGTGCAGCGGGTGATCGGTCGAGGACGGTTTGATCAGCGGGGCCCCTTCAAGAGGCGGCATTTGTTCATTCATGAGGTGACCCGGTTAGGATTGTTGAGCCTTAATCTAAGGTTTGCAGAGGCCATCGTCTAGTCTGCGGCCTGTTCAATTTGTCAGATCAAGCGGCAAGCCATGTTGAGCGCGGGTTTGTCCGACCTCAGTCCTGCCGCGCGCGGGGCGGGGTTTTACGCTCAATCAGATCGAAAAGCGCCGGGGCAGGGCTCTTGCGGGTCAGCGCCAGAACGCGCGCCATGTCAGGCCGGGACGTCAAATCCAGAACCTGAAGCCCGTCGGGCGTGCGGCGCAAAGATAGGGCCACGAATTCAAGATGGAACACCCGCGCAGCGCGCAAGGCCGTCTTGCGCTCCTCACTCGTCAGTTTCATCGCCTTTTTGCCATCCCGGGTCGTGACAGTAAGTTTGCCACCGATGACAAGAACCTCAATGATGTCTTCAGGCTGCAGATAGCGCGATGTCAGCGGAAATGTCGTGTCCGCGATTGCGATGTGGTTATGGGCCAGAAGTTGCTGCGCCCGCATCGGCTCATGCGCGTTCAATAACCCATCGGCCGTGTTGGGCGTATAGGCACCCAGTGCCTGAAACTGGCGCAACAGGGCCGCGTTATAGGTCGTTGCTGGCATGCGAGGGATCACCGCGTCGTAGAGGGGCAGATCCTTACCATACCGGTGCAGTTGCGGGGTCGTGGCACTGGTCGTCAGCGTCAGATGTGCCGGATCAAGCGCCTCGATCGTATGTCCGCGTGCCTCGCCCTCGTCGTAGAGCATCCGGGCGGAGGGCGCTTCCGATTTGCCGGTCAAAAGTGCAATTCGCAAGGCGCGCTTTGAATGCTCCTCTGCGGGGGCGGTGTCATAGACATCGTAACTGAGGTCGGGTTGCTGATGGCTCTCGCCGGGCACCACAACACAGTGATCAACCAGTGCCATGCGTCCCAACAGCATTGGATAGGCCATTCCGGAGCGATCCGTTAACGTCACTTCTATGGGCCACTCGGTCTCACCAAATCTGACCCGTGTCTCGATCACGAAGCGCAGCTCTTTCTCGCCATTGGAAGAGGTGACTTCGCGCCGGTCTTTCATCACGGCTGTGCAGCGCGTGGCAATGGAGTTGTTGCCGGGCACGGGATGTACAAGAAACCGCAGCTTCGGGTTCACATCGGAGCCGAACTGTTCGATCTGCGTGGCATGCAGCGCAGATGTCCGCGCTCCGGTATCAATTTTCGCCTGTATTGCTGGCAAGGACAGATCGGGCAGTGACAGCCATTCTTCCCATCCAAGCTTGATCAGTTCTGTCTTCACGCAGGTCCTTCCTCGTTCAAATCAAACGCGTTTGTATACAAATGCCGCACTGAAAATACGCGCCGCTTATAGTCAACTATTGCAACAGGATAAAGGGGCGCTTTGCTTAACCTGGTTCAGCAAGGGCGGCGCCACTTGCATCGCGCTTCCCAAACGCGGCCGCTCTGTGTTAGGTGCCGCCCGAGACTCTGCCAGGGAGCGCGTTTTGAGCAAGTTTTCCTTCACATTGCACGGCACGGACGGCAAAGCACGCACAGGGCAAATTGACACCCCGCGCGGCGAAATTCGGACGCCTGCGTTCATGCCTGTGGGCACGGCTGCGACGGTGAAGGCGATGATGCCTGGGTCGGTGCGCGAGACCGGTGCCGATATCCTTCTTGGCAACACCTATCATCTGATGCTGCGCCCGACCGCCGAGCGGATCGCAAATCTGGGCGGCTTGCATCGGTTTATGAACTGGTCGCGGCCGATTTTGACGGATAGCGGCGGATTCCAGGTGATGAGCCTCGCGGAACTGCGAAAGCTGACCGAAAAAGGCGTGACCTTTAAATCCCATATCGATGGCTCGAAACATGAGTTAACACCCGAACGCTCGATGGAGATACAGCGCCTGTTGGGCTCCGACATTGTGATGTGTTTCGATGAATGCCCCGCACTGCCTGCAGATCGGGCGCGGATTGCACAGAGTATGGAGTTGTCAATGCGTTGGGCAGCCCGCTCGCGCGAAGCGTTTGGAGATCGCCCGGGCCATGCGCTTTTTGGCATTCAGCAAGGCGGGCTGGAGCAAGACTTCCGGGAGCAAAGCGCAAAAGCGCTACGTGACATCGGATTTGAGGGCTATGCCGTCGGCGGTTTGGCCGTTGGTGAGGGGCAAGAGGCGATGTTCGGCGTGCTCGACTATGCGCCGGATCAGTTGCCCGTGGACAAACCCCGCTATTTGATGGGCGTCGGTAAGCCCGATGACATTGTAGGCGCCGTCGAGCGCGGCATCGACATGTTCGACTGTGTGTTGCCATCTCGCTCTGGGCGCACAGGTCAGGCCTTTACGCGGCGCGGCGTCGTCAATATCAAGAATGCCCGCCACATGGATGATCCGCGCCCGCTGGACGAGGCCTGCACGTGCCCATGTTGCACGCAATACAGCCGGGCATATCTGCATCACGTGTTCAAAAGCCATGAAATCATTTGTTCGATGCTCATGACATGGCACAATTTGCATTATTATCAGGACTTGATGGCGGGGCTGCGTGACGCAATCGCTGGTGGTGTACTGACGCAGTTTGTCACCACGTTTCATGAAACCCGCGCTCTTGGCGATATCGAACCGCTCTAGGCATCAGGTCCAGCGCATCTTTTTGCGCGGCAGATGCGCCGCGATGTAAGTGCGCGCCTGATCTATGTCCTCTTCCGTGACAAAAGCCGATTTAGGAATAATCGACAGGCTGCGCTTCGGGGCTGTCAGGAAGAAGTAATCTGGCGTCTCCGCGTAGCTATTGAAGAAGGTCCATGGCAGATCCGCGCTACCCTGAGCGGACTGGGTGCTGACCACGCCGTCATTCAAGCGCACCGATATCGGCGCGCGGTACTTTTCCATGCGGCGATAGGCTTTGCGCCAAATGACATTTCGCGCCCAGGTCAGAACACAGAAAAACACCGCCGCACACAGAAACAGCCAGCCGGTCGGTTGTCCGATGAGAAGCAATACCGGCCCTATCGCAGTACAAAAGATGGCCACGACCATATTGCCACGATCCCCGATGGCCTCATAGGACCACAGCACCCGCGCGGCGCGCATGAATTCTGTCTCCGACAGGCTGTAAGTCAAGGCAATTTCGCGCATAGCAGCACCCTAATCCGCGCGCAACGCTTTGCAAGCAGCGTTGTTATCCGGTCGGTTGCGCAAGCGGTTTGCTCACGCCATCCGCATCGCCATAACGTTCCTGTAAAAAGCCGAGCAAGCGGTCATGCTGAAACCCAAGAGGGTCGTCAAACCAGCGTTCGATGAGCGCGCCAAGGGATAAGCCGGATCGCTCTTCATTTGCGATGACCGTGCAATTCCCGCGATCAATCATTTCCACCGAGAGAGAGAAGACACCGTCAACAATCGTTCCATCTGCCTCCGTGCCTTGAAAGTAGAACCGGCAGAAATTCGGAGCATCTTTTTTAAGGAACGTCACATCATAGCGTGAGAAGCGCTTGCCGCGCCCTTTGAAGGTGATGCCGATCGTATCGTCCTCGTCCTGATTATCAGTATATTTGCTGACCATTCCCGTGCAGTGTTCGTCTGGAGGTGCTTCACCCGGAACGATATGTTTCCAGACAAGCTTGGCTGAATACGGCACATCCGCCGAGTGTCGCGCACGCCAGGACGTGCGCGCGCCAATGCGGCGCGATAGTCGCGAATGCAGGAAAAACCAAGTGCTGGTCATCACGCCGAAAAACACAGCCAGCCCAATCAAAACATTGAACATGGCGTGCTGTGGCAGGTAAATCAGAACCAGCGTACTGATCACGGCGGAAAACCCTGCAATTTCGAGAATGCCACGCTGGCTGGGCCGGACATGATAGAGACCCAAGGCAACGAAGCCGAAGCCAACAAGGCTCAGAGCAAAGAAAATCAGATACCCAGCCGACACCATGGGAGTCCCGGAATGGGTCAGAAGCGACAAACAAAGCGCAGCCATCCCGAAGGAGAACACACCAAGCCGTCGATAGTGGCGTAAGACGATCTCGAACATTATGATTTGCCTGTATTCACTTGTTACTTACCTTAACGTAACTTTGCTTTCTGGCGTGATCAGGGCAGGCATCTGCGCGAAACATGACATTTTTAGATAAATTATGGCGGCCGCGTCACGTTGGGCGCTTGTGATTGACTGTGGCTCGGGTCAAAATGCGCACGACTTCTGCACCACTGCGATGATTGGTTGAAATGAGTCTTTCCAGGCCCCATTTCCAATCAGACCAGTTGATGCTGGACACCAGAAAAGGGGATCGCCCAAGGGTTGCCGCAAAGCGGGACCGGAGACCTATCATGGTCGTGGCGATCTTGCCAAAAAGGAAAAAGAATGAGCATTTCTGAAGAAAACGGGCCACTTAACGCATCTTATCCGGTGCTGCCCTTGCGCGATATCGTGGTCTTCCCGCATATGATCGTGCCGCTTTTTGTGGGGCGCGAGAAATCCGTGCGGGCCCTTGAAGAGGTCATGAAAGATGACAAGCAGATCCTGCTGTCGTCGCAGATTGATCCCTCTATCGACGAACCAACCTCTGATGGCATCTACGAGGTAGGCGTGCTGGCGAATGTCCTGCAACTGCTCAAGCTGCCAGATGGTACGGTGAAAGTATTGGTGGAAGGCCGCGCCCGCGTCCAGATCGTCAAATTCGTCGACAATCCAGATTTCTTCGAAGCTTCCGCGGTTGAATTGAATGAAACCATGGGCGACGAAAAAGCGCTCGCCGCGCTGATCGGCTCTGTAGCGGAAGAATTCGAGCGCTATGCCAAGGTCAAAAAGAACATTCCCGAGGACGCGCTGTCCTCTGTGGCGGAAACGAATGAACCTGACCGTCTCGCTGACCTTGTTGGCGGCCATCTTGGCGTTGAGATTGACCAAAAGCAGGACCTTCTGGAAGCGCTCAGCGTCGCTGAACGGCTGGAGAAAGTCTATGGCCTGATGCAGGGCGAAATGTCCGTTCTGAAGGTCGAAAAGAAGATCAAAACCCGCGTCAAAACCCAGATGGAGCGCACCCAGCGCGAATACTATCTGAATGAACAGATGAAGGCCATCCAGAAGGAATTGGGCGACGGCGAAGAGGGCCAGAACGAGGTCGCAGAACTGGAAGCCAAGGCCGCAGATACGAAGCTGTCGAAAGAAGCGTTGGAAAAGGTCACGGCAGAGATCAAGAAGCTTAAGAACATGTCGCCCATGTCGGCTGAGGCAACTGTGGTGCGCAATTATCTCGACTGGATCCTCGGAATCCCGTGGGGCACGCGCTCGCGCGTTAAGAAGGACCTCGTGAAGGCTCAAAAAGTACTGGATGACGACCATTACGGGCTGGAGAAGGTCAAAGAACGCATTGTCGAATACCTTGCTGTGCAACAACGCTCCAAGAAGCTGAAAGGCCCGATCATGTGCCTTGTCGGCCCTCCGGGTGTTGGCAAGACTTCGCTGGGCAAGTCGGTCGCGAAGGCAACGGGGCGCGAGTTCATTCGCATCTCGCTTGGTGGGGTGCGCGACGAATCGGAAATTCGCGGTCACCGCCGGACATATATCGGCTCCATGCCCGGCAAGATCATCCAGGCGTTGAAAAAGGCCAAGACCACGAACCCTCTGATCCTGCTCGATGAGATCGACAAAATGGGTCAGGACTTCCGTGGTGATCCGGCCTCTGCGATGCTGGAAGTGCTTGATCCTGAACAAAATTCTACGTTCAGTGATCACTATCTTGAGGTCGAATATGACCTGTCCGACGTGATGTTCCTGACCACGGCCAACAGCTACAACATGCCGGGGCCGCTTCTGGACCGGATGGAGATCATCCCACTTGCTGGGTATACGGAGGAAGAGAAATCCGAGATTGCCAAGCAGCATTTGATCGAAAAGCAGATCAAGAACCACGGCTTAAAAAAGGGCGAGTTCGAGCTGACTGATGAAGGCTTGCTGGAAATGATCCGCGTCTACACGCGGGAGGCGGGTGTTCGGAACCTCGAACGCGAAATTGGCAAACTGGCCCGAAAAGCCGTGACCAAGATCGTGCGAAAGGAAGTCGATAAGGTCGTGATCACGCCGGACAATCTGGATGACTATCTCGGCGTCAAGAAGTACCGCTACGGTCTGGCTGAGAAGGAAGATCAGATCGGGGTCGTCACTGGGCTCGCCTACACGTCTGTCGGTGGCGAATTGCTGTCGATCGAGGCGCTGCGTCTGCCGGGCAAAGGTCGTATGAAGACAACAGGCAAACTCGGCGACGTGATGAAAGAGTCCATCGACGCGGCCTCCTCTTATGTGCGTTCCATCTCGCCAGAGATCGGGGTCAAGCCGCCAGCGTTTGATAAGATGGATATCCACGTGCACGTGCCGGATGGTGCGACGCCCAAGGATGGCCCGTCAGCCGGTCTTGCGATGGTGACATCAATCGTCTCGGTCCTGACCCGTATTCCAGTGCGTAAAGACATCGCCATGACAGGCGAGGTGTCCTTGCGCGGCAATGCGATGCCAATCGGTGGATTGAAGGAAAAACTGCTCGCAGCTTTGCGCGGTGGCATCAAAACGGTGCTGATCCCGGAGGAGAACGAGAAAGATTTGCCTGATATTCCTGACAACGTGAAAGACGGGTTGAAAATCATTCCCGTCTCCCATGTGTCGGACGTCTTGAAACACGCGCTCGTTGGCACGCCTGAACCCATCGAATGGGATGAAGCCGCAGAAGAAGCCGCAGCGGCCGCATTGGCCGCAAGCAAAGGTGATGGCGCCGGGGCAGTGGCACCGCATTAGGCGCACTATAAAGATGTATAACACCGAAGGGCGGCTCATTGGCCGCCCTTTTTTTAAGCAGCGTCAGCGTCTTCTTCTTCCGCGCCGCCGGGTGGCAGGATCTTGATCTCGCCGTTATCGGCAAGCTTTCGGATCGCGCTTGTGATCCGGCCCATCGCGGCTTCACCGGTTTTCTTGGGCACGTCGCCTTGTTCTTCCATCTCCTCTCGCAGCGCAGTTGCCATGCGTTGCGAGAGATTGCTGAGGATGAATTCGGATGAATCGGGTTCCGCGGTCTTGGCATAGCCGAGTGCGACCACCAGTTCTTCCTGTGGCACATCGCGCGTTACTTTTGAGATGTCAGCCGCCTCAATCCGGGTTGCAATATCGGCGAAGGTGAAGATAGAGGCGCGGACGAGCTTCGCAAACTCCGCATCTTCGTCCGAAAGCGTTTCCAGCACTTCGTCACGTCGATCTGGTGAGGCGGCATTCAGCAGATTGGCGACCCGCAGGGCCGGCGCTTCATTGAAGGCTTTTGGCTTCTCGACAGGGATCGCAGCGGCCAGCATGGTGCCGATTTCGCCAACAATCTCCGGGCTGAGCTTGGCGGTGTCCTGCATTGCCATGGCGACCCGCGTCGCCTGATCAGGTTCCATCTGTTCCAGCATCTCGGACGCTTTTTCACCGTCCAGTTTTGAAAGCACAATCGCAGCCACCTTGGGATCTTCATCTGGCAGGAGCGCGCTCAACGTCTCAACCGGCAGCTTTGTGATCCGCGCCCAGGGCGCAGGAGGCGCGCCCAGACCCAGCTGACCACGCAGATCACTGACAAGATCGGGGCTCAGATGTGTTTCAAGGGTTTCCAGTGCGTCAGCCACAGACCGCGGAAAGCTAAGCCCGATCATCGACATATCACGCTCAAGATCGGCCACGACTGCGGCCAGAGTGGCACGGTCCACCCGTTCAAGTTCGACAAAATCCTGCATCAGGCGGGTTTGCCCGCGCGCGCTCAAACTGGTCAGCGGAATGCTCCCGCCTTCAGATAAGATCATCTGAATGATGATGGCAGCCTTTTGCGGACCTGCAAGACGCGGTGGCGCGTCCGCTTGGGTCGCAGGCATACCGCCTTGGGATTTTACGATCTGGTGTGTCATGGTCTGTCTAACCCTTCCGCTCGCCCGTGTGGTTTTCGCCTGAGCAAGTTAAGACAGGGTTATAAAAATGCGGCAACTCCAGACCAGTTGCCGCAAGTTTTATGCGTATTGCATTTAGTAATCGGATGTGACGCCGCTGCGCAGTGCAGTTTTCAGCGCATATTCCGCCCATGTCTCGCGCCCGCCGCGTTGCCGGATCTCTGCCAATTGCAACTTCGCGCCTGCGCGATCGCCAGCTTCAACCAAGCCCTGACCCATGTAGGAGCGGGCCAGAATGTTGTCAGCGTTGGCGTCAAGTGCTGCCGCATAATACGTCATTGCGGCATCCATATCACCGGTTTTGCGCGCGATAAATCCGCGATATGTCAGCACGCGGCTGTCGCTCGCATCCATTTCGTCCAGCACACCGGAGGCCCGCTCGTATAGGCCCGCATAGGCCAACTCTCGCACTGCAAGGTATTTCGTGTCCTCATCGAGAAGGGAGGACGACTTGTCGATGCATTTTGCAGTTTTCGTGTCAAAGACCTGACCGGCTTTGCACGTGGTGGTTGTCTTGGTGGTTTTCGGGGGATTGGAACTGCCCGAACCGGCCGCAAAGGCAATGGCCGGCGTGAGCATAGCTATAAGAGCAACAGTTGTGAAACGCATGGGAATGTCCTGTGTTTGAATTGTCTGCTGTCAACTTAGCGCAAAAAAACGAAAGGGCGACGCAACTTAATGTGCATCGCCCTTCGCGAATAAAATGCAGGTCTGGCGCGTATTAGCCTGTTGGGGTTGCGACGCACATGCCTTGGTCAGCGTCCCAGGTGCTGCCAGCTTGACACGTGGCGGCCTGCTGGTGTTCGCCATAGTTGCAGCCCATGGCCAAAGCCACCGACGGGGCGAGGGTCAGGGCCAGGGTCGCGGCAAGGATCTTGGTCTTCATTCTAACTCTCCTAAACTGTTGTGAAACAAAGCTAGCACGGGGACCAAGAATGGCAAAATCACGAATTGCCGCAGGGTCAGCCGAACACGCGTTTGAAAATCGCATCGACATGTTTGGTGTGATATCCCATATCGAATTTTTCGTTAATCTCTTCGACGGAGAGCGCTCTGCAAACCTCTTCATCGGCCAGGAGTTCTTCGCGGAAATCCGTGCGATGTTCCCAGACTTTCAAAGCGTTGCGCTGCACCATCGCATAAGCGTCTTCGCGGCTGACACCGGCTTGGGTCAGGGCCAGAAGCACGCGCTGGCTCATCACGAGGCCGGGGAATTTGTTCATATTATCCAGCATGTTGTCAGGGAAGATCAGCATCTTGTCGATGACGCTGGTCAGGCGCGCGAGTGCAAAATCCAGCGTGATCGTCGTGTCCGGCCCGATATTGCGCTCAACAGAGCTGTGCGAGATATCGCGCTCATGCCAAAGGGCTACATTCTCCATCGCGGGCACCACAGCCATCCGAACGAGGCGCGCAAGTCCTGTCAGATTCTCTGTCAGCACCGGGTTCTTTTTATGCGGCATGGCTGAGGAGCCTTTCTGCCCCATTGAGAAGAACTCTGCGCCCTCCAGCACTTCGGTGCGTTGCATATGGCGGATTTCCGTGGCGATATTCTCTATCGAAGAGCCTACGACGCCCAAAGCCGCAAAGAAGGCCGCGTGGCGGTCGCGCGGGATCACCTGGGTGGAAATCGGCTCCGGCGAGAGGCCCAGTTCTGCGCAGACATGTTCTTCGACAGCCGGATCTATGTTGGCGAATGTGCCGACGGCACCAGAGATCGCGCCGGTTGCGATCTCACCGCGCGCTGTGCGCAGACGGGTCAGGTTGCGGTCCATTTCCGCATAGAAACGGGCAAATGTCAGGCCCATGGTAGTAGGCTCTGCATGGATCCCGTGGCTCCGACCGACGCGCAGCGTGTCTTTATGCTCTATTGCGCGACGCTTCAGGGCCAATAGCAAGGCTTCGACATCTGCGATCAGAATGTCTGCTGCACGCACCAGCTGCACGTTGAAACAGGTATCCAGCACGTCAGATGAGGTCATCCCCTGATGCACAAACCGCGCCTCTTCGCTGCCCACATGCTCGGCCAGATGGGTGAGAAAGGCGATCACGTCATGCTTCGTGACCGCCTCAATCTCGTCGATACGGGCGACGTCAAACTCGACATCTTTCGCCTTCCAGACCGCATCGGCATTCTCGCGCGGGATCACACCCAGGTCCGCCATCGCATCACAGGCATGGGCCTCGATCTCATACCAAATCCGGAATTTGGTCTCTGGCGACCAGATGGCGACCATGTCAGGGCGAGAATATCTGGGGATCATGTCTTGTGATCTTTCGTGATTTGTGTGGCTGTTAAAGAGGTCTTAAACTGGCCCTGCCAAGGTCACAAGTGCCCCTGCCGCAGGGGCAGCAGGTAAGGAGGCAGCGGCGACATTCTCCGCGTCATATTGATGCCACGAGGATGTGATCCGCTTTGCCCGAAAGAGATACACGCGAGAGAGAGATTGTGAAGGAGCACTCATGGCGAAGATGCCTGATCTTGAACAATTCAACGGCCGCTGGGCACTGACCCGGGTGATCAAAGACAGGTTGACCGAAACAGAAGGTCGCCTGAGCGGACAGGCCACGTTCACCGCACAAGAGGACGGGGCTTACCTCTACCTGGAAGAGGGGGAGCTGAACTACGGTGATCAGACCCCGATGGCAGCCAGCCGCAAATATATCTGGCGCCAGAAAGAGAAAGGGATTGCAATCCAGTTCGAAGATGGGCGCGACTTTCACATGATCGAAGCGGATAAACTGATGCCTGATGCTATGCATCATTGCGATCCCGATATGTATCATGTGAGCTACGACTTTACATCCTGGCCAAACTGGCGTGCAGCGTGGCGGGTCGTGGGGCCACGGAAAGACTACCGCATGATGTCTTCCTATGCGCGCGCCTGATCCCAGGTTGGGCTGATCCAATTGTGCGCGTGCCCGCGCCTTTTTGAAGTCTACCAGTGGCGCGTGATCACTCCTGAACGGGGGCCGCGTCCCGACGCGCAAGGTAGTCGGCCAGTGTCTTGCCCTGCTCCTCAACAAACAGCTCCGCCATTACCTTGACCGTCCCGATCCGGTCGACGCGGAAGGTGCGGAAATCCTTACGCAACTCGCACCAACAGGTCGCGGTCCAGACGCGGCCCCAATATTCAAGCTGAAGCGGTCGCACGACGCGAATGCTGTCAACGCTGGTCTGCGTGCTATAGGTGATTTGCAGCTTTTGTCGTGACCTGATCGCCTTGCGGATCGCGGGCATATGGCGAAATCCCGCAGCGGCATCCTGAAACGGGTAGACGGCAAATCCCCAACCCGATGGCGGGGTGGTTCGGTCCTCCGGCAAGACTGCGTCGATCTTTGCAGACAGTGTCTTGGCCGCGTTGCGCAACTCTTCGTCGCCCGCTTCACCAACAATCGCCATTCCGAAATGCAGGGCTTCAAGTTCTGTCAGGGTCAGGTTCAATGGCGGCAGCGTGATCGGGGCGGTCATCATGTAGCCCAAACCCCGCTCTCCTGCCACGGGCACGCCAGACAGGACCAGCGTGTCCATATCGCGGTAGATCGTACGGGTTGAGACGCCCATCCTGTCCGCCAGATCCTCAGCCCGGTGCAGGCGGCCGTCTCGCAAGATCAGGATCAGATCAAAAAGCCGATCGGTCCGCCGCATCTAATCCGCCCCTTTGATTCTACGTCTGTCTTTGGGGATTGCCCCTCTCAACTGACAAAAACATGTCAGGAGCGATGCTGCAATTGCAAACCAAGGACAAACAGCCCTGAATTGACCGTCAAGTCGCGCAGAATTGTCTGATTTGTTGCTTTCCGCGCAGATGGTCAGGGATTAAGTATCACCTCAAGCTACGAAACCGCCCGTGACGCGACCGTCTCGGGCACTTACGGGAGAATATGCAATGTTCAACAATATTGGTCCGGTCGGTCTGATCCTGATTGCTGTTGTCGTGCTGGTGCTGTTCGGACGCGGCAAGGTGTCGTCTCTGATGGGCGAAGTGGGCAAGGGCATCACCGCATTCAAAAAGGGCGTGGATGACGGCAAAAACGAAATTGACGAGGCCGTTGCCGCCAAGGACGTCACGCCGGAAAGCGAAAAAGACAAAGCCTGATCTGCTATAGCGCGGGAGCACGCTCATGGGCGGCATAGGTGGCATGGAATTGCTGGTCATCGGGCTGGTGGCGCTGATTGTGGTCGGCCCCAAGGACTTGCCCGGGATGTTCCGAACGGTGGGACAGTTCACCGGCAAAGCCCGGCGCATGGCGCGCGAGTTTTCCAACGCGATGGATGCCGCGGCCGATGAAGCGGGTGTGAAGGAGGTCTCAAATACGCTCAAGGCAGCGACGAACCCAAAGAAGATGGGGCTTGACGCGGTGAAAAAGGCGATTGACCCAAATATCTATGAAGATGGGTCAGCCACGCAGAAACTCGCCAAAGAACGCGCCGAAGCGGCCGAAAAGATACACGCAGCTACCGCAAAGCTGGAAGAAGGCAAGCGCGTGAAAGCCGCCGAAGAGGCCGCAGCCAAGGTTGCGCCGAGTAAAACCGCTAAGAAGGCGATCACGAAAGCGGCAGCGACGAAGACTGCCACCACAAAGACTGAAACCAAAAAGACTGCGACCAAAAAACCCGCTGCTAAAAAGCCTGCAGCGACGAAGGCGGCAGCTAAGAAGCCTGCAACCAAGAAGGCCAAGTCATGAGCGATACGGACACACTCGAAGACAGCTCCGCCCCGCTGATCGAGCATCTGGCCGAGCTACGCACGCGACTCATCCGCTCCGTGCTGGCTTTTCTCGTGGGCATGACGATCTGCTTCGCTTTTGGCTCCATGATCCTTGATTTTCTGCTGACGCCGATTGAGAATACGATGCGCGCCTTGGGCAATCCTGACCCGCGTATGCAGTACACCGCGCCGCAGGAATATTTCTTCACGCTGATCCGGATTTCGATGGTCGGCGGTTTGTGCGTTTCCTTCCCGGTGATCGCCTTTCAGATGTGGCGGTTCGTGGCACCTGGCCTTTATAAACAGGAAAAGAACGCCTTTTTGCCTTTCCTGATCGCATCGCCCGTGATGTTCCTGTTGGGTGCATCCTTTGCGCATTATGTGGTCGTGCCGTTGGCGATGCAGTTCTTCCTAGGTTTTGCGGACTTGCCGTCGTTCTTCTCAGGCCTGATCACGCCGCAGGAGATCAAGGACGGCACAAAAGACACTGGCATTGATATCGTCTTCAACGGCAAGGTAAACGAAAGCCTTGATATCACGCTGAAAATGATCGTGGCCTTTGGCCTGTGTTTCCAGCTGCCCGTGCTGCTGACTCTGATGGGCAAGGCCGGGCTGGCCTCCTCTGAAGGGCTGAAGAACGTTCGCAAATACGCCATTGTCGGCATTCTGACCGTCGCAGCTTTGGTCACGCCGCCCGATGTGACCACGCAAATCCTGCTCTTCACCGTGGTTTACGGTCTCTATGAAGTGTCGATCTTCCTCGTCAAACGCGTAGAGAAGCAGCGAGAAGAGAAACTGCGTGAAGAAGGCCTATGGGATGAGGAAGAGGATGACGAAGAAATCCACGCAGAGGATCGCGGCCCTTGAGTGATGCGGTGTTAAGCGGGGAGGCGCTGACCCGGATTGCGGAGGCGCTTGAGCGTCTGTCCCCGCCCTCTGCCGTGGTCCCGCAATTTGATGTGGCAAGTGCCTTTCTGTGGCATGCCTCCCCAGACCGGCTGCAACCCGTGCTGGATGTCAAACGCGTGGCTCTTGAGTTGCTCATCGGCATTGATCGCGCGCGTGACACGCTGCTTGCCAATACAGAACAATTCGCCAAAGGCTATGCGGCCAATAATGCGCTGCTCTGGGGCGCGCGGGGGATGGGAAAATCCTCGCTTGTCAAAGCGATCCACGCTCATGTCAGTGACACCACAGCCTTGAAATTGATCGAGTTACAACGCGAAGATTTGCCTTCCGTCGGGCGCCTGCTTGCGATGTTGCGCGCAGCCCCGCAAGAACGCTTCATCCTGTTTTGCGATGATCTGAGCTTCAGCCATGATGATGAGCACTATAAATCGCTAAAAGCCGTGCTCGATGGCGGGATCGAGGGGCGGCCTGAGAACGTTATCCTTTATGCGACCTCCAACCGCCGCCACCTGATGCCGCGCGACATGATCGAAAATGAGCGCGGCTCTGCGATTAACCCATCTGAGGCGGTGGAGGAAAAAGTCTCCCTCTCAGACCGGTTCGGCCTGTGGCTCGGCTTCCACGCCTGCGATCAAGACCAGTTCCTGGCTATGATCCGCGGCTACTGCGCCGCCTATGATGTGTCCATCCCAGAGGAGACGTTACGTGCGGAAGCCATCGAGTGGCAGCAAACGCGGGGCGCACGCTCCGGTCGCGTTGCCTGGCAGTATTTCACCGATCTGGCTGGACGAAGCGGCATCGCTGTCTAACTCTGTGTGACGCGAAAAAAAGCCGTGAAGGGAGGCGTCCTTCACGGCTCAAAACTCTGATAACATGTCGATCCCGGCGAGGGTTCGCGGGCACTGGGCACTCGTTATGGTCTCAATCGCTACACAAATGACGTTAAGGTCAACTTGGGGCGGTAATATGACACCAAAAGCGTCATTTCATGATGAACCGGCCACGCCCTCGCCAAATGGTTTAACAAAGCGTTAACGGCGTATAGCAGCGCGCTATTCCAGGTATTTCGTCGGATTGACGCTTTCAAATCCTTCGCGGATCTCAAAATGCAGGAAGGGCGGGCTGCCCGGTCCAACCTTGGCCAGGGTCTGGCCGCGGCTCACTTTGTCGCCCTTCTTGACGGTGATTGAGGTAATGTTGGCATAGACCGTCAGGACATTGCCGGTGTGACGCACCACGAGGATCGGCACCTGATCTGTGTCGCGGGTGATTGCCGCGACTGTGCCGTCAGCGGCGGCTTTGACTTGCGTGCCCGCTGCGGCTTGAATGTCGATGCCCTCATTCTTGCGCTTTTTATATGGGCGCAGAATATTGCCTGCGACAGGTTTGAGGAATTTGGCGCTTGCCGGTGCCGCAGTTGGTGTCGGGCTGGCCTCGGCAGTGGCGGGTTTCTGTACCGCTTCGATTGGCTCCGGCAGTGGCTTGGATGCGGATGGCGGGGCAGGGGTCGCCGTACCTTCGCCGGGTTGCGTTGTGGCGACAGCTGGTGTCGGAGTGACGGATTTGTCCACAACAGGCACCAGCAGCGTTTGGTCCTGACGCACCGTCAAATCCGGCCCGAGACCATTCCAATCCGCCAAGGAGCGAACCGACACGTTGTAAAGCCGGGCGATGGAATAGGCCGTCTCACCACGCTCGACGCGGTGACGCACGGGTTCTGGTCCGTCGATCCTACGCGATGGTTTGGCCTGCGCAATGCCGCCGGTCGCAGGTGCGTTGTCGATCGCGCTGGTCGCGATCTGCGTGATATCAAGCGGCGCCGTGCCGCCAGTTGTCACAGGCACAGGGGTAGAGCGGGGCAGGGCCACGATCTCACCGCGACCCAAGACTGTCGTGTCGCTGAGCCCGTTCAGGCGCGCGATCTCTGTCGCGTCGCCACCGACACGGGCCGCAATGGTGGGAACCGTGTCGCCATTGCGCGCTACAGCCACCTGATAATTGGGATAGGAAATCACGCCGCGTTCATCCGGACGCGGACGATCCAACGTTGCCTGCCGCGCCGCATTCGATGTATCTAGCCCGCCCACTGTGTTGCGCAGATCAAGGTCGAGATTGGCAAATGTATCGCCAATATTGCTGCACGCAGACAGCCCAAACCCCACCGCCACAATTGGCAAAATTTTGCTGAAACGCCCGTTCCGCATTGCACTCACCCTCAAGACCTGGCCCTTATGACGGGCCTTTGGTTGTTATTCTTGTCCCAGCCCCTCAAGCAAAGGGACAAAACGCACCGGTAATAGTTCTTCGTAATCAAAGCCTTGCTCAAGCTTTGTAACCTTGATCAGGCTTTGAACCGCATCTGACTGACCAACCGGCACAACCATGATACCGCCCAATCTCAGCTGTGCCAACAGCGGACCTGGCGGATCCTCGGCCGCTGCTGTCACGATGATGCGATCAAAGGGCGCCTGTTCGGGCAGGCCAAAACTGCCATCTCCCGTCACGACTGTGATATTGGTGATATCCATCGCCTCAAACATCCGCCGCACGGGGCGCGTCAACTGCGCGTGCCGGTCGACCGTGTAGACCCGGCGCGCCAACTGGCTGAGCACTGCTGCCTGATAGCCTGAGCCCGTGCCCACCTCCAAAACCTTGTCGCGCGGCTGCACATTCAACGCCTGTGTCATCAGCCCCACGACCGAGGGCTGGCTGATTGTCTGCCCGCAGGCAATCGGTAGCGGCATGTCATCATAGGCACGATCCGCGAAATGACCGGTCACGAAGGCGCCACGATCCACTTTTTCCATTGCGGTCAGCACACGGCTATCCATCACGCCTTTCGAGCGCAACGCATATAGAAACTGCATCTTGCGTTCCGCGTCAGAGATCGCGGCAGCGCTCATCCCAGCGCGTCTTTCAGATCAGCAAGCTGATCATGCGCGGTCAGATCGCACCGCATGGGCGTGATCGAAATCCAGCCCTCAAGATTGACCGTGCCATCAGTTCCCGCGCCTGCAGCCACATTCTGCGGATTGCCTTTGATCCAAAGATATTTGCGTCCGTTGGGCGGCATATGCGGCTCGATCCCGAACCCGCCAGAGGGTCTGCGCCCTTGCGCGACCACCTGCCGCCCTTTGACCTTCTCAGCCGGAACGGGTGGGAAATTCACGTTGTAGAATGTCTCGTAGCCGTGCGCGTGACTGGCGCCACCCCAGTTTCCATGCTTCAAAAGCGCGCGCACAATCTCGGCCCCGTAGGTTGCGGAAGCCTCGAACGGATTGTCGAGCCTGGCGTTCTCAGTGCCGTAATATTGCGACATGGCGATGGATTTCACGCCTTGCAGAGCCGCCTCCATACAGGCCCCGATTGTGCCGGAATAGACCGCGTTCTCTGCAGAATTGTTGCCCTTGTTGACGCCTGACAGCACCAAATCAGGTGGGGCATCGGCCATCACATCATGCAAGCCCGCCAGTACACAATCCGCTGGCGCACCTTCTGCCGCAAAAGCCCGCGCACCCATCTGCGCGATCATCGTCGGATGCGCATAATTGATACAATGAGAGACACCCGATTTCTCAAACGCCGGCGCGACCGTCCAGACCTCACCCCCGGGGCCTGCGACTTCCGTCGCAATGTCATACAGCACCGACAGGCCGGGCGCGTTGATACCGTCGTCATTGGTGATGAGAATACGCATGCGACTTGCCCCAGATCATTGCCTGATCCAGCAGTAATCCAGCCTGTGAGCGGCGTAAAGGCGCGCAGAGGATCAGCGCATGATTTGCCGCAACACCACGCCCGCAACGAGCAAAGCGGCAACACCTGCCAGTGCAGCGACGAGCGGCAGTGTCGCGTAATTCGCAACTGCGATCGCGACGATCCCCCAACCAGCGGCAAAACCATATGTCCAGATGCGCTGCAGGGTCTGCTGTGTCATCACGACAAATCCCGTCGCGAGGATCAGCGCCATCACAGCCCAGCCGGTTTCACCAAAAGCAATCCCATAGCCTGCGCCGCTCATCCCCAGCGCCACGAAAGACGCGGCACTCAACCAGCCGGAATAAAGCCCCAAGGGCAGTTGCAATGCCCATTTTGGTCCGCCCGGCCCGGCCAGGAAAACAGACCAAAGCGCGCTTAAGAGCATCACCCAGATCATGACCGTTGCCCAAAGTGGCGAGATCAGCGCGACAGGCAACCAGAACACACCGACCCCGAGGCTGATCAAAAGCGGCACCCGCGTCTCATCCCATACCGGGTCCTCCGCATAGGCCCAGACCCCCATCACGGCATGCACAATCAACCAAAGATAGATCACACCCCAGATCGCAAACGCGTAGCCTGCGGGTTGCACCGGCGGATCATCTTGCGGGATGGGGTAGAGGCTCGCGTCAAACCCGCCGAATTCTGGGTTCAGAAAAGGCGAGACAGCGAAGGCAAGTGCGGCAAAAAGAACAATGAGGGATTTGAGTTTCATACCCTACCTACGCTTCAGCCGCGTCTCTGGTTTCATCTTGGTAAAAATATGCTGGGGGACGCGCCGAAAGGCGCGGGGAGCAACGCCCCCGCCACCAGATCACACCAATGTGCCAAACGGTGTCAGCGTTGACGCGCCGCCCAGATATTTGTGCAGCGCGACAGGCAGTTCGACCGAGCCATCCGCTTGCTGACCATTCTCCAGAACGGCGATCAGTGCGCGCCCAACAGCCAGCCCAGAACCGTTCAATGTGTGGACAAATTCCGGCTTGCCGCCGCCCTCAGGTTTGAAACGCGCATTCATCCGGCGCGCCTGAAAATCACCGCAGGTCGACACAGAAGAAATCTCGCGATACTTGCCCTGCCCGGGCAGCCAGACTTCGATGTCATGCGTGCGCCGCGCACCAAAACCCAAATCGCCCGTGCACAGCGTCACTGTGCGATAGGGCAAAAGCAATTCTTCCAGAATTTTCTCCGCACAGCGGGTCATGCGTTTCTGCTCGTCCTCTGATTGATCAGGGTGCGTGATCGACACCATCTCAACCTTCTCGAACTGGTGCTGGCGCAACATGCCCGCCGTATCCCGCCCCGCGCTTCCTGCTTCCGAGCGGAAACATTGCGAATGCGCCGTGTAGCGACGCGGCAGATAGCTTTCCTCGATCACCACGTCGCGCACGATGTTGGTCAGAGTCACTTCCGAGGTAGGGATCAGCCACATGCCCTCAGTGGTCTTGTAGCTGTCTTCCGCAAATTTCGGCAGCTGGCTCGTGCCATACATCGAGGCATCATTGACCAGCACCGGGGTCCACGTCTCCGTCAGCCCGTTCTCATCGACATGCGTGTCGATCATGAACTGCGCGAGCGACCGGTGGATGCGCGCAACAGCACCAGAAAGCAGCACGAACCGAGCGCCTGAGAGCTTCGCCGCAGTTTCGAAATCCATCCCGTCCTGAACCGACGGCAGCTCATAATGCTCCACCGGTGTGAATGGGAAACGGCGGGGCGTGCCCCAGCGGTTGATCTCGACATTATCTTCTTCATCCGCGCCCTCTGGCACATCCGCATGTGGAAGATTGGGCAGGCCCATCAGAAGATCCGTCAGTTTGGCATCTTCGGCCTTGGCCTCCTCGTTCAGCCGCGCGATATCGGCTTTTTTCTGGGCCACCAGCGCGCGCAGCCGTTCGAACTCGGCTTCATCCCCCTTGGCTTTTGCCGCACCGACCTCTTTGCTGGCTGCATTCTGTTCAGCTTTGGCGCTCTCTGCCTCGCTGATTTTCGCGCGACGGGCGGCGTCAATGGCCAACACATCAGCGGAGGACACGTCAGACTTCCGCAGCGTCATGGCGGCGTCAAAGACCTCAGGGGTCTCACGGATCATGCGAATATCATGCATGGGTCTGGTATCCTCTCGATTGGTTAAAAAGACGCTCATGCGCCTCACCGCGTTGCATAAAAGACCGCAGCCTCAATTGCCAGTCTAAGATCTGCGGTGATTTACTCGGTCAAGGCTGTGATCGCCAGCCGCGTCACCTGCACAGCAACGCCGCCGCCCGCATTGCTGGCTGAGATCACACCGACCACTTCCCAATCGCCCGTTTCTGATTGGTGCAAAACGGGTGCGCCAGAGGTGCCTTTCGTGACCGGGCATCCCAACTGGATCAAGGTCCCGATCCTGCGTGTGACAGCGCAGCCCAGATGCTCGCTCAGAACCTCAGGGCGGTCCTTGCGATAGCCCAACACGACAAGGGGGCCATAGTTGACCACACCTTTGGTCACAGAGGCCGGGGTGACATCCGTCAGAGTGGTATCAAGTTCGATCACTGCAACATCATTCTTCAGATCACCATAGGCGAGCGGTTTGCCAGGGCGCCGGGGCGTCTTGGGGAAATTGGGAAAGACATGGATCGCGCGCGCCTTGCCAACGCCACGGCTTTCCCCCTTATGCCAAGAGGCCACAAAATACACCCGGTAGAGCGCGAAAGGCCTTCCGGTCTTCGGGTCGACCACGCAATGCGCCGCCGTCAGCACCCGGTCCGGCGAGATCAACGTGCCAGTACACAGCCCACGTGACTTGAAACCGCCGATATTGACACGGCCAATGGCCTGCCAGCGATCACGATCCGCCTCGGAAATCATCAGGTGTTGTGCAGATGCGAGCCCAGCCAAGATCGCCCAAATCACACCGGACAGGATCGCAATGAGACGCAATTTCACAGCCACCCTTACATCCCGCGCACAAAAACCTATCTGATGCACGATAGGGGGTGCGAAATCGCGCGTAAAGCCGTTGCACCTGACAGCGCCCGCACATAGGGTGCGCCGCAACGCTCAAAGGGCCATAAGAGCCCCAGAACAAAAGGACCAAGGGATGTTCGTCTCACCCGCTTACGCTCAAGCCGCAGGAGGCGCCGGGGGCGCTTTTGCAAGTTTCGTGCCGCTGATCCTGATCTTCGCGATCATGTATTTCCTGCTGATCCGTCCGCAGCAGAAGAAAGTCAAGGAACATGCGGCCATGGTCGAGGCCGTGCGCAAAGGCGATCAGATCATCACGCAAGGCGGGATGATCGGCAAAGTCTCCAAAGTCATGGCCGAGGGGACGAATGAGGTCGAGGTTGAAATCGCCTCCGGTGTCAAGGTCCGCATCATCAAATCGACCATTGCGCAAGTGATGAACAAGACCGAGCCGGCAAAGTAAATGCTGCAAATTTCGGTCTTCAATCGCGTCCTCATCTGGCTGACTGTCGCGGCCGGTCTGCTGCTTGCATCGCCCAACTTCTTCTACACGACCGTAGAGAAATACAATGATGCCACGGCCCTGATTGAAACAGGCGTGTCCCCCAATGCGGAAACGGCCAAGCTTAGCGAAGCAGAACTGAGCGCTGACGCCTCCGGCTGGCCGTCTTTCCTGCCGTCCTCTCTGGTCAATCTGGGGCTGGACCTTCGCGGCGGGGCGCATCTGTTGGCCGAGGTGCAGGTGGAGGACGTGTATGATGATCGCATGGATGGCTACTGGTTGGAGATGCGCGAAGTGCTGCGCAATGAGCGCGCCACGGTTGGCACGATCCGCCGCCAGAATGCACCGCAAGGCGAGTTGCGCGTGCGCATCTCTCAGCCCGAAAACATGGAGCGCGCGCTACAACTCGTCCGTTCCATCTCCACGCCAGTTGTCTCGCTGACCGGCGTAGGATCGAATGACATCGACGTGCGCGCACAAGGCGACATCATCATCGTTACGCTGTCTGATGCCGAAAAAATCGCCACCAATGACCGCACGATCCAGCAATCGCTCGAAATCATCCGCCGCCGCGTCGATGAGGTCGGCACGCGGGAACCCACGATCCAGCGTCAGGGCGAACGTCGTATCTTGATCCAAGTGCCCGGCATCGGCTCCGCCGCTGAGTTGAAAGCGCTGATCGGCACCACCGCGAAACTGACCTTCCATCCGGTTGTCTCCCAAACCAGCAACCCGAACGAGGCCCCCGGTCCGCGCAACATCATCGTCCCGTCGATTGATCCGCAGGAGCAGGGGGTGTTTTACATTCTAGAACAGTCCCCTGTTGTCACAGGTGAAGAGCTGGCCGATAGCCAACCCGCCTTCGACCAGAACGGCAGTCCTGCCGTGACCTTCCGCTTCAACGCAGGCGGCGCCCGCAAATTCGGCATCTACACGGCGGAGAATGTCGGCTCTCCCTTCGCGATTGTGCTCGATAATGAGGTGATCTCCGCCCCGGTCATTCGCGAAGCCATTTCCGGTGGATCGGGCCAGATATCGGGTAATTTCACGGTGGAGGAATCCACCAATCTCGCCGTGTTGCTCAGGGCAGGGGCCTTGCCAGCTGAGATGACATTCCTTGAAGAACGCACCATCGGGCCAGAGCTTGGCCAAGACAGCATCGACGCAGGTAAAATCGCTTGTATCGTCGCCTTCGCCATGGTGCTTGTCTTCATGTTCCTGAGCTACGGCACGTTCGGCCTCTTCGCCAATATCGCACTGATCTTGAACGTGGGCATGATCTTCGGGCTGCTCTCTCTGATTGGCGCCACGCTGACCTTGCCGGGCATCGCGGGCATCGTGCTGACCATCGGTATGGCGGTGGATGCGAACGTGCTGATCTTCGAGCGTATCCGAGAAGAGCTCAAATCCGCCAAAGGCCCTGCCCGTGCGATTGAGTTGGGCTACGAGAAAGCGCTGTCCGCTATCTTGGACGCCAATATCACCACTTTCATCACCGCTGTGATCCTGTTTGCCATGGGCTCTGGCCCCGTGCGCGGCTTCGCGATCACGCTGGGCCTCGGCATCCTGACATCGGTCTTCACCGCGATCTTCGTGACGCGCGTGATCATCATCATGTGGTATGACCGCAAACGCCCCAAAACGATCGAGGTATAGACCATGCGTTTGAAACTCGTACCTCAGAACACCAATTGGGATTTCTTCAAGCGCAACAAGCTCACGCTTGGCTTGTCGGTCCTGCTGATCTTGGTAGGTTTCGCCTCTTTCATGATCCAAGGTCTGAACTACGGCATCGATTTCCGCGGCGGCACAACGATCCGTACGGAAAGCACAACACCCGTCGACGTCGCGGCATACCGCGAGGCGTTGGAGCCGGCGGGTTTGGGCGACATCTCCATCACTGAAGTGTTTGATCCCAACTTTGACGACGACCAACACGTCGCCATGATCCGAATTGAGGCACAGGAGGGGGAAGAAAGTGCCTCCGTCGATCTGGTACAAACTGTGGAAGCCGCGATGCGCGCGCTTGACCCGGATATCAAATTCCCATCGGTGGAGTCCGTCGGCCCCAAAGTCTCGGGCGAGCTGATCCAGACCGCGGCGATTGCCGTGGCGCTCGCAATCCTCGCCGTGCTCTTCTACATCTGGCTCCGCTTCGAGTGGCAATTCGCGCTGGGCGCTGTGGCGGCCCTTGTGCATGACGTGATCCTGACGCTTGGCGTCTTCTCGGAGCTGCAAATCAAGTTCGACCTCGCCATCATCGCAGCCCTTCTGACCATTGTGGGCTACTCGCTGAACGACACGGTGGTCGTCTTCGACCGCGTCCGCGAAAACCTACGAAAATACAAGAAGAAAGACCTCAAAGACGTCCTCAACATCTCCATCAACGAGACGCTGTCGCGCACCGTGATGACCTCCGTCACCACGCTGCTCGCGCTCTTCTCGCTCTACATCTTGGGCGGGGACGTGATCCGGGGCTTTGTCTTCGCGATGATCTGGGGTGTGATCGTAGGGACCTATTCTTCGGTCTTTGTGGCCTCCGCCATCCTGCTCTGGCTGGGTGTCAAACGCGACTGGTCAAAACCTGACGCCAATGTGGGCAACCAGTTCGGCAACGTCGAGGCGTGACAGACACCGTCGCCAGCCTTCTGGCGACGGACGGGCTTTATATCATTGTCATCGGCGCGGTGCTGGCTGGCCTCGTGCGTGGCTTTGCGGGCTTTGGTACCGCGATGATCTTCTTGCCCATCACCAGCCAAGTCGTGGCGCCGGTTTGGGCGCTGACGATCATGATCGTTATGGACATGATCGGCCCATTGCCAACGGTGCCACGCGCCTTGCGCGACGGCCATCCCCGCGACGTGTTGCGCCTGACGGTCGGGCTGCTCGCGGGCCTGCCAGTGGGTTTCGGCCTGCTGACCCTCATGGCCCCCGATGTGTTCCGCTATGCCGTCTCCTTCATCGCGCTGATCTTGCTGGCAGCACTGATCGCGGGTCTGCGCTACCGCGGTACCCTGACCAAACCGCTGATCTACGGAACCGGCGGCATCGGAGGCTTCCTTGAAGGATGTTCCGGCCTCGCGGGTCCGCCGGTGATCATGCTTTATATGGCCTCAACCCACCCGGCATCGGTGATCCGCGCCAACCTGACCCTGTTTCTGATCTGCGCAAACCTATCGATGCTGATCCTTCTGGCGCTCACCGATTTTCTGACGCTCACACCCGTCTTGCTGGGTTTGATCGTCGCCGTGCCGTATTTGCTGGCAACTGTCGCCGGGGCCGCTATTTTCAAACCGGACTATGAAAAAGCCTACCGCAACGCCGCCTACGCCATCATCGCGACCTCGGCTGTGACAGGGCTGCCGCTTTGGGATTGATCAAATGAAAATAACCGAAATCGACTATGACGTCGCCAAACCCATCGACAGCTATGGCGACGGGTTTTTCCGAGTGGACGGGAAGGTGCATCACGGACCAATGCTGATCTTTCCCGATGCCGTCTTGCCCTGGGGCGGCTTGGCGGATACCGCCGCAATCATTGCCAATGCCTCGAAAATAGACGTCCTGTTCGTCGGCACCGGGCCTGAAATCGCGCATCTGCCTGCCGATTTGCGTGATACCCTGACTGCCGCAGGGATCGGGGCCGAACCCATGTCGACCCCCTCAGCCTGTCGGACCTATAACGTGCTGCTCAGCGAAGGCCGCCGCATCGGTGCGGCCTTGCTTCCTGTTTAAACCGTTCGGGCTCTGTCGCATCGTGCGGGGCAGGGTACCCGCGCGCATCTGAGGTAATTCAGGCCGTACCGGCACGTTTCGCCTGTTGATGCTGATCTTCGACAAGACCGATCTTCCAATAGCCTGAAAGGTAGACATCTTCCCGTGGCAGTTTCATTTCGTTCATCAGGAAGACTCGCAATCCCCTGATTACGCCGGATTCACCTGCAATGCATGTCTGAACCCGCCCCTCTGGCCAGGGCAGAGACCGGATCAGCTCTTCTTGCGCTGTTGACGGGCTGTTTGGGTCTGGATGGACCAGCCAATGCACTTCTATGCCTTCGGGGATGTCGATTTCCTGACGGTCCTCTGCTGCGGTCACTTCGAATATCGCGACGCCCTTTGCGTCGCGCGGCATGGCTTCCAATGTGGCTGCGGCGACCGGGATGGCGGAAGGATCGGCCGCCACCAGATACCAGTCCGCATTGAAATGGGTCACTTTTGGCGTGCTTGGCCCCATGAAGCCCAGAAAATCACCCGGCTTTGCATGGCTAGCCCAACGTGATGCAGGTCCGTTTTCACCATGCGCGACGAAATCTATGTCGAGCTCCAACAGGTCTTCGCGAAAGCTGCGGACGGTATATGTGCGCCGCGTCGGTCTGGAGCCGTCTGACATGCGCGTCGCAAAATCATGCCGGGTCTCGCCCGGCTCAGGGATCAGAAGTTTGCAATTGCCACCTTCGCGTCCCGTCGGGAACCCCGCCAACTCTGGACCTGCGAACGTGATGCGGATCATGTTGGGCGTCAGATAAAAGGCAGTCTTGACGGTCAAGAGCCGTGGGCCTGAGCGGCCTGTGACAGCTCGAACGGTGTTTTTGACGGTGTTGAGTAAGCTCATGGTGACGTTGCTCCGGTTCCAGTTCACGTCATTAGCATGTGTGATGCGGTGCATGCCTTACAATAAGAGCTCTTTAGAAGTCACTGTTCGGCTTGGCCGAATGATGGCGTTGCAATCACGCGTTCTGACGCAGCAGGGAGGCCTGTGTACCGTCTTTCAGCCCTGAAAAACGTCGAATTCACTTGCGCTGCATCTAGCACAGGTCCTGTTCCGCAAGATATCGGACAAAGAGCAGTGTCAGGCTCTCGCGTCGTGACTTGTCGGGCCAGACCGCGTAGATGCCCAGAGGTCGCAACTGCCACTCCGGAAACAGGCGGATCAACGATCCATCTTCTTCGCCGCGTTGCGCAAGAAAGGATGGCAGGATCGTAACGCCCGCATTTTGCGTCGCCAGGTGATAGAGCGCGTCAATGCTGTCGACTTCAATCTGCGCGTTCCCGGTGACATGTTCCTCAGTTCCATCCTCTGCGGTGAAGGTGGTCGTATCGGCGCGGTTCTTGTAGCTGATCCAGTCCCAATCCGCCAATTCCTGTGGATGGTTTGGCGGTGTCCGCTCGCGCGCATATTCTGTGCCGACAACAAGGAACCGCTGTCCATCAGCCAGCTTGCGCGACATCATCGAACTGTCGTCAAGCCAACCCACCCGGATATTCATGTCAAAACCGTCTTCCAGTAACCCCATGCGGTTATCCGTGTAGGAGACAGAGAAGGCGACATTCGGATGCAGCTTTGTAAACGTCGCGACAGCGGTAGAAAGCGGCCCCGCAGCCAGAAAGGCAGGGATAGAGATGCGCAGCGCACCAACTGGCTCAAGTGCGAGCGCATTCAATTCGTTCAGTCCGGTCTCTGCGCTGCGCAGCATCTCGACCACGCGGGCATAGAACATCTTCCCTTCACTGGTCAGAGCGATTTTGCGCGTGGTGCGGTTGAGCAGCGTTACCCCCAGATAATCC
This sequence comes from Pseudomonadota bacterium, assembly GCA_039195745.1. Taxonomy (GTDB): domain Bacteria; phylum Pseudomonadota; class Alphaproteobacteria; order Rhodobacterales; family Rhodobacteraceae; genus Litoreibacter. Next base: position 65,446 of record JBCCVD010000004.1, on the reverse strand, counting down.
TCTAGATCAGCGACCGTCTCGCTGATCCGTGACGGCGACAGGCTGAGCTCCTTGGCGGCGGCGCGAAAGGACCCTTCGTCCACGACCCGTGCAAAAATGGCCATCTGCTTGAGGTGATCAATCATTGTTCTGATTTTCCAAGTAGTAAGAAAAATTTTAGCAAGTTAGCCCGAACAATTGCGCGATCAAAGATGAAAAGCAACAGCAGCGCAACTTGCGTGATGTCTGGATGAGAATTGTTCCGTCTGGGCGAACTATCATTTCGGAGATCACTCAATATTCAAAACAAGTCTTCCCGCTTAACGTCGTTTCAAGATCAATGGGAAGCGGCCAATGAACGCCACGGCAACATTTCAGACTGAGAATGCCAGTCGGCACCTCGCCGCGCTCTGCCAGCATTTCGCCCGCAAAACCGCCGCAAGCCATGACGACCACACAGGTCATGTGGAATTCCCGTTCGGTCAATGCAGCCTTACCGCAGACAGCGCGTCGCTTGCACTGACAGCTACAGCTCCGGATGCGGCAGGGCTCGATACCGTGATGGAGGTCCTGACCCGCCATCTCGAACGTTTCGCGTTTCGCGAAGATCCACGGTTGGAATGGCAGAAAGGCAAAGCATGAATCGCCCGCAACCGCTGACCTCATCTCTTAACTCTCAGGAGGACATCATGCACCGCAGAACACTCATCAAAGCCGGCATCGCAAGCGCGCTTGCCACTATTCTCGCGACACATGCAGGAGCACAGACAATGGACGATACCAGCCAAGCCTCTTTCGACACCGTTATGGCCTTTATGGGCGCCATGGCCGAGGGCCCGGACGCCATGTCGCCTTTGATGGCCGATGACATGGTCTGGCACAACGAAGGCGACACCACCGTGCCTTGGGTGCATGGCGGCATTCAGGGTAAAGAGGCGATCTTTGAATTCCTGGGCGTCTTCGGCGCTGGTCTGCAGACCACCAAGTGGGAAAACACCGATGCATTCGCATCTGGCGATACCGTCGCTGTGTTTGGCGTCATGAATGGCATCACAACAGCCAGCGGTCAGGAAATCGGCGAATTCAGCTTCGCGCTGCGCGCCAAGGTTCGCGATGGGCAAGTCGTGCTGTGGCACTGGTTCGAAGACAGCTTCGCGCTGAGCCAAGCCTATCACGGCAAGTAACCGCATTCTCATTCAGGAGGAACTCTCAATGGAGCACGTATTTTCGCGTCGCAGCTTTGTTCAAGGGGCTGCTCTTTCAGCCGGTGCTGTCGCCCTGATCCGCACGGGGCTGAGCCCAACACCGGCACTGGCGCAAGGCGCATTGCCGGCGGGAACAGTGATGTCTTTTGCCAAGGCGGGGGTGCAATTTCACACCTATATCTCACCAGCTCAAGCTGTGAATGTCACCGCCCATGTCATTGAACTTGGGGATCAATTGCTGGTTGTTGATGCAACCTATCTGCCGCCAACGGCGATGGAGCTGGCAGAGCTGATCGCCTCAACAGGCAAACCGGTCCACACGGCTTATGTCAGTCACGAGCATCCCGATCACTGGGGTGGGGTCTCCACGCTGGCTGAGCTCAGCTTCGTTACGCTGCCCGAAATTCGCGAAGGTCTGCGCGCTGAAGCCACCAATGGCGAAAACCCGGAGCCGACATCGCTATTGAACGGGACCGACCTTGCTTTGGGGGAGACCAGTATCGGCGGCGTTCCGGTCGAATTTCGCGCTTATGACAATGCCGAAGCCCCAAAGACCATCGTCACGGTTTTGCCGGAACAGAAAGTCGCTGTGGTGCAGGATCTCGTCTATAACGGCGTCTATTTTGCGCCCGGTGTTGATCGTAAAAACTGGATTGCAACGCTGGAATCCTTCCGGGATGACCCGTCATTCGACACGCTCCTCGTGGGGCATGGCGTGCCCACCACTCGCGGAGAGCTGGACGTTGCAATTGCGTATCTCAAGACATTCGATGCAGCCTGGGACGCAGGCGGATCACCCGACGCCGTCAAGGCGGCGATGGCCGAGGCCTATCCCAGCTATGACGGCGCCTTCCTGCTCGGTCTGATCGAAGCCTATTGGGATAAATAGCGTCAACGCGGCAAGGCGGAGTATCGCCGCCTTGCCCATCACTACCTGGTTTGCGAAGCTCCGGAGATCTCCAGCGGTCTGCCCGTTATGGCGCAGTAAGACCCTTCGCGATAACGCAAAGTTGCGTAAGATATCGAAACTGGACAAACTCAGCTCATGAATGTTCGCGTTGCTACGTCCGGGGATCTGCAAGTGTGGGTGCGGCTGCGCGGCGCGCTTTGGAACGACACGTCCGACAAGCGGCACGCTGTCGAAGCGGAAGATATTCTGGCAGCCTCGCCGGACAGCGCAATCGCCTTCCTCGCGTTCACAGCGACAGGAGAGCCTTGCGGTTTTGCGGAAGCCACGATGCGCAGTGATCATGTCAATGGCTGCGACAGCTCGCCCGTCGCGTTCCTTGAAGGCATATACGTCCAGCCGGAGCACCGCGCTGCACTGATCGGCCAAGCTCTGCTCGATGCAGTAGAGGCCTGGGCGCGGGCGCAAGGCAGCGCCGAACTTGGATCAGATGCGGATATCGACAATCTCGCAAGCCATGGATTTCACATCGCAACGGGGTTTGAAGAAACCCAAAGAACCGTGTTCTTTCGCAAAAGGCTTTAGCTGTGTTCACGGCAGGCAAGGCACGAAACAAAAGCCCTTAACGAGACCCAAGGCGACCCACTGCGAGTGTCTCCGTCTCTCGCAGGAGTTTCTTTGTCATCGCCCGCTCGAAATCGTCAAACCCTTGCGCGATTTCGATAAACGCATTCGGACCTTTGATCACATTTCTGCGGTAATAGGCAGACAGCCGCATGACCTCCATCTGCCGCACGTCCCGCCCGACAGTCAGATCAAGCGCGATGACCAATCCGTTGATCTCGCGCCCAATCAGGGTATCACGAATGGTTTGTGGGGCAGGGCCGTCGTTATTCGTGCCATCCCCCGATAAATCCAGCGTGTGCCGCCAGCAGTCCGGCCGGGCGCGAAACAACTGCTCTGCGAACTGCATCGCGCCGCCTATCCCGGTCGAATGCGCGCCACGCACCCGGTCTGTTCCCCGCAAAGTGGCAGCGATCTCAGCAATCGCCTGTGGTGAGTCCAATGCGGTCCAAGGCACAAGCAAGCGGTGGTTGAACTGCCCTGACCATTCGTAAGCGCTGAGCCATATTGGCACATCCGTCATCTGCAGCAGCTGCGCCTGCACTTCCGCGTTGGTCAGTGCGGCCGCTAGGCCATCCATCTGTAAGCGGTATTCCACCTGGTCGACGGACCCCGACACATCCATCCCCAGAGCAAGCGCCAAACGGCACGCGGCCATTGCGTGGCCGGCGCTCGCGAGCGCAAGACATATGGCAAGTGTTCTTACCAGTGTCCGCTATTCTCCATGCTTGCCCAAGGCTCCTGCGCAGGCAGGGCATCACCCATCTGCAGCAGCTCTACCGAGACATTGTCAGGCGAGCGCACAAAGGCCATGTGCCCGTCCCGCGGCGGCCGATTGATGACCACACCGGCATCCATCAACTGTTGGCACATCTCGTAAATATTCTCGACCCGGTAGGCCAAATGCCCAAAATGCCGGCTGTCAGACGGCAACCCGTCATCGCCATCCCAATTATAGGTCAGCTCCACATCCGCGCGCCCATCGGCCTGATCGGGCGGGCAAAGAAACACCAGTGTAAACCGCCCGCCTTCATTCTCGGAGCGACGCCGCTCCACCAGCCCCAGCATCTTGTAAAACGCGACAGAGGCTTCAAGATCCTTTACCCGCACCATTGTATGAAGATATTCAACTTTCATCTGCCATTCCTCTTGCTGTCTAAACTCTATTCCGCCGCAGGTGCCGCGCGTCCCTCTGCGCCAATAATCTCATCGCGATCCTCTGGCCTGATCTTATGCGGGATCAACGCCGACCGGCTCACCAACGTCACGGTGATAAATGCCACGTAGAGCAACAGGTACCACGACCCCATTTTTGCCCAGTTCACCCGCTGCCACTGTTCCTGACCCGCATAAAGCCAGGTCGCTGTCAGTGTCGTGCCGACGTATTCCGCGACCCATAGCACGAACCCGCAGCACAACGCGGCCAGTGGCATTGGCATCCACCGTGCCTGTTTGCCTGCAAAAAACCAGACCCGTGTGCGGCCGAACAACAGCACCGAGCCCGCGAAAAGCGCCACCCGGATGTCATAGGTGAAATGATGCGCGAAAAAGTTGGTGTAGCACAGCGCGCCGAACAAAAATGTAATCCAAATAGGAGGATAAGGCGCGAACTTCATGTCAAAAATCCGCGTCGCCCGCGCCACATAGGAGCCGACAGAGGCGTACATAAAGCCCGAAAACAGTGGCACGCCCGCGATCATCACCACCGCCTCCTCAGGGTAGGACCAGCTGCCTTGCGCCACCTTGAAAAACTCCATCACAGTGCCTGTGATGTGGAAGATTACGATCACCCGCGCCTCTTCCCAGCTTTCCAGCTTGGTCCACAGCATCAGCGCTTGGGTCACCACTGCGAAAATGAACAGCCCGTCAAACCGCGTGATGATCCAATCGGCCTGCCAGATGTATTTGGAGATCAACAGCGCCGCCAGAAACAACAGCCCAAACAGCGCCGCCCAGGCCTGTTTGGCGAAGAACATCACTGTCTCCGCCATCCATCCCGGAAGCCGCGCGCGCAATCCGTCGCCCAACTTTTGTTCTAATGCCCGTGTGCCCCAATCTGCCATCCGCGCAATGTGGCCCGAGCCGCCGGAAGGCGCAACCGTAAAGCAAGCCAGCCAAGCCCAGGGCCGTGCCCGCCCGTCAAACCGCAGGTTTGCCTCGGGCAAAATGGGCGGTCGGGCGCTGCCCGGCGATGCCGGGCGCTCCCCCTCAAATAACGTACTTATTCAATTCTGGGGATAACCTGACACATTATCTTGATATTTCCGCGCGGATCCCCTCTAAATATGGCCTCAGCAGTTTCATACGCATCAGACGCAAGAGGCCCCAATGCCCATTTCCGCCGACCAGCAAGCCGAAATCGACGCCCAGCGCGCGCACTCCTCCACCACGATCCGCGCGACCGTGCCGGGGATGGAGCAACACCTCTACACCGCCCACGAAGTCCTCGACCACGGCTTCATCCGCGTCATAGACTATATGGGCGATGATGCCGCCATCTGTCAGGCCGCCCGCGTCAGCTACGGCAAGGGCACCAAATCCGTGCAGAACGACACCGGCCTGATCCGCTACCTGATGCGCCACTGGCACTCCACCCCGTTCGAGATGTGCGAGATCAAGCTCCACGTCAAACTGCCCGTCTTCGTTGCGCGCCAATGGATCCGGCACCGCACCGCCAACGTCAACGAATACTCCGCCCGCTACTCCATCCTCGACCGCGAATTCTACATCCCCGCGCCCGAGCACATCAACGCGCAGAGCGTCGTGAACAATCAGGGCAGGGGTGGCCAGCTCAGCCCAGAGGAATCCGCCCGCGTGCTCGAAATCCTCAAAGCCGACAGCACCCGCTGCTACGACAATTACGAGAGCATGATCTCAGATGAAGGTCAGGACGGCTTGGCCCGAGAGCTCGCCCGCATGAACCTGCCCGCCAATATCTACACCCAATGGTACTGGAAAGTGGACCTCCACAACCTGTTTCATTTCCTCCGCCTGCGTGCAGATAAACACGCCCAGTATGAAATTCGGGTTTACGCCGACGCCATTTGCAACGTCGTCGCCGACTGGGTCCCCGCTGCCTACGGCGCCTTCGAGGATTACCGCCTGGGCGGCGCCCAACTCTCCGCCCGCGCCCTGGACTGCGTCCGCCGCATGTTGGCGGGCGAGGAGGTCACGCAGGAGACGTCGGGGATGTCGAAGGGCGAATGGCGGGAGTTTGAGGGGGTTTTGAAGTAGGTGGCGCGCGACAGTGAGCCTGTAACTTGGTCGGAACTCGTCACCTTAGATGGTCTTAAAGACTTCTATAAAGAACTTAGAGAAGCTCTCGTCAAACGACCAATTCTTCAATTATTATTTGGTTTGGCCGGCGTCGCCGTCGCGCTCCAAAAAGGGGTTGAATATGGTCTTCAAGACATTGGCTACGTGGTTCGTTCCCCTGCTAACACTTCACTGGTCGTTTTTGATGCTATGCAAACTTTGGCTGGCGCTTTGGTTCTTGTGTCTGCATTCGCTTTTTTAATCCCACGAATTCTTACGGTTATTAGAATTCCGACCTTAGGTTTGGATCAATTCCTCAATGCAGAGCTAAGACTACCGATATTCCTCGTTCGATCTGTATTTTGTGTGTTTGTATTTTTGCTGCTTTACGTCGGTTTTCAGTTTCTTTTGCTTGGTGCGTTTTTGGTGCTCTTTATTGCTTGGCAGATCACGACCCCGCTTCGTAAGGCCTCGGCTGACAATGATGAACGCAAAGAACAAATTTCTCCGAACGAAAGACACGCTGCGGTTATTATGATCGTGGTTGCTTTCGTGCTGGGAATTTCGTTTTGGGTTGGAGTCGCGCGCGTAGACAAGTTGGCGCGCGGTGGGGCGGTTGTGGTTCATTTTGAAAAAACAGACGTAGTTGCAGTGCCGATGTTTGTGTTGGAAGCAGGTACGATATTTAGGCGTTGTGAGGATTCAGTACTGTTCTACGCTGAACGGGGAAAACAAATTGTCAGTGGCCGTCCTCCAGTAAGGTCAACTGCGCTGACCCCAAGAGTTACGAGTACGAAATGCGCATCGCCGCTTGAACTTGATCGGCAATCGTAGGATGGGCAGATCTGCTTACTGCCCCTACAACAAAAATGTAACTAACGTCCCATCCATTTTAACACCCATGCACGATCAAAGATCGTGCCGCGCCCGAACCGCCCACACGAGCGGGCGCGTTGCTTCCCGCCCTCGGTTCGGGCGCGGCGCACTGAACAGAACAGTCACATCTGCATCCCCGGGGCTCCGCCCGTCGTCAGGCGAAACGGTCCCCCGGACCGTTTCCGAGAAGCCTGCCGACCCCCACACGAGCGGGCGCGTTGCTTCCCACCCTCGGTCCGGGCGCGGCGCAGAGAACAGACGGACCACATCTGCATTCCCGGCCCAATTCTTGCGAATTGTGCGTTCGGCATTTCAAAGGGTCCCCCGGACCCTTTTGATCCGGCTGACGCCGGACCATGCCTCACCCCCACACGCGCGGGCGCGATGCTTCCGCCCTAGGTTCGAGCGCGGGGCACTGAATGAAGGGATCACATCTGCATCCCGTCGATTGCTGAAAACGCTCCACTGGAGCCTTTTCCGGCCGCAATCGACCTCCGCCCGTTGGCGGCTGAAACGATCCCCTGGATCGTTTCCTAGACGCCGCCAACCCCACCCGCTACGCTTCCCGCATGTCAGACCCGCGCACCCTTCTTGAAGCCCGACTGACCGCGCTCGATGTGGAGGATGCGGCAGGCAGGGACGGGCAGAAGGTGGTGGAGTTGGACCAGCAGGCTGTGGGCCGGTTGTCGCGGATGGATGCGTTGCAATCTCAGGCCATGGCACAGGCCACGGCGCGGCGGCGGCAGGTGGAGCGGGCGCGCATTCACGCAGCACTCAAGCGATTGGAGGAGGGGGAATATGGTTATTGCACCGATTGCAGTGACGCTGTGGAGACCGCCAGATTGGCCGCCGATCCCACACTCCCACTTTGCGCAGAGTGCATGTCAGAGCGATAATGGCTTGACGATGGCCGCTATCCCTCACGCCTTAGCAGGGGAGGTATCAACTCCGTCGACACCTTTATCAGTAAGGCAGGGCCATTCCGGTTTTCCCGCAGACTGCAGTAACGCCTTCAAAACGGCCCACGCGAAGCAGGCCGCTTAAATCTTCAATTGCGTCCGAAATTCAGTCCAGAGCGACCAGTTCGCCTGCAGACTGACGTCCGTCGCGGCCCTCGATCATCTCGTACTGGATTTTTTGGTCGTCACGCAAACCGGTCAAACCAGCACGCTCAACGGCAGAAATGTGGACGAAGACGTCTTTGCCACCATCATCCGGTGCAATGAAGCCGAAGCCCTTTGTTGTGTTGAACCATTTTACGGTGCCCGTGGCCATCCGCTCTCTCCTTCTTAAGCCGCCCAGATCATCCGACGGTGTGGTGCAGTCAGTCTTACTTTGGATTTCCACAAAAAGAAGAAGCCGTACCGTAAAGTCTGTGTCACAAATTTGGAAATAGTTTGTTACTGCAAAAAATCAATGACAACGTAAAACTGAGACCGACTCGGCGTTTTCTTGCCGAAAGTTGACCTAACGGAAATTAAGGGTTTGAGCGATGAAATTATACGGGATCAAAGCTTGCGATACATGCCGTAAGGCATTGAAAATGCTGGAGGCATCCGGTCATGACGTCGTGTTTATCGACATCCGGGATACCCCGCTTGAAGCGTCGAAACTGGCGGAATTCCATGAAACAATTGGTGATCAACTTCTCAACACACGCTCGACCACCTGGCGCGGTTTGAGTGAGGCTGAACGCGCCGGAAACCTTGTCGATCTTATCACGGCGCACCCGACCTTGATGAAGCGTCCGGTGATTGAAGCAGACCAGCTTTACCTCGGTTGGAAGAAGGACGTGCAAGACGCCCTTCTCTGATCACGCGCGCAAGTCAGGTGGCGTGACCTCTTGCGCAAGGGCCGCCACAACCTCTGCCACGGCTTGGATGTTGGTCTGTTTTTCACCGAGGCGACGCACCGTCACGGTGCCATCTTCGACCTCTTTTTTGCCAACCGCCAAAATCACGGGCACTTTGCCGACCGAATGTTCGCGCACCTTGTAATTGATCTTCTCATTGCGGGTGTCTGCTTGCGCCCGAATGCCGGCGGCCTTCAAACGTTCAACAGTTTCATGCACATAGTCGTCGGCGTCAGAAACAATGGAAGCCACAACAACCTGACGGGGCGCCAGCCACATGGGAAGTTTGCCCGCGTGTTCTTCGATCAAAATACCGATGAAACGTTCAAAAGACCCCAGTGTTGCACGGTGCAACATGACGGGGCGGTGCTTCGCGCCATCTTCGCCAATGTAAGTCGCGTCTAGCCTCTCAGGCAGGACGAAATCGACCTGATGGGTGCCGCATTGCCAGTCGCGGCCGATCGCATCGGTCAAAACAAACTCCAGCTTTGGGCCGTAGAAAGCACCTTCGCCCGGGTTCAATTCCGGCTCGATCCCGGCAGCTCTGGTTGCGGAAAGCAGGGCGTCTTCGGCCTTGTCCCAGACCTCATCTGACCCCGCGCGCGTGTCCGGCCGGTCAGAAAACTTCACGCGAAACTCGGTGAAGCCGAGGTCCCGGTAGATGTTCGAGAGAAATTCGATGTAAATAGCCGTTTCGCTCTCGATCTGATCTTCGCGGCAGAAGATATGCCCGTCATCCTGGGTAAAGCCACGTACCCGCATGATGCCGTGTAACGCGCCTGAGGGTTCATAACGCGCGCAAGAGCCGAACTCCGCCATCCGCAACGGCAGGTCGCGATAGGATTTCAAACCTTGATTGTAGACCTGAACGTGGCAGGGGCAATTCATCGGTTTCAAGGCATTTACAGCTTTTTCGCGGGCATGATCCTCATCCACTTCGACGATGAACATGTTTTCCTGGTACTTCTCCCAATGCCCGGACTCGACCCAGAGTTTGCGATCGACAACCTGCGGCGTATTTACCTCGACATAGCCGTTTTTGCGCTGCATTCGGCGCATGTAATCCTGAAGTTCCGTGTAAATCGTCCAGCCATTTGGGTGCCAGAACACTTGCCCGGGGGCTTCTTCCTGCATGTGATAGAGGTCCATCTCGCGCCCCAGCTTGCGATGGTCTCTTTTCTCAGCTTCTTCAAGGAAGTGCAGGTATTCCTTAAGTTTTTCTTTGTTTTGGAAGGCAACACCATAGATGCGCTGCAGCATGGCGCGGTCGCTATCGCCGCGCCAATATGCGCCCGCGACGCTCATCAATTTGAACGCGTCTGCCGGGACTTGGCCGGTATGTTGCAGATGAGGTCCGCGACACAGATCTTGCCAATCGCCGTGCCAATACATCCGCAGAGGCTCATCGCCGGGGATGGCGTCGATCAGCTCGACTTTGTAAGGCTCATTATTGTCTTCGTAGAATTTCACGGCGCGCGCGCGATCCCAAACTTCGGTCCGGACCGGGTCGCGGAGATTGATAATCTCCTTCATCTTCTTTTCGATCAGGCCGAGATCTTCTGGAGTGAACGGTTCTGCGCGGTCAAAGTCGTAATACCAGCCATTCTCAATCACCGGGCCGATGGTGACTTTCACGTCCGGCCAAATCGACTGCACTGCACGCGCCATAATATGCGCCAGATCATGCCGGATCAGTTCAAGCGCAGGCGCTTCGTCTTTCATCGTGTTGATCGCAATGCTTGCATCTGCGTCGATAGGCCATTGCAGGTCATGATGGTGACCATTCACGGTTGCAGAGATGGCCTTTTTGGCAAGCGAGGTTGCGATGGAGGCTGCGACTTCTGCAGGGGTCACACCTGCGTCATAATCGCGCGCATTGCCATCGGGAAACGTAAGGGAAATCTGGGCCATTCTTTGGCTCCTCGTCAGTTTGGCGCCCACGGAACGCCCGGTTGCGGGTTATATGCTGAGGCTGTCTGCATCCAGTTGCACGGCGCGTCAAGGCCGGCTGTCTTGGTATGCAATCGTACACCCTAAAAGCGACAAAAAACTTTCTATTTACGACATCGGCGCTATGTGATTAAAACAGAATCAACGCCACATTTTGTCCTGCGCTATTGCGCGACATCCAAATCTTGAGGGACCTATGCCAGCTTATAACAAGACATTCGAACTGACCCCTGAAGAGATTGATCTCATCGAAAAAGCGTTGCGTGAGAAGCAGCGCCAATTGCTTGCAAAATCGGCAGACAATGACAATTCGGAGCCATGCGACGTCCTGCGCGGCACGCATGAATTGTTGGGTCGGCTGCATAATCAGAAGAATTTCTACCGGCCGAAGACGAAATCCTATATCGGCGGTTAAGAACGTAGCCGACAGGCTTTCGGCGGCCTCGAGCGGGGCCGCCGTTTGATTTTGAAAATCACCGTGCCGCGAAAACCTGCCACGCCAGAACGAGAATACAGAGCCAGCCGAGAATGAAGATAGCTGGTCTGAGCGGAAACGTGGCTTTCCCGCTGATCATCCCAATCGCATGCGCGGCACGCGCCCAGAAAAAGACGATCACCGTCCAATAGGTGATTGCATTGAATCCATCTACGCGATCCAGGATCAAGAGGATCACGGCGAAGGGCAGAAACTGCTCCAGCAAGTTGAGATGCGCCCGATAGGCGCGATGCACCCACGGTCGCATGTCGGCCTGCGATGGTGGACGGTGGAATGGGTCCAGCGCCCCTGCACGTTTGGGCTCCGTGTTGACCCCAACAATGTAAGGTATCCAAAGGCTTGCGGCGAGGATGGTCAAGCAAGTCAAAACAGCCAGTTCGGTCGGGAGTTCCATTTTACTCGTCGTATCCAAATTTGGCCGTTTCGCCCGTCTCAAGGAACGTCTTGAGCCCGGCGAGCATGCGGTTCCACCCATCGGCGATGCCATCCTGATCCGCTGGAATGTCATAGTGTTCGACCGCGAACTTACATAATGCACCCTGCGGCTCGATCAGGTAGTCAAACCGGGATTTCGCCATGTCAGGGCCTTCCCATTTCGGCTCAAAGGTCGAGGAGATCCGCGTTTTCGGTTCCTGATGGGTCTCTGTGCAGATCAGCATCACACCGCCATCCGGCGTGTGATAGGTCAGCGTGTTCCCGTCTTTGGTGATCTTGTCGCAGACGAAATGATACTGCGCCTCCTTCTCGGGGTCTGTCAGCGCATCCCATAGCGCGTCTTGCGTGCATCGAATGTAGGTCTCCATCCGGAAATCTGGGGTATCAGTCATGTCAGCAGCTCCTTCTAACTGTGCTTTCAAATTCAGGATGCCTTGGGCCACGGGTTTGGCCAGCAGCGGCTCAATCCAGCGATCAATGACCTCCTGAAGGGGCAGGGCGTTCAGATAGTGATGCTTGAAGCGCCCGACTTTCTTGGTCGTGATCAGCTTTGCTTCTTCCAACACCGACAGGTGTTTCATGACGCCGAAGCGGGTCATGTCGAACCGGGCTTCCAGATCGCTGAGCGTTTGACCGTCTTGCTTACGAAGCTGGTCCAAAATCTCGCGCCTGGCCGGGTCGTTGAGAGCTTTGAAAATCGCGTCCATGGAATCACTTATAGGTGACAAAGTAGTCACGTGACAAGATAGTCACCTAATTATTTGGAAATTTGCCACAAGATATTTCCTTTATCCTCCGGCTCGCTTAGCTTGAACAAAACAGAGCGAGGGCCAGAGGCATGGCGGAAATTCTTCAAACAAAACAAGGGCGCAGCATCGCTTATCACCGCACGGAAGGGGCGGGGCCCGGGCTGGTCTTCTTGGGGGGATTCAAATCGGATATGGACGGCACCAAGGCGATCCATCTGGAAGCCTGGGCCAAGGCCGAGGGGCGCGCCTTTCTCAGATTTGACTATTCCGGACATGGCCAGTCTTCGGAAGCTTTCACAGATGGCTGCATTGGCGATTGGGCTGAAGACGCGTTTCAGGCGGTCAGTCTGCTCACGGATGGGCCGCAGATTCTTGTTGGTTCATCTATGGGAGGCTGGATTTCGCTTTTGCTATCCAGGCGCATGCCCGAGAAGATCGCGGCTTTGGTCACGATTGCTGCAGCGCCCGATTTTACGGAAGATAGCATGTGGGGCGGTTTTGATGACGCACAAAAAGCCGAGCTTGCCAGAGGGCAGGTGGCGCTGCCCTCAGACTATGGTGAGCCCTATATTATCACGAAGAAACTGATCGAAGATGGTCGGCACAACCTTGTCTTGCGTGAGCCGCTATCCCTGCCATTCCCGGTGCGAATGCTGCAGGGGACGGCGGATGCTGATGTCGACATGTCTGTCGCGCTGCGCCTCATTGAGCATGCCAACGGAGACGATATGCGCCTTGTCATCCTGAAAGATGGCGATCATCGGTTTTCTGATCCCGTCGCATTGAAGCTGATAGAAGATGCAATTCGCAATGTCATTGAGGTGACGGGATGAGAGCATTTGCGAAATGGGTGTTCCGCGTCCTGTTGGGACTGTTTATCGCCTTGATCGCAATCTGGGTCTTTTGGCCCCGTGAACCGGTAGATACTGAAATATCATTTGATCCCCGTATTTTGCCGGACAATCTTGATGTGTATCTGGCCAACGCAGAAGCCCGCTTTGACGATATCACCGAAGGCGTTGAAAAGCGGGTAATCTGGGCCGGTGAGGCCGGCGCACAGACGGATATCGCTTTGGTCAATATACACGGGTATTCTGCAACTTCGGAGGAGATCCGTCCTGTTCCAGATGACGTTGCCAAAGCGCTTGGCGCAAACCTGTTCTATGCGCGCCTCAGTGGCCACGGGCGTGGCGCGTTGGCCATGGCGGAACCTGTTGCCGGGGACTGGTTGGAAGACGCGGCGGAGGCCTTGGCAATTGGGCGGCAACTCGGGAAAGAGGTCATTGTCCTGACGACGTCAACCGGCGGTACGATTGCAGCTATTGCTGCAACAGACCCCGCATTGGCGGAGGCTGTGAAGGGCATCATCTTCGTCTCGCCCAACTTTCGGATCAAAAACCCGACCGCGACCATCCTCGAATGGCCTTTGGCGCGCACGATCAGCACGCTGGTGGCAGGCGCAGAGCGTAGCTTCGCACCGCTGAATGATGCACATCAGAAATATTGGACCACACTTTATCCAACCGTTGCACTGATCCCGATGGCCGCGATTGTGAAATATGCCCGCGATGCGGATTACGCGCAGGTCAATATCCCAGCCTTATTCATATTCTCCGATGATGACGCCGTCGTCGATGCAGAGACCACGCGGGCCATCTCCACCAAGTGGGGCGGACCAGTCACTCTGGTGCCGCGTGTGATGGGCGAGGGGGATGATCCGTTCAACCACGTCATCGCCGGTGACATACTGAGCCCCTCGCAAAACGCGGAAACGGTCGACATTATCACCAACTGGATCAAGGAGCTTCCATGACATTTGAGCAACGCGTCAGCCTGATCACGCTCGGGGTCAGCGATATGGAGAAATCTGCAGCCTTTTATGAAGCCCTTGGATGGCAAAGAGTGCAGAGCGATGACGGTGTCATTGCCTTCGATCTGATCGGCCAAACGCTAGGGCTTTACCCGGTATCGGGCTTGGAGGAAGAACTGGGTCTCTCCCCCGGTAGCCTGTCTGGGCGCGCTGCCACCTCGCTGGGATATAACGTACGTGAAAAAGCACATGTGGCGCAGCTTCTGGCGCTTGTTGAGCCTGCCGGTGGCAAGGTCCTGAAAGACGCGCAGGACGTGTTCTGGGGCGGGCATCATGGCTATTTCGAAGATGTTGACGGCCACATCTGGGAAGTGGCGCATAACCCGTTTTCCCCGCTGCGCGAGGACGGGGCGTTTCGCTGGAACGGCTATCCCTGATGCGCAAACCGGGGTCCATGTGGTCGCTGGAAACGCTGGGACGCGTGCGTTTGTCGAAATACTTCTTCATGCGCGAATTTCTGTATTCCGAAATTTCAAATTTCCACGAAAAACAGAACCTGCCCGAAAACCCTGACCTCGCTATCGAGGTCGGTCGTGCTTTTTGCACGGAACTGCTTGACCCGCTGCACGAGACATTTGGCTGTGTCACCGTGCGATCCGGCTATCGCTCCCCAATGCTCAACAGATTTGGCAACGAAAACAAACTCAACTGCGCGCGCAATGATTATCCCGGCGAATGCCATATCTGGGATCGGGGGCAAGGCGATGCGCGCATCGGAGGCGCCTCCATCGTCATTCCGTGGTTCGCGGATCAATATGGGCGGGGGCGTGACTGGCGCGATCTGGCGTGGTGGATTCATGACCATCTGCCTTACTCAGAGCAGTGGTATTTTCCGAAGCTTGCGGCTTTCAACCTGACATGGGAACCGCGTCCGCGGCGCACAATCTCAAGCTACATCGCGCCGCGCGGTAAACTACTGGCTGCCGGAGCCTCCCCCAATGAGACACGGGCGCAACGCCAAAGCCGCTATCGGGATTTTCCACCCTTCCGGGGCGTGGCCCAACCCGATATCCCTGCAAACTGGACAGGAGAGACGCCATGACATTACCCAAAACCCCTTCTTTTCGCCTTGATGGCAAACGCGCGCTTGTCACCGGTGGGTCACGTGGCATTGGGCTTGGATGTGCCGTGGCCTTGGCAGAAGCCGGGGCGCATGTGGTCATAGCGGCACGCGGTGTGCCGGCTATCGATGCGGCAGTTCACGAACTCAACGGCGCAGGCCTGTCTGCGGAAGGGTTAGAACTGGACGTCACAGATCTGGATGCTGTCAAATCCGCTTTCGCGGCGTCTGGCCCTTTCGATATCTTGTGCAACTCTGCAGGCCTCGCGCGGCACTCAAAAGCCGCTGACACGACACCTGCGGATTATGATCTTGTGATGAACATCAACGTCAAAGCGGCGTATTTCCTCGCCCAACAGGCCGCTGCCTCTATGAAAGGGCAAGGCGGCGGCTCAATCATCCAAATCTCCAGCCAGATGGGGCATGTCGGAGGGCAGGACCGCGCGGTCTACTGTGGTACGAAACATGCAATCGAAGGCATCAACAAAGCCATGGCGATCGAGTTCGGCCCGGACAATATCCGCGTAAACTCGATCTGTCCGACCTTCATTTTGACGCCATTGACCGAAGCCACATTCGCCGATCCGCAAAAGCGCGCCTGGATCGACGAAAAAATCAAGTTGCCGCGTGTAGGGGAGGTGGAAGACATCATGGGTGCGGTCCTGTATTTGGCGAGCGATGCCTCTTCGATGGTCACAGGCACGTCTATTCTGGTCGATGGGGGATGGACCGCGGGTTAAACTGACCCTTTGGGCTTTTCCCCTCCGCAGTTTCGTGATGAAACTACCCGCAAAGAGGGAGACAAGAATGACCATCAAAACAACTCATGTCGGAAGCCTGCCGCGCACCCAGAACGTTGTGGATATGATCTTTGCACGGGAAAACGGCGAAGACTATGATCAGGCTGCGTTTGATGCTGTGATGACAGGTGCGTGTGCCGCGACTGTGGCGCGCCAGACGGAGGCGGGAATTGACATTGTCAGTGATGGTGAAACCTCCAAGATCAGCTACGCAACCTATGTGAAGGATCGCTACACGGGCTTTTCAGGTGACAGTCCGCGCAATGCGCCGGGGGACCTGAAGAAATTCCCGACCTTCCTCAAACGTCTCGCAGATGATGGCGGTACGCCGCAATATGCCCGTCCGATGTGTACCAGCGAAGTCAAATCTAAAGGGCAGGACGAATTGCTGACTGATATCGCCAACCTCAAGGCGGGAATGTCTGCGCATGGGGCATCCGAAGGTTTCATGAATGCGGCGTCTCCGGGGGTTATCTCGCTCTTTTTACAGAATGATTTCTACGCGTCTCGTGACGAATATCTGGCCGCACTGGCAGATGCGATGGCAGAGGAGTATCGCACGATCGTCGATAGCGGGCTCTATTTGCAACTGGACTGCCCCGATCTCGCGCTCTCGCGCCATATGCTTTTCAACGACCTGTCAGATGAGGAATTTCTCAAGATTGCGGGCAGCCATGTAGAAGCGCTCAACCATGCGCTCAGCGGGATTGATCCGTCACGGGTGCGCGTCCACATTTGCTGGGGCAACTATGAGGGCCCGCATATCTGTGACATCGACATGGGCAAAGTGTTTGGAACACTGATGAATGTGAATGCCTCGCAATTGCTGTTTGAGACATCAAACCCGCGCCATGCGCATGAATGGACTGTGTTTCGCGACCGTGCCGCCGAGATTCCCGAAGATAAGATTTTGGTGCCCGGCGTGGTCGATTCCACGACGAATTTCGTTGAACATCCCGAAGTCGTTGCCCAAAGACTTGACCGTTTCTTACCTTTCATGGGTAAGGAGCGCGTGATAGCGGGTTCAGATTGTGGTTTTGGAACATTTGCGGGTTTTGGCGCGGTTGATCCCGACATCGCCTATGCAAAACTGGGCTCGCTGGTGGAAGGCACCGCAATCGCAAGCGCGCGCGCATGAATGAGCCGCTCGTTCTCTTGCCGGGGATGATGTGCGATGCGCGGTTGTTCGGCCCGCAGATCATGGCCTTTGGGCAAGAGCGGGCGATCCATTTGCCACCCATTGGTCAATATGACCGCATCGAAGCCTTGGCGGAGGCCGTCTTGGCCGGGGCACCTCACAGGTTCGCACTGGCAGGGCTGTCCATGGGTGGCATCGTCGCGATGGAAATGGCGCGTGTGGCACCCAACCGCGTGACGCGGCTTGCATTGCTCGATACAAACCCGCTTGCCGAAACGCCTGCAATGGCCGCCAATAGAGAGCCGCAGATCGTGCGCGTCATGGCTGGGCTATTGCCAGAGGTGATGCAGGATGAGATGAAGCCGAACTACCTCGCGCCAGGCCCAAACAGGCAAGAAATTCTTGAACTTGTGATGGAGATGGCGATCGAACAGGGGGAGGGGGTCTTTGTGCGCCAGTCCCGCGCGCTGCAACGTCGACTTGATCAGCAGAGCACCTTGCGCAAACTGAACGTGCCAACACTAATCCTATGCGGCGAACATGACACCTTATGTCCGGTCAAGCGCCATGAATTCATGGCAGAGCTGATCCCTTCCGCAGAATTGGTGATCGTCCCGGGAGCCGGTCACCTGCCAACGTTGGAGCAGCCAAACGCGACCTCTGCCGCGTTAAGAACGTGGCTTGAGCGCTAGATTGCGACCCGACCGGTTTTGATCGGCGTCACGTTCTGTGGATTGCTGGAACGTTTGCGTTTGCTGCGCTTTTTCGCATTTCCACTGCTGTTTTCATCAATGAAATCAAGGACAAGTGGGCGGATGTTATTGCGCCAGCTCTTGCCTGCAAATATTCCGTAATGCCCTGCACCCGGTTCCAGATGGCTTGCTTTCTTCTGCTCCGGCAGTCCTGTCAGCAAATCGAGCGCGGCAATACATTGCCCTGGGGCAGAGATGTCATCATTCGCGCCCTCAACGGTTTTGACTGCGACTGTCGTGATCTTGCCGATGTCAACGGGCTTGCCATTCACGGTGAACGCGTTTTTGGCAATTTCACCATCTTTGAAGATGCGTTTGACGGTTGAGAGGTAGAACTCCGCCGTCATGTCCATAACGGCCAGATATTCATCATAGAACTTATTGTGTCGATCATGATCCGCAGCTTCACCCTTGGCGGCACGCAGGATCTGTTCGAAAAACGCGCGGCCATGCGTTTCTGCATTCATCGACATGAAGGATTGCAGTTGAAGAAGCCCCGGATACACCATCCGGCCCACGCCAGCATATTTGAAACCTACGCGCTGGATCGCTGTCTCAGCGAGTTGGCTCATCGTGACGCGGCTGCCGAAATCGGTCACATCTGTTGCCGCAGCGTCCGGGTCAATCGGGCCGCCGATCAAAGTGAGGGTAGAGGGCTGCGCCTTGGGATCTTCTTCTGCCAAATATGCCGTCGCTGCGAGGGCGAGAGGGGCTGGCTGACAGATCGCGATCACATGTGTGTCAGGCCCCATCTCCTTCATGAAATCAACAAGATAGAGCGTGTAGTCTTCAATGTCGAACTTACCCTCGCTGACGGGAATGTCGCGCGCATTGTGCCAGTCGGTGACATAAACCTCGGCATCTGGCAAAAGTGACAAAACAGTTGAGCGCAGCAGCGTCGCGTAATGCCCTGACATGGGCGCAACGAGCAAAATCTTCCGCCGCTTCTTTGCTCTTTCGACGACGTTAAAGCGAACCAAATCACCAAATGGGCGGAGCAAGACAACTTCAGTCTCAACCTGGTACTCCCGGTCATCCTTGCCGACGACGGAAGGAATGTTCCAGTCAGGCTTTGCCACCATCCGGGAAAACGTGCGCTCTGTAACCTGTCCCCACGCATCAAGCATCCGAAACATTGGGTTTGGTGTCATTGCAAACGCAGGATGCGAGCCAACAGCTTGAGCGGTCGCGCCCAACCATTGGTTTGTCAATCGCATGGACTCCATCAGATCATATGTCACCATGTACTTCACAGATGGCTCCTTTCACAGGTAACATACCTGCTATGTCGAATTGCCACCTTGTCGTGCAGAGGTGGATATACCACAGAGGTAGCTCAGATATGCTGCCCTGCAGCATCAAGATATGGTGGAATCGAAACGATGACAACCGAAACTGACCAGACGGACGAAATCCTCTCTGCAGAGCGGCTGGAACGTCTCAACTCCAATCTCGCCTTGATAGACGATTTGACTAAACGAATGGTTGCCGCGATGGGGCGGAAAAAACAGGCTGACCCCGGTTTGCAGGGCCCGGGGCAGGACCTCTACGCAAAGATGGCCGCCGCATATATGGCGGAGATGGCTGCGAACCCTGCCAAGATTATCGAGCAGCAGGTTGGGTATTGGGGAAAGTCGCTCAAGCACTATGTCGAGGCGCAACAGCAATTGGCCTCTGGCAAACTGACGCCACCTGAAAACAAAGGTCCGACAGACCGTCGGTTTCAAAATGAGCTTTGGGACAGCAATCCCTATTTTAACTTCATAAAGCAGCAATACCTTTACTCCAGTGAGGCGATCACATCTGCGGTCGACGACCTTGAGGAACTCGAAGGTGTCGATAAAGGGCGCGCCTCTTTCTTTACGCAGCAAATCATCGACATGCTTGCGCCCACAAATTTCCTCGCGACCAACCCTGACGCCTTGTCGAAAGCAGTTGAAACGGATGGCGAAAGCCTTGTGCGAGGGTTGCAAAACCTTGTGAGAGACATCGAACGGAACGAGGGTGACCTGCTTGTCAGCCTCGCAGACACGGATGCTTTTACCGTTGGTGAGAATATCGCGGCGACGGAGGGCTCCGTTGTTTATCGCAACCACATGTTTGAATTGATCCAATACGCGCCCACGACCGATAAAGTGAAAGAGACGCCGCTCATCATTTTCCCGCCCTGGATCAACAAATTCTACATCATGGATCTCAAGCCAAAGAACTCCTTGATCAAATGGATCGTGGATCAGGGCTATACGCTTTTCATTGTGAGCTGGGTCAATCCAGATGAGACCTACGCGGATGTCGGCATCGATACCTATGTGGATGACGGATATTTAACGGCGATCAGCGAGGTGAAAAAAATCACCAAACAAGAGCAAGTCAATGCGGTCGGCTACTGCATTGCTGGCACGACTTTATCGATGGTCTTGTCCTTGATGGAACGGCGCGGCGATACGTCGGTGAAATCCGCAACGCTCTTCACCACATTGACGGATTTTGATGATGCCGGGGAGATGGAAGTCTTCCTTGATGATGATTTCGTCGATGGGATTGAACGTCAGGTGGCAGAAAAGGGCTATCTTCATTCCTACTTCATGTCGCGCACATTCTCCTATCTGCGCTCCAATGATCTGATCTATCAGCCCGCCATTCGCAATTACATGATGGGAGAGGCGCCGCCTGCTTTTGATCTGTTATATTGGAACGGCGACAGCACCAATCTGGCTGGTCGTTTTGTTGTCGAGTATCTGCGCCGACTGTGTCAGCAGAACCAATTTGCCAAGGGAAAGATGCAGATACTTGGTGAAACCGTAAGCCTCGATACAGTACAAGTGCCGGTCTGTGCGATTGCTTGCGAAACCGATCACATCGCCGCCTGGAAAGGCAGCTTCAATGGGGTCAAGCAGTTCGGGTCAGAAGACAAAACCTTTATCGTCTCTCAATCGGGCCATGTTGCAGGCATTATCAATCCGCCGAGCAAGAACAAATACGGCCACTATACAAACCCCAAGGTTGCGGGTGATGCCGACGCCTGGCTGGAGGCTGCCGACTTCAATGAGGGCTCGTGGTGGCCGCGTTGGGGACATTGGCTATCGAGTCGCTCCGGCAAAGAGGTTAAGGCCCGTAAGCCGGGCAAAAAATCTCATCCCGTTTTGTCAAAAGCACCGGGAACTTACGTATTGCCCAAGGCAAGTAACTGATTTCAATATATTAATATGACCCCCAAAAATACGCTGCATTGCAGAATAAATACTTGAATTGCTGCATCGCAGCGTCTAAGTATGCTGCAGACGCAAACGGACGGGGCCACAGTACGGTCCCAATATTTCGGAGACTAAGACAATGGCTAAGACACAAGACTTTACAAAAGTATTCGCGGACATGGCTGCTGCATTCCCAGTTGACATGACTGCTTACAACGACGCGATCAAAAACTCCGCTGCATTCGGCGAGAAGTTTTCCAAAGTTGCACTGGACGCTGCAGCGACTTCGACAGAGCTGTCCTCCAAATGGACAAAAGAAACACTGGCCAAAATGTCCAGCGTGACGAAAGCTCAAAAAGAGCCTGCAGATTACACGAAAGCCTACACAGATTTCGCATCTGCCCAAGCTGAATCCGCTGCTGAACACATGGCTGCTTTCGCTGAAGTTGCAAAAAAAGTTCAAATGGAAACCGTTGAACTGATGATGGCTGCCGGCAAAGACGTTTCTGAAGAAGCATCTGCTGCTGTCAAAAAAGCAACTGACGATCTGACAGCTCAGGCGAAGAAAGCTGCAAAAGCAGCCTAAATCTGCCACCAAATTTCTGCGACCCAACTCCTCCCTGACGGGTCGCCAAGAACGGGCGCGCCATTGGCGTGCCCGTTTTCATTCGGGCGGCGCTTATGGGCAAAGCTGAATGGTCTTTCCTTTTATTTGCGGCTGGGCTAGCGTTTGCTGCACTGCAATATGGGGAGAAATTGCATGGCCAAGCCCGAAGGCGCGCCGCTGCTGATCAAACGTTACGCCAGCCGTAGACTCTACAATACAGAGACCAGTGACTACGTCACATTGGATGATATCTCCGGCTTTATTCGCGAAGGCCGTGACGTTCAGATTGTCGATCTGAAAAGTGGTGACGACCTGACGCGCCAGTATCTCCTCCAGATTATCGCCGAACATGAAAGCCGCGGTGACAATGTGTTGCCGACCAATGTCTTGACGGATCTTGTGCGGAGCTATTCTGAAGGCGCGCAGACCATGGTTCCGGATTTTCTGGCCGCCAGCTTTGATATGCTGCGGGACGGGCAAGCCAAGGTGATGGAAAGCATGGCGAGCCCGATGGGCGGGCTGCCAGGCTTTGACCAGATCAAACAGCAGCAAGAAGCGTTCATGAAGACCATGATGGCAGGGTGGAGCGGGGGCATTGCCTCTTCCACCGATCCTGCGCCGGACAAGACAGAAGACAGCGATGCGTCAGAGCTTGATGCGATCAAGAAGCAACTCGCGGAGATGCAGCAAGCTCTGTCCAAAATGGGTAAATAGCGCTGGTCGCTTGACCATTCCGTCGGGTTATCTTTGATTTTTTAAGAGTTTCTGGGTCATGATGTGATCATGGCGTCGCATGAACATGATCCTTACCCGGCCTATTCGCGCCCAGAGAAGCTCGCTGATGGCGCTGTGCATCTGATTGGTATCGGCGCATCGCTGTCGGCAATAGCAACATTTCTGGTGATGCATTATGACATGCTGACAGCGGGCACGCTGGCGGGCTTGCTGCTCTATTGGGTCGGTTTGATCGCAATGCTGACCGTATCCTTTTGCTATCACATGACACCGTGGGAACAGTATCGCGCTGTCCTCAGGCGCGCGGATCACGCAACGATTTTCCTCAAGATCGCCGGAACTTACACACCGCTTGTCATCTCCATCGGATCGATGTTCAGCTACATCATCCTCGCTCTTGTCTGGGCGCTGGCCCTTGTGGGCGCTGTTACCAAGTTGTTCATGTGGCGCAAACCCGGGGCGCTCAATGCGTTGCTTTATCTCGCCTTGGGGTGGATCAGCGTGCTCCTGATCTGGTCTGTGTTCGAGATTTCGCATGTCGCGGGTTGGTGTGCGGTCATTGGCGGATTGCTTTATTCTGCAGGCGTGATTTTCTTTTTGTGGGAAAGTCTTAAGTTTGCGAATGCAGTTTGGCATTGCTTCGTTGTGGTCGCGTCTGGCTTTTTCTTCGGTGCTGTCTGGTTGATCGTCACAGCTTAAGCCGCGTTGGGCATGTCTGTCGTCAATGAGATATCATCGCTTTCCAGTCCCGCCGCGCCGGTGACGGTTGCGATCTGGACGCCGTCCAAAGCAATGACCGCATCTTCGCTATCGGCTGGGCTGAACACGGTGAGTTCAGGCGGTTCTTCGCCATCCTCTGGCTCATAGATCACTTCGATCCGGTCTTCAGCGCTGTTGTAATCCGTGATCGTGACGGAGGCATCCGGATTTTCTGTGTCAAAAACGCGGAACAGATCCTCACCCGCGCCACCCGTCCCGGTATCATCGCCAACGAGCCACAGCGTGTCATTACCTGCGTCACCGTTCAAAATGTCGACACCACGCTGCGTTCCGCTGATTTGATCGAACCGGTCCCCGGACAGAATGTCATCGCCCGCGCCACCATTCAGCGTGTCATTCTCACGCCCGCCTGAGAGTTGATCATTTCCATCACCGCCATTGAGCGTATCGGCGCCGAGGCTTCCTTCGAGCAGGTCATTGCCTGCGCCCCCAAAGACGACATCATCGCCTCGGCCAGCAAAGATACGATCATCGCCGTCGCCACCAAGGACAATATCATCGCCTTCAAGCGCTTCGGTAAAGTCGTCACCGGCTCCCAGATTGATGTAATCGTTTCCGGCTGTGGCCCTGAGCGTATCATCCCCATCACCCAGAAAATAAGCCTGGGCGTTCTCACCCTCAGTAGCATTGAGCACGTCATTGCCAGCAGTGCCGTCAATACGCTGTGTATATTGGCTTTCATCAAATAGCGGATCGGCATCAAATTCAGCGGACGTATCCGCGGTATCATCGGAGTCGCCAAATATACCACCGAGCCCAATTTGCACGCTGGCCATCAACAGGGATATCAGACTGTTTCCCAGGAAAAAGGCGTCTAGTGTCACTCAGCGATCCGTTGCAGCAGGACCTCCTGCGGTCCGGTGCCGACATATGGGTGACAGACACTAATTCGAGGTTAAGTGACGGCAGCGAAAACCTGTTTCAATGCTGCGTCCAATTTGTTAAACATCTCATCCATTTGCGTTTCCGTCATCACAAAGGCCGGACACAGCACCACGGCTTGACCCAACGGTCTGCAAATCAGACCGTGATCCGTACAGGTATTTGCGATCCGTTCGCTCACGCTCAGATGCGCTTCGAAGGGTGTTTTGCTGGCCTTGTCGCGGACGGCTTCCACCGCGCCCATCAGCCCCTTGCCACGGGCCTCGCCGATACGCGGGTTTTCCGCGAGCCAGTTCAAACCGGCCTCGAATTTTGGGGTGAGCGCGCGAACATTCTCTATCAGCCCTTCGTTCAAGATCACATCGATTGCCTTCAGCGCGACCGCACATCCCACCGGATGTCCGGAGGCGGTGAAACCATGCGGGAACTCTTCGATCGCGTCAGAGGCGGCTTGCAAACGATCCGTCATCTCTGGCCCCAGAATGACAGCGCCCATCGGGAAGTATCCGGCAGTCAGGTTCTTGGAAGAAATGATTGCGTCCGGAGTGAAATCATACGTCTCGCACCCCCAAACGGCGCCGGTTCGCCCAAAGCCGCAGATCACCTCATCTGCGATCAAGGGGATGCCGTGTTTGCGCAAAATCGGCTGTATTGCTTGGAAATAGCCATCAGATGGCGGGATGACCCCGCCAGCGCCCATCACAGGTTCTGCGAAAAAGGCTGCAATCGTCTCGGAGCCCTCGCGCGCTATGACATCTTCCAACTCTTGCGCCATGCGCGCAGTGAAATCTGTTTCGCTTTCGCCTGCATGACCCTCCCGCCAGTAATGCGGGCAAGTGAGATGAATGAACCCGTCCAAAGGCAGGCCGAAGACTTCGTTATACGGTTTGCCGGTCATGGACGCAGAGACAGCCGTCACCCCGTGATAGGCATTTTTTCGCGTCAGGATCTTGCGTCGTTGTGGCTGGTCTTCAGAACCGGACAAGAACCAGAGCATTTTGACCATCGTGTCATTCGCCTCGGAACCGGAATTTGTATAAAACACCTTGCCGCGTTCATAAGGCGAGACCTCAATCAGTTTTTCCGACAAGATTACGGTCTGATCTGACATCCGGCCAAAAAACGCATGATAGCCGGGGAAACGATCATATTGCGCCTTCGCAGCCTCGGCCAGGCCGGGGTGGTCAAAGCCCGCAACCATGTTCCAAAGCCCGGAATTCGCATCCAGATACTCGCGACCGTGCACATCGAAGACATAGGGGCCTTTGCCATGGGTCAGAACAACCGCGCCGCGCTCCGCCACAGAGGGTAAATCTGTAAATCCGTAGAACGAATGCGCATCTGCCCGCGCTTCCCAAGAATTCGGCGTCTCGTCACGCATTTCTGGTCTCCCTGATTGCCACAAAATACGCTAGAGGGTGTGCGCGCGCGGGGCAATCGGTTCCGCATCAGGAGGTGTGGAAATGGTTGATACGCCCGGAAAAATTACCCTGTGGCAGGTCGAGATTTTCGTGGCAGCCGCAGAGGAAGCCTCGATTTCTGCGGCGGCACGGCGCTTGGCGGCGTCTAATTCTGCGGTCAGTCAGCAATTGTCGAATCTGGAAAGCGCCTTGGGTGCGAGATTGTTGGAGCGGGGCGAACGTCCGATGCCGTTGACGGCAGCGGGGGAGATGTTTCTCAAACGCGCGCAGACCATCTTGAATGAAGCGGCGCAGGCCACGGCGGAGTTGACTGTACGCGACATGTCGAGCCGGGTCCGTTTGCGTTTGGGCATGATCGAGGATTTCGACGCCGATGTGACACCCGCCTTGCTAATGCATCTGTCGGAGACCATGCCAAAAGCGCAGTTCCTTCTGGAAACCGGGGCCAGTCACAGATTGCTCGACAAGCTGGAAACGCGCGGTTTGGATCTGACCGTCACAGCGGAACCACCGGACCTATCGCCGTCTTTCGAAGTTCATGCTCTTCTCGAAGACCCATATGTCGTCGTGGCCCCGAAACGTCTGATCCGGAATACGGAGCAGATGCTCAACGTTTTGCGGGCTAACCCTTTGATCCAGTACACATCCCGTCATGTCATGGGGCGTCAGATCGGTGCGCATCTGACACGGCAAAACCTTGTTCTGTCACATCGGTTCGAATTGGACAGCTATCATTCCATCATGGCAATGGTTGCGCGCGGAGAAGGATGGACGATCCTGACCCCACTCGGCGTGATGCGCGCCAAGCGCTTCATGGACCGGGTGGAAACCTTCCCGCTGCCCTTTGCACCGCTGTCGCGCCGGATTTCTCTGATAGCGCGCAGGGATGATGAACCAGATATGCCAGCTGCGCTCGCTGCGGCGATCCGGCCATTGATCAGGCGGGAGATCGTCGAATTCTGCCAAGGCCGCATGCCTTGGCTCGGCGATCAGATGCAGGTGTTGAGCTAGCCTTTCACCATCGTCGCTGCATCTATCAAAGCGGCAGCGACAAAATCCAAAGAGGCTTGGTCAAGTCGGACCGGTAACCGGACATCGCAGGCTTGCGCGAGCATCGCTCGGGTTTTGGGCAGGTCAGGCACGTCGCCCTCGATGAATTCCCAGTTCCAGAAGGCGCGTGCATTATCTGTGCTCAATCCGAAGACCTGTGCAGGCACCCCGTTGGTTTTGGCAAAGGCAAGAAAAGCGCGAGCCTCGTCAGAGGTGAAATCGATCAGGTTGAATTGGATCGAATCTGGCGCGCGGGTTTCTGCAGGCAGAGGGGCAGGGACGTCGAAATAGCCGCTCGCTTGCAATTTTTTCGCGACATAGTCGTGGTTTCTCAATCCGTCGCGCACGCGCCGTGGCAGTTCAGCAAGCTGTGGCCGGATCACGCAGGCGCTGAGGTTCTGCATGCGCAGATTGTAGAGCGGAAGCTTGTTTTGCCAGTGCTCGGCGCGTTCATGGGCGATATCGTGTTTCTGCCAGTTATGCTCATAAGCGCCAGACATGATGACGGCCCGCGCGACAAGGTCAGCATCATTGGTGATAAGTATGCCGCCTTCGCCCGCATTGATCATCTTGTAGGACTGGAAGGAAAAACAACCAACATGGCCAAGTGTGCCGATCTTTCTGCCGTCCCAAACTGTTCCCAGCGAATGCGCCGCATCTTCGATCACCGGTAAACCGTGCGCTTCCGCAAGCGCCAAAATCGCGTCCATGTCGGAGGTATGCCCGCGCATATGGCTGATCAATACAGCATCTGCATCGATGATTTTCTTCTCAAAATCAGTAAGATCAATGCGGTAATTCATGCCGACCTCTACAAGGACGGGCTGCATCCCGGCATGGACGACAGCGGATGGCACAGCCGCAAAAGTGAAAGCCGGGATCAGGACTTTGGCATTTTCAGGCAGATCGAGCGCTTTGAGCGACAAAAACAGCGCTGCGGAACAGGAAGATACTGCGAGCGTGTATTTCATGCCCATCATCTGTGCAAACTCACGCTCCAGCAGGGCCACAAGGGCGTTCTCCGGCGCGGTGTAGCGAAACAGGTCGCCTGACGCCATCATCGCTTCTATCGCATCGCGCGCTGCTGCCGGGATCGGTTCCGCTTCGTGCAGGTTTGGGGGCGTCATCAGAAAATCGCGCATCGGCTTTTGCCTCTGAAAGGTAAGTTTCAGGTAATCTGTAACATGATTTCAGATTTTACGCTATAGTCCGATGCGATCTCTGAGCGCATACCATGTCATTGCAAGTGCCAGCAGCGGACTTCGGAACGTGCCGCCGCCGGGGAATCGTGGCGTCGGCAATGCCTCCAGCGCAACCAAACCTTCCAACTGACCGCGCACGGCGTCGGCCATGATTTTGCCCGCGAAACCGGCCAAGGCGACGCCATGTCCCGAATAACCTGCTGCTGAAAGGATGTTGGGCGCGATCCGCGCGACATGGGGCAGGCGGGACATGGTGACGGCAAGTGTACCGCCCCAGGCATAGTCGATCCGCGTGCCTTTCAGCTGCGGGAAGGTCTGCTCCATGGGTTTGCGCACCAGCCGTGCGATGTCTTTCGGGAAACGGTAACGATAGGTCTCGCCGCCTCCAAAGAGCAATCGGCGATCCTCCGAAAGGCGGTAATAATTGACCACAAAGCGGCTGTCATGAGCGCAGTAATCTTCGCGCAGAATTTGTCTCGCCTGGTCGCCAAGCGGTTCTGTTGCAACAATAAAGTTGTTGATTGGCATCACGCGTGCGGCTGTGGCTCGTGTCAATCCCGTGTCATAGCCGTTTGTTGCCACCACGACATGATCGGCGCGCACTGATCCAAAATCACTGCGGACAATGGTGCGCGTGCCTTGGGTGATGTCAGTCACTCTGGTCTTTTCAAAGATATTCACCCCTGCTGCCACACAGCCACGCGCAAGACCTAACGCGTAGCGGAGCGGATGCAGATGTCCCGACCCCATATCCAGCGCGCCGCCCACATAGTCTGCGCAGCCAATCAAAGCCCTGATGTCATTTTGCGTCAGGGTGCGCATATGCCGATAGCCATAGACCTCGTTGAGGTGGTCCACTTCGTTGCGCGTGTCGTCAAATTCTGCAGCAAACCGGTCGGCATGTATCAATCCCGGTCGATACTGCGCGTCAGATGCGTGATTAGACAGGAGTGACTGCGTCAAAGCGACGGCCTCCACCCCAAGCTCAAAGAGCTGTTTTGCGCGGTCCAGACCGAACAGCGCTTCCAACTCGGTTTGGCTTTTGTTGAACCCGATACCGACCTGCCCGCCATTTCGTCCGGAAGCGCCGAACCCTATGCGCTGTGCATCCAGCAGCACGACGCGTAATCCCGCCTGCGCTGCGTGTAGCGCCGCGGAAAGCCCTGTATACCCGCCGCCAATGACACAAAGATCTGCGATGGCTTCCCCCTGCAAAGCCGGAAAAGGGGCAAGCGGTTGCGAGGTTGCAGCGTACCAGCTGCCCGGATAGACGCCGCGCTGGTCATTCGCGTCGAGCAGATTCATACGTTCATCAACAGATGATCGCGCTCCCACGGGCTGATGACCTGCAGAAACTCGTCATATTCAGCGGCTTTAACGATGGAATAGACGCGCACGAATTCCGGGTGCAGCAGCTTTTCCAGCTCCGCATTCTCAGTCAGAAGATTGAGGGCGGAGAACAAGTCGCGGGGGATATCCCCTTCGCCCTCATAGGCATCACCTTGGAACATCTTTGACGGTTTCAGTTGCTGTTTCAGGCCGACAAACCCGCACGCCAAAGATGCAGCAATGGCCAGATACGGGTTGCAGTCCATGCCTGCCAGACGGTTTTCCACCCGCCGCGCGTGGGCGTCTGCGATGGGTATGCGAATGCCGGTGGTGCGATTGTCACGGCCCCATTCCAGATTGATCGGCGCCGCGTGGTCTTTGACGTAACGCCGGTAGCTGTTCACATAGGGTGCCATCAACGCTATCGCGGCGGGCAGGTGCTGTTGCAACCCTCCGATGAAATGCTTGAAGGCGGGAGTTTCCGCACCGCGCGGTCCTGAAAAGATATTGTCGCCGGTTTTTGCATCCACGACCGAGTGGTGTATGTGCATCGCCGATCCCGGTTCGCCTTCGATGGGTTTGGCCATGAACGTCGCAAAACATTTGTGGCGCAGTGCGGCCTCGCGGATCAGACGTTTGAAATAGAAAATCTCATCGGCCAGTTTCACCGGGTCGCCATGGCGCAGGTTGATCTCCAACTGGCCGGCGCCACCCTCCTGCGTGATGCCGTCGATCTCAAACCCTTGCAGTTCTGCAAAATCATAGATGTCGTCGATTACCGGCCCGAACTCGTCCACGGCAGACATGGAATAGGCCTGACGCGCCGCCGCAGGTCTGCCGGAGCGACCCATCATCGGCTTGATCTCCTCCGCCGGGTTGGTGTTAGGCGCGACCAGAAAGAATTCCATCTCTGGCGCCACAACGGGTTCCCAGCCTTCCTCGCGATACATGTCCACCACGCGTCTGAGCACGTTGCGGGGAGAGAACGGAACAGGCGTGCCGTCCTGATTGAACGCGTCATGGATAACTTGCAACGTCCAGTCGCCTGTCCAAGGGGCAGCTGTCGCTGTGTCCATGTCAGGCCTCAACACCATGTCCGGCTCTGTAAACCCGTCTTCGCCCGCAGCTTCGCCCCAGCCACCCGTTATGGTTTGGAAATAGATCGAATTGGGCAAGAAGAACTGGGTCTGTCGCGCAAATTTCGAGGCGGGCATGGCCTTGCCGCGTGCGATCCCCGGCAGGTCCGAGATGATGCACTCCACCTCATCAAGGCGGCGCCCTTCAAGATAGGCCTGCGCCGCTGCGGGTAATGCACTCATCCAGTCATCAGTCATGCCGTAGCTCGCGCGGTTGTTTGAAAAAGCCTGCGATTTGGGCGGCAATGGCCGCATTGTCATCAGGCAGATGCGCCTGCCTCACCGCATGATCCATGCCGGCATCCGGATAGTCTAATGTGCCGCGTCTGATCTTCGTGTAGCGACTGATGATGGCGCCTTGAAACTCCGGGTGTGGCTGGATCGAATAAGCTTTGTCGCCATAAACCAGCGCCGCATGTTTGCAAAACGCGTTGCTGGCCAGCACTGTCGCGTCTTGCGGGAGATCAAGTATTTGATCCTGATGCCATGCGTTGAGCTTCAAGCTGTCGCCGTTTTCGAATTGATATTCGGTCAGACCCAAAGCCCAGCCGCCCTCAAACTTTTCGACCTGACCGCCCAAAGCTTGCGCGATCAGCTGATGGCCGAAGCAGATGCCCACAAGGGGGACGGAAGCTGCGTAAGCGTTACGGATGAAATCTTCGAGAGGCGCAATGAAAGGCAATTCATCATAGGCACCATGCTTTGAGCCGGTCAGCAGCCAACCGTCGCAGTCACGAATGGTGTCAGGGAACACCATGTTCTCCACATCGAAGGCCCGAAAAGTGAACCCATACCCGTCAAGCAACCGTGCAAACATCTCGGGAAAGTCGCCGTGCTCCTCTGCGATCTCGGGCATGGTATGGCCGCATTCGAGAATGCCGATGTTCATGGAGGCCTCTTGCATCAATTGAGCACACGCTAACGCGAAGCACTTGGTAGGGAAAGATAGGATCTAGCGGATGATCTGTGGACGATAGCGCAGTTTCGGGCGCCTCTCCTGAGGCAAATGCCGGTTCAGATACCTGTTGGCCAGGCCGAAGACACCGATGACAGCGAGGGTTAACAGCACGAAATAGAAGGCCACGATAGGGTAGGGGATAAACGGGTTGAACGTCTTGTCCGCGAAGTAGTTGGCATAGTACAGCGCGTCAGCCTTTTGCTGAAAGGCCGGAAAACCGGAGAAGAAGACAAGCGTGGTCGCATGAAAGAGGAAGATCGCTTCATTCGTATAGGCAGGCCATGCGAGCCTCAGCGTTGTGGGCCAGATGATCCGTCTGAACCGGGTCCAGCCGGTCATGCCATAAGCGTCAGCGGCCTCAACCTCGCCTTTCGGGACGGAGCGCAGCGCGCCGTAGAAAATCTCCGCCGAATAGGCAGCGGTGTTGAGGAACAGCACCACCAGAGCACCCGCCCATGCAGAGGTCATCCAACCGAATGCGCCGGTCGATTGTTTGAGTTCCTGAAACAGAAAATAAGCGAGGAAGAACTGGATGAACAAGGGCGAGCCACGGAAGACCAGAATGAACCATTCCGCTGGTTTGCGCAGCCACGGGTTGGAAGCGGCTTTCATCACGGCCATGGCATTGGCCAAAAAGAAGCCCGCCATCAGGGCAAGCACGCCGAAATAGACATTCCAGATCATGCCGGAGCCGATCAGCGTGAATTGCTGGCACAAGGTGAAGTCATCTCGCGGCAACAAACGCTCCCCATAGCCAATGGAGCGGAACGCGTAATCCTGCAGGGTCTGCCAGCAGCTCATGTCGTCCCTCCCAGCGTGGCTTGGCCGCGGGTCAGTTTCTTCATGACACGCTCCAGCACGACCTCTGAGAGTTTGGTGAAACACAGGTAGAAGACGAGCAGGACGAGGAAGTACCACAAGCGCCAATCGCCATGCGGGTAATCCGTGAAGCGCGGTGTTTTGGAGCCGCCCAGCTCCCGCGCCCAATACACGATATCTTCAACGCCCAGAAGAAACAGCAGCGGCGTCGCCTTGATCAGCACCATCCACAGGTTTGACAGACCGGGCAGGGCATAGACCCACATTTGCGGCACAAGGATGCGCCAGAAGGTCTGGCGGCGGGTCATGCCATAGGCCTCTGCTGTTTCGATCTGACCTTTCGGCACCGCCCGCATCGCACCGTAAAGCACATTGGCGGCAAAGGCGCCAAAGACGATTGCGAAGGTCAGAACGGCGGTGAAAAAGCCGTAGACCTCATGCACCCATTGCTCCGCTGTGCCCAAAGGCAATTTGGCGGCAGCGCAGACGACGAAATCATTGCCTTGCCGGATGGGCTCCGACCATTCGGGGCATTTCCACTGATGTCTGATCCATTCAAAAGCCTGATCCAGCGCGATCACGAAAAACAGGAAAAACGCGATATCGGGCACGCCGCGCACGATGGCGATGTAGCTTTTGCCAAACCAGCGCAGCGGTGCAATCCGGGATCGCGCGGCAGAGGCGCCGCCAAACCCAAAGGCAAGCGCCGTCGGCGCTGTGATTGCCAACAAGGTCAGTACGGTCAAAAAGGACCAGTAGAAGCCCGCATGTTTCGGGGTGGTCAAATAGCAGGACAACCATGTAAAGCCCGACAGGCTGCTTGGGTCTGAACAGTAACTGAACATGGTGTCTTCCGTTTGAGTTTATTACTGCTGACGCATGGGCGCGCTGCTGTCAATGTGAGGCCGCAGTCTATGCTTGTAAAACCGGAGACTGCGCGCAAGTGGAGGGGTGCATGACGCAACGCATTTTGATCGTCGGGGCCGGGATAATCGGCGCCAGTGCGGCCTATCATCTGCAAAAATCAGGCGCGCAAGTCACCGTGCTTGACGCAGGCGGGCCGAGCGCCACGGCTGCCTCCTTTGGCTGGATCAATGCGAGTTTCTACAAGGACGTGCACCACTTTCAGCTACGCGCAGGCTCGCTGAGCTCCTACCGCGCACTGTGCAAGACCCTCGATTTGCCGGTGCATTGGTGTGGCGCATTAAGTTGGGAGGTTGAGGGCGACGCGCTGGAAGCGCAGCGCGATGAGCTGGAGGCCTTGGGCTATGACGTCCGCGAACTGGATGCCGAAGCCTTTGCAAGACTGGAACCGCATGTCAGCACGCCACCTGAGCGGTGCTTGCAGTTTCAAAGTGAGGCCGCTGCGGAGTCGCGTCTGCTGGCCGAAACACTCATGGAGGCAGCAATTGCGGCGGGCGCGCAGTGTCTGCGCGGCATGCGCGTGACGCGCCTGATCGAGCAGGGCGGCTATGTCACCGGTGTGCAGACCGAGGCGGGCGCGCTCCATGCGGATCACACTCTTGTTGCTGCAGGCACAGCGTCGCAGGAACTTCTGGCAACGATCAATGCCGTGCTGCCGATGGTGCCAAGACCCGCGCTCATGGTGCAGACCAAACCTGTGCCGCCTGTGCTGAGCCATATCCTCGTCTCAGAACTCGGTGAATTGCGCCAATTGCCAAACGGGGCTTTGATGATCCCTGCGGCAGTCGCACATCAGGCCGACGCGGCTGAACATTTGCCTGCGGATATCAACGAAGCTGCCTCGGCAACCGTCGCGCGCCTGCAAAACCTGATGCCGAATGTGCCGTTGAGCTTGGGGCAGGCGATGATTGGTCATCGGCCAATGCCCGAAGACGGTCTGCCCGTGATGGGGCGGATTGCGCCGGGCGCTTACGTCGCCGTCATGCATTCGGGGATCACGCTCGGCGCAATTGCAGGTGATTTGATTGCCAAGGACATGCTGGAGGGGCTCGCTGAAAACGAGGCCGATTTGCTGACGCCGTACCGCCCGTCACGCTTCATTGCATAAGAAAAAGGCCACGCAAAGCGCGGCCCATTCCAAATTTCGAAATTCAGCGCTTTAGAATTTTACGCCGACTTCCCATTTCTCGATCAGCGTGTTCAGCGAACCATCCTCTTTCATGGAGGTGATCGCCGCATCGAACTTGGCGCGCAGCTCACCGTCGCTTTCGCGAATGCCCATGCCGACGCCACCACCGATCAGCTCTTCCTGCTCAAGCATAACGAGATCGCCGTCCGCCTCAGCAATCGGCGCGAGGTAGGATTTGTCGGCCAGAACCGCGTCTGCTTCGCCATTTTTCACCGCAGTTACGGTCTCTTCCGGTGTGGCAAATTCTACCAGTGTGGCACCGGAGGAGGCGATGAAAGAGGCCTGGATCGTGCTGGTCTGTGCTGCAACAACGCCACCCGCCACGTCAGCATCTGCAGACAGGGCCAGATAGGCGGATGGATCAGGCTGCGTATAGTTCTGAGTGAAATCAATCACCTCGTCACGCTCTGCGGTGATCGACATGCCTGCGATGATGACATCGTAGTTGCCGGAGACGAGGTTCGGAATGATTGAATCCCACTCGTTTGTCACCCATTCGCAGGTCAGCTCGGCACGCGCGCAAAGCTCGTCGCCCAATTCCCGCTCGAACCCGTCGACTTCGCCCGCATCGTTGAGGAAGTTATATGGAGGGTAGGCGCCTTCGGTGCCCATGCGGATGGTTTTCGCGTGACCATCGGCAAATGCGATGCCCGCAGACAGGGCCAATGCGGTGGTCGCAAGGATCAGTTTCTTCATGTTTTCTCTCCCAATAGAAACGTGAGTGTTGAATTAAGCTGGCACAGTTGCGCTCAAGAACTGTTGCAGGCGTTCGGTTTTCGGATGCCCGAACAGAGTATCAGGCGGGCCTTCTTCTTCGATCAGGCCTTGATGCAGAAACACGACATGGTCGCTGACATCGGCGGCCAGACGCATGTCATGGGTCACGATAATCATCGTGCGGCCTTCGGCGGCGAGGTCCTTGATGACCTTGACCACCTCTTGTTCCAACTCCGGATCAAGTGCGGAGGTCGGCTCATCAAAAAGCAACGCTTTGGGCTGCATGCAAAGAGCCCGCGCAATCGCGGCGCGCTGTTGCTGGCCGCCCGACATCTGAGCCGGATAGACGTCGCATTTGTCGCCGATCCCGACCTTTGCCAGCAAGTCGCGGGCGCGTTTCTCCACCATCTTGGGATCCTCGCCCAGCACAGTGACAGGCGCTTCCATGACATTTTGCAGGATCGACATATGCGCCCATAGGTTGAACTGCTGGAACACCATCGAAAGGTTTGTGCGGATGCGCGTGATCTGAGCGGGGTCGCCCGGCTTGCGCGTGTCGCCTGCGCCCTTCCACGCGACGGCCTCACCACAGAACAGGACATCGCCCTGCTGGCTGTCTTCAAGCAGGTTCGCGCAGCGCAGAAGCGTCGACTTGCCAGACCCCGAAGAGCCGATCAGCGACACGACATCGCCTGCGTTGGCAGAGATATCAACGCCTTTGAGAACCTCCAAAGCGCCATAGGCTTTGTGCAGGTTCTTGATTTCGATCACTGGTGGTTCAGGCGTCGTCACGAATGGCAGCTTTATCTGGGTCCCCAGCGGAGTTATTCGCATTTTTCAGGCTTTTGCAATGGTCCAGCTTGCGGTGACCTAGGGGAAGTTTGGTGAGCAGACGGCCGGCCCGTTCACGACGGCAACCTTTGCGCGTCCTTTTGGGACGGTCTTTGCCAGTCTGAGACCCACCGCAATATGAGCGCTATCCCTCTCGCCGCGACGATCGGATCAGCCGTTCAGCCGTTCAATGACGCGTTGACGCGCGAGCGCGCTGTCGCGGTCGTTGATGCCCAGAAGCGGGGCAACCATCCGGATCAGGCTATCTTCATCATCACTGCGCGATCCATCAGCAAGCGCCAATTCCCAGATGTCTTCCATCACAGTGTCGCGGTCTTCATGCGCCGTATGATCTTTGATGGAGCGCGTGAAGCGGACAGTGTCGGGCGCCTCGGTCTCCAGCGTCTCCGCCTCTTGTCTCAACGCGAATGCATCCGTGTCGCTGAGGCTGTAACGCCGGGCGAGGATATGGTTGATGCGGTCGGATTCAGAGGCCGCATAGGTGCCATCAGTGCGCGCGATCCGTACCAATAGCGCGGCGAGTGCGAGGCGGGCGTTTGTGGCTTCAAGCTGATCTTCGGTGTCGCCAGTCAAGCGTTTGAGGAGAGCTTCGAACATCAGCTGTCATACCCATCAATGATGACCAGATCGCTGACGGCGGCCGTGTTCCGATGTGCCTTGGCCATCTGATATTCAGGGCTTTCATAGCAGGCAACCGCCGTCTCGCGGTCTTTGAATTCGATTACAACAGAACGCTTGCGCTGCGAGCCCTCGCGCACCTCCTGATCGCCACCACGGACCAGAAATTTCGCACCGTATTTCTCGAAGGCCGTGGCGTTGGCCGCGCGGTATTTTTCATAAGCACGCGCGTCCATGACGTCGACATGTGCGATCCAATAGGCTTTGGGCATTCATGCTCTCCTGCGCTGTCCCCGCATGCGGGGAATTTATCAACTATCTGATACCGAACGATTATACTTCTTGCTTACACAATTTTAACCCAATGCCTCAGTCCTGAACAGCCAGACTTTGAGGCCGCCATGAGGGATAGATGGGCCTTGCGGCAGAAAGGGCAAGCCTGTGGCTTTGGCCAGCCCTGGCTCAGAGGTGACAAGACCCACGCGCCAGCCTTTGAAATTGCGACCCAAGACCTCCCCCAAAGACCCGTAAAGCGGGTAGAGCAGTTTCTTGTTGCCGATCCGCGCGCCGTAAGGCGGGTTGACGATCACGAGGCCCGGCGGGCCGTCCGGAGGTGCGATATCGCTGACGGGTTTCATCTGGAAATCCGTGAGTGCCGAGACACCTGCGCGCGCAGCATTCTCTGTGCTCATCTTGATGGCACCCGCGTCGCGGTCGGAGCCGTAGAAACGGAGCTGCGGGGATGTGCCCGCCTCGTTGCGCAAAGCCGCGAAAGCCTCAGCGTCGAAACTGGCGAGCTGTTCGAAGGCAAAACTGCGCGACCGTCCGGGTTGCAAACCTGCGGCAATTTCCGCGGCCTCAATCGGGAAGGTGCCTGAGCCGCACATAGGATCGTAGATGGGTTCCGCGCCGGTGAAGCCGCATGCGCGCAGCATCAATGAGGCCAGCGTTTCGCGCATCGGCGCCTTGCCGATCCCGTGTTTGTGGCCGCGCTTGTGCAGGCTCTCACCGGTTGTGTCGATGCTGATCGTGACGCGGTTGTCATCGATGCGGGTCTTAATGACGATCTCAGCCTCTTTCGAGACGGTGATGCCGTGACTTTCTGTGAGCGCCGTTTCAATCCGCTGACTGGCTGCGCCTGCATGGTAGATTTTAGAGGCTTTGCAGGTGACTTCGACCTTCACGGGCAAGTCCGTGCGCAACACATCGCCCCAAGGAAATTTCCGCGCGCGCTTGTCGAGCTGGGCGAGGTGGAACGCCATGAAGCTGCCCAACCGCGCCAGAACCCGCGTCGCTCCGCGCAACTCCAGATTTGCACGCCACACGTCAACCCATGTGCCGTGAAACGTGACGCCGCCTTTGATGGCAGTGACGTCCTGAAAGCCTTTTTCCATGGCTTCATCGGCTAGAAGCTTTTCAAGGCCGGGGGTGCCGGTAAGGAAGATTTCGAAAAGGGCGGTCATGCGAGGTGCCTAACCCGTAGGGAGCACTTTTGCGAGGGGGTGTTTGGTTCAATGTGCGGGTCGGCTCGGAATCAAGCCGAAAGCGCTGAGCCAGCGTCTGTCCGTCCGGCGGACCGCCGCTTTTGCCCTCTTTGTGCTTCGCGTATTTGGAATATGTGTTTGGCAGGCATTAAGTGGTGTCGAAGGGCAGTTGTAGCGCCACTGCACGGACAGACGCTGGCTGTGCTTAGGATCGCGGATTTTCGTCTGCCGGGATTACCAGAGCTTAAAGTCACTCAACCGCTGTTTCGTGCGTAATAGAACCGTAGGTAGAGAAAAGAGCATCGTAGAAAGTCCCGGTATTTCTATCGATATCAAGACTTCGCATTGGGATTGGCAGACCTAAAATCTCTGCCGATACAGGCGTTAAGCCAAATCTAACAAGTATTGAGTGTAGCTGGGATATCTCCGGGTCAATGGACAAGGCGTCAGTAGGGAAATGGACCATTCGGTCAGACACTTCAAAGACCACAAAATATGGCCCGATAAATGATAACTCTACCATGAAGCTGCGCCCGTTCTCTGTAGCAAGCAGAAGCCGGAATGCGACATCCTCATCAAGATCCGTCATGTCCTCCAACACAAAATTATCTGATAGCAGCTTTGTCAGTTCTCTATAGGGGGCCTTTCTGAGCACCTTGTCTATAAATGAGTAACTAGGATTCTCTAGATCTCCGTATGCAGTACTGATGGAACGGAGCAACCTACCCCTATTTGCAGTTCGCATAGTATTCACAACGTGGTTTCCGGTTATGTCTTCAATGTAGATCAATTTCTAATCTAAATAAAAAGATCTACCTTATTCTGATCCGTTTGAGGCGCCCCTTTTTTAGAAAATGATGAACAATGCGGCCCCGAACACTATGATAACACTAGGATATTGTCAGATTGCTCGGGGTGGCGGTCTGAAGTCAATTCAATCGCGTATTGTGGTGGCTACGTCATCTTCCGCTGGTTCCATGCGCATCGCTTCATCAAATCGCGATCCTTGTCGGGAGCTCGGATAGAATGACCAGATGGCGGTTAAGGTTGAGAACCATCTAGTGGTTGAATCTCTGCCTCGTCGTCATTGGCATCGATTTAGGCCAAGACACATTACACTTGGTTGATTGTGATAACGCCAGCTTGAGGACGTTGTACAAAAAGACAGAGGGTTTGGCGCTTATCGCAACCCTCGAGAAGGCACCGCGCTGCATCGCAGGAAAGGAGGCGTGCTTGAGCGCCCTTCTTAAGCAGGGGCGACATGCGAGATGAATTTTGAGTCTCAGATCGTCCCAGTGATCTAATTTAAACCATTCAAAAGGGATAGAAAAACGGTTTCAATGATGCTGGTCCAAGCGGCGCTACTGCCCGCAGCGACCGTTGAAATGAGTTGGAAATCAATCACTTCTCCCAAGGTAACACCTTCGGTAAACCCATCAAGCACGCGAAACCCTTTGGAACATACATCAGCAATCACGACCCGGAAACCAGAAGCAAACTGACCGTTGCAATAGGACGGGGCCCATACATCCAAACACAACATTTGCGATTTTGCGGGTGTCCACAGTAGTTGTTCGAAGACGTGTTTTCCTGCTTACGATCGCGCTCTTAAGATGCGCCCCAATACGCGGTCCCCAATGTCAAGACTACCTCGGTCATAGTTTCCTGCAAATAGCGTCACCGCCAATCCTAGGTCTGGCAAGACAAACAGTCTCTGATCGCCGTGTCCCGCAGCCATGACCAACCTGTGCTTGCCTGCGTGTCTTCCTGTTATCCAAAAATATCCATAGCCATAGTTGTTCAGAGCGCGACCTACATGGGTGGACGTTGCCAAGCCTATCCAGCGAGAGGGGATGATCTCATGATTTTTCCAGCTGCCATTGCCCAAAAGCAGAGCGCCGATTTTCGCCAGGTCACGCGCCCTTAGCCGCAAGCCAGCAGAGGCGCTTGGAAACATATCAGTTGGCCATTCAGGTGGTCGCCACCATTCATAGTGCTCGATACCCAGCCGTCGAAACAGCACGTCTTTTGCATACTCTACCAAAGGCCTTTGAGTGAGGCGCTCAATGATCCCTGCAACAAGCTCAGTTAACCCGCTGTTGTAGCGCCAGACCTGACCCGCTTGGTCGATTTGCGGTTTTTCGAACAACAAGCGAAGAGGATCGCTTGATGTCAACATCTGCACAAAGTCATTACGGACGTCATAGGGAACAATCGTCTCGTTCCATTCCAAACCTGCAGTCATGGTAAGCGCATCGTGCAAAGTAAAATCATGCGAGGCGCTGGTGCCAGCGGCAAACTGCGGAAAGAAATTTGCCACCGGTTGATCCAGCAGAGACGGATCTGCAAACTCAAGCGCTTTGCCAAGGAGCAGGGATATGACACTTTTGGTGATGGAGCGGAGGTCGTGAAGCGTTTCTGGTCCATGCTGAACGAAGCCGTACTCGCCATCTTCTCCTGGCCAGTAGTGTTCGAAGACCAACCGCCCTCGATACTCTATGAGCAATGCGTGGACATTCGGAAAGTTCGGTCCGTTACTCATCAGCTCGACGAGATTGATCAATGCCTCCCTTTTAAATCCAGTCTGTTCTGGCGTGCCAACTGGCCAGCCATCCGGCAGGACTCTTGGCGCAAACGAGCTATCTCGTGCTACAGAAACCGCTGGCACGCAGAGTGCCAATGATTGTCCGATCATTTGACGTCGCGTGTACACGCTCATGTTTCCCCTCGAAGTTAACCCAGGTGCTGCGGCTTGCGCGCCTCGAAAACGCAAACGAAGCATCCGGCCATGTAGAATCCGAGCCCCAGAAGTGTCGCCGACGAATAGGCCACACGGCCTTCAATTGCTTGCATAGCAAAAACGAGAATCGGACCCAGTGCCATTGTAAGCGCGATCACTGAGGTCGATACGAGCGGGATCGCCTTCTGTACCAGATAGAGGGGCAGAGCGATGACGCCCAAACCCAGCAGTACGATGTAGCCAAGCTGCTGAATAGATACGGGCTGGGTCTTTTCGTCCAAGCCCATTGAGAACGCAGCGATTGCAATCAGTGTGTACAATACGAAGCGCAAGCCGAACTGCGTTAACGGCCCCACACCCCCGAGAGTTGAGCCGGACCGAATAGAGCACAACAAAAGCGGTGCACAGGCCAGAAATGGCAGACAACGTTGCCCCAATAAACCCGACTAGGAAGGTACCCCGCGTAAACCCGGAAAGTCCGAGGGCTGTGATTGCACCAAGATAGCAGACTGAACCCAAGATAATCAGATGCCCGGCCATGGCGGTTGCCGATCTGGGGCAATCAGCTTCTTTAATGCCAAACCACGCTCCCAAAACTGTCCCAAGTGGCACCATCCCTGAGAAGATCGTGAAGACCACCGCAGGTTCAATGAGCTGTACCGCTAGGAAATATGTGCACCAAGTGGTCGCGGCCAAAAGATTAAGTGCGAGAACAATGGGCCAAGATCGTATCGACGCCAAAATCTCCAGTGGCCGCGCATATAGCGCAACTGCAACACTCACACAGACTGAAATACCGAACACCCAGGCACCAACAAGAAACGAATCTACCGTTTGGAACACGGCACCCAGATACACCGATTGAAACGCTTCCAAAGACACAAAGCTCAAACACAGTAGAAGACCGAGATGCGTTCTAGACATGTCTTGAGCCTGACAAAGCAAGCGCAACAGAACCGACCAGAAGCATCGCAAAGCCAAGGTTTGCGATGCGGGCATGTCTGGGGTTCCCCAAAACCGAACTGAGCATTTTTCCAAAGCAAAGCCACCCGGTATTGATCATGATCACTGCCGCGCTCAGCACTGCAACTTTTGCAATGCTATCTGAAACGGCGTCGTCCATGATCCGGCGGTGGGTTGAAAACACGGCCGCGATAGCGGCGTAAGCCTTTGGGTTGGCAAGTGCCAGAAGAAATCCAGCAACGAGCGAGGGAGGCGTTGTATGTTGCGAGGTCGCCGGATGCGTTGGCGCATGGGCGATTTTCCACGCAAGATGTAAAATGTATGCAAAAGCGACGAGTTTTAGGCCTTTCATGAGGTTCGGCTGGGCAGCGATGACTGCTGCGAAACCGAAAGAAATCAAGACCAGCGCGCCAATTGTTCCCGATATTATGCCTGCCAGGTATGGAAGACTGCGGGAAAACCCATAGGCTGATCCAACGCTCGCAAGACTCAAAGTCGCGGGTCCGGGGCTGCCCATCAACGGCAATGCAGAAAGAAGTAGTGCGATAACCCCGTTAGCCATTCGCAGGCGCCCTCAACGAAATTTGTTTAGTGAATCGAAGGCTAATCATCGCCCATGACCATGCCTAGGACTTGACCGAACAATTCTGCGAAACCCGCAGTTTGCGATGCTGCATTGGTCGCGCTTGAGCGCGACTGACATGCTGAGAAGCATGAAGCACGATAGAACAAATGATCTAATGCCGGTCCTGATAGCCGGTTGCGCTGTCATTCTGGTCAGTTTCGCGATCCGTGCATCCTTCGGGGTGTTCCAGATACCAATCGCGTCTGAGTTTGGGTGGCCAAGGTCTGAATTCTCTTTGGCGATAGCAATTCAGAACCTCTTTTGGGGAATAGGGACGCCCGTTTTCGGCGTAGTGGCCGACAGGTTCGGGGCGCGCAAGGCTATCCTCGGGGGCGCGATACTGTATGCGGCGGGTTTGATCCTGTCCTCCTTCGCCGTTCATCCAGAACAACATTATCTGTTGGAAATGCTCGTTGGTTTTGGTGTCGCGGGCACAGGGTTTGGCGTCATATTGGCAGTGATCGGACGCGCAGCAAGCGACGACAACCGGTCCATCGTACTGGGCATAGGTACTGCCGCAGGTTCGGCTGGTCAGGTTGTCGGTCCGCTCGCGGCTGATATCATGCTGCGGTCGATGCCTTGGCAATCCGTTTTTCTTGTGTTTGCCGCCGCGATCCTGGCAGTCATGCTCGCTTTACCCTTCATTCGTGACGTTTCTCTGGGCGGCGCGACAAAATCAGAACCAATGGGCTCGGCACTCAAGACAGCCCTTTCAGATCCAAGCTACATTTTTATCTTTCTGGGGTTTTTCTCTTGCGGCTATCAACTTGGCTTCATCACCGCGCATTTCCCGGCATTTATCACTGAGATTTGCGGCCCGATCAGCCCTACAGGGATGCTAGCAAGGATCGGAGTTACTACGACCTCCGCGCTTGGTGCCGTGGCGATTGCCGTGATTGGCCTGGCCAATATTTTTGGGACGTTCGCTGCCGGATGGCTTGGGCAGGTTTATTCGAAGAAGTGGCTTCTTACCGGGCTCTATACTATGCGGACAGGCGTTGCTGCTGCCTTCATTTTAACACCCATGACACCAACAACAGTGTTGTTGTTCTCAATGTTTATGGGTGCGCTCTGGCTCGCCACGGTCCCGCTCACTTCTGGCTTGGTGGCTCAAATCTATGGGCTTCAATACATGGGAACACTGTATGGGATCGTCTTCTTTTCACACCAACTTGGCGGTTTCCTTGGCGTATGGTTGGGCGGCCAGATGTTTGATGCATTTGGCGATTACACCTTGGTCTGGTGGGTCGGTGTGGGTGTTGGCGCATTCTCTGCCCTTGTCCATATTCCCGTTAATGAGGTCTCGATCTTGACCAGGAAATCGACCCTTGCGGCGTCTTAGCAATTGTTATCAAGCACCCGAGCTCAAAATAGATCGTTTGACCTTGCGTCCTCACAGATGGTCCGATTTTGAGCTAATGCATCAAATTTGGACTGACCCTGCGGTCGGTGGACAGATCACCTCAGTAATTCCCAGCAGGACTGATAGTTGGAAACGCCTACTTCAATATGCAGGTCTCTGGCCCTTGCTAGGTTTTGGATACTGGGCCGTCGAGGTGCAGCAATCTGGACAATTCATCGGCGACGTTGGATTGGCACAATTCCATCGAGGCGTGTCAGAAGAATTTGATGCGCTGCCGGAGGCAGGCTGGATCTTGTCGCGGTCACATCACAACAAAGGTTTCGCGACCGAAGCAATGGCTGCTGTTTTGTCTTGGGCAGAAGAACACTGTCAGATCAAGAAAACCGTGGCGCTTATACGATCTGACAATCTGGTATCCCTGCAACTGGCTGGAAAGCTCGGCTACGGTGCGTTCGAGACCGGTTCGCAAACGCAAGGTTTCTTTCAATTGGTGCGGTATTCGAAAACCTAACTTCACGGGTCACGCGTGTTTGAGTGCCCAGTCAATTGCGCCCTCCAGACGATCGTCGCCCCAGAATACCTCTGCATCGTCAGTCACAAATGAAGGTGCTCCAAACAACCCCATCTCTTGCGCGAGCTCGGTATTGCGCCTCAGCTTAAGCTTGTTATCGGTGTCTGTCGCAGCACGGGAGACGATCGCCTTTCCCGGCTGACCGAGGGCATTCAACAGATGGACGTGCGTTTCGGGCTCTTCGACTTCAAGCCCGTCAACAAACTGCCGCGCAAGAACCGATTTGGTGTAATCCGCTATCCACTCGCTATTCGCTCCAAGTGTACCAATCCGCGCGGCAAGCAGGCTCTTTTGTGGGAACTCGGACGGAAGACG
Organism: Pseudomonadota bacterium; assembly: GCA_039195745.1. Taxonomy (GTDB): domain Bacteria; phylum Pseudomonadota; class Alphaproteobacteria; order Rhodobacterales; family Rhodobacteraceae; genus Litoreibacter. The sequence goes on along the minus strand of JBCCVD010000004.1, from coordinate 21,024 downwards.
AAAAGGCGGCAGTTCCCGATTTTGTGCAACGCGAGCGATGTCGCGGATCATATAAGCCCCCTTTGCCTCGTAGATGTTGAATGGTGAGGTATTCCAACCCTGGGACTGGAAGATCGCACCCAGAAGAAACGGGCGCCAGACATGCTTGATACCTGACTCTCCGCAAAGGCTCTCGATCCGAAGCGCTGAAAGGTAAGAATAGCTGGACGCAAAATCGTACCAGAATGTTAACTGCGTCATTGGTGCCTCCTTTTCGAAGAGCGGTTTGATCTAAGCGCAAAGTATAGAAGAACCGCAGTTGAAGTGACGACCAAAAGGGCAAACACTTTCACGTTGAGCCATCCGAAACTTTGAAACAGGTACAGATACATAGGCGGGCCTAGCAGCGCACCTGCGCTGCCCGCCTGTGTCAGCAGACCATTCGCGACAGCGATACAACGAACATCAGTCGCCAGTTTGGGAATAGCCGCAATAGCCATGGCTGTAAGACTTCCCAATGCTACGAAACTGATCAGGCAAAGCATCTTGGCAAGGTCTTGGTTGCCCGGCCCCAACGAAAAGAGGCTTGTCAGTGATAAAGCGGCAAGACCTGAAGCCGTCACTCCAAACGAGTGATCTGGAACCCTGTGCCCATAAAGGCCATACAATATACTCCCGCCCGCGCTGGCAAACACGGCGAAGCCCACGACCACGCCTGCTTGTTTTGGGTCAAACCCAAGCTGATCTGACAGGAAGAGAGGCACAATACTGGGTAAAGACACCGCCATAAGCGCGATCCCGAAAAAGCCCATGCACAGAAGCCAAACTCCCGCGCTCAACCGCACATTTTCGTTCCGTATCGCTTTAGCAGCATCGGTGATCCGGCCAATGCTGCGGGTTGCAGGGCCGCATAACACAACTTGGCATAACGCCATAAGCAAGAACGCGTTTCGCCAGCCGATTTGGTCCGCTCCCCAAGTTCCTGTGAAAGAGGCAAAACTGACCCCGACAAAGAAATATGTGCCCCAAAACGCCAGCAGTCGCGTTTGATAGGGACCGGACGCTGACATCGCGATCAAGGTCGGAGCCGCAACGACGATAACGAGGTAGGGAAAGCCTTCGAATCCGCGCAACAGAAAAGCCCATGCCGTATCTCTCGAAAACGTCGTGCCGATCGCAAAGCCACCCTGCAATACAGCGCCCAGAATCAAGGATCTTTTCATTCCCAAAACCCAGATCCACGATCCTGCAACCCCAGCAAGCAGGAGCGGCGCCAGGTTTGCCAGTGAGATCAGCCAACCAAATCCGCTGGGTTTAAGGGCATATGCCTGCATGATGGTTTCCGGCAGAGCGTTGAAACGCCCGTGTAGCGAGGCCGCGCAAACGCTCAATGCGTATGCAAAACCAAAAGTCAGAATCGGCGACCGTTGTTGTGACATAACTCCCTGCGCTCAGCACGGTACGTCTTGGAAAAGTTAACGGACTGAGCCTCTCCTCACTCGGGATGCTAGACAAACCGTATCGACCCGAATATCTAATTTTATGTATATACAGAATTAGAAAATCGAATGGATGATCCGAAATTTTGACATAGAAGCATTACGCGCAATGGTGGTCGGAGTGGATCTGGGCAGTTTTACCCGAGCAGCATCGGAGCTGGGACGCTCGCAGTCCGCGATCAGTATGCAAGTCAAAAAACTGGAAGAACGCGCTGGCAAACCACTATTCGTCCGCCAGGGTCGCGGGCTTGTACCCAATGACGCGGGTGAGCAACTGTTGGTCTTTGCGCGCAAAATCATAGCGCTCAATGATGAAGCCGCGATTGCCATGGGGGTTGGGCAAGCCGAAAGCACGGTGAGGTTGGGGCTTCCGCAAGACTTCTTCGAAACGATCCTACCTGAAACGCTGTCGCAGTTTGCAGACCCATCGGACCATCTGCATGTTGATGTCCGGGCAGGCCGAAACGCAGCTTTGGAAGACGAGGTCCTGGCTGGACGTATTGATGTTGCTCTTGCATTGTTCCCAAAGAATTCCCGTGGTCATGGAGACCTGCTTGCAACCCTGCCGACCTTTTGGTTTGGAAAACGTGACGAATGTTTCAACGGCAATTTGTCCGGGAGAGTGCCGCTAGTACTCTATGATCATCCTTGTCTGTTTCGTACTCAAGCGTTAAAGGCCCTTGAAATGCAGAAGCGGACCTGGCGTGTTTCGCTTACGACGCCCAGTCTTGCAGGCGTTTGGGCCGCCGTCGAAGCAGGTCGCGGTGTCACGTCTCGAACAGCGCACCTGGTCCCGAGCACGGTCGATGTGGTCTCAGAAACTGCGGGCCTGCCGTCGACACCAGATGTAGAAGTCCGTTTGATGATAGCAGACGATGCCGCTTCGGCCGCTCAGGCGCTCGCTCAAACTGTTGAAGATGTGACAATAAACGAGCTTGCGATGCAGGTTGGATCAAGTGTGGCTGGGCAATGACGAAACATCCAATACCCGCTGTCATCGCTGTAGTTGTCAGAGATGACAAGGTCCTGCTCGCGCAACGTCGTAATGAGCCCGATGCCGGTCTCTGGGGATTTCCCGGCGGCAAGATCAATTTCGGCGAAGCCGTGGAAGACGCAACCCTAAGAGAACTTCGAGAGGAGACCGGGATTGCCGCTTCAATTGGTGAGACTTTGACCACGGTCGACGTATTTCACGATCAACTCCAACAGCATTTCGTGCTTGTTGCGATCTGCTGCCACTGGACGTCCGGAGACCCAATACCAGGAGATGATGCAATGGACGCGCGTTGGTTTGAGGTCCAGACAGTGCTTGCCGGAACGCTCAACCAAAGCGCACGGGTGGCTCAGGTTCTTGCCTTGGCACAAGTTCGCGCTGCTCAGAACGGGAATTCCTGATGGCTCTTCCGAAGATGCGATAACGCTCGTAAAATGAAGCGCTCGCAGGCCGCGCTCGTTCAAGCCATTCCTGTACCGCGGCAAAATCCTGGGCCCAATTGGGGGTCCGTTAGGGGATGAGGCAAAATGATAAATTGAGGGACCTTTGTCTAGGCGCGGTCAGTAACAAGCACATCGAAATCTGCCTCCGAGCGCCCTCCGTTGAAAATACGCCAATTATTGCCTTCTTTCGCGGGCTAGCGCTCTGATTTCTTTTGGGTTTTCATATCTTGTTGTCCACTCTATCCGGCTGAGGGCACCTGCGGCAAGAGCTTGGACAGTATCCGGAGGGCTTTGGCGGCGGCTGCGAATGAAAGCGTCTTGGGTGTTTGATGGCCCTCGTAATCAGAGCGGCCCCGAAGCGAGCATACGTTTGGGGTGGACGCAGTACATCTCGACGTTCTTGCGGCGCGCCAAAGCCATTTGATTCAACTATTAGTCTGCGCATTGGCGGGCAAATTCTCGAGCTACTTCAAACTGCTGAAGGTTGACTGAACGAGCCTCAACCTTCAGACAGCATATCTATTTTGTAGGTTAGTCACTGCTTGCGGCGATGAGGGGGAGATTTGACAGAATACTAACGCGCGAATAGGCCGGACAGACGTCGGTACTGACTAACATGACCGCAGAAATCACTTAAGACTCTTTGCAGTTTTGGAGCCTTTCAAAAAAGGCAATTGAATGTAACCTGGTTTAATATGTCGATGCCCGGGGCCTGCGGCCTGTTAACCGGGCAGGGGCGTTGAATGGCGTTGTCAGACCAGCCGCGACACCTCTTTCGCGGCCCGCACGAAATCAGCAAAGAGCGGGTGCGGTGCGAAGGGTTTGGACTTGAGTTCCGGGTGGAATTGCACGCCGATGAACCATGGGTGGTCTTTGACCTCGACGATTTCTGGCAGTTTGCCGTCCGGAGACATGCCTGAGAAGATCAGGCCTTTTTTCTCAAGCTCTGCGCGGTATTTGATGTCGACTTCGTAGCGGTGGCGGTGGCGTTCTTCGATGGCGGTGGTGCCGTAGACTTCGGCCACTTTGGAGCCTTCGTTGAGGGTCGCGTTATAGGCGCCTAGGCGCATTGTGCCGCCTTTGTCGTCGCCTTCCTTGCGCTTGACCTTGTGGTTGCCCTGCACCCATTCCTTTAGGTGGTAAACCACTGGCTCAAAACGTTTTTTGCCGGCTTCATGGTCGAATTCTTCGGAGCCTGCAGTGGTGATACCGGCGAGGTTGCGCGCGGCTTCGATGACGGCCATTTGCATGCCAAGGCAGATGCCCAGATAGGGGATGTTCTTTTCGCGTGCAAACTGGGCGGCTTTGATCTTGCCTTCTGTGCCGCGCTCGCCAAATCCGCCGGGGACAAGAATGGCGTGGAATCTTTCGAGATGGGGCGCGGCGTCTTCGGTGTCGAAAATCTCCGCATCGACCCATTCGATCCGGACTTTGACACGGTTCTTCATGCCGCCATGGGTCAGCGCCTCGTTGATGGATTTATAGGCGTCTTCAAGCTGGGTGTATTTGCCGACGATGGCGACTTTGACTTCACCTTCGGGATTGTTGACGCGGTCTTTGACGTCTTCCCAGACGTCGAGCTTTGGTTTCGGGGCGGGGGTGATGCCGAACGCATCAAGCACCGCTTGGTCGAGGCCTTGTTCGTGATAGGCGAGCGGCGCCTCGTAGATGGAGTTCAGATCATAGGCAGCGATGACGCTTTCCTTGCGCACGTTGCAGAAAAGCGCGAGTTTCTCGCGTTCCTTGGCGGGGATTTCATGCTCTGAGCGGCAGACCAGAATGTCAGGCGCGATGCCGATGGATTGCAATTCCTTGACGGAGTGTTGCGTGGGTTTGGTTTTCAGCTCACCTGAGGCTGCCAGATAGGGCAGGAGGGTGAGGTGCATGAACAGGCACTGGCCGCGGTCGCGCTCATGGGAGAATTGCCGGATTGCCTCAAAGAAGGGCAGGCCTTCGATATCGCCCACTGTGCCGCCGATCTCGCAGAGCATGAAGTCGACCTCATCCTCGCCAATGGCGATGAAGTCTTTGATTTCATTGGTGACATGCGGGATGACCTGGATGGTTTTGCCCAGATAGTCGCCGCGACGTTCTTTCTCCAGTACGGTGGAGTAGACGCGGCCCGAGGAGATGGAATCGCTCATGCGCGCAGCCACACCGGTGAAGCGTTCGTAATGGCCCAGATCAAGGTCGGTTTCCGCCCCGTCATCAGTCACGAAAACCTCACCATGTTCAAAGGGCGACATCGTGCCGGGGTCGACATTGAGATACGGGTCGAGCTTGCGCAGGCGGACGGAATAGCCGCGCGCTTGCAGCAATGATCCAAGTGCGGCGGAGGCAAGGCCTTTGCCCAGAGAGGACACAACGCCGCCGGTGATAAAGATGAATCGCGCCATGTCTGTGCTGCCCCGTGGTTCCAATTTTCTGGTGTGTCAGGCTGGTTGAGATGAGCCTACCCACGGGATTTAACTCATAGAGGATTCGCGCCCGCCCCGCAACGGGTCACGCTAGGTAATGTGGGGATTGAATGACAAACCCCTATCATTGGTAGGTTTTTACTCGATCGGAGGTGGTGTCAGCGGCGCGTCATCGGAAGATGGTGGCAGCAGCAGGTCTCCGGCCGGGGCCTCGTTCGAGGTCGGTGGCAACAGGTTGTCGGCATCAAGAACCGACCCGCCGGTTGCATTTTGCGCAGCGATCACAGTCAGGGTGATCGATGTGATCACGAAGGCGATGCCAAACAGCCATGTCAGCTTGCCCAATGCCGTGACGGCCGGACGGCCGGACATTGAACCGCCACCACCGCCACCAATGCCCAGACCACCGCCTTCGGAGCGTTGGATCAGCACGATCCCGATCAGGCACAGCGCGATGATCAGGTGAACGGTGAGGACGATGTTTTCCATTTAGGCGTGGCTCTCGCTTGCGTGTCTCGGGGGTATGTAGTCGGGGTCGCGCAAGGGTGCAACCCGTCTTGACATGCAATTGAGGGTTTCGTCCGCGCGGAGGCGCCGCTATACGGGCGCGGGTTCAATCCAATGCATGAGGAAGTAGCATGGCCAATGTCGTCGTTGTTGGCGCCCAATGGGGTGACGAGGGAAAAGGCAAGATCGTAGACTGGCTGTCGGAACGCGCTGATACGATTGTGCGCTTTCAGGGTGGTCATAATGCGGGCCATACGCTGGTCATTGACGGAGAGGTCTACAAGCTGAACGCGCTGCCATCGGGCGTGGTGCGGGGCGGCAAGCTGAGCGTGATTGGCAATGGTGTGGTGCTGGACCCGTGGCATCTGGTGAACGAGATCGCGTCGGTGCGCACGCAAGGCGTTGATATCTCACCGGAGACGCTGATGATTGCGGAGAATACGCCGCTGATCCTGCCGATCCATGGGGAGCTGGACCGGGCGCGGGAAGAGGCGGCCTCCAAAGGGACCAAGATTGGCACGACCGGGCGCGGGATCGGACCGGCCTATGAGGATAAGGTCGGGCGGCGTTCCGTCCGGGTCGCGGATTTGGCCGATGATGCGACGCTCGAGGCGCGTGTAGATCGTGCGTTGCAGCACCATGATCCGCTGCGCAAGGGGCTGGGGATTGAGCCGGTTGACCGGGATGCTTTGATTGCCCAGCTGCGTGAGGTTGCGGCCGAAATTCTGCCCTATGCCGCGCCGGTCTGGAAAGTGCTGAACGAGCGCAAGAAACGTGGCGAGCGCATTCTGTTTGAAGGCGCACAGGGCGCGCTGCTTGATATTGATTTCGGGACCTATCCCTTTGTGACTTCGTCGAACGTGATTGCGGGGCAGGCGGCCACGGGTGTGGGCGTGGGGCCAACCTCGATTGACTATGTGCTGGGCATCGTCAAAGCCTATACGACACGGGTAGGCGAAGGGCCTTTTCCAACCGAGCTTGAGGATGCGGACGGTCAGCGTTTGGGTGAACGGGGGCATGAATTTGGCACCGTGACGGGACGCAAACGGCGCTGCGGCTGGTTTGATGCAGCGCTGGTGCGTCAGACCTGCGCGACCTCCGGCGTAACGGGGATTTCGCTGACCAAGCTTGATGTTCTGGACGGGTTCGAGACGCTGAAGATTTGTGTGGGCTATGAGCTGGACGGGGCGCGGCTGGATTACCTGCCGATGGCCTCTGAGCAGCAGTCGCGCTGCGTGCCGATCTATGAAGAAATGCCGGGCTGGTCGGATAGCACGGAAGGCGCACGCTCCTGGGCGGAGCTACCCGCAGAAGCGATAAAATATGTGCGCCGCGTCGAGGAGTTGATCGACTGCCCTGTCGCACTACTTTCCACCTCACCCGAACGGGAGGACACGATCCTGGTGACCGATCCTTTCGCGGATTGAGGCCCGATTTCTGAGGAGAGGACGACAGATGGCACTGAGCTACAAAGCCCGCAGACGTTGGTCGCTGATCCTGCTGCTGGTGGGGCTGCCAGCCTATATCGTCGTGGCTGTGACGCTTGTCGGGCTGCTGCCACGCCCGTCTTTTCTGCTTGAGTTGGGGATCTATCTTGGGCTCGGCGTGATTTGGGCGCTGCCGTTCAAGTTCATCTTCAAAGGGATCGGGCAAGCCGATCCGGACGCGCCGCCAGAGGGCGATTGATCCAAAGGTGCGCCTGTCGGCGCAAGCGATATTTTGCGTTCTTTGAGAGCTTCGCTCTCAGCCACGCGGGCAAACTCTTGAGCATATTTATTGCAAAAAGAAGAGCTTAGAAAGAATCCGCGCCCGCAGAATCGTCATTCTGCCAGGGTTTAACGAGATTGCCGAAGCGGGTGTAGCGACCTTCGAAGGACAGCTCGACAGTGCCGATAGGGCCGTGGCGTTGCTTGCCGATGACGACTTCGGCCTTGCCGTGCAGACGCTCCATTTCTTCTTGCCAGATCGCCATTTTTTCGAGGTCGTGATCGCCGGGTTTTTCGCGTTCTTTGTAATATTCTTCGCGGTATACAAACATGACGACGTCGGCGTCCTGCTCGATCGAGCCGGACTCGCGCAGGTCTGAGAGCTGCGGGCGTTTGTCTTCGCGCGCTTCTACTTGCCGCGACAGCTGGGAAAGGGCGATGACGGGGATGTCGAGCTCTTTCGCGATGGCTTTCAGGCCTTGGGTGATTTCCGAGACCTCGTTGACGCGGCTGTCTTTCGCGGTCGCGGGACGCACGAGTTGCAGGTAGTCGACGATGATGACGTCGAGCCCGTGGGTGCGTTTCAGACGCCGCGCGCGGGCGGCGAGCTGGGAGATCGGCAGGGCGGGTGTGTCGTCAATGAAGAGCGGGCAGGATTCCAGCGATTTCGCGGCCTCAACAAAGCGGCGGAATTCGGTTTCGGTCATGTCGCCCTTGCGAATTTGCTCCGACGGGACCTCAGATGCCTCAGACAGGACGCGCGCGGCGAGCTGTTCGGCCGACATTTCAAGCGAGAAGAAGCCGACGCAGCCGCCTTCAATGGCGCCTTCGACACCCTGATCGGTCATGCCCTTTTTGTAGGCTTTGGCGATGTTGAAGGCGATGTTGGTGGCGAGCGAGGTTTTGCCCATGGAGGGGCGCCCGGCGAGGATCAGAAGGTCGGAGCGGTGCAGACCGCCGAGTTTCTTGTCCATGTCGATGAGGCCGGTGGAAATGCCCGCCATGCCGCCTTCGCGCATATAGGCGTTGTTGGCGACTTGGACAGCGGCGGTGACGGCTTTGAGGAAGCTCTGGAACCCGCTGTCTGATTTGCCTTCTTCGCCGAGCTTGTAGAGCGCTTGTTCCGCGTCGACGATCTGGCTTTTCGGATCGCTTTCGGTGTCGACGGTTTGGGCTTTGGAGGAAATTTCAAGCCCGAGATTGATCAGTTCCCGACGGATCGCGAGGTCGTAGACCATCTGCGCATAGTCGCGCGCGGCGAAGGCAGAGATTGAGGCGCCTTGCAGGCGGACCAGATAGGCCGGGCCGCCCAGCTCTTTCAACCCGTCATCCTCTTCGAAATAGGGTTTCAGTGTGACGGGAGAGACCAGCAGGTTCTTATGGATGCGGGCGGCAGCGGTCTCAAAAATGCGGCGGTGGACGGGGTCGAAAAAGTGTTCGGGAGAGACGATGGAAGCAACCCGGTCCATCACGTCGTTATTCGTGAGGATCGCGCCGAGGAGCTGCTGTTCTGCCTCGATATTATGCGGCAAGGCGGCCATGGCTTCGACATTGGATGTCTCGCCCTGCATGTTGCTCATGTCATTCATGGTGCCTGCCCCTCGCTGTGATTTTGTCCCCGCCGATGGTCATGTCGCATCCGGGAAAGCCGATCAATCTGGATAAGCTGTGGATGGTTTGGGGATGCGCCTTTTGGCGCTGACTTGGGCAGCATCTTGCGATTTTTAGGGGGGAGAGGTCAAGATCTGGTAGAGGTGTCGGGTGCGCTAGGGCGATATTTATTTGTTACGGAGCGGGTTGATTTAGCCGGTCATCTGGCGGTGGCACGGCTTGCTCTGAGTCGGACCCAGGGGAGGTGGCACACCTCCCCGAATCGTCAGCTCGGATGTGCGGCTTGCCAGGCGGCCTGCCAGTCGCGGGGGGCTTTGAGGAAGTTTTCGACCTCTGCCAGCGTTTCTGCGTCAAACGCGTTTTGCTCTCTGGCGACGGCCAGAACGTCCCACCATGTGCAGAGGTGATGCAGCGTGACGCCGTGATCGCCAAGCTTGCTGATCGTCTCCGGAAAGATATCATAATAGAAGATCACGGCCGTATGGGCGCAGGTCGCGCCGGTGTCGCGGATTGCATCCACGAAGGAGAGTTTGGAGCCGCCATCGGTGGTCATGTCTTCGACCAGAAGCGCGTTTTGCCCTTCCGTCATCACGCCTTCGATGCGGGCGTTGCGGCCGTAGCCTTTGGGCTTTTTGCGCACATAGGTCATGGGCAGGGCCATGCGCTCGGCGACGAGGGCGGCAAATGGGATTCCGGCTGTCTCTCCGCCAGCGATATTGTCGAAGGCTTCAAAGCCTGCGTTGCGCATGATCGTGACGGTCAGGAAATCCATCAGCGTGGCGCGGATGCGGGGGTAAGAGATCAGCTTGCGGCAATCGATGTAGCTGGGCGAGGGCAGGCCGGAGGCGAGGGTGAACGGTGCGCGCGTGTTGAAATTCACGGCGCCGATCTCGATCAGCATGGAAGCCGAAAGGCGGGCGATCTCGTCTTTGGCGGGATAGCTGGAGGGGATCATGGCGCGTCCTTCTTGGCTCAGTCGACCTGCCAGTGCAGGGGCATTTGGGGGTCAAACACGGTCACAGGGCCTGCGCCAGTGTCGATCTTCTCAGGATAGGCGACGGGATCGCCTTTGGTGAGCGTCATCGTCGCCACATTGGCGGGCAGGCCATAGAACGCCGGGCCATTCAGGGAGGCGAAGGATTCGAGCTTGTCCAACGCGTTTTCCTGCTCAAACACTTCGGCGAGGATCGACATGGTGTTGGTCGCAGTGAAGCAACCGGCGCAGCCGCAAGCATGCTCTTTCAGCTCGTCAATATGCGGCGCGCTGTCGGTGCCGAGGAAATAGGTCGGATCGCCGGAAGTCGCGGCTTTGCGCAAGGCCAAGCGATGCTCTTCGCGTTTGGCGACGGGCAGACAATAGTAATGCGGCTTGATGCCGCCTACGAGGATGTGGTTGCGGTTGATGACCAGATGGTGCGTCGTGATCGTGGCGCCGGTGTTGCCATGTGCAGCGGCATACTCCGCGCCCTCTTTCGTGGTGATATGTTCCATCACGATCTTCAGCTCTGGCAAGTCGCGGCGGATCGGATTGAGGATACGGTCAATGAACACGGCTTCGCGGTCGAAAATATCGACATCCGGGTCCGTCACTTCGCCATGCACGCAGAGCGGCAGGCCGATCTGGGCCATGGTTTCCAACTGGCGGCGCACGTTGCGGAAATCAGACACGCCGGAGGCGGAATTGGTTGTGGCCCCGGCTGGATAGAGCTTTACAGCCGTGATCAACCCGATCTCATGCGCGGCGCGCAGGTCTTTGATGTCGGTCTGCTCCGTCAGATAGAGGGTCATCAGCGGTTTGAAATCGGAATTGTCCGGCTTGGCGGCCATGATCCGGTCGCGATATTCGGCGGCGTCTTTCGCGGTGACAACCGGCGGAATCAGATTGGGCATAATGATCGCGCGGGCGAAATGGCGCGTGGTTTCGGGCAGGATGCCTTTGAGCATTTCGCCGTCACGCAGATGCAGATGCCAGTCATCGGGGCGCTTGATGGTGAGTTTGGTCATGATCCGGCCCCTCCTGCGTGTCACCCTTGAAGATGTAGCCAATTCAGACAGAGGAGGCCAGAGCAGATCCGAGCCGGATTTTGCTGATTTCCAAAGCTGTAAGGCTTGTTATTTCCTGTGCCCGGACTTTTGTTATGATCGAGGCAAAACAAATGAGCAGTGATATGACACGTTTTCTATTGGGGCTGGCGCTGATTCCGCTGGCCGCGTGCACGCCGCCCGCCGTGGCTTTGCAAACCGTTAAGGACGCACAGCCGCAAGATGTGGTGGGCTGCGCTGAGATTGGTCAGGTGACGGGCATTCCGGGCGTCTACGGCCCGCTGGCGAAGATCGGCCTGAATGATGCGCGCAACAAAGCCAAGCAGATCGCGCTGCAGCAAGGCGCGACCCATGTAGTGTTTGATCCCATCCGTCCCGGTGAGACCGTCTTTGAAGTGACGGGAACTGCGTATCGCTGCTAGGCTGCGTTTTGCGCGCGGCGGCGTTTCTTGAACGCATTGGCGAAGCGTCGCAGCCGGTCTTCCTGTCCGCGTTCTTTCAGATAGCCTTCCACCGTTGTGCGGTAGAGGTAGATATCCTTGCGGGCGCGGATGGATTTGTAGAACTCCGCCGGGTCGAGCGTGCCGGTGATGCCGTCTTCCATGACTTTCTTCAGCGCATCCATGCGGTTGAGGACCAGCGCGGATTTATGGCCGATACCGAAGCCTTTCAGATGCACCAGATTACGGCCCATCAAGCGGTCAACATGCTGGCGGTCGGCGGCATGGAAATGGTCATAGACCAGATAGACTTTTGAGGCGCCTGCGGTTTGCGTCGCGGCGTCTGAATAGGGCAGGGTCCAATCCGCGGCGCGGCCTTTGGAAAAGCGGGTTTCCCACGGCACTTCGGCCTCATCCAATGTGGTTTGCGGGCTGAAGGCCACGACGGTGGCGCCCGGTGCGAGGGAGGAGAATGTCAAAGCCCCAAACCCGCCCATGGAGGTGCCGACAAAGGCCACGCGGTCGAACGTCTTGAAAAAGCCGTCATTGCGCAATTGTTCAAGGTGATCGATCAGATCGGCGTTGCGGAACCATGTCGGCGTCTGGGCATAGACACCCAGATGTGAGTAGCCGCGATCCGCGCAGAATTTCTGGGCCCAGGGCTCCCGCGCATAGGCTTCATTGCCCGCTTGGGAGAGATTGTCGAAGCTGACCACAAGCTGCGCCCGGTCGCGTTCCACGAAAGAGCAACTGTAATCGCCAAATTTGCGGAACCAGCCATCGCGCTCACCTGCGGGATAGATCTCGCAATACCACGAGGGCAGGGGTGTCGGCTCTTCCAGGGGTGTGGGCGGCTCGGGTTCCGCCACGGGTTCTGCGGCCAGTTCCGGCTCTTCGGTCTTGCGGCGCTGCAGATTGCCAATGGCGATCAGCAAAGCTTCGGTGGCTGCGGCGCGGTCCTGCAATTGGTCCTGCGCCTCATCGCGGGCCACCTGCGCGCTGGCTTCAAGGTCGTCATGTTGGAAAAACCGCGCGTGTTCCGGCATGTATCGGCGCACGAGTTTGCGGTTTTCATTGGCCATGGATTCCATCAATGCGCGGCGTTCATCCGTGGTGAAGACGTCGCGCGATTTGATCGTGCCAGGGTGGTCGATCGCGATCAGCTCGCGGATTACCTCGCGCACGTTGAAATCGGTCCGCTCCCCCATCGTGGCAAGCGTTTCGGACATTTCAGCAGAGAAGGTCTTGTTGGCGAAATCCTTTTGCAGCTTCATGCCGGGCAGAACCTCGATCCCGAGCTGATCTGCAAAATCAAGCACCACATCGCCGCCTGTCAACGTGTCGGGGCTGAAGGGCCGCAAAACGACATTCTCGGACCCGAACGCGCGCCCATAGGCGTTGATCACGTTGAAATAGCGCACAAGGCGCGGGGCATCAGCGAGGAAGGCCTGACGGTCCGGCTCGATCCGGCTGTTTTTGAGGAACTGCTTGTAGAGCGCCTCCAGATAGCTGTCCTGTCGGCGCACATAGCAGATCACTTTCGTGCGCTCTGTAAAGCTGTCAGGCACGGTTTGCATCAGCTTCTTGGTGGTATGCGGATTGAACAGCAATTCCGAGGTGATCACATGCTGCTTGTCCGGCATGCTGTCGGCCTCCCGCTGGAAGGCGTCAAACAGCTTCTCCGTCTCGCCCATCCGCGCGGCAGAGGCGAGCTGGTTATGGGCGATATGCGTCCGCCCGGCCTGCATGAAATTGACGCCGCTTTCATCCCGCAGCTGGTTTTGATTGTCGTTCAAAAACCCCTGTAGCGAGGTTGTCCCCGTCTTAGGGGAGCCGATATGCAGCCAAATCTGTCCCATGATACACGCCCGTCCTGCCTAGATTTTTCATTGTGAACCCCCGGTTCTCCCGGCGGCGCTTTTTGCGCGTTGACCGGGTGGGGTGATGCCGCGCTTTTTCAAAAGCGCGTTGGCCGCATTCAACTTGCGGCGGAAAACAGGCCCATTGCCTTGGGCCAGTACAAATTCGGCCAGTCGCGCCACCATCAATGGATGCTTCTGGTCGTCAATCTTGTGAAGAAGCTCGCGCAGGTAGCGCCGGAACGAGCGGCGTGCGCGCAAGAGCTTGTAGAATTCGGAGCGGGTCAAGGTGCCGTCAACGCAGCCTGACACGATGGGTTGCAGGATGCCCATCTGGATCAGGCCTGACGCAATGCGGTGGCCTTGGAAACGGCATTTCAGCTTGGTGACATTGTTGCCTTGAAACAGCGCCGCATGCATCGCATCTGGCGGCTCCAGCGGGTCGTAAAGGATGAAGACCTGCTCTGCGGCTTGGGTCATATCCGGTGCGTAGCCGTAATCGCCGCTGAAATCGCGGATCCAGGCGACCTGATAGCGTTTCTCCCAAGAGCAGAGATCGCGGTCGAGCGTGGCTTGCGGGCTGATCGCCACGACGGAGGCGCCGGGGCAGGCGGCAGAGAAGGCGCATGCGCCGTAGCCGCCCATGGATGCGCCGTAGAAGACCACGTGGTCGAACTGGTCGAAAAACTTCTCCGCCTTGAGGCGGTCGAAGAAGGCGTAGACATCTTCGTCGCGATACCAGCTCCAATCGTGGGCCATCATGCCAAGGATGGACCAGCCCTGTTTCTGCACGAAACCGAAGCCCCAAGGCAGCCTGTTGCCATGCTCATAGACGTGATCAAGGTTCTCAAATGTGACGATCAGCGTTTTGCCAGCACGCACGAAAAGGGCGGAGTGATCCGCGCCGATCTTCTCATAGAACCCGTATTTCTCGCCCATCGCGTGCAGTTCGCGGTCCCATTCATCTTTCGACATATCGTCGGAATTGCGAGCCAGTTCGATCATGTCACTCATGCCGGGATCGCCTCCCTGTCGCGTCCGAACAGCTCGACCGTTGGGGTGATGGCGTCCATCAGCGCGCGCCCTGCATCCGTGTCGCGGACCTGCGCGATCGCTGATCTGTGCCAATCGACGGATTGCAAATGCAACTTGTGCAAGACCGGATCGTCCAGAAGCGTCTGATAGATGGCCCGCGCCTCAGGCAGGAGCGGCTGGATGGTGATGTCCCTTTCCTCATTGCGGTTCATCTTATGCCAATAGTCAGCGCCGAGCATGTCTGGCGTGTAGGCGCGGCCGCGCGCGACCTTCATCAGGTAATTCTCCCGCGTGCGCAGGGCATAGTGGTTGATCTGGCCCAGATCATAGCCCGCCGTATGTTTGGTCATGCGCCAGCTGCCGTTGTGGTAATGCTCCGGCATTTTTTCGCCGCGCCCGTTCACCCAGTTCAGCGCGTGCCAGTCGGCATCCGGCACGCGTTTGGGGCGATGACACCCGATCAGCTCAACCGCATCGGTGCGGTGCATGCTTTTCATCCCCCATGCCTGCATCGGTGACGGGCAATAGGCAGGTGCTGCGCGCAGCAGCTTTTCGGTCAAGAACCCGTCTTCAAAGAATGTTTGATCGCTGCTGCCGAAAAGGCGCCATGTCAACGAGATGCAACGCGCGTCCGGCGCGGCTGCTGTCAGCGCCTGAATGCTGCGATTGCCCGCATGGATATTGATGAACTCGTCGGCGTCAATCACCGCGACCCAGTCGCTGCTGATGAAGCATTCCTCCCGGCGGGCCTTGCGGTAGGCGCGGACCTGATGGGCAGGGCGTTGATGGGGCAGGCGGGCGTTGTCGCGATGGGTGACATGGCCCAGCTTTTCGAGCCGGTCGAGGATACGGTCGGTCCCGTCCTCGCAATCATTGCTATAGGCCAGAATATGATCGAACCCGATGGAGAGGTGATAGGCCACCCATTCAAGAATGAAGGGCCCTTCATTCTTCATGCAGGTCAGGATCAGATACCGCTCCGCACTCATCGCTTATGCACCACGAGCACTTGATCGCGCTTCTCTTTGTGCCACTTGGCCTGATGCAGGAAACAGCCGGACATGTCTTTGCGCGCGTCATTCAGCGCGTCTTGAATGGCCGCATCGGGATGGGTGAACACAGCGTCATGCAGATAGCCCTGAAACAGCGCGGCGGTCTTGGGAAAGCCGCTATTCTCGCGCGCTTTGGGCTGAAACCGCAGATCCTCGATAATATAGAGCCCACCTGATTTGAGCTTGGGGAACAGCGTCACGAAAGCGTTTTGCTGGTGATGCGACAGGTGGCTTGCGTCATCAAGCACGATGTCGATCTGGCTCAGGTCTTCCGTCGCTTTTTCCAGCGCCGGGCGTGTGTCAAAGCTGGTCTGCAAGATCGTTGCGCGAGGGTCTTTGTGATTTGCGAACTTGTGTTCATCGATCCCGGTGATCTGCGTCTTGACCAGGTATTCGAGCCACATTGGCAGGGTCGGGCTGGTGCCTGCCTTCGCCTCTTCTGCGCTGCCCAGACCCAGCAGCACCATGTTGAGCGCGCGTTTGCGCAAGGGCTGGAAGAGCATGTGGTAAAGCTCTGTAAAGGCGTGCTTTTGCGTGCCCTGATCAAGGCGCAACCTATCCGCGATATCGGTCAGATTGACCCCGCCGCGCCCCAATTTGTCACGATTGCTGACAATAGGGATGGAGGTGCCGGGCACCATCACGGGCTCTTTGGGTTTATGCGGGTTGGATTTCGGCATCGGCGCGTCAGAGGGCACGATCTTGTGCTTTTTCAGGAGCTTGCCGATCAGACTGTCGGGGTGCGGCTCGCCATTTTCGCGCTCAATGATGCGCATCCGCATGCGCCGCCCCCAGAAATGGATGGAGAGCGTGTTATCCGTGACATAATGGCTGAGATCGAGGTTTGGTTTCAGCATCAACCGGCGCTTCTTGAAACTGATCGGAAACAGCGCTTCAATCGGCATCGCGTATTTATGCTCGCCTGTCTTGTGCAGAAAATGCGTGAGCGCTTGTGGCCCCCAAACGCCCCAGCTTTGCTCCCCCACATGAACGGGGGTTCCGGCAGCTTTCTTCTGCGCCATTTCTTCCCGCAACTCGGGCTTGAACCAGTCGGGGATCGCATATTCGTCCGAGGTGAAATCGATCAGACCGGCGAGCGTTTCGCTGTCAGCGGGCAGGCCGACGACGCCATTATTGATGTGATGCGCGCTTTCCCAGCCGTGAAAATGCCCGTTGGAGGAGGTGAATTTCTTGACGCAATAGGCATCCGTGTCAGCCCAGATCTGATCATCGGTCTTGGCCAGCATATTATAGCGCCACTTGTCAGCTTGCGGTGCGGGCGAACCCGTGCGCTTGTGGGCGATGACGTGGTCCATCGACATGATCTCATTGGCATCGCAAATCTCGATCCCGTCGGGGATATTGCCGACCTCGCCATAGGTGTACATTTTGACATGGTGACCGGCATCCCGGAAAGACACGGCGCAAAGCTGTTCCATATAGGTCAGCGAACCGCCAATCCACAGCTGCGCGATTGCGTAGTCTTTTGTCACGTTCTGCCTCGCAATTAACGGGTTCGTCCCGCCTTGTTGCTTATGATTGTTTCGATTCTCGCAAAGGGCAGGTTAAAACGCAAGGAAAAGGTGATTCGGTTTCTCGAAAATCCGGATCAGAAACCGCGCGCAAAGCCGCAGTCTCGTAGCAGGTAAAACAGGGCCATGAAGATCACTCTTGTCACCACGATGCGCAATGAGGGCGCGCATCTGCTCGAATGGATCGCGCATCACCGGGCTGCGGGTGTGACGGGGTTTGTGGTCTATGTGAATGGCTGCACTGATGGGTCTGAGGCGCTGTTGCGGCTGTTGCCTGACGTCGCAATGGTCGCGAATGAAGGCGGGGACGGCACGCCGCAATGGCGTGCGTTGAAGGCCGCGTGGGATCATCCGATGGTGATTGATGCGGATTGGGTAGCCTGCCTTGATTGTGATGAGTTTGTTAATTTGAGCAGTGACTTATCCGGCATTCCTCATCTCATCGAGCGCGTCGGGGGCGATGCGGTTTTGTTGCAATGGCGGCTGTTTGGGCATGCAGGACAGGTCGATCTGTCTGACGCCTTGACGACGGAACGCTACACATGGGCGGCAGCCCCCGATATGCTTTACCCGGCAATTGGCAGCTATTTTAAAACCTTGTTTCGCATGGACGGTCCGTTTCGCGGCTTTGGCGTGCATCGGCCCAAACAGAAAAACGCTGCGCGCCATGGGGTCCCGCAGATCGTCGACGGATCAGGCGCCCCCGTGCCCGAGCGACTGGCGCAATCGGACAAGCAAATCATGCATTGGGGCCAACCTATTGCCCGCGATCTGGTGCAATTGAACCACTATTCCTTGCGGTCTGCTGCAGATTTCATGGTCAAATCGGGTCGCGGATTGCCCAATCATCAAGACAAACCCATCGACCTGACCTATTGGGTGGAGCGCAATTTCAACACGGTTGAGGATCGCTCCATCCAGCATATGCTGCCTGCCACGCGCGCGGCTTTGGACGATTTGCTGTCGCTGGAGGGCGTCGCTGCGGCGCAGGAGGCGTGCCGGGCCTGGCAACGCGCAGAGTTCGCGCGGTTGATGACGCAAGAGGCCCCGTTGAAACTGTTCGGGCGTTTGCTGCTGGCGGGCGAAAGTGCGGCGCTGCCGCGTGAAACCTGCCTTCAATTGATCAAAGCCTATCAAGGGCTCACTGACCATGGCTGAGGTATATCAGCAGCGACGGCTGAATGTTTTTCAGGATCAAGGGCTTATCGCGCTGGACTGTATCGGGTGGGAAGACCCGGTTGGCGGCATGGGGCTGCGGGTCTTCATGGCATCTGGCACAGATATCAAGCGGTTCAGAAAGCAGCAACGCAACGGGTGCGCAGCATTTTCTGAGGTGCGCGGGATCAATGGCGGGCTGATGTTCGTGGGGCGCGCGGCCGGTGTTGAACCGAAGATAAGCATGGCGTTGAGCGACGGAGAATTCACGCTTCCTGTTCAGACGCCCGAAACAGACCTGTTCGCTGATATGAATGTCTGCATCGCTGAACGCAATGGCGAGCCGATTGAGGTGATCGAGGCATGGATCACATATCATGTTATGCGGTTTGGTCTGGACGCTGTGTTGCTGGTGGATCGCAAAAAACCCAATTCAGAGAAAGGGTTCGACAAGAAACTTAAGGCATGTGCTGAAGCACAGGGTCTCAAGAGGCTCGTGCATCTGACAAGTTACGCACCGCTGGGCCAGCCTGATTTGCCGCCTGCCTCCGATCCGTTTAATGCCCCCGACGCGCCCGGCAAAGACAGAATGGACAGGCAAAAGCCTGATGCCTGGACCAGCCCGCTTGTGGAGTTGCAGATCTACGAGCTCTTGAAATGGCGTTTCCTGAGCCGGGCCCGCGCGGTGATGAACCTTGATCTTGCCGACATTATGCAACCCGGCGCGCAGCCGTTTGAGGACGTGCATCACAGCTCTGCCGGGGTGATCCAGATGGTCGGCCAGCGGGTCTATCCATGGCGCGTGCGCAATGGTGAGGCGCCCGGGTTCGGTGACCATATCTGCCGTCAATTCGACAATCCGCGCGCCAACAGGCGCTGGTGCGTCGCGCCTGCGCGGGTGGGCTCTGACAAGGTGTGGCGCTTCGTGCGCATCATTGATGCTGTGCCGCAGGCGGATGAGGTGGCGCCATTCTGGCGCGCCATGGCGATCCGTCATCCAAAGAACACAGCCGCAGAGATTGTGCCCAAGACCTCGCTGATCGAGGATGACGCGCTGCTGGCCATGGCCAAAGAGGTCTGGGGTCATAACCCGGTCCGCGCGCCAGAAAGCAAGATCGAGGCCGCACCAGCCCCCGCGATCAAGGGCGGGCGTACGCTGATCGTCACTTGTATGAAGAATGAAGGTCCGTTCATTCTGGAATGGGTCGCCTATCACCGCGCCATCGGCGTCGACGATTTTCTTGTTTATACCAATGACTGCAATGACGGCACGGATGAGCTGCTGAACCTGTTGATGGAGCGCGGCATCGTGCAGCGACGGGATAACAGGTTTCATGGCACGGATCTCAAGCCACAGCACTGGGCACTCGCCGCCTCCGACAAAGAACAAATCCTGAAAGACGCGGGCTGGGTCATTTCGATGGATGTCGATGAGTTCATCAACATTCATGTGGGGGAAGGGCGGCTCGACGATCTGTATGAAGCCGTCGGTGATGCAAATATGATTTCGCTGACCTGGCGGCTGTTTGGCAACGCGGATGTGCATGAATTTGAGGATCGGTTCCTGATTGATCAGTTCACCCGCTGTGCGCCAGAGCTATGCCGAAAACCGCATCAGGCTTGGGGGTTC
Source organism: Pseudomonadota bacterium (assembly GCA_039195745.1). Classification (GTDB taxonomy): domain Bacteria; phylum Pseudomonadota; class Alphaproteobacteria; order Rhodobacterales; family Rhodobacteraceae; genus Litoreibacter. Next base: position 1,122 of record JBCCVD010000004.1, on the reverse strand, counting down.
AAGACGCTGTTTCGCAATATTGGCATCTACAAGAAGATGGGGGTGCACCGACCTAAAGGGTTAAAGCCTGATCTGTGGGATCAGATCAATTGGGTTAACGGGTCCGGCAAACCCATGCCGCAAAAGTTGATCCGCAATGGCTGGCGCTCCACCACTGACAGCTACGGATATGATCTGGTGACGCTGAACCATTATGCTGTGCGCAGTGCGGAGAGCTTTCTGGTCAAGCGGGACCGTGGCCGCGTCAACCATGTCGATCGCGATCAGGGCCTGAGCTACTGGTTCCGGATGAACAACAATTGGGAAGAAGACCGCTCCATCCAAACCAAGCGGCGATTGCTGCGCAAAGAGTTCAACGCCCTGATGGCCGATCCGGAATTGCGCGCCGCGCATGCCTATTGCGTGGACCAGCATCGCGACAAGATCACCGCATTGAAAGCGACGCAGACCTACGCCACGTTCTATCGCGATTTGACCAGCCCCCGCATGGAAAACCTCGCGCGGATGCACACGCATTTCGGGGCGAATGTCTTCCTCGTAGGCCCCGATTGCGTGCCGGATGACGTCGCAATGAAGACCGACATTCCGCAGGATTTTTTCTTCACGGTGGAGCGCGCAAAGACCACGCATTGAAGGCGTGCGGATTGTTTCCAAATTGGAACCGATAAAATGATTTACGCTTTTTTGATCGCATTTGAACGATTCCCTTCGGTTGATATTCAATGAAATAAAGGCGATGAAGCGCATCATGATTGTGTTTAGTCAAATTCAAATATAACTGTAAGTATCTGAAAATAAACATTTAATACATGTTTCCGATAGCTGATCCCGTGTTTTTACGCGGGGTGCTACGGTGCAACAGATCAGAAGGCTCGACGACGACGAGACAGTCGACGGCGCACGGGTCATAACAGAAGAAAGTTTCGGGACGCGGTATAACGCGTATCGCAGCTTCGATGATTTCGCCGATCAGGTCGATGACACTGATCTGGGGATGATCATCTGGCCCGGCGGGACCTTTGCCGAAACCAACGATGCGCTCTATGGCTTCCAACACAGGGGGCTGTTTGATCCCGGTGCAAGCGGCGGCCGCCCCGGGCTTGCGGACATCTTCGCCTTTGC
>JBCCVD010000003.1:0-265773 GCA_039195745.1 Pseudomonadota bacterium | reverse complement strand
TCCACTGTGGCCCCCGTCTCAATATCGGGTTCTGCGGTCAGTTCCAGCACCTCGATCCGGGCAAGATCGATCCGGTAAACGACCGTGAACCCGTTCTTGCAGCCCCGCGCGCCGGTCTCGACCAGGATGCCTTCCTTCAGGAAATTCCGGATCGTCCGTTTGACCGTCGTCTCTCCAAGCTCCGTGTGCCGCTGGATCGTCCCTTTAGAACACCAGATGCCTGAACCATCGTCAGACGCCTTGTCCGCCAGAAACATGATGATCTGCTTGCGCGTCGCACTCCCGAACTTCCGCTCCGCACACGCATTCGCCACACGCCAGCTCATCGGATGACCTTAAATGCCGCACAGGCGTGCGAATTTTGTACAGGTTTTGTACGAGATTTTGGTCGTTTTCGGAGAATTCGGCGGAAAACAAAACGGGCGTTTCTGCACGCTTCTGCAGAACCCCTTGCAAATAAGCCATATTTTTCAGGCAGTTTTGGCGACCCCGGCAGGATTCGAACCTGCAACCTGCCCCTTAGGAGGGGGCTGCTCTATCCAGTTGAGCCACGGGGCCTTGGGGGAAGTACTGGGGAAAATTAGCGCGTGACGCAACAAAAAAGGAGACGCGAATTTTGGCCCAACGCGTCTCCTTTTCAGTGGTAAATCTGCACAAGTGCGTATGACCGCACAGAACAGACTTCCCTCGTTTGATCTTCACCGTTAACGCTAACATACGCGAAGATTCCTGTTTGGACAAGTCTTAGAATTGGCGCTATTTGTAACTTAGTGACACGTTGTGAAAGCTTACGAGATTGACCAGCCGCTCCGATCCGGATTACCGCCCGAATTTAACATTGCGTGATGTCTCAGAGGTGTCAGGCGTCAGCGAAATGACTGTTAGCCGGGTTTTGCGCAATCGAGGCGAAGTGTCTGATAAAACAAGGGAGAAAGTTCTCTCAGCCGCGCGGGAACTCGGCTACGTGCCGAACAAAATTGCCGGGGCTCTGGCATCAAATAATGTCAACCTCGTCGGCGTTGTCATCCCCTCTTTGTCCAACATGGTCTTTCCCGAGGTGATGATGGGGATTTCCGAAATCCTTGATGACACACCTTTGCAACCTGTTGTGGGTGTCACGGGATATGAGCCCGAAAAGGAAGAACGAGTCATCTTCGAAATGCTGTCCTGGCGTCCAACTGGCCTGATTGTTGCGGGCTTGGAGCATACTGAACCCGCGCGAAAGATGATGGCGGCATCTGGAATCCCCATTGTCGAAATCATGGATGTGGATGGTCCAGCGATTGACGCTTGTGTGGGTATCTCACACCATCGTGCAGGACGGGAAACGGCGAAGGAAATTCTCAAACGCGGCTACCGCAAGATCGGTTTTCTGGGGACAAAAATGCCGCTGGACCATCGGGCTCGCAAGAGGTTCGAAGGGTTCACATCGGTTCTGACAGAGGCTGGCCTAACCATCGCAGATGAGGAATACTACTCCGGCGGGTCGGCCTTGGCCAAAGGCCGCGAGATGACGCAGGATATCCTGTCTCGCACGAGGGACCTCGATTTTCTGTACTACTCGAATGACATGATCGGTGCTGGCGGCCTGCTTTACTGTTTAGAGGAAGGCTATGACGTTCCAGGAGAAATCGGGATGGCAGGGTTTAATGGCGTCGAGTTGATTGACGGGTTGCCGAGACGTTTGGCGACGATGGACAGTTGCCGCATTGAGATCGGCAAAACCGCAGCGCAACTCATCACTGAAGCGCTGGATAAGTCAGCGATACCGCAAGAACGGCAAGTCGAAATTTCGCCTGTCTTTGCGCCCGGTGATACCGTTCGATAGTCACGCAATCGCAATAACCCTTCAATTGTTACGCAATTCTTTACACCTGTGGCGTAGTCTGGCTGCATTCCTTCACATTGCAGGATCGCGAGGCTCGCTTCATGACCGGGGGCACGACATGTGCAACTGGAGATATTACCGAAGCCGCAATGCCTTATCTGCGGCGCTATGGTCGTGCCTTGACGGGCGATCAGACAACCGGCGATTTGTTAGCAGCAAAGGCACGGCATGCCGCGCGGAAAACGCCAACAGATGTGTCCGTTATGGCCATCCGTCTTCTGCTTTTTTCCAAGCTACACGAAAGTTGGAAGGAAATCCGTTCTGCGTCCTTTAGCCAAACGGCGGCACGACGCAAAATGATGGGCCTCACCAAAAACTCGCGGGAAACCCTGCTCTTACGCACGATTGAAGAATTTTCTTTCCATGAAATCGCTCAGATTCTGGACATTGAAGAGCACGAAGCCGAACACCTGTTCGACACCGCACTGGAAGAAATTCCTTACCGCAACGGGACCAGCGTGCTGATGATCGAGGATGATCCTATGGTGGCAATGGATATGGTATCTTGCCTTTCGGAAATGGGGTGCAACGTCGTTGGCGTCGCCAAAACGGCTGCTGAAGCGATTGAGATGGCCACCAAAAGCACCCCTGAGATGATCATCGCGAGCCTGATCCTCGCCGATAAATCATCGGGGCTGATTGCAACTGACAAAATTCTGCAGGCCAAGCCTGACACGCACGTCGTCTTTGTCACACCTTATCCTGAGCAGCTTCTTTCCGGTACCGCGCAAGAGCCGGTTTTCATTATCACAAAACCCCACTTCGACGGCCAGGTGCGCAGTGCGATCAGTCAGCTCTTCATCTTAAGAGGTTGATCGGCGCCAGCTTCAGGGGCTTCCGGGTTTCGGTCCTGCGAAATACCAAATGATGAAACCGATCAGCGGCAAGATCAGCACAAGCAATATCCAAAGAACCTTCGTTCCGGTTTCTGCCTTGGAATTGAGGATAGAGACAATCGCCCAAATCCCCAAAACGAATAGGATAAAGCCCCCGATGGTCTGCAACATATTTGGCACCTTAGAAAGATAAACATCGCCTTAAACAGCGTAGCGCAATCAAAGCCTTTGGAACAGCCGGAAGAAAAATCCACCTGCGGCTTCGCAGGGTTCCGCCTTTCCGCAGTTCGACGGCCCTGTTATGACATCTGAAAAACTCAACTACAGGCGGAGTGACATGCAAAAAACGCTTCTCGGCATTGGCGAATGCATGGTGGAATTGTCGCAGGCAAAGAACGATTTGCTACGCAAGTCCTTTGCGGGCGACGTGTTCAATTCGCTTTGGTACGCGCGCGCGGCATTGCCGGAAGATTGGAGCGTAGCGTTCCATACTTCTCTTGGCACCGATCCAATGTCTGACGAGATGCGCACATTTATGGCAGATGCCGGGATAGATTGTAGCACTGTCCGAAGGATTGAGGGCCGTCGCCCTGGCCTTTACATGATCCATCTCGATGGGGCCGAGCGCAGTTTTTCCTATTGGCGCGACACGTCAGCAGCAAGGTTGCTGGCATCTGATGAGACGCATCTTCGAACGTCTATTGAAACTGCTCAAGTTGTCTATTTGTCCGGGATCACTCTGGCCATTCTGCCACCTGACGACGTCGCGCGTTTGATTGACCATATTCGCAAAGCGCGCCAGGCAGGAAAGCTGGTAGCGTTTGACTCAAACATCAGGCCCGCGCTTTGGGACAACGCAAAACGCATGAAAGACTTGATTGCGGAGGTCGCAGGCACATCCACGCTCGTATTTCCTAGCTTTGACGACGAGCAAGCGGCCTTTGGCGACATGACACCTCAAGACACTGTCACTCGTTATGCAGACTATGGAGCAGAGACCGTGGTTTTGAAAAATGGGGAGGCTGACGTGCGGTCATGGCACGCCGGACAGAGCACCGTGACGCCAACACCGACTGTTACAGATGTGAAAGACACAACGGGGGCAGGCGATTCGTTCAATGGAGCATTTCTGTCCAGCTACATTACGACAAAGGACGTTCATGCGGCGATCAAAGCTGGGCAGGCCTGTGCGGGACGCGTGATCGGGCAACACGGGGCGCTGATCGCCCTTTAAGACGTGCCGAGCCTCCGGCTGACATCCTCATCTCTATCGCCGCCGGCCATCCGTGCAAAAGCAGCGCGCCAGCCTTCTGCCAGCTCGGGCATGACTGCAAGTGTTGCAGCATCTTCTTTTGAGACTTTCCGTGTCAGCCGCGCATTCGTGACCCGTCGAACGGTCCATTCTGGCTGGCGTCGGTCTTTCAGGGTGATCAGATCACCCGGACTGACTTGCCCGGTTTCAAGGACGCGGTAGTACCAGCCCGTCCGGCCCGTTTTCTGGAAGAGATAAGCCATCTTTGCGTTGTCAGTGAATGCACTCACTTTCCAGCAGGGCTGCCGACCTTGTGAAATCTGAACAAGTGCATTTCCGAGCTGCAAGATGTCTCCGATGCACACATCATCCTCTGTCATTCCAACAGAGGCTATGTTCTCGCCGAAAGCTGCAGGTTTTGTACCATTTGGTATCTGCCCTTCCGCAATCCATGACAGGTAGTGGTCGCTTGGGTAGTGATGAATGGCCTTGTCCTGCCCGCCGTGATTGACCAGATCGGCCTGCGCATCGTTCACAAAGCCAACGACACCGACCTGCTGCGGGCCCGTGACAGGCTGTTTGCCTATGGCCGATGGATCCTTACCGTCCCAGCGGTGTTCGACCGCGCCGAGGAAAAGACCATCTATGCGGGTCGATAAGCTCGGGCGGTCCGCCAAAGGGGATTAGAACTCAACGACAGCGCGGATGGATTTGCCTTCATGCATCAGATCAAAGCCATGATTGATTTCATCCAATGTCAGCTTATGCGTGATCATCGGGTCAATCTCGATCTTTCCATCCATGTACCAGTCGACGATCTTCGGGACATCTGTCCGCCCTGACGCGCCGCCAAATGCTGTCCCGCGCCAGCTTCGGCCAGTGACCAGCTGGAATGGTCGCGTGCTGATTTCTGCTCCGGCAGGCGCGACACCGATAATGATGCTTTCGCCCCAGCCTTTATGCGCAGATTCCAGTGCGGCGCGCATGACGCTCACATTACCCGTGGCGTCAAAAGTATAGTCAGCACCACCGCCCGTCAGCTCTACCAGATGCGCCACCAAATCGCCGTCGATCTTCGACGGGTTCACAAAATCGGTCATCCCGAAATGCTTGGCCATTTCGACCTTTCCATCATTCAGGTCGACCCCAACGATTTGATCCGCGCCCGCAAGGCGCAAGCCTTGGATCACGTTCAGCCCAATGCCACCCAGACCAAAGACAATGCCGCGAGACCCGATCTCAACCTTAGCGGTGTTGATCACGGCGCCGATGCCGGTCGTCACGCCACATCCGATGTAGCAAATCTTGTCAAACGGCGCGTCTTTACGCACTTTCGCGAGTGCAATCTCCGGCACAACGGTATGATTGGCGAATGTTGAACAGCCCATGTAGTGGTGGATCGGCGTCCCATCGAGCATTGAAAATCTGGTGGACCCATCAGGCAGCAAACCAGCGCCTTGTGTCGACCGAATTTTCTGACACAAATTCGTTTTAGGGTTAAGGCAATACTCACATTCCCTGCACTCTGGAGTATAGAGCGGGATAACATGATCGCCCACTTCCAACGTCGTGACACCCTCACCGACCTCGACAACAACGCCAGCACCTTCGTGACCCAAAATCGCCGGGAAAATCCCCTCAGGATCATCGCCTGATCGGGTAAACTCATCTGTATGACACAAGCCGGTCGCTTTAATTTCGACCAAAACCTCACCCGCTTTCGGGCCTTCAAGATTGACCTCCATAATCTCCAATGGCTGTCCTGCTGCAACGGCAACGGCGGCACGCGTTTTCATGGCTGGTCCCCCTCTTTGGTCTTTATCCTACGGATCTGGTCCGGTTTGGCCTAGACGGCAGTTGAATATCAAAACGTGACAAAGTCTACAGTTTTTCGTTCGGGCATGATTGGAACGCCTATCAAAGAGACACTTTCATTTTTTTCAAAAAACTCCTGTTATTACAATATTGATGGCTCCTCAGAAGAGCGCACGCCATAGTGCAGCTTCGTGATTTAGAAGGACGAATTGTGACCCAGACTTATTTCACTCCACACGGTGGGCATCCAAGTCAGGATCAATTGTTGACGGACCGAGCGGTCTTTACTGACGCCTATGCCGTTATCCCAAAGGGCACGATGCGCGATATCGTGACAAGTTCCCTCCCCTTCTGGTCCAAGACGCGCCTTTGGGTCTTGTCCAGACCGCTCAGCGGCTTTGCGGAGACGTTTTCGCAATACATTATGGAGGTTCAACCGGGCGGTGGGTCTGAGAGCCCGGAAAGTGACCCGGAAGCGCAAGCGGTTTTGTTTGTCGTTCAGGGCGAGGCGACACTCACAATCGACGGTGAGACACATAATCTCAAATCAGGCGGCTTTGCCTACTTGCCTCCAAGTGCCAACTGGGCGCTTCATAACAACGGCAATGAAACGCTTTGCTTTCACTGGATTCGGAAACGGTATCTGCGCGTCGATGGCATGGACGAACCCGATGTGATCATCGCCAGTGAACACCAGATCACGCCGACCGAAATGCCCGGCACGGACGGAAAATGGGCCACGACGCGGTTCGTTGACACGGCCGACATGCGCCATGACATGCACGTCAACATCGTGACGCTTGAACCGGGCGCTGTCATTCCATTTCTGGAAACCCATGTCATGGAGCACGGGCTTTATGTCCTGGAAGGCAAAGCTGTTTATCGGCTCAATCGGGATTGGGTAGAAGTTGAGGCGGGCGATTACATGTGGCTGCGCGCATTTTGCCCACAAGCTTGCTACGCAGGCGGTCCCGGAAAATTCCGCTATCTGCTTTACAAGGATGTCAACCGACACATGCCACTGACACCGCTCCGCTGATTGCTAACCGCCGGTCGCACTGGAAAGATCAGCCGCGGCCTGCATCACATAGGCGCTGAATACTTCGATCTGATCCGCACTAACACGAGACGTCGGACCTGACACGGATATCCCTGCGAGCACCTCCCCGTTTAGCCCGAACACAGGTGCTGCGATGCACCGCATGCCGATATTGCGTTCCTCCCCATCAATCGCGTATCCACGGGCGCGGGTTTGCTCCAGATCAGCAAGCAGCGCCTTGCGCGCCGTTAACGTGAACTCCGTGTATTTCTCAAGATCAGTGCCGTCCAGAATAGACGTCAACCTGCGCTCGCCCATATGCGCAAGCAAGGCTTTTCCAATGCCCGAAGCATGCGGCTTGGACAGCGTTCCCGGTGGGAAAAAAGCACGGATCGTTGCTTGGGTTTCGACCTGACTAACAAAGAGCACCTGACCGTTGCGTTCGATCCCCAGATTGGCGGTTTCACCAGTTTGCTCCATCAATCGACGCAGCAGTGGGCCCGCGCGTTCAACCAAACTTGTTCGCCGCAAATAGCGAGCACCGATGATGAACGCATGCGGACCGATATGCCATACCTGAGTTGCCGCATCGAACTCCACCAAACCCCGCGTCTCAAGCGTTATGAGGATACGATAGACCGTCGCTGCCGATTGGCTCAGATCGCTCGCCAGTTCAGACAGAGTCTGGCCTTGCCCTTGGCTCAGATAATCAAGCACCTCCATCGCACGATCGAGCGATTTGATTGTGTTTTGAGCCGTTTTGTCGTGCCAGTCCCGCGGCCTGCCGCGGGCTCTGCGGTCGGGCGTTGTCCCATCATCCATGCCGTGATCTCGTTGTTGAAAAACCAGTTCACATTATGAAAAATGATGAAAGCCTGCAACTATGCCCGTGCTTTGATGGATGCGCTGATGCGCTCCACCATGAACTCCATGAATAGCCGTGACTTAGGGTCCTGACCCCGCCTGTGGGTGTAAAGGCACGCCATTTGCACGGGTTCCGGTGGCGTGTCTGCTCCAACAACAACCAATGCGCCGGACGAGATATGGTCCGAGATTTCAAAGACTGGCTTCAATGCAATCCCATGTCCGTTCAACGCCCAATCAGTGAGCACGTCTCCGTCATCCGACTCATAACGCCCTTTGACACGAAACCGTTTGGGTCCGTTTTCAGTAATCAAAGGCCACTGAAACTCCGTCGCGCCGGGGAAACACAGATTGAGGCATTCGTGCTTGTCTTTGACCAGATCATGGCCGCTTCGAGGGTGGCCATAGGCCGCAATGTAATCAGGCGCAGCACACATCACGCGATTGATATCGGCGATCTTGCGAATACGTAGCGTACTGTCTTCTGGTTGCCCCAGAAAAAACGCCAGGTCGAGACCTTCAGTCGTCAAATCAACCTTCCGATCCGTGAGCCGTAAACGGACGCTGACTTCAGGGTATCTTTCAAGAAATGCAGGCACCTCAGGCGCGATCAACCGCCGTCCAACACCCAAGGGCGCGGCAACATAAAGCGCGCCGCGTGGGTTTTCAGTGATATCAACCACCTGCGCTTCGGCCGCCTCGACCGATTCCAGAACCAGACAGGCACCGCCATAAAAAGCGCGTCCCTGGCCGGTTGGGGTCAGACTGCGCGTCGTGCGTTGGAACAGCCGCACACCCAAATGATCTTCCAGCTGCGAAATGCGTGAAGACGTCACCGCCGGAGAAATTCTCAAATCCCTTCCTGCAGCAGACATGCTCCCCAATTCATAAACACGTACGAATGTGCGGATATTATCGAGATATGACATTGTTCGGCTTTTTTTGATGCAGCTTGGAGATTACAAGCAATAGCAGACAAATGAAGTCTCGGATAGCGTGGCGAAAGTCATATCAGGAGTCGGAACATGTATGATTTTGCGATCATGTGGGACTGGATTGGTTTTGCCGTCCGTTGGTTGCATGTCATCACCGCAATTGCGTGGATCGGCTCGTCTTTTTATTTTGTCGCTCTCGATCTGGGGCTGAAGAAGGTTCCGAACATGCCGGCCGGTGCGCATGGCGAGGAATGGCAGGTCCATGGCGGAGGGTTCTATCACATTCAGAAATACCTCGTAGCGCCCGCAAACATGCCTGAGCATCTGGTGTGGTTTAAGTGGGAAAGCTACGCCACGTGGCTGTCTGGTGCGGCCCTCTTGATGATTGTCTATTGGGTCGGTGGCGAGCTTTACCTGCTTGATCCCAACAGGGCCGATCTGGCGCTTTGGCAAGGCATCCTGATTTCAGGGGGCTCTTTGACAATTGGATGGATATGTTACGATTTCCTTTGCAAATCAAAGCTCGGCGAAACGCCGACCGTTCTGATGTTGCTGCTCTTTGTGATCCTTGTCGCCATGTCATGGGGCTACAACCAGATATTCACAGGCCGCGCGGCGCTTCTGCATCTCGGCGCGTTCACGGCAACGATCATGACGGCGAACGTGTTTTTCATCATCATGCCCAACCAGAGGATAGTGGTGAAAGACCTTCAGGAAGGACGGACGCCTGACGCAAAATACGGCAAAATCGCCAAGCTGCGCTCGACCCATAACAACTATCTGACACTGCCCGTCATCTTCCTGATGCTCAGCAATCACTATCCGCTGGCCTTCGCCACAGAATACAGCTGGATCATCGCATCGCTGATCTTTCTGACCGGCGTCACGATCCGGCATTACTTCAACACGATGCATGCGACGGGAAAAGGCCCAAGCTGGACCTGGGCTGTAACGGTGATCATCTTCATCGTCATTGCATGGCTGTCGACCCACTCGGGCACGGAGACATATGAGGAGGCCGAAACCCGCGCCCTCACTGCGGCGGAACAGCGCTTCGCCTCCGCCGCAGGGTTTGAGGACGCCTATGACATCGTGCTTGGAAACTGCTCCATGTGCCATGCGCGTGAACCGGTTTGGGAAGGGATCAGATGGGCACCGAAAGGCGTGCATTTGGAAACGGAAAGCGACGTGGCCCGCCACGCCAAGTCAATCTATCTGCAAGCTGGTGTCAGCCATGCCATGCCGCCACCCAAGGCCATAGAGACGATGACCCCGGAGAACAGAGCCGCCATCATCGCATGGTTCCAAGAAGGGTCGCGCAGCTAAGACGAGCCCAGCTGCGCGCTGCGATTATCCCACAATGTTGTGTTCAGGTCCGTAGGGGTAGCCTGTGATATTCTCATTCCCGTCCTCGGTGATGATCAAGATATCATGCTCGCGGTAGCCCCCCGCCCCGGGTTGACCATCCGGGATCGTCAGCATCGGTTCCATCGAAATCACCATTCCTGGCTCAAGCACAGTGTCGATATCCTCGCGCAGCTCCAAACCGGCTTCACGGCCATAGTAATGGGACAGAACGCCAAAGGAATGACCATAGCCAAAGGTGCGATACTGCAAGAGATCGCGTTCTGCGAAAAACGCGTTGATCTGTTCAGTGACCTCAGCGCAGCTCATGCCCGGTTTGAGCAAACTCATGCCGTATTCATGAGCCGCCACATTTGCATTCCAGATCTGCAAGCTGTCATCATCTACCTCTTCGACAAACATGGTCCGCTCCAACGCTGTGTAGTAGCCAGAGATCATCGGGAAAGTGTTCAGACTCAGGATATCGCCACGCTGCAAGACACGACCTGTCACTGGGTTATGGGCACCATCGGTATTGATCCCGGACTGGAACCAGACCCAAGTGTCACGGTACTCCGCATCCGGAAAGCGCTTTGCAATCTCAAGTTCCATCGCGTCGCGACCTGCCATCGCAATATCAATTTCGCGCAGCCCTGCCTTCACCGCATCCTTGATAGCATAACCGCCGACATCCGCGACCTGTGCACCGGCGCGGATCAATGCGATTTCTTCGGCAGATTTGTGCATGCGCTGACGCATTGTGGCGGGCGCGATGTCGATGCAGTCGCCGGGTGACAGAAAGTCATCCAACAGAGCCTTCTGCGCAATGCTCAAATGATCCGCCTCGAAACCAATGGTCTTGCCATCACCTGTCACTGACCGGATCGCACGCCAATAATTGTTTCGCTGCCAGTCAGTATAGGTGATGTTGTCACCGTATCCCCGCCGCCATGGTTGTGCGGCATCAATACCTGCACTGAACGTCACAATCTCATCGGCTGTCACGACAGCAGCGTAAGGACGACCAAACGCGCAGTATAGAAAGCCTGAATAGTAGGCGACATTATGCATGGAGGTCAGCACACAGGCCTCAACCCCCATCGCTGCCATGTTCTCTCGCAGCTTTGCGACCCGTGCTTCGTATTCTGCATCAGAGAAAAGAAGAACACGGTCCCCTTGGTGAAATCGGTGGAATTGTGGACGATCCATCAAAAGACTCCTTCGTTCCGCAAACCGCGGCGGAACGAGGGCTAGGAACTTCCCTCACCGCGGCAACGGTCAAGCAAATTCCCGGCGTTCAGGATGGTGAGGAGGGCGCGCTTTACGCTGGCGACGCCATCGCCTGCCCTGACGAATATGTGCACCAACCGGACCAATCATCGCAAGCCATTTTCTTCGCTACAGACGGTGCGGTGTTGCGCCCTATTCCCCGTATTAAACCAAAGATTTTGGGATATAGTTGTCAGAGAGGGCGCGCGATGCGCGAAGGGATATTGATGACTGGCACCATGCAAAACGGAGAGCCTGGCACTGCCGCCTATGCACGGCTTGCGGCACCGGGATTCGTGACTTTTACCGATGTCACACCCCCCGGCAGTGACGAGCTGGAATTCGTCATTACCAATGAAGCCACCGGCAAGTATTTCCTCGCCAACCGCGCCACCGTTCAATTTTTTAGCATCGTGAAAGAAACCGGATCTGTGCCGGTCGCTCTCGCAAAGGCAGGCATTCCTGCGCAGCAGGGCGAAAATCTGGTCAAACGTCTTGTTCAATCCGGACTACTTGTGCGCAGTGGCGAGACGCAAAGCGAGGCCGAGAAAAAGAAAACACCAATCGAAAGCAAGTTGGTGTCCATGCGCTGGGACTTGATCGACGCGGGTCGCGCCACGGATGCCCTCGGCTGGCTGGGGCGACTGCTCTTCTCCCCGTTGGGCTGTCTTGCCTGGTTCGCAACGATGCTCATCATGGTGCAACAGCTCTTCGCCAATAGCGAGAAGCTGAGCCTCGGCCTGCGGCAGATTTTCGACGCCGATTGGCGGCAATTCCTGATTTTTGCGGGACTGTATGTCGCCATCAAAATCGTGCACGAAATGGGTCACGCGCTGGCCTATCGGACCATGTGTTTGCAGGAAGGCCATGCACCCGGCCCTATTCGAATGGGCATTAGCATATTCGCTTTCACACCATTCCCATTTACTGACGTCACTGGCGCGTGGCGCCTTCGGTCTGTGTTCCGACGCGTGATGATCGGCGCAGGCGGCATCTATTTTGAGACCTGGGTGATCGCAATCCTGGCGATCTTCTGGGCACAGACGCAAGCAGGCATGTTTCAAACGATCATTCTGCAAGTTGCGGTCTTTGCCGGTGCAATCGCGCTTTTGTTCAACCTCAATCCGGCGATTAAGCTGGATGGATACTACATGCTGACCGACTACCTGCGCCGCCCCAACTTATCGGGCCGTGCCAGCCAAGCGGCCCGTGCCTTTCTGGCGCAGCTACTGGGCGCGAAAACGCAGCCAATCATCGGCTCTGATCTGGCTTATTGGATTCTGTCTTACAGCTACCGCTGGACGATCTTTGCGGGGATCTTCTGGCTTATCTACCAATTTGACAAACGGCTGTCGCCAATTGCCGTAGCCGTTATTCTGATGACGCTGGTTGCGCGACCACTCTACAACTCTCTGAAACTGGCCATAAAGCAAGGCATCCGGCCATTTCGCAGCCTCGCAGTTTTGGGCACAACCGCTGCAGTGATCGCAGCCTTGTTCATTCCCTTCCCCGACCGTTTGCTTCTTCCCGGTCAGTTGCGCATGTATGAAACCCGTTTCGTCGAAGTGTCGGAAGCTGGCCGCATGACCATAACCGGACCCTCCGCCTTCACGCTTGAAAACCCAGAGCTCATCCAGCAGATCGCCGATGTGGGATTGCGAAAGCAAATGCTGGAGAACCTGAACCGGACGGCACAGAGCTCCGCTGCCGAAAAAGCTGGCATCCGCACGGAGATCGACCGCTTCGACAAGACGGGAAAAGAGCTCGAAGCCCGGTTAGCAGCCGTTTCATTTGAATCAAGTGAGAGCACAATCTGGACGCCGCTGGCAGCAAATACTTACGATGGTGCCTGGGTGAGCCCAGGGCTGGTCGAAGAGCTTGGTGCTTACTCTGATCCGGTGGAGCCTTACCTGCGCCTGCGGTTGGATCAAGGGCAGTTGGAACGGGATCTAAGGCTTTCCTCTGATACGTCCTTGCGGGTCCGCGCAGTTCACGATCCTGCGTGCGAATTTGAGGCCCGGCTGACCGACAACTTTGTCAACAGCCTTGCTATCGACGGACAGCTTAGCCTGCGCGCGCAATTCACAGATGCCCGCCCTGACTGCACCGAAAGTCTTGCGCATGGCGGAGCTGTTGTTGCGCGACTGGATACGCAACCGCGTTCACTATTCGCGCGGGCCAAATTCGCGGGTTCGCGCCTGCTGCAAAACAGACTAGATATCTACCAACAATAGGCTCATCCGAGCCGACAAGAGAAAGACAAATCATGGTTCAACGACGCGCCGTCAATCGGGCAGACAAAGAGATGCAGCCGCAGAAACTGCCGACGCTCTACAAAACGCTCGTGCCTCTGGCTGCAGAGCGCCACAACGGGTATTACCTTTCACGCGAGCGCAGCTATGAATACGCCTCGGAAACGAACGCCATTCCAATCACTGCTGATGAATTCCCGCAAGCAATGCGCAATTATCCGATTGTTCTGGCAGGCCAGGACAATCCAACCCCTGTCGCGCTGGTGGGCTATGCCGCAGGCCAGAACGATCATGTCAACGAAGACGGCAGTTGGAAATCCGGCGCGTATGTCCCTGCCTATCTTCGCCGCTATCCGTTTGCCTATGTCCGCGAAGCGGAAGACAAGGACCGCAACATCCTTTGCGCAGATTTGTCTTCGATGATTTTCTCAACCTCCGGTGAGGAAGACAGAGCTTTGTTCAAGGACGGCAAACCTTCCGAAGTGTTAACAAATGTCATGGATTTCTCAAATCGCTACGAAAACGCGCTGCTCAGAACCCGTGCAGTCATGGACGAGGCGCGCAAACTGGACCTTGTGGATCCTTCCTCTGTCACCATTTCCCGTGATGGCAAAACCATCAAGGTCGAAGGCTTCTATATCATCTCGGAAGAAAAACTCCGCAAATTGCCAGATGATGTTCTGGCTGGATTGGCGCGGCGCGGTGTGCTCAATATTTTCGCCGCGCATCATCTGTCGCTAACAAATTTCACAAGCTTTGGCGGTTCGTGACAATGCTGCGCGCGCTCTTTTTCGTTGTCTCCGTAATCGTGTCGACTGCGGCCAATGGTCAATCCGTCACGGCTATTTTGGAGCCCGTCAACAGCGTGGAAATCAAGCCATCCGTGAATGGGCGCATTGCAGAAATTCTGGTCCGTGAAGGGGATGTCGTCAAACGCGACGCTGTACTGGCAAATATTGATGCGCGCGTTCAGAGAGCGCGCGTCGCCTTGGCCGAAATTGCTGCAGATGCAGATGGGGCGGTCATGCGCGCGGAAATTGTCAAAGCACAGGCAGAAGCATTGCGCGACCGCGTCGCGCGTGCCCGCAGCAAAGGGGCAGCACAGGCTTGGGAGGTCACACAATCAGAACAAGCCGTGCAACTGGCAGAGGCAGATCTGATCGTGGCGCGCGAAGGGGTGTTGCGCAATCAAAGTCAGCTGGACCTTGACCGCGCAATTCTCAGCGAATTCACAATGATTGCCCCCTTCAATGGCACAATACTCGAAGTCATGACGCAACCCGGTGAAGTGGTGGAGACAGAGAATGTTGTTCTTGAAATCGGCAATATGGAACGTCTGCGCGCAACAGCATTTGTACCGCTCGACTGGCTGAGCGCTCTTGCGCAAGGCGAAGAAATCGAAGCCACCCAAACAGATGGAACAACAATCATCGGCACGGTCACATCCATTGATCCGCGGGTCGATCCGGCCAGCCTCAGCGTGCGCGTGCGCTTGTCTTTCAACAACAGCGATCTGACGCTTCTGGCCGGGACCGCGATTTCAGTGACCAAGCCCTGACCGATGAACGCGCCATTGCCAAAAAAAGACCCTGAGGCTCACCAAACCAGACCTACACAAGCTGGCAGGGATCTGAACTCGGCAATCGTCGCTTGTTTTTCACTTGAAAACGTCACGCCGCCATTTCCTGAACGTCTGATCGAACTGGCCGTTGCGCTCACCAGCCAACGCAACGTCACCCTTTGGACCCGTTCTAAGCCAGACGCTGAGATTGAGGTAACTGCAGCCCACAAATCAGCTGATCCTGACGCGGTACCGGGCGATGCCCCGCTGCAGATTCTGGACGGGGCGGCAAACGTGACCGCGCCGGTGATACAGGTTGTGGAGGGGTTTCTGGCTGCAAGCGTAGCGATGCCCGAAGGTCGTGTGGCGGTGTTGATGCTGGAGATGCCAAACTCCGGCTCTGTGGCCCGCGCGCTTGTGTATGAACGCGTGACGCTCCTCGCAAACCTGTCTTATGCACAGTTCCGCCACGGGGATATGACATCGCAATCCGGCCTGATCCGCGCCTTGAGCGCGGTCGCACCTGGCAAGCACGAAGAGCTTCAGGCGCTGACGGATCATCTGGCACAGGTAACCGGGTCAGACTACGCGGCAGCAGGGCTCTATAAGAGCGGCACGGTCCGTGACGTGACGATATCGGGTCAGAAGGGTATAACCAAACGTGCCCAGTTGCCGGTAAAACTGCGTGACACAATGACCGAGATCGGCCGCAAGAGGATTGTCACGAACGAGCGCATGTTTGCCGCTGCACCTGAACACGCCGACGGGCTTGCCTTGATCATTGAAGGCCCAACGCGCAATCATGGCATGTTGCGTATTGCCGGTGCTGTCTATGCGCAGGCGCAGCATAGCAAACCTAAATCACGCTGGACCGCCGCGCGCCTAGTGAAGATCTGCGCAATTCTGCTCGCAATCGGTGGGATCGGGCTAATTCCGATTGCAGACGGCGTTGATATCTCAGCAACCGTGGAATCCGCGAAAACGCGCGTGGTGACCGCGCCTTTGTCCTCGACGATTGCAGACGTGCTGGTCAGTGACAAAGAGGCGGTCATAGCCGGTGAAACCGTATTGGCGCGGCTCGACACGAATGAGATCGATATCGAACGGATCGGCGTGGTTGCCGAGCGCGCGAATGCGGTGCTGGAACGTGAAACGGCCCGGGCACAACGGGACGCCGCCGTCCTGCGCAATAGTGAACTGGAAGTACAAAGGCTCGACGCGCGGATTGCATTACTCGACCTGCAGCGGGAGAGTAGCGAAATCATAGCGCCTATCTCCGGCATAGCTGTGCTTAGCGATCTGGAACAACGGCTGGGCGCCTCGGTCAGACAGGGCGAGACGCTGCTTGAGATTTCCGATCCGTCCGAATTGCGTTTGTCTCTCGCGGTTCTGGAATCTCAGATCAGCAAGATTGCTGAAGCAGATAACGGGATTTTCAGGCCGGATTTTGATCCAAGCCTGCGTTTGGACGCCACGATTTCGCGCCTCTCTCCCGCTGTAGATAATACAGAAGATGTGCCCCTCATTCTTGGCAAGGCCAGCTTCGACCAACCCGCGGCTGCGCTCAGACCGGGGCTACGCGGGATCTTTGCTGTGGATCAGCAATACCGGCCGATTTGGCAAGTATTGTATCGCAGCATTCGCAATTGGGTGCTTTTGCGGGTCTGGATATAAGCCAATCCCGCAGCAGTCTTATTGCTGGCCCGGCACGGAAGTCGAACCGCTCAGGAACTCATAGCTGAACCGGTTGAGGCTGACCCCAAGCGGATCTGCGGAAGACTCATAGAGGTCCTTCACCGTTCGGTCAGCAAGGTTTGTGAAGATGTCATCGACCTTTATCACACCCGAATTGCCAAAAATTTCACCGACATGTGCCGGCGAGAAATAGGTCCGCGTGTTAAACACACCGGCATCCTGCGGCAGGGTTGACGGTTTATCCACATTCACGCCAAGCGTGTAAGCCTCGTCTTTTAGGGAAGAGCCCGTCGTCAATTCACGCGAGTCCGACCGTGCGCCCAATGTCGTCTGACGCGCCTCATCGAGCAGTTTGACCGGGGCATCGAAAAGAACAGATCGCTGGTTGAACTCATAGAAATCATCCTCTGGTTGATCCAATTCAACACGCGGGAAAATCGCGATCCAGTGGCCGCCAGTATCTGCAACAATATTGCGAACGTAGTCGAGACGCCCATCCTGCCCGAATAGATTGATCGTCACGTTGGAGCCCGGTTCTGCGGTCCCCGTAAAGATCGGGTCAATCAGCAGGATCGGAAGGAATTGCGCATCATCAATACCCTCAATGGCGCGCGGGCGATCCCCCTCCTCATCAGTCGGTGTGGGTTGCGCAACAACGGTTGCGTCATCTGTCACAGGGTCCAGCCTGCCGTTTGGATCATTCTCGATGGGTGTCGAGCCACCGACCGCATTGGCCGTGTTGGTGATCCCTTCAAGGACATTTGTGTCAAACCCGACAAATGCCTCATATTCGATGGTCAGCGTTTCGCCGGGACGCAGAATTGGAATGTTGATGATCAGCGATGTCGCGCCTGCGATCGAGTTGGGCGAAACAGAGCCAAGCGATGGGTCAGACAGGCTGATAACACCGGTCAATTCCAAATCAGCGGGCAGGTTGTCGGTGACGACCGTATTGAAGGCCGGCGACGTCGCGCTTGCCTCGTTTGAAATGACCACTGTGTAGGTGATTGTATCGCCAAGGAATGGCTCATCGGTCGTGGTCGATTTGTCGATTGTCAGAGACGGCTCAATCACTTCAACGGTCGAACTGTCGGTAACCGGATCAAGCGGATCACCGCCCTCTGGCGTGACCGTCAACGTGGCGGTGTTCGTCAATTGCGTATCCTGCACATTGCCAGCCACATCCGCGACGCGGGCAACCACTTCAACAATGATGGCGTCCTGAGCCTGCGTGATCGTGCCGTCTACGTAGCTGTTCACGACATCATTGAAAGTGACGGTCAAAAGCTGGCCGGTATTGGCAGTTGTTGTCGTACCGTTCACTGCGATCTCGCTGCCAACTTGAGCGACGTTTGCAGAAACGAAGTCCAGCCCCGCAGGCAGAAGATCGGTCAGCACAACAGTATCGAGAGACGTCTCTGGCAAGGTCAAAACCAACTGATAGGTGACTGTCTCACCGATTGCCAAACCACGGATACCATCGCCATCGCCGTCCTCAGGCGTTTGGTCAAAGCCCGAAGATACATCGGATTTTTCAAGCGTCGGGCCTGTCCCAACTCCGTGATCATCAGAAACGGGACCATAGACCTGCTGGTTTGGATCATTGCCCGGCGCAGAATCGTAATTGGCCGTCGCAGTGTTGAACACTGTCGTCAGTTCAGGCGTACCCGCATCCAGCAGCGCATCATAGCTCACCACCAGCACGTCATCCGGCAACAAGACATCGATATTGAGGGTAAACCCTGTGCCAGAAGAGACGAGCTCACCTGCGCCCGGCGTGTATGCCGCACCGTTCAGAGTGAAAGAAAGGGTCGTTACATCC
The DNA here is from genome assembly GCA_039195745.1 of Pseudomonadota bacterium. Taxonomy (GTDB): domain Bacteria; phylum Pseudomonadota; class Alphaproteobacteria; order Rhodobacterales; family Rhodobacteraceae; genus Litoreibacter. The sequence continues at coordinate 247,201 of JBCCVD010000003.1, read as the reverse complement.
AATGTCAGTTCCGCGGGCATGACGTCTGAAATCTCAACATCATAGGCAGGACCCGTCGCCGTTGGCGTCACGTCAGGGCCAGAGTTCGTGACTGTGATCTCAAAGCTTCCAGTATCACCGGGATCAAGCGCAAAGGGGCCGATCTTGTCGACCTCAAGCTCAGGTTCAACGACCCGTACCTCTGCCTCATCCCGCACAGTTTCCAACGCAGGCTCCGCACCATCAGGATCCACCGTAAGCGTGGCTGTGTTGACGAGAGTTGATCCAGCGCCCAGATCACCATTCACACGTCCAACGACCTGGAATGTAATCACATCGTCAGGACCAAGGGTCGGGGGCGTCGTGTCCTCTGGGTTTCTGATGTCGCCAAAATCCAGCGTGAAGTCATTGCCGCCAGCCAAAACCGGCACCGGGTCGACCAGAGGGTCGTCGTTGAGATCAACAAGGCCAACCCCATAGGTGAAATTCTCGACGCGCAGGAAATCGATGCCATCGGGCAGGTTATCCATGAAGATCACGGATTCCATATCAATTTCCGGAATGATCAGCTCGTAGGTATAAGTGACCTCTTCACCAATCGCCAAGTCAAACGGATCGGACCCGTTGATACTATCAGTCTCTGTAAAGCTGGAAGCCGTCGGCGTTTTGGTGACCGCCGGAATTGTCGCAACAGCATGTTCATCTTGAACCGTGTAATCCCGATCATCGACTGGGTTTCCATTTTCATCGAGCGGATCACCGGGAAGGCTATCGAAGTTGACAGTCGCCGTATTTGGGAATGTCTCAGCCTTGGGGGCATCCTCGTCAAGCGTCGCTTGATATGTGACTGTCAGCGTTTCGCCGGGACCTACTGGAATTGAATCGCCCGTCGCGCTGTCAACAAGACTGAAGGAGAATCCGCTGGCGGTTTCAGTGATGACAACATCTGCCTGCGTAAACCCGTTAAAGGTGAACATCACGCTGCCAGAGACGTAGCTCAGATTTGCATCTCCCAATGCATCTGCAATTAGCAGATCAAAGGCTGGACCGGTGCCTGTGTTCTCGATCTCAAGTTCATATGTCACGGTGTCGCCTGGATTGACCGCAGTCGGGCCGGTCTTTTCGACAGCCAGAGCCGGTTCAACAACTTCCACCACGGCTTCGTCGACCACTTCGCCTAGCGGCCCTTCACCCTCTGGCGTGATGGTCAGACCAGCGCGGTTTGTCAGTTGTGAATTGGCCGGCAGCCCAGTGTTGGCAACAATATCTTCAACACGCGCAACGATTTCCACCACAATCGCGTCGTTGGCACGCGTTCCCATCGCGTCATCTTCCGCGTTGAGGACGTCATCCAACGTGATTGTAAGCAGCGACCCGGCTTCAACAATTGATGCCGCGCCATTCACTGTTGCCAGCACGTCAGTACCGCCAACCGTAATGCCAGCCCCTAATTCAGTTATCTCCGCAGAAACGAAACTCAGCCCCGTTGGTAGCAGGTCGGTCAGAACCACCGTGTCCATCGCGATTTCGGGAAGCGTGAGGACAAGCTCATAGGTGACCGTCTCACCAATGGCGAGGTCAGGCACCGTGTCGCCATCATTGTCTTCGGCCGTCTCAGTATGTTCGGACGCAATCGGCGTTTTTGTAAGGGTCGGGCTCGATGCAATCGTGTGCGTGTCCGTCAACGGCGCATAGGTTTTCTCGACCGGATTGCCGTCTTCATCTTCTGGATCGCCCGGCGCGCTGTCATAGGCTGCCGTCGCCGTGTTGGTGTGCGTGTCAAGTGGATCAGCATTGCTGTCCAGTTCCACCATATAGGTGATGATCAGTTCATCTTCGGGCAGCAACACATCCACGGTCAGGGTGAAACCGGAGGGGGACGTTACCAATGTGCCCGGATCAGGCGTGAACGGATTGCCGTTCAATGTGATGACAATCATACCTTCATCAAGGATCAGATCATCTGGCAAGTCATCCGTGATTTCCACGTCATAGGCTGGTCCTGTTGCATCCGGCACCAATCCGGGTCCAACATTCTCAACCGCGATCACAAACGTTCCTGTTGACCCGGGATCAAGTGCGACCGGGCCGGTTTTGTCCAAAGTCAATTCAGGTTCCACGACCCGGACATCTGCTGTTGCTTGTGCAGGCGACAATGCTGGAGCGCCAAGCGGATCAACTTCCAGTGTCGCCGTGTTGGTTATCGTCTCGCCCGCCGAAAGGTCAGAGGTGATCCGGCCTACAACAGTCAGTGTGATGATATCATCATCACCGATTGAACCATCAGACGGGTTGCGCAGGTTTTCAAACCGCAGCTCAAAGTCATTCCCGTTCAGATCAATTGCGGGCTGTCCAAGGGCACCGCCGCCGACTTGGGTCATGCCTGCGCCATAGGAGGCGTTGAAGCTCACGAAATCCATACCATCAGGCAGATTATCGTTGAACAGGATCGTCTCCATATCAATCTCTGGCAAATAGAGCTCGTAGGTGTATGTCACCTCTTCACCGATTGCCAAATTGAAGGGCGTATCACCCTCTTCGCTCTCTGTTTCTACGAAGCTTGATGTCGATGGTGTCTTTGTCAGGAACGGTACAGTCGCAACAGAGTTGTCATCATCCGTGCTGTAGTCACGGTCATCGACCGGATCGCCATTCTCATCGACCGGATCACCCGGCAGGCTATCGTAGTTCACGCTTGCCGTATTGACGAAGGACTCTGCATCCGGGGAATTCGCATCCAAAACGGCTTGGTAAGTGATTGTCAGAGTTTCGCCGGGTCCCACCGGGATCGGATCGCCTGTTGCAGTTTCAACCAGTTCAAAGCTGAACCCGCCCGCTGACTCCGTGATTGTCACGTCAGTCTCATCAAACCCATTGAAACTGAATGCGACACTTCCGGGCACCAGTGTCAGGTTTGGATCACCAAAGGCGTCGGCAATCAACAAATCAAAAGCTGGACCATTGCCGGTATTCTCAATCTCTACCGTGTAGTCGACCGTATCACCGGGATTGACTGCGACCGTCCCCGTCTTCTCCAATTCAAGGTTTGGCTCAACGATCTCAACAGTCGCTGTATCCGTCACCGGATTGAACGCATCCTCACCTTCCGGTGTGATGCTCAATCCAGCCGTATTGGTGAGCTGCGAATTGTCTGGCAGGGCACCGGTATTGCTGACGATGTCGTCAACGCGCGCAACGATCTGAACGATGATCGCATCATTCGCGCGGGTCCCTGTCTCCGTCGTATCGGAGTTCAGAACATCATCTAAAGTGAGGGTAACCAGCTGCCCCGCTTCGACCACACTTGCTGCAGCGTTGATATCAGCTAGGACGGTACTCCCGCCAACTGTCACAAAAGACCCAAGCCCAGTGACTTCGGCGGACACAAAGCTCAGACCCGCAGGCAATGTATCCGTCAGAACAATCGTATCCATCGCGATTTCGGGCAATGTCAGGACCAACTCGTAGGTCACGGTTTCGCCGATTGCGAGGTCTTGAATTCCATCGGGCTCTGCATCTTCTGCAGTCTCGGTCAGACCTGACCCTATCGTGGACTTCTCAAGTGTTGGCGCACTGGCAACCTCATGGGTGTCCGTGACAGGCGTATAGGTCTGTTCAATCGGGTTTCCGTCACCATCCAGAACCTCACCAGGTGCGCTGTCATATGCGGCTGATGCGGTGTTCTCGAACAAAGCCAAAGGGCTGGCGCCTGCGTTTAGCGAGGCGAGGTAATCGACCTGAATGGTCTCCGTCGGTTCCAGCACGGAAAATGTCGCCGAAAATCCGGCGGCTGTCGCCGTCACACTCGTTGGAACAACAGTGTTGCCGTTGCCATCCGTGAAGACGAGGGAGCCCGTGTCGAGCGTCATGTCAGCCGGTAGAACATCCGATATTTCGACGTCATAAGCTGGGCCTTCGGCGCCGGTGACACCTTCATTCGTCGCGACAATTCTAAACGGCTCCGCTGCGCCACCCGGATCCATCGCAACCGGACCGGTCTTGTCGATTGTCATTTCAGGTTCGACGACGCGCACAGTTGCGCTCGTCATTTGCGTCGCGAACGGATCATCACCGACAGGATCAACGAAGAGGTTGACCATATTGACCAATGAGTCGCCCGCATTGAGGCCTGCGTCTTCGGTCACCCGTGCGGTCAGCTCAAAGACCAAAACGTCATCAGGTCCAATTGTGCCATCAGACGGGTTGTTCATCGCACCGAAGCTGATCGTCACGACTTCCGGATCCCCATTGTCTGACACGGCAGAGAAGTTGGCGGCATTTGCACCTGTGCCATTCGCTTCAATGAATTGTGCCGAGATGAACTCCAGCCCGTCCGGCAATGTGTCCGTCGCGACGACGGATTCCAGATCAAGCTCGGGCAGAGTGATCTCGAACCGGAAGGTCACTTCCTCCCCAATGGAAAGATCAAACGGATCTGATCCGGCCTCACTGTCTGTTTCGTCAAAATTGGAGCCAACCGGCGTCTTGGTGATCCGGGGCACCGTCGCAATCGCATGGGAATCCGTATCGCTGTCATCGCGCCCAGTCGGATTTCCCAACGGATCATTCGGCGGATCGCCCGCAACGCTGTCGTAACTGACCTCAGCCGTGTTCACGAATGTCTGCGCTTCGGGCGCACCAAGCTCGATCAACCCATCAAACGTAATGGTCACTGTCTGGTTGGGAAGAATTGGCCCGGCAATCAGATACTGAAAACCATCTGTCTCACCCGGAGCCGGTGTTGTCAGTGTCCCCGGAACGGAAGAGACTAGGTTCCCCGTGAATGTCAGGAACGCATTGTCGAATGTATCAGTGATGTCGAGGTCATAGGCTGGACCGTCGCCATTGTTCACGATGGTGATGGAGTAGCCAACAGTGTCGCCCGGATCACCGCCGACTTCGCCTGACTTTTCAATCTCCAGATCGGGTTCTACGACAGTAACGGTTTCGGTGGCTGTCACCGGAGCCTGCAATTGGCCACCACCGGGGTCATCTACTTGCAGCGTTGCTTCATTGACCAGCGTCTCACCGGCTGCCGCCTCCGGGACATTTGCAACCATTGCCGTAACACGCACGACGATTTCAGTATCGGGCGCACCCGCATCATTCTCCCCCGCGATCACAACGGTGCCGAAGTCGAACGTCACTTCATCGCGGCCGGGATCAATCGAAATCGTGGGGTTTGGAGCGCCGTTCAGGCTGACAACTTCTGCACTCACGGCCAGCAGGCCATCCGGCAAATCATCGACCAGCGTTAGATCGGCGGTGCCCTGAGGAACAGTAATCGTCAGAAGATAAGAGACCACTTCCCCGACATTCAGGTTTTGGCCGGTGGTGTTCGTATCGCCGCTGGTTTCAAACTCTTTCGTCAGACTTGCGCCAAGGGTCGTCAGATTTGCTGTGTCACTTGGTCCTGTATAGGTCCGTTGCTCTTCAGGATCGGTCGGGTCGACCACCTCTGTCCCCGCCGGATTTGAATCGTAGCGCTCAACTTCAGCGGTGTTGGGATATGTGGAATTGAACAATGCCGTGTCTTGCACTGTTGCATCATAGGTTATGATTGCAAAAAAGCCCGCTGGCAGGTCGGGGATAACAATTCGCAATTCACCCGCACCATTCACGGAACCCACAGGTGTCCCGACCGGGGTGTAAGCGGTTGTCCCATCGGCTTCAAATAACTCGATCTGAAGCGACGCGGGCAGGGCCACGACATTGCCGCCTGCCCCATCATCGTTCACGATCATATCGTAGGCCGGGCCGTCGCCCTCGTTTTCAATCGTAATCGTGTATGAGACAACATCGCCTGCATCAGCAGTCGCTGGGGTCACGGATTTGTCGATGGTAACATCGGGTTCAACAACCTCGACAGAAGCATCATCCTGCACGGAGAAAGAGCCACCAACCCCGTTGGAGAAGGACAGAACACCAACATTCGTCATCGTGTCCGTCGTATCGACCAATGGGTCAGCGGTCAGCCTTGCTGTCAGGCGAACGACGATTTGATCATCGGCATCACTGGGATCTGTGTCTGGATCAACCGTATTGTCAAAGGACCCGAAATTGAACGTTGTGTCCTGGCCTGCATTCGTCCCCATCGTAGGCACAGGACCAGAGAAACTGTTCAGATCAGCGCCGACAGAAACAACCGTGGAGGAGACGTATTCCATCCCATCCGGCAGCGTATCGACGAGCACAACATCCGAAATACCGCCATCCGGGATCGTTAGTACAAACTCATAGGTCACGAGCTCACCTATCCCAAGATCGGTGCCCGAAGTTTCCGCGTAGCTTGTGCTCCCATCCACGACAGATTTATCAATGCCAGGGGCGCGGGTGATGACGTCTTCACTGTCGCTCAGACTGTAGTCCCGATCGTCACCATCGGCGGCGCTGTCATCCTCTGGCGTTGAATCAAAAACCAGATCGGCAGTATTGGGCAGCGTCAGACCGGCAGCCACATCATCATCAACTGTACCGGTATAAACCACCCGAATTTCATCGTTCTGATCAAGCCGGTCGATGAAGATCTCAAAGGCGTTTGCATCACCCCCAACATTCGTGGTGAGCGCGTAAGTGGTGCCGTCAAACGCCGTCAGTGTGTTATTTACAAACAGTTGGATACTGCCCGTGTTCAGCGTCAGCTCATCAGCAAGTGTATCACTCAAAGTCAGATCAAAGGCCGGGGCATCGCGAAATTGACGCGGGTTGGTGATCTCAACTTCGTAGTTTACGAGCCCGCCTGCATCGACAATTGCCGGGCTCGCAGATTTGTCGAGCGCAACATTCGGCGTCGCGACACGTACGTTTGCATTATTGCCAACGGTTGTTTCGTCACCATCTGCATTCTCAAACGTGATGGTCGCGCGATTGCGCAGGAGCTCGTTTGTACCCGGCGTCCCAACTTCACTATCCTCTGCGCGCGCAAAGACCCTGATCTCGATAAAATCATTGCTCGGGTCATTATCACCCGCATTTGTGATATTCCCGAAATCAAAAGAAAAGGCATTGCCTGCAACTGTTGCGTTATCCCCAACCATGACGGGCGTCACACCGTCGCCGGTATTGGTCATCATATCGCCAATGGTCACGACTTGCGCATCGTAGATTGTCAGGCCGCCGAAGGTGACCCTGTCAGAAATCACGGTATTGAATAGCTCACCTTCGGGAACATCAACGCGGATGATGAACGTGAACTCCTCGCCAATCGCGACTTCGTTTCCGCCCCGTCCCATATCATCGCCGTCGAACTGACGGGTCTCCAGAGTCTTGGACAGCTCTATCGTTTCTGTCGTTGCGAAAGCTTCATCTTCGAGCGGCTCAACAACACGGTTCACAGGTGCTCCCGCGCTGAATGGCTCACCATTGCCCTCAAATGCGTTGTAGCTCGCAATACCAGCTGTATTCGTCAGTTCTTGATCGGGCGAAACGGCATTCGTCACCACCAGATCGTAAGTGATGACAATAATATTCTCTCCAGATGTTTCGTCGAATGCCGAGATCGCGCCTTCCAGCGGGCCATCATCCGTCAGCAGCAGGCCCGGGCCGGGATCAAAGAAATCGGCAGCGGTCGCTGGCGTGCCATCCGGGCGGGTAAAGCTGATCGGAGTGCCTGTGCCATCTGTAATGGTCAGATTGTAGCCGCTACCGGGTTCAGTGAAACCATCCGGAATGTCATCTGTGACTGTGATGTTGAAAGCACCGTTCGGCGCCTTGCCCGTGTTCTCAAGAACGATGCCGAACGTGACGATATCGCCCGCATTCACATTCTCGATATCCGCGTCGACAGGCGTGGTCTCCAATCCGTTCGACGTGACCGTTCCACTGAACCGCGGCACCGATGCATCAGGAGGATTGGACACACCGCTCAAGCCGGAAGGTCCGGTGAGGGCCGTATCAGGATCCCCGCCATTGGTTGCGATGACACCTTTGGTGATGTTCAAATCGGGTTCGGCGTAATTGAAATTGGCAATGGCCGTGCTGTCGATCTCTTCACCGAAGGAGTTTTCTTCAAATCCTGTTGCCTGGTTCGTCAAAAGCAAGTCAGGCGCGAAGATCGCGTCCTCAACCGTCACCGTGAAGAGCAGTTCGATGGACAATGGCCCGCGTTCGGGGAGAGTAAAATCCCCGAAGTCAAAATTGATCTGGTTGTCCGCAGCCACCGTTGAAATCGTCGGGACAATTCCACTCAGATCTGCTGATGTTCCAGGTCCATATGTAACCACACCCGCGAGCGGCGGGACTGCAGAACTCGCGTCAAATGAGGTGTTATCAATCTCAGTCGCATCAAAAACAAGCTGGGGCAGGTTATCAATAAGTCGAAAATTCTCAAACGCGCCGAGCGGCGCATCGTAAATGATCGAAAAAGTAACTGTGTCCCCGGCGGCGATCACAACGTCATCCGGTGGATTGTCATCACCGTTTAGGGCATAGACCGATTTTTCCCGTATCTGACCAGTCGCCAGACGTACATCACTTGAGCTCTCGTCAGTGATTTCGTTCCCTGTAGACACGTTCGGCGCATTGTTGTCGCGCACATCACCGAACACGGTCACAGCGTTGGACAGCACATCCCCCTGGCTCAACTGGTTCTGACCCGGAACACCGGCATCCGTGTATGCGTCTGCGATTTCAGCCTGATAGGTGATCAACACGGTGGTTTGCGATCCGTCTTGCACGTTGTCTTGGGCTATGTCACCTGCAAGGATCCCGTCGGCGCCAACTACGCCATCTGCGGCGGCCTGAAGCATCGCGCCTGTGAGGTCAAACGTAACAGTGGTTTCCCCGGATCCAGGGTCAAAACTGCTGGACTCGAATGTGCCGAAACTGCGGGTCGAGATGCTGCCGGCTTGCTCAACCGTGGAAAACTCAGCCGATCCGTCAATGTAGTTCCATGCGTCGCCAAGCACGTCTTCAATTCTCAACTCACCCATCGTGAAATAGTCGGAGACCTGAATTTCCAACGTGAATTCATAGATGTCTTCAGGCGTTGCCTGATCGGTGGCCTGATTGTCTGTGATCCGTTCATTGCTCTTTTGGACCGACAGCGTCGACGCAGTGACCGTATCGGTGTCTGAATCATTCACAAGAACGGGTGCATCATCCGTATCAATCGGCGTCCAAAGCCCTTCACCAGTCACACTGTTAGTAACATCCTCATCAGCCCCGGTCGTCGCACTATTGGTCGTGCCACCTGTAGAGGGTGAGTTACTGATGTAATAGTCAAACGTGACTGTAACGGTCTCGCTGACCTCTTCAAATTCCACGACCAGTTGATTGTTGGGCGCGGTCACCTGCCCAACGGGCGGTTCTGAAATCGTATCGACAACCCCCGGACCACTGATCACAACCGGATTCCCGACATAGACCAGTTCTGGCGGCAGCGTATCAGTCAGAGTGAAATCCGTGAGCGTCTGACCGGGCGCAACATCAATCGTCAGTACATATTGATACACATAGTTCGGACCGGTCGAGGCCTCAGATTCCGGTGCCGTATTGGCCTTGGTCACCTGGAACAGCTGCGGGTCGACACTTGTCGAAGCCATGACTTCCCGGATGGGTGGGTCAATCGGATCACCAAACTCGTCATACGCGTTGTCCAATTCGTCGCAGCCCAGCGCAAACCCACCGACAACGCCGAATGTCGGGTTCGCGTTCAGATCAGCCTCGGGCGAGAAGTCAATGAAGACATCAATATCGACTGCCGGGTTCCCGGGGGAAAAGGAGCCATAGGGAAGCTCCAGCACAACGAGCGTGTCTCCTTCGGTTCCGCTGATGACCAAAGGGTCACCATCAGGGTCAAGCAGAAACGGGTGTTCGGCTTCGCCATTTACATCAAAGACCACCTCAGTCGTGGTGATCGGGGACCCAAGGAATGACGCGCTATCAAAGGTCGGCCCATCGCCTTCACCATCGGCACCGGACGTCGGAATAATGATCTCTGCAAACGGGACATAGCCCGATTCCGTACCGGTGTTGTCAAAAGTCAGCGTGAACGCGACATCCTGCTCACCCAGCTCAATCACTTCATCAGGATTGGTCGTGGTGAAGGTGACGTCTGGGTCGGCGCCCGCCAGAACGATCCGATCTTCGAGGACTTCAAATTTAGGCAAAACCGTCACTTAGGCACCTCTCGGATCAACATAACAAGTGGTACGAAACTCAGTTCCGCACCAGTTTGTAGGTCGGCAAGTCACGGATATCTTTTTGAATATCCGTTTTGAAACCCCACCGTTTCAGCAAGACACCGCGTGCCCGGGCAAGGTTCGCCGCAGCGATTTCGCGTGTCGCACGGGCTGTGGCCACGGCCTGCTCTGTAGATTGGACCTGCTGATAGCTGGACAAAAGCGCAGATAGGATCGCGATCCCCTCTTCGTTCACACCCTCATTCCAACGATTACGCAGAGTGTTCAGGTCGCGCTGCGCTGCCTGCTGGGCACGTCGCTGTGCCACCAAGTCCTGCGTCGCCACGATATATTCATTTGCTGACACGTCGACCTCTGCCAGAATGGTTGAAATCACGGAAAGGACCTGACGTTCCTGTTGAACCGTCTCTATCCGACGGCGCTTGTAGCGCGCATCGCGCTCATCAAAACCAAGAGGAACGGAGAATTTCAAACCAACCAAATGACCGTAGCCATTGTCGCTATCGCTGAACGCGCCAGACAGGCTCCGACCATTTGCGCCGCCGGAGGCCGTTGCTTCCAAGACAAGATCCAATTCAGGAAGGCTCTCATTCGCCGCGACACCCTCGCGCAGCAAAGCTGCTTCATACTGCAAGATCGCCTGTTGAAGCTCTGGGCGGTTCTTGAAAATCTCGTCAATCGTGTCGTTCGTTCCCAGAATGCGCAATGCGCCATTTGGCGCGGAAGATGGCAACAGCTCTACATTTGCGGGACCCATGCGTGGATCATTGACCAATGCCGCCAGCCGGAATTCAGCGTTATCTACGGCAGCTTTCGCCCGCACGGCATCAGCCCGCCATTGCGCAGCGAGTGACGCAGCACGACTGACGAGCACGGGGTCTGCGTCGATGTCAGAGCGATTGCGCACTTGATTGGCCAGTCTCTGGCCATGTCCTGCGAGATGAGAGGTCTGAATGAACACGGCGCGCGCAACATAGAGATTCCAATATGCGCGCTCAGTCTCGAGCAGATGCGACTCGCTTTGGCGACGGAATTCTTCAATCGCAATGGAGGTGTCCATATTCGCGATACGTCTGGGGGCGTCATTATTGACCACGCCCGCACCACGTAACAAAGGCTGCACCAACGCGATGGTTGTCTTTGCATCCGTTTGCTCGCCGGGGATATAGCTCGTGCGATTTGTATCTGTCGTTGTGAAGCGCTGTGAGACGGAAATCTCACCGCCGGTAATCAACCGGCTGCGCACACCAAATTCGACTTCATCTTCGTCGGTAATCGAACGCGCGGCGCCAGCTGCGATCGCAGGGCTCGACGCGCGGTCATTCTCCCGAGACCGGCTGATCTCCGCGAAGAACTCCGGCACAAATCGCCCCCGCGCTTCCTGAATAGCCGTCCCACGGATCGTAGGCAGGTCGCCAAAGGCGGCAATCTGGGTCGAGTTTTTGACTGCTGAATTCACCACATCTGGCAAGGAAAGGGAGCGATTGCGTTCGCCCGCAGTCAGGTCAGTCTTGTGGATCGACGAAGCCCACCATTCTCCCGCCGTACTCGGCGCAGACGTCTTTGCGGCCTGTCGCACTTTCTTCAAAGAAACGCCCGTGCCCTTTTCCCGTGCTTGGATCAATGCGTAACGACCCAAGGCGCGGCGCAGATAGACAGCGCGATTGCCGGGATTTCGAAAGCTCTTATATGCGATGGAGTCGACCGGCCACTGCTGCTGGGCTGAATCACGACTGACACGAAACTCGTCAACGCGTTGACGCGCCTGCTCAGACGTCAATTGAACACCGTCTTTGTTTGCGGCTTTCTCTTCAGCAACACTTGGTGAGAACCCACGTGGCAGTGGGGTTTCGCCCCGTCCGGGGAAGATCGGTGTTTCAGCGCAGGCAGCTACTGATAGGATCGCTACGATTCCGGCGAGCAGTTTCTTGGTCATGCGAGATGCGCTCCAGTTAATCATTTATTAACTTACCGACAGGTTACTAACTGATTAAACCAACGCGCACTACCACTTGGGGTAGTTTGCTCGGTTTAATAACGATTAGATCCGATTTTTGCGTCATTGTGACATTAATTCCCACTTTCTTGTTCCCTCCTCGCTTTGTATCCCCCTACAAAACACAAGATTAATCTGACGCTATTTGAATATAATGGTCGGACAAAGGGGGAAAAACGCATGATCAGACGCATTTGCACCGCAGCAGTCATGGGGCTCGTAGTCGCACAAATCCAGCCTGTCACTGTTCTTGCGCAACAATCCGCCACTCCGCCGGCCCCGCGCCTGTTTGAAACGATAGACGTCGTTGGAAATGACCGTTTTCGGGACGGGGATGTGATCGCAACATCTGGCCTGGAACCTGGCACGGTGATGGGTCAGGAAGATCTATTGGCCGCTGTTGAAGCTCTTGAATACACCGGAGAATTTGAAGACGTTGTTATTTCCTCATCTGGCAGCAGGCTCATCATCACCGTTGAAGAAACACCTGAATACTCCGGCGGTCTGACATTCGGGTTGGGCTACGATTCGGACATCGGTGTTTTTGGCGCCGCAGGATTGGCGCTTGATAACGCGTTTGGCGGCAGCACTGAATTGCGTGGGAACCTCGTCGTGGCGCAAGAAGCCCAAACGCTGCGGTTTCAGATACGATCCCCGAATTTCTGGTCAGAAGGCGTGCGCGGCGGGGTGCGGCTGGCTTATGAGAATTACGAATATGACAACACACTCTACGAGTACTCCGTCGTAAGAATCGAACCCTATGTGGTTTTTGATCTCAACCAATCTGCAGCGCTCGAACTTCGCTACACGCTGGCCTCAAAAGACATCTCGGATGTAGATCCGAACGCATCGCCGATTATTGCCGCAGAGGCTGGACGTCAGACGTCTTCCGGTGTTGGGTTCAGTCTCGCTACCAGTTCTTCGCTGCTCGGGGGGAATTCGGGGTTCTTTGACAACTGGTCGATCCGTTTTGATCAGGACTTTACAGGGCTCGGCGGCGATACGGATCTGTCCGTCAGCAAGCTTGCATTGTCCGCCCAGAAGAATTTGGGCACAGGCGGTGCTGCGATAAGAACGCGGCTGGAGTTTGGTGCCGTCAAGGGGCTCAGCAATGACAAACCCCGCGCCAGTGAGCGATTTACGCTAGGTGGGTCAGCTTTACGCGGCTTTGCCCGTGGGACGGTTTCACCGCGCGACATTTGCACGGGTTGTGCCGCAGGTGGCGGGGATCGTGTCACTGAATTGGGCGGGGATTATTATGCAGTGATGCGCACTGATCTTCTAATCCCTGTGTTCAAGGAAAGAGAAAATATCGAAACATTCGCATTCGTGGATGTCGGAACCGTCTGGGGTGTTGATACCGCGACCGCGCCTGCCGGGACATTGGATCGTGGCAGGAACATCCGCAGTTCAGCTGGGATTGGTGTTTCGCTGGATACAGAACTGGGGAAATTTGAAGCGTATCTCGCACTGGCCGAAAACGAGCGGAGATACGACGAGTTGCAACCCTTTGGCTTGACGTTCAGAAGCGACTTCTAGCCAAGAGTGCCTCAGGTGACGCGGAAAACGTCGCCACTTCCTGCGTCACGCACCAAGTCAACGCGCGCGCCATCCCAGTGATAGTCCAGATGCCTGCCTTGGCGCGGTGGGCCACATAGGTCGGGATAAAACAAGCCAACACAATCACCCGATCCGCGCACGCTCGGATACGCAATGCCTTCCGACCCTGCCCTGCGAAGGGTCTCAGCCAGCGCTTGGCTCTCAGAATAATCATGCGGATCGAGCCATTTCACTGCTTTATCGCCCATGAGGCGGATATCATGCAGCTCTGCTTCGAACTCCAGAACCAATTCTCTGAATTGCGACGTCCATCCCGGCTGCTGGTTCGTCATCTTCATGAACCGCGCGTGATGGTAAATCGTTTCGGATACCGCAGTCTCGAAATCACTGGCAATATAGAGGACACCACGCGCCCCATCAGAGAAACGGCTGGGGCGGTCGGTACTGGTATGCGTGAATGGCGCCATCAGAAAACTGGCGCCCGGGCCAGAGACCCGTCTGTCGGGTGGAACAAGGTCCAAATTCCCGATGGTTTCCATGAGGCGCGGATTGGTCTTTTGTTCCGCAGAGATCAGAAGCGGCCAGTCTTCCGGATCTGCAATGTCTTCGAACAAGTCAATCGGTGGAAAGACACTGCGGATAACGCGATGCGCCTGGGACCATCTTATGGTGCGGACCGGAAGGTCGGTTGACGCAATCACCAACCCCCGCGCTCTGCATCAAGATACCGTCTTACACGCATCAAGTCAGTCAATTCGCCGCCCAACATGACACCCAATGCCGTTTCGCCATGAAATGCGCCATTTGGTGCTTTGATCCAGTCGTAGCATCTTTGCGGGTCAGAAAACAAAATCCGCAGTGCCTTGTGGATACCCATCAAGTTGGACAGGCGCGCCTTTGCATCGCGGTCCAATCGTCCAGGCTGGCCTGCTTTCCAACGGCGATAGGTCCGCACCGGAAGATCAAGAAGCGTTGCCGCCTCCTCATCAGTGATGTTCCATCTGGAAAACAGGTTGAAGGTCGCGCGCAGCAAAGCGCCTCCTTCTTCATCCGAAATCGGGTCAGGCACAAATTGTGCGGCTTTCGTCTGCAATGGTGCAAGAGACATGTGTAAATCCAATATGGCAACTTATCTCTATAATAATGCCAGATGGCATCATATTTCAAGACCTTGCAAAATTGCCCCTCATTCCAGGGCGTTGTCCTGTTTTGCCCGCAAGCGCTCATAAATCACATACCCCATCGCTGCGAGGAAAAGCGCCGCCATCGTGTACCATGTCAGCGCGTAGGAAAGATGGGTATTCCGAAACACCAATTGCGTCATGCCACCCCTTGGCCATGCCTCCGCAGCGCCGGCATGATCTGCATCGATGAAATACGGAACTGTATCGGTTAACCCGCGTGCCTCTGACATGGCCACTACATCACGGGACACCCAACGCCCGGCACTCGGGTCGTTCTTTTCAAGCAGAGTTCCACCCGCTTGCGTCACGCGCAACAAGCCTTCGACCTGGGTCTCGCCGTCCAACCGCAGCAAATCCGACAGCTCAAGACCTGTCGGAATAAATCCGCGGTTAACCCAAACAATGCCATCGTTGGTCTTGAGCGGCACCATCACCCAATCACCGGGCCCCAAATCCGTGACGGCTTTGACCTGCAGCATGTGTTCAAACTGAAATGTCCCACGCACACTGACACGGAGGTATTCATGGCGATCCTCCGAAACAGGGCCCTGCGGCAATTCTACTGGCGGCTGAAAAGCGCGTGCCTCTACGCGTTCGATCAGGTCTATTTTCCATGCAAGGCGGTCAATCTGCCAATTACCGAGGCCGACCATGGTCACAAAAACCACGGCCGCAACGGCTAGGATTAACAGATCGACCCAAAGCGGGCGATGCAAATCCGCCTGCTCCGTCACGGTAATTCGCGCACACGCTCAATCTGTTCATGCGCAGGCATCATATTTTCATGCAGGTGGAACATCACCCAAATCGAACCCGCCAACACGATAACGAGAATGATCGCCGTAAAGACGAGGGACATGGCCTGCCACCCCTGCTCCGCCTTCAGATCAACATGAAGAAAGTAGTAAACATGAACAAGGATCTGCATGGCCCCGAGCCCGAAAATCACCGTCAGCGCCAATCCAAGGCTGAGCTTCGTCTCAGACATGACCAGCCAAAAGGGGATGACCGTCAGCACGACGGAAGCCAGAAATCCGACAATATAGGACCGGTAAGAACCATGTGCATCATGGCTGTCAGTGTTCGCGCTCATAGCAAGACCCCGGTGAGATAGACAAAGGAGAAGACGCCGATCCAGATCAAATCAAGGAAGTGCCAAAACAGGCTGAGGCACATGACCCGCCGCTTATTGGCCTCCGTTAGCCCGTGCATCTGCAACTGCACCAACAAAATGACCAGCCAGAGAGCGCCCGCAGCGACATGCAAAGCATGGGTGCCAACCAGAAAATAGAAGGACGACAGGAAAGCGCTCGCCATCGGCGTGGCGCCAATATGCCAAAGATGCTGGAATTCATAGATCGACATGCTGAGGAAGATCAGACCGAATATCCCGGTAATGACCAACCAGATCGTCATCATTTTCTGATTGTTCTGCGCCATGTTGATCATCGCAAACCCATAGGTGATTGATGAAAACAACAGTGCGAAGGTCGCGATCAGGATCAGCTCGATCTCAAACAAATCCGCGGGCGATGGACCAGCCGCGTAGTTTTGCCCCAAGACCGCATGGACCGCAAAGAGAATGCCGAAAATCAGGCAATCGCTCATCAGGTAGAGCCAGAACCCCAGCATCGTTCCCGTTTCATGATGCTCGTGCGCGTCGTCATGAGCCTCTTCGATGACGTAAAAATCTGCGACGCTCATCGCTTTGGTGGCGGCCATGGAACCCGGAGCGGCTGTATCAACAGAGGCGGTCATTCTGCGGGCCTCGTCATTGGGGAGATACCTTCAATTGCGCGCACCTCATCCGTCGGGACGTAGTAGTCGCGGTCATAGTTAAACGTGTGGAATATCCCGTAAGCCAAAGTCGCAAGGAAGCTCAGACCAGCAAGCCACCAAATATGCCAGATCAACGCAAATCCCATGACAGTCATCAAACCGGACAGGATAATGCCTGTGGCCGTGTAATGCGGCATATGGATTGGCGTATAGCCCTCGTGCGGCTTCGTGATGCCCTCACGCTTCATATGTGTCCAAGCATCAAGTTCATAGACTTTCGGCGTGAAGGCAAAGTTGTAATAGGGAGGCGGCGAGGTCGTGGACCATTCCAAAGTCCGACCGCCCCACGGATCGCCGGTCTCATCACGCAGCGCTTCCCGGTTTTTGATAGAAACTGCGATCTGGACAATGAACGCCAGAACACCAACGAGAACCAGCAGCGCACCGATGGCCGCCGTGAAGAAATAGCTCGCATAGACCGTGTCCTCAAACTGGCTTAGGCGGCGGGTAACACCCATCAGGCCAAGCAGGTAGAGCGGCGCAAATGCGATGATCATACCGAGGAACCAGCCCCAGAAGCTGACCTTGCCCCAGAACGGATCAAGCTTGAAGCCGAAGGCTTTCGGCCACCAGTAATTGATCCCCGCGAAGATACCGAAGACCACCGCACCGATGATCACGTTGTGGAAATGCGCGACAAGGAACAGGGAGTTGTGTAGCACATAGTCCGCAGGTGGGATTGCCAAAAGCACGCCGGTCATGCCGCCGATGGTGAAGGTCAACATGAAGCCAATGACCCAGAGCATCGGCACTTCGAACCTGATACGACCTTTATACATCGTGAAGAGCCAGTTGAAAATCTTCGCACCCGTCGGGATCGAAATGATCATCGTGGTGATCCCGAAGAAGGAGTTCACGTCGGCACCGGCCCCCATGGTAAAGAAGTGGTGCAGCCAGACGATATAACTCAGGATCATGATCACGCAGGTCGCATAGACCATGGACGTATAGCCAAATAGGCGTTTCTTCGTAAATGTCGGCACGATTTCCGAGAAGATACCGAAGACAGGCAGCGTCAGAATATAGACCTCCGGGTGGCCCCAAATCCAGATCAGGTTCACATACATCATCGGATTGCCACCGAGATCATTGGTGAAGAAATTCGTATCCAAATACCGGTCTGCTGTCAGCAGTGCCAAAGTCGCCGTCAGAACCGGGAAGGTCGCAACGATCAGGATGTTGGTGCAAAGCGTCGTCCAGGTGAAGACAGGCATCTTCATCCAGCTCATGCCGGGCGCACGCATTTTCACAATAGTCACGATGAGGTTGATACCCGACAGCGTTGTACCAATCCCGGCAATGTTCAACGACCACAGATAGTAGTCCATACCCACACCGGGGCTAAAAGTCAGGCCAGAGAGCGGCGGGTAAGCCAGCCATCCAGTCGCTGCAAATTCTCCGATGAACAAAGAGATCATGATCAGGATCGCGCCAGATACCGTCAACCAGAAGCTGAAATTGTTCAGGAACGGAAAGGCCACGTCACGCGCACCAATCTGCAATGGCATCACGTAATTCATGAAGCCCGTAATGAACGGCATTGCAACGAAGAAAATCATGATCACGCCATGGGCGGTGAAGACCTGATCATAATGATAGCTGGGCAGATATCCGACATACCCCGCAGAAGCCAAGGCCTGATGGCCGCGCATCAACAACGCATCAGCAAACCCGCGCACCAGCATCACGGTCGCAAGCACCATGTACATGATACCGATTTTCTTATGATCGACTGATGTGAACCACTCCTTCCAGAGATACCCCCAGAGGCGGTAATAGGTCACGAGGGCAAAGAGCCCGGCACCAAGAGCGCATGTTCCGATAAATGTCGCGAAAATAATCGGGTCGTAGAATGGGAAGATATCCCAAGTCAGCTTACCCCAAAACGGGTGGGCCTCAGCAGCACCTGCTGTTCCGCGTAATTCTCCTGTGTAAGCCATAAGTCTAGTTTGCCACCATTGGTGTTGCAGGGGTGTAGTTCAGCTCTTTCGGCGGCAGGATTGCAGCAATGATCGCATCGCTTTGGTCCAACTGCTCGGGCTTGACCAGGGCAAGCAATGCGCGCGGATCATCAACGGAGCAGATACCGGCGAAGAGTTCGCGATTGTACAGACCCTCAATTCCGCCACCGCCAAGCGCGTCAACCATCATCATGTCATTCTGACATAGCGTACCCTCTGCGACGCAGAGGTTCAGGATACGGTCCCAGAGCCCCTCCTCGACACTACCGAAATACTCGACCGGGTGATCAATCGTTCCAACCTCAAGGTCTACGAATGCGGCGCGGTCCAGTTCGGGCGCGTCAGCCCGCACCTGATCGGCCCATGCGTTAAAAGCAGCCTCATCCTCAAACGCATGCATATCGAAATTCATGTGTGAAAAACCCGCACCGCTGTAATTTGCGGATATGCCTTCGTATTTACCCGCCTTGTTCAGGACAGCATTCAATTCCGTCTGCATGCCTGCCATTGCGTAAATCATGCCCGCCATCTCGGGAATGTAGAATGCGTTCATAACGGTGGCGGAGGTGATCTGAAATTCAACGGGGCGATCCACGATGGTCGCAGCCTCATTCACTGTCGCGATGCCCTGCTCGGGATAGATAAACAGCCATTTCCAATCCATCGCAACAACTTGCACGACCAATGGTTCAGTATCTTCAGCAACGGGTGTCTCCGCATTGATCCGGGTCAGCGGCTGATACGGATCAAGCCGGTGTGTGGCGACCCATGTCAGGCCTGCAAGGCAAATAATGATCGCAAGGGGCACGGACCAGACGATCACTTCCAGACTGATCGAATGATCCCAATCCGGCTCATAGGTCGCCCCTTTGTTGCTTTCACGATACTTGAAGGCAAAGAAAATCGTCAGTGCCATAACAGGTAGAATGACGAGCATCATCATCACTGTGGCGTAGATGATCAAATCCCCTTGCTGGGCTGCCACATCGCCTGACGGGTTCAGCAAAACGAGATTGCACCCTGACAAGATTGACATCGTCAGCAGCATGGCGATCGGACGTAGAAACTTCATGATGACCCAGAATTGTTCAAGTCGGTTATATGATCTGAAAACTTTAAACAAAAGCAAAGCTACCAGTTTTCGTTTTCACGCCGTAAACTAGGAATTAAGCTTCAACCTGCAAGTACGCAGGACTGCGACAAAAACACTGGTGCGACGAAATGCACGGCTTGCCTGTTTACGGCGAATACTAAATTTAGTGGCTATGGAACACACATCATCACATCCGGGTCAAACTGCGACCATCGACGAAGTAGTTACCACGGTCATCATGGCCCGTGTAACCGATTTCTTCGGTTTCTTCGTCTACGCGATTGCATCCGCATTGGTCTTCCCACGTCTTTTCTTCCCGATGTTTGACCCGGTGACCGGGACAATCCTATCTTTCGCTTTGTTTTCATTGGCTTTTATTGCACGGCCCATCGCGTCCTTCGCAGGTCGTAGCATTCAAAAGAAGATCGGCCGCCCGGGCAAAATTACCTTGGCACTCATGATCCTCGGCACCTCAACCGTCGCGATTGGCTTGCTTCCGGGCTATGAGAAAATCGGTTGGACCGCACCGGTATTGCTCGCCGTCTTGCGCTTTGTGCAAGGCCTTGGGCTGGGCGGAGCATGGGACGGATTGACGCTGCAGTTGCAAAATGCCGCACCGGAAAACAAGCGCGGCGTCTACGCAATGGTCCCTCAATTGGGTGGGCCAATAGGATTCTGTGTCGCTGCCTCCATGTTCTACGTTCTGACAGGATTCCTGACGGAAGAAGAGTTCCTCAATTACGGCTGGCGCTTCGCGTTCTTCGCGGTTCTTGCAGTCAATGTCGTGTCTCTGTTCGCACGGTTGCGACTGCTGACCGCTGATTTCGGGGTCAGTGAGAAAGCGGTCCAATCAGCACCTTTCGGCGATTTGTTGCGCACGCAATGGCGTCCAATCCTGTCATCTGCCTTCATTCCTTTGGCGAGCTACGCCCTGTTCCACATGGTGACAGTCTTCCCGCTTGGGTACTCGACACTGTTTTCGGGCCGTCCGATTTCCGACATCCTGCTACTCCAGCTTATTGGCGGGGGTTTAGCCATCGCAACTGTTATCCTCTCGGGTTATCTGGCGGACAGATACACCAAGAGATACGTGATGTGGATCAGCACATTGTCCATCATTGTCCTGTGTCTGACGATCCAAACACTGGACAGCTACCCGTTCGTTTACATCCTTCTTGGCTTTACGTTGCTCGGACTGGCTTACGGTCAGGCCAGCGCGATTATCCCAAACCGCTATCCGCCAGAATACAGATATTCCGGCACGGCCCTCTCCACCAATCTATCGTGGTTGTTTGGAGCAGCCTTCGCACCGCTTGTCGGGCTGTCACTGACAGTGAGCCTAGGACTTTGGGCGGCGTCACTTTACCTGCTATCTGGCGTCATCGTGACGGTCATCGCATTATACTTTTTGGAGCAGCGCAAGCGCGCCGATTAACGCAATCGAGAGTATCACGGGGCCGGCAAAATTCTACGCGTAATGCTTGCGCTTTGACATCTTGCCGATGCCCGGGTTCAAGCTGTTCGTGGGATCGCACTCCTTGAAAAAGGCTGCCTGCTGATCCGCGGCTTTGTAAAGGTGCCCAACATTATGTTCAGCAGGGTAAATCGCGCCGCGCGCATCCAGCAATTCAAGCAGCTTCTTCTTGATTTCTACCGGGTCGTGCCCTTTGCGAACGATGTAGTCCTGATGCAGCACATGGCAAAAGAAATGCCCGTAATAAAGCTTGTGTGACAGCGCATCGTCCAATTCTGGCGGAAGCACCTCGAACCACTCCTGATCATTGCGGCGTAAAGCAATATCAAGCGCCAGCACATCTTCGGCAGCGCCGGGGTTGACCGCAAGATACCGTAGCGGCGCACCGGCTGCGACGAAGCGGTGAAGCCCCGCGATCTTTGCCTCGCGCGGACTGCATTTCAGATAGGTCCCATCCTCGCCAGAGAAATGCTCAGCCAGATAAGCGCGTGCTTCATCTATTCCGCCATCGCGCATCTTGAGGATCAGGTGGTGCTCATACTTCGAACGCAATGCCTCAATGCGTTTGGGGAGAATATTTGGCCAAAGACTGAAAACGCCCTGCATCATGCGATCGACGAGATTTTTCGGCAGTATCGGCAGCCGATTCAGCCGCGCATCCAGCCAGCCTTTGATCGCAAAGATCGTCGGCAAACGATCTGTTCCCAACTTGTCGATCATGAATAAGGAATCTTTGCCATGCGTCTTGGACAAATCGTAGATGCCTGCGTGCATATACTCGCCCGAGACAGGCAGGCTCTTGAATTCGGAAAGCACAGTGCGCCGCAGTTTTGTCAGAGCGTCCGGAGAGTTGGTCGCGAGATAAAACACCTGCTCCGCCTCGTTCTTGGGATAGGTATCCAAACGCACTGCAAAGACCACCAACTTGCCTGCGCAGCCCGACGCTTCGAAGAGACGATTAGGGTCTGCGTTGAATCGTGCAGGAGTATCCTCATCAACAGCGCGAACCTTTTGCCTGTACTCAGTGTCAGAAGCTTTCGCATTCGTGCCCTTGATATCAGCAGAGGTGTACGCACCCGCTTGCAACCGCGTCAGGATCTCTTCTGGGTCTGAGCCGAGCTCGATGCCGAGATGGTTGATCAGCACCACATCCCCATCCTCTGAAATCCGCGCATAAAGTGCGAGCTCCGTGTAGGAGGGACCCCGCTCAATCAGAGAACCTCCGGAATTGTTGCACACGCCGCCGACAATCGAAGCCCCGATGCAGGACGAGCCAATGACGGAGTGAGGCTGCCGCCCATAGGGCTCCAACATCTTTTCGAGCGAAAACAAGGTCGCGCCCGGAAATCCAATGATTTGCTTCCCGTCTGCGAGAACCTGTATCTCCTCCATCCGCCTTGTGCTCAAAACGACCGTATCGCGATCATAGGTCCCATTGGGCGTCGAGCCTTCAGTCAGGCCTGTGTTGGCGGCCTGCATGATGATGATCTTGTCTGCAGCTGCGCAGGCTTTGATCACCTTCCATTGCTCCAGAAGCGTGCCTGGCTGCACGACTGCAAGCGCGGGCCCTTCCCCGGATCTGTACCCTTTACAGAACCGCTCCATTGACCGTGGATTGGTAATGACATGCCGCATGCCCACAATGGAGCGCAACTCGGCTATCAATGGGACCTGTTGCGTCATTTCAAATTACCTGATCCGATTGTGAAACCGCAGGTTTTCCCGACTAAGCTGGCTCAGGTCAGTAATCCCCATCAGCTTCATATCACGCTCGATCTCCGTGCGCATATTGCCAAGAACCCGTTCCACCCCGGCTTGCCCGGCTGCCGCCAACGCATAAAGATAAAGCCTCCCGCCAGAGCACGCCTTTGCGCCAACAGACAGTGCTTTAAGCACATGGGTGCCACGCTGAATGCCGCCTTCGCAGATCACATCGACCTTGTCTCCGACCGCATCAACAATCTCCGCAAGTTGATCAAACGGGCTGCGGGATCCGTCAAGCTGTCGCCCACCATGGTTAGACACCATGATACCGGTGCAACCGATATCGACAGCGCGTTTGGCATCCTCGACACTCATGATCCCTTTCAATGCAAATTGACCATTCCACTGCGCGCAGAGTTTCTCTGCATCTTCCCAGTTCATGGATTGATCCAGCATTGTTGAGAAATACTCTCCGACCGATACGGCAAGGTTCGTACCGGCAGAGACGTGACCCGAAAGATGCGGCATGTCGAATTTCTCTTTTGTCAGAAAATTCCATGCCCACATCGGATGCGTCGCGAAACTGAACAAGGACGATGGCGTCAGCTTCGGTGGCGATGTGAACCCGGTTCTGAGGTCGCGTTCTCTGTTTCCGCCAGTGATTGTATCGACAGTCAAAGCCATAACACCAAAGTTTGCGGCACGGGCGCGTTCCAGCAGCGCGTCGTTCAGGCCACGATCCTTGTGGAAATAGAACTGGAACATTTT
This sequence comes from Pseudomonadota bacterium, assembly GCA_039195745.1. Lineage (GTDB taxonomy): Bacteria > Pseudomonadota > Alphaproteobacteria > Rhodobacterales > Rhodobacteraceae > Litoreibacter. The sequence goes on along the minus strand of JBCCVD010000003.1, from coordinate 223,501 downwards.
TGGCGTGTCGGTGATTTTCGCGATCTCTTCAACGGTGACCGTCGCAAGCGACGACACACCAAACATCGTCCCGTATTTTGACGCTGCTTTCGCAACGGCCCGCTCCCCCTCATGGTGAAACAACCTTTGCAATGCAGTCGGCGCGCAATAGATCGGCATGTCGAGTTTCTGGCCCATCACCTCGACGCTCATGTCGACGTCTTCGACACCTGCGAGAACATTCGGCACCAAATCGCAATCGCCATAGGCCTCGGTATTTCGACGGTAGGTCTGCTCATCGTCCGCAGCCCCGTCAATGTAATGGAAAATCGGCGCGGGCAGCCTGCGCTTCGCGAGTTTGCGAAAATCCTGGAAGTTATGGCACGCATTCAGTCCCATGGCGTTCTCCTCCGTCTGGGATAAATTGGTAAACTTATTTTACCAATATCGAGAAGTAGGCGGCTCTGCAAGCCTTGTTATTTTCGGCACTCCCAAGACCAGATACGCCCTTAGACTAGGACAGAACGGAAATGTCGCGCGGCTCCCGTCCTGCGCGAATGAGGCTGTCAGCCTCTTCAAAAGCCTCTTCGAGATGACGCGTGTAGGATTCAGTGTTGAACAGATCGGAAGACGGGCAAGTGGCTTCCACCCGCATACGCAGTTCTGTGAGACGCGACTTATCCGTCAAAAGCTGTTGGATCAGCGCCTCATACCCGTCTGCAGTCTCAGTAATAAGCTCAGGCAAACCTGCAGCGCTCAACAAGCTTGCGGCCACACGCGCACTGAACTGACCGCCCTGATTAGTGACCATCGGCACCCCGGCCCAAAGCGCATCACTCCCTGTCGTATGTGCATTGTAATGGAATGTATCCACAAACAGATCAGCCAGCCGGTGGCGGGCAAGATGCTCGGCATTTGGCAACGGCTCCGCAAACACAATCTGTTCGCTGGACACGCCCTTCTTTGCCGCATGTTGCCGCAGGTTCTTCATTGCAACGGCGTGTTGACGCATCAGCCATAAGACGCGCGAGCTGTCCCGCCTCAAAAGACGCATCCAGATGTCGAACTCTGTTTCCCCGATTTTATGGCAAGCATTGAAGCAGCACAGCACGGTCGCACTTTCGGGCAATCCCATTTGTGCACGCGACACCGGAATGCCGGAGATTGGCCTCTGCCGATCATTGGGTTGATAGCTCGCGGGTAAGTAAATGACCTTTTCGACGTAGTGCTGTCTCAATGCCTCGGGGATCAGCACGCGATCTGCCACGATATAATCGATACCACGCAATCCCATGGTTCCGGGGAACCCCAGATAACTGATCTGCACGGGCGCCACGCGTTTGGCGAATAATTCGCTGCGGGCATGTTTGGTGAAGCCGTTTACATCGACAGCAATATCAAGGTCATGAGACCGGGCAAGTTCTGTAGCGGCCTCTTCTGAGAGGTTCTGGATTGCATGGAACCCGTCAACGCTGTCCGCCATCTCTTCAAAAAGCGCGCCCGACATCTCGCGCCCAAACCCATATGCGAAGATCTCAAATCGATGTCGATCATGGCACCGCAACACGCCGGACATCAGGCGGAGCGTTGCATGGTCGTGAAAATCAGAAGAGAAATACCCGACGCGCAATCGCTTGGGCCTTTTGATATGCGCTGGCAACGTCGTGGCGCTGATATGCCCATAGTTCTGCGCCGCCCAAGCCTTGGCGCGTAATTTCTGCCGCGCTGGCGCGTCCTCCATCGACAGCAGATCAAATGGCGGCACGGCTTTGCCAGTCAGGCCTAGATGTTCCACGTTTGGCGCGAGCGCTCGGACCCCATCGAAGTCGCACAGGCGGGCCCTGATCCGAAGAAGAAGGGCCGTGGCATCGGCGCTGTCAGGATCAAGCTTCAAAGCCGCCAAGCAAGCGGTTTCCGCTTCCGGATACTGTCCCGTTTCGCTGAACAGCCCGGCGAGGTTGCACCAGCAGCCGACATAGTCTGGACGTATCTTCAATGCCCGCTCGAACGCCAATCGCGCCTGCTGATGATCAGCCAAACTGCGGTAGGTGTTGCCGAGGTTGTTCAGAGCGGCCGCGTGGTCGGGTTTCAAGGCGATAGCTCTGGTATAATGCAGAACAGCGGCCTCGAATTGGCGACGTTTTTGGCAAAGGACCGCGAAATTGAAGTGAGCGCCGGCATCGTCGTGCTTCAATGTGACAGCCCGTTCAAAGGCCTGCGATGCAGCTTCGAGGTGGTCGAGCTCCTTCAGGATCGCGCCGTAGAGCTGTTGCACAGCGAAGTGATCGGGATGAGTCTCAGCGAGTGTTTGGGCGCCCGGAAGCGCCTCCTGAAAGCGCCCTGATTTGCAGAGCGCTGCGAGAGATTCAAAGCTCTGCTTGAGACCTGAGGTAGCCATAGATCGAGGATCGCCTGTTACCAATCAGCGGGCAAGTCCGGATACCCGCATGCGGGGATTCTTCTAACCCACTGTTTTGCCGAAGGTTTACAATTTTCTTCAGAAAATATTAACTCTTTCACGCAGCCGCGGCTTTATTGAAATGATAACGCAAAGCTCGTAAGTGCAAACAAACGCATGAGACAGGACCCACACGTGGCAAATCATCTTTACATTGGCGACCTACCCGACGATCTGGACCTTGGACCGATTGTTGCAATTGATTGCGAGACGATGGGCCTCAACCCGCATCGCGACCGCCTATGCGTGATCCAGATGTCGGGTGGCGACGGGAATGCGCATATGGTGCAAGTCACGCAAGGCCAGACAGACGCGCCAAACCTGTGCAAAATGCTGGCCGATCCAAACGTGCTGAAACTGTTCCATTTCGGACGGTTCGACATTGCCGCGATGCAAAACGCATTTGGCACTGTGACAGCGCCTGTCTATTGCACCAAGATCGCTTCAAAACTCGTGCGCACCTATACGGACCGCCATGGCCTGAAAAACCTGCTGCAGGAACTGCTGAACATCGACATTTCAAAACAGCAACAATCCAGCGACTGGGGCGCGGAGACACTGACGGATGCGCAGCTCGACTATGCAGCGTCGGACGTTTTGTACCTGCACGCGTTGCGCGATAAGCTCAACGAGATGCTGGAACGCGAAGGCCGGACTGAGATCGCGCAAGCCTGTTTCGACTTCTTGCCGATGCGCGCTCGGCTGGATTTGGCCGGTTGGCCTGAAATAGATATCTTTTCGCACTAGATAAAAGGCATGTTGAAACGCATGACCACAGAGGCCCCCCTGTCCATCGCTTCACGCGTCATCGCGGATGAAGGCGACGCGCTGCAGAAACTGGCAAGCCAGCTGGACGAAAACTTCATCAAGGCGCTGGAGACGATCCAGACTGCCGAAGGCCGTGTGATTGTCACCGGCATGGGAAAATCCGGCCATATCGCCAATAAAATCGCAGCCACTCTGGCATCTACCGGGACGCCATCGCATTTCGTCCACCCGGCCGAAGCCAGCCATGGCGATCTGGGCATGATTGGCAAAACAGATGTCGTTCTGGCCCTGTCCAATTCCGGTGAAGCGGCGGAGCTGTCAAATCTGCTGGCTTATACCCGGCGGTTCAGCATCCCGCTGATCGCAATCACCAGCAGGCCAGACGGCACATTGGCGAAGCACTCCGATATCTGCCTGCTGATCCCGCAATTGGGCGAAGCCTGCGGTTACGGCGTCGTGCCCTCCATCTCTACCACCATGACGCTGGCGATGGGCGATGCGCTGGCCATCACCTTGATGCGCGCGCGCGGCTTCACTTCGGAGCATTTCCGCGACTTCCATCCCGGCGGGAAGCTGGGCGCGAAATTGTCGAAAGTCAGCGACCTGATGCATGCCGGTGAAGCCCTTCCTGTCGTGGGGCTGCAGACGAAAATGTCCGACGCGTTGTTGGAGATCAGCCAAAAAGGCTTCGGCGTTGTCGCTGTCACGGATGCGGAGGGAAATCTGGCCGGGATTATTACCGATGGCGACCTTCGCCGCCACATGGATGGCTTGCTGGATCAGACGGCCCAGACTGTCATGACCCCTGCCCCGCAAACCATCACGCCGGGATCCTTGGCAGAGACAGCAGTGAACATCATGAACACGCGCAAGATCACCTGCCTGTTTGTGACCGAAAACGGCACCGCCACCGCGCCGCTTGGTCTGCTGCACATTCATGATTGTCTGCGCGCAGGCGTGGTCTGATGGCTGTCGCTGACAATCGCTACTCGCGCTTCGTGCAATTTGTAAAAATCGCATTGCCGCTTCTGGCCCTGGGCCTGTTATCGACAATGTTCCTGCTGTCGCGCAGCGTCAATCCGGATGGCGCGCTGACATTCTATGCTGGCGTCGAACAAATCGCGCGGGAGCAGCAATTGGCGGCCCCAAAATTTTCCGGCGTGACGTCAGACGGCTCAACAGTGTCAGTCACTGCAGAATTCGCGAAGCCGGATCTGAGCGACCCGCGCCGGATGACGGCGGTCAATGTCATGGCCGATATCCTCACTCAATCGGGAACAAAGATCAGCGTGAATGCGAAAGAAGCGCTTTATGACGGCAACGCGGATGCGCTTGATCTGATGGGACAGGTTCAGGTGATCACCTCTTCAGGGTTCAGGTTGGATACGGAAAAGCTCGTTGCTGATTTGGCGCAGACCGGATTGCGCGCGCCCGGCCCCGTTCAAGGGGTAACACCCTCGGGAACACTGGCCGCGGGCAGCATGGAATTGACCGGAACCTCCGATGCGCAGGTTCTTGTTTTCAAGGACGGCGTTAAGCTGGTATACGAGCCGCAAGATTAGAGGGTGCTATGACTTATATCTTCCGGCCACTGTTGGGACTCCTGTTTGCGCTATGTGCTGTGAGCGCTGTTCATGCGCAAGGCGCATCGGTGGCTTTCGGCGGTCTGAAACATGATGCAAGCCTGCCGGTGGAGATCACGGCCGATGAGTTAACGGTCGATCAGCAAACCGGTGAGGCCGTGTTTATTGGCAATGTCGTTGCAGGTCAGGGGCAGATGCGCCTGAGCGCTGCACGAGTCACCGTGAAATATGCGGTGGTCAACGGGCAGGCGACGGGGGATATCGACACGCTCGTAGCCACGGGCGGGGTGACATTGGTCAATGGTGCCGAAGCGGCCGAGGCGGCGAATGCAACCTATGCGGTCCGCGCGGCGGAGATTGTGATGACGGGCGATGTCGTGCTGACCCAAGGCGTCAACGCATTGTCGGGCGAGAAGCTGACCGTGGATCTGACCACCGGTCAGGGTCGCATGTCGGGTCGCGTGAAGACGATTTTCCAGACCGGTGGTAACTGACATGGCGAAAGCGCCTGATCTGACGGTCACCGAGGGTTCTTCCGGGTTGAAGGTTGTAGGCCTGCGCAAGAATTACAAGCGCAGGCCGGTTATTCGCGACGTCTCGCTGGATTTGGCGCGTGGCGAGGTCGTGGCGCTGCTTGGCCCGAACGGGTCAGGCAAGACGACATGTTTCTATTCTATCGCGGGGCTTGTGACACCGGAGGCCGGGACGGTTCTGATTGACGGGCGGGATGTGACGCTGTTGCCGATGTATCGCCGCGCCAAAATGGGCATCGGCTATCTGCCGCAGGAAATGTCGATCTTTCGAGGCCTGAGCGTCGAAGACAATATCATGGCGATTCTGGAGATTGCGGAACGCGACCGCACCAAGCGGCGCAAGCGGCTTGAGGATTTGCTGAATGAGTTCTCCATCGGCCATTTGCGGCGCGCCCCCGCATTGTCGCTGTCTGGCGGGGAGCGCAGACGCGCCGAGATCGCGCGTTGTCTGGCGGCTGATCCGAAATACCTGCTGCTCGATGAGCCATTTGCCGGTGTCGACCCGATCGCTGTGGGGGAGATCAGGGGGCTTGTTTCTGATCTGAAAAAGCGGGGCATTGGCGTGCTGATTACCGATCATAACGTCCGGGAAACACTGGAAATCGTGGACCGCGCCTACATCCTGCATGACGGTCATGTCCTGATGAGCGGCACCACGGAAGAAGTCGTTCAGGACGAGAATGTGAAACGCGTTTACCTCGGCCAGAACTTCCGGATTACGTAATCTTTAGAAAGCGTTAACCTTTGAGGTGCGGAAAGACGTACCAACGCGACGGTTGACATGCACCACGATTCTGACGCCAAATGTCGGGGATGATATCGCAAGCCTCTTTGGTTTCGGCCACGCCTTTCAATGTGGCCCTGCGTTGCCGCCCCACCCCATTGGGCGCCCGTCATCTTTCAACCAAATTGCTGGTCAGTCGTCGCATCCCGCAAGGCTGCCCGGCGTAAAACAAGGAGACGCCATGCGCTATCAAATCAGTGGCAAACAAATCGACATCGGGGAAGCGCTCCAAACGCATGTGCAAAGTGAGCTGTCGGATATGCTGGGCAAATATGCTGGCAGACCCACCGATGCGACGGTGGTTTTCTCAAGATCTGCGCATGAATATGTCTGCGAAGCGACGGTGCATCTGAGCACGGGGCTGACGGCGCAGGCGAAAGCGCATGAGACCGAAATCTACGCCGCATTTGATAGTTGTTCGGAGAAGATGGACAAGCAGTTGCGGCGCTATAAGCGGCGGCTGAAGGACCATCACAAGGAGCGCGTGCAGCCGGTTGAACTTTCCGGCGGCTCCGCCTATATCCTCGCTTCAAGTTCGGAAACTGAGTCCGAAGACAGCGAACCCGAGACGTTGCAGCCGATGATCGTGGCTGAGATGGAAACAAAGATTCCATCGCTTTCTGTCGGAGAAGCTGTTATGCAAATGGAGTTAGCGGGCGCCCCTGTGCTGGTGTTCCGCAATGAGGGAAACAAAGGGATCAACGTCGTCTATCAACGTGATGACGGCAATGTCGGTTGGATCGATCCCGCAAGCGTTACTTAGCAGCCAAGCCAGCTGCGATTGAGAGCGGTCATGAACATTACTGATATCTTGCAGCCCAGCGCGGTAAGAAGCGTGTCATCTATTTCCAGCAAGAAGCGCCTGTTTCAGGAGCTTGCGGATATGGCTGCGGCGAGTTGCGATCTGGCAGCAAGTGAAGTGTTTGAGGCCCTGCAGGAACGCGAAAACCTGGGTCCGACCGGCGTAGGGCAAGGCGTTGCCCTGCCGCACGCGCGGCTGGACTCGCTTGAACAGGTTGTCGCGGTCTTTTTGCGGCTCGACAAACCCGTCGAGTTCGAGGCCGCAGACCGCCAGCCGGTGGACCTTATCTTTTGTCTGCTCGCGCCAACCGATGCCGGTGTCGAACATTTGAAAGCGCTCGCGCTCGTCTCTCGTACGATGCGCGTATCGCAAGTCTGCAGCAAACTCCGCGCGAATGACGATGCCGCGACTTTGTTTACCATCCTTACAGACGCCGAAGGGATCAAGGCCGCCTAAGGCTGCCAGTCGGAAAACCCGAAACTGATATAGTCCTTGCGATAGGCCTGAAAGCACAGCTTTTCCAGTTCAGCGTCATAGATCTCCCCGAGCGGGAACGGCGTGTCTGCGCCTGCTGGCTCAAAGGCCGGAACCTGCAATCCGAAATCCTCTGCCAGACGGCCCAATTGCAGCGCGGCCTGATCTTCCCGGATCAGCAGATCCGGCAAAGCAACGGAGGCCGCCCCTTCGATGAGAGAGGATTGAGACGCCCAGCCCGCATCAATCCGGATGCTGGTCTGCCCCGCCAGATTGCCCTTCAGAAACTTCAGGAAATTCGCAAAGGCCTGTTTATGGGCATCCTTCGTGTACTCAGACAGATCGCCGTTCTTTGGAACGGAAACCCCATATTTGTTGCGCAGGATACGCCGCGGCTCTTCGAAATTCGGCGCGGTCTTTGGCACGATACAGGTCGAAAACACATGATGCGCGCGCGCCAATGGATGGCGCAAAATAGTGAACGCGCGGTGGCCCGTATGGCTCCGCCGCCACTGCCGCAATTCTTTCTGGCTGAAGCCCGTACGCAAATCCGCCACGGAGGCCTGATCAAGCGAAGCCAGCCAGGTTAGAGCCTGTTCATGTGGCCCGGACCGCATCGGAATATAGAGAACCGGCGCATGAACGGCCGCGTAGAAACCGGGCACGCCCGGCCCGCGGCGTGGTTCAAAATTGGGCGTATCAGACAGGGCAAAATGATCGACGCTGGCCAGCGCCTCCACCATCTCGGAATAGTTTTCGACCTTATCCTCAAGATCACTGGGGTTTTGCTTTTTCGTCGCCTTCGAGGCGCCATCAACCTCATGGGCAGACCCCAGAAAACGCGCGATGCCATTCAGAACATCGCTGTCATTGATATCCTCGTAGGCGATGTAAAACGCGGTCTGGCCGCTTGTCTGCAGCCCGCGCAGAATCGCCAGTTGGAAGTTTCGTTTCTCCGTCAACTGCTGCTCAAACTCTGCCCGGTCAAAGGTCACTTTAGCGGAGCGACGTTGCTTCACATCGGAAAGCTTCCACTGCCCCGTTTCAGCGGCGATCTTCCACGACACATAACTGTCCAGCGGATTGCGCGTCAGAACGATCTTGGCGCAGTGCGGATCGGCCAGAACCTTGGCCAGCACGCGCGGATCATGGTCATTGAAGAACCGAAAGCCGGGAATGCCAGAGGTGTTTTTCTTCATCGCACCAATCAGGTCGAACGGCGCCGCCTCGCGCTTTTTCAGGTCGATCCCGAACAGGTCTTCGCGATTGTGCTGGCCGATGAAATGCGGGTTATAAATCTCCCCATAACACTTGATATCATCGAAACTGTTCAGGCTGGCTTCGAGGAAATTCGAACCAGTGCGCATTTCTGCAAAAATCACAAAATAACTGAAATTCATCTATCTGACCAAATACGGCCTTTGGCCGCCTTCCTGCCTGACCTCCCCTTCAATAACGGGGAAGTCACCCATCAAATGCGGGCTCATGCCCTGATTCTTGAGGTTCTGCAAAAATTGCCCAAACCCGCTGAGATTGGCCATATGCGGCACTTCGGTCAGCCGACGCTGTGCGCCACCGCCCAGCTCATCAAGAATCAGTTGAAGCTTTTCCATCGGGTCTTCGATAAATTCAGCGAGGCTCCAGATACTGATGCGCGCCTTGGTCTGGCCGGTTCGCAAAAGTTCAAGATGGGCGGCCTCAATGCGCTGGAGTTGCGCGGCTTCTTTACGAATGTCAGCGAAATTCCGGTTCGAATGAAACAGCGGGATAGCCCATGCGCCAGTGATGATTGAGATCTGCGCGTTGCGATCGGCCGCCATGAATGTCCCGACTTTCTGCGCATCATGCGGGCCAAACATGAAGCACTGATGCTCCCCCCGCGTGTTCCATGTCAGATTTGTCAGAAACGCGCTGGGATTATAGTCGCGCAGCGCGGCGCTATCCGACAAGGCGCCATTATAGACCGGCACGTCGCCTGCAAATTCTGCCCGCTCCTTGGCAAAAAGATGTTTATGCACGCGATTCCCTGTGCGGCGCGCAAGCCACGCGTCGAAATCTTCGAACAGCATGTCGAAGCCTTCAAAGACAGAGTAGCGCCCGGCGGTTTTGCCGTTCTCCCACCCGTCATTCGGATATCGACCCTGCATGTACAGCCCCGGCCGGCCACGCGTGCGCCGTTCCGTCGCGCGGCTGAACAGGCGATCAATCTTCAGCGGATTAGGTTCGACCATCGTCAGCGCACGGCCAGTTGGCGCCATGAAGTCGCGATAGAGACGCTCCGCCTCCGGCCAGATTTTGCGCGCCATGAAACAGTCTGAGCGGCGCAGAAGCTGAATGTGATCATCATAGAACACATGCGGTTTGCCCTGAAAATCGAACTTGGACAGAGTCAGGGACCGGCTCTCTATTTCTGTTGCATAGAGCCTTGCCAGCGTCTGAAAATAGCTTTCATCCGGGATCCAGACGCGCTTGAAATAGCGATCAAACTCCTCCCGCCGCGGGTCTTCGAGAATGGCAGAGAGGGTCTGACGCGTCAGGCACCACCATTGCGATCCAAGATGCGGGGTGATGCCATCGGGGATTTTGCGTTTGAATTTCACGCGGCGCTGAAGATCGACATAAGCGTCGAACAGGCGGCGATGTTTCTTCCAGGAAAACGGGAAGCGCAGGGTGAAGCGCTCCTGATCAAGGCCACCGACCGTCCAGTCGACCTCATCGGTGGTGACGGATTCGATGAAATCCGTACGGGCGCGCTCATCGAGGTAGGTTTGCAGCTCATCGAGGGGGCGCAGCGGTAGGCAAGAGCCGCTGGACAGGTAGACATGGCGGACCTGCTCAAACTCCGCCAGCATCAATTCGCAGGCGGTTTGCGTGGCGCCAACAATCGACCAGTTGCCCCATTCGCAGGCATGGCGCTGGGAAAACCTGATGCTGTCACAATCGCTGAGCTTCTGCTTGAACCACCGGAAATCATCGTCACCGACGCGCTTATCGACATGCAGGACCACGGGTTTGCCATGGTCGTGGAAATGGCGCGCAACCTCCGCCGCGCGGTCGAGCGCTTCATGAACCAGCATGACGAAACCGACGCTCATGCCCAGTTTCCTTTCGACATCAGGCCCAGAATTTCGAGCTGTCGCCAGTTGATGTACTTCTCGGACCATTGACACCAGAGGTCGGGATTTTCGGATAATCCCTCGTTATAGGCTCTATATTCGTGGCTATTTGCGAAATGCTGTTTGCGTTCCAGCTCTTCGGCGGATTTGTCTTTGAATGTATCGAGGAATTTTGCGTGCAGCAGGCAGCCTGACGTCTTTTCCCCGCCCCATTCATCGTAGACCAGGTTCAGCCCGCGCGGCAGCAGCATATGCGTCGAACTGACATAGGCATAGGCGCGGTCCCATTTGACCAGCGGGATCTTGTTCATCGCCGGCGCGCGTTCGGCATTGTCATAGAAGAACGCGCGCGCGCGCGGCCCGCCCTGAATCCACAGATTGCCGTATTTCGTGTTTTTCTGGATCGTGTAATTGCCGCTGTCGAACCAATGCGCGACTTCGAACGGGTCCTGACCGGCCTCGTATTTCACGCTGTCGATGGGGCCTTTGGGATACATGTCCAAAAGCATCGTACCGAAGGATTTGATGGAAGAGGCGTCGAGCCAATCCGTCAGCGCACGGATCGGGCGCGTGTCGCAAAACGGGTACACGAAGAATTCGTCAATATCGACGGTCAGGCACCAGTGACCATGGGCGTAGCGCATCTGCAGCCAGTTCATCCAATCAACACCAAACCGCGACCGTTTATAGCCTTCCTCGCTATAGAAGACGGAGACGTCAGGCTGCTCCGCAAGGTAGCGCCCTGTCTCGTCGGTGGAGCCATTGTCCACGAAGAAGAAGTGATCAATCCCAAGGTCGCGGTAGTACTGCAGGAAGTAGGGCAGGCGGACATGTTCGTTGCGCAACGTGCAAAAGAGCAAGATGTCAGATTTGCCAATTTGCTGGGTGCGATTGCGTGCTGCGGTCAGTTCACGTCTTTTGCGGAAGGCGCGTGCCCTCCACCGGCGGCGTTCAAGCCGCAAACGATATGATCTCAGAGCGCCCATTTCTACATCGACTGTAAAACCTTTTTACGCAGGTTAGACAGAACCCATGACCGCCGCATTAATGCGATCAAAATGTTCATCCCATGTCGGAATATGCGGCACTTTATGCGCCACGTCTTTGCGAAGGTCGTCGAGCCTCTTTCCTGCCTGCTCAATTATTGTTTTTTTCCAAAGATATCGGTCTTGCAGGTCTGCGTAAACGGGGTAGTCGCCCAACAGCTCACGGTGAATGGCAAGATCGCCACAGATTACCGGAACGCCAAGCGCGGCCGCCTCAAGAGAAGGAAGACCGAACCCTTCCGCATAGCTCGGAAAGAGCAGCCCATGCGCACCCATCACAAGCGGCCAGAGCGCTGCATCACCCATTGCGTTTTCTTCGTGAATGCGGGGATGCGCCTTCAGATGATCAAGCCTTGTGATCACATCCTCATGCACCCAACCACGCTGACCAATGATATAGAGGTCTGGAATGTCACCGCTTGCCAGTTCGCCATCAAGTTCTTCCCAAATATCGAGAAGAAATGCGTGGTTCTTACGTGGCTCAATTGTTCCCAGAGAGACGAAATAGGGTCTAATAGGTGTCGAAGCGGCTTTTTCTGATAAGGGAGTATCAACGCCCAGATGCGCGAAAGAGACGGGCGTATGACAGCCCCGGCGTGTGATTTCTGAAACGATCTTGGTCGCAGAATCCTGAGAATTCGTCAGGATCAAGTCGGTAGACTGAGCCGCTGCCTGCATCTTTTGCTCGAATGCCTCAACACTGCCCGCGCGCTGAAAATGCTGAAATTCAAGAGGGATCAGGTCGTGAAGGAAGACCGCAACGCGCATCTTCGCCTCCCGCACTTGAGAGAAATGACCATGCGAGAAATTCGAATGCCCAACGTTCAGATAGACAAATCCGGCCTCTCCAAAGGAAGCAAAGGCTGTGCCCCGCTCAGTGTGATCTGTGCGGCGAGCGGCCAAGCGTCTCAGATCAGACTCCGCAGCGCCGCGTGGCGCAGGGGTCTTGATGCCAACGACCGCACGAAGATCACGCGCACCCCAAAGCGTTTTTCCCATCAGCCGGTCATAGAAGGAGCGCAGACCATCGCGGTCGAGAAAGACAAATCCACTCGCGATTTTCGCGAGCCCCCAGACGTCTGGCTCTGTCGCAAGACACCATTCCAGATAGGCCAGCTCTACCCGGTCAACACCGGTGTGAGGCCCACGACCGACACGGCTTGTCAGCCGGGTGATGTCCAGCAGCGCCGGAAAGGACCTAGCGGTCGTAATGGCCGTTCTGGTGCCAGCGCCATGCATCGCTTACCATTGCCTCCATTGTGGAGCGTTTGGGCGTCCAGCCCAATTGATCCCGCGCCGCATCACTCCCCGACACGAGTTTCGTGCAATCACCGGGCCTGCGTGCCCCCTCGATGATAGGGACCTGTTGATTGGTAATGGACCGGCTGTTGTCGATCACTTCGCGCACTGAGAACCCGCTGCCTGTGCCAAGGTTGAAAGCCGCGCTGCCTTTGCCATCCATCAGCCATTTTAGACCCAAAACATGCGCATCAACGAGATCCATCACATGCACATAATCCCGGATACAGGTCCCGTCCGGCGTGTCGTAATCCGTACCAAAGATGGTCAGCGCGTCACGTTTGCCATCAATCGCGTCAAGCACCAAAGGGATCAGATGCGTTTCAGGCTGATGAAACTCCCCGACTTCGCCGTCTGGATCGGCACCGGCGACGTTAAAGTACCGGAAGATGACGTGTTGTAGCCCATTGCTGGCGCCAAAATTCTCCAGAATGTCCTCAATCGCCCGCTTTGACGCGCCATAAGCATTGATCGGCTGCTGTGGACTGTCCTCCGTCAGCGCAACGCCGTCCTGTTCGCCATATGTGGCGCAGGTAGAGGAGAAGACGAAGTGCTTGCAGCCTGCGGCAACGGTGGCCTCAATCAAAGTGAGCGAGCCACCGACATTGTTGCGCCAATACAGGCCAGGGTCGGACATGGATTCGCCAACTTGGCTGAAGGCCGCGAAATGCATGACTGCGATTGGACGATGCTTTTCAAATACGCGATCAAGAAAGTCCCGATCTTGAAGATCGCCCTGTTCAAACGGTCCGAATTTGACGGCCTGTTCCCACCCGGTCGAGAGATTGTCGACGGTGACCGGCGTGTAGTCAGCTTGTGCAAGGACTTTGCATGCATGCGACCCGATATAGCCCGCACCACCCGTCACCAGAACCGTTGCCATATGCCGGGCCCTATTTCACCCTATTCGGCCGCTCGTCGAGCTGACGCCATTTCACCGAGATAGGATTCAAACTCGTCTCTCAACTCTGGACGCGAAAGGCCGAATGAGACTGTGGCCTGAAGATACCCTGCTTTAGAGCCGCAATCGAAGCGTTGACCACGGAATCGGTACCCGTAAACGTCGCGTTCTGCTTCGATCTCTTGCGCGATGGCATCGGTCAGTTGAATTTCACCGCCTGCACCCTGTTTGATCTTGTTCAGGTTCTGCAACACCTGCGGCGTCAGAATGTAACGGCCAATAACAGCGAGATTTGACGGCGCCTCATCCATTGCGGGTTTCTCGACCATGCCACGCACAGACACCATCGCGCCCATGTCATCTTTGACGTCAAGCACACCGTATGAGGATGCTTTTTCCGCCGGAACTTCCATCGCAGCAACCATACAGCCGCCAGTTTCCTCATAGGCTTCGACCATCTGCTGTAAGCAGGGTTTTTCAGCGGCGATGACGTCGTCCGGCAGGATGACGGCAAAAGGCTCATTGGCAATCAAGCGGCGCGCGCACCAGACCGCATGCCCAAGCCCGAGCGCCTTGTGCTGGCGGATATAGGCAATCGCACCGCTGTCCATGTTGGTATTTTTCAGCGTCGACAGCAGTTCTTTCTTACCCTTTTTGCGCAGCGACGATTCAAGCTCAGGCGCATGGTCAAAATAGTCTTCCAACGCGCCTTTGCCGCGTGACGTCACGAAGATGAATTCTTTGATGCCAGCAGCACGCGCCTCGTCAATCGCGTATTGGATCAGAGGCCGGTCAACCAAGGTCATGATCTCCTTCGGGATCGATTTTGTCGCTGGCAGAAATCTGGTGCCCAGACCGGCGACAGGGAACACAGCTTTGGTGACTTTACGTTTCATCGATGCCTCTTCGTTTTTGACAGACCAGCCTAACAGCTCACTACCCGCATCACATGCCTATTCATATGGGAAATTTTGTGGCGAAATAACCAACAAAATGAGGCGGGGCTAAAAATTGTTTCTTACAGTTGAATGGGTTCCAGTGAAAGAGGGGGCATATACCTTATTCCATTGAGGCTGGCCCACTCGTCTTTGACTCGGCGTGCAAGGGTTGTTCGGCGGAAGAGCCCGCTGTCTCGGTCCGACTTCCCAAAGACCCCGCCGGATTGGACCCAGAACCCGTTTTCGTGGAACCAGCGGTGATGAAACAGGGTGGTGTAAGACAATAGAAACACAGTTACAGCTTGACCTGAGCGGGCAAGCTCTGTCGCTTTGTTGAAGGCAGATGTCCGCTTGCGCCAATGCGAGAATAGACAGGCGGGGCTGATGCTATCGGCTGTAGCGAAGATTGGATTGACGCCGTCGATTTTTTTGATTTCCGCTTGGATAGACACTTTTTTCATCCCGACGTCGCGACCGTCATGCAGCGTTTTCATAAGTCTCGGTACATCTCTGGGCTCCAGATCGCCGTGTTTCATGTAACGCAAGAGACGCGTCTTTTGACCGCGCGCGAACGCGTGGAAGTGATCCGGGTCTTGCGCATGTTTTCTGAGGAAATAGGCTTTGCTTGCGCCTTCATTGAACAGGCTTCGGGGCGCCCGGTTGGACTGACGGCGCGCGCTCTTGGCATAGCTGTGATGAACCTGTGCCAGAGGAACGATTGCAGTTGAATAGCCCGCCCGGCAGAGACGCAGGTTCACATCCGTTTCGTCCAAATAGAACTGGAAACCGGGATCAAACCCGCCAAGCTCAATGAGCGATTTTCTGCGAAAGGCACAATTCGTGCCGGGTGTCTTGATAGCCCGGTTGGACACATTCTGCAGAATCACCTGATCCGTCACCTCCAGAGGGATCGCCTCGCCGGTCGCATCAATCGTGTCGGCTTTCCACTGGAAACTGATGCCATTGCGACCGCGCACGAAACCACCGGCGGCGGCAACATCGGGGGTTTTGAAAGCCTCCAGAAGGTGCGCGAGCCAAGTGGGTTCGGCAACAGCGTCATCGTCAATAAAGGCGACAATCGGCGCGGTGGCGTGACTGATACCCAAGTTGCGGGCTTTGGAAATATTCGCCTCGTTGAACTTCACGAACGTCACCTGTTCGCTCAGCGCAAGATCCTGAAGGACAGTTTCAATGGATGGATCGCCAACGACAATCACTTCGAAGTTTGAGACAGTCTGGAACCTTAGCGCGGATAAGCAATTGCGCAGCTCTCGTGGTCGATCTTGGCTGACAATGACGACAGAAGCGCGGGGGGAGCTCATTCGATGCCCATATCCTTCATCATGCCTTCCAGACGTGGAACATCTTCCGGGTTGTTGAGCTCCCAAAACTGGCGGTCTCTCGCATCTACTTCGATGCAGAGAACCGAGTGGCCATTTTCCAGAAAGCGAAGCTGTTCCAACCCCTCGAGGCTTTCTAGCGGGCCAGGGGTCCAGCCTGCATAGTCAGCGAGAGGACCGGGGCGGTAGGCATAGACCCCAACGTGATGATACACGGGCGTTTCTACTGAGTTAGAGTATGTTCCAGCCATAAACGGGATCACTTCCTTGGAGAAGTACAATGCGTGCCGGTGGCGGTCAAATACCACTGTCGTGCCGCCAACACGCCCGTTGCGACGGTCTTCAAGGAAACCGTTCAACGCAGCCCCATCCGTTTTCAATACGGGGGTCGCAACCATTGCATCCCTATCTGCGCGCAGCCCGGCGATCAGGTCTTCCAGAAACCAGGATGGCGTCAGCGGCGCGTCGCCTTGCAAGTTCACCACAATCTCAAACGCACCGCCCAGTTTTTCATGCGCCTCAGCGCAGCGTTCTGTCCCGTTCGCGCAGTCGGACGAGGTCATGACAACCTCTGCGCCGAATGCCTGCGCTGCGTCCTGAATGCGGGCATCATCCGTTGCGACCACCACGCGGTCGATGCCGGAAACCTCCATCGCCGCGCGCCAAGACCGCTCGATCAGGCTTTGCGATTTACCTGAGGCACCTTTCAACGGCACCAGTGGTTTGCCCGGATATCGGCTCGACGCGAAACGGGCGGGAATGACAATGGCAACCGACATCAGGCGTCTTTCAGCTCCACACCGGGCGCATAGGCGATGAAGAAAGGATTCTCATAAATCGGCTTGCCGTAAGTGAATGGCGTATGATCATCGAAACGAACGACCATGCCGCCCGCCCCGCGCAAGACCGCATCGCCTGCGGCCGTATCCCACTCCATAGTGCGGCCCAAACGCGGGTATAAATCGGCCTCTCCCGTTGCCACCAGACAGAATTTCAGGGACGATCCCGCACCCGTCAGGTCGTCGACATTGTATTTATTGATATAGGCGTCCGTCGCCTCGTCCCGATGCGATTTTGATGCCACAACGATCAAGGCAGAATTATCCGGTGATTTGACGGAGATGGGCTTTGTTAGACCCTGTTTCGTCGTATCAAACGGGCCTTGCTCTTCCACCGACTGACCCGCTTCATCGGTGTAAAACAGACGACCTTTGGCTGGCGCATACACAACACCTCGCGTCGGAGAGCCGCCCTCTACCAGAGCAATATTCACTGTAAAATCACCGCGACGCTTGATGAACTCCTTTGTCCCATCCAACGGATCCACAATGATGAAATCAGTTGCGCTTTCCGAATGGCTGGCGGCCTGCTCTTCCGTCACGACCAGCATATCAGGAAACGCGGCGGCAAGCCCGGCTGAGATATGCGCATCAGCTGCTTCATCTGCAGCAGTGACCGGACTGTCATCGGACTTTGATTTCACCTCGAAATCATCGGCATTGTAGATATCCATGATGATATCGCCTGCCTCCAAAGCGAGGGTGCGGAACACCGTTGCCATCTTGTTATAGTCCATTCCTGCTCTCCTGACCGTGTATTGTAGCTTACGTGCGGGTTTCTTATGCTGCGTTGCTAACGGATCGGCAAGTTTTCTGGCGTTAAGATCAGTGACCGGTCGGAAATAGGCAGACGCACATGTTCAGAACCGAAGAACGCAATACGCATTTCCGTTCCGCCCTTGGTCTGGCGGAGCTGATCTATTTCTCGACCGTGCGTCATGTCCGCAAATCGCATCGCAATGCGTTCATTGGGCTGGCCAATAACGTCATGCAAACGGTGGTCTTTGTTGCTGCATTCTATTTGATGTTCTCTGTCCTCGGATTACGCGGCAATGCGATCCGGGGGGATTTCATCCTCTACCTGCTCTCCGGCATCTTCCTGTTTCTGACCCACACCAAAGCTGTCGGCGCCGTATTCGGATCGGAAGGCCCAACATCGGCCATGATGAAACACGCACCGATGAACACCGCGATTGCCATCGCGTCTTCGGCCTTGTCATCCCTCTATATTCAGGTGCTGTCTGCCGCATTGATCCTGTTCGTCGTCCATGTCGTCTGGCACCCGATAGAGATGTACAAGCCTGTGCCTACGATCGGCATGTTTCTGTTGGCATGGTTTTCCGGTGTTGCCGTGGGCATGGTGTTTCTCGCCATGAAGCCGTGGCTGCCCGGCCTCGCTGCAACCCTGCAGATGGTTTACAGCCGCGCCAACATGATTGCGTCTGGCAAGATGTTCGTGGCCAATGCCATGCCCGGATACATCCTTGCGTTTTTCGATTGGAACCCGCTGTTTCATGCCATTGATCAGGCGCGCGGCTTCGCCTTTATCAATTACAACCCGCATTTCAGCTCGATCAGCTATCCGATCACCGTGTCAGTCGTGCTGATCATGATCGGGTTGATGGGCGAATTCCATACCCGCAGAAACGCATCCATCAGCTGGAGTGCAGGACGCTAAAGCTCCACCACGCGCAGCGTCAGGTTCAAGCGCCCACCTTTGGGAAGCAGGTCAGAGGTTCCGGGTTTGATCCGGTCGATCCCGTGATACGCGAGCCGCGCGTCGCCGCCCATCACGACCACATCACCCGAACGCAGCCAGAGGCTTTCGGTCTTGCCGCCGCGCGTGACATTGCCCATGCGAAACAGTGCTTCATCGCCTAAAGAGATGGAAACAACGGGCCAGTCAAAATTGCCCTCGTCCTTGTCCTGATGCAGTCCCATCTTCGCGTCCTGACTATAGTAATTCATCAAGCAGCAGTCGGGGGCACGCGTCACGCCAGACACCATTTGCCAGATATGAAGAATCCGGTGCGGAATCTCAGGCCATGGTCGCCCGTTGGGATGCGTGGCCTGATACCGGTAGCCTTTTCTATCGGTAACCCAGCCCAAACGCCCCAAAGAGGTCATGCGCACGGACATCTTGCGGCCACTTGGCAAAACCGGCTGAACCATCGGCGTTTCAGAGATCAACGCGCGCAGCTCAGCGATTAACGCAACTTGCGCGTCCCTGTCCAAAAGCCCGTCATAGATGTCGAACCCGCGAATGGTCATATTTGGTTTCATCCGACCATTGAAACCACAAGATCGTGGGGCCTCAAGAAAAATGCTGAAATTAAGGGCGTTTTGAGTGGATTCAGAGGTTCACGCGCCTTGCAGCATATGAGCCCCGTCCTTATATACCCAACGAAATCCGATAAGGGCCGAGCGCACTTGGCCCCACGGTTCAAAATGGGATCGGAGGACGAGGGCCGCAATGGGCTCGTTTTCCACGACATCGCCGCTAGTAAGAAGGACCTTGAGCTATGGCAAAAGTCATCGGTATCGACCTCGGTACAACCAACTCCTGCGTGGCCATCATGGACGGCTCTCAGCCGCGCGTGATTGAGAACGCCGAAGGCGCACGCACCACACCCTCTATTGTTGCATTCACAGATGATGAGCGTCTTGTCGGTCAGGCCGCGAAACGTCAGGCTGTGACCAACCCCTCCAACACCATCTTTGCAGCCAAACGTCTGATTGGCCGTCGGTTCGACGATAAGGACCTGGCGAAAGACAAGAAGAACATGCCGTTCGAGATCATCGACGGCGGCAATGGTGACGCTTGGGTCGAAGCGGGCGGTGACAAATATTCCCCTGCGCAGGTCTCTGCATTCATCCTGCAGAAGATGAAAGAAACGGCGGAAAGCTATTTGGGCGAAGACGTCACCCAAGCCGTTATCACTGTTCCCGCCTATTTCAACGACGCGCAACGTCAAGCCACGAAGGACGCGGGCAAAATCGCGGGCCTCGAAGTGCTGCGGATCATCAACGAGCCGACAGCGGCGGCGCTGGCTTATGGCCTCGACAAGAAAGATACGAAAACCATCGCGGT
The DNA here is from genome assembly GCA_039195745.1 of Pseudomonadota bacterium. Lineage (GTDB taxonomy): Bacteria > Pseudomonadota > Alphaproteobacteria > Rhodobacterales > Rhodobacteraceae > Litoreibacter. The sequence goes on along the minus strand of JBCCVD010000003.1, from coordinate 203,550 downwards.
CTATGACCTTGGCGGCGGTACATTCGATATCACAATTCTTGAGATTGATGACGGCCTGTTCGAAGTGAAATCCACCAATGGCGACACGTTCCTAGGTGGTGAAGATTTCGACATGCGCATCGTGTCTTATCTGGCTGACGAGTTCAAAAAAGAGAACGGCGTCGACCTGACCAAAGACAAGATGGCGCTGCAACGTCTGAAAGAAGCCGCTGAAAAAGCCAAGATCGAGCTGTCGTCTTCTCAGCAGACCGAGATCAACCAGCCGTTTATCTCCATGGACCCGAATGGCGGCCAGCCGCTGCATATGGTGATGAAACTGACCCGTTCGAAGCTGGAAAGCCTCGTGGGCGATCTGATCAAGAACTCCATCAAGCCTTGCAAGGAAGCGTTGAAAGACGCGGGCATGACCACGGGCGATATCGACGAGATCGTGCTTGTGGGTGGTATGACCCGCATGCCGAAAGTCGTGGAAGAGGTTTCCAAGTTCTTCGGCAAGGAGCCGAACAAAGGCGTGAACCCGGACGAAGTTGTTGCCATGGGCGCCGCTGTTCAGGCGGGTGTTTTGCAAGGTGACGTGAAGGACGTTGTCCTGCTCGACGTGACGCCATTGTCGCTTGGTATTGAAACATTGGGCGGTGTCTTCACACGTCTGATCGATCGCAACACAACGATCCCGACCAAGAAGTCGCAAATCTTCTCCACCGCTGAAGACAACCAGAACGCGGTCACGATCCGCGTCTTCCAGGGTGAGCGTGAGATGGCGGCGGATAACAAGATCCTCGGCCAGTTCAATCTGGAAGAGATCCCGCCAGCACCACGCGGTCTGCCACAGATCGAAGTGACCTTTGACATCGACGCCAACGGCATCGTGTCGGTCGGCGCGAAAGACAAAGGCACCGGCAAGGAACAAGCGATCACGATCCAGGCCTCTGGCGGTCTGTCCGATGAAGACATCGAACAAATGGTCAAGGACGCTGAGGCCAATGCCGAAGCAGATGCAGAGCGCAAGGAATTGGTCGAAGCAAAGAACCAGGCGGAAAGCCTCGTACACTCGACCAAGAAATCGCTTGAAGATCACGGCGACAAGGTTGATGGCTCCACCGTTGAAGCGATCGAGCTTGCCATGAAGGCTCTGGAGGAAACTCTGGAAACAGAAGATGCTGGCAAGATCAAAGGTGGCATTCAGAACCTGACCGAAGCGGCCATGAAACTGGGCGAGGCGATCTACAAATCGCAGCAAGAAGAAGCTGCGGCGCAGCCTGATCCCGACGCAGAGCCAGATGACACACCCCGTGGCGTCGACGATGATATTGTCGATGCAGATTTCGAGGATTTGGACGACGCAGATAAGCGCGCGTGATCGTGTGCAAACCTGAACCTCGTGAGGCCGGCCCCGTTATGCGGCCGGTCTTGCAGTATTCAGGGGAGAGCTAGAAAATGGCAAAACGTGATTACTACGATGTGCTCGGTGTCGCTAAAGGGGCCTCTGCTGACGAGCTGAAGAAGGCCTACCGTCAGAAAGCAAAGCAACTGCACCCTGATCGCAACCGGGACAATCCCGACGCAGAAGCGCAGTTCAAAGAGGCCAATGAGGCTTACGAAGTCCTCAAGGATGCCGACAAAAAAGCCGCCTATGATCGCTACGGCCACGCCGCCTTTGAAGGCGGCATGGGTGGCGGCGGTGGCGGTGGGCGTCCCGGTGGCGATTACTCCAGCGCTTTTTCTGACGTTTTCGAAGACCTGTTCGGCGACTTCATGGGTGGCGGCCAACGCGGTGGTCGGCAACGCGCAACGCGTGGCTCTGACCTGCGCTACAACCTGCGGATCGACCTTGAAGAGGCCTATAACGGGATGCAAAAGGCGATCACCGTTCCGACCTCTGTTTCCTGTACCTCCTGCGATGGCACGGGTGCGGCTGGTGGGGCCGAACCACAGAACTGCCCGACCTGTTCGGGCATGGGCAAAGTCCGCGCGCAGCAAGGGTTCTTCACCGTCGAACGCACTTGTCCGACCTGTTCAGGCGTCGGTCAGATCATCAAAAACCCCTGTAGCGCGTGTGGCGGGGCAGGGCGCGAGCAGAAGGATCGTTCGCTTTCCGTAAATATCCCGGCTGGTGTCGAGACTGGCACGCGGATCAGGCTTGCCGGTGAAGGTGAGGCCGGGTTGCGCGGCGGACCTTCGGGCGACCTGTACATTTTCATCGAAGTGAAAGAGCATCCGCTGTTCCAACGCGACGGTGTTGATCTGTTCTGCCGCGTGCCTGTTTCCATGACGACAGCGGCGATGGGCGGCGATGTAGAAGTGCCAACAATTGATGGCGGCAGGTCCCGAGTCAAAGTACCAGCGGGCAGTCAATCCGGGCGCCAAATGCGCCTGCGCTCCAAAGGCATGCCTGCGCTGCGCGGCGGTGGCACCGGGGACATGTTCATCGAAATGGCCGTGGAAACCCCCGTAAACCTGACCGGCAAGCAAAAAGAGCTGCTGCGTGAGTTCGAGAAAATGAGCGAAGAAAACAACCCGGAGCTTTCGGGTTTCTTCAAGAAGGTCAAATCCTTCTGGGACGGCTCAAGCTAAAGCAGGGCGGGGATGTACCCCGTCCTTTCTTTATCCAACGCGACAGGCCGACATCACCGCCATATTAAGAATGTCATTCGCGGTCGACGTGGTGGAGCATAGCTGGATCGGCTGCTCCAACCCGCTGAGGATCGGCCCAATCACCGTCGCGCCCCCCATTTCCTGCATCAGCTTGACTGAGATTGACGCCGAATGCCGCGCAGGAACGACAAGAATGTTGGCCGGGCCCGTCAATTTGCAAAACGGATAATTCGCCCGCACGTCAGAGTTCAGCGCGACATCGACATTCATTTCTCCGTCAAATTCGAAATCGGCACCCATCTTCTCAAGCACACCGGGGGCGACACCCATCTTCTCAGCCCGTTCGCTGATCGGATACCCGAACGTCGAAAAGCTGACAAAAGCGACACGCGGTTCCAGCCCCAAAGACCGCGCCGCACCGGCCGCACGCATCGCGATAAGGGCCAAATCCTGTTCATCAGGCCATTCATGCACCAATGTGTCAGAGATCAGAACGATCCGGCCTTTGTGCAAAAGCGCGGTGACACCCACGGCGCCATCCTCTTCAGAAACAGGCAAAACGTGGTTTAACAGACCCAAAACATGCGCAGATTTGCGGGTCGCCCCTGTCACCAAGCCGTCGCCATGCCCGTTGGCCAGCATCAGCGCGGAAAAGACATGCCGGTCGCGCGCAGCAAGCCGGTGGACATCTTGATGATCATAGCCTTTGCGCTGCAACCGCTCATAAAGAAACGCTTTATACTGGTCGAGATATGGTGAGTTACGCGCATTCACAATCTTCAATTCGCGGTACGCATCCGCAAGGCCGACTGCCTCAAGCTTGTTGCGGACATCGTCTTCACGCCCGACGACCAGCGCTTCTCCAAACCCGGAACGTTGATAGCTGACCGCGGCCCGCAACACCCGTGGGTCGTCGCCTTCCGCAAAGATCATCCGCGCCTGGGTTTTCCGCGCACGGTTATGCAACCCCTGCAGCATCGTCGCTGTCGGATCCATGCGCGCCCGCAGGTCAGCTTCATAGCTCTCGAAATCGACAATCGGTTTACGAGACACAGCCGTGTCGATACCAGCTTTCGCGACAGCAGGTGGTATCTTGTAAATCAGGCGCGGATCGAAAGGCGTCGGGATGATATAGTCTCTACCAAAGGCCAATTTGCGCCCATAGGCCATTGCAACCTCGTCCGGCACGTCCTCTCTCGCAAGTCCGGCCAGCGCTTGAGCGCAGGCAATTTTCATCGCGTCATTGATGGTGCGCGCCTGAATATCAAGCGCCCCACGGAAGAGGTACGGGAAGCAGAGCACATTGTTGATCTGGTTCGGATAATCTGACCGCCCGGTCGCGACAATCGCATCGGGCCGCACCTCATGCGCATCCTCTGGAGTGATCTCGGGATCCGGGTTCGCCATGGCAAAGATCACCGGATTATCAGCCATACTCTTGACCATGTCCTGCGTCACAGCGCCTTTGACCGACACGCCAAGGAAGACATCCGCGCCGCGCATGGCATCTTCCAGCGTGCGATCATTGGTCTTGGCGGCATGAGCAGATTTCCATTGGTTCATCCCCTCGGTCCGGCCCTGATAGATCACACCTTTCGTATCGCAAGTGATGCAATTGTTATGACGCGCGCCCATCGCTTTGATCAGCTCAACACAGGCGATCCCAGCAGCACCGGCGCCATTCAGAACGATCTTTACATCTTCGATCTTCTTGCCCGTGAGATGCAGCGCATTCAGCAGACCCGCCGCGCAGATCACCGCTGTGCCGTGCTGATCGTCATGAAAAACGGGGATATCCATCTCTTCGCGCAACCGCTGCTCGATGATGAAGCATTCCGGCGCTTTGATATCTTCGAGGTTGATCCCCCCAAAGGACGGACCCATCAGCCGCACGGCGTTGATGAACTCATCGGCATCTTCAGTGTCCAGCTCCAGATAGATGGAGTTCACATCAGCGAAGCGCTTGAACAAGACCGATTTGCCCTCCATCACCGGTTTGGAGGCCAACGCACCGAGATTACCGAGGCCAAGGATCGCGGTCCCATTGGAAATCACCGCGACCATGTTGCCCTTCGTCGTATAATCATAGGCAGTTCCCGGATTTTCCGCGATGGCTTCAACCGGCACGGCCACGCCGGGCGAATAGGCCAGCGACAGGTCGCGTTGCGTCGCCATCGGTGTGGAGGCAGAAATCTCGATCTTCCCGGGGGAGGGTTCAAGATGGTAGCGCAGCGCTTCTTCGTCAGTGACGCGGTTTTGCTTGGACATTATGTTGGTCTTTCTGTTGGGCCGGGAGTGAACCGGACACCAGTGTTAACGCTGCTTTCACCGCCAGACAACCGATTGGGCCTTTCCCCTGTCCTGCGCGATTTGTAAAGTTGTCGGGCACGCGAACCGGGGGGACATCCGTGGCCACGACAAATGCATCCGTCACGCCCATGATGGCGCAATTTCTTGAGATCAAGGCCAATTACCCGGACGCGTTGCTGTTCTACCGCATGGGCGATTTTTACGAGATGTTCTTTGAGGATGCCGTCGCTGCGGCAGAAGCGTTGGACATCGCGCTGACGAAACGCGGCAAACATCTCGGCCAGGACATTCCGATGTGCGGTGTGCCGGCTCATTCAGCGGAAAACTATCTCTTGTCTCTGATCCGCAAAGGTTTCCGCGTCGCAGTCTGTGAACAGATGGAAAATCCCGCCGAAGCGAAGAAAAGAGGCTCTAAATCAGTCGTAAAGCGCGATGTCGTGCGTCTGGTGACGCCCGGAACCCTGACCGAAGACAGTCTGTTGGACGCGCGGCGCAACAACTACCTCGCAGCTTATGCCGAAGTCCGCGGGGCGCATGCGCTTGCGTGGGTCGACATCTCCACCGGCGCATTTCGAGTGACGCCCTGTCCGCTCGTACGGTTGGGTCCAGATCTGGCGCGGCTTTCGCCGCAGGAAGTGCTGATTTCTGAGACGAGTTTTGACATGTTTGATCCTCAAATTTCGGAATTCGGCGCGGCATGTGTCCCGCTGAGTCGGTCGAGCTTCGATAGCACATCAGCCGAAAAGCGGCTGCTTGCCTATTTCGAAGTCAGCTCGCTCGACGCGTATGGGCAGTTCGGGCGGGCAGAGCTGTCCGCAATGAGCGCTTTGTTCGACTATATCGAGATCACCCAAAAAGGCCGGATGCCGCGGTTGAACCCGCCCATCCGTGAGGAGGCGAACCGCGTCATGCAAATCGACGCGGCCACGCGCAGGAATCTGGAGATTTCACGGTCTTTGGCCGGTGGGGTAGAGGGGTCACTGGTCTCGACAATCAATCGGACATTGACCGCTGCAGGAAGCCGCCTTCTGGACCGCAGGCTCGCCAGCCCGTCTACTCAAACCGCTGTTTTGGAAAAACGCCTGAGCGCTTTGGATTTTTTCGTTGCAGATACGGACACGCGGATTTCGACCCGTGACGCCTTGCGAAAAGTCCCTGACATGGATCGCGCATTGTCCCGGATTTCCCTTGGCCGCGCTGGACCCCGCGATCTCGCAGCGATCCGAGATGCGCTGGAACAGTGTCTATTTATTGCGGATATGCTCGAAAAGCCTAATCTGCCGGACGCGCTTACCCCCCGAATATCCGAGTTGCGCGGACATGACGCGCTGCTGGATAAGTTTCACGCAGCGCTGGTCGCTGAACCGCCGCTTTTGACCCGTGACGGGGGGTTGGTCGCCACCGGATATGACACAGAGCTTGATGACGTGCGCAAGCTGCGCGACGAGGGCCGTAAGGTCATCGCAGAAATGCAGGCTGACTATGCCGGGTTGACCGGGATCACCGCGCTGAAGATCAAACATAACAACGTGCTCGGCTATTTCATCGAAACAACCAGCACACATGCCGAGAAGATGCTGTCCGAACCCCTGTCCGAACGCTTCATCCACAGGCAGACCACCGCGAACCAGGTGCGCTTCACCACAGTTGAGCTGTCTGAGCTTGAAACGCGGATCCTGAATGCCGGCGGGCGTGCAATCGAAATCGAAAAGCGGATTTTCGAAGAGCTTTGCGATCTGGTCCAATCCGCCGCCCCGCATCTGACACCTGCCTCTGAGGCCCTGTCGGAAATAGACCTCGCCGCCGCTTTGGCCGATCTCGCGACCGCTGAGAACTGGACCCGGCCCGTCATCGATGAAAGCCGGACGTTTGACATTCAAAACGGGCGACATCCCGTCGTGGAGCGTGCATTGAAAAGCCAGAATGGCAGCCCCTTCATTGCCAATTCCTGCGATCTGACTGCGGAAACAAAAGACGCCAACATTTGGCTGCTGACAGGGCCGAACATGGCCGGTAAGTCCACATTTCTCCGCCAGAACGCTATTATCGCTCTTTTGGCTCAAATAGGGTCTTATGTTCCGGCGTCGCACGCACATATAGGCATCGTTTCGCAACTCTTTAGCCGCGTTGGTGCGTCAGACGATCTGGCACGCGGGCGCTCTACCTTCATGGTCGAAATGGTGGAAACAGCGGCGATTCTGAATCAGGCCGATGACCGCGCTCTGGTCATCCTGGATGAGATCGGGCGGGGCACGGCAACCTATGACGGGCTGTCTATCGCCTGGGCCACGCTGGAGCATCTTCATGACGTCAACACATGCCGCGCGCTTTTCGCCACCCATTATCACGAGCTGACCGCACTCGCCTCGAAACTGGATGGCGTGGATTGTGCGACCGTTGCGGTGAAGGAGTGGGAAGGCGACGTGATCTTCCTGCATGAAGTGCGCAAAGGCGCAGCCGACAGATCCTATGGCGTGCAAGTCGCCAAGCTCGCCGGTCTGCCGGAAGCCGTTGTAGAGCGCGCCCGTGTCGTGCTGGATGCACTGGAAAAAGGGGAGCGGGAAGGGGCCGTGCATCCAAAAGCGTTGATCGACGATCTGCCACTGTTCTCAGCAACCCCGACACCGCCGCCGCCAAAACAAAAGGCTTCGCAGGTTGATGCGCGGCTGGAAAGCATTCTTCCAGACGAGCTGACACCCCGCGAAGCCTTGCAGCTTCTCTATGAACTCAAAGAGTTGACCCGGGAAAACTAGCCAGGCGTGGATGACACGCCGACCTGTGCCGCTCGCAAAAGACGATCATGCAGCAGGAAGCCTTCGGTCATCACCTGAATGATATCGCCAGCTTTGGTGTCGGGCAGGGGGGCTTCGAACATCGCCTGATGAAGCTGGGGATCAAACCGGTCGCCGACTTCGGGCACGATAGGCTCAATTGCGTGTTTGCCGAACACGGAAATCAGCTCTCGCAGGGTCAGCTCAACGCCTTCAAACACGCCCTTAGCTGCCTCGCGCTGACCTTCATCAGCAGAATCCAAAGCACGTTTCAAATTGTCATAGACCGGCATCAGATCGCGCGCGAGCTTTGAGCCACCATATTGCTCCGCCTCGCGACGGTCACGTTCGCCGCGCTTGCGAATATTTTCCGCATCCGCCATCGCGCGCAAAAGCCGGTCTTTCAATTCCTGATTTTCGGTCCGCAACGCCGCCAACTCGTCTGCTTCTTCCGCAACGATATCGACCTCTTCCTCGGCATAGGCCTCAAGCGGGTCTTCCAGAAATTCTTCTTCGTCTCTCATGTTACTCATCTCTGCGGTCTAACCTTCCGAAATCATCTTGCCGATCAGTTTGGCCGTGTAATCCACGATTGGCACAATGCGCCCGTAATTCAATCGAGTCGGTCCAATGACGCCCACAGCGCCAATCACCTTTCGATCAGAGTTCATATAAGGACTTACGACCAGAGAGGAACCCGAAAGTGAAAAGAGTTTGTTCTCAGAACCAATAAAAATGCGCACGCCCTCGCCATCTTCGGCCAATTCGAGGAATTCGGCGATGTCGCGCTTGCGTTCAAGATCGTCAAACAGCGTCCGGATTCGGTCTAAGCCTTCAGCGTCTTCTTCCTCCAGAAGATGGGATCGGCCGCGAACGATCAGGCGCTCATTGCGTTCGCCCTCATTTTCCCAGACCGCCAGCCCTGCTTCCACCATGGTTTGGGCAAGCGTATCGAGCTCTTGACGCCGTATCCTGATCTCAGCTCCGATGCGCGCTTGCAGCTCAGATATCGTCAGCCCTTCTGCCATCGCATTGAGGAAATTCGCGGCCTCGCGCATCGAAGACGGCGTTTGCCCGACCGGGGGTGTGAAAATCCGGTTTTCAACCTGTCCATCTGCAAAGACCAGCACCACGAGCGCGCGATCCGGGGCGAGGCTGACAAACTCAACATGTTTGATTGGCGCTTCCTGTTTTGGCGCCAAAACAAGGCTTGCGCCCTGTGTTAGACCCGAAAGTGCATTGCCAATATTGTCGAGCATTGAGCTGACATCAGGCTGATTTGTCTGCACCGTGGACTCGATGCGATTGCGATCTGCCTCATTCAGCTCGCTGACTTCCAGCATGCCATCGACAAACATGCGCAAGCCTTGCTGCGTCGGGACGCGACCCGCAGACACATGCGGGGAACCCAAAAGCCCCAGAAACTCCAGGTCCTGCATCACATTGCGAATTGTTGCAGCGCTGACTTTCTCGCTCATTTCACGCGTCAATGTGCGCGATCCCACCGGATCGCCACTCACCAAGTACCCCTCAACGATCCGCTGAAACACTTCGCGGCTGCGATCCGTCATCTCGCTCAGAATATTGGCGTTTTCCATGTGACTCCTGCCAGTCGCAATCGACAAGATAATCTAGGTTGGCTCAAACTTGCTTGCAACCCGAACAGGCACAGGCGTATTCAACGCATACTCAATCAGGACAGGAGCTTCCATGCGACCCTCAGGCCGATCCCTTGACGCGATGCGCGACATCATCATTGAAACAGGCGTGACGAAATACGCTGAAGGTTCCTGCATGATCAAATGCGGTGAAACGCATGTGTTATGTACCGCCACGGTCGAAGATCGCGTACCGCCGTTCTTGCGCAACTCCGGCTTGGGCTGGGTCACTGCGGAATACGGCATGCTGCCCCGCGCGACACATACGCGAATGCGTCGGGAGGCCAAGAATGGGCAATCCGGTCGCACACAGGAAATTCAGCGTCTGATTGGCCGCGCCTTGCGTGCCGGTGTGGATCGTGTCGCTTTGGGCGAACGCCAGATCAGCATTGATTGCGATGTCATCCAAGCCGATGGCGGCACTCGCTGCGCCTCGATCACGGGCGGTTGGGTTGCCCTGCGTCTCGCGGTCAATGCGTTGATGAAAGCGGGCGATATCACGACAGACCCCCTCACCGACAACGTCGCGGCCGTCAGCTGCGGTATCTACGCAGGCCAACCTGTTCTGGACCTCGATTACCTCGAAGACAGCGATGCTGGCACAGACGCAAATTTCGTGATGACAGGCAAAGGCGGGCTTGTTGAAATTCAGGGCTCTGCCGAAGGCGCGACATTCTCGCGCACTGAATTTAACACGCTAATGGATTTGGCCGAAAAAGGCGTGACGGAACTCGTCGCCGCGCAGAACGCAGCCACCAGCTGATGCGGACATTCGACGGGGATACGCTGCTGATCGCCACGCATAATGCAGGCAAGATGGAGGAGATGCGTCACCTCTTCACGCCGCTTGGCATCACCGTCACGAGCGCAGCAGATCATAAACTGCCGGAACCGGAAGAAACGGAGACCACGTTTGTCGGCAACGCGCGGATCAAAGCCCATGCGGCGGCAAAAGCCACAGGCCTGCCCGCTTTGTCTGACGATAGCGGGATTGAGGTCGACGGATTGAACGGCGCGCCCGGTGTCTACACCGCAGATTGGGCTGAAACTCCGACCGGCCGCGATTTCGTCATGGCGATGACACGCACCCATAATGAACTTGAAGCGGCAAAAGCGCCCCATCCGCGAACCGCGCGGTTCCGGGCTACCCTCGTACTTGCCTGGCCGGATGGTCATGACGAAGTCTTCGAAGGCAAGGCGGAAGGCACTCTGGTCTGGCCCATGCGCGGCGCGCAAGGTCATGGCTACGATCCAATGTTCCAACCCGAAGGCTATGACATCACCTTCGCCGAAATGGATTGGGCCGAAAAGAACCGCATTTCGCACCGCGCGGATGCATTCGCCAAGCTGGTCGCAGCCTTTGGCGGCTAAACCATGGACAGACGGGGGCTTCGGCCTCTACATCCACTGGCCTTTCTGCGAGGCAAAATGCCCCTATTGCGACTTCAACAGCCATGTTGTGCGCAAGATCGATCAAAACCGTTGGGCTGAGGCATATCTTCAGGAGCTGGACCGAACCGCGGCTAACACCTCAGATCGCCTCCTGAATTCCGTCTTCTTCGGCGGTGGCACGCCAAGTTTGATGGATCCCCAAACGATCGACGAAATCCTGACGCGCGTCCGGCAGAACTGGTCCGTCACCAATGACATCGAAATCACGATGGAGGCCAATCCAAGCTCGGTCGAGGCCAATCGTTTCGCCGCTTATCGTAGCGCGGGCATCAATCGCGTCTCCCTCGGGGTTCAGGCCCTGAATGACCCGGATCTGAAAGCCCTCGGCCGCCTGCACTCTGCCAAGGAAGCGCGCATTGCCCTTGATATCGCGCAAAATACGTTCGAACGCGTCAGTTTCGATCTGATCTATGCGCGGCAGGGCCAAAGCGTCAAAGACTGGGAAACAGAGCTTACAGAGGCCTTAACCTATGGCACCGACCACATGTCGCTCTATCAGTTAACGATTGAAGACGGCACAGCATTCGGGGATCGCTTTGCCGTCGGAAAACTGCGCGATCTGCCATCAGATGACAGTGCTGCGGACATGTTCGAACTGACTCAAGATATGATGCGCACAGCCGATATGCCCGCCTACGAAGTCTCTAATCATGCCAAAATGGGCCAAGAGTCTCAGCACAACATGATCTACTGGCGGGGCGGTGATTACATCGGGATCGGACCCGGCGCGCATGGACGACTGACTTTTGACGGCACACGTTTCGCGACGGAGACGCCGTTGAACCCTTCGGAATGGCTCATTCAGGTCGAGGATACTGGCAACGGTGCGCAACCAAACCTGCCGGTTCCAGATGATGATGTAGATACGGAATATCTCATGATGGCGCTTCGAACCACAGAAGGCGCTGATCTGACCCGGTTAAGAAATCGTCCAGACGACGATTTGATGTATAATATCAATGATTTAGTAGATTCTGATCTTCTTGTCCGCACAGAAGGCAGAGTTTCCGTCCCCCCTTCGCAACGTATCTTGTTGAATGCTATCTTAAGGCAGCTGCTGGTCTAACCAGCCTGCGAAAGACGGCGGCAAAGCTCGTCAAGCTGCTCAAAATCACGGTAAGAAATCGTCATTGAGCCCGTTTCGCCGCCTGGCCCATGATCAATGCTCACTTTCATGCTAATGGCAGCGCTCAAATCCTGCTCAAGCGCGCGTGTGTCGGCATCTTTAGTCGAAGGCGCTTTCACCGATGAACTGGGCGCTTTTTCTTTGCCTGAAGCCTTCTTCGCTAGTTTCTCCGTCTCGCGGACCGATAGGCCTTTCGCGATCACCAGACGCGCCAACGCGCTGGGATCATCCGCAGTGATCAACGCACGCGCATGGCCCGCAGATAGCTTGTCTTCGCGCAACCAAAGCAATACGTCTTCGGGCAGATTGAGCAGCCGCATCAGATTTGCAATGTGACTGCGGCTTTTGCCAAGCGCAGCGGACAATTGTTCCTGCGTGTGCCCATAGGTTTCTTGCAACTGACGATAGCCAAGCGCCTCTTCAACCGCGTTTAGATCTTCGCGCTGAATATTCTCAATAATCGCAACTTCAAGGACTTCCGTGTCCGTAAAGTCTCGAATGACAACGGGCACATCATGCAATTGCGCCATCTGCGCAGCACGCCACCGACGCTCCCCGGCGACGATCTGGTGGGTGCCGTCACCAACCGGTGATACACGGACAATCAAAGGCTGGATAATGCCTTTTTCTTTTATAGAATCAGAGAGTTCCTGTAAGGCGCCCTTGTCAAAATCGCGCCGCGGCTGGTCAGGGTTCGGCGCGACTTGCTCAATGGGCAGACGTTGCACACCGGTACGTTCTGAAGACGTTGCGGACTGATCCGAGGGTGCGCGTACATCTACATCGGCCATCAGAGCAGACAGGCCCCGGCCGAGGCCGCGTTTCTCTTTTCGATCAGCCATGTTTCATCCTTCCATCGGTCGTATGTCGGTCCACGATCTCCCGTGCGAGCGCCTTATATGCAACGGCCCCCCGCGATGTCGGATCATAGTTAATCACAGGCATGCCATAAGACGGCGCCTCACTCAGCCTGACATTTCGCGGGATCATGGTTTTGAAAACAAGGTCGCGCAGATTTTCGCGCGCATCATCTTCCACCTGATGACACAGGTTGTTTCGACGATCAAACATCGTCAACACGATGCCTTCCAGCCGCAAGTTCGGATTTGCTGTCTCACGGATTTCACGGACGGATAGCATAAGCTGCGACAGGCCTTCCAACGCAAAAAACTCCGCCTGCAAAGGAACCAGAACGGCATCAGACGCAACCATCGCGTTCAATGTCAAAAGGTTCAGTGATGGCGGGCAATCAATCAATATATAGTCGAAAGACAACTCCGCAACACTATTTGTGCGCAATGCGTCCTTCAACAGAAAGACACGCCGGGCGGTGGAAACCAGCTCCAGATCCGCAGAGCTCAAGTCTGTCGTTGCAGGGGAAATCCATAGATTCGGAACCTTGGATTCCAATGCGATTTTATCAAGCGGAACCTCATTCAGGATCAGATCATAGGTGGAGAGTTTTCGGTCTTTCTGATCAACACCAAGCCCCGTTGACGCATTGCCCTGGGGATCAAGGTCAATCAGTAGGACCTTCAGACCTGCGGCAGCAAGCGCCGCACCCAGATTGATTGTCGTTGTCGTCTTCCCAACACCACCTTTTTGGTTCGCAACTGACAGAATACGGGGTTGCTGGAGCATGGGGTTATAGACGCCTTAGATTTCCGATGGTCAGGATGACGGCATCAGGATGCGTCAAGCTTGCTCTCTTTTGAAGGTCAAATTGCCAAGACGCAAGCGCCTCCTCAATCTCTCTGTCCGCATTTTCACCCTTCATGAAATGCGCCTGACCTCCAGATCGCAGATGCCGCTCACTGAATTCGAGCAGTTTTGTCAAAGGTGCAAGGGCGCGCGAGGTCATTGCATCGCAATTTTGCTGCGGCACTGCCTCGATTCTTTTGCTGATGACTTGAGCACTTACACCGAGGCGTGCGGCCGCTGTTTGAAGAAAAGCGCATTTCCTGAGATCAGATTCAATCATTGTGACCTGGAGGTCTGGATTGGCATCTGACGCCAGAACAGCCAGAATCATGCCCGGAAACCCACCACCCGTGCCAATATCGACAAGAGATGTCACATTGCTATCGAGAATCGGCATGATCTGAGCGGAATCCAGAACATGGCGCTCCCACACTTCTGGAATGGTCGACGGCGAGACAAGATTGATTTTGCTGTTCCACTTGGTCAGCAGTTCAACAAAACCGGCGAGCTTGTCGGATGTTTCACGTGAAACATCCGTGAGATCACCAATCTTCGCCAGAGCATCTGCCCGACCCATCACGCTGTTTTCTTCTCCGCCTTACGTAGGTTAGCGAGGAGTAACGTCAGTGCCGCAGGTGTCATTCCGTCAATCTTTGCGGCATCTGCGAGCGTTTCCGGCCGCCGATCTGTCAGTTTCAGCCGAATCTCATTCGACAAACCATCAATCGCATCAAAGGTGAAATCGCGCGGGATCGCGCAATTCTCATCGCGCTTGAGTAACTCCGCGTCTCTTTCCTGACGGGCAATGTAGTTCTTATAGAGCGCATCACGCTCAATCTGTTGGGACGTTTCTTCATCAACATCACCTAAATCATCCCAAATCGTCCGCAGTGTCCCGAAATCAACGTCGGGAAAGGCCAGCAAGTCAAAACCAGAGCGTTTCCGCCCGTCATTCTTAATCTTGATTCCCACTTCGCCCGCTTGCTGCGGGCTGATGGTTCTGTCCTCAAGACTCCTGCGAAGCTTCGATATGCGATCCATTTTATCACGGAAAGCGAATTCACGCTCTTTCGACACGAGACCCAGCTCGATGCCAACAGGCGTCAGTCGTTGATCGGCGTTATCCGCACGCAAGGAGAGCCTGAATTCAGCGCGCGATGTGAACATCCGATACGGCTCAGCCACACCTCTATTGATCAAATCATCGACCATCACGCCAATATATGAATCGGAGCGTCTGAAAATATGCGGCGCATCATCTTTAACCGATCGCGCGGCATTGAGACCAGCCAACAACCCTTGCGCGCCGGCCTCCTCATACCCCGTTGTCCCATTGATCTGACCAGCGAGATAAAGGCCAGTGACATTTTTCAGCTCAAGACTATGCCGCAAAGCGCGCGGATCGACATAGTCATACTCAATCGCATAACCAGGCTGCAAAATTTCGACTGCTTCCAGCCCTTTAATGGAGCGCACATACCGTTCCTGCACATCTACCGGCAGCGACGTAGAAATCCCGTTCGGGTAAATCGTCGGATCATTCAGCCCTTCAGGTTCAAGAAACACCTGATGCGAGTTCTTATCGGCAAATCTGACAATCTTATCCTCAATCGACGGACAGTATCTTGGCCCGACACCATCTATATGACCGCCATACATCGCTGATTTTTCGAGGTTTTCCCGAATAATATCATGCGTTTCCACATTGGTATGCGTAATCCCACATGAAATCTGATCTGCGACAGGAACCTTCGACAAAAAGGAGAACACCACCGGTGTTTCATCACCAGCTTGCATGTCGAGCCCATCCCAATCGATGGTACGTCCGTCCAGCCGCGGTGGCGTTCCGGTTTTCAGTCGACCCATGGGCAAACCAAACCCGTCGATCCGCTCCGCCAGCGTTATGGAAGGCGCATCGCCGATCCGCCCTCCGGGACGAGAAACATCGCCAATGTGGATGACACCGCGCAAAAACGTCCCCGTGGTCAACACCACAGCACCGGCCTTCACCTCGGCACCATCAGCCAGAACAACACCTGCGACGCTGTCCCCTGACATCACAAGATCAGCAACTTCTGCCTCAATAACGGTCAATCCGCTCTGAGACGCAATCAAACCTTGAATCACTGAGCGATACAGCGCGCGATCCGCCTGTGCCCGCGGCCCTTGAACAGCAGGCCCTTTGCTCCGGTTCAAAAGCCGAAACTGAATACCTGAGCGATCCGCTGCAAGACCCATCAGCCCACCAAGCGCATCGATCTCGCGAACAAGATGCCCTTTCCCGAGCCCACCAATTGCGGGATTGCACGACATCACGCCAATCGTCTCTGCCCGGTGTGTGATCAGCGCCGTCTTTGCGCCAGCGCGTGCGGAAGCAGCGGCCGCCTCCGTCCCGGCATGGCCGCCACCAATCACAATCACATCGAAATCTGAATGTTTCACGTGAAACACTCCTATTTGCTACTTACCCAAACAAAAGCTTGCGAATATTTCATCAAGCAGGTTTTCAACATCGACCCGCCCAACCATTGCTTCTAACGCGCGAATCGCAATGCGCAGCTCTTCCGCTGCAAGCTCAGCACGCTCCATCCCGCCACTTAATTCATCCAATGCATTTTGCAAAGAGGTGGAGCCAGAATCCAGCGCTTCGCAATGCCGTGCTCGAATGGCCAATGACGCCCCAGAAGCCAGTGTTTCAAGGCGTTCCGAAACCGATGCGACCAAACCCTCCAAACCTTCACCCGTCAGACCAGACACACCCGCGCCACCGGACAAATCCACCTTCGCTTGCACCACGATATCCTCCGGCGTAACGCAGATGGAAGGCGGAACCCCCGTATCATCCGTCAAAATCAGCCGCAGATCCGCTTTTGAAGCGCGATCCAGCGCGCGCTCGATCCCAATCGCCTCGACCGTATCATCGGTTTCACGAAGCCCCGCCGTGTCCAGAAAGGTGACGGGAAGTCCCGCCAAATCCATTCGGACCTCGATCACATCCCGAGTCGTGCCTGCTATAGAAGAGGTAATCGCGGCATCCCGGCCTGCCAAAGCATTCAGCAATGTGGACTTGCCAATATTTGGCGCACCAAGAATCGCCACTTCAAACCCATCCCGAATACGCTCAGCCGCGGCCGCACCACGTTGTTCTGCTGACAGATCGGTCAAAACGCCATTGACCAGCTCAAAAACCTCTGGCGTCACATCAACAGGAACATCTTCATCCGCGAAATCAATGGTTGCTTCCAAAAGGGCCGCAGCGCGAATCAGATCAAGACGCCATCGATCTGCCTTCGCCCCAAGCGCACCATCAAAGACGCGAATCGCCTGTTTGCGCTGCGCTTCCGTTTCGGCGTCAATCAAATCCGCAAGCCCTTCAACCTGCGCCAGATCAAGCCTGCCGTTTTCCAGCGCGCGACGTGTAAACTCCCCTGGCGCAGACAGACGCAGCCCATCCATGCCGCCTAAGGTGGCAAGCAATGCGGAAATAATCGCCGGACTGCCGTGGCACTGAAACTCGCAAACATCCTCGCCAGTGAAACTATGTCCGGCCTCGAAAAACAAGACGAGCGCTTCGTCGATCAGGGTACCGTCCGCATCAGACAGCCGACGCAATGACGGCGCCCGGCCTGGGGCGGCACGACCACTCAGCAACTCTATCGCATCCCGTGCCTTAGGACCGGACACACGCACCACACCCACACCAGCTTTGCCACGCGCTGTAGCAAGGGAATAAATCGTATCCATCCTGATTAACCTATTGTATTAAAACAGTAAATCAGGACCAAGCCATTACGCGTTCATGGAATCGAAGAACTCTTGGTTGGTCTTGGTTTGCTTCAGTTTACCGATCAGGAATTCGATTGCATCCGTAGTGCCCATCGGATTCAGAATGCGGCGCAGCACGAAGGTTTTCTGCAGATCGTTCTTGTCCACCAACAGGTCTTCTTTCCGCGTACCGGATTTCAGGATGTCCATGGCCGGGAAGACGCGCTTATCGGCCACTTTGCGATCCAGCACAATTTCAGAGTTACCCGTGCCTTTGAACTCCTCGAAAATCACCTCGTCCATGCGCGAGCCAGTATCAATCAGCGCGGTCGCGATGATTGTCAGCGATCCGCCTTCCTCAATGTTGCGGGCTGCGCCGAAGAACCGTTTTGGACGTTGCAGTGCATTCGCGTCCACACCACCGGTCAGAACCTTGCCCGAAGACGGCACGACCGTGTTGAACGCCCGCCCCAGACGCGTGATCGAATCAAGCAGAATCACGACATCGCGCTTATGCTCGACCAGACGTTTCGCCTTTTCGATCACCATCTCTGAAACACCCACGTGCCGCGTTGCAGGCTCATCAAAGGTGGAAGACACGACCTCCCCCTTCACCGAACGCTGCATATCCGTGACCTCTTCCGGCCGTTCGTCGATCAGCAGGACGATCAAGTAGCATTCAGGGTGGTTCTTCTCGATGCTGGTGGCGATGTTTTGTAGCAGCACCGTCTTACCAGTCCGCGGCGGTGCCACGATCAGGGAGCGCTGGCCCTTCCCGATCGGTGCGACCAGATCAATGATCCGCGCGGAACGATCTTTCACTGTCGGATCGTCGATCTCCATCGTCATCCGCTCATCCGGGTAAAGCGGCGTCAGATTGTCGAAGCTGACTTTGTGACGGGCTTTCTCGGGCTCTTCAAAGTTGATTGTCGTGACCTTATTGATCGCGAAGTAATTCTGCCCCTCTTTCGGGGCATCCATCACGCCGTTCACCGTATCACCCGTGCGCAAAGAATGCTGCCGGATCATATCAGGAGAGACGTAGATGTCGTCAGGACCAGGCAAGTAGTTCGCCTCAGGGGACCGCAGAAACCCGAACCCATCTTGCAGCACTTCCAAAACGCCGTCACCGGAGATTTCCCACCCGTCATCCGCACGCTCTTTCAGGATGGAGAACA
This sequence comes from Pseudomonadota bacterium, assembly GCA_039195745.1. Taxonomy (GTDB): domain Bacteria; phylum Pseudomonadota; class Alphaproteobacteria; order Rhodobacterales; family Rhodobacteraceae; genus Litoreibacter. The sequence goes on along the minus strand of JBCCVD010000003.1, from coordinate 184,994 downwards.
TGATATCGCCTTTGCGCATTGTCGACGCATTTTCGATCTCAAGCTCTTCCGCCATATTCACAAGATCAGCGGGCTTCTGCTTTTTAAGGTCAGAGAGATTAAGGCTCTCCGTGCTCTCGCCAATCATTTCTTCTGTCGGGTTATCATCGGGCATGGGATTACACCTGTATTGCAACCGCATGGGATCCATTGCGGCCTGTTGGTTTTACAATCTGTTACGGAACTCAGCCACGCCGGACGGCGCGCTGTTTGCGTTTGAGACGGATGTAAGATCGTGAGACCCGCGAGTCAATCGTTTCAAAAAGGACGGACGATGACAGAAACCACAATGACGATCATCAATACGGTCGGAACCTCATTCATCATCCGGTGCTGTTTGCCCGTCAGAGCATTCTCTCCCGCCACAAAATCCTTGCGCCGCTTTCCGAGCCAGTGATGAAACCAAGTCATTGCAAGAACCGCTGCGAGTTTCATCCAGGACCAGGCAGCCGACCAGTCAAAGGCACCCAGCGCCATCATGTAGAGCCCCGCAAGCCAGGCAACGATCATGGCCGGGTTCATGATGACCCGCAGCAACTTCACTTCCATCATCTGGAACAGCTTGTCTGTTTCCGACCCGATCTTAACTTTCTCGGTATGATGGACAAACAGACGAGGGAGATAGAACAATCCCGCCATCCATGAGATAACGGCCATGACATGCAAAGCCTTTACCCAAGGATAGAATGAATACAGGACATCGCTCATATCGCCTCGCTCTCAGTTATCCCTCTTATCTATAAAAAGAAGAAAGAAAAGATGATGTTATATGTAGGTGCTGTGAATTACGGGGATCAAATTCTCATCCCCAGCTCATTCAGATGTGCAGAACTTTAACCATTTTCATCCAGAATTAAATTTATCTTCATAAATTTTAATAGCTTAACGGAGGTGTTAATCTGTGAGTAACCTGTGTGAAGATTTCTGAAAGGATGAGTCGTACACAAGGCGTGATTTGCGTTGCGCACATGGTGCGACTCCGTGATCAGAATTCGAGGAGTGTGAGTAAATTCGCGTCAAGCAGAAATCATCGGGGATATCTTCAGTTTCATCCCTAGCGCTCACCGGCAATTACCCTCAAACTTATGCACATGACCAAGCCTATCATCCTCGCATCCGGCTCTGAAATCCGGCTGACTCTGCTTCAGAATGCGGGCGTCACATTCGATGTTCAAACCGCGCGCGTCGATGAAGAAACCATCACGGCCAGCCTTCTGGCGGAACAGGCCAAGCCCCGCGATATTGCCGACGCCCTCGCTGAATTCAAAGCGCTGAAAGTCGCCGCGAAACACCCCGGTGCGTTCGTGATCGGCTGCGATCAGGTGCTCGATCACAAAGGACAATTGCTGCACAAACCCAAATCCAAAGTCGAAGCCAAAGAACAGATCGCGACCTTACGCGGCACGTCTCATTCCCTGTTTTCTGCTGCCGTCATTTTCGAGGACGCAAAACCTGTCTGGCGCGCAGTCAAGGAAGCGAAACTCATCATGCGCAACATCTCGGACGACTACCTCGACGCCTATGTCGAACGAAACTGGGACGACATCCAATATTGCGTCGGCGGATACCAATTGGAGGCCGAAGGCGCGCGGCTCTTCGCTCAAGTCACAGGCGATTATTTCACTGTACTTGGAATCCCGCTACTAGATGTGTTGAACTACCTCTCTTTGAAAGGCGCGATCCCAGCATGACCCTTGCTCAGATCCCTCTTGCCGGTGTGATCGGTCACCCGATTGCGCATTCCAAATCGCCTCGTTTGCATGGTCACTGGTTGAAGCGCTACGGCATCGCCGGGCACTATATTCCCATGGATATCGCCAGCAGCGATCTGCCGCATGTGCTCAATATTCTGCCCAAAGCGGGGTTCAAAGGCGTCAATGTCACGATCCCGCATAAAGAAGCTGTGCTCGACATTGCAGATGTGATCTCCGACCGTGCGGCGCTGATCGGGGCAGCCAATACGCTCACTTTTCAATCCGATGGCAAGCTGCATGCCGACAACACTGATGGGATCGGCTTTATCGCCAATCTCAAGCAGAACGCTCCCGACTGGGACCCGAATTCCGGACCGGCGCTCGTGCTTGGCGCAGGCGGCGCTGCCCGCGCCATCGTGGCCGCCCTGTTGCATGAACGCGTGCCAAATATCCTTCTGGCCAATCGCACCCGCGCCCGTGCGGATGCATTGAAGGCGCATTTCGGGGCGCGCGTTTCCGTCATCGACTGGTCGCAAGCCGCGGGTCACCTGGCAGAGATCACAACCCTGATCAACACCACATCTCTGGGCATGCAGGGCAAGGAAGAACTGAAATTGCCCCTCGATCACCTGACCGACAAAACCCTTGTCACGGATATCGTCTACACCCCGCTGACCACCGCCCTGCTCGCAGGAGCACATGCCAAGGGCTGCACGGTGGTTGACGGGCTTGGCATGTTGCTGCACCAAGCGGTTCCGGGGTTTGAGCGGTGGTTCGGCCAAACCCCGACAGTGGATGAAGACTTGCGACACGTGATGCTGAGATGACGAAACACCCCATTCTTATCGGCCTGACGGGCTCCATTGGCATGGGTAAATCCACGACTGCGGCGATGTTTGCAAAGATGGGATTTCCCGTCTGGGATGCCGATGCCGCTGTTGGCAGGCTTTACGCGAAAGGTGGTGCCGCCGTTGAACCGCTTGGCGCGCTCGTTCCCGCTGCCACGACCGAAGGACATGTCAGCAAAGAAGCTCTGAAAGCTGCGATTGCATCTTCCCCGGATCTTCTGCTGAAAATCGAAAGCATCGTCCACCCGCTGGTCAAACAAGACCGTCGGGATTTTGCGGCCGCACATGAAAGCGCGGAAATGATTGTCTTCGACGTGCCGCTTCTGTTTGAAACTGGCGCGCATAAAAAAGTCGATCACGTCGTTGTCGTCTCAACCACGCCGGAAAACCAGCGCGCCCGTGTTCTTGCGCGCGGCACCATGGATGAGCCGACTTTCAACATGATTATGCGCAAGCAAACGCCAGATGCCGAGAAACGCGCGCAGGCGGATACGGTGATTGATACCGAAACGCTTCAGGATGCGGAACAGCAGGTCAAAGACCTCGTTGCCAGATTGCGAGCTGAATATGCGTGAGATCGTTCTTGATACGGAGACGACAGGTTTCGAGCCTTCAGAGGGCGACCGCATCGTCGAAATCGGCGCGGTTGAATTGAACGGGCATATGCCCACGGGTCGTGTCTACCACCAATATATCAATCCCAAACGCGATATGCCCGCGCAGGCATTTGAGGTGCATGGTATTGGTCCAGACCTGCTCACTCCCCCGCAGCCTCCGCAGCCCGGTCAGGTTTTGCTACGGGATAAGCCTGTTTTCGAAGATATCGCGCAGGCTTTCCTCGATTTTGTGGGTGATGCGAAGCTGGTCATCCACAATGCAAGCTTCGACATGAAATTCCTCAATGCGGAACTTGGTTGGTGCAACAAGCCGCTTCTGCCCAACGATCAGGCTATCGACACGCTGGCGATTGCCCGCAAGAACTTTCCCGGCTCGCCTGCGTCACTTGATGCGCTCTGCCGCAGATTTGCCATCGACAATTCTGCACGAGAGAAACACGGCGCTTTGCTCGATAGCGAGATTTTGGCTGAAGTCTATCTGGAGCTTATCGGTGGCAGACAACCAGATTTTGCGTTGGCCTCTGCCGCTGGAACGGATGCGCGTGATGGTGGTGACGTCTGGCGCCCGCAGCCACGCCCGACCCCTTTGGCCCCGAAGCTGACAGAAGACGAGCAGCACGCGCATGACGCCTTCCTGAAACAGCTGGGCGACGCCCCGATTTGGCTGAAATAGTCTCTAACTAGCGCAAATTTAGCTGTTTCTCTGCCCGCTTGATGGCAAGAAAGGCGAGGCAGGCCGAAATCAGGAAATAGATCGCGACCCATGCCATCTGCGCGGCGTAATCCATGCCATTGTCGATGACCCAACCCGTTAATCCCGGTCCAATGGCAGATCCCAACACCATCAGGGCTGTCGCCATCGCCTTGATCGCGCCCAGATGCCGTGTGCCGAAATACTCCGCCCAGAAGGCAGACGGGGCAGTGGCATTGATCCCGCTTGATACACCGTAAAGCGTGATGCCAATTGCAGCGCCGATCAGTGATCCGCTGATGGAGAATATGAAGAAGCCGAGCGCGACGGGTAACAGCAAAACCGGCAGCAATCGTCCCGCGCCAAATCGGTCAACTGCAAACCCGGCGAGCAGCGAGACGACCGTAGAGGTCACCGTATAAATCGGAAACAGGCTGACCATTTGCAGATGCGACCATCCTTTGACTTCAGCCAAATGCACTTGATGGAAGAAAAACGCGGTTCCAAAAGCGGATGGTCCGACCAGGAGCGGCACCAGCATCCAGAACAACCAATGCCTGAACACCTGCGGCCGTGTCCAATGCCTGCCGCCAAGACCAACGGATTGGTTCTCTTCTGCCACGGCCTGCGGGGTGCGTTCCGCTTTCAGCAGGACCAGCATAATGGGCAAAAGCACGATGACGACTGCCGCCGAAATGCTCCAAGACCACCGCCAGCCAATGACCCCAAGCGACAGGACGAACAGAATGGGCAGCAATGCCTCACCGATCAAAAACCCGAATGAAGCCAAAGCCAGTGCGCGCCCTCGCGCGGCCACATACCAACGCGCCATCGCCACGGCGGCCAGATGCGACGCCATGCCTTGCCCGGTCAGCCTGAGTGCAAAAATTGCGACCGGTAGCAGCCAGACCGTATTGTTGATCGCCATGAACAAACAGGCCGCGATCATCCCTGCCAGAACGATGCCGCCCAATCTGCGGACCCGAAACACATCGGTCAGCGCGCCCGCCCAGATCATCACGATGGCAGAGGCCAGCGTGCCCATCATGTAGATCCCGCCCCAAGCCCCATGGCTCAGCTCAAACTCCGCCATGATCTCACCCGCGAAGATGGAGATGAAAAAGGTCTGCCCAAAGCAGGATGCGAATGTCAGCAGAAACCCTGCCGACAGGAATTTCAGATTGTCCCGAATGAACTGCCACGTGCCCATTAAATCGCTATATCGCACCTCCGGATCAGGCGATACAGCAGGTTAACCCGCAGTAAATTTTATTTGGAAAGAGGTTTTATATCAGAGGCTTAGCAAAATCCCCGCATGCGGGGATTTACAGTACATATCGGCTTACATCCGCAGATTTGGCCAGCTCACCCAGATTGTCTTCAACGAATTTCTCGTCCACGACGATCTCCTCCCCGGCACGATCAGGGGCAGAGAAACTGAGCTCCTCAAAGACCCGCTCGATCACCGTATAAAGCCTGCGGGCTCCGATATTCTCAACAGATTCATTCACCTCTGCGGCGATCTTCGCCAGCGATTTGATCCCGTCTTCCTTGAAGGTGACTACGACCTCCTCCGTCTTCATCAGGGCCGTGTATTGAAGCGTCAGAGCATTGTCCGTCTCCGTCAGGATCCGTACAAAATCCGCCTCCGTCAGCGCGCGCAATTCGACGCGAATAGGAAGACGTCCCTGAAGTTCTGGCAAGAGGTCAGAGGGTTTCGCGATATGAAACGCGCCCGACGCGATGAACAGCACATGATCTGTCTTCACTGGCCCATGTTTCGTGGAAACTGTTGTGCCTTCGATCAGAGGCAACAAGTCGCGCTGAACACCCTCCCGCGAGACGTCACCGCCCTTCGCATCAGAACGCGCGCAGACCTTGTCGATCTCATCAAGGAAAACAATCCCGTTCTGTTCCACCGCCTCAATCGCCGCAAGCTTGACGGTCTCATCATCCAGCAACTTGTCCGCCTCATCAGCGATCAGTAGGTCGTAGCTTTCCTTGACTGTCGTCTTCACCTTCTTCGTGCGGCCACCCATCTTTCCAAACAAGTCACCGAGGTTCATCATCCCCCCACCCATATTCGGCTGACCCGGGATTTCCATCATGCCAAACGGGTTCGACGTATCGGCGATCTCCAATTCAATCTCTTTGTCATCAAGCAGCCCGTCCCGCAGCTTCTTGCGGAACATATCGCGTGTCTGTTCCCGCGCACCTTCGCCCGCGAGCGCTTCGATCACGCGCTTTTCTGCTGCTTCATGCGCCGAAGACTTCACATCCTCGCGCATCAAATCCCGCATCATCGCAATGGCTGCATCGACGAGATCGCGGATGATCTGCTCCACATCACGCCCGACATAGCCTACTTCGGTGAACTTCGTGGCCTCAACCTTGAGAAACGGCGCTTTCGCCAGCTTCGCCAACCGGCGCGAAATCTCGGTTTTGCCGACCCCGGTGGGCCCGATCATCAGGATGTTCTTTGGATAGACCTCATCCCGCAGATCATCGCTCAGTTGCTTCCGCCGCCAGCGGTTCCTCAATGCAACAGCCACTGCGCGTTTCGCATCGTTTTGGCCAATGATGAACCGGTCCAATTCGGACACGATCTCGCGGGGGGTCAGGTCAGTCACGTCTGTAAGCCTTATCTTGCCTCTTGGCCTAGACTTATGGCGTGAGGAACGAAAAACCAAGGCGCTGATCACCGGAAAGCACGTTTCCGTGTAGGGGGCTAGCCGCGCGCCTTTTTCTGCGCCCATACTCCTGCCACACCATGAAGACCAAGGAGACTCCCCTCATGACCACCCGCCGCACTCTTTTGAAGGGCTTCGTTGCCCTGACCGCCACCGCCGCTGCGCCAGCCGCCTTTGCCGGAGGCCACGGCCGACTTGGCACATTCACCGGCAAGTCCAACCATGTAACGACTGGAACGGTCGAAGTCTTGAAGAAGGAAATTGTTTTACTCGATGATTTCACATTCGATGGGGCGCCCGATCCGAAAGTCGCTTTGGGCAAGAATGGCTACGATTCCAAGACGCTAATGGGCCTTTTGAAGAAAAACAAAGGCAAGTCCAGCTATGCGATCCCGGCAGGCATTAACCCGGATGATTACAACGAAGTCTGGATTTGGTGCGAAAAGTTCAACGTGCCACTTGGCGTTGCGAAGCTGAATTAAACTAGTCTGACACCGCCAGCCCATCAGCATAAGGGGGCAGGCGGTTTTTTCCCGGAAAGTCAGGCAGCGCGCCCATGATCATGGCGCGCGCCTGTGTCCAGAATGCGCCCAGTGTGGTCACAAAGAACCCCAAGACGAGCAGAGTTATGATCGGTGCCCACTCGGTGCCTGTATTTGAAATTGCTTGTCCGATGAGTAGCCCCATATACACCAAGCCTGCTGTGAGGAAGCTGCGACGGTCGATGACAACGGCGAGCAGAGTAAAAACGGCTAGAATGATGATTGAGACCAGAGTCCCAACGCCGCCCATTTCATAGTTTGACATCACCAAAGTGTTGACCAATGCCGGTGCCGCAAGGATATGCAGCCAAAAAGCGGTTGAGGCGTAGCGGCTGATCCTATGGGGGTCTTTCGTGTCGAAATAGAGCGCACCTACGAATGCACAAAGCCCGAAAATCAGAGTACCGACGGCCATATAGGGGCTGTCGCGTAAATCAATGAAGCGGCGAATGCCAAAATAGTCAAAAGAACCATCGGCCCATCGGCCCATTGTATTCTGTCGAGGTGGTTCGATCAGTTCGACCAATCCTGACAAGAACATCAGTCCAAAAAGACCAAACACAAACATGGCGAAGGGCAATCGAAAGAAACGGAAATAAAAGGCCATGGCGATCATCCCAGCTCCGCCAATAATGCGCGTCTGCGTGGTGTCTGGCTCAAGAGCTGTGGGTCCGGTAACCAGTGTTTGCAAAAGAAATACAACCCCTAGCGAAAAAGCTATGCAAAGCGCTATCGACGGCAAAGTCATACGGCGCTTCTTCGTGAAGTAGACTGCCAGAGCGAAAGCCAAAAGCATCGTAACAGCAGGAACCGCGGCAACGTCACCAAGAACAACAGACAGGCTTATGACACCGGTCATCAGAAGTCCAAGACCGACCGTTACAAATATCTCTGCAAAGCCTTTGAACAGTTCGAACGGTTCATCATCGCCGACCATGTTGGCGCGATACCCCATGCGTTGATCCGACAGCGTTTGCAGGGAGACAGCCTGCGCTTCATCGATGACGCCGGATGCGACCGCTGCGCGGAGATCATCGCGCGTTACGCCGTCAGCCATTTATGGTTTCAACCGTCAGATTGCCGTTGGTGTAAACACAGATATCTGCGGCGATGGCCATAGCCTCGCGGGCGACGGTTTCGGCGTCTTTGTCAGTGTCCATCAGGGCTCGTGCTGCTGCGAGCGCATAGTTTCCCCCTGATCCGATGGAGGCGACATTATGCTCTGGTTCCAGAACGTCACCCGCGCCGGTGATAATGAATAGATCCGCGCCGTCCGTGACGATCAGCATGGCTTCAAGGTTTTTGAGATACTTGTCTGTACGCCAGTCTTTGGCGAGTTCAACGGCGGCCCGGGCGAGCTGTCCTGGCGTCGCCTCCAATTTGGCCTCCAAGCGTTCCAAAAGCGTAAATGCGTCTGCGGTCGAGCCGGCAAACCCTGCGACTACATCCGTACCGCCCGGCGAAAGCCTGCGCACTTTTCGGGCAGTTCCTTTTATGACTGTTTGACCAAGGCTGACTTGCCCGTCACCGGCAACGACCACTTTGCCGCCCTTGCGGATGCCGATGATTGTTGTGCCGTGCCAGCCGGGAAACTCTTCTTTGGCCATTGCCATTCTCCTTCATGTCTTGAAGGACATATAGGCATGGTTGTGGCGCGGCGCAAAGAGGGGCTTCGCCCCCGTCACTGCGTTCCTCCCCCAGCATATTTTTGCCAAGATGAAACGAAAAGCCCCGCAATTTAGGACGGGGCTTTTCAGAATTATGTAAGAGAGCGTTCGACTTCTTCGCGTGTGAAGATTTCGATCACGTCATCAGCGCGAATGTCGTCGTAGTTTTCGAACGCCATACCGCATTCCTGACCGGACTGAACCTCAGGGACTTCGTCTTTGAAGCGCTTGAGGGTTTTCAGTGTGCCTTCGTGGATCACGACGTTGTCGCGCAGCAGACGAACCCCTGCGGACCGACGTGCGACGCCTTCGGTGACCAGACAGCCTGCAACCTTGCCGACACCCGTGACTTTGAAAACTTCCTGGATTTTCGCGTAACCAATGAAAGTCTCTTTGATCTCGGCAGAGAGGAGGCCGGATGCAGCTTGCTTCACATCATCTACAAGGTCGTAGATGACCGAGTAATAGCGAATCTCGATCCCTTTCTGGTTGGCAGAGTTCCGCGCTGGCGCATTGGCCCGGACGTTGAAGCCAAAGACAGGTGCGCCCGAGGCTTCGGCCAGCCCGATATCGCTTTCCGTGATCGCGCCAACACCGGAGTGCAGAACGCGGACGCGGACTTCTTCGTTGCCAATCTTTTCCATTGCTTGAACGATGGCTTCGGCAGAGCCTTGCACGTCGGCCTTCACCACGATTGGCATTTCCGAGACGTTTTCGTCTGCTTTGGCGTTGGCCATCAATTGCTCAAGCGTTGTTGCAGCACCGGCAGCGGCACGTTTGTCCTTCGCGGCTTTTTCGCGATATTCCGCGATTTCGCGCGCTTGGGCTTCTGTGTCGACCACGTTCAAGACGTCGCCAGCCTCTGGTGTGCCGTTGAGGCCGAGCACCTCGACTGGAACGGAAGGCCCCGCTTCTTTGACGCGTTTGCCCTGGTCATTTTCCATGGCACGGACACGGCCCCATTGCTCACCCACAACGAAGATATCACCTTGTTTGAGCGTCCCGGTCTGCACGAGAACTGTCGCGACAGGGCCACGACCGACATCCAGCTGCGCCTCGATCACGGCGCCAGTGGCGGCGCGGTCGGGGTTGGCTTTAAGTTCAAGAATTTCCGCTTGAAGTGCGATCGCCTCCAGCAGTTCGTCAAGACCCTGGCCGGAGATGGCGGAGACTTCGACATCCTGCACTTCACCTGACATTTTCTCAACGATCACCTCATGCTGAAGCAAATCGGTGCGCACCTTGTCAGGGTTGGCGGCAGGCAGGTCGATCTTGTTGATCGCCACGATCATCGGCACTTCGGCCGCTTTCGCATGGGCAATCGCCTCAATCGTTTGCGGCATGACCGCATCATCAGCAGCCACGACGAGGACAACGATATCCGTGACCTGAGCACCGCGGGCGCGCATTGATGTGAAAGCTGCGTGGCCTGGCGTATCGAGGAATGTCAGCACCTGACCGTTCTGTTCAACCTGATAGGCGCCAATATGCTGTGTGATGCCACCAGCCTCGCCAGCGACGACGCGCGCATTGCGGATCGCATCAAGCACCGAGGTCTTGCCATGGTCGACATGGCCCATGACAGTGATGACCGGCGGACGAGGTGAGAGGTCTTTTTCATCATCTTCAACCGTTTGGATCACATCCTCAACGTCAGCATCAGAAACGCGGACGACGTTATGGCCGAACTCCTCGATGATCAATTCTGCCGTATCCGCATCAATGGTTTGCGTTTGTGTCACCATCAACCCGTTGGTCATCAGGGCTTTCACAACATCGGCAACACGCTCTGACATCCGGTTCGCAAGCTCAGAGACGACGATCGCTTCTGGAAGTTGTACGTCGCGAATAACCTTCTCGCGCTCAACCGTACCGCCCATTGCTTTTTGGCGCGCACGTTCCTGCTTGCGTTTCATTGCGGCCATGGATTTCTGACGGCCACCTTCACCGCCGCGCAGCGCTTGGTTCAGGGTCAGCTTGCCAGAACGGCGCGCGTCATCATTGCGGCCTTTGCCTTTGTTGCGATCTTCATCACGGTCCCGACGCGCGGGCGTCGGCGCGGGACGGCCACCGCCACGTGGGCCAGAGGGCGCGGGTGCGGCCGCCGCTGCAGGATCGGGCGCGGGCGCTGCGGCGCGGTTCTTTGCTTCGTCAGCTTCGCGTTTCTTGGCGGCTTCGTCTTCCGCTTTCTGTCGCAGCGCATCTTCGCGCGCTTTTTCCGCGCGCTCTTTTGCTTCGGCTTCGGCTCGGCGACGCTCACGGCGCTCTGCCTGCTCTTTTTCCTCGGCAGCACGGCGTGCAGCATCAGCGGCTTCCTGCTCTTTCGCGGCTTGCAGGGCCTTCATCCGACGTTCCATTTCGGCATCCGAAATACCAGCTGGACGCTTGGAAGGGTCGGAGGCACGAGGGGCCGCATTTGGCGCAGGTGCGTTTGCGGCACCGGGCTTCGGCACCACAACGCGTTTGCGCTTGGTTTCCACGACCACGTTTTTGGTGCGTCCATGGCTGAAGCTCTGCTTCACATTGCCAGGTCGCGCGCCTTTCAGGCCCAAAGGTTTTTTACCGTCACTATCGCTCATGCGTCGTCTTTTCCTTATTCGAGGGCTTCTTTCCGCCGCTCATTCCGCGGACGCCCTTCAGACGAATGCCTTCAGCTTGCACTTGCTTACTGAGTCCACCCGCCGTTAAGGCGCCATGTATCACACTTTCCCGACCGAATGCCAAACCCAATTCCTGAGAGGTCAAACAGCCAATAAATACGTCCTTGCCGGGCGGGGAGCGCAGACGGGATTTGCCCCGCTCCGACCCGTCACTGGCCTGTATGAGAAGACGGGCACGCTCCGTCTCCAACAGGCTTTTTACCTTTTCGTACCCGGTCACCGCCTGACCCGCTTTGCGCGCGAGTGAAATCAGGTTGATCAGCCGATGGGCCAGAAGGCGTTCTGTTTGCTCAAACAAATCGTCGGGCACCGTGACTTGCGTCTTGGCTGACCTTGAAAAGGCCTTCTTCTTGATCGCTGTTTCCAGCGCTTCGTTGGTCGAGGTCACCCAAATCCCGCGTCCGGGCAGTTTGCCGCTGACATCTGGGACGGCTTGACCTTCCGGTCCGACCACAAAACGGATCATGCGGGCAGGATCGCCCACGTCACCCGTCGCGATACAGCGTCGCTCCGGTCCGTTCTGCTCTTTTTCTCGACCGCCGCGGCTCATAGCCGGAACCCCGAGGCCTGAAATCAGGCCTCAGCTCCTTCGTCGGTTGCTTCGTCTTCTTCGTCAGAGACAAGATCAGCCGGATCGACCCAGCCGAGTTGGATGCGTGCTGTCATGATCAGCTCTTGCGCTTCCTCAAGTGACATACCGAACCCTTCGAGCACACCTTCGTCTTTGACGCGCTCTTCACCAACGGTTGTCCACCCACCGGCCAGTTCCCAATCTGCGCAGGTCGCGAAGTCTTCCAGCGTCTTGACGTCATCTTCTGCCAACGCTTCTACCATCTGCGGGGTCAATCCGTCGAATCCAATCAAGCTGTCTTCTGCGCCCAGTTCGCGTGCATGGTCCAGAGCTTTCTTGTTTTGCGCCTCAAGATAGTCACGTGCGCGGGCTTGCAGCTCGCCTGCTGTTTCTTCGTCGACACCGTCGATGACCAGCAATTCATCAATCTCGACATAGGCGACTTCTTCCAGAGAAGTGAAGCCTTCGGATACAAGAAGCTGCGCGAAGAATTCGTCAAGGTCGAGCGTTGCCATGAACAATTTCGTGCGCTCTTCGAATTCGGCCTGACGACGCGCGGATTCTTCTTCCTCGGTCATGATGTCGATATCGAGGCCGGTTAGTTGAGATGCCAGCCGGACGTTCTGGCCGCGACGGCCAATCGCGAGGCTCAACTGCTCTTCTGGAACCACAACCTCGATCCGCTCAGCTTCTTCATCAAGAACCACTTTGCTAACCTCTGCGGGTTGCAAGGCGTTGACGAGGAAGGTCGGCGTGTCTTCGTTCCACGGGATAATGTCGATCTTTTCGCCTTGCAATTCATTGACGACAGCCTGAACGCGGGAGCCGCGCATACCGACGCAGGCGCCGACCGGGTCGATGGAGTTGTCATATGAAATCACGGCAATCTTTGCGCGCGAGCCGGGGTCACGGGCCACGGCTTTGATGTCGATAATGCCGTCATAAATTTCAGGCACTTCCATTTTGAACAGCTCCGCCATGAATTGCGGATCGGTGCGGCTTAGGAAGATTTGCGGGCCACGGACTTCGCGGCGGACATCTTTGATATAGACGCGGATACGGTCATTCGGACGATAGGCTTCGCGACCGATTTTTTCGTTCCGACGCAGAATCGCTTCGCCACGGCCAATATCGACGATGACGTTGCCATATTCCTCGCGCTTGACGAGACCATTGATGATCGTGCCAGCCTTGTCTTTGAATTCTTCGTACTGACGATCCCGCTCGGCTTCGCGGACCTTTTGCAGGATCACCTGCTTGGCGGATTGCGCAGCGATACGGCCCATCTCAACGGGGGGCACTTCATCTACAATCGTGTCGCCCACTTTTGGATCGTCCAGATAATCCTTGGCATCTTCGACATTCAACTCGGCACGGTCATTTTCAATCTCATCATCTTCGACAACGGTACGTACCCGCGTGAAGGTTGCTTTACCCGTCTTGCGGTCGATGGAGACGCGAATATCCAGCTCAGCCCCGTAACGCGACTTGGCCGCACGGGCGAGCGACTCTTCCATCGCTTCAACGACAAGATCAGGATCGATCATCTTTTCGCGGGCCACGGCCTCTGCGGTTTGCAGCAGCTCAAGCTGGTTTGCGGATGTGATTGCCATCTTAAGAGTTCTCCTCAGCCGCGCGCGTTACCGGCGCACATTCTCATCAGACTCGACGACCTGTTGCACTTCGTCGAATTGGGTTTCGTCAATTGCGCCTGCATCTTTGCGGGCTTTCAGCACGTCGCGGATCAGGTCATCCGTCAGCACCAGTTTCGCGTCAGTCAGCCAGTCAAAATTCAGTCCGACTGTGCCTTCTTCAATATTAATCAGCACATCTTCGCCGTCCGTGCCTGCCAGCTCCCCTTTGAAGCGGCGGCGTCCGTCGATCAGTTCATCCGTCTCCAGCTTGGCTTCATAACCTTCCCACGTGTCGAAGTCTTTCAACCGTGTCAGAGGGCGGTCAATCCCGGGCGAAGATACTTCTAGGTTGTATTCCCCCGAAATAGGGTCTTCCACATCCATCACTGCAGACAAGGCAGTCGAAATCTCACCCAGATCATCAACCTCGATCCCGCCTTCGGGTTTTTCAGCCATCACCTGAACGATGTCCTCTTTCCCCGTCAGCAAGCGTACGCGCACCAACTCGAAACCCATCCCTTCGATGACGGGCTTCGCGATCTCGGCCAGACGGCGGTCGATTGCTGCTTTGGCGATCAGGTCGGACATGGCTTCCTTCTAGGTACAAAAAAACGGGCGCGCGGCCCGTTGATCTTTCCCGGTGGGCGCTGGGGGTGGAGACCAGCGCGCCGCTGTTGAGAGGGATATACGCCCGTTGTCTTGAGTCTGCAAGGGGGCGTTTGTTCAAGACTTAGGCTTTCGCCGTTCTGGCACGGCGTTGCCACCTTTGGCTTTGAACGATTTGCCCTTCCCGCGTGGTCTGAGGGATTTGGATGGGTCTGACAAATTGGCGGGACGGGCCTTGGGCTTTCCTGATGGTTTGCCCTTTGGCTTGTTCGATTTGGTGTCAGGCTTGCCTTTGGGTTTGTTTGGCTTTCCTTCGTGTTTCGGCTTGCCTTCATATTTCGGCTTCGGTTTCCCAGCGGGCTTGTCATCATAGCGGGGTTTGTCAGAGGATTTCGGTTTACCCTTTGGCTTGAAGTCAGAGACGACGTCTGGGTCGTGTTTCGGCTTCTTCTGTTTCCACTCTTTCTTTTCTTTCGGCGCCTTGCGTGGATCTGCGTCGTGCTTGTCGAGGGGTTTGCGCCGATTGGAAGCCATACCGCCCTTGGGTTCATCAAAGCGAGGCTTGCCGCGAGGTTTATCGCCTTTGTCAAAGCGGGGTGGGCGCGAGGTATCTGGCACGTGATCCAGCTTTGTCAGTTTCGCTCCTTCTTCCAATGTCATGTCCTCGCCAAGCGCCTTGGTGAATCCGTCGACCGAGGATTGCTTGATCTCAACGAATGTTTCGGCCTCCTGCACACGAATGGCGCCGATGTCATCTTTGGAGATGTCGCCCATCCGGCACAGCATCGGCAAAAGCCATCGAGGTTCAGCCCGATCATTGCGACCGACAGAGATGGAGAACCATTGCGAGGGTCCAAATTCCTGCCGTGGTTTGCGATCCTCGCGCTTTCCAGGTGTTGCGAGGTCTTCCGGCGCGGTTTTACGCGATCTGTAGAGACGCAGATATGCCGCAGCGATTTGTTCAGATGTAAAGGTTTCCGCCAGCTTAGAGACGAATTTTGCCTCATCCTCCGCAACATTTTCGGTGAAGACGGGATCAGAGAACATGCGTTCTTCATCCTTTGCCAGCACCTCATCTGCTGTCGGCGCCCCACCCCATTCAGCCTGAACTTTGGCGAATTTCAGCAGGCGTTCCGCTTTCTTGCTGAAGCGCTGCGGGACGATGATGGCGGAGGTCCCTTTGCGGCCTGCGCGACCGGTGCGGCCGGAACGATGCAGAAGGGTTTCGCCGTTATTGGGCAATTCTGCATGTATGACCAATTCAAGGTTTGGCAGATCAATGCCGCGCGCCGCAACATCCGTGGCGACACACACGCGGGCGCGCCCGTCTCGCATTGCCTGCAAGGCGTGGGTGCGTTCATTCTGGCTGAGCTCACCGGAGAGCGCGACGACCTGAAACCCGCGGTTTGAGAAGCGCGCGGTCAACCGGTTCACCGTGGCGCGCGTGTTGCAGAAAACAATCGCATTTTTGGCCTCATAGTAGCGCAACACATTGATGATCGCGTTCTCTGGGTCGTTCCCCGCGACCAGCATCGCACGGTAATCAATGTCCGCGTGTTGCTGCTTCTCTGCTGCTGTTTGAAGCCGGATGGCATCAGGTTTTTGATAATTCTCAGCCAATCGCGCAATCATCTTGGGCACTGTGGCTGAGAACAAGAGCGTGCGTCGGTCTTCTGGTGCTTCGCTCAAGATAAACTCAAGGTCTTCACGAAAGCCGAGATCCAGCATTTCATCCGCCTCATCCAGGACCACTGCGCGGATGTCGGACATATCCAGTGAGCCGCGCTTGATGTGGTCGACCAGACGTCCGGGTGTCGCGACAACCACATGCGCACCGCGTTCCAGCGCGCGCCTTTCTGTTCGCATGTCCATTCCGCCGACAGTTGATGTCACCGTCGCGTCGGCAAATTCATAGAGCCAGTCCAGCTCCCGCTTGACCTGTAGCGCCAACTCTCGCGTTGGGGCGACGACCAAGGCCAATGGCGCTGCGGGGCGATTAAACTTTTCCAACTCACCCAGAAGGGTCGGGGCGATGGCCAAACCGAAGCCAACTGTCTTGCCGGACCCGGTTTGTGCGGAGACCAAGAGGTCTTTTTCCGTATGGATAGGGTCTGTTACAGCCTCCTGAACTTGCGTCAGGGTTGTGTAGTCACGCTTTTCGAGCGCGCGGGCGATTGTCTCGATCATGGGGAGGCTTTCCAGCTTGCAAGCGGCTCACCTACGCCCCTTTGCAGCAAATGTATAGGCAAAGAAAAACGCCCCTTCATTTTGAAGGGGCGCTCCAATTCATTTAAATGGTCAGTGGATTACGCGAACCACCAGCGCTCCATCATGCGGGAGCTGTCCATCTGGAACACATTCCCGACTGTGCCGGAATTCGCGAGCTTCGTGGAATGTGCGTCGACATAGTTTGCGTACATCGGAACGACTGTACCGCCGTCTTTTGACATCAGCATTTGCATTTCGCCATACATCTCGCGGCGTTTGGCGGAATCGAGCTCTGCGCGCGCAGTCAGCAGAAGTTCCTGGAAGCGAGCGTTTTCCCAGCCTGTGTCATTCCAAGGGACGCCGGACTCATATGCTGTTGAGAACATCCAGTCCTCCGTCGCACGACCGGACCAGTAGCAAGCGCACCATGGTTTCTTCAACCATACGTTGGACCAATAGCCGTCATCCGGTTCCTGCACGACGTTGATGTTGATGCCTGCCGCTTTCGCAGAGTTCTGATAGAGCTGAGCCGCATCAATCGCGCCTGCAAAAGCTGCGTTTGCAGCCGACAGATCAACTGATAGCCCGTCGAGGCCAGCCTCTTTGATCAGGGCCGCCGCTTTATCCGGATCGTAGTCATTTTGCTCCAGATCTTCAGCGAAGTACTGGTTGGCTGGTCCGATTGGATGGTCGTTGGCTACTTTACCATGGCCAAGCAGGATTTTGTCGACCATTTCCTGACGGTTGATCGCGTGCTTTAGGGCTTGGCGCACTTTCAGATCGGTAAATGGATCAAGGCCTGTCTGCATTGGGAAAGTGTAGTGCTGGTTGCCAGTCACTTCCAAGATCTCAATCATTGGATTGGCTTTCAGCAGCGCTTCCGTTTTGAAGTCCACGCGGTTCACGGCATCGACCTGATTTGTCATCAGCGCATTCATGCGGGCAGATGCGTCGTTGATCGCGATCACTTCGATTTCATCAAAGAAGCCAGCCTCGTCACCTTTGTAGTGATCCGCATAGCGCTTGCCGACAAATCGGACGCCCGGATCAAAGGATTCTACCATGTAGAGGCCAGTCCCGTTGCCCGAAGCGATGGCTTCGTCGATTTCACCCGCAGGGAAAATAAGGATGTGATAATCCGACAGCAGGAACGGGAAGTCTGCATTGCCTGCGGCAAGCGTCATCTTGATTTCATGGTCGGAGATTTTTTCCATCTCCGAGATCGCAGACACAATCGGTTTGGCCGCAGATTTTGCACCTTCGGCTGTGTGCATGTTCAGCGATGCGATTACGTCATCAGCACCAAATGGCTTGCCAGAGTGGAACGTGACGCCTTTGCGCAGCTTGAAGGTCCAGGTTTTCGCATCCGCAGAAGCTTCCCAGCTTTCGGCCAGTTCGCCTTTAAGTTGTCCATCAGCGCCGACTTCTGTCAGGCAATCAAAAACCGCACCATGTGCGCACATGATCATGAAGCTGTCAGAGTGCGTACGACCGTCCCAGCTATCTGATGTGTTTGCGCCAGCAAGGCCCAGACGAAGACGCCCACCTCTTTTTGGTGCGGCAACCGCAGGCAAACCTGTTGCAGCCAGTACACCTGCAGCAACACCGCTCTTCAGCAGGCCGCGTCTTGTGAATTGTGACATTTGGTATTTCTCCCAGTTCGTTAAGTTTGAGACGGTCCCCCGTCATCTTGTGCCACCCTTATGTGGGTGATTCGTGCTACATTTTACCAACAGCTGCGTCGCCGATGTTATCAACTCCTCGCGCTTCGAGCAGATTATCAAGCCAATCCGGATCCATTTCCGGAACGGAGCTGAGCAAAAGGTCTGTATAGGGATGGTGAGGCGGTTGGAACATCGCGGCTTTTTCACCCTGTTCAACAACAACACCGTCTTTCATCACCACGACCTCATCCGAAATCGCACGGACCGTTGCGAGATCGTGGGTAATGAACATGTAGCTAAGACCCAATTGATCCTGAAGCTTCGCCAGCAATCTGAGGATGCCTTCTGCAACAAGCTGGTCAAGTGCGGATGTCACCTCGTCGCATATGATGAATTTAGGTTCTGCGGCAAGTGCGCGCGCAATGCCGATCCTTTGCTTCTGTCCACCCGACAGTTCAGAAGGGAGGCGGTCAAAATACTGTGTCGGCTCCAGCTCGATTTCTTCGAGCAGGGCATCGACTTTCTTGCGTTTTTCGCGCCCTTTGAGACCGAGGTAGAATTCCACCGGCCTGCCAATTGTTTCACCGATGGTTTTGCGCGGGTTCAACGCGGTGTCAGCCATCTGATAAATCATCTGAGCCTGCCGCAGCTGCATCTTGTTGCGTTTGCGATAGTCCAGTGGCAGCTGCGCTCCGTCAAATTCGATCTGCCCTATCCGCGGCGGCAAAAGCCCCGTGATGCAGCGTGCTGTTGTGGATTTGCCTGAGCCGGACTCACCAACGACAGCAACGGTTCGGCCTTCGTGAATATCGAAGCTCACGTCATGCAAAACATCAACGGTGCCATAGGCCGCCGTGACATTCTTCACAGACACAACAGGTGTTGCGCCAGTCACGACCGCAGGTTTCGTAGGACGCTCAAAGCTACGAACAGCCCAAAGCGATTTGGTGTATTCCTGCGTCGGCTGGGACAGCATTGTCCGGGTGTCAGCTTCCTCTACCTCGTCGCCTTTCAGCAGCACTTTGATCTTGTCGGCCATCTGCGCCACGACTGCGAGGTCATGAGTGATATAGATCGCTGCCGTGTCGAACTGTTCCACGATGTCACGGATGGAGGCCAGAACCTCGATCTGCGTTGTCACGTCAAGCGCTGTGGTCGGTTCATCGAAGATAATCAGGTCTGGACGGCACGCCATGGCCATCGCCGTCATTGCGCGCTGCAATTGACCGCCGGAGACCTGATGCGGATAGCGAAACCCGATTTCTTCAGGATTGGGCAGGCGCAGACGCCGGTAAAGCTCGATCCCGTCTTCCTGACTTTCTGAGCGGCTCGACACGTTATGCTGCGTTGGGCCTTCAGTGTGCTGGTCGATCAATTTATGCGCCGGATTGAAGCTGGCCGCAGCCGATTGCGCAACATAAGCGATGCGGCTGCCCAGCAATGCACGCTTGTCGGCCGCAGAGGCTGTCACCAGATCCACGCCATCAAAGACGACGCTGCCCCCGGAAATCCGCACGCCGTCCCTCGTGAACCCCATTGAGGCAAGCCCAATGGTGGATTTGCCAGCGCCTGACTCACCGATCATGCCGATCACTTCACCTTTTTTCAGATCAAGGTCGACACCATTGATGATGGGATTCCAGGTCTCATCTGACCGCCCTTCAATCTTGAGGCCGCGAATTTTGAGAAGTTGATCACTCATTCTGTCAGCCTCACTCTTTCAAGCCGGATGATTTATGCAGCATCCAATCGACCACGAAGTTCACGGCAACGGTCAGAAGCGCAATGGCACCCGCTGCAAGCAATGGCGCGGCAGCCACATTGGGCGCGAAGGCTGCGAAGTTAATGAACTGTGACAGGTCCCGCACCATTGTACCCCAGTCAGCCAAGGGCGGCTGGATACCGACACCGAGGAATGAAAGAGATGCGATTGTCAGGAAGACAAAGCAGAAGCGCAGACCAAATTCGGCCAGAAGCGGCGCATAAGCATTTGGCAGCATTTCCCGAAACACGAGATAGCCGAGACCTTCGCCCCGTAGCTTTGCTGCTTCAATATAATCCATCACGACGATGTTCAGGCCGACCGCACGCGACAGACGGAACACCCGCGTTGAGTCGATGATCGCAATGATAAAGATCATGTAGATCGTCACTTGCCACGATGCAGAGCCTGCCCATGCGGTTGCAATGGTGATCAAAAGCAGAGCGAAGATCAGCGCCGGGATCGCCATCAACGCATCGACGGCGCGCGAAAGCAATTGATCCAACCAACCGCCAAGCGTCGCCGCAAGAAACCCGAGCGAGCCGCCGATCAAGAAGGCAAGACATGTCGTGACGAAAGCGATTCCAACGGTGTTTTGCGCACCAAAGATCAGACGGCTGAGAATGTCGCGACCAATCTGGTCAGTCCCCAAGGGGAACTCTGGGTTGCCACCGACCGCTGGATTGCCGCCCGGCACGATGTTTGCGGCACCAAGAACCTCTTCCTGGCCATAAGGCGCAAGCGGGCCGTAGACATACATGAAAGCGAAAACGGCCACTGTCACCAGCGTCAGCAAGGCTACGAATTTCTGAATATCGGTAGAGCTGTTGCGGCGGATCATGATGTTCACAAAGACGCCGAACGCGCCGACCCCTGCGATGGTCAGGATTGAAATCTGACCGGCGAAAATCGACACGAACGCGTAAACGATGATGATCATGATGCCGAAGCTTGCCGTCAACGGCATGGAGCGAAACAGTTTCTTGCTCGCTTCCGATCCGAAGTTCTCCCCCAAGAGTTTGAACAGGTAGGCGGCGATACCAAATGCAAGAAACCCGATTACGGCCCAACGGAAAAACGTCACACCAGCATCGGGCGTTCCGGCTTCCGTAACCACGGGTCGGGTAAAGTAGTAGATGCCAGCAATCAAAGCCACCGTGGCGAACACATAGCCATAGGCAACGCCGAGCGGCATATCGCGGTAAAACGGGGCATTCTTGGTCAGTTGTTGCCCAGCTGCGCGGAACGCCCAAGCGACGCCAGTAAGAGCGATCAGCCCAAGGATGAGGTAAATCAAGGTCATTTCGGATGCCTCAGACGTGGGTTGGAGACAATCGAAAGGATGTCAGCCGTCAGGTTGAGCAGGATGTAGACCGCCGCAAAGATCAGGCAGCAGGCCTGCACGACCGGGATGTCGCGGATTTTCACGCTATCAACGAAAAGCTGTCCAATGCCCGGATAGACGAAGACCACCTCAACCACCACAACGCCCGTCACGAGGAACGCGAGGTTCAGCGCGATAACAGTGATGATCGGGGCCAGCGCATTTGGCAGCGCGTGTTTGACAATAACGCGCATCGGGCTGAGGCCTTTTAGGCGCGCCATCTCAATGTAGGGCGACGCAAGCAGGTTGATGATCGCTGCACGGGTCATCCGCATCATTTGAGCGGTGACAGCAAGGGTCAGTGTGAGCGCGGGCAGCATCGTGCGGTTCAAGCGCTCGCTGAATTCCATTCCGGGGAAAATGTTGGAGAGCGACGGGAAGACCGGGTTCAAAACCGCCAAAAACAGGATCAGGATGTAAGCGATGAAGAATTCCGGGCTTGAGATTGCCGAAAGGGTGGTGATGTTCATCGATTTGTCGAATGCGGAATTGCGATAAAGCGCCGTCAAAATGCCCAGCGTCACCGCCAGAGGAACGGAGATTGCCGCACTCACACCTGCGAGGAACAACGTATTCTTCAGGCGCGGCATAATTTGATCCACAACTGTGATTACGTCCGTCCCTGTTGCCGTCGTCCCGAAATTTCCCGCGAAAAGAGCTTGGCTCAAGGGAACACCCAGATCGCCCCGCAACACACCAGCAAGCCACGTCATGTAACGTGTGAAGGCATTTTGATTCAGACCAAGCTGCTCGCGAATAGCGGTGACAGCCTCTGGTGTTGCGCCTTGTCCAAGAATTGCCTCCGCAAAGTCACCAGGCAGTGCATTCACCGCGATGAAGATGATGATGGAGACGACGAATAGGGTGACTAACCCAAGCAGCAATCGCTGCACGATGATACGTAATAGTCCTGACACGCTTTCAGTTTGTCCCAATTGCCCCTGTCGAGTGTCCTAGGGTAACAATTGAGTGGAAGCTGTAAAGCCCAATGCGCAATTATCTTTCGTGATTTGTTTCAGCCGCGAATGAATTGATCGCGTAAATTGTCCGTCGTTCGGATCAATTCTGCTGTTATTCCTGGCTCAGACAGTGCATGGCCTGCCGTCGGGATCATGCGCAACTGTGCGTTTTTCCATCCGTCTGCCAGCATATATGCGGAGCGAGGTGGGCATATCATGTCATAGCGACCTTGCACGATCGTCGTGGGGATGTGCTCTATCAGTTGTCGATTTTGCAGAATCCAGCCGTCACTTTCCAACCAGCCTTTGTTGTTGAAATAGTGGTTCTCGAGCCGTGCAAATGCGCGAGCATAATCGGCGGCACTGTCGGAGCTTGCACCAACATTCATCGCGGCGAGCCCATTTTCCCAGCTTGCCCAAGCACGGGCGTAGCGGATTTCCATTTTCATGTCGTCCGAGAACAGCCGCCGGGCATACGCAGAAATCAGGTCGTCACGTTCGTCTTCCGGGATAAGGTCGACGAAGTTCTTCCAGCGATCCGGGAAGAATTGCCCGGCACCACCGCCGTAAAACCAATCCAGCTCTCGCTGCATCATCAGGAATACGCCGCGCAAGATCAGGTTGGAGGTACGTTCCGGGAAGGTTTCTGCGTAGATCAATGCAAGGGTCGCGCCCCAACTTCCGCCAAATACGATCCACTGATCAATGCCCAGGCCTTCGCGGATCATTTCGATATCTCTGACAAGATGCCAGGTCGTGTTGTTTTCTACTGAGGCATGCGGCTGTGATCGACCGCATCCCCGTTGGTCAAATAGGATCACACGGTAATGGCTCGGGTCGAAATAACGGCGCATCGCCGGGCTGCACCCGCCACCGGGTCCGCCATGCAGAACAATCACGGGAACGCCATCAGGACTGCCGCATTGTTCGACATAAATGCGGTGGCCATCTCCAACGGCAAGCATGCGCTGATCAAACGGGTCAATGCCCGGGTACAGATGCGCTGCTGCGCGGTTTTGTCCTGCCGTTCTGTCCATAACGAACTATATACCTGTGTGACACGGCGAAACCATGCCGAAATGAGGTGAAAAATGAATACGACCGTCGATGCAGGCGAAATTGCAAAATTTGAAGCGATGGCTGCGGAATGGTGGGATGTAAATGGCAAGTTCAAACCGCTGCATATGCTCAACCCTTGCCGCTTGGACTATATCACAACGCAGATCGCTGCGGAGTTTGATCGTGACCTGACAACACGTGACGCATTCAAAGGCTTGCGCATTCTCGATATTGGTTGCGGGGGCGGTCTTTTGGCCGAACCGATGGCGCGCCTTGGCGCGGACGTGGTGGGCGCAGATGCAGCAGAACGCAACATCCCGGTCGCGCAACTGCACGCCGAGCAATCTGGTCTGGAGATTGATTATCGCCATACCACGGCGGAGGCGATGGCAGCAGCAGGAGAACAGTTTGATGTCGTCCTGAATATGGAAGTCGTAGAGCATGTCGCGGACCCGTTGGCCTATCTGACCGCATGTCAGCAACTGTTGAAGCCGGGCGGGCTGATGATCTGTTCGACCATCAATCGAAATCCGAAAAGCTATCTCATGGCGATCATCGGCGCGGAACATATCATGCGCTGGCTGCCCAAAGGCACGCATGAATGGAATAAATTCATCACTCCGGACGAGCTGTTTGATTTGATCACCAAGGCGGGTTTGACGCCGGTTGATCGCACTGGATTCGTCTTTAACCCAATCGCTTGGAGCTGGTCCCTTTCGGATCGCGACTTGTCGGTGAATTACACGACAGCCAGTACGAAACCCGTGTCCTAGCTTTGCTCAGGCTTCCCGAGCCTGACCCGAAGTTCGCGTAACACCGGCAATGTCGCTCTGACTTTGTCCGCACCGATGGCTTGCACGACTTCTTCTATGACGGGTGCGATAGATTCGATTGCGGCGTCTCTTGCCTTGCGCCCTGCCGGGCTGATCACGACATGCTTGCGTCTCGCATCGTCCCAGTCGGGCGTGACATGCACATGGCCGGCCCATTCAAGCTTGCGCAACGTATTGGTCATTGCTCCGCGTGTCAGGTGAAATGCTTCAGCCAATTTTGCGGGTGAGCGCGGTTCCGTGGCGTTTGCCAGATGGTTCAGTACCGAGAATTGCGAAAGCTCCATCCCTTTGGGCAACGCTTTTCCAAGCCGGTTGCGCGCCAGTTGGTCAGCCATCAGCAGTTCGGAAAAGAGCGCCGTTGCAAGGGGATCATGTGTCTTTGTCATCGCGCGCGAGTATAAGCGAAGTGTAGTCCCTGTCATGTGAAAGTGACGGGACACGCCGTCGCGCTGTTTTGACATCACTCAGGTCAATATCCAAACAGGCCGTGCCGGGCGCGTCGCCCATATCCAGCAGGACCTCGCCCCAAGGCGCCACAACCAAACTATGCCCGTAAGTGCGACGACCCACATGTTGCCCGGTTTGTGCGGGCGCAATGATGAAACAACCCGTCTCGATAGCGCGCGCCCTGAGGAGGGGCTCCCAATGCGCAGCACCAGTCACCGGCGAGAAAGCAGCCGGAACTGTAATGATTTCTGCCCCCGCTTTTGCAAGGTCGCGATAAAGATGCGGGAAGCGCAGGTCATAGCAGATCGTCATCCCGATCTTTGCGAAAACTGCGTCCGCAGTTATCGCCGATTGACCGGGACGATATCCTTCTGATTCACGCCACGTCTCTGTCGGTGACACATCCACATCGAACATGTGAATTTTGTCGTAACGGGCAGAGACTTCTCCGTCCGGCGAAATCAGAAAACTGCGGTTTGCAAAACGTGGATCATCCTCTGCCGTCTTTACACCAAGGGACCCTCCCAGAAGCCAGATTCCGTGTTGCGCCGCTGCTTGACGGAGACCTGCCAAAGTTGGGTCATCTTCCTCAAAACGCAGCACATCGTTTTGATGTTTCCGACTCTGCGACAGGCAATTGGACACTTCTGGCGTTAAGACGAACTCCGCCCCATCCGACACGGCTTGGGAAATCATGGTCTGCAACGATTTCAGGTTCGTCGCAGGATCATCGGACCCGTTAAGTTGAACAAGGCCGATCCGCATGATTTAGACCAAAAGAGGGTCTAACTTGCCCGAACGCTCCAGGTCATAAAGATCATCGCAACCGCCAATATGTTTGCCGTCAATGAAGATCTGCGGAACGGTTCTGCTCCCGTTTGCACGTTGAATCATCGTTGCTTTTTCACCCGGATTGCGTCCGACATCCGTCTCTTCGAAAGAAGTGCCTTTGGACGTCAGCAGACGCTTGGCCGCATGACAGAAACCGCAGAGCTGCGATGTGTAAATTTCAACCTTTGCCATGATGCCTTCCTTCTATCTTGTGGCGACTATAGGCAATTAGACATCCTTCGCAACGCGCGCCAGTGTGAGCACGTCAACGTGATCGGCACCCGCATCAAGGCACGCTTCCGTCGCTGCAGCGAGCGTCGCGCCAGATGTCATCACGTCGTCAATCAACAAGACCCTCCGCCCTTCTAGCTGAGACCCGCGCTTCGGGTGTGGACTGATTGCATCCTGCAACGATTTGAAGCGCGCTTCGCGGCTATGTCCGTCAAGAGGTTTGGTGGACCTTGTGCGCACCAACGCGTCAGGCAGAAATTCCAGACCCGATAGCTGTGCCACATGCTTCCCGAGGAGAGCCGCTTGATTGTAGCGGCGTTTCAGAAAGCGGAGCCAGTGCAGGGGCACTGGCACAACGACCGTGCCAGGCGTCTGCACCGGCATGATGGCAACCATCCATTGCGCGGCTGGCCCTGCCAAATCTGTACGATCCCCATGTTTGAGTGCCAAAACGATCTTTCTGCCGTTTCCACGATATAGCAGGGCTGATGCGCCGCATGACCAGGGTCGTGCAGTGCGGATACAATCGTCGCACTGAACGGCCCCTTCTGCATCGTCGCCGATCAGAGGCACGCCGCAAGACGCGCAAGTCAACCCGGTGATGAACGAAGTCTTGCCCCAGCATTTTCCGCAGAGCGAGAAGTCTTCCACGACAAGCTCACCGCAGGTCAGGCATTGTGACGGGTAAATCATACGCATCAGAGTTTGCATTTTGGCGTCTCACCTCTACATACCGGCCATGCCTCGCAACAAAGCCACGCTATGACCTCTCCCCCTCCTCTATTTGATCGCGACACGCTCGTCGCACGCCGCACGCGTGCCACCCGTCAGGGGGCAGAGCTGTTTTTGCATGAGGAAGCGGTCTTTGAACTGAATGAAAGACTGAAAGACGTTAACAGGGCGTTTACCGACATTGCGGTCGTCACTGGATTTCCCGCATTTTGGCGCACCCAATTTCCAAAGGCTGTCGTTATACCGGACGATGACATTCTGGCACTGGAGGTTGGCGCCTATGATCTGGTTGTCCATGCGATGTGTCTGCATCAGGCCAATGATCCAGTCGGTCAACTCGTGCAGTGTCGCAGAGCCTTGAAGCCCGACGGGTTGCTGCTTTGCGTCATGTTGGGTGGTCAAACCTTGCATGAATTACGCGGCGCGTTGGCAGAGGCGGAAGTCTCCATTTCAGGGGGATTGTCACCCCGCATCAATCCAATGGTCGACATACGTGACGCGGGCAGTCTGCTGCAACGCGCCGGTCTCTCTTTGCCGGTTGCCGATGCTGAGACGCGCACCGTCAGCTATGGCTCAACCACGTCTTTGATGCGCGATCTGCGCGCGATGGGCGAAAGCAATGCGATGACAGCTCGTGCAAGACGGCCTTCACACCGCGCCATGTTCGAGAAAATGGCGACACTTTATCCCAAATCCGAAGATCGGGTGGTCGCAACCTTTGAACTGATCTATCTGACAGCCTGGGCACCTGATAAGAGCCAGCCGAAGCCCCTGAGACCCGGAAGTGCCACGCGCCGATTGGCCGATGCGCTGAAGACGACGGAATTGGGCGAAGACGCCAGACCTGTGAAGACACGAGGAACAGACGAGATATGACCAGCTGCCCCTATAGCGCTTTACCACATGCGGATGAGGATCATCCAAAGGTACGGTTTGGCAAGGTCGGCATTCTGTTGGCAAATTTGGGCACGCCAGATGACTACACGTATTGGCCGATGCGCCGTTATCTGAGCGAGTTCCTGTCCGATAAACGTGTCGTGGATTACTCGGCGTGGATCTGGCAACCGATTCTGCAGGGCATCATCCTGTCGAAACGGCCCTTCGCCAGCGGAAAAGCGTATGAATCGATCTGGAACCATGAAGCAGGAGAGAGCCCGCTTTTGACAATTACAAAGCAGCAAACCGCTGCTGTGAAAGAGCAGATGCACGAACAGTTCGGTGACCGCGTGCATGTCGATTTCTGTATGCGCTATGGCAACCCGTCGACCAAATCGAAGGTACGCGAAATGATCGAAGCGGGATGTGACCGGATTTTGTTTTTTCCGCTATATCCGCATTATGCAGGTGCGACATCGGCGACTGCAAATGACCAGTTGTTTCGCGCCTTGATGGAGGAAAAGTGGCAACCCTCCGTCCGGACTGTGCCCGCTTATTACGAGCAGCCAACCTACATTGACGCATTGGCCGGCTCGGTTGAAGACGCATATGCCGAATTGGAAGGCAAACCTGATATCCTTGTCTGTTCCTACCACGGCGTCCCGAAGCGGTATCTGATGGAAGGGGATCCCTATCATTGCCAATGCCAGAAGACGACGCGGCTTTTGAAAGAGAAGCTGGGTTGGGATGACACACAGATTAAAACAACGTTTCAATCTAAATTTGGACCGGAAGAGTGGTTGCAGCCCTACACCGTAGAAGAGGTCGCGCGTCTTGCTGAAGGCGGCCATAAGAAGATTGCTGTGATCGCGCCCGCGTTTTCAGCTGACTGCATCGAAACACTGGAAGAGATCAACGAAGAGATCAAAGAGAGCTTTGAAGAGGCTGGCGGTGAGGAGTTCACCTATATTCCATGCCTGAATGACAGCGCATCGCATATTGCGGCGCTGTCAGATGTGATTACGCAGAATTTGAAAGGATGGATAGACTAGCACACGTCTATCTCTTCTTAGGAAACAGGGCGACCTTTAAACAGTTGTTCGCCGACACGGATCAGAATGCGGCCATCCTCCAAAGCCTTCACGAAAATGCCCTGGATGGACACACATGAGCCTATGGTTACTGTTTTAAGCATGACGTTCTTCAGCCCTCCCATTCTAAAGACACTTTTAGTGTAGCGCTTCAAGTTTCTGTGACCAGCGCTTTCTTCTGGAATGCGGCGAATTGCGCAATTCTGGCTCAAAGGAGATCCCTTAGCATCGCAATCAGGGGAATATCCGCTGGTGGCATTGCGTAACCGCGCAATTCACCGGATTTGGCCCACGCGAGGGTTTGCCCCTCTTTTGGTTGTGGCGTTCCTTCCCATTTCCGGCACGCAAAAACGGGCATCAAAAGGTGGAAATCCTCATAGCTGTGACTGGCAAAAGTCAGGGGCGCAAGGCAGCTTTTCCAAGTGTTTATTCCCAATTCCTCCTGAAGTTCGCGGACCAGAGCAGCCTCTGGCGTCTCCCCTTCTTCGACCTTGCCGCCGGGGAATTCCCAAAGCCCTGCCATCGACTTTCCCTCAGGCCGCTGTGCCAGCAAAATACGGCCGTCAATGTCGATCAGGGCGACGGCTGAGACAAGGACAGTCTTCATGAGCGATAATCCGCGTTAATTGAGATGTATCCATGCGTCAGGTCGCAAGTCCAAACGGTGGATTCTCCCGACCCTATTCCTAAATCAACGCTGATCAGAATTGATTCGTTTTTCATATAGTCCGATGCGGCCTCTTCGGAATAGTCCGGTGCGCGCCATCCATCTTTCGCAACAGTGATGTCACCAAAGGATATCGAAAGCGCGTCGCGATCCGCCTGGGCGCCAGATTTTCCAACCGCCATGACAATTCTGCCCCAATTCGCATCTTCACCTGCTACGGCTGTTTTCACGAGCGGCGAGTTTGCGATCGACATCGCCACCTTCTTCGCGTCGCCCGCATCCGCTGCCCCACTGACGTGAACCTCGATAAATTTTGTTGCGCCTTCCCCATCGCGCACAACCTGATGGGCAAGGTCTTTCATGATGGCGTGTAGCGCGTCTGCAAACTGTGCATTCTGGGTCACGTCCACCTGTGAAGCGCCGGTCGCGACGGCGATCAGACTATCAGAGGTCGACGTGTCGCTATCCACAGTGATGCTATTGAATGTTTGCTCATTCAGATCCGAAACGAGGGTTTGTAAATCAGGTTGGGCAATCTGGGCGTCAGTAAAGATGTAGACAAGCATCGTCGCCATATCTGGCGCAATCATCCCGGACCCTTTGGCAATTCCTGAAATACTAACCGTGCGCCCGTCAATCTCGAGGCTTGTCGTCGCGCCCTTTGCAAAAGTGTCTGTCGTCATGATCGCGTGAGCGGCTTCCATCATGCCGTCATCAGCCAAACCGCGCCCGAGTTTTGAAAGGGCGGCCGTGATTTTAAGATGCGGCAATGGCTCACCGATCACTCCGGTAGAGGATGTGTAGACATGGCGCAGCGGGATGTTGAGGGTTTCAGCTACGCCTTGCGTAATACTTCTGACCGCGTTCTCGCCATTTTGACCCGTGAACGCGTTTGCGTTGCCCGAATTCACCAGAATGGCGAAGCCCTTTTCCGGGTTCTCAACCGTGCCCATCTTCGCTTGACAGTCAAGCACCGGCGCTGCGCGGGTCTGCGAACGGGTGAAGACGCCTGCAACCGCTGCACCTGCTGAGATTTCGGCAAGCATAACGTCAGTTCGGCCTTTGTACTTCACGCCAACGGCTCCAGTGGCAAACCGCACGCCGTTGATCGGAGCCAATTTTGGAAAGCCCCCCGCTGGTGCGAGGGGGGAGACAGTCACAGTACCGGACATGGCACGTCCTTTGAAAAGCTTACTCTGAGAGTAGCTCTACCTTGCGGATCATGGCGGGATCAATCTCTACCTCGGCAAGCGTGACCTCCGCGCCTTCAGTGACTTTGGTGACCGCATCCGTGATCGCCTGTGACTGCAGCTCGCTTATGATGTCCTGGCGGACATCTTCAAAATCGGGTGCTGAGACATTGCGGCTATCCAACCGTTTCACAACATGCCAGCCGAATTGGGTCTGAACCGGCTCTGAAACACCGCCATTCTCCAAAGCGATGACAGCCTCTTCAAAAGCCGGCACCATCTGCCCTTTGCCAAACCAACCCAGATTGCCGCCACGCGGGCCGCTCGGACCGGTCGAATGTTGCTTTGCCAACTCTTCAAAATCGGCGCCAGCGGACGCTTTTGCCGACAGGTCTTTTGCCAGTTCTTCGTCTTCGACCAGGATGTGGGCTGCATTGAATTCCTGTTCAGGTGCAACATCCGCATATTGCTCGGCATAGGCGGCTTTGACAGCTTCCTCGTCTATTTCTGCGGAACCTATGGCCGACAGATACTCACCTGACAAGAATGCGGATTCCTCATTCTGTAGTCCCAAAACAGACTTAAGGCTCATGTTCTTGCGCATTTCGTCTGCCAGAGCGGTCTGCTGGATCAGTTGATCCAGAATACCGTCATACAAGCGCTGATCGTCGATGCTCTTGTACTGGTCGGGCAGGCGGTCTTGGAGCGCGATGACATGTCCGAGTGTAATCTCTTTGCCATTGACGGTCGCAAGAACCGTGTTGGCGTCTTGTGCTGTGGCTGGCATCGCGACTGTCACGACAAGTCCTGTTGCACGCAGAAGTGTAGTAAATTTGCCCATTAATCCTGTCTCCAAAGGGGTGGCGGGGCGTCCCGCGCCGTTGACACTATATCGGGCGCCTCTTACATCACTTCAGTCTCAGGATGGCACCGTCTTGGGCAAGAAGTATGGTGCGTGTGCCGGATGGGCAAGGCATCCGTTCACACGATGATGTTAAACCCGCCGATCGCGGGGCGCAAAGGCGGAGAGAATATGCTGGGTTTTGGAACGATTACCAAAAAGGTTTTCGGCACGCCGAACGACCGTAAGGTCAAGGCCGTGCGCCCGTTGGTGGCAAAGATCAACGCGCTTGAACCCGAGTTCGAAAAGCTCTCCGATGAGGAGATCAAGCAACGCACAGAAGATATGGCAATGCGCGCGCAGAAGGGTGAAAACCTTGATGACCTTCTGCCCGAAGCCTTTGCAAACGTGCGGGAAGCCGCGAAACGTGCTCTTGGATTGCGCGCGTTCGATACCCAGCTGATCGGTGGCATTTTTCTGCATCAGGGCAATATTTCAGAAATGAAGACCGGCGAAGGCAAAACACTCGTCGCCTGTTTCCCCGCTTACCTGAACGCACTTGCCGGCAAAGGCGTGCATATCGTGACCGTCAACGAATATCTCGTGAAGCGGGATGCAGAATGGATGGGCAACGTCTTTGCGCAGCTTGGTTTGACCACCGGCGCGGTCTACCCCCAGCAGCCGGATGACGAAAAGAAAGTGGCCTATGCCGCCGACATCACCTACGCCACGAATAATGAGCTGGGCTTTGATTACCTACGCGACAACATGCGCGCGACGCTCGAAGAAATGTCCCAGCGCGGCCACTTCTATGCGATTGTGGACGAGGTCGACTCAATCCTGATCGATGAGGCACGGACGCCACTGATCATCTCCGGCCCGTCACAAGACCGCAGCGATCTTTACATCACCATCGACAAGCTGATCCCTGAGGTCAAAGACGAGCACTTCAAGCTTGACGAGAAAACCCGTGTCGTGACCTTCAATGATGAAGGCAACGAGTTCATCGAGAAACGCCTGCATGAGCTGGAACTGCTGCCCGAAGGTCAATCGCTTTATGATCCGGAAAGCACGACCATCGTGCATCACGTCACCGAAGCGATGAAAGCGCATAAGGCCTTTCACAAAGACAAAGACTACATGGTGCGCGACGGGCAAGTCATGCTCGTAGATGAATTTACTGGCCGCATGATGCAAGGCCGCCGCTTGTCTGGCGGGCTGCATCAGGCGATTGAGGCGAAAGAGGGATGTGCCATCCAGCCTGAAAATGTGACGCTCGCCTCTGTCACCTTCCAAAACTACTTCCGACTCTATGAGAAACTTGCCGGTATGACCGGCACCGCGACGACGGAAGCAGAGGAGTTTGCCGAGATTTACGGTCTTGGGGTTGTTGAAGTACCGACCAACAAACCGATTGCGCGGATTGACGAACACGACGCGATCTATCGGACGGCAAAAGAAAAATACGACGCAATTGTCACAGAGATTCAGACGGCTCACGAAACCGGTCAACCGGTCCTGGTGGGCACGACATCTATTGAGAAGTCCGAATTCCTTTCCGGCTTGCTGACGAAAGCGGGCGTGACACACAATGTCCTGAACGCGCGTCAACACGAAAAAGAAGCGGAGATTGTCGCAAACGCCGGTACGTTGGGTGCTGTAACGATTGCGACCAACATGGCGGGCCGCGGGACAGACATTAAGCTCGGCGGCAATGTCGAATTCAAAATCATGGATGCGCTTGCGTCTGATCCAGATGGCGATCCGGAAGCCATTCGCACGCGGATTGAAGAGGAACAATCGAAAGCCGAGGAAGAGGTAAAAGCTGCTGGCGGGCTCTTTGTTCTGGCCACGGAACGCCACGAATCTCGCCGGATTGACAACCAGCTGCGCGGCCGCTCAGGTCGACAGGGTGACCCAGGCCGGTCCTCTTTCTTCCTGTCACTCGAAGATGATCTGATGCGAATTTTTGGTTCCGAGCGGCTCGACAAAATGCTTAACACGTTGGGCATGAAAGAAGGCGAGGCTATTGCCCATCCATGGGTGAACAAATCGCTGGAGAAAGCGCAGGCGAAAGTCGAAGGGCGCAACTTCGACATCCGAAAACAACTTCTGAAGTTCGATGACGTGATGAACGATCAGCGGCGCGCGATCTTCAGTCAGCGCATGGAAATTATGGAGGCCGAAGAAGTCGGCGAGGTCGCGCAAGATATGCGCCATCAGGTGATCGACGATCTGGTGGATCAGCACATGCCGCCAAAGACCTATGCGGACCAGTGGGACACCGAAGGTCTGAAAGAGGCCGTGACGGAGCAATTGGGCATTGATGTACCCGTGGTCGACTGGGCGGATGAGGAAGGCGTCGATAATGACGAGATTGCTGAACGCCTTGCCAAAGCCTCCGACGAATTCATGGCGAAAAAAGCTGCGGATTTCGGACCCGAAAACATGCGCAATATCGAGAAGCAGCTGCTGCTGCAGACCATTGATGGCAAATGGCGAGAGCATCTGTTGTCCTTGGAGCACCTGCGTTCTGTCGTTGGTTTCCGCGGGTATGCGCAACGCGATCCGCTGAACGAGTACAAGAATGACAGTTTTCAGCTGTTCGAATCCATGCTCGACAGCTTGCGCGCTGAAGTCACCCAGAAGTTGTCCCGCGTCGTGCCTTTGACAGAAGAACAGCAGGAGCAAATGCTGCAACAATTTCTCGCTCAGCAACAAGCTCAAGCGGCCGCTGCGACACCGGATGTTGAGGCACCGGCTGAACC
Source organism: Pseudomonadota bacterium (assembly GCA_039195745.1). Lineage (GTDB taxonomy): Bacteria > Pseudomonadota > Alphaproteobacteria > Rhodobacterales > Rhodobacteraceae > Litoreibacter. Next base: position 151,192 of record JBCCVD010000003.1, on the reverse strand, counting down.
GAGCGAAGGGTTCGATGAGAACGATCCATCGACATGGGGCAACCCGGGCCGGAACACGCCTTGCCCCTGTGGCTCCGGGAAAAAGTTCAAGCACTGCCACGGCGCAGTTTGACGGCGATACCCGCTTTCTTGATCAACAGGCTTGCGTTGCGGGCCTGAAAGCCTCATCCTGAAAAGGTACTCAGAAACCGGATCAACCGGGCACGAGAGGCGTATATGGGCAAGGTCATCAGCAGCGCAATTGGCGCGGCTTTTTCTGTAGTTTGTTTTTCGTCTGCGTGGGCAGACACGGTTGCATTGGCTTTGCGCGCGCCGTTGCCAAGCGTCACCGTCCCATTGCCGTCACTGCCGCCGTTGGAACCTGTGCGGTTTGATCAAACCGCAGCCTCTCCCGTGCAGGATGTGAGGCCGAGCTTGTCTGCCGTGATCGCGAAGCAGGCAGACATCAATGCATTTGGCTTCCCTTGCGAAACGACGCTGAAAAGCCACGCGCTGCCAAATGCCATGATTGCTGTTTCGATCTTTGCCCCATGCAAGCCGTATCAAACTGTCTCAATCAGCTACGCTGGTCTTGAGTTTGACCTGAGCTTATCGATGACCGGTGCTACGGACACTGTCTTGCCAGCTCTGACGCGTGTAACAGAGCTCACTGTTCGGATCGGGCCGGACACGAAACGGTCTACCAGAGTTGATGTCTCTGATATTGATGGGTTTATGCGCGTTGCACTTGAATGGCCCAGTGAGGGTCCACCCCTGCTTTCGGGAACCGCCCCGCGGCATATGCCGGTTGATCGGTTTATACTCGGTGATCCATCAGGGCGCACGATCCAGATCGTATCGCATCCGCTTGATCCCGAAACGCAGCCCGGCGTGATCCGGCTGCAAATGAACCAAACAGTCACTGCGCAGAATTGCGCTGAGGCTCAGACGGGCCGATTTGTCCAGATGATGGCAGGATTTACGCAACAGGTTTACGACCTTACTCTAGCCGCACCCGGCTGTGACAAGATCGGTCATAGTCTTGAGTTGAAAAATATTCTCCAAGACCTGAAACTCGCGTCAAACTAAACAGGCGGCTCAGTGATCCCATTTCGGAAGTTATTCAGCACTGTCTGTGTGCTCGGTCTTAGCTGCACGTCCGGCGTTGCTCAGGATGTCGCTCTGACGTCACGTGACGGCGCGATCCGGATTGAGGGCGATCTGCTGAGTTACGACGGTGAGTTTTACCGCGTTGATACAGTCTATGGTGCGCTGACCCTCGATGGTCAGGGGGTGACCTGTGCGGGTCCGGGATGCCCGGATTTGGATGCCTATGTCGCGGAGGTCACCTTTTCCGGAACACGCCGGATGGCAGATGTGCTCGTGCCTGCGCTGATACAGGCCTATGTATCGCGCAATCAGCTGTCCCTGCGGAGAGAAGTGATGAGCGACACGCGCTCAACATTTATTCTCAGCGACACCGACCGGGTGCGGGCCCGGTTCGAATTGCGGGGAACAACAACTTCGGAAGGGTTTGCAGATCTGATTGCCGAGGAAGCGGATATCGCGCTTGTCCTGCGGGAACCGAATGTATCTGAAGCTCTGATGGCGGACAGTTCCGGATCGGGCGACCTTGTTTCCGGTCGGCGTGCCCGGGTTGTTGCGTTGGACGGAATGGTTGCTGTCACGGCGGCTGGTCAGCAGGTTAAAAACCTGTCGATGGAACAGCTGGCTGCCACATTCTCTGGCGACGTGGTCAGTTGGGCCGACATTGGAGGGGCTGATGCGCCGGTGGTCTTACACACTCCACCTGACACGGCGGGGTTATTCGAAGCGTTTGAGGAGCGGGTTCTGGAGCCCTATAGCAAATCCATGACACCCGATGCAGTTCGGCACGCGAGCTTGGAGGAGCTCTCGGACATCGTGGCCGAAGACAGTTTTGCGATTGGGCTGACTACGCTGAGCGAGGTGGGCAACGCCGATCCGGTTCGGATTTCGGGGTCTTGCGGGTTCGAGCAGGCGCCGAGCATTGCAGCACTCAAGACCGAAGACTACCCGCTGACTTTGCCGCTGATGCTGTTCACTCCGGCGCGCAGGCTTCCTTTGATGGCGCGGGAGTTCATCGAGTTCACGGCCTCACCTGCCGCAGATCTTGTGATCCGACGTGCAGGTTTTGTGGATCAGGCGATCACGACGTCGGATTTCCACACTCAGGGGGACCGCTTGGCGCATGCGATTACGGCTGTCGGGCCGGAGGTGCCGTTGGAAGAATTGAAACGGCTGGTGGAGACCTTGCGGGATCGTGACCGGCTGTCGACCACATTCCGGTTTCAGGTTGGAACGCGGCTCGACGTTCAGTCGAGCGAGAATATCCTGCGGTTAGCCCGCGCGCTGGAGACGGGATCGTTTGATGGCAAGTCACTGCTCTTTGCGGGGTTCAGCGACAGCGAAGGGCCAGCGGCGCCGAATATGGCGCTAGCGCTGCGGCGGGCGCGGCTGGTGATGGATCAGGTCAGAGAAGCTGCGGCGGCGGCTGATTTCGATCGGGTCCAGCTGTCCGTCGATGCTTTTGGAGAGGCCTTGCCGATGGCTTGTGATGATACGGAGTGGGGTCGGGCGATCAATCGGCGGGTCGAGGTCTGGATCCGGTGAATCCCCGCATGCGGGGGATTTATCTAAATATCTGAAAAATATAGATAATACGTTTTCTGTTAACCGCGCGCTAACCGTTTAGATCAGCCCGTCTGCCCGCATCGAGACATGGGCAGATTTGCCGATCACAAGATGATCATGCAGGACAATGCCAAGGATATCGCCAGCGCTTTCAATGGCTTTCGTCATGGCGATGTCCTCCGCCGACGGGGTTGGATCGCCGGAAGGATGGTTGTGCACGAGAATGAATGCGGAGGCGTTCAGTTCAAGCGCACGTTTGACGACTTCGCGGGGATAGACAGGGACATGGTCCACCGTGCCCGCGCCCTGAGCCTCGTCAGCAATTAGTACGTTTTTGCGATCGAGGAACAGGACGCGGAACTGCTCGGTAGGTTGGTGTGCCATGCGTGTCTGGCAGTAATCGAGAAGCGCGTCCCAACTGGACAACACTTCGCGGTTCATGATCTTGGCGCGGGCCAGGCGATGGGCCGCGGTTTCGACAAGCTTGAGCTCTTGCAGAACGGCGAGGGTCACGCCGTCCACCTCCATCAAGCGGGAACGGGGCGCAGAGACGACGCCATTGAAATCGCCGAAGGCTGAAAGAAGCCGCACAGCGAGGGCTTTGACGCTGATGTCATCCACGGCGCGGTGCAGGATCAATGTCAGGATGTCGTAATCTGGCAGAGCCTCCGCCCCAGTGTTCATGAAATGTTCCTTAAGCCTTTGACACTCATCAACAGGTTCACTGGAAACAACGGTAGGAACAGCCTCGAACAGAGGGAGGGAGACGTCTGCGAACTGGTTACTCTGATAACTCATATAACCCACATCAGATGATTCTGCTTAAAGTGCAGTTAAGCGACGCGGCATTGCCCTACAAAACGTCTGCGAGGGCGGGATGCGGAAACGCGCGCGGCAGGGTGACGGCATAAAACGGCTCCATGATGCCAAGATCAAACGGCGCCGTTGCGACGATGCCGCTTTCTATCTCATCGGCGAGCACAACCGCCGGTGCGATTGCGACGCCGAGCCCTTCGCGCGCCGAAAGGCGGACCATGGCCATGTCATCGACAGTTGCGGCGATGGTGGGTTTCAGGTCGAGCCTGGCGACAAGGTTTTCAAATCCGGAGCGGATCACGCTTTCACTGGGCAGAATCAGAGGCTCATTTCGCAAGAGCGCTTCGAGCGTGTCATAGGAGAGCCGTGCGGCGTGGGCATGAATACCCACCGCCTGTTCCGTGATCTTCTGCGCAGCGAATGTTGGTCGTTCTGTTTGGCGCGGCAATTCGGTGGTCAGTACGACATCAAGCGCCATATTTTCAAGGTGCGTCAGCAGGCTTGCCGTATCGCCGGAGCGCAGGATGATCGGATAGCGGTCAGAGGTAATCAATGGCTGCAGGAACTGCATTTGAAAGTTGCGCGACATGGTCGAGAGCGCGCCAATACGGAGCGGCGGTCTGGCGGCGCTGCGGCGATCTAGAACGGCCATCAAATCGTCGCCCGCGTTAAAGATACGGTCTGCATAGTCGAGCGCGATGTGGCCAACCTCCGTCAGGACAAGGCTGCGGCCAACGCGATCAAACAGGGCGTGACCGAGCCGCTCTTCTAGCTGACGGATCTGGATGGAGAGGGCAGAGGCGGAGATATTGAGCTTTTCGGCGGCGCGGGCCAGATGACCTTCCTGCGCCACGTATTGGAAATATCGCAGATGTTTGTAATTCAGTTGCGCCATTGTTTGATTTTATAAAACAAAATAGCGCAAAAGATATATTTTTATATCACATTGCGAGACCCTATCTGATCTCAGACTGCATCAGAGGGCACAACCATGGATTTCATTTTCTCTATCCTCGGCACGATTGTTGAGCAATTTCAGAAGCCGACGCTGGCTTTCCTGATCGGCGGCATGATGCTGGCTGCGATGGGCAGCAAATTCGAAGTGCCGGAACCGGTCTACAAATTCATTGTCATCCTTTTGCTGCTGAAGGTCGGCATCGGCGCGGGGCTTTCGGTGAAAGAGGCGAATTTCGTCGAGTTGATCGTGCCTGCCATAGGTGCCGCACTCGTGGGAATTGCGATTGTCTTTCTGGGGCGCTGGACGTTGGCGCGATGGAAGGGTGTCTCCAAGATCGACGGGCTGGCAACAGCGGGTCTGTTTGGGGCGGTTTCAGCCTCCACCCTCGCGGCGGGCATGGCGATTCTGGATGACGAGCAGATCCCCTATGAAGGCTTCATCGGCGCGCTATATCCGTTCATGGATATTGCTGCTTTGGTCACGGCGATTGTCATGGCGAAGATGAGCGCTGCGCGGCGGACTGCTGTGATGCCTGTGGGCGCTTCAACGATGGCTTTGGGGGGCGTGCCACAGAAGCAAGTGACGGAGGAGCACGGGATTGAACAGGGTCTATTACGTGGGATATTGGTCGATACAGTACGCAGCCCCGCGATTTCTGCCCTGTTGCTGGGTTTGGCGCTTGGCCTGTTTGCCAATCCTGAAAGTGTCTACAAAAGCTTCTATGAGCCGCTGTTCCGTGGGCTTCTGTCTGTCTTGATGCTGATCATGGGGATGGAAGCATGGATGCGGTTTGCGGAGCTGCGCAAGGTGGCGCATGCTTACATCTTCTACGGGGTCGCAGCCCCGTTGGTACATGGGTTTCTGGGCTTCGGCGCGGGCTATCTCGCGTATCAGTTGACGGGCTTTTCGGCGGGTGGCGTGGTGCTGCTGGCTGTGATGGCGGCGTCAAGTTCCGACATCTCTGGCCCACCTACGATGCGTGGCGCGTTGCCGGAGGCGAATCCATCGGCCTATGTGGGCACCTCGACGGGGATCGGCACGCCGGTCGCGATCCTGAGCATCCCGCTTTTCATCGCTTTGGCAGACATGCTGATCGGCTGGTGAGCCTAGCTGTAGGTCGGATGAAACCTGTCTGACGGGGAGAGGGTGAAGATCTCCACCCCGTTGGCAGTGACACCGACCGAATGCTCAAACTGGGCAGAGAGGGATTTGTCGCGCGTCACGGCGGTCCAGTCATCGGCCAGCACTTTGGTTTCTGGCCGTCCCAGATTGACCATCGGTTCAATCGTAAAGAACATGCCTTCCTCCAGTGTCGCACCGGTGGTGGGGCGCCCGTAATGCAACACATTGGGCGGTGCGTGGAAGACGCGGCCCAGACCATGTCCACAAAAGTCGCGCACAACCGACATACGGTGCGCCTCTACATAGGCTTGGATCGCGTGGCCGATATCGCCGAAAGTATTACCGGGTTTGACCGCTTCAATCCCTTTGAAGAGCGCATCATGCGTGACCTGGATCAGGCGCTCCGCTTTGCGGGAAAGCTTGCCTGCGACATACATGCGGGACGTGTCGCCGAACCAGCCATCGACGATAACGGTGACGTCGATATTGAGAATGTCGCCGTCTTTCAGCGTTTTGGGGCCGGGAATACCGTGGCAGACCACGTGGTTCACGCTGATGCAGCTGGCGTGTTTGTAGCCTTTGTAGCCGATGGTGGCGGAGGTGGCGCCGGCATTTTTGACCTCCTCCTCGATGAAGCTGTCCAGCGCTTCGGTCGTGGTGCCCGGCTGGACCAGTGCCGCCACGTCATCAAGGATGCGCGCGGCTAGAGCGCCGGCTGTCTTCATGCCTGCATAGCCCGCCGCATCATGGATGCGGATGCCTTCCTTGGTGATGCGCCCTCGATGTGTGTCGTCCACTGTGTTTGACCTTTTGACCGCTATAGCCGCCTACATAAGAGAGAATGGTGGCGGCTTCCACCCCACCGCGCTACATCTGCGATCAATTGAAGGAGATGCCATATGTCGAACCCCAGCGCTGCGATGCTTGTGATTGGTGATGAGATCCTGTCGGGCCGGACGCGGGATGCGAATATGCACCATCTGGCGGGGCAGTTGACGGAGGCTGGCATTGCGCTGGTGGAAGTGCGGGTTGTCTCGGACGATCATGCGCGGATCGTGGCGGCGGTGCGGGCGCTGTCTGAGGAGTATGATCATGTGTTTACGTCTGGCGGCATTGGGCCCACGCATGATGATATCACGGCCGATGCGATTGGTGCGGCTTTTGGTGCGGCGGTTGATGTGCGTGAGGATGCGCGCGCGCTATTGGCCGCGCATTACGCAAGAACAGGGTCGGATTTGAATGAGGCGCGGCTGCGGATGGCGCGCATTCCCGAAGGCGCCACTTTGATCGACAACCCTGTCTCTGTCGCGCCGGGCTTCAAGCTGGGCAATGTGCATGTGATGGCGGGTGTGCCGTCGGTGTTCAACGCCATGGTGGCGTCTGTTTTGCCGACATTGAGCGGCGGCGCGCCGCTTCTATCGGAGACCTTACGCGTGCAACGCGGAGAGGGTGATCTGGCCGGACCGCTGGGGCAGGTGGCGCAGGAGATGCCGGATCTGTCCTTCGGGTCCTATCCGTTTCAAAAGGACGGCGTATACGGATCCAATATCGTGGTGCGCGGGCAGGATCAGACGGCTTTGGTCAAGGCGGTCGCGCGGTTGGAAGAGGTTCTGGGCCTCTGATGGACCGTGCAGCCCTCATCGACGTTCTAGAGCACACCTGGCCTGCGGAGACGCGGGACGTGGCGGGGCGGTTCATTTTTCGCAGAAGCAAGGGCGGCGGTAAACGGGTGACGGCGACCTCCGTGATGGGTGACGTCTCAACTGCGGAGATCGCGCAGGCAGAAGCGCGCATGGTGGAGATGGGTCAGGATCGCCTCTTTACGGTTGATCCTGATTGCGAAACAGACCCTGTTCTGGCGGAAATGGGCTATCAGACTCTGGATGAAACGCTTCTCTTCAATTGCCCGGTCGACCATCTCACGAGGTGCGAAGTGCCACGCGTGACGGCCTTTCCCTGTTGGCCGCCATTGGCTTTGACGACGGATATCTGGGCGGAAAGCGGGATCGGCGCCGACAGGGTGGCGGTGATGGAGCGGGTCAACGGCCCCAAGACCGCTATTCTCGGGCGGGTCAATGATCGCGCGGCGGGAGCGGTTTTCGCCGCTGTGCATGCGGGCTGCGGGATGATCCATTCGCTTGAGGTTTTGCCGTTTCAACGGCGCAACGGCTTGGCGACGCATCTGACAGTCGCTGCGGCGCATTGGGCCGCCGATCAGGGTGCAACAGATTTTGCCTTGCCTGCGGTCGCCGCGAACGCACCTGCTTGCGCGCTTTACAGATCTCTGGGCATGGTTTCTGTGGCGCGATATCATTACCGGATCAAACAATGAGGGAAGAGAAATGAGCAAAGTAACAGCGCTTGATCTGCCCATGATGGATCCGCTGCCAGGGCGGGTGGCAAAGTATTTCTCCATCTGCGAAGAGAAGCTTGGCCTCGTGCCGAACGTGCTGCAGGCCTACGCGTTTGATGAGGAAAAGCTGAACGCATTTTCCGCGCTCTACAACGATGTCATGTTGGCAGATTCGGGTCTATCAAAGCTGGAACGGGAGATGATCGCGGTTGCTGTTTCTGCCGTGAACAAGTGCTTTTACTGTCTTGTTGCGCATGGCGCGGCGGTGCGGGAACTGTCTGGTGATCCGGCGCTGGGCGAAGCACTTGTGATGAATTACCGAGTTGCCGAGCTGGACGCGCGCCAACGCGCAATGCTGGACTTTGCCGTTTTGATGACGGAGGCGAGCTACACGATTGAGGAGCCGCACCGCGAAGAGCTGCGCAAGGTCGGCTTCACGGATCGCGACATTTGGGACATCGCGTCGACCGCTGGCTTTTACAACATGACCAACCGCATGGCCTCCGCCGTTGATATGCGCCCCAATGCTGACTACCACGCTGCGAACCGGTGAAATCATGGGCGCCATATCTTGTGGCACTTGGGCTGGCCATGCCCGCGCATGCGCTTGATCTGAGTTTTTCCGGCCCGGCCACGCGGACTTTTTCTGAAACCGAAGCGTTCGCCAGTTACAAATTGCCAATCGGGCCTTTTCAGGACGGCCAAATTACGACGCTGGTCGCAGAAGGCCCGAGATTGCAAGCTGCCTGGCGCGTGGAATCTGCAAGCGGCACGACACTTGGCGTGGCAGATAATCTGCGCCAGCAGATCGAGGCCGTCGGGTTTGAGCTGCTCTATGAATGTGAGACGCGCGAATGCGGCGGCTTTGATTTCAGATTTCAAACGGATGTTTTGCCAGAGCCCGACATGCATATTGATCTTGGTGATTACCGCTATCTGGCAGCGCAGCGTCTTGGTGCGGCGGTTCCCGAGTATTTGAGCCTGTTTGTCAGCCGCAGCGCCGAGTTAGGATATGTGCAGATGATCCTTGTGGGCGGGGCGGAAGAAGCAGGCGTTGAGGTGACGACCCGCACGCAATCCGCGCCCCCGCGCCCGAGTGGTCCCGCGCAACCTTTGAAGCCCTTGATCGAACGGCTGGAGACGCGGGGCTTTGCGGTTTTGCAGGATTTGGACTTCGAAACCGGATCGTCGGCGCTGGGGGATCAGAGCTATGACAGTCTTGAGATTTTGGCGGAGTATCTGATTGCCAATCCCGCGCGCACCGTCGCGCTGGTCGGGCATACGGATTCGGAAGGCTCGCTGCAGGGCAATATCGCATTGTCGCGCAAACGCGCGCAATCGACGGCAAATCTCTTGGTTTCGCTGGGTGTCGATGCGGGTCAGGTTGAGGCAGATGGCGTGGGCTATCTGTCACCTGTTGCCAGCAACCTGACGGAAGAAGGGCGTACACAGAATCGAAGGGTCGAGGTGATCCTCACCTCGACCCAATGAGACATCGCCAACCACAGCAATGTCGAGGGGAACTGGATAAAGTTACCAGGTTTCCGGGCCCTTCTCCTTGAAGGCGTCCACGAGGAAATCAATGAATGTGCGCACTTTGGGCTGCGTGTAACGGCCCGGTGGATAAACGGCATAGATGCCTTGCGCTTCGGTCGGAAGGCCGGGCATGGCCTCTTCGATAAGGCCGGCCTCCAGCGCATCTGCGTAAAGGAAGCTGGGAAGATAAGCGATGCCAAGACCTGAGACACATGCGTTCAGCAGGGATTGCCCGTCATTCACTGTCAGCCAGCCTTGCGTGCGGACCTGACGCTTTTCCCCTGAGGGGGCGGTCAGCTTCCAGACATTGCCGGCGGATTGGTTGGAGTAATGCAGCAATTTGTGTTCGTTGAGATCGTCGATTTTTTCAGGCCGGCCGTACTCTTCGAAATAGCTTGGCGCCGCGATCAGGCGTTTGGTGGTTTCCGTCAGTTTGCGCGCGCGCAGTGAGCTGTCTTCCATCTCGCCGATGCGGATTGCGAGGTCGAACCCTTCGGAAATCAGCTCCACGTAGCGGTTGTTCAACACCATATTGACGGTGATGTCAGGGAAATCCGCGAGGAAATCGCCCAAGATCGGTGACATGTGGTTCACGCCGAAATCTGTCGCGACAGAGATCCGCAAAAGCCCCGATGGCGCGGATTGCATGGAGGAGACGAGTGCGTCTGCCTCGCCCGCATCATTCAGCACGCGACGGGCGCGGTCATAATAGGCAAGCCCGATTTCAGTGGGTGAGACGCGGCGTGTCGTCCGGTTGAGAAGGCGTGCGCCGAGCCGTGTTTCAAGGGACGACACGTGCTTGGAGACGGCAGATTTCGAAATCCCCATCTTCCGCGCTGCGTCGGTAAAACCACCCTGATCCACCACTGTGGCGAAGGCTTCCATTTCAGTCAGACGATCCATGCAGGACACCTTTTACTTCTGTCACGTTGGCGACAGGTATCAGGGCCAATTGGGGCAGAACCGTGATCGGTATGCGACCATTCAAGGGAATATCTGCGGATTGGTTATGTCACGGAAACGGTGAAACAGGCGATTCCGCCAAATTTTGGGTTTCAGCTCGTCTCCACGCAATGCCTGCGGAATGCTTTTTTGAGCATATTGAGCTCTGCGCGCAGCAGGTCGATCTCCCCGCGGGTGTCATTGTCCAGCGGCTCACCGGTGATGATGGTGAAACTGTCGAGTGTGGCGTCGTTTGCGGTGTCCGTAATCAGGAAGGTCTGGATGCCATCGGTCAAAACCTGTGCCGGAATAGACAGGCGCACGGTCCAACATCCGTCCTGCGCCGGGTCCGGCGTGACGGTCAGATCGCCCACGGGGGCATGGTCGAGAAAGGCGCCGATTTTCGGGGGTTCCGTGGCGTTCGCGCGCAGCACGCCCTCATAGGTGCCAGCCTGAATACGGGTCTTTGTCAGTGTGATGTCTGGCATGCCACTCTCCTAGAAATCGGCGCGCGGCCTGCGGGAGAAGGTGATGTCCCGCAGCGCGATTTCGTTCATTTCCGGCCCTTCGAAGATCAGGTCGAGCCACATCCGTTCCAGTCGTTTTTCGCTGATCTTGGTATGGGCGAGGTCAAATTCCACGACCATCTCCCGCCCGTCCATGGGCAATTCGCGGACCACCTGTTCGACGTTGGGCCCGTATTTGATGTTGAGGCGTGCGAAGATTTCGAGCGGTTTCTCGGTCGCGATATCGGCCTCCATCCGCAGGATGTGATTGCGCCTGAGCCCGTCAACCGCGTTGTCTGGAAGGTCGAGCACGAGCGACAGGAAGGAACCGTCGAATTTGAACACGTCCATGCGCACGCCGAAAGGGGCCAGATCGGCTTCCCGCGTGTTGCGGACCTGGCGCAGGGTCAGCTCTGAAATGGTGCAATCGTGATAAAGCGTCGCCGCATTTCCGATCCGTGTGCGGTTCTCCACGGCGGCCAATCCAACAGGTGAGATCGGCCCGCGCCACAATTCAGGACGATAGGCCCAATCCGATTGGGCCGGTTTGCGAATGGCGTTGGAGCCGATGCGGGGCAAGGTCAAACGCGCATCAGCGATATGGGTGACGAGGTCGACGCGCTTGCGCAATTGCCGGGCCTGACTGCGCATTTGACGCAGGCGTGACAGATCAATCTGCTCGGCGCTATGGGCGGCACTGTCCCACCGTGACAGCGTGCGCAGGTGCAGGCGGCGTCTGACGAACTCTCTCACACGACTTAGCATATGCTGCGCGACACCCTTACTTTCTGCCCGAAACCGGTAGCATTGTTTCTATATTGCAAACAATGGTTTCAGGGAAATAAACGCTTCAGCGGCCCGTCATCGGCGGGATTGTTGGTCGCAATGGATGTCAGAGCGGCGGGCGCTCGCTGATTGCGATCAACAAAGCTGCGCAGCACATCAAGGCTTTCACCAGATGAGATCGGGGATTGCGAAAACCCGATGACGGAGAGCGCAACAACAGAATTCCCGGCATCAAAATAGGCGCGCCAATAGGTCTCTGCCGCGCCTTCAAAGGAGGTGTCACTGCTGTCCCTGACCCTTAGAAACAACGCGCCATCATCCGCGAAACCATCAAGAACCTCGACAGTGTCGGCGACATTGCTGCGGCTCAACGCCGCGCGCCCAGCTGCGGTGCGGAAATAGGCGTTCAGATTGGCCACCTGAGGCCGCACAGCCCCCTCAGCCGTCACACCGCTATCGGTCACAGCCGCCGTGGCCACAGCGCGCAGATAGGGCTGTGGCTGGTCCGGATTTCCGGTGATCGCAGCACAGTTGCCAAAGACCAAAAATGCCTCTGCCGTGCCGGAGCGGGTCGAGACAGGATCGACGCAAAACCCGTCAACAGCCAGGATTCGGGTCTTATTCCGGGTCACGGTTGCTTCGGTCTGACCGACTTTCTTGGAGCCACTCTGACTCCCCGCAGCCCCAAAGTTCTGGCCGAATTGCGACAGCCTTCCTTCGCAGGCGGCAAGCACCAGACTTGCCGCCAGTCCGACCCAAACCTTCCGCATCAGCTCAGAGATCCATGTAGATATGTTTCTCACCGGCTGCGCCCGGATGGGTGCAGGCGCCATATTTGGCTCTGCCGACAAGCTGGTCGTATTTCCACAACGCGCCAGAGGCATAGATCGTCTCTTTCTTGCCATCCCATTCCTCTTTGCGCGCGGCCAGTTCCTCATCCGTGAGTGCCACCGAAATCGTGCCCTCTATCGCGTTCAATGTGATGACATCGCCATCTTTCAAAAGCGCAATCGGTCCGCCATGCGCGGCCTCGGGGCCGACATGACCGACGCAGAAGCCGCGTGTTGCGCCAGAGAAACGCCCATCGGTGATCAACGCGACTTTCTTGCCCATGCCCTGCCCCGAAAGAGCGGCGGTGGTCGCGAGCATCTCGCGCATGCCCGGCCCGCCTGCGGGTCCTTCATTGCGAATGACGATCACTTCGCCTTCCTCATAGCTGCGCTTCTGCACAGCAGCGAAAGCCTCTTCTTCGGATTCAAAACAACGCGCGGGGCCTGTGAAGATCTGGTGCTGGCTTGCCATGCCTGCGACTTTCACAATCGCACCATCTGGCGCAAGATTGCCCATCAGGCCGACGACACCGCCGGTTTTTGAAAGCGGATTCTCAATCGGATAGATGACTTTCCCGTCAGCCTCGCCCTTGGTCTCGTCCAGAGTTTCACCGATGGTTTTGCCGGTCGCCGTGATGCAATCCTCATGGATCAAACCGGCTTTGCGCAGCTCTTTCATCACGATCGGGACGCCGCCTGCCTCATACAGGTCCTTCGCCACATATTGCCCGCCGGGTTTCAGATCGACGAAATAGGGCGTGTCGCGGAAAATCTCGCAAACATCTTGCAGCGTGAATTCGATCCCAGCCTCATGCGCAATCGCGGGCAGGTGCAGGCCTGCATTGGTGGAGCCGCCCGTGCAGGCCACGACGCGCGCCGCGTTTTCAAGCGATTTACGGGTGACCACATCACGGGCGCGAATATTCTTCTCGATCAGGTGCATGACGGCGTTGCCCGACGCGATGGAATATTGATCGCGGCTTTCATAAGGCGCAGGCGCGCCTGAGGAATTTGGCAGTGCAAGGCCAACGGCCTCCGACACACAGGCCATCGTGTTGGCTGTAAACTGACCGCCACATGCCCCGGCCGAAGGGCAGGCCACACGTTCGAGCACATCCAGCGCCTCATCTGACAGGTTGCCCGCCTGGTGGTTGCCGACCGCCTCGAACATATCCTGCACGGTCAGGTCGCGATCCCGGTATTCGGTGGGCACGTTGGCGCCTGCAGGCGCCTTGCCGGGCAGGATCGAGCCGCCATAGATGAAGACCGACGGCGTGTTCAGCCGCACCATCGCCATCATCATGCCCGGCAAGGATTTGTCGCAGCCCGCAAGACCCACCAGCGCGTCGTAGCAGTGGCCACGCATCGTCAGCTCTACCGAGTCGGCAATTGCCTCACGTGACGCAAGTGAGGAACGCATCCCCTCATGGCCCATGGCAATTCCATCCGTGACGGTGATGGTCGTAAACTCACGCGGCGTGCCACCGCCTTCCTTGACGCCAAGCTTGACGGCCTGCGCCTGACGGTTCAGCGCAATGTTGCACGGTGCGGCTTCGTTCCAGCAGGTGGCCACGCCGACCCACGGCTGATGAATCTCATCCTCGCCCAAGCCCATCGCATAGAAATAGGACCTATGCGGCGCGCGCGCTGGTCCTTCGGTCACATGGCGGCTGGGCAGGTTGGTCTTGTCGGTGGGTTTCTTGAGCATGGAGGCCTCCCGTAAAGCGTTGCGGTTGGGAATACTGCCGCAGCGCCTGCTGTACAAGCGCGATTGCGTGTCGCGGCAGGCAACGTTACCGTCCGCGAAACTGATCAGAAGGGGATCATATATGATCCGAACCTCCGCATTCGAAGATTTCATCGCGCCGGCGCGCCATTACCCGGAAATCTGGCGCATTCTTCTGGGAATTTTGACCGCGTTTCTGGTCTATATCATCCCGCTTCTGCTCGTATTCGCAGCGGTTGGGTTTTTCTTGCCGGACATGGTTTTTCAAGCAGAGCTTGCATTGGAAGGCGCAGACACGCCTGAAGCAATGTTCGTTCTGCTGGCGACGTTCATTACGATGGGACTTGGCGCGGTGGCAGCGGCGTTGTGGCATCAGCGCGGCCTTGCCTCTTTGATCGGGCCGTTTCGGCCTGCCTGCCGCAATTTTTCCCGCGCGGTTCTGGCCTGCGGTTTGGTGTTTCTGATCACGGGGGGTATCGTGTCGCTTGTGTTCGCGGAGGCGCCAACGCCGAACCTGTCCTTTGAGCTTTGGGCGTCTTATCTGCCACTGGCACTGCCGCTACTTTTGATCCAGACCGGATCAGAGGAACTGATCTTTCGCGGTTATCTGATGCAACAGCTGGCCGCGCGGTTCAAAAGTGCAGTGATCTGGATGGGTCTGCCAGCGATCTTGTTTGGCGCTGCGCATTACAACCCAAATATCGACCCTAACCTTGCGATCATGCTGATTTGTGCGACGGGTTTATTCGGTCTTGTTGCCGCTGATTTGACACGCGTGACGGGCAATTTGGGCGCGGCTATCGGGTTTCACTTTCTCAATAACTTCTTCGCCCTGTTTCTTGTTTCCATCGCGGGGGAAATGTCGGGACTGTCTCTCTATCACGCGCCTTTCACGATGGAGGATGTTGATATTCTGATCCCGCTCATCTGTGTTGACATGGTGACGGTGATCCTGGCCTGGGTTTTGTTGCGGCGCTGGCTTGCACCGTCTTGATTGCATTTCAATCCGCTGCGTCTTATCTGACAATGATCAAGTCTTGAGGGTGCCATGAACTGGATCTCCAACTACGTCCGCCCGCGGATCAACTCCATCTTCTCACGCCGGGAGGTGCCGGAGAACCTTTGGACCAAATGCACGGAATGCGGCACGATGCTGTTTCACCGTGAGCTGTCCGAGAATCTGAACGTCTGCAGCAATTGCGATCATCACATGGTGCTGACGCCGCGCGACCGGTTCAACACGTTGTTTGACGGGGGCATTTTCACAGAAGTTGAGGTGCCGGAGCCGATTGCGGATCCGCTGCAATTCAAGGACCAGAAGAAATACCCCGACCGCATGAAGGATGCGCGCAAGAAGACGGGCGAAAAGGAAGCGATGCTGGTTGCGGAAGGGGAGATCGGGCGGACGCCGATTGTCGCAATCGCGCAGGACTTCTCCTTCATGGGCGGCTCGATGAGCATGTTCGTGGGCAACGCGATTATTGCGGCCGCCGAACGTGCAATCGCATCGAAGCGCCCGTTGATCCTGTTTTCCGCAGCGGGTGGCGCGCGTATGCAAGAAGGCATCCTCGGGCTGATGCAGATGCCGCGTTCTACCATTGCTGTCGACATGCTGAAAGAGGCGGGGCTGCCTTACATCGTTGTCCTGACACATCCGACGACTGGCGGCGTAACTGCGTCTTACGCGATGCTGGGTGACGTGCATATCGCGGAGCCGAATGCGCTGATCTGTTTTGCCGGCCCCCGCGTGATCGAGCAGACCATTCGAGAGAAATTGCCAGAGGGCTTTCAACGTGCGGAATACTTGCTGGATCACGGGATGTTGGACCGCGTGACGCACCGCAAAGACCTGAAAGAAGAGCTGGTAACGATCACCCGAATGCTGCTGGGGGAAAGCCCCGCCGTGAAAGGTGATTTGCCTGCGCCAGACCCTGAGACGCTTGTGAGCGAGGGTGGTGATACAGGGTCTAATCCTGCGGAAAAAGCTTCTGAACCAGTGGATGCGGAAAAGTGAGCACGCAAAACAGCGATGTAATCCTTGAACGGATGATGTCGCTGCATCCCAAGGTCATGGATCTGGTGCTGGACCGTGTGTGGCGGCTTCTGGACGCCGTGGGAAATCCGCAAAACAACCTGCCGCCGGTGATCCATATTGCCGGGACCAATGGCAAAGGCTCGACCCAGGCGATGATCCGCGCGGGGTTGGAGGCCGAGGGCAAGACGGTCCATGCCTACACCTCCCCGCATCTGGCACGGTTTCACGAACGCATTCGGCTGGCTGGGGAGTTGATCGCGGAAGACCATCTGACCGCAGTGCTTGATGAATGCTACACGGCCAATGGCGGCGCGCCCATCACCTACTTTGAAATCACCACGGTTGCCGCGATCCTTGCATTCGCGCGGACCAAAGCGGATTACTGCATTCTTGAAGTGGGTCTTGGCGGTCGGCTGGATGCAACCAATGTTGTCGATACCCCCGCGCTGACCATCATCACGCCGGTCTCTTTCGACCATCCGCAATTTCTGGGCAATACAGTGGCTGAGATTGCGGGCGAAAAGGCGGGGATTCTCAAACGCCGTATCCCCGCAATAGTGACGCGACAACCTAAGGACGCGATGGAAGTGATCGAGGCGCGGCTGGAGAAGCTGGGCGCGCCTGCGTTGATCCAGGGGCAGCATTGGGATGTGTGGGAAGAGCGTGGGCGCCTGATTTATCAGGACGAGCGCGGGCTGATTGATCTGCCACCCCCCGCTTTGATGGGCGCGCATCAGTTCCAGAACGCAGGCACCGCCATCACGGCCATGCGGCATCTGGGTCTGGGTGACGCGAGCTGCGAAGCGGTCTGCACGGATGTGGCATGGCCTGCACGCATGCAGCGGCTTGGTGACGGTCCACTGACATCGCGTGCGCCTGATGCGGAGTTCTGGCTGGATGGGGGCCACAATGCCGCCTGCGCTGAAACACTCGCCGAGACTCTGACCCGCTTGCCCAAGCGCCCGACACATCTGATTTGCGGGTTGATGAACACGAAAGATGTCGCGGGCTACATGGCGCCCATCGCATCGCATGTGGCGAGCCTGCAAGGCGTCTCCATCCCCGGGGAAATCAATACACTGCCCGGAGAGGACACAGCAAAAGCCGCCGCCGCGGCCGGGATCAGTGCTTCTGTTGCGCCGTCAGTGGAGGAGGCGATCACACATATTGCCAAAACAGACCCTAATGCGCGGATACTCATCTGCGGATCGCTTTATCTGGCCGGTGATATCCTGAGGAAAAACCCTTAGTCTTTTCCCCAACCTGCGGATTGCATTTCGCGCAGACGTGATGCGGTCCGCTCAAACTCGAATACGCCTTCCCCTTCAAGATAAAGCCGTTCCGGCGTATCAGCAGCCGTCGCGATCAATGTGACCCTGGCCTCATAAAGCGCGTCGATCAGCGTCACAAAACGCTTCGCCTCGTTGAAGTTGTCGCGCGAAAGAAGCGGGATGTCTTCGAGGATCAACACACGTACACTTTCCGCAATCGCGAGATAATCGGCCGCGCCAAGCGCTGTGCCGCAAAGAGTGTAGAAATCCGCGCGCGCCACGCCGATGCTGAATGCGGGAAGCACCACATCACGGCCTTTCACCTTGAGGGTGAGCGCGCTGATGTCTTCCCCGGATAAGCCCTGCCAAATCTCATCAATCTTGGCTCTGGCTTCATTGCCTGCGGGGCTGAAATAGACCTGTTCACCTGCCAGACGGTCCTGCCGGTAATCTGTTTCACTTGCCAATTCATGCACTGTCAGGCGGGTTTTAATGAGCTCGATGAAGGGCACAAATAAGTCTCTATTCAAGCCATTTTTGTATAAATCGTCCGGCGGGCGGTTCGATGTAGCGATGACCACCACGCCGGCCGCGAAGAGGCTTTGAAACAAGCGGCCCACAATCATCGCATCCGTGATGTCGGTGATTTGCATCTCGTCAAAACACAAGAGCCGCACCTCTTTCGCGATGTCTTCGGCGACCGGTGCGATGGCGTCATCTACGCCGGTCTTTCGAACCTCGTGCATGGCCGCGTGCACCTCTTGCATGAAGGCATGAAAATGTACGCGCTTCTTGCGTGGCACGGGGGCGATTTCAAAGAACAGGTCCATCAACATCGACTTGCCGCGCCCGACCCCGCCCCAAACATAGAGGCCCTTTACAGGGACATCGTCGCTGCCAAAGAGGCCAAGAAACTTCTTTTTGCTTTTGGTCTGAAGCAGCTCGGCCAGCACGGTATCGAAAAGAGGAATCGCGTTTTGCTGCGCGGGATCTGCGGTCAACGCCCCGTCACGGATGCGGGCGTCATATGTGTCTTGCAAGCTCATTTACGCCCATCATTAGGAACAGTCATGCCGAACCGCAATAATGCTGATTTGACGCGTGTTAAAAATTGTCAGACGATTTGCAGATGACACAGGCAAAGACCTCGCTGATTTCTCCGATTTTGATCGGCGGTTGCATCATCATGATGGTGGGTTTTGCTATACGGGCGAGCTTTGGCGTCTTTCAGATTCCGATTTCAGAGGAGTTTGGCTGGCCGCGCGCGGACTTCTCCCTCGCGATTGCCATTCAGAACCTGGCCTGGGGCATTGGACAGCCGTTTTTCGGCGCGATTGCGGAAAAGATCGGAGACCGGAAGGCGATCATTTTGGGCGCGCTGTTCTATGCGGCGGGGCTGGTGCTGTCGAGCTTTGCGGTCACGCCGGGCGCGCATCAATTGCTTGAGATACTGGTCGGGTTTGGCATCGCCGGGACGGGTTTTGGTGTCATTCTGGCGATGGTCGGGCGCGCAACTTCGGATGAGAACCGGTCGATGGCTTTGGGGATTGCAACGGCGGCGGGATCTGCCGGGCAAGTGTTCGGGGCGCCTACGGCTGAAATTCTGCTGGTGTATTTCCCATGGCAGACGGTGTTCCTGATCTTTGCGGCTGCGATACTGCTGGTATTGTTCGCGCTGCCCATGATGCGTGCGCCCGCGATGGCGCCGAAGGCCGAGTTGGAGGAGCGCATGAGCGTGGTATTGCTGCGTGCCTTCAAAGACCCGTCCTACATCATGATCTTCATCGGGTTCTTTTCCTGCGGCTATCAACTGTCTTTCGTCACGGCGCATTTCCCGGCCTTTATCACGGAGGCCTGCGGCCCGATTGCAGCGGATGGGGTTCTGGCGAGTTTGGGGGTGACGACGGCGTCGGGCCTCGGCGCGCTTGCGATTTCACTGATCGGGGTGGCCAATATCGGCGGTACGGTTCTGGCGGGATATCTGGGCAAGCGATATCAGAAGAAATACCTGCTCGCGGGCATTTATACCGGGCGCACGATCCTGGCGGCGTGGTTCATCATGACGCCGATGACGCCGACAACGGTTGTGATTTTCAGCCTCGCGATGGGGTCCCTCTGGTTGGCAACGGTGCCTTTGACCAGTGGTTTGGTCGCGCATATTTACGGGCTGCGCTACATGGGCACGCTTTACGGGATCGTGTTTTTCTCCCATCAGCTGGGCTCATTTCTGGGCGTTTGGCTGGGCGGCACGCTGTATGATCTGACCGGCAATTACACGATGGTCTGGTGGGTCGGTGTCGGCGTGGGGGCGCTGAGTGCGATCGTGCATCTGCCAATCCGGGAGATGCGTGCAGAGCCGGTTCCGGCCTAATCTGCGGCGTGCCAGCGGTCCAGAATGTAGCGGCTTGTCATCAGGTCCAGATGCGCACCGCCGCCGTTTTTGGCAAGTGTGATGTCATCGGGACTGCTGCGCTTGAACCGCTCTGGTTCGTAGAAAGAGGCTAGAATAGAGCCTTTTTTGATCGTTCCGGAGGCGAGCGGGATTTTCAACTCGCCGATATGGTCGAGCGTCGTCTCGTAGCTGTCCACGAAGAGTGACGCGCGTTTGAGGGCGGTGTCGTCGACCTCCCGCATGTCGGGGCGATAGGCGCCGATCAGGTCGAGGTGCTGGCCGGGTTGCAGCCACTCCCCTTTGATCAGCGGTTCCGTCGACATGGTGGCAGTGCAGATGATGTCGGCGGTCTTGATCGCGCTTTGCAGATCTGGATTGAACGTCGCGCCATGGGTTTCAGCGAAAGCGACGCCATGGGCTGCTGTGCGGGTCCATACGGTGATCTGCGCCTCAGGCCAGTGCGACCGGTAGGCGGCCGCCATGTTGCCCGCGACGGTGCCGGAGCCCACCAGCAGGATTTTCTGGCTGTCGGGTCGCGCGAGATATTTGGCGGCGAGCAGGCTGTCACCGGCGGTTTTCCACTTGGTCACGAGATGAAAGTCGATCATCGCGTCCAACTGCCCGGTCGTATCGGAGAACAAGCTGACCGCGCCATGAATTGCGGGCAGGTTTTGACTGTGGTTTTCCGGAAAGACCGTCGCCGTTTTGACCGCTTGCCCTAACCCATCGATCCATGCGGCGCGTGAGAGCAGCGTGTCTGGTGTGCGGTAAAGAAATGTATCTGCAATCTCCGCTTTGGGCAGCCGGTGCCCATTCGCGAGCGCCTCGGTAAGGCCGCCCCAATCAAGCAGCGGATCGGTGTCCTCGAAACTGATAAAAGGCGGCGTCACGCGGATGCCTCTTGCGAGGTCAGAAGGCCGTGTTGAACGAGGCAGCGCGCCCATCCGTCCGGTGTTTCGAACAGGTGCGTGTTCCAGCCGCGTGCTTTGGCGGCTGCGATGTTCTCCGACTTGTCATCAGCAAACAGAAGCGCGTCAGCAGCGACACCACAATCGGCTTCCATTGCTTCGTAGATGTTCGGGTCCGGTTTGATCAGCTTCATCCGCCCCGAGACGTAACATTGGTCAAATTCATTCAGGAAAGCGTAGATCGTCTGGGCGTAGGCAAAATTCTCCACGCCGAAATTCGTCAGAGCAAAGACGGGCACGCCTTTGGCCCGCAGGGCACGCAGAAGATGGACGGAATGCGGGATGACTGGGGAAGCAAGCGCAATCCAATTGCTATGCCAGGCAAGGATTTCATCGCGCCATTTCGGGTAGAGGTCAGCCGTCTCGTAAATGACATCGCGCCAGTTCTCGCCCTTGTCGACCCGCTCGTTCATGGCGTGCAGGTCGACCTCTGCAAACATCGCTTTGCGACGGGCCTCCCCGATCCAGCGGTCGTAGTGGTGTTCGGGTTGCCACTCGATCAGCACATTGCCGATGTCGAAAACCCCCGCCTTGATGGTCATGAATAAAGCGCCTCTGCATGAAAGTTCATGTGATCCTCCATGAAGGAGGCCACGAAGAAATAGGAATGATCATAGCCCGGTTGATAGCGGATGATGGCCTGTTGCCGTTTGGTGGATGCCGCCGCAGCCAGCGACTCTGGCATGAGCAGATCCATGAACTGGTCCTTGGTTCCGGTGTCGAGCAAGACAGGACCGTCAAAGCCGTCTTTCAACATCAGGAGCGTCGCATCGTGATCCACCCACGTGCTTTCATCAGAGCCTAAATAGGCAGAAAGCTGCTTCTTGCCCCAATCGGAGGAAGTAGGATTGCAGATCGGTGAGAAAGCAGAGACGGATTTGAAGCGTCCTTTCTCTCGCATTGCGATGGTCAATGCGCCATGCCCTCCCATGGAATGCCCGGTGATCGCTTGCCGTGTCTCATCCAATGGAAAATTGGCGAAGACCAAACCGCTCAGTTCCTTGGTGATATAATCATACATCTGGAAATGCGGGGCCCAGGGGGCTTGCCTTGCGTTGACGTAAAAGCCTGCGCCTTGGCCGAGATCATAGGCTTCGTCATCGGCGACGCCTTCACCGCGCGGCGATGTGTCCGGGAAGATCAGTGCAAGGCCGTGTTCGGCGGCCCATGCCTGTGCACCCGCTTTGGTCATCGCGTTTTCATGTGTGCAGGTCAGACCTGACAGATACCACAGCACCGGTACGGGGCCGTCTTTCGCCTCTTCCGGCAAAAAGACCGCGAACGTCATGTCGCAGGCACATGTGTCAGAGCTATGCGTATAGACGCCTTGGGTGCCGCCGAAGCAGGCGTTTTCAGAGACTGTGTCCATCGGGTTTCCTTATCTTTTGACTAAGGGCTAAACGGCGACCCAGCCGATGACAAGGGAAACGCTGATGATGCTGACGGCGGTTGAAATCAGAATAGACGCAGACACGCGCGCGGGCGCAACGCCGTAATGCTGGGCGATCATGTATACGTTTCCTGCAACGGGCAGGGCTGACGCGGCGATCATCACGGAGGCCGCATAGGGTTCGACGGGGAAGACGACATATACCGCAAAGGCGATGACCAGCGGATGCAACACCAGTTTGCAAAAAGAAATCCATCCTGCGACTTCGATCCGTTCGGCCGATTTCGTGGCGAGCGATGCGCCAATGGCAAAAAGCGCGCCGGGTGTTGCTGCGCCGCCCAGAATGGCCAGAAACTCGTTCATCGGGTCGGGGATCGGGACAGAAAAAGCGGACCATGTGAACCCGAGTATGATCGACACGATCATCGGGTTCTTGATCAGGCCAGCGCCGACAGTGCGCAGGATCGCGGGGGAGACCCGCCCATCGCGTGATCCGGTGATCATGATGACCACGAGACTGCCGAAAAATATCAGATCGACTGCCAGAATGAGCATGATTGGCGCGACTGCTGCTTCGCCCATCAAAAGCGCGAGCATCGGGATGCCGAGAAACCCGACATTTCCGATGACCGCGCATTGCGCCTCGATGGCCACTTGTTCAACCGGTAAACGGCGCAGCAGGGAGACGCCGGTGGCGATCAGATAGACGACGGCCGTGCCCCAGAAATAGGCAAGCACGAAGGTCAGATCGAACACATCGCTCAGGCTGAGATTGGCAGAAAAGCGGAAGAGCATGGCTGACAAGGCGAAGTAGAAGACAAATTTTGTCAGATAGGCAGTCGCTTCTTCCGTAAAAAACCGTGTGCGACCCGCCCAATATCCCACTCCGATCAGGGCAAAGAAAGGGAGTGTCTTGAAGAAGATATCCAGCATCAGGTGGTTGGTATCATGGCTGGCGAGGTGGCGCCAACGAATAGCATTTCGCCAAAAAACAGCGGGAATTCAGACGGCTTGTAAAAAATTTAACTGGTGGGTTAATTTTCTCTTGAATAACTGAACGACTCGGTTTAGATATCTGATCACTGAACCGATCGGTTCATAATTCAAGGAGTTCAAAATGACCTACCGCACTGCACTTTTTCTTGCCGCTGGCACTGCGGCTTTCATGTCAGCAACACCGATCCTCGCGGGCACATCAAGCGCCGTTTACATGCCGAGCTTGCACTATCCGCCGCAGAATGACGTTGTGACACAGGCAGATCGCGCGCCCTTTCAAGCATGCTCGCAGTTGGAACAAGCTGCGCAAATTGATCCGAAAGACTGTGGCACGTATAGCCGCGCTGAGATTGCAAAACTGATTGCTGCACTGGACGATTGACGCGTCCGGACCAGATTGCGTAATGGGGCGGGCGTCTGGCCTGCCCCTATCGGTGTGTTTGTCCCCGAGAAATCGTCAGGCTTGATGGAACTGAACCGTTTGGTCTAAGTTAACGCATTGCACAATCGGAGAGGGACCTTTGGACGGATCAGCCCCAGAAATCAAACGCGGCCGGAAATATGACCAGGTGGTCGCCGGCGCACGCAAGGTTTTTCTTGCGGAAGGGTTCGAAGGCGCGAGTGTCGATCTGATTGCGAAAGAGGCTGGCGTGTCCAAAGCGACATTGTACAGTTATTTCCCCGACAAGCGCGTTTTGTTCATTGAAGTTGCCAAGGAAGAATGCGCCAGACAGGCCGACCGGTCGTTGCAAGTCGACCGGACGGACCTGCCGGTGCGTGATGTCCTGACCGGCATGTCAGCGAGTATGATGGAGTTTCTGACATCGGAATTCGCGCAGCGGATTTTCCGCATCTGCGTGGCGGAATCGGACCGTTTCCCGGAATTGGGGCAGGAATTCTACATGTCCGGCCCGCAACTGATGGAAGACCGGTTGAGCGAATTCTTCACCCTGGCCTGCGAGCGGGGCGAGTTGAAGATTGATGACATCCGGTTGGCGGCTCAGCAATTTGAATCGCTGATGAAAGCGGACGTGTTTGTTAAAATGGTCTTCAACGTTGTGAAAACCCCTGATCCTGCTGCTATCGAACGTGTGATTGATGGCGCAGTCGACACGTTCCTGGCACGCTACGGCGTCTGAAACAGGCCGTTTCGCGGCTTCGGCAAAGTCTTGCTGGCCGTGACGCCACAGGCCCCACGAAGCCCGTGGATCGCCCTTTCTTGCCTCTGCCATTCCTTGTAATGTCGCGAAAACTGCCTCCGAGGAAGAAAAACGATGAGCGTATCCATGACACAAAATATGAAGCGCTTTGCCCTGCATCTGGCCTGCGTTGCGGCTCTTGCCGCCTGCGCGCCGCCGCCAGAAGAGGTCGTGACAGGGATCGACGGCACGCCTGACAGCACGTCCGGTCTTGAAGAGCGTCTCCCCGACACCTGCAATCTGTCGAATTACGAGGGTTTTGTGGGCCAGCCATTGGCGGCGGTGACGTTACCCACAGATGTTAAAACGCGGATCGTGCGGTCTAATTCGATTGTGTCGCAGGTCTACGAATCGGCGCGCGTGAATTTCCATGTCGATGATGGCGGTACGATCACGAAGGTGATCTGTGGATAGGCGCCTGCAGTTGGGTCTTGCGGCAGTCTTGTTTCTGTCTGCCTGTGGGACCTTAGAACGCGGTCTGGACCCCAGCGATTACGACGGGGTGCCCACCTGCGGTGCGGAGAACTATCAGGGGCTGCTGGGCCAGAAAGAGGCAGTGCTTGCAACGGTGGACCTGCCTCGCGCGACGCGCATTTTGCATCCCGGTGATGTCATCACTTTGGATTTCAGCCCCGACCGTCTGACGATTGACGTCGACGAATTTGACCGGATCACAAGTATAACCTGTCGGTAAATCGGTGAGATCTGACCGTCTTCGCGCCTTTGCAGGTGGCGCTCTTGCAGGATAGCTGCGACCGCGGCCAGAAGCGCATCTGTTGCGCGCGGGGACGGATGGGTCAGAATCTTAACTTTCCTTCGTCAGAAACTGTGTTCCAACAGATGCAGCGGTAACAGAGAACTTGACCAAAATGGCAGGCTTGGCTTTGACGTGATCGCAGGAGACAGTAGGGTTGCCCGGTGGCGAAGGCAGACAAAAAGAAAAAACAAAGGCGATCGGTTTTCTGGTGGATCGGGGTTGTGCCGTTTCTGGCGATCAAGTGGGTCTGGCGGGGCTTGCTCGTCGCCGTCATTGCTGTGATCGCGCTTGTTGGCCTGTATGCATTCGTCAATCCCCCGACGACGATCTACATGCTTCAGGAGAGCAACCGTCTGGATGGAATTCGCCGTGAATGGCGTGACTTCGAAGGCATATCCCCGCATATGCCCCGTGCCATCGTAGCCGCGGAGGACGCGAATTTCTGCAACCATTGGGGCTTTGATATGGATGCGATCAGAAATGCCCTTGAGGAGGGGGGTAACCGAGGTGCGTCCACGATTTCGCAACAGACAGTCAAGAATGTCTTCCTCTGGCACGGGCGAAACTACGTGCGCAAAGCGATGGAAGCAGCACTGACCCCGGTGATGGAGGCGTTTTGGTCCAAACGGCGCGTTCTGGAAGTCTACATGAACATCGCTGAGTTTGACGAAGGGGTGTTCGGTGTCGCGGCGGCCGCACCCTGGTATTTCGGGGTCGATGCAAAGGATCTGACGGAACGCCAAGCCGCGGCGCTCGCTGCAGTGTTGCCGAGCCCGAAGAAACGCTCCGCAAAGCGCCCGACCGCATTTCTGAAAAAACGGGCACGTCAGATCAATGCGGGTGCTGAAACAATCCGCCGAGACGGGCGCGCCGCTTGTTTCGAAGGTTGAAAAAACCCGACAAGATTGCGATGACAGTCGGACACCACTGCTCTTTCCGGAATTTGCGATGAATCGTTTGTACCACGTCCCGCTGTCTCCCTTCTGTCGCAAAGTCCGTTTGGTCTTGGCCGAAAAGAAGGTCGAGGTGGAATTGGTGGAAGAACGCTACTGGGAAGAATCGGTCGAGTTCATGCGCCGCAACCCGGCTGGCAAAGTGCCGGTACTAAAGATCGACAGTCAGACCCTGTCGGATAGTCAGGCGATTTGCGAATACCTTGAAGAGGTTCTGCCCGAGCCGGCATTGCTGCCGGCCAAACCCGAGGATCGGGCAGAGGTACGCCGTTTGGTGTTCTGGTTTGACGACAAGTTCCATCATGATGTGACGTCGAAACTGCTTTATGAGCGGGTCAACAAGAAGATCATGGGCAAAGGCTATCCCGAAAGCAGCAACGTGAAGCTGGGTGCCAAGAATATCAAATACCATATCGACTATATGGGATGGTTGCTGGACCAGCGGCGCTGGCTGGCGGGCGATCAAATGAGTCTGGCGGATTTCACGGCGGCAGCACATTTCAGCTGCCTTGATTACATTCGCGACGTCGACTGGAACCGCAGCTCAAATGTGAAAGACTGGTACGCGAAAATCAAATCGCGCCCGGCATTTCGGTCATTGCTTGCTGATCAGGTGTCTGGATTTCCGCAACCATCGCATTACTCGGACCTCGATTTTTGAGCCTCAAAGCGCGCCTGAAAGATCAGGCGATTTCGGAAGGGTTTGCAGGCTTTGGTATCTGCCGACCTGACGCAATCCCGCATGCAATGGGACGGCTTGAGAAATTTTTGAGCGACGGTCGGCACGGTCAGATGGCGTGGATGGAAGATCGAAAGGCGTGGCGAGGGGACCCATCTGCGCTTTGGCCCGAGGCAAAATCGGTCGTGATGCTGGCCGAACCCTACTCCCCCGATCACGACCCGATGGAGAATCTGGCGCATGTGAACAAAGGCAACATCTCTGTCTATGCGCGGAACCGTGATTATCACGACATGGTCAAGAAGCGTCTGAAACGTCTGGGACGTTGGTTGATCGCGCAGGCAGAGGGCACCGAAATCAAGGTGTTCGTCGATACGGCACCGGTGATGGAAAAACCACTTGCGGCTGCAGCCGGGCTGGGGTGGCAGGGGAAGCATACAAACCTGCTGTCGCGCGATCTGGGAAACTGGTTCTTTCTTGGCGCGATCTTTACGACGGTTGACCTGGAGCCCGATCCGCCCAGCAAGGAGAATTGCGGCAGTTGTCGCGCCTGTCTGGACGTTTGCCCGACCGATGCGTTTCCGGCGCCGTTCCAACTGGATGCGCGGCGCTGCATTTCCTACCTGACGATTGAGCATCATGGGCCGGTTGACGAGGCGTTGCGACCGCTGATGGGCAACCGGATTTACGGTTGCGACGATTGTCTGGCCGTATGCCCGTGGAACAAGTTCGCGCAAGAGGCCCGCGATATCCGGTACAGCGCGCGGCCCGATCTGGTTTTGCCGGATTTGGCAGAGCTTGCAGCGCTTGATGACAGCGCATTCCGCGCGCGGTTCAGCGGCTCCCCGATCAAGCGGATCGGACGAAACCGCTTTGTACGCAACGTGCTCTATGCGATAGGAAATTCTGCAGACCCGATGCTCGGAAGCACTGCGCAGGCGCTGATCGCAGATCCGGATTCAACCGTATCAGATGCCGCAAAATGGGCGGCAGAGAGGATTTCATGACATCGCATTTGTTCAGCTTCGGGCATGGATACTCTGCCAAAGCGCTGACGCGTTTGCTGCTGCCGCAAGGTTGGCGGATCACGGGAACAACGCGCACGCCAGAGAAGGCGGAGGCGCTGCAAGCGGAAGGCGTGCAACCGGTAATCTGGCCCGGCGGGGACGTCTCTGCGCAATTGCGTGATGCCACGCATCTTTTGATTTCGGCCGGACCGTCAGAGCATGGCGATCCGGTTCTGGCACAGCTTCAGGAGGAGGTGGCGGCCGCCACACCGGGTCTGCGCTGGGTGGGCTATCTTTCTACCACCGGTGTGTATGGGGATCACCAAGGAGACTGGGTTGATGAAGAGACGGCTTTGACACCCAGCACCAAACGCGGGCAATTGCGCGTTGAGGCCGAAACTGCGTGGCAAGCCTTGGCAAAGAAGACAGGCATGCCGCTACACATATTCCGGCTCGCCGGGATTTACGGACCGGGGCGCGGGCCGTTCTCAAAAGTGCGCAACGGAACCGCGCGCAGGATCATCAAGAAAGACCAGATTTTCAGCCGTATCCATGTCGAAGATATTGCACAGGTTCTGCAGGCGTCGATCCAACAGCCCCGTGCCGGTGCGATCTACAACCTGTGTGATAATGCGCCCGCCCCGCCTGAGGATGTGATCGGGTATGCGGCAGAGCTATTGGGGCTGCCCATTCCCCCTGCGGTTGATTTCGAGGCGGCGGAGATGAGCCCGATGGCACGCAGTTTTTACGCCGAGTCGAAGAAGGTACGGAATGATCTGATTAAGACGGAATTAGGGGTGACGCTGCACTATCCTGATTATCGAACAGGTCTGCAGGCATTGCTGGCCGAAGAATCGGCCACACAATCGCGTTAAGCTGTCTCAAAGATCATTTGTGAGATTCCCTGATCGGCGGAATTACGCTATGTTTTGGCCAAAAAGGGAACGGTTTGGGCATGATATCGGTGTTTTTCCGCGGCTTGGTACTCGCCGCTTTGGTTTTTCTGGCGGCCTGCACGCAAAGTAAATTCGCGACCTATAACGGACCACGCGTGACCAAGGTCGAGGTTTTCAAGGACGCGCGGATTATGCGGCTTTATCACGGCAGCCGCGTGCTTGAGACCTATGAGATTGATCTGGGATTCGGCGCGGTTGGCGACAAGCAGTTCGAGGGAGACGGCAAAACGCCCGAGGGTCGGTACTTGATTGACCGTCGCAACCCGAACAGTTCATTCTACCTCTCGCTTGGCATCTCTTACCCGAATATGCGGGACGTGGCTTTTGCCCGCTCGCAGGGCAGAGATCCCGGCGGCGACATCTTCATTCACGGTCAGCCAAACGTATTCAAGCCGGGTCGCGGGCCGGATTGGACTGCGGGTTGCATCGCCGTCAAGAACAGTGAAATGCGCCAGATTTACGCGATGGTGAAGAATGGAACGGTGATTGATATCTTCCCGTGAGGCCTAGGTGCCGGTCACGAGCGTCCACCAGATTTTGCCGTTTTTCTCTTGAAACCAGGAGAATCCGAGGTTGCGCGCTTCAGATGACAGGATGACATCGCGCGTGTCCGGCAACTCCATCCATGCGGCGAGCGTCGCTGTCTCATCCTCATAGGTTTCGGAGATGTTTTCGCCGACCAGCTTGCCGGTATAGCCGACACGTGCCACGCGGTCCAAAGGTGACGAGCCATCTGATCCAAAATGCCAGGGCCGGTTTTGCACGGACATATCACGCGCATGCGTTGCGGCTGCAGCATTCAGCTGGCTGTTCAGCTCCAACGCGCTCTGGCCTTGCGCGCTGCGCAGCGCGTTGATCGAGTCCAGGACACGGAATTGGATCTTTGCGGTATCGCCTGATTTGATCCGATAGATTTTTGGCAATGGCAGCCCGTCAGGGCCCAAATCGGGCGCGGTTGGCGTACATGCGGCCAAAGCAAAAAGCGATGTGATCAGGAAAAGACGTGTCATTGCAAACTACCCGTTGGTTTCGACCTCTCCTTAGACCGTTCCGAATGGCTGCGCAAACCAGCTCAAGGGAATCGGACGATCACAGGATTGTTTGATTTGCGACTGCGACCCAAAGGCCATAAAAGGGGCAGTGCAACCAGAGGTGTGAGATTTAGGATATGACCGATAAATCGAATTCGACATTGAACCGCCGCGGCTTTTTGTTGAGCGCCGCTGCAACGGGTCTGGCAACGCCGGCCCTGTCGGTAGAGACATTGGGTGGCGGTGGTGCTACGCGTCGCAACATTTCCAGTTTCCGCGCGCTGGACTGGCAGCCCTATTTCAACACGCTTCGCAATGGCGCAATTCTGGTCGATATCACCAGCAGGGCGTTGCATATGTGGACCGAGGATGGCGGCTACGGCCTGTACCCATCCAGCGTACCGCTGTCAGAAGACCTGACGCGTCGTGGTCGGACATCTGTGATCCGGAAAGTCGAAGGCCCGACATGGAGCCCGACCCCTGCCATGAAAAAGCGTAACCCGGAATGGCCGGATTTCATCGGTGCCGGGCCTGACAATCCTTTGGGGACGCATGCGCTCTACCTATCTTGGACTTATTACCGAATCCATGGCACCCATGACACACGGAAAATCGGCCGGAAATCGTCCAACGGATGCATCGGCCTCTACAATGAGCACATCGCTGAGGTGTTCTCCAGAACCAAAGTGGGTACTCAAGTGTTGCTGATTTGACAACAATTGGGACTACGGGGAACTATTACGCAACGCTCACCGTTGAGCCCCGTCTCCTGTCCAGACTATAAAGTGGCACGAGATACATTCTTGGGTGTCTGAAGCGAGCTGGGTGGTCCGGCTCACGCAGACGTATCTTAAAGGACAAAAAAATGAAAAAACTCGCAATCGCTGCGGCTTTCTCTCTGGCAGCAACTTCTGCATTTGCAGGTAACCTCGAAACACCAATCATCGAAGAAGAAGTTGTTGTACAAGAAACATCTTCCTCGGCAGGCGGCATTCTTGTGCCACTGCTGTTCCTCGTTGTCGCTGCTGCAGCTGCTTCCAGCTAAGCCGATCCGAGACAGAATATGAAAAAGGCGGTGACAGTCTCACCGCCTTTTTTATTGCCACCAGACTAGCTGATGCCCGCTTCGGCCTCGATTGCCTTGCGTGACTTGCGCGCCCGTTCCGTCGCGGATTTCAGCTGACCACAGGCCGCCATAATGTCTTCACCCCGTGGGGTCCGAATTGGCGACGCATATCCAGCTTTGTAAATGATATCGGCAAAAGCCTTGATCCGTTTCCAGTCGGAGCGCTGATAAGGTGCGCCCGGCCATTCGTTGAACGGGATCAGGTTGATCTTGGCCGGAATACCTTTGATCAGTTGAACAAGCCTGCGTGCATCCGCATCGCTGTCGTTCACATCCTTTAGCATGACGTATTCGAAGGTGATCCGTTCGCTGTTTGACAGTTTCGGATAGGCTTTCAACGCATCGAGCAATTCATCAATGTTCCAGCGTTTGTTGATTGGAACCAGCTTGTTTCGGGTCTCATTCGTGGTCGCATGGAAGGACACGGCGAGCAGGCATCCGATTTCCTCCGCAGTGCGGGCAATCTCAGGCACGACGCCGGATGTGCTGAGCGTGATCCGCCGCCGGCTCAGGCTGATGCCTTCGGGGTCCATTACGATCCGCATCGCGTCGCGCACATTCTCAAAATTGTAGAGCGGCTCGCCCATGCCCATCAGAACGATGTTCGACAGCAGGCGCGTTTCATCTTTTGGATTCCGCCCCGGTTTTGGCCATTCCCCCAAATCGTCGCGCGCCATCATGACCTGACCTACGATCTCCCCGGCGGTCAGATTGCGTACAAGCCTTTGGGTCCCGGTGTGGCAGAAAGAGCAGGTCAATGTGCATCCGACCTGACTGGAGACACAAAGCGTGCCGCGCCCCTCTTCTGGGATATAGACGACTTCTACCTCATGTCCGCCAGCGATACGCACGAGGTATTTGCGCGTGCCGTCCTCGCTGATATTTCTGCTGACAACTTCCGGCAGTTCGATGACAAAGTGATCGGCAAGCGTTGCGCGATAATCCTTTGACAGGTTGGTCATATCATCAAAGCTGCGCACACCCTTTTGATAGAGCCATTGCCACACCTGCCCGCTGCGCATTTTCAGTTGCTTTTCCGGGGTTCCAGCCGCAGCAAGCGCATCGCGCAGGTGATCGCGGGTCAGGCCGATCAGGTTGATCGGACCTTCGGGCAGGGTCCGAGGCAATGTCAGGACATCTTGCGTGATAGGTGTGGTGGCTGTCATGGCGCGCTTCCAGTCAATGATCGCTGGCATATAGTGCGGAATCGACCTTACTTACACCCTTTTTGCAAGTTTTTGCGATGTCTTGTTAATGAAGGGGCTGGCCTTGCGGCCCGATGACGGCTGGTTGAGGTGCGAGCATGCTACAGGCCAAACGCGCTTCGGTGTTGGAGAGAACCGGTCGCGCGGAAGTGAGGTCTTGGCCGCCAAGATCAAACACCAAACTGCCTGTCAAAACCAATTGCGGGCGCGTGAAACCAAGCAAAACATAGGTGATGCCGCGCAGCCCGCTGACCTGATCCACACCCGCAAGGTCAAGCAGGTCACCTGCTTGGGCCACGACTTCGCGACCGCCGAAAATCGGCTCGAACAGCGGATGGCGCAGGGCGATGCGCTGTGTCGGTGAGACGTAGACATCCGCTGCAGGGCGCGTGTGCCCCAGCGCGTTCTCAGAGATTTTGATAGGGGCCTGCGTGTCGCTCAGTCTTAGATCGGCATCGCGAAACGCAACACATTTGATCTGCTGATACCCGAAGTCTTTTGTCAGGACGCGATCACCGCGCTTCAGATCTTCGACGCAGCGTTCCCCTGCGGGTGTGATCAGCTTGGTTCCGACAGTCAGGCCGGAGGCGGAAAGCCGGACGACCGCGCGTGGTTGCGCTGCGGGAAAATCCGCGTCCGAATTGGGGTGATCGTCCATAAATGCTGCCTCTTTGCGGTCGGTTTAGCCCGAACGTCTTGATTATTCGTCAAAGGGACGGCAGCTGCCCTTTGACATCTTTAGTTTAGCTCGTGCACCGCTTTTCCGCGTCTTCCAAAGCTGCGGTGAACCCCAGCAGTGAGAACTTGTCGCGCGTGACTGTTCCGCGGGTCGAGCGACCGGTCAGGATCGCGTCAGCGCCGCGCTTCATTGCAGTGATGATCTTGTTGTCATCGTCTTTCGATGCGGCCCAAGCGGTTTCGCCGGTGGTGAACAGCTCGAACGCGCTTCCGCTGATTTCAAGTTTCACGGTCGATCCATCGCCGAACGGATAGCCACCGGTGAAAGAAACCTCCCCCAGTTTCTCCGCACCCGGCCAATAGCTGACAAACATCAGGATATCACCGCGGTTCACAGCAACGACGCGCCCATCCTTCGTGTTGACGGTTTCTTTCGGACTGCTGACGACCCAGCATTGCGTCGGGTTATCTTCGACAAAAACGCTCCAGTCGGTGACTGCATTGACGCGGTTTGTCGATTGTTCTTGCGCAGATAGTGGCCCGGTCACCACTATCATCGACGCGGACAACGCCGCGCATTTCAACAATGTGTTCATTCTCTCACAGCTCCAGCTGTCTCTGCCTCTTGCTCGCCTGGTTGGGTCATTTTGACCTCGTATCGACTGGGCGGAGCGACTACTCTTTTTGATAGCAAAAGAATAACCTGAAAGTCATGCCTTGGGGAAGAGCTATTGGCGGTTTTTCGCTTTGGCAGGAGACACATATGACACAACCTCTCAACATGGTCGAAATCTGGCGTGGCCCCATTTTGGAGTCGCAACATATGGGTCATGCGGTCGTATGTGACACGTCGGGACACGTGGTTGATGCATGGGGTGATGCCGAACTTGTGATGTTGCCCAGATCTTCGGCAAAGATGTTGCAAGCCCTGCCATTGGTCGAAAGCGGTGCGGCCGCAGCATACGGGTTGGACGATGCCGATCTGGCGCTGGCATGTGCGTCGCATAATGCCGCGGCGATTCATACGGACCGCGTGACAGCATGGTTGAAGACGCTGGATTTGTCAGATGAGGCGTTCCGCTGTGGCCCGCAAGAGCCTGCGGATCAGGCCGCGCGCGAAGACTTGATCAAAGCGGGAAAGACACCCTGCCAACATCACAACGAGTGTTCGGGCAAGCATGCTGGTTTCTTGACAGTGACCAAATATCTGGACGCGGGTGCGGAATATGTAGACGTGGATCATCCGGTGCAAAAGGCCGTCCTTGAAGCACATGAAGACCTGACCGGCGCCACCTCCGCAGGGTTTGGTGTGGATGGCTGCTCTGCGCCAAATTTCGCGACACCATTGGTCGGTCTGGCGCGCGCAATGGCCCGCATGGCAAGGGGCGATGACGGAACTGGGCGGGGCAAGGCCGCTGCGCGCTTGGTACAGGCGATGGCGCGGTTTCCTGAGCTCGTTGCTGGCGAAGGGCGGGCCTGTACGGAATTGATGCGGGCAATGGATCACCGTGTTGCCGTCAAAACCGGCGCGGAAGCGGTGTTTGTGGCCATTCTGCCAGATCAGAAACTCGGGATTGCCGTGAAGATTTCTGACGGTGGGGTACGCGCCGCGCAATGCATGATCACGGCTCTGCTTGTCAAATATGGTGCGTTGCGGGCAGATCACCCGGTGGCGCAGAAATACATGTACGGGCCAATCACAAACCGTCGTGGATTGATTACGGGGGGGCTGCGTCCATCAGCTCCGTTTGATCCGGCGCGATGATATCTTTTTGCACCGCAGCAGCGACTGAGAATGAGACATTCTCAATGTGTTTGTGGAGCTCTGCTTTCTTGAGCGGTTTGGTCATGTAAAAATCGATGCCGCTTTCGAGGATACGTTCCTCATCGCCGACCATTGCATGCGCTGTCATTGCGACAATCGGTACGTGTTTCTTTCCGGCCTCAAGCTCACGTATCTTTTGAGCCGCTTCCATTCCATCCATGCGCGGCATGGAGATATCGAGAAAGATCAGATCAGGGTCGAGCGCCTGATACTTCTCAACTGCCTCCACACCGTCATTCGCGATATGCAGCTCGATATTCGCGCCAACCAGCATCTTGGTCAAAACGAGCTGATTGGTCTTGTTGTCTTCTGCCGCCAGGACTTGAAGCGGCTGAATGGTTCCCGCGTCTTGATCTGGTGTGACCGCAGCCAGCAGAGCTTCGAGCAGGACAGCGCGGGTATAAGGCTTACCAATATCAGCCTCCTGATTGGGTTGGTCCGCAAGCGTCAGAAGTGGAATGTCACTCCGAGATTTTGACAGCACTCCCTTGATCAAGTCCACGCGCCGCATATCGCTTATCATGACATGCGGGGGGTTGCTTTCAAGCGCCAGATCGAACTCCGCCGCGGATTCCACAAACCCCGCGTCGAGCCCGAGCAGGTTCATTTGTCGCGCCAATACGCTTTTATCGAGGGCGTTTTCCACCCAGGCGAGCGCTTGTGAAATGCCTTTCGGCAAGACTGCCTTGGACAGTTGCTCAGATGAGGTCCTTTGCAAGGAAATTCTGAACCCGAAGCAAGAGCCGTGGTTTGGCACACTGTCGACCCAAATCTCACCGCCCATAACCTCCACCAGCTTGCGGGTAATCGCGAGGCCCAGCCCAGTCCCTTCGTATTTGCGGTTCTTCTCATCTTCAATTTGATTGAATTCGCCAAAGACATGATCGACCATCTCTGTCGGGATCCCGATCCCGGTATCCTCAATCGTGACGTGCAGTTCGCAGGTCTGGCTGTCATCGTCACTGATCCCAACGATGCGGACGAGGATGCTGCCTTCTTCGGTGAATTTCACCGCATTCCCGACCAGATTTACCAGGATTTGCCGTATGCGACCCGCATCACCCATGAATTCTGTGGGCAGGAACTGATCATAATCAACCTGTAAGGTGATTGGCTTTTGACGGATTGTTGGTCCGACAATGATCGCGACTTCTTGCACCAATTGCTCAAGGTCGAAGGGGGCGACGCGCAGCTCGAGCTTTTCTGCTTCGATCTTGGAGAAATCCAGAATGTTATTGATGATTTCCAGCAGCGCAGTGCCGGAATTGCGGATCGTCTCCGTATAGAGTTTTGATTCGTCATCCTGATCACCTTCTAGCAGCAGGTCGGCCATACCGACGACGCCATTCATTGGCGTGCGCAACTCATGGCTCATTTTCGCAAGGAAGGCGGATTTCGCGCGATCAGCGGCCTCAGCCTTGTCGCGGGCGAGGCGAAGTTCTTCTTCGCGGTGAATTGTATCGGTGATGTTCAGAACCAATGAAATGATGCCGCCATCATCGGTTTTGCGGTCCATCATCTTGACATACATGCCGTCCCAGAACCGGATAGTGATCGGTTCGATTTCGTCCGCATTCCAGCGGTCCAGCATGATGTCATACCATTCATCTTCGTCCTGCCCCTGCAGGTCGATCAGCCCATCATCGAGGCACACATCAAGGATTGTCTGGTAACTGTCACCGATGGCGACACCCACAGTTTCATCAAATGCGCGGATATAGGGTCTGTTGGCCGCAATCAGCCGGTGATCCGGGCCGAACAGGGCAAACCCGTCTGGAATGTTTTCCAGCGCGGCCCATAAAATCCGCTCCGTCTTTTCGACGCGGGTGTTGGCTTTTTCAAGGTCCTCGCTGACGCGGGTGTTTTCCCCCTGCAGCGTATTGACCACTTCACGCTGGTCGAAAATTTTGTCAGAGAGGGAAAGCGCGTGGTCGGAAAGCTGCTTATTGGCCTCCTTCAGTTCCAGCTGCTTTTGATCAAGCAGCCGTTCCGCAGCCAATCTGGCGCGACGCTCTTGCGCCAGTTCCTGCTCAAACTCACTGCTGTCCATGGTGCCCGAACGCCAAATATCGCTTACACCGCAGCTATGAGGGAATAAAATGAAAGTGCCGTTAATGACTGGGCGGTTGTTCGCGCGATGCGCCTATGCCACGCTTGGTCAACGCCGCAAAAGGGAAGTCTCACATGACCTATCGCACCGCAGCCGTCTTCGTTCTGTCTGTTGTTTTGGGACAATCCGCCTTCGCAGATAACACTATCCCCGACAGGCGTTTGGCGATTGAGCGAAACGTCGATTATTACGGCGGCGATTTAACGAATATATTCGACACGACGCTTGAGGCCTGCGAGCGGGCCTGTCTGGCAGATGCAAATTGCAAAGCGTTTACCTTCAACACCCGCTCCAACGCGTGTTTCCCAAAGTCAAACGTTGAGAAATCCGAACCCTATGAGGGCGCGATCTCTGGCCGGGTGTTCACCGCGTCACAGGGTGATCTGGCGCGCGCAGAGGCGCGGGCCGCGGAGCTGGCATTTCTGCCAGAACGGGATTTGCGCGATGCGTTTCGGCAAGCCGCCGGCATGTCGGGTCGCTTCACGGCGGGGGCTTACAGCGTTCAGCAATTTGTCGATGCGGCCATTCGGGATCGAAATGCGGGCAAACCCCGTGCTGCGATGAATTTCATTGGGGCTGCTCTGACGCTGTCAGATGACAGCGGCTTGTGGGAGCAGTTCGCGCGCGATGCCTTTGCCGTTGCCCAGCTAGACAATCGCCAGAAGCGACAAAACAATCTGACTGGCCTGCACGCCGCAATCAATGCCTATCTGCGCGCTGAGGGACCCCCGCAGCAAGTCAACGCATTAACGCAGATTGCGCGCGGGTTGGAAGCTATGGGCCGGGGGAAAGAGACCATCAAACCCTTGCGCCTTGCACAATCGGTTTCCCCGCGTGACGATGTCGGCAAAGCTTTGGATCGTGTGATCCGTTTATTCGGATTCAGCCTAGCGGACACGCAGGTTGAGAGCGACGCACTCGCGCCCCGGATATGCGCGAATTTCTCAGAAGCCCTCGACAAGACGGTCGATTATGCACCCTATGTGCAGTCCGCCAGCCAAGGCCTGAATGTCGAGGTGTCCGGAAGTCAACTTTGCATTGCGGGTGTCACGCATGGCGAACGTTATGCGTTCACCTTCCGCCAAGGCCTGCCGGCGGCTTCCGGCGAGGTGTTGGAGAAATCGGTGGAAATCACGCAATATGTCCGGGACCGCAAAGCCAATGTGCGCTTTCCCGGACGCGCCTACGTGCTGCCTGCGACAGAAAATGCAGCTTTGCCGGTCATCGCCACGAATACATCTGAGCTGGACCTGACCCTTTTCCGCGTGAGTGACCGCAATATTCTGCGGACAATGCAGGAAGGCTATTTCGGACGACCCCTCAGTGAGTATCAGCGCAATGAGTTTCGCAGGGAAGTCGGCTCAGAGATTTGGAGCGGCACAGGGTCTGTTGAGACTGAACTGAACCAAGACATCACCACGCGCCTGCCGGTTGCGGAGATCGTCGGAGATCTGCAGCCGGGCGTCTATGCCTTGCAAGCGAAAGTCCCCGGCGCAGATGAGTATCAGACACCGCCTGCCACGCAATGGTTTGTCATCAGTGATCTGGGCGTGACCACGATGTCGGGTGTTGATGGTCTGCACGTTTTTGTGCGCGGCCTGTCAGATGCTGGTGCGAAGGCAGAGACAGAGGTGAGCCTGCTGTCCCGTTCCAACGCTGTGCTGGCCACTGTGCAAACCGATGCGGAGGGCTACGCGCGCTTTGATCCTGGCCTGACGCGCGGACGTGGTGGGCAGCGCCCCGGCCTGCTTACGGTGCAAAGCGGTGATGATTTCTCCTTCCTCAGCCTCACTGATCCTGAGTTTGACCTCTCTGATCGCGGCGTTGAAGGGCGACCCGCTGCGCCGCCGATTGATGTGTTCATGACCACCGAACGTGGCGCCTATCGTGCAGGCGAAACGATCTATGCACTTGCGCTGGCGCGAAATGGAGCGTCGGACGCGATTGCTGACCTAGCTATGACGGCGATCCTGACCCGGCCGGACGGCGTGGAATACAGCCGCACCACATTGGATGATCAAGGCGCAGGCGGCCGCCTGTTCGCATTGCCGCTTTCGGGGTCTGTACCACGCGGCACGTGGCAGGTAGCGGTCTACATCGACGTTGATGCCCCGCCCTTGGCGGAGACAAAAGTTCTGGTGGAAGACTTCCTGCCGGAGCGCATCGACGTCGAACTCACCATGCCAGATGGTCCGATATCGCTGTCCGGCCCTGCGCCGCAACTGGGTGTACAGGCGGATTACCTGTTCGGCGCGCCGGGGGCTGATCTTGCGATTGAGGGCGATGTCATTCTGCGCGCGGCGCGTGCTGTGGACGGCTTTGAAGGGTATCGTTTTGGCCGTCATGATGAGCCGTTTCAGACCCGCCGTGGTGGCTTGCAAGGCGGTGTAAAAACCGACGCGACGGGTGCTGCGCGATTGGCCCTTGATCTGCCGAAGCTGACCGAAGTGATGCAACCCCTCGAAGCGCGGATCGTGGCGCGCGTCCGCGAAGGGTCGAACAGACCGGTAGAGCGCGTGCTGACCAAACAGGTTCTGGCTGACACGGCGCTGATCGGGATCAAGCCGCAGACTGACGGCATCATTCCCGAAAACAGCGAAGCTGCATTTGATCTGATTGCGATAGGCCCGGACCTGTCCCGACAAGACATGAAAGTGCGCTGGACAATCAATCGCGTGAACACGCGGTATCAATGGTATTCCAGCTATGGCAGCTGGTTTTGGGACCCGATCACAACCCGGACTCGTGTTGCAACCGGCGAGGTAGACCTGTCAGCAAGCGCCCTGACAAGCGTGTCTGCACCGGTCGAATGGGGTGAATACGAGTTGAAAGTGGAGCGTCTGGATGGCGCATATGTCGCCAGCTCTGTTTCCTTTTCGGCGGGATGGTATGGCGCGGCGGACGCGTCCAGTACGCCTGATCTGCTTGAAGCCTCTCTCGACAAGGCAGCGTACCGCTCTGGCGAGACTGCGACATTCCGCATCGTGCCGCGCGCAGCGGGAACCGCGCTGATCACGGTGATGTCGAACAGCTTGGTTGATATGAAAACCGTCGCTGTGACAGAAGGCGAAAACCTGATCGCGCTGCCCGTGACCGATGATTGGGGCGCGGGTGTCTATGTTGCGGCGCAGGTGGTGCGCCCACTGGATCAGCAAGCAGGCCAGACCCCGACCCGCGCATTGGGCCTGTCCTACGCGCCGGTCGATCCGGCAGAAAAGAAGCTGTCTGCTCAATTTGACATGCCGGATGAGGCCGCACCGCGCAGCCCAATGAAGGTCGCGCTGAAAGTGAATGGCGTTGCCGAGGGTCAAACGGCTTACGCGATGATTTCTGCTGTTGATTTGGGCATTTTGAATCTGACTGGTTTTGAACCTCCCTCAGCTTCGGACCACTATTTTGGGCAGCGCAAACTCGGCATGGCACTGCGCGATATCTATGGGCGTTTGATTGACGGCCAGTCCGGCGCATTAGGCACTGTGCGATCCGGCGGTGATGCGGAGGCGGGGCTGTCATCGCAAGCGCCACCGCCAACGGAGGAACTGGTTGCGTATGTTTCAGGCCCGGTCACTGTCGGCCCCGATGGCATCGCGCGGGCAGAGTTTGATTTGCCGGAATTCAACGGCACTGTGCGCCTCAGCGCGGTCGTCTGGACGGACACAGCCGTGGGAGAAGCAACAAAGGACATCCTGGTGCGCGATCCGGTTGTTGTCACAGCAACCCTGCCGCGTTTTCTTGCGCCTGGTGATGAAAGTCAGCTCCTCCTTGAAATTATCCATGCCACAGGCCCAACTGGCCAGATGCCACTGACGGTCACAGCCAATGGTGTCACGCTTGCTGCGGCGCCCGCCGCTGTCACTCTGTCGGAGCAGGAAAAGCAAGTCTTCGCCGTGCCGCTGAAAGCTGGAAGCGTCGGCCTTGCTGATGTCTCTGTCACATTGGTGACGCCGGATGATCACGTGCTTCGAAAGACCCTAATCCTGCCTATTTCGCGCAATGATCCGGTCATTCAACGTGGTGCGCAGTTTGATTTGGCGGCGGGTGGCACCTTCACGCTGGATCAGAATGCGTTCGAAGGCTTCCTGCCCGGGACGGCCAGCGCAACACTTGCGGCGGGCCCGCTCGCGCGCTTTGATGCGCCCGGACTGCTCGATGCGCTGGATCGCTACCCCTATGGCTGTACGGAGCAAACGACGTCGCGTGCCTTGCCGCTGCTTTACCTCGATCAAGTGGCGCAAGCGATGAAGCTTGATGCGCGTGAGAATATCGCGGATCGCATCGCTCAGGCCGTGGACCGGGTGCTCAACAATCAGGCCTCAAATGGCGCATTCGGGCTGTGGCGACCGCAGCGCGGTGACATGTGGCTGGATGCCTATGTCACGGACTTTCTGACACGCGCCTCTGCGCAGGGCCATGAGGTGCCAAGCATTGCGTTGCGCCAGGCGCTCGACAATCTGCGCAATCAGGTCAACGGCGCGCAAGACTTTGAAAGTGGTGGCGAGGGGTTGGCTTACGCGCTGCTGGTGCTTGCCCGTGAGGGTGCTGCTGCAATCGGGGACTTGCGGTATTACGCGGATGTCAAAGCAGATAGTTTCGCCACACCTATGGCTCTGGCGCAACTCGGGGCGGCGCTTGCGGCCTATGGCGATCCGACCCGGGCTGACGCGATGTTCCGTCTTGCTGATGCGCGTTTGCAAAAGGCGCAACCCGAAGGGCAGAGATGGCGCGACGACTACGGCACCAACCTGCGCGATGCGGCAGCCGTCTTGACGCTTGCCGTGGAGGCGGGATCGAACGCGATCAATCTGGAACGCATCTCCGCACAGGTTGCGCCCACGCTTGGCGAAGTACGCGGGCGGTCAACGCAAGAATCGGTCTGGTCACTGCTGGCGGCAAACGCATTGCTGGACCGGTCTGATGGGTCGCTCAGCCTGAACGGTGCACCTGTCAGAGGCCCCTTGGTGCAGGTTCTTGAGCAAGACGCGCAGACGCCGGTTGCCATCCAGAACACAGGGACCAGTGGCACCGTTGTCACGCTCACGACATTCGGCGTTCCAGCACAGCCCGAGCCGCAAGGTGGCAACGGATACCGCATAGATAGAGCCTATTTCACCTTGGATGGGGAGGCTGCGTCGCCTGCGGAGATCCGCTCTGGCGAGCGGTTGGTGGCGGTGTTGACCGTGCAACCGTTCAACACTGGCGAAGGACGATTGATGATCAATGATCCGCTGCCTGCGGGTTTTGAGATCGACAACCCAAATCTGCTGAATGCGGGCGATGTGCGCGCATTGGATTGGCTGAAGCTGAGCACGCGCATTCAGAACACGGAATTCCGTCAGGACCGCTTCCTCGCCGCTGTTGATCATGGCGGGACGCAGGCGTTTCAACTGGCCTATATCGTGCGCGCCATTGCGCCGGGCAGCTATCATCACCCGGCCGCGAGCGTCGAGGACATGTACCGTCCCGCATACCGCGCGCGAACAGAAACAGGCCGCGTGGTCGTTACCAAGTGAAATGGCATCGCGCCATAGCCGTGGTTGCGGTCGGGCTATACGTGGCTGCAATCGGTCGCGATCAGTTTGACAGTTGGGTCGAGGCCACGCTGATACCGCCGCTGGTGATTGAGACCGGCCAGGAAGTGCTGGACCGGCATGGCGATTTACTGCGTGCCTATCAGGTGGATGATGGGCGTTGGCGGCTTGCTGCGGATGTCAGCACAGTGGATCCTGACTATCTGCGCATGCTCGTCGCCTATGAAGACAAACGATTCTACGATCATGCCGGCGTAGATTTCATTGCTCTGGCGCGAGCTTTTGGTCAGGCAATCCGCTACCAGCGGATGGTTTCCGGTGCGTCGACGCTGACCATGCAAACCGCACGCTTGCTGGAAGACAGTGGCACAGGGCGTTGGGAAGGCAAGTTGCGCCAAGCGCGGCTGGCGCTTGCTCTGGAACGGCGGCTTAGCAAAGATCAAATTCTGAACCTCTACCTGCAGCGCGCGCCGTTTGGGGGGAACCTTGAAGGGGTGCGCGCCGCCTCGCTGGCCTATTTCGGAAAAGAGCCGAGGCGCCTGACAACAGCGCAATCGGCACTTCTTGTGGCTCTACCGCAGGCGCCTGAGACGCGACGTCCTGACCGCAAGCCAGAGGCTGCGCATGAGGCACGAGATCGGGTGCTTGCCCGAATGCTGCGCGCGGGTGTGATCACCGACGAAACAGCGCGGACGGCCACCACAGAGCCACCCGCAAAGGGTCGGCGTGGCTTCCCGCTATTGGCATCGCATCTGTCGGATCGGCTGATCGCAGAAAGCACAGATCTCAGGATCAAATCCACCATTGACCGAACTTTGCAGCGCAGCTTGGAGCAACTGGCGCGTCAAGCGATCCGTGCGCATGACCGGCACCTCTCCATCGCGATGGTCGTTGCGGATCATCAAACCGGGGAGGTTTTGGCTTCCGTAGGATCACCCGATTTTGCGGATGATGCGCGGGAGGGTTATGTCGATATGACACGTGCGCTGCGTTCGCCCGGTTCGACGTTAAAACCGCTGATCTATGGCCTTGGTTTTGAGCGCGGCATGATCCATCCTGAAACGCTGATCGAAGACCGTCCGCGCAGTTTTGGCACCTACGCTCCTGTCAATTTTGATGGCGAGTTTCGCGGGGAGTTGCGCGTGCGTGAAGCGCTTCAACAGTCTCTAAATCTGCCCGCTGTCAGTATTTTGGACCGGATTGGGCCTGCGGCCCTGTCAGGCACTCTCAAGCGTATGGGTGCAGATTTCGAGATACCCGGCGATCAACCGGGGTTGGCCATCGGATTGGGCGGATTGGGGATTAGTCTGCATGATCTGGTGCAGCTCTATGCCAGCCTCGCGCGGGGCGGGCAAAGCATTGAGCTGCAGGAAACGGCATCTGCTGAACCGCAACAGGCCGCGCGTGTGCTGGGCCAGAAATCTGCGTGGTATGTGACGGACATATTGTCCGGCATCGCGCCTCCTGCCAATGCGCGCAAAAGGGAGATCGCCTATAAGACGGGCACCTCCTACGGGCACCGCGACACTCTCGCGATTGGCTATGACGGCAAACATGTCATCGGTGTCTGGATGGGGCGCGCTGACGGAACGCCCGTGCCGGGCGCCTTTGGTGCAGCAATTGCCGCGCCCGTTCTATTCGAGGCGTTTGAACGGTTGAAACCACTGGCTGATCCATTGCCTGCAGCACCAGCTGATGCGCTGATGCTGAGCAACGCGGATCTTCCAACGCCCTTGCGGCAGTTCAAAGCCACCGGAGAGATCCGGCAAGATCAGAACCGACCGCAAATTGCCTTCCCACCAGATGGGGCCAAGATTGCCCGGGGCTCTGACGGTGTCTTCGTGCAAATCCGCAATGGCGCACCGCCCTTTAGTTGGCTCGCAAATGGCAGTCCCATTGCGGCGCTGAGCTGGGAGCGCCAGATGCAGATTGCATCTACGGGCCGCGGTTATTTGACCGTGACTGTCGTGGATGCAAAAGGGCGATCTGCGAAGACCGAGCTGTTCGTGGATTAGGTGCGTTCGATTGCCAAGGCGATGCCCTGACCGCCGCCGATACACATGGTGATCAGGGCTTTGGCGCCGCCGATACGGTCCAACTCATGCAGAGCTTTGACTGTGATGATCGCCCCTGTCGCGCCAACCGGATGGCCGAGCGCGATGGCTCCTCCATTCGGGTTAACCTTAGCCGGATCGAGGCCCAAGCCTTTGCTGACCGCGAGCGCTTGCGCCGCAAAAGCCTCGTTGGACTCGATCACGTCGAAATCAGAGACGTTCAGGCCGGTTTTTTCCAACAGGTTCTCCACGGCTGG
The DNA here is from genome assembly GCA_039195745.1 of Pseudomonadota bacterium. GTDB lineage: Bacteria > Pseudomonadota > Alphaproteobacteria > Rhodobacterales > Rhodobacteraceae > Litoreibacter. Next base: position 106,548 of record JBCCVD010000003.1, on the reverse strand, counting down.
AACAGGACCGATGCCCATGACCTCCGGGCGCACACCTGCATGTGCGTAGCCAATCACGCGCGCGCGGGGGGTCAGCCCCGCTTTCTCTGCCGCATCGGCGCGGGCCAGAACCAACGCGCCAGCACCGTCATTGATGCCGGATGCATTGCCTGCCGTGACTGTGCCGTCCTTCTGGAACACAGCGCGCAAACCGCCGAGCGTTTCCATCGTGGACGACTTTGGATGCTCATCGACCTCAAACGCGACCGTCTCGCGTTTCACTCTCACCTCGATTTGCGTGATTTGATCTTTGAAATAGCCAGCCTTTATCGCCTTGGCTGCGCGTTGCTGGCTTTCCAAAGCGAAAGCGTCCTGCGCCTCGCGGGTTATGTCATGTTCTTGTGCGACATTTTCCGCTGTCACTCCCATATGCCCCGTACCAAAGGGGCAATTCAGTGCGCCCAGCATCATGTCCTGCGCGCCTGCATCGCCCATTTTCTGACCCCAGCGAGTCTGTGGCAGGATGTAGGGCGACCGGCTCATATTCTCCGCCCCGCCAGCAAGACCAAATTCGGCATCGCTCAGCATGAGAGACTGAATCACAGAGACAATGGCCTGCACGCCCGAGCCACAAAGACGGTTCACGTTCATCGCGGGAACTGTGTCGGGAATTCCGGCCTGCATGGCCCCGACACGGGACAGGTACATGTCGCGTGGTTCCGTGTTGATGACGTGGCCATAGGCGACATGGCCGATTTGTTCTGGCGCAACACCGGCACGTTCAAGCGCAGACCTGTTGACGGCAGCGGCCAGTTCAATGGGAGGGGTTCCGGCAAGCGCGCCGCCGAATGTGCCGATGGCTGTCCGTGTTCCGCTGAGAATGACGATGTCGCTCATGTGATCTGGTCCTTTGCACCTGTTGATGCCACTCTAGGTGAACCAATATCCGGCGTCAGCCCTAACGCGGCGTCGCAATGCGGAGGAGCCGATGCAGTCAACGCGTAGACCCTTGGACGGTTTCTCCCATGTGATGGGTCGGATTGATACGCCTTTGATCGAATTGACCTTGCCGCAGCTGCTTGCCCGTACGGTTTTGGACTATGGCGACCGAGACGCAGCAATTTTTGCAGAGCAGGGTATTCGACGCAGCTATGCAGAATTTGCGAGTGACGTGGATAGTTTGGCCACCGGTTTGCTGCGTCTCGGCTATGGCAAGGGCGACCGCGTTGGGATTTGGTCGCCCAATCGCTACGAATGGCTTTTGACCCAGTTTGCGACCGCACGCATCGGCGTGATCCTGGTCAATATCAACCCGGCTTATCGGTTGCATGAATTGGACTATGCGTTGAACAAGGTTGGCTGTGCCGGGCTTATCACTGCGCGCGCTTTCAAGAGCTCTGACTATACGGGCATGCTTGCGGAGCTAGGGCCTGCGCGCCTGCCACTGTTGGAGCATATCATCTGCATGGGCGAAGATGTTCCACAGGGCATGCTTGCCTTTGACGAGGTTCTGGCCGCGCAAAACCCCGACAAGCTGAATGCAATTTCCGACAGTCTGCACCCGGATGACCCGATCAACATCCAGTTTACCAGCGGCACGACGGGCAATCCGAAAGGGGCCACGCTGACCCACCGCAATATCGTGAACAACGCGCATTTCACGACAGAGGCCCTTGAGCTGACAGAGCGGGATCGGCTTTGCATTCCTGTGCCCTTTTATCACTGCTTCGGTATGGTGATGGGGACATTAGGTTGCGTCACAAAGGGCGCGGCGATGGTGGTGCCGTCAGAGGGGTTCGATCCGTTCACCACCTTGCGCCAGCTTGAGGCAGAGCGTTGCACGGCCTGTTACGGGGTGCCGACCATGTTCGTGGGGATGCTGGAGCATGAGGGCTTTGGCTCTTTCGATCTCAGCAACCTCAGAACGGGGATCATGGCCGGGGCGCCTTGCCCGATTGAGGTGATGCGTGCCGTACAATCGAAGATGCACATGACCGGCGTAACGATTGCTTACGGGATGACCGAGACAAGCCCGGTCTCTTTCCAAAGCAACATCGACGACCCGGTGGAGAAACGCGTGACCTCTGTCGGTCGCATCCATCCGCATGTGGAAGTCAAACTGGTGCATGAGGACGGGAAGACAGTTCCTGTCGGTGAACAGGGTGAGTTATGGACGCGCGGCTATTCCGTGATGCAGGGTTATTGGGACGAACCTGTGCGGACGTCAGAAACGATTGACGATGCCGGTTGGTTGCATAGCGGCGATTTGGCCCGGATGGACGGCGAGGGCTACGTCAATATCACGGGGCGCTTGAAAGACATGATCGTGCGCGGTGGCGAGAATATCTATCCGCGCGAGATCGAAGAGTTCCTGTACACGCATCCCGCTGTCAGTCAGGTGCAAGTCTTCGGTGTGCCAGATGATAAATTCGGTGAGATCGCCGTTGCATGGATCATCACCAAGCCCGATCAGTCCGCGACAGACACCGATATCAAAGCGTTTTGCCAAGGCCAGATCGCACATTTCAAAGTGCCTGCGCATGTCTTGTTCGTTGATGAGATCCCGATGACGGTGACGGGCAAGCCACAAAAATTCGTCATGCGGGATGCGATGGTCGAACGGCTCGGGCTGACGGAAACGCGGACGGCCTGAGGGACCATCCGCGCTGAATTGTATCTGATTACGGAACAAAGCTCGCTGTAAGAGCGAACTGTTTTTTCGATGGCTCAAATTTGCAGAATCTTCGTCATTAATTCGTCTCAATGTTTATCAATAACGACGGCATATGTAGGTCCGGTGCTGCGTGCGCTGGATGAATTTGAAGGGTAAAGAATGCCGCATTCCCATCGTACCAGACTGCTCGCGACTGCTATCGCAGCGGGGTCTGTCTTTTCCGCAAGTGAACCGGCCCAGGCGGCCACTTACATTTTTGCGGGAGCCTCCGCGCCCGATGTTATCACGCATGCAAAGGGCTATACTGGGGCAGGCGGCGCGCTAGAGATTTCGGTTGGCATTGATCAAACGAGCCTTTTTGCGAGCGAGATGCAGATATCGGTTCAGAACGTCGTCAATACGTGGAATGGCTTGTTACCGACGGTTGGAAATCTGCAATCCGGGCTTGTTCCAAGCGGCGCGTTCGATTTCGAATCCGTGTTGTTGCATGAGATGGGACATGCCCTTGGCCTCGACCATACGAATCTAGCAAGCGAGTCCGGTGAAAGCGGCAGTAACCGCGACTTTGCGCCTGCTGGAAGAGGCGCAAATGGTGTGTTTGATCTGAGTGCTGGCTCAGATGGCGTGATCGGGACTGCGGATGATGATCGCGGCGACGACGTTAATCTGGGCTATTTTCGTATTGGCGAGAATGATCCATTCGCAACCGATCTCGGCATAGTCGACAGCACCACATACAGCAGGAACTTAGGCGATCTGCCAAGAGGGCAGAGCTTTGGAACCTCAGGTGGTCGCGATGCTGCAGCCGCGCTTGGATATGCTCAGACGGAAGCCGTCATGCAGCAGGGCAGCTTGCAGGGCGAAGCCCAACGAAGCCTGACGGCAGACGATGTTGCGGGGCTTCTCTACGCGCGTTCAGGTGTGGATGAACTGGCGGGGACGGCGGATGACTACACAGTCACGCTCAACTTCATTGGTGCGGTCGCAGGTGCTGATATTCTGATCGACTTCGACAACACGCAAGCTTCATTTGCTGTGTCGCAGTCTCAGGGGGTCATGATCGCAGACGGCCATACGGCCATCACGCAGAACTCGATTTACTTTAACACCGGCTATAACTGGTTCTTCAATGATCAGTCCAACGTCGTGGATGTATCTGCCGCCCCAAGCATGTCAGCTGTGCCGCTGCCAGGTGCATTCTGGGCAATGATAGTTGGCCTTGCCGGATTTGGGGGCGTGTCGATGCGAGGTAAGAAACGCGCCGCGTAAGCGACGTTATCCGGTCGCTTGCCACTCACGGATCGCGTCCAACGGATAGAGCAACATGATGACGTTCAAAGCCAGCCCGTCGCGGATCATATAGATCACGAACACCTCCGCGATGATGATGATGGCGATGCTGGCCCACACCGGCAGAACCTTCGCCGCATAAAACCCGGCGATCATCGCAATGATGTCGAAGACAGAATTCAGAACGGAGTCGCCGAAATAGTCGAGCGCAATCGTGACCTCGCGGTAGCGATTGATCACGGCGTCGGTATTCTCTGCGATCTCCCACGCTGCTTCCACGATGGTCGCGATGGTCAAGCGCCATCCGATGCTGATCCGTCGCGCGACCAGCCACAGGATGAAATAGAAGATAAACCCGTGCAGCACGTGACTGGGCGTATACCAGTCCGCGATATGCTGAGAATTCTCAGAGCTCATCGTTTCAAGGTGCAGGAGTTTGATATAGCCGCATTTGCACATCGGAACCCGCCCCATCCAAAGCAGGATGGCAGCTGTCGCAACAATAATCAGCAGGGTCGCGACGTAAGGCGTGTAGGTCTTTTTCATGCGCAGGACCGAACCATAGAGCTTTGGCGACTGTAAACTCTCCGATCTTTGACGGCATCCAGACGTGACATTCTGGACTCACCCGCTAGCTCAACGGGATGAGTAAGTTTGGCCCGTCCCGATCAGAGTTGAAACTGCGCGTTGCAATGAGCGCCGTGATCCTGTCTCTGCTCGCGTCGGTGTTGTTGATAAAGGGTCTGCCGAAGGGTCTGGTTGGCATTGAGCTGTTCATTTTCGGCGGCGGCTTTGCCTTGTTTCTTGGCGGCACCTCCCTTTGGAAGCTGATGCGCTGAGCCTTGCGGCCTGTTTCAGCGCATGCTTTGCTTTGCGCCATGATGGACCTGTCGCATTTCGAGCCGCTTTCAGCCGCTGAACTCAAACTTATAGCTGAAGTGGATTTGCCAAACAGGACCGTCCTTTCGTCAGGCACATTGCCGGAGGCATGTGATGGCGATGTGCATATCCGCGCCGATCTGATCCGGTATTTGCTACTGTCTGATAGCCTGCATGACAAAGGCATCCGGATCCGAGGGGCCTGGATCACAGGGGCTTTGGACCTGCAAGGCTGTGACAGCGCGCGCGACATCTCACTTAGCGCGTGTCATGTGGTTGAGCCGCTGAACCTGATCAACGCCTCATTGCGTGGGTTGCATATCTCTGGCTGCAGGCTGGCGGGTGTGAATGCAGATAACGCGACTTTCTCAGGCTCGCTCTACATTCGGGCTGGCACGCGGATTTCGGGGGAGGTCGACCTGTCCGGCGCGGAAATTGGTGGTGATCTTCAAGTCTGTGACGCCATCATCGAAAGCAAGACGCAAGATGCGATCTTCGCACCATCCATCCGAGTCCGCGGGTCGGTCTTCTTGGGGAACTATCCTTACGCAGACGGAAACACGACGCTCGTTGTAACAGGCCAGATTTTCATGTCTTCCGCACGGATCGAACATGATCTGTTTCTGACCAACACATCGATCACGTTGAACGATGTCGGCGTTATGGGGGCTGTTTTTGGCGCTACCGAAGAGCACGGGTCAGACATCGCGTTCAGTCTGGCGCGCGCTCAGATCCAGGGCATTTTGTTTTTGAAGGCCAATCAGATTTCTCGTGGCATCTTCAACCTTGCGGGCGCTCATGTTGAACGGTTGAAAGACGAACCGGTAGGGCCCGGTGCAGCCTATCCCATCCGGCTGGACGGGCTGACTTACGTCGATTTCTCGCGCCATGCCGAAACCGATGTGAAGTCGCGCTTGGATTGGTTGGCACGAAAGCCCGAAAACATGCCCTTTACGGCGCAACCCTATGAACAACTGGCCTACGTGATGGGACGCATGGGGCATCGCGCGGATGCAAGCACAGTGTTGATGCATAAAGAGCGGTTACTGAAGGCGGAGAACCGCCGCCTGGCCGCCGAGAGCGGTGGCTTCGTTGGGTGGCGCGCGATTGCATGGTTCAATGATCTGTTTCTGCGCTGCACTATTGGCTATGGCTTCCGTCCGGCCCGCGCGATTGTCGTGGCGGTTCTTTTGATACTGGCGCTCGGCTGGTTCTTTGATCGTACTTGGCAAGCAGGCGATATGGCGCCCAATGCCGCACCGATCCTCGTTTCTCAGGGCTGGGTTTCCGCCACGCGGACCCATCCGGATAATCCCGCCGCTTTTTGGGCCGCGCCCGGCGAAGCGGGGCAGGATTGGGAGACATTTAATGCGTATGCCTATGCCGCAGATCTTGTCGTCCCTATCGTGCAGTTGGGACAGGAAAGCGCATGGGCGCCTTCAACCTCACGCTCTGAATGGGGCCGTCTTGGATGGTGGATGCGCTGGATTGCCAAAGCCATTGGATGGATCGTCACTGCATTGGCCGCAGCCGCAATCACTGGCCTCATTCGGAATGATTGACCGCCGAAGCGGATGCCTCGGCGATCACATTGGTAAGACAGTCTGATCAGACGACGTCGAATTGCAGCGTTTTGACCTGCTGGAACATGCCCGTGTCTTCCAGCTTCTTCAGAACCGGCGCGGGCACTGGCGCATCGACATAGAGCAGCGCGATGGCTTCCTTGCCTGCACCAGAGCGACCGAGTGTAAAGTTCGCGATGTTCACGCCGTTCTCACCCATGGTCTGACCCAATGTCCCGATGATGCCCGGCACGTCTTCGTTGGTCGTGTAGAGCATATGCTCCCCGATCTCGGCATCGATATTGATGCCTTTGATCTGGATGAAGCGCGGTTTCCCGTCAGAGAAGACCGTGCCTGCAATCGACCGCTCGCGTTGATCCGTGATCACGTTGATCTTGATATAGCCGTCAAACACACCTGATTTGTCTTGCGTGGTCGTGCTGATCTTGATCCCGCGTTCCTTGGCGATCACCGGGGCAGAGACCATGTTCACATCCGGGTTCGTCGCTTTCATGATACCTGCCACGCCGGCACAGTTCAGCGCGTCCAAATTCATTTGAGAGACGGAGCCGTTATAGGTGATCTGGATTTCCTGCAGCACCTCATCTGTCATCTGCCCGATGAACGCGCCCAGATGTTCGGCGAGCTTCACCCATGGCCCCATTACTTTCGCCTCTTCTGCCGTGACAGAGGGCATGTTCAGCGCGTTGGACACGGCCCCTGTCAGAAGGAAGTCCGACATTTGTTCTGCGACCTGAAGTGCCACGTTTTCCTGCGCTTCGGTCGTGGCAGCGCCCAAGTGAGGGGTCACAACCACATTCGGTAAGTTGAACAGCGGGCTTTCGGTTGCGGGCTCTACTGCGAACACGTCGAACGCAGCACCCGCGACATGGCCGGATTTCAAGGCCTCTGCGAGCGCTTCCTCATCGACCAGACCGCCCCGCGCGCAATTCACGATCCGCACGCCCTTCTTCATCTTCGCGATGTTTTCGGCTGAGATCATGCCGCGCGTCTTATCCGTCGCCGGCACGTGCAAGGTGATGAAATCAGAGCGTGCGAACAGCTCGTCCAGCTCCACTTTGGTTACGTTCAGCTTCTTGGCGCGTTCTTCAGACAGGAAGGGATCATAGGCGATCACTTTCATTTTCAGGCCGACACCACGCTCACAGACGATCCCCCCGATATTGCCTGCACCAATCACGCCCAGTGTCTTGCCGGTCAGCTCAACGCCCATGAATTTGGACTTCTCCCACTTGCCCGCATGGGTGGATGCCGACGCTTCAGGGATCTGACGCGCAAAGGCGAACATCATCGCAATCGCATGTTCCGCGGTTGTGATCATGTTGCCGAAAGGCGTGTTCATCACGATGATACCCTTCTTGGACGCGGTCGGTATATCGACATTGTCGACACCGATACCAGCGCGACCGATGACTTTCAGATTGGCAGCATTTGCGATCAGTTTTTCCGTCGCCTTGGTCGCAGACCGAATGGCAAGGCCGTCATATTGCGGAATCAGTTTAAGCAATTCGACCTTGTCCTTGCCAAGATCAGGCATGAAATCCACATCAATGCCGCGGTCGCGGAAGATTTGAACTGCAGTTTCAGACAGTTTGTCAGACACGAGTACTTTGGGGGCCATGAGGGGCTCCTCCTTTGGTATTTAATTGAGAGTTTAAGCCGAGATTTCGGCGCCAAATGCGTGAGCGATCCAAGGCATCAGCGCCTCGATGTCAGATGTTTCCACCGTGGCGCCGCACCAGATGCGCAGACCGGGAGGGGCATCGCGATACGCACCGATGTCATAGGCGACGCCTGCCTCGTCCAGGCGCTTTGCGATCGCTTTGGCAAAGGTTGCACCATCGGTGATCCGATCATCGGTAAATTTCAAACAGACAGAGGTGTTGGAACGTGTCGTAGGATCAACGGCTAGATTGGCGAGCCAGTCGGTTCCGTCTGCAAAGTCATTCACGGCTTTTGCGTTTGCGTCTGCCCGCGCGATCAGGCCTTCAAGCCCACCCACTGACTTCGCCCAGTTCAGTGCAAAGATGTAATCTTCGACGCAGAGCATCGACGGGGTGTTGATTGTGGCCCCAGTGAAAATACCCTCAATCAGATTACCGGCTTTCGTCAGGCGGAAAATTTTCGGCAAGGGCCATGCGGGTGTGTAGCTTTCAAGCCGCTCTACTGCACGGGGGGAAAGGATCAGAACGCCATGTGCCGCCTCCCCGCCAAGAACCTTCTGCCAGCTGAACGTCGTGACGTCCAAGCGGTCCCAAGGCAGGTCCATCGCGAAAGCGGCAGAGGTCGCATCGCAAAGAGTTAGACCATCTCTTTTCGCTGGAATAGAGTCTCTTGATGGGACCCGTACGCCGGAAGTCGTGCCATTCCAGGTGAAACAAACATCTTTATTGAAATCGACGGTCGCAAAATCAACGATCTCGCCATATGCGGCTGTCTTGACCTCTGCATCCAGCTTCAATTGCTTGACCACGTCAGTCACCCAGCCGGAGCCGAAACTCTCCCAGGCAAGCATCTCAACCGGGCGCGCACCAAGCAAATTCCACATAGCCATCTCATAGGCGCCAGTATCAGATGCGGGAACGATTCCGATCAGATAATCGTCTGGAACGCCTAACACCTCGCGGGTCAGATCAATTGCTTCCTTCAGCTTTGCCTTACCCGGTGCCGCACGATGCGATCGGCCCAAGGGCGCGTCAGAAAGCTTGTTCAGTTCGAATGTGGGGGGTTTGGCGCAGGGGCCAGAAGAAAAACGCGGGTTTTCCGGCCGCGTCGCCGGTGCAGTATTCGTCATCAGTGGTATCCTTACAGATATATGCCCTTCGTTGGGGAAGGGTGTCCCACTGACGCGTCTACGCTCTGCTTTCGGGTTCCACAACCTTAAATCCGGCGCTATAGCGGCGATTGAGCATCTTTTTGCGACAGATCTTTATGAATTGGACAGCGGCAATGCATGTGGCGACCCTCCTCACCAATCCTGAGACACCAAACCTTGAAAGCGATTTGGTCGCGTCTTTACGCAACGCATGGGGTGGGGGCGAGATACGGTGGTTGATGCCGGATGTGTGCGCTGAATTTGATATGGAAACGCAAAACGACACAGTCGCAACAGTCTGGGAGGACCTTCAATCCATGTCAGTGGACCTTTGTGTTCAGGCCGCGGCCGGACGCAAAAAGCAACTCCTGCTCGCGGATATGGACAGCACGATGATCCAGCAGGAGTGCATTGATGAACTCGCTAACGTCGCAGGCATTGGTGAGAAAGTTGCAAGCATAACGGCGCGTGCGATGAATGGAGAGATCGCATTTGAGGGCGCGTTGAAAGAACGCGTCGCTTTGCTCCAAGGGCTGGATGAAGGTGTAATAAACACTGTTTTAAGCAATCAGATCAGCTTCATGCCGGGTGGTAAGGCGCTTGTATCGACGATGCGATCGCAAGGCGCTTATGCGGCGCTGGTTTCAGGAGGGTTCACGCATTTCACTGGCCCTGTGGCTGCCCAGCTGGGCTTTGATGAGCATAGATCAAACCGGTTTGACGTTGTGGATGGCAAGCTGAGCGGTGCGGTCATTCCGCCTATCGTGGGCAAAGAAGCAAAGGTGGAGGCTCTAACCGACCTGTGTGCAAAGCTTCAGATTGACGCAGAAGATGTTCTGGCGGTGGGCGATGGGGCCAATGACCTCGGCATGCTGACGAAGGCAGGCATGGGCGTCGCACTGCATGCAAAGCCATCTGTTCAGAAACAGGCGAAGTATCGAATAAATCACGGTGACCTGACTGCTCTTTTGTTTTTGCAAGGCTATTCGGCCGACGAGTTTGTAGAATGACAAAACCACCCAGCCTCGACGGCGCTTATGCCCTGCAAACACCTACTGATTCCGTGCAGCTTTATGCCGATTGGGCTGAGACCTATGACCGGACCTTTGCCGCCGCTTCGGGGTATCAACTGCCGCAGATAATCGCCGATACCTTTGCTCAATTGGGTGGGAATGGGCCTGTGCTTGACGTCGGTGCAGGCACGGGACTTGTCGGTGCCGCATTACAAGCGGCTGGTATCGGCCCAATCGATGGCGTTGATATCTCTGCGCAGATGCTTGCAGAAGCTGCCCTGAAGGACTGCTATGAGACCCTGTTTGAGGGTGACCTGACGCTGCAGTTGGAACTGGAGGATGCCCTTTACGCAGGGATCATCAGTGCTGGTACATTCACACATGGTCATATTGGTCCGGACGCGCTGGAGGAGCTGTTACGCATCGCAAAGCCGGGGGCAGTTTTCGCCTTGACCATCAACGCTCAACATTATGCTGAGAAAGGTTTTGAAGCGAAATTGACGTCTGTGTCCTCGCAGATTGAGGGTCTAACACTGCTTGAAACCGCGATTTATGATGAACAACGCATGGACGCGCACAGAGCAGATAAGGCCCTTATTGTGACGTTAACCAAATCCTAACGACCTTTCCAAACGGGGTCTCGTTTCTCCGCGAAGGCTTTGGCCCCTTCGAGTTGATCTTCGCTCGAATACAATCTGTCGACGGTTTCGAACTTCCGCCCAGTGATGTTGTCCATCGTGTCCTGAAAATTGTGGTCCTCTGCGTAGCGTACAATTTCCTTTATTGCCGCGTAGACCAGCGGCGGGCCCGAGGCGAGCAATCGGGCCATCTCCCAGGCGCGGTCGAGCAATTGTGCCTGAGGGACAATTTCATTGACGAGACCCCACCTGTGCGCCTCTTCGACGTCGAACCATCGGCCGGTGAACAGAAGCTCCATGGCGATATGGTGTGGAATGCGCTTTGGTAATTTGATGGAGGCGGCATCAGCGACTGTTCCGGATCTGATCTCTGGCAGCGCGAAGCTGGCGTGATCGGCCGCAAGAATGATATCCGCAGAAAGCGCGAGTTCCAGGCCGCCGCCGCAGGCAATACCGTTCACCGCAGCGATGACGGGCTTATTCAGGTCCGGCAGTTCTTGCAGACCGCCGAAGCCTCCGACGCCATAGTCGCCATCAACTGCATCTCCATCGGCCGCAGCTTTCAGATCCCAGCCGGGACAAAAAAACTTCTCCCCACCGCCTGTGATAATCGCGACGCGCAGATCCGGATCATCACGGAAATCAGCGAAGACATCGCCCATGATCCGGCTTGTCGCGAGATCGATCGCATTGGCTTTGGGCCGGTCGAGCGTGACCTGTAAGACGGGTCCATCGCGATGGGTGTGAATCGGGCTCATGGTGCCTCCCTGATGAGTGCGTCTCCAACGATTGCGGAGGTTGCGGTGCATAGCAGCGGGTTGACCTCCACTTCCGCCACGCATGAAGCGTTCGCAACAACGTAACACTGAATCGCTAAGACTGCATCGATGATCGCCGCCCGATCCGTTGCGGACCGACCGCGATACCCGCGTAAAACCGGGGCAATCCTTAAACTGTCGAGTGCAGCGTCAATCTGCTGCGAAGTGACCGGCACAAGCATAGATACTGTGTCGTTCCATAACTCTGTGAGCGTCCCGCCAGCCCCAAGTGTCAGTACAAATCCATGAGCCGGGTCACGTATGACGCCAATCAAAAGCTCTGTGATCACATCCGGCACCATCTGTTCAACCAGAATCCTGTCACCCTGCAGCGAAGCGCAGGCTTGCCTGAGCTCACCTTCTGATCTGATATTCAGTGCAATCGCATTCGCCCCGGTTTTATGTGCGATGCCGAGGGATTTAACGACAACGGGAAAATCAACAGGTGGTGGCGTTTCGTGCCTATTTAGGGTCTTTCCTTCCGGAATATCCGCGCCAGTCGACTTCAGTTTTTGCTTTGCTGCGGCCTCGTCAATCAGCGCTGCTTCACGCGGCCCGCCCGGAAGAAGTGGAGGTGTCGGGTCAGGACTGAGCACCGTGGAGGTGCGGATTGCTTTCAACGCATCGCTCAGCCCATTTAGCGGTACGACACCACCCTCAATCAGTCGTTGTGCTACGTGCTCTGGCATCAATTCCGGCAATGATGCGGCCATACAGATCACTTGATCCGTTTCGGCGCGGACACGTAAAGCGGCGTTGATCGCACAGTCCCAATCTGCAGGGTCGCAACGGTCGCTGCGTGGGAAATCGACAATGATCAGAAGAGCCGCAAGGCCGGGGTCAGCCATGGCCGACCAAGCCGCTACCATCGCGTCCTCGTCCCGCCAGATGTAAGTGTGATAATCCAGCGGGTTGGCGAGCGCGACTTTTGGGCCGAGGGCGCTGCGCAAGCGCTCAGATTGAGGCTTCGTCAACTTGGGAAAGGAGATGCCAATTGCGGCCCCAAGATCGGCAGCCAGAGAGGCTTCACCGCCGGAACAGCTGATGGAGCCGATCTGGGGCGATGCCAGAGGCCCTGCAACATGCAGCAGTTTCAGCGTCTCGATGAAACTCGTCAGGTCATCGACCCGTGCGATGCCGAGGCGGTCGAATAGCGCCTGCGCGCCCGCGTCATCGCCGGCAAGCGATGCCGTATGAGAGGCGGTCGCGCTCCGGGCTTCGTCTGAGACACCGACTTTGAGCGCTACGAGCGGCACGCCTTTTTCCGCGGCTTTCAGCGCCAGATCATGCCAGGCCGCAAGGTCATTGAGACCTTCTATATGCAACCCTATGGCGGTGACACGCGGATCATCCAGCAGCGCGGACGCAATATCTGCCTGTGTTGTCTGGGCCTGATTGCCACTGGTGATCATATAGCCGATGGGCAAGGCACGCGCCTGCATCGTCAAGTTGATCGAAATGTTTGAGGATTGCGTCAGGATCGCGACGCCGCGATCTACAGGGACAAGACCGTGCTGATCAGGCCAAATGGCGACCTGATCAAATGCGTTGATGAAGCCATAGCAATTCGGACCAAGGATCGGCATGTCTTGCGCGGCTCTAAGCAAACGTTCTTGCGCATCCGCGCCAGTCGCGTCTTCGGCTGTGGCCTCAGCAAACCCAGAGGCAAAGCACACGGCGCCGCCCGTCCCCTTTTTGCGCAGGCGCTCAACAGCGCCTACGGTCGCCTCACGATTGATCCCGATAAAGGCTGCATCAGGTGCCTTCGGGAGGAGATGCGCGCCCTTCCAGGTGGCGATGCCAGCGATCTCTGGTTTGCTGGGGTGGACTGCATAAAGTTCCCCTGCGAAACCGAATTTCTGGGCTTGATGCAGCACAGCCTCGCCCCACGCGCCGCCGCCGATAACAACGATGGACTCAGGGTTAAACAGTCTCGAAAGCGCCGACATTAAGCGCCCAATGGCCGCAACAGGTCGCGGCTGATGATATGTCTTTGAATTTCCGATGTGCCATCCCAGATTCGTTCGACCCGCGCGTCGCGCCAGAACCGTTCAAGCGGATAATCATCCATCAATCCCATACCGCCATGTATCTGGATCGCCGCATCAGTGACCCTCGCCAGCATCTCGCTTGCATAGAGCTTGGCGGACGCAATCTCGCGGTTGGACGGAAGTCCTTTGTCCAGCCTGTCTGCGGCGGCAAGTGTAAGAAGGTCTGCTGCATCGATCTCCGTGATCATGTCTGCAATCTGGAAGCCGACACCTTGAAATTTGCCGATGGGCTGACCGAATTGTTCCCGCTCGGCTGCGTAGCTCAGAGCATAGTCAAATACGCGCCTTGCCCGCCCAACCGACATTGTGGCAACCGTGATCCGCGTGGCATAGAGCCATTCGTTCATCACAGCAAAGCCTCCATCGACCTGCCCCAAGACTTGCGCATCAGGCAAACGACAGTCGTCAAACTCAAGGATCATGTTCTTGTAGCCGCGATGCGATACGGACTTGTAACCGTCGCGAATCGTAAACCCGGGGGTTCCGCGGTCGACGAGGAAGGTGGTGATCTTCTTCTTGGGCCCGCGCAGTGTCTCTTCTTCACCCGTCGCGACAAACACGATGACAAAATCCGCGTGTTCCGCGCCGGAAATAAAGTGCTTCGTCCCATTTACCACCCAGTCACCGCCATCTCGGACAGCGGAGCATTTCATCCCGCGCACGTCAGAGCCGGCACCGGGTTCTGTCATCGCAAGGGCGTCCATTTTTTCACCGCGTACGGCCGGCATCAGGTATTTCTCCACCTGATCACCTTCGCAGGCCATGAGAATGTTCTGGGGGCGCCCAAAGAAGTGATTAAGCGCCATTGAACCGCGTCCCAATTCGCGCTCGACCAGTGCAAAATCCACATGTGACAGACCCGCACAACCGACGCTCTCAGGGAAATTACAGGCGTAAAACCCCAGATCCAGGGTCTTTTGCTTGATGTCCTGTGCGATCTCAGTCGGCACGTCGCCGCTGCGTTCCACGAGGTTCTCATGCGGATAGATCTCGTTCTCAACAAACGCACGCACAGTTGATACGATCATCTCCTGCTCTTCACTCAAACCGTATTGCATTTCAGGCCGGTCTCCCGCCACGGAATGTCAGACCCGATCTCGTATCAAGTCGCATAGTTAGAACCTTCCTCGTCCAGAATGGCTTTCAATTCCGCCAAGTGGCGAATGTCTTGTTCAGGGTAGTTCTCGATTTCATCTGCGGTCTTGGCTGCGATGTCATCTGGCAAAATCGCAAGGGGTTGGCCAGTCTGGAGCGCACGGATGTACACCTCACAGGCGCGCTCAAAGAAATACATTCGGTTGAACGTTTCGCTGACGGTATTGCCGATGACCATGATGCCGTGATTGCCCATGATCATGACCCTCTTTTTGGGGTCGGCGAACAGTTTGGCACATCGCTCCCCTTCCTCTTCAAAGGCCAGACCGCCGTAATTGTCGTCAACGATCTGTCGGTCGTAGAACATCGCCGCATTTTGTTCCAACGGAGGAAGTACTTTGTCTTTCAGGCAAGCAAGCACGGTCGCGTGGATGGAATGCACATGCATTGCGCAGCGCGCATGCGGGCAATGACGATGCAGCCCGCCATGCAGCCCCCAAGCCGTGGCGTCTGGCGCGTCTGGCCCTTTCAATGTGTCGGGATCGTTTGCATCGATGACCAACATCTCAGAGGCCTTGATGCGGGAGAAATGCACCTGGTTCGGGTTCATCAAGAACCGGGTGCCATCTTCGTTGATCGCCAAGGAAAAATGGTTGGATACGCCTTCATGCATGTTCAGGCGTGCGGTCCATCGGAAGGTGGCCGCCAAGTCGACGCGCTCCTCCCAGTGTTCGATGTTTCTGCGTGATCCGTCCATGTCAGCCTCCTTTCGCCCCCGCGCAGTATCAGCACGTCCGTTGCGACCTGACTAGCTAAATTGCGACTATCCGCCGGCTATTTTTTGCGGGTTGCGCCCGAGATGTTTCTCATGACAATTGGTACATGGAACAGACTTCTTTGAAATCATGGGCAGACTGCGCTGCACGGCTCGTTACCGTGGCTGCAGGTCGCGATGCTGCGGATGTTGTTATTCGCGGTGGCACATGGGTTAATGTCCACACCCGCGAATTGCTGCGCGATCATGATCTTGCTATCGCAGAAGGCCGATTTGCATATTGTGGCCCGGATGCAGCTCATTGCATTGGTCCCGACACCCAGATTATCGAGGCCGGTGGCCGCTACATGATCCCCGGTCTTTGTGACGGGCATATGCATATCGAATCCGGTATGTTGACACCTGCCGAATTCTCAGCGGCTGTCATTCCACATGGCACGACAACCATGTTTACCGATCCGCATGAAATTGCGAATGTACTTGGCCTCGAAGGCGTGCGTTTGATGCATGATGAGGGTCTCATCCAGCCGATTTCCATCTTCACGCAAATGCCAAGCTGCGCCCCATCTGCACCAGGTCTGGAGACGACGGGCTATGAGATTGGAACTGACGATGTGACGCAGGCCATGGGCTGGCCGGGGATTATCGGGCTTGGAGAGATGATGAACTTTCCCGGTGTGATCAATGGCAGTCAACAAATGCTTGCTGAGATTGCTGCGACGCAAAACGCAGGCAAAACGGTTGGCGGTCACTACGCGTCGCCCGATCTGGGCCCGGCGTTTCACGCATATGCGGCAGGCGGCCCTGCTGACGATCATGAAGGCACCTGTGAAGCGGATGCCATTGCGCGCGTGCGGCAAGGTATGCGGTCCATGATGCGGCTGGGATCTGCGTGGTATGATGTGGAAACGCAGATCACAGCGATCACCGAAAAGGGTCTGGATCCGAGATCGTTTATTCTGTGCACGGATGACTGTCATTCTGGAACCTTGGTTAATGACGGGCATATGAACCGGGTAGTCCGCCATGCGATTGCGTGCGGCTGTGATCCTGTCGTCGCGTTGCAAATGGCAACGATCAACACGGCGACCCATTTCGGACTGGAACGGGAATTGGGCTCCATCAGCCCGGGTCGTCGGGCAGATGTGATCCTGACATCGGACCTGACGCACCTTCCCATTGAGACAGTCATTGCACGTGGCAAAGTGGTTGCAGAAAACGGAACGCTCAAGGTTGTATGCCCGCATCTGGACTGGCCGGAAACGGCTCGTAAAACGGTACGTCTTGGGAAGGCCCTGACCGCGGAAGACTTTGAGATTCGCGCGCCGGTCAGCGGTGAGACCCTGACAGCGAATGTGATTGGTGTGCTTGAAAATCAGGCGCCAACACGAGCTTTGAAACGTAAAGTTCAGGTGAAACAGGGTCTGGTTTCAGCGCAAAACAGCATCGCACAAATCGCTCTGGTTGAACGTCATCGGGCGACTGGCGATGTTGTCAATGCGCTTGTCGAAGGCTTCGGCTATCAGGGGGAGATGGCGATCGCCTCCACTGTTGCGCATGACAGCCACCATATGATTGTGATCGGAACCTCTCGTGAGATGATGGCAAAAGCCGCCAATCGTTTGGGCGAGGTCGGTGGCGGGGTGACCGTTTGGAAGGACGGCGAGGAGCGCGCGCTGGTCGAACTGCCAATCGCTGGACTTATGTCTGATGCGCCTGCGCGCGACGTTGCCGCCAAGGCAGAGCAGATGGGCAAGGCAATGCAGGACTGTGGATGCACGCTCAACAATGCCTACATGCAGCACTCCCTTCTAGCTTTGGTCGTGATACCCGAACTTCGGATTTCTGATTTGGGTTTGGTTGATGTCACGACGTTTGAATTAACCGAATTATTTGAGGACCCGAGATGATAGTTTCCGACGCGAATTTACCGATTGAAACCGTGGAGGTTCCGGAGCCTGAACTGTTCTCTGATCCCGTCAAAGCGGTCGACCGGCTTTGCGAGATTTATCAGGCAGCGACGCGTTTTCTGACGTCCAGATTTGGCGCGTCCTTGGCAGGAGTCGCACCGACCGCCCGGTTCAGGGCGTTCTATCCTGAAATCCGACTAACAACGACAACATTCGCGCAGGTCGATAGCCGTCTCAGTTTCGGGCATGTGGCCTCTCCCGGCACGTATTCTGCAACGATCACTCGCCCGGATTTGTTTCGCAACTACTTGGAACAGCAAATCCAGCTGCTGCACGAGCATCACGGTGTGGATGTCTTGATCGGCGCTTCAAAAACCCCCATGCCCGTCCATTTTGCGGCGGCAGCAGATCCGACTCTGACGGTTCCACAGGACGGAGCAATGTCATTTACGTTGCGTGATGTTTTCGATGTGCCGGATCTGGCAACCACAAATGATGACATTGTAAATGGGATGAGTGCCGCGCATCCGGATGGCAGCCTGCATCTTTCAGGCTTCACGGCTCAGCGGATTGACTACTCTCTGGCCCGATTGTCGCACTACACAGCGACCGATCCGGGCCACTTCCAAAACCATGTGCTGTTTACGAACTATCAATTCTACGTGGAAGAATTCGAGGCGTATGCGCGGCAAATGCTGGCCGACCCTGGCTCGGGATACACATCGTTTGTCAGCACCGGGAACCATGAGTTGAACGATGCAAAAGGCGTTATTCCTGCGACGGAAAAGATGCCGCAGATGCCGACCTATCACCTGAAGAAGGCGGACGGATCAGGTATCACATTGGTCAATATCGGCGTCGGCCCGTCCAATGCCAAAACAGCGACCGATCATATTGCGGTTTTGCGACCCCATGCATGGCTGATGGTTGGGCATTGCGCGGGCCTGCGGAATTCTCAGTCTCTCGGAGATTTCGTGCTCGCGCATGCCTATCTGAGGGAAGATCACGTGCTGGACGATGATCTACCGGTCTGGGTGCCGATCCCTGCTTTGGCGGAGGTGCAGATAGCGCTGGAGGAAGCGGTTGAGCAAGTGACTGAGCTTGAAGGGTACGATCTGAAACGACTGATGCGCACAGGGACAGTGGCCACGATTGATAACCGGAACTGGGAACTCAGGGATCAGTCTGGTCCGGTGCATCGTCTGTCACAGTCTCGCGCTGTTGCGCTGGACATGGAGAGCGCGACGATCGCGGCAAACGGATTCCGCTTCCGGGTTCCATATGGCACGCTTCTTTGTGTCTCGGACAAGCCCCTGCATGGAGAGCTCAAATTGCCCGGAATGGCTTCGGATTTCTATAAAACACAAGTCGCGCGGCATCTTTTGATCGGGATCAGGGCGATGGAACATCTGTCAAACATGCCCCTGGAACGGCTCCATTCCAGAAAATTGCGCAGTTTTGAGGAAACAGCCTTCCTTTAAAGGCTGGAATTCGCAGAAAAACGCAGAAAAATAAGGCTTTTGTCACACTAATCGTTGTGGTCTGCCGCTATATTCAGTTAGATTCTCGGCATAACACCCAATGAATGGGCATAAGACCAAAAGAGGGAGACATCTCATGGCGTCGAAACCAATGACCAAAACACAACTGGTCGCAGCACTGGCTGAAGAAGCTGGGTCCGACAAGAAAGCGGCAGCAGCAGCGCTTGAAGGGATCATCAACATCATCACCCGCGAAGTGTCAGGCGGTGGGGCGGTAACTTTGCCCGGCGTTGGCAAGATTTATTGCCGCGAACGTCCAGCGCGTATGGTCCGTAACCCTGCCACGGGTGAGCAGATCCATAAGGATGCGGATAAGGTCGTTAAGATGACGATTGCGAAAGCTCTGAAAGACAGCGTGAACGGATGATCGAGCAGATCAACGGTTTTGAAGGGTCGCTTTCGAGCGGCCCTTTTCTTTTGTCAGCGTGACCCGAATGGGCGCGCGATGCGCGCGCTTGATTTTGGAGACATTTGCAAGCGCGATGTCGGGGGGCGAGGGTGGGGCCAGCATCTGAGCTGCGATGCCTCCGGCGGGCATATTTGAGCCAAGATGAAACGCCAAGCGGGGTCTTGAGCGTCATACCCGGTTTTCCCCGCATGCGGGGGATCGGGTTAGGTTTTTGAATTTGAACGAAAATCAGGATTTTCTTAGGGAAATATTTACCCGATTTTTCCCTGATTTCCGCCGGTTTGTCCGCGATGCAGCAGGATGTGATCGAGGATCACGCAGGCCATCATGGCTTCACCGACAGGGACAGCGCGGATGCCGACGCAAGGATCGTGGCGGCCTTTGGTGATGATCTCCGTCTCTTTGCCGGATTTCGTGATGGTTTTGCGCGTTGTCAGGATCGAAGAGGTGGGTTTCACGGCGAAGCGCACCACGAGGTCCTGCCCGGTAGTGATGCCACCCAGAATGCCGCCTGCGTGGTTTGAGTTAAAGACAGGCCCGTCCGGGCCCATCGTGATCTCATCGGCGTTTTCTTCGCCAGTCAGCATCGCCGCTTGCATCCCTGCACCGATTTCAACGCCTTTGACGGCATTGATGGACATCATCGCAGAAGCCAGATCCGTGTCTATCTTGGCATAGATTGGTGCGCCAAGGCCTGCCGGAGCGCCGGAGGCCCTGACTTCGATCATCGCGCCCACGGAATTGCCGGATTTGCGCAGCCCATCGAGATAGTCCGCCCAGACCTCTGCTGCGTCTGCATCAGGGACCCAGAACGGGTTCTGGTCGATCTGGGACATGTCACGGGCGTCCGCCTTATGCAGGCCCATCTGGACCATGTAGCCGGTGATGGTCAGACCCGGAGCGAGTGCTTTGATGGCCTCGCGTGCCACGCCACCGGCCGCGACACGCGCGGCTGTTTCGCGCGCAGAGGATCGGCCACCGCCGCGATAGTCGCGGATGCCGTATTTCTGCCAATAGGTGATGTCAGCATGGCCGGGGCGGAATTTTTCGGCGATGTCACCGTAATCTTTGGAGCGTTGATCGGTATTCTCGATCATAAGCTGGATCGGTGTTCCAGTGGTCTTACCCTCGAACACGCCGGAGAGAATTTTCACCTGATCTGGCTCGCGGCGCTGGGTGGTGTATTTGTTCTGCCCCGGCTTGCGCTTGTCGAGCCAGACCTGAATCATCTGTTCCGTCAGGGGCACATTTGGCGGGCAGCCATCCACAGTTGCACCCAGAGCGGGCCCGTGGCTTTCGCCCCAGGTGGTCACGCGGAAAAGATGGCCAAAACTGTTCATCGACATGGGAGTGCTCCTGACTGGAGCATTCAGATAAACTGAGCGTGAGCGAATGCCAAGCTAATGCCGCAGGCCGGTGCGCCTGCGTTTGGCGAATGATGTTATGGAAGTCACGCTGCGGTCGACGATGATGGCCAAAAGAGCGGCCATCCAGATCGACAGATTATGCTCTGTCGCGACAGCGAAAGCGATAGAGAAGAGCCAGACGAATGCCAGCTCAAGGCAAATGCGTATTATAGACAATCCCCCAAGGGCGCCTCCTTTCTTCTGAAATTTTTGAATGTAAAATCTGATTACACTATTTTTGATGAAAAATCGAGTTCAAAATAAAAAGGCGCGCCAATTTCTGGCGCGCCTTTTCGGAAATTCAGGCTGTGCGAAAGGCTTATTCTTTGCCCTTGGCTGCGGCCCAAATGCGTTTGTTGGTCAGATACAGCAGAACCGAAAGAATGGTCAGGAAGAACACGGCAACAAATCCGGTTTGTTTCCGGGCGATCAGTTTTGGCTCAGCCGTCCACATCAGGAAGGCGGAGACATCTTCGGAGATATGCGACAGGTCTGTGTCATGGCCGTCGTCAAACTCAACATCATCGCCGTAAAGTGGTGGTGCCATAGAGATCCAGCCGCCCGGGAAGGCGGTATTTTCGTACAGGATTACCCCTGCTTCCTCTTTCTCTTCACCGGTATAGCCTGTCAGAAGGGAATAGATATATTCAGCGCCACCCATGCCTTGCACGAACTGATTGATGCCCAGCCCATAGGGACCGTGGAAGCCAGCGCGGGCTTTGGCCATCATCGACAGGTCCGGGGCGCCAAGCGATTCATTGGCCGGGAAGTGGTCCGTTGGGGTCAGTGCCCGCAATTCGCCTTCCTCGAAATCCATCAGATGCTGGTTGGATGCCTCGTCATTCACCGGGAACTCGGACACATAGGCCTTCATCTGATCTTCCGGCAGGTGCGGCCCGCCTTCATCTGACAAAGTCCGCAACGGGACAAATTTCAATCCATGGCAGGAGGAACAGATCTCTGTGTAGACCTTTAATCCGCGCTGCAGCTGGTTCTCGTCGAATGTGCCGAACGGACCTTCGAAGCTGAAGTTCTTGTCCTTCACCTTGCCAGCACCCCCTGCCGCAATCGCAGCAGAGGCCAGACCGGCAATGACCAGAGTTGAGAGTGAGAGTGATTTGAGCATTGGTGGTTTCCTCTTACTCGGCTGGTTGAGCAGAAGCGTTGGGCTTCGCTGCAACATCTGGCTTGGCTGGATAGTGGGACGCAAAATCCTCTTCGATGGTCGCCGGGCGTGGCAACGGCTTCTCGATCACGCCGAGGAGAGGCAGGATCACGAGGAAGTAGCCGAACCAGTAGATCGTGCCCAAAAGCGAAATCAGCGGCACCAGGCCTTCTGCAGGCATCGCACCAGCCCACATCAGGACGAAGAAATCGACGACGAGCAGGGCAAACCACCATTTGAACATGGGGCGGTAGCGACCGGAGCGTACGGAGGACGTGTCGAGCCAAGGCGCCAGCGCCATGACAGCGATCGCGCCAAACATTGCGAGCACGCCCAGGAACTTCGCATCCAGAAACAGGAAGTCGAAGGTGATGGCGCGCAGGATCGCGTAGAAGGGCAGGAAGTACCATTCGGGCACGATATGCGCTGGCGTCGCCAGTGCGTTGGCTTCGATGTAGTTGTCCGGGTGGCCCAGATAGTTCGGCATGAAGCCGACGATGGCCCAGAAGACAACCATGATCACAGCCAGTGCGAACAGGTCCTTGATGACAAAGTAGGGCCAGAACGGCAGCGTGTCTTTCTTGGCTTCTTCCTTGGATGTCCGGCGGACTTCAACGCCTGTCGGGTTGTTGTTGCCCGTCGTGTGGAAGGCCCAGATATGCACGATCACGAGGCCTGCAATCACGAAAGGCAGCAGGTAGTGCAGGGAGAAGAAGCGGTTCAGCGTTGCGTTGTCGACCGCTGGTCCACCCAAGAGCCATGTCTGGATCGGCTCACCGATACCGGGGATGGCGCCGAACAGGCCGGTGATCACGGTCGCGCCCCAGAAGGACATCTGACCCCATGGCAGCACGTAGCCCATGAAGGCGGTGCCCATCATGGCAAGGTAGATGATCATGCCGATGATCCACGTGACTTCGCGTGGCGCCTTGTAAGACCCGTAGTAGAGGCCGCGGAAGATATGCGCATAGACCGCGACAAAGAACAGCGAGGCGCCATTCATGTGCAGATAGCGCAGCATATGGCCGCCATTGACGTTGCGCATGATATGTTCGACCGAGGCGAAGGCCTCATCGACATGCGGTGTATAATGCATCGCGAGCACGATGCCGGTTATGATCTGCAAAGCGAGGCAGAAGGTCAGCACGATGCCCCAGATCCACATCCAGTTGAGGTTCTTGGGCGTGGGGATCATCAGTGTATCGTAAAGAAGACCTACGACGGGCAGGCGCTTGTGCAGCCACTTCTCGCCGCCGGTTTTTGGTTCATAATGGTCGTGTGGGATTCCGGACATGTGTGTTTCTCCCTTAACCGAGTGTGATGACTGAGTCAGATGCGAAGACTGCCGGTGGGACCGGCAGGTTGGTCGGTGCAGGTCCTTTGCGGATGCGCCCGGCCGTGTCGTAATGCGAGCCGTGGCAGGGGCAGAACCAGCCGCCGAAATCGCCCGCATCGCCCAGAGGCACGCAGCCCAGATGGGTGCAGACGCCCATCATGACCAGCCATTCACCTGCTTCGTCCAACGTACGGTTCTCGTCGCTTGCATCTGCGCCGGCGTCGAGATTTGCGTTCTCCGCGCCCTGGTCAGGCAGGTCGGAGAGGGGTGTTTGGCGCGCGGCTTCGATCTCCTCCGGAGAGCGGCGACGGATGAAGACGGGTTTGCCCAGCCATTTCACGGTGATCTGTGTGCCGGGCTCGACACTGGAGATGTCCACATCGATGGAGGCGAGGGCCTGCACATCGGCGGAAGGGTTCATCTGGTTGACCAGCGGCCAAATCGCAGCACCGGCGGTGACGGCACCAGCCCCGGCAGTTGCGTAATATAGGAAGTCTCGGCGCGTGTTGCCTTCGTGATTGTCTGCGTTGGACACGAAATTTCTCCATTGGCATGCCGGTAAACCGACAAAATAGCTATGTACCCCTCCAAACGACCAGTCTATCGGGGTGGCCTAGATATATACTTCCGGCGTGACTCGTCCACCCATGAAACAATTTCAAAGCAAGCCAATTGTCGCAGTTGATTGAAATAGCGGCCTTTGAACCCGATCTGGCACCAAATCTGGGGTCTTTGGTCCGTTTGGGTGTCTGTTTCAACGCGCCCGTGCATGTCATCGAGCCCTGCGGCTTCCCGTTTTCTTTAAAATTGTTGGCAAAAAGGGCCTTAGATTACGCGGAAAAGGCCGATATCCGGCATCATGACGATTGGGCTGCATTTGAGCGCGCCCGCACAGGACGACTCGTTTTGCTGACGACCAAGGCAGAGGATGATCTTTGGGATTTCCAATTTCAGACCGGCGATATTGTGATGGTCGGGCGCGAATGCGCGGGCGTTCCGGATCATGTAGCGCAGCGCGCAGACCACCGGTTACGGATCGCCATGCCGGGTGACGGGCGCAGCCTGAATGTGGCAATTGCGGCTTCTATCGCTGTGGCCGAAGCCACGCGGCAACTGCGCTAAAGCGATTTGCGCATGTCGCGATGCGTTATGCCAGCGTCGAGGTATTCCGGCCCAAAGGTCTCAAAGCCGAGCCGTTCGTAAAACCCGATGGCATGCGTCTGAGAGCCGAGAACAGCCACCGTAAATCCGTGATGCTCGGCGATGTCGGTCAACAGGTGGCGCATCAGCGCGGCCCCCAGCCCAGCTGATCTGGCAGACCCCAACACGGCGACCCGCTGGACTTTTGCCGTTGTGCCCAGTGGTAAAATGCGTGCGGTCGCAACAGCCATACCGTCTTGGCGCAGGATGTAATGCAGACAGTCGGGGTCTTTTCCATCGACCTCTTCTTCCTCAGGCACGGATTGACCGTCGATAAAGACGACCCGGCGGATATCGAGACAGGTTTGCAGATCCTCAGCCGAGGTCGCGCGCGCAACTTCGATCACAGATCAGGCACCGTTTTAGCCATACTGTCACGCTCGGAGATGCTTTCGAACCACGCAGCGAGTGCGGGTCGACCGTCGCGCCAGCTGCGCGCGTCATGTCGCAAGTCGAGATAGCCCAAAGCGCAAGCAAGTGCGATCTGACCGATATCAAAGGCTTCCGGCATGGGCCTTGCATTGGCGTGATCCAAGGCGCGGATCACTTTCGCCCAAAGCGCCTCTACCATGGCGGGAGAGCGTTCGCCCTCGGGGCGCGCGCGGGTCTCATAGACCATCAACACCGCGGCATCCATGATCCCGTCGGCCAACGCTTCGCGGCACAAAGCGTCATGCAAATCCTTAGACGGATAGCAGCCGCCACCCGCGAGATCGTTCAGGTAATGGCAAATCACCCTGCTGTCATAGAGCGCGCGCCCATCGTCGCGTATCAGCGTCGGAATTTTACCGAGTGGATTTTGCGCAACCGGCATCTGGTCAGAATTGACGGGGGAGCCCACGGATGGCGCGACTTTGATTTGATCCATGATACCGACCTCTCTGGCAAGGACTTGTACCTTTCGGCAAAACGGGGAGGCGGGGTTGTCATAGAGTTGCATGCGGTTTCTGCCTTCTTCTGTTGCGCTATGCGCCGCGCATCAAGGCGGCGAGCGTTGCGATTTCCTGTCCCTGACCATAGGCGGCGATGCCATCCGCGCCGGAGCGGCGCGCGGCGTCGGGTTTATTCTGACCGAGCTCCCATCTGCCTTCAATGGATGTCACGTCGATCTGAAAGGGAAGGATGGATTTCATCATCTTTTCCATTGCCCCGTCCGGCATTTTGTTGCTGTGCCACGGGTGCTTGGGCAAAAGCCGCCGTTCGAAATGCTCAAAGAGGCGATCCAGCACGGCATGCAGATCATCATGCGGCATCGGCACAAGCTGACCACGCAAGCAGATGGCGACATAATTCCATGTCGGCACCTGATCTGCGACGCCATACCAATCGGGGGAGACATAGCTGTCTGGCCCGGTCACCGTGATGACGCAAGACGCATCACTTCGAATTGCGCGCGCAATCGCGGTCGAGCGGACGAGATGCAGCTCAGCCGTATCGCCGGATGTATCGAGCAGAAATGGAACATGCGCGGTCAGCGGCCCGTCCGGGCCATTGATGGCAAGCGTGCCGAATGCACGGTCCCGCAGAAAGCTGATATTGCGCTGACGTTCCTCGCGAGCAAAAGCTGGATTTGGGTGCATCTGAAGTCCTCTCGCCCAGATGCCTAGCGGCGCAGCGCTGGTGATCCAAGCGCGAGATAGTGCCCGTTAATCGAAAATTGTAACGGTATCTCCCTCTTTCCAGACCGGGTATTTCCGCATGATATGAGTGAACCGGTCGCTGGAGGTGAATTGGTTTAGCCAATCCTGAACATGGGGCCACGGTTGCGCGTCGAACCATGCGCGGTCTGTATTGGCGAATTGCCGAATGAACGTCAGGATGGCCATATCGGGAAGCGTGGGCTTTGCGCCGTAGAGATAGGGCTGGCCGTCTAGCTGCGAATTGAGCGTTGCGATGAAACCTGCGGCCTCTTCGCGTTCCACCTCTGGCGCGCTGTCATAGCGGTTTTGGTATTTGTAGCGGTCCAACGCGGTTTTGAACGGCCCGTCACAGGCGGCAATCAGCGCGCGCCCCTCGGGCGGGAAATCGAGCCAGCCTTCGGGGTCGTTCTGCGCCAGTGCCCACTCCATGATGTGCAGACTTTCCTCGATCACGCTGTCTTGCGTCACGATCACAGGGACAGTGCCTTTCGGCGAGGTTTCCAGAAAGGCGGCCGCCTTGTCGCGAAGCAGGATTTCGCGCAATTCACACGCAATTCCAGCGGAAACCAAGGCAAGCCGGGCGCGCATTGCATAGGGGCAACGGCGAAAGCTGTAGAGGATCGGCCTCATGCGACGAGTTGCGTGCCTGCGATACCGGTGACGGTGGCCCGCACGATCTGGCCTTCGTCCTGATCCGTCTCGAACGCGACTTCCGCGAATTGCGGCGTGCGGCCCATGCGCGGGTTTTCCATCAGGATGTCATGTGACTGGCCTATCTGGTGTTGCAGATGTGTTGCCACGCGGGCCTGTCCTGCCGCACGCAATTGTGCTGCGCGGTTCTTGATGGTCTTGCCATTGACCTGCGGCATGCGCGCGGCGGGTGTGCCGGGGCGCGGGGAGTAGGGGAAGACATGGAGCCAGGTCAGGTCGCACTCCTCGACCAGTTTCAGGGAGTTCGCGAACATCTCGTCCGTTTCGGTCGGGAAGCCTGCAATGATGTCCGCGCCGAAAGTCATGTCGGGGCGCAGCTTTTTTGCATCCTCGCAGAATTTGATCGCGTCATCGCGCAGGTGGCGGCGCTTCATGCGTTTGAGGATCATATCATCGCCCGCTTGAAGGGAGAGGTGCATATGCGGCATCAGGCGCGGCTCTGTCGCGATGGATTGCATCAGCGCCTCATCTACCTCAATCGAGTCGATGGAGGAGATCCGCAGTCGTGGCAGATCAGGGATCAGTTTCAGGATGCGCGCGACCAGATCGCCGAGTTTGGGCTCCGAGGGCAGGTCTGCGCCCCAGCTTGTCAGGTCGACGCCGGTCAGGACGACCTCGTTGAAGCCCTGTTGCATGAGCCGTTTGATCTGGTCGACGATGACCCCGGCAGGGACGGAGCGGGAATTGCCACGCCCATAGGGGATGATGCAGAAGGTGCAGCGGTGGTCGCAGCCGTTCTGCACCTGCACATAGGCACGCGATCTGGTGCCGAACCCGTCGATCAGATGCGCGGCGGTTTCCGTCACGGACATGATGTCATCCACGAGGAGTTTTTCTGTCTGACCAATGAAGTCGCCGGGCAGGTTGGCCCATGTGTCGGCCTGCATCTTCTCGGTATTGCCGAGGACCAGGTCGACCTCTTCCATCTGCGTGAAGGTTTCGGGCTCGATCTGCGCGGCGCATCCGGTCACAATCATTTTTGCATTCGGATTGGTGCGGCGCAGTTTGCGGATTTCCTGCCGTGCCTTGCGGACCGCTTCGGCTGTGACGGCGCAGGTGTTGACGATGACCGCGTCACTGACACCGGCAGCCTCGGTGAGTTCCTTCATCGCCTGCGTCTCATAGGAGTTCAGGCGGCAGCCAAGGGTGGCGAATATCGGAGGTTTGGCTGTCATCAGAGTGTCGCCAGAAACGCGGGCGTCAGGCTGCCCGTGAAGACATGCATGGTCGGCCCAGTCATCCAGACGCCGTCCTCGCGCCACGCGACCTCGATCCGGCCGCCATCCAGATCGATCGTGACTTCGCGCCCGGTGAGGCCCCGACGCGCGGCGGCGACGGCGACTGCGCAGGAGGAGGAACCGGAGGCCAACGTCACGCCCACGCCGCGCTCCCAGACCCGCATGCGCAGATGGTCGGGGCCGATGACGGAAACGAATTGCACATTGGTGCCTTCGGGGAAGAGCGGATGGTGTTCGATACCGGCACCGCGCGTCTGCAGGTCGATGGCCTCCGCATCATCGACGAAAAAGCTGCAATGCGGATTGCCCATGCCGCTCGCAGTCGGTGCGCCGTCCATGGGCAGCGCAAGCGTGTCGACCTCTTCAGCCAGCGGAATGTCGCGCCAGCCCAGCAGCGGCGCGCCCATATTCACCGTCACAAGGCCCGGTGCGCTCTGGCGTGCGGTGAGAATCCCCCGCTCGGTCCGTAAGGAGAGTTCACTGACGTCGCGCCGTGTCATCTCATATTGCGCCACACAGCGCGTCGCGTTGCCGCAGGCCCCGGCCATAGAGCCATCTGCATTGTAAAATGTGAGCCCCAGATCCGCGCCTTCCACGTCCTCAATTACCGCGAGCTGGTCGAATCCGACCCCGCGATGTCGGTCGCCTAAAGCCCGCGCAAGCGCCTGTGTCACAACAGCTTCGCGGCCGCGTTGGTCGATGACCACGAAGTCATTGCCAAGCCCATGCATTTTCATGAATGGCGGGCTTTCAAAAGCGGATACACGTTGCATAGCCGCGCATATAGTCGGGTTAGGTTCAATTTAAAAGCGCATGCGAATTTTTTGCACTTGACCGTGCCGCAAGGCATTCTTAGAAGCACCCCTCGTGGGGCCCTTAGCTCAGCTGGTAGAGCAACTGACTTTTAATCAGTAGGTCGATGGTTCGAACCCATCAGGGCTCACCAATTCTTTCAGCTTGTCGAACGACAGTAGTTCGTGAAATTTCGACACAGTTTTTGAACTTATCGACACATATGTAGGAATTTTGGCAGTTTTCAGCGCTTTTGAGGCCTAGAAGGCAGTTCAGTACATGCCAGACAACGACAGCATTTTCCTAGGGTAGCTCGTTTGCAGCGAAAAGTACCATGGGAGCATTCCTGATGGGGTGGATGGCTCCTGCTTTAGTCAATGTCCTTATCGCTGAAGTGTTATTGAGTGGGCGCACTAACATCGACTATTGAACCTGCTGGGTCACGCAGAAGTAGACGGCGCTGTCCATAGGCTAGCTCAGTCGGTTCTTCGATGATCTCAGCCCTCATTGCAATCGCTTGAACGTGCGCTTTTTCTACATCATCGACCACGAATGTCATGATGTATCCGCCCGGGGTAGAAGGCATATCTATTGGAATTGTTTCGTGATCCCGATCTAGAATGCCAATCTCATAGGCAGGCATCTCCACATGCGAAAGAATGATGAACCAGCCAAAGTCACCAATCCGTTTCATCCCGAGTAGATCTTGATAAAATCGAGCTGTCGCCTCGACGTCGGCGGAAAGGATATTTACAAAGGCTCGGTTCATGTTGGTCTCCATTTGCTGAGCGCTGTCCTGACCCCTAGGTCAGGACTGCGGCAATTCGTGCCGAAACTCTTTCTCCCAATCGAACGTTGCCGATTTTTCCAACGACGTGGGCCATTGGCTAAAGTGATCCGGTATCTGTGCCTCCATCACCCGGTCTGACGCCGCAAAATATGGTTTGATGTCCATGATCGGAGTGTTGGGGAGCATATCAAAATAGTGCGAAATCACGCGCCCAGCTGGTGCATCAACCGAAGCGATGGAGAACACCGTCATGCCAACCGGGTTTGGACGCGCTTCGGAACGCGTCGCAAAGACGCCGAAGTCGCTGTTATTGGCCGTATAAGGCGCTGTGATGGTGGTGCGCTTGCGCTGTTCTTCGCTATCGGCTTCATGCGCCCACCAAAGCGCAATCGCATGGCTGAAGTCAGTAAGGCCGACCAAGCCTTCAGGATGTTCAAGTGCCAGTTGGATCGAAAACTGACCTTCGATCACGTTGGATAGGCCAATAGGGGAAATTGACAAAGTGTCATGCATCGTCTTGCTCCAAGTATGCGATTTTCAAAGGAAGGCAGAGCGTGATGTCGAAACCTGTCTGATCAGGTCTAAGCAGGTAGGTTTCATATGCAGGTTGGTCGGCGAGTTCGGTGCCAGAATTTGGAAACCAATATGAGAATAACCAATCCCAGCAATCAGATATCTGGTGCATTCGAGACGCCGGAAGGCGCGCCTTTAGACACGCTGTGCGTCCTCCGGCTAGCTCTCGGACAAAAACAGGACCAGACCCGGCTGTGCCTGCCGGAACTTCATAGCACGCGTCGAGCCGCCAGGTTTCCTGATCTGCCAATGCAGAATCTGACCACGTGATACTGATCGCCTCTTTCGGCGGGGGCCGATCAAGTGTCGATTGGAACCATGCGCCCAAATCAGCATAAAGTTGGCTAATCGCATCATGGGAATACGCGCCAATCAACCTTATGCCAGCCAGCCTGCGCTTTGGGTGATCTATGATTTCGACATTCGTGCTCATGCCGTCTGGATACGCGGAAGATGCGACAGATGCTTTTCCAATCCTGCCAATTCGAAACCCGGGGGGCCTGAGCCTGCGGAAGTCCGTCGGCGTACACCCATAGGCTTTGCGAAACGCCTTGGAGAAATTGGCACTGCTCGAATATCCGCAATCAAAGGCGACCTCTGTCACAGACCTTTTTGGGTGATAAATCAATGCGCTCACAGCCATTTCGAGGCGCAGGCGGATGATGCACTGAGCGATAGATTCTCCGGTCATGGCGCGAAAGGCGCGATGAAAGTGAAATTCAGAGAATGCCGCTGCACTTGCAAGTTCAGCGACAGTGAATGGATGTTCGGGGTTTAGCCGCACAATGTCGATGACACGTTCAACACGCCGGTGATGATCGGCCAAGGTCGCGCTTTTGACAGGTCTCGGCGTTACGTCTTGCATAGTTTAGATTGAATTCCTGTTAAGTCTAAAGAACGAGGCAGAGGCTTGGTGGATGCCTCTATCAATTCTAACCGAAGTAACCATCGGTCGCATTGCAGCATTCTGGCTAATCGAACTTTCTTTCCTATTGCCCAGCAAAGTCCGTTGTCAGTCTGACAGACCACTTGGGTCAACGTGATAACGGAAAGGTCAATGTCATCTGACGTTCCATATCCGATGTGGAACGTCGTCTACCTTTGACTCTTCAAGTCAAATTTTTCGGGTCCGCTCAATAAGCCGCGTCAAGTATATTTGACCCAGACTTGAACGACCGCTCTGTTATTGCACGCCAGCCCGGGTGCTCTACGCCGTGTTCAAATGTTCTGCGGCCATCATCGTTTGAAAGCTGTCCACAGTTTTGCGATCAAGGCCTGCCAGCCGGAAAACCTCAGCTGTGAAAGATATTGGTGCAGGCCCCGGTGACGTGACGATGCGATCGGATACGATGGCCGACCTGCTATTGCGATAGGTGTTGTGGCCAGCGTAACCTCTCGCAGTTTCCAGAAACTCCGCACTGTTTGATGTATGTTCGACGTCATCCAGTATGCCAGCGCGGGCCAGCGCAAGAGTACCACCGCAGATACCTGCTACGGCCCCGTCGCTATCCAACTGATTGATCAGGAGTGGTTTAATGTCGGGTGCTGTATCTTGCTCCCAAACCAGTCCGCCAACCACTACAAGAACATCAGGTTGCCATGAAACAAGGTCATCTTTACCATGTGGGGCAATGCATTCTAGCCCGCCTTGCGATGTTAGATTGCCGGGATTGGTCGCAAAAAACCTTACATCAAGCCCGTAATACAGCCTACCCGTACCTGCGATAAAAGCATACTCCCAATCCGCAAACCCCGGCGAGAGCAGCAAAGCAATTTTCGACATAACGATACCTCCTACGTGTGTCAGAGCATTGATGGCATGGACGAATGACATGGTGTGTTTGCCGCAGCGTCGGTTACTCTGGGCTCAGAACCGCCTAATGCTGATGCGGCAATGCCGGTGCGGTAGGCTGACCGACACCGGGCACTTGATCGTTTGGCCAAGCCACGGAAATCACGGCTTACCTGGCGATGAGCGCTTGTTGGCAGATCGGCATCCGTCCTCCATGGTTTGAGCGGCGAAGGCTGACGAAGTGCCTAAAATGACCGATGCCGCGCGCTGCACAAACGTCCGCTTCTGGCATCCAAAGAGGGAAGCGGACGTGGTGTTTTTGGAGGCTGCTTAGTCGGAGAAGCACAACTTGTTCCGATCCAAATCTCTAACGTAGGCAGAGTACTTTGGCCCTCGTTGATTTGGTGCACCTTCGCATGTCCCGCCAAGTTGGATCGCCAATGCGTGCATCCGCTCTACGTTCTCTCTTGTATCCACACAAAAACCTACCATTGCGCCATTTCCGTTTGTGGCTGGATTGTTGTCGAAAGGTATCGCCGTGGCAAAGGCAAACTTCTCTCCCATCCAATAGGTCATACGATCTGACGGCGAGAGGGAGCGAAGCCCCATCCCCTCAAAAAGGGCGTTGTAGAAGGTTTGTGATGCTTCCATGTCGTTGGTCCCGACGACGAAGTAGTTCATTTTCATAGCACTGTGTCCTGTTCTCTGTTTCCGGCACCTCGTCCCCTGCAGGGCGGTGACCTTCAAAGTCGCTCGTCCCATGATCCTCATATTGATTAATACGTCATTTTATGTCTTATTTAATGGATGCCCAGAACCAGCGCAGCTGAGAGGCTTCGGCGGATCGAATTGATCGCCATTCAATTGAAGCAAGACGTTCACTGTACGGTCAAAGACCTCGCGCGACAGCTCGGCGTCAGCACTCGCACAATAACTCGTGATCTTTTGCTCATGCGCGAGCAAGGGATGCTAATCGATGCAGATCGCGGGCGTGGCGGTGGTGTCCGCCTGGATCGGAACTGGGGTGTGGGTCGGCTTAACCTGTCATATGCAGAAGCGGTTGATCTTTTGATCAGCATCGCTGTCGCAGAGAATATGCAGTCTCCGATTTTCCTGGCAAGTCTTGGGTCTGTTCGGCGGCAGTTGGTGGCGTCATTCTCGCCTGAAAAAAGAAGACAAGTCGACCGTTTGAAGTCGCGTATAATGATAGGCATCACTGCGTCCACATTTGTTCAAGCAAGCGCAACTACACCGCCTAACCGAATTGTTCGGGCCTTACATCAAGCCTTCATCACGCAGTCAGAGTTGGAAATTCGCTATAAAAGAGAAGACGGTGCAAAATCTCAGCGTCAAATAGCGCCGCATTATCTACTGCTCAAATACCCGATTTGGTACGTCGTGGCGCTCGACAAATTGACCGACAGCCCGCGCACCTTTCGCTGCGACCGCATATTGGCTGCCCAAACGACCGAAACTTCATTTCGCTTGCTGCCAAAGGAAGCATTTGAGCCGTCAATATCGAAGGATGATCTTTCGTTGTCATTGTAACGCTTCTCTAATTAAAGCCGTCATTCCCGTGGAAAGTGGCAACGTCCGCATCTGTTGAGTTCAAACGCAGTGCAGCGAAGCGCGGGTCCCTGCCTTCGCATGTTATTGCACTATACCAAAGAAGGCCACGGCGTCTTGAACGAACTATTCGGCATCACACACTCCTTGTTCGGCCAGGTATCTGACAAAAAGTAATGTCAGGCTCTCACGGCGCGACTTATCTGGCCAAACGGCATAGATACCCAACGGTCGCAACGTCCAGTCAGGGAGCAATCGGACCAAGGTCCCTTCGGCGATGCCACGTTCTGCAAGGAACGATGGCAATATTGTCACCCCCATGTTCTGTGTCGCTATGTGATAGAGCGCATCAACACTATCGACTTCGATCTGAGCTTGGCCCGTTACCTTTTCGACCTTGCCCGTCTGAGAGGTAAACTCGGATGTGTCAGCGCGTTGTTGGTAGCGGATCCAGTCCCAATCCTCTAAATCCGAGGGCCGCTTAGGCATCTTCCGTGCACGGACATAGTCGGACCCGGCCACAAGATACCGCTGACCATCTGCCAACTTGCGCGACATCATTGAACTGTCTTCAAGCCAGCCGACGCGGATGTTCAAATCAAATCCGTCTTCTATCAGCCCCATTGGCTGGTCAGAATAAGTTACTGAAAACGCGACATGTGGGTGAAGACGGGCAAAACTCGCGACCGCCGTAGATAGCGGCCCCGCCGCCAAAAACGCTGGCATGGAAATTCGAAGCGCGCCAACTGGTTCCAGTGCCAGCGCGTTCAACTCATTCAGCCCCGCCTCGGCGCTACGCATCATCTCAACGACCCGAGCATAGAAGATACGGCCCTCGTTGGTCAGGCTGATCTTGCGTGTCGTGCGATAGAGCAGGGTCACGCCCAGATAGGCCTCAAGCTCTGATACGGTTTCGCTAATCCGCGATGGGGCCAGACCAATGTCATTGGCTGCAGCACGAAAAGACCCTTCATCCACGACCCGCGCGAAAATGGCCATTTGTCTAAGGTGGTCAATCATTGTTCTGCTTTTCAGATGAGTTGCTTCTGAAATGAATGCATAGTCGAATGATCTCCTGACGCCTAGTCTTTCGTGACACCTCGGAAACAAGCCTGCGCGCTA
Source organism: Pseudomonadota bacterium (assembly GCA_039195745.1). GTDB lineage: Bacteria > Pseudomonadota > Alphaproteobacteria > Rhodobacterales > Rhodobacteraceae > Litoreibacter. Next base: position 71,747 of record JBCCVD010000003.1, on the reverse strand, counting down.
ACGCACAAAACCGTCCCACTTAGGCCAGTTTCCGCAGTGCTTGCTGATCAATTGAAGGAGGAAACCAATGCTCAAGATCAAAACGACAGGCCTTGCGTCGCTGTTATGCGCGGCTGCGTTCACGACAGGAGCGTTTGCCCAAGACGCCATACTGGATTTGAAATTCGCTGGGGCGCTCGAATTCTCGGATACGGGCACGCTGTTCGTCGGTGATAATTACAACGGTGCGATCTACGCATTTGATATGTCGGATGGCGTCGCGCCGACGCAGGTCGCGCCAGTCAATATTGGCGATATCGACGTGAAGATCGCTGACACATTGGGAGTGCCTGCAAGTGCGCTGGCCATCAATGATATGGCGGTTCATCCGATGACGGCAGAGATTTTCATCTCCGTCTCGCGGATCGGTAATTTTGAGTCCGCACCTGCCATCATGAAGATTGCACAGGATGCCAAAATTTCGATGCTCGACCTCTCCAGTATCTCTTTTGAAAAGCAGGCGCTGGACCACTATCCCGACCAAGAGACGACGTTCAGGCCACGCGGTTTAGGTCAGGGCGAGCCGCTGATCCGCGACATCGCCAAGGGTGAGATCACGCTCAGCTCGCTTGCGATCATGGACATGGAATTTCACGATGGTGAACTCTTCGTCGCGGGTGTGGCTTTCGACAATTTCCTGTCGACGCTGCGCCGCATGTCCTATCCGTTTGATGGATCGCAAAGCGCTGCGAATGTTGAGATGTACCACATCTCACACGACCAGTTTGAAACCCGTGCCCCCATTCGGGCCATGTCAATCCAAGAAATCGACGGCAAGACGCAGCTGGTCGCCGCTTACACCTGCAGTCCGATTGTCCTGATCGATCTGGAAGAGATCGTGGACGGCGCAAAAATCTCGGCACGTACGCTGATGGACTACGGCAATGGCCAGCCTTTGGATATGGTGTCGTATTCGGCACAAGGAGAAGAGATGTTATTTTTGACAAGCAACAGCCGGTCACCGCATGTCATCCCGGTATCCAGTCTGAACGACGCGCAGACATACACAAAAGGCGACCTGCCTGACGGTGGCAAATCCGACATGATGCCGATCATGCCCGTGGGCGATACAGGCAAGGCGGTCATGTTTGATGGGATGTCTTTGCAGATCGATAATCTGGGTGACAACCTCTTCGTGTCGCTGACGCGGGATATGTACACCGGTAGTCTGAACATGGATTCCAACTTCAATGGCTTCCCCAATCGGCTGCATAACCTCGTGGCTGAGTTCGATTTCCCGCAATACTGGGAAGACAAATAGGAACAGCGTGATGAAGCAGATTGTTCTCTCCCTGGCGATCTGTTTCGCCGCTCAACCTTGGTCGGTCGCCCTCGCGCAAGAGGGCGGCTTGATCCTGCCTGATCATCCGGATGATCAAATCGCCCTTACGCTGCCATCAGCGCCGCCTGATGGCGACCTGCAGCAGTTCCTACAGGTTTTTGTTGGATCATCGGAGACCTGTTGCACCGGGAAGAACCCCATTTCCGGTGACTATCAAATTGATGGCGATAAGCTCATTTTTGATCCGGCCTTTGATTTTATCGCAGGCCAAACTTATACGGTGCAGTCGCATGGTGAAAGTGCCCGTTTGACCGAGTTTGTGATAGCGGCGCAGGATGCCCTGTCGCTCCCCGAAGTCGTCGCAATTTATCCTAGCGGACCTGTGCTTCCAGAAAACACGCTGCGGTTCTATATCCAATTCTCGACCCCGATGATGCCGCATCGCGCCGATGAATTCATCAACTTACTGAACGCAAATGGCGAGGCAGACACCGCTGCCTTCATGTCCTTCACCCAAGAGCTATGGAATGCGGATCGCACGCAACTGACCTTGCTGATGGACCCGGGTCGCATCAAACGCGGTGTGGCGCAAAATATGGAATTGGGACCAGCACTGCTGGAGAGTGACGCATATTCCATCGTAGTCGATGGCGGGTGGCCCGGCGCAACGAGCAGGCAGCACATTTCCCGGTTCGAAACATCATTCACAGTTACGCCAGCCCTACGTACCCTGCCTTCCGTCGACCTTTGGGATATCGACGCGCCGCAAACTGCCAGTACGGCCCCGCTGACCATCACATTTGATCGACCCTTTGATCAGCAACAGGCGCGCAGCCTCATTACACTTCATGACGCCGATGGGCATCGCATTCGCGGAACAGTCGACCTGACAGATCATGAGCAAACATGGCAGTTCACTCCGGATACGCCGTGGTCTGAAAGAGACGTTCAAATCGTGGTTGATACAAAGCTTGAGGACGTTGCGGGCAATAATTTTAGGGAGTTGCTTGATCACGCCTATCAGGCAGATAATGCCGCGGCGGATCAAACGGTGATCGTGATGGACATCAAGCTCAATCCATAGGCGCGTCCGATTGATCTGTACATCCGAACTATATCTTCTGAAATGAGCGAATAGGCAAAGCAATCACACCTCAATACGTTCTCCTCAACAGTCGGAGAACAGACCATTGCAAGCCACCGCGTCCTTTCAAACAAGCCAGGCAAATCGCTACCTCGCGATGTTGTGTGATCACTTTGGCAAGAAGGTGAAGGTGGGCTGTGAGGGCGGCACTGGTTGACCAATTTCCAATTGGTCGATGCGAGATGGTGGCAGATGATCACCAACTGAAGCTGATAGCGTCGGCGGATGATCAGCCTCGTCTTGATCAGGTGATCAAGGTCGTCACCAGCCATCTTGAGCGTTTCGCCTTTCGCGAAAATCCAGATCTGCACTGGTCTAACCCGGCAGCCCCACCCACAGAACCAATAACTAACAGGAGCACCTGACATGAACCGCAGAACACTCATGAAAACTTCGATTGGCACCGCATTGGCGCTGATCCTCGCAACCCAAGTAGGAGCACAAGAGATGGACGAAAAAAGTCAAGCAAGCTTTGATACCGTAATGGCATTTATGGGCGCAATGGGCGAAGGCCCGGATGCGATGTCACCGCTGATGGCCGACGATATGGTCTGGCACAATGAAGGCGACAGCACGTTGCCATGGATCGGCGAGACAAAAGGCAAAGAGGCCATCTTTGAATTCCTCGGCGTCTTTGGGGCCAATCTGCAAACCACCAAATGGGAAAATACCGACGCGTTCGCATCTGGCGACACGGTTGCCGTTTTCGGCGTCATGAATGGCATCACCCCGCACTCTGGCCAAGAAATTGGAGAGTTCTCCTTCGCGCTGCGCGCCAAGGTTCGCGATGGCCAAGTCGTCCTTTGGCACTGGTTCGAAGACAGCTTTGCCGTCAGCCAAGCCTATCACGGAAGCAACTAGCCCGACTGCGAATGCCAAACATTCTCAAGCATGAGGACAAATGACAATGAACCATACCAAAGCCCTTCTGACCGGCGCCGCATTCACACTGGCTGCAATGCCCGCATTGGCCGAGACTGCAAGCACTGTGACACAAGCCGTCAACTTCTTTGAGAACGGCCAAGCCACAGGTGGCAACCCAATGACCGTGGATGCCAAAGGCCCGGTTCAGATCACCGACGCTGTGGAACTGCCCGGCTTTGCTTTTGCGGTCTACGATGTGGACGTCACAAGTGACAGTCTGACCATGACACTGGTTGCTCAACTCGAAAAGCTACAGATCACCAAATACGACAACACGACCTTTGATCGTTACTACTTTGCTTTTGACGAGAAAGTGACCTCCGCAAAACTGTCAGACGCAACAGATGCGAACTTCAGCGCAACTGTCGAGATGATAGCGCCTGGCGCAAAAGTGACCTCGGTCGGCGCGTTTGTGGAAGGCCTGCCGACAGAATTCACATTCGAAAACGGCGGCATTTTGATCACCGTTGGTGAAGGCACGGATCTGACCAAGATCCTCGCAAACAACGGTTCTTTGACGGTCGACTTCTGATCAAACCAACAGCCCCGTGCGCGCTGGACGTGCGCGGGGTGACTTCTTTGAAACGGACAAACTCCATGAATACTTCAATGCAGACATACGGTCTTTTGGCCATCAAAGTCCTACTCACACTCGCATTTGTTGCAGCCGGCCTCGCAAAACTCGCCGGAGCTGACATGATGGTGCAGACGTTTGATGCCGTTGGTGTCGGGCAATGGTTTCGCTATGTGACCGGCGCGATTGAGGTGGCGGGGGCCGCCCTTCTTTGGCTGCGTGGGCGCGAGATTTTCGGCGCTAGCCTGCTTGCTTGTACAATGGCGGGCGCAGTCCTTGCTCATCTGTTCATCATCGGACCGTCTGCCCTTCCCGCTTTGATCCTTGGCGCGTTGTCGGCGGTTGTCGCCTATGCCCATCGCGATCAATTGGCGCGTTGATCCGCCACAAAACTCATCCAACTCGGAGCTGAACAATGCCACTTCACAAAGACTACCTGCTGCCACGCATTCTTATCGGTGTTCTCGCCCTTGTAATGGCGGCCTTCACACTCCCCGCTTATCCCAATCCAACATCAAATCCCGGGCTTGCTGAACTGACGGGCCCCGCCTTGTCGCTTGGTGGTACAGCGGGCGCATTCCTTGGCCGGCAACTGACTTTGATCCTGATTGCATTGATCGGTGCCGTCGTTGGCCAACGCCATCTGGTGATGATCGGCGGGTTCGCCATGATGTTCATGAACGGCCATGACGCCATTTTTATGGGGCTAATGGGCGGGCCTGCAGAAGCTGCCATTGCGGGCCTTGCCTTTGCGGTTATTGCGGCCATTGCAATTGTACTCGTCTGGCGCAAACCTGACCCTGTATCGCAAGGAGCGCACTGATGGGCAAAGGTCTGGACAATGTCCGTGACATCTATCTTGACGGTATCGCGGGGGGTAACGCTCGCGACGCTGTCTTGCGTAATACGGGGCACCGCTACACGCAGCATTCAACCGGCGTCGCCGATGGGGCTGAAGGGTTTCTGGCATTCTTTGAACCCTTCCTCGCCCGCAACCCCAAGCGCGAGATAGAGATCGTGCGGATCTTTGAGGACGGACCTTGGGTCTTTTGCAGCGCCTATCAGTCCCTCAACGACGGCGAGGCCGAATGGGTCACGATGGACATGTTCTACACCGACGCCGACGGCCTGATCCTTGAACACTGGGACACGATTGCACCTTATACCAAAGACAGCAAATCTGGCGCAGACATGGTCGGTGGGACGCAGGACGTGGACCTAACCGCGGATACTGCGGCCAGTAAGGCGCTGGTTCTCGAATTTACCAAACAGGTGCGGCAAGAGCGTCAGTTCAACAAGGCCGGGCAGTTTGTTTCAGACAGTATCACCCAACACACCCCCGCAATTGGCGCGGGTTTGGATGGCTTGCAATCGTGGCTCGGCTCAGGCGATGCGGGCACCTACGACATGCTGTTCCAATTGATTGGTCAGGGCGATTTTGTCGTGACCTACGGAAAACGCCACGCAAACGGCAAAGATATCGCTGTGTTCGACCTCTACCGTGTCGCGCGTGGCAAGATCGTTGAACACTGGATGAACGAAGAGATCATCAGTCCGCGTGCTGCGTGGGGCAACTCTGGCAAATTCTAATCGAAAGGAAGACGCAGATGACACTGCTGTCAAAAGTCGCACAAGTTGCGCGCAAAGCCGTCGGGCAATCTGGCCCACGCCTGTTAACGGTGAAAGAGGCATGGCATCTGACCCCTAACATGATCCGGGTCATATTCGCCGGACCAGAACTGGCCGGATTCCCCGAAGGTCGCGAAGGCGGCAATTGCAAGCTTATGATCCCGGATGTGGGCGAAACGAAGGACAGCTTTGCAGCCCGCCTGCAAAATGGTCCGGCGCCGGTCAGACGCACTTACACGGTCCGTAAGTTTGACGCGGCCACGCAGGAACTTTCTATCGACTTTGTTGCACATGGTGATGAGGGGCCAGCGTCACGTTGGGCGACCCATGCAAAGCCGGGCGACTTTCTTGGGTTCGCAGGGCCAAGTACGCCAAAGGTCACGCATTTTCAGGCCGATTGGTATTTGGTTGCTGCGGACCCATCCGCCATCCCTGTCGCCGCTGCCGCGTTAGAGGCCATGCCGCGTGATGCAAAAGGTGTCGCGATTTTTGAGATCACCTCGCCTGAGGATCAGCAAGATATCGATATCCCAGCAGGCATCGATGTGCATTGGCTGATCCAGCCGGACCCGCATAAGCCTTCAACAGCGCAAGAAGCTCTGATCCGTACATTGGACTGGCCCGAAGGGCGTGTGCAGACCTGCATCGCGGGTGAATCTGGTGTGATCCGATCGCTGCGCGGTTTCTTGGCTAACGAAAAACATATGGCCAAGGAGGATACTTATATCTCCGGCTATTGGAAAATTGGCCTTGTTGAGGATGAACACCAACAGGCGAAACGCGCTGGAACAGCATAACACGACCCAATGTCGACCATCTCTTTCAGGTTGACCGTCGCGACATTCACATGATCCAGACGTCGGATGTGCATCTCAAAAGCCCTCCAGCACGATCTTGCCCTTCGACTTACCACTCTCCAAGAGAGCATGGGCCTTTATCAAATTGGCCGCGTTGATGGTGCCAAAGCTCTCTGTGACTGTGGATTTGATCTTGCCCGCGTCGATCAAGGCACTGACCTCGTTCAGGATGTCGCCCTGCCTATGCATATCAGCCGTTTCGAACATCGGGCGGGTGAACATGAACTCCCAATGGACCGAGATGGCTTTAGATTTGAATGGCATGATGTCGAAAGTCTCCGGGTCGTCGATTAACCCATAGCGGCCTTGGGGTGTCATAATCCCGGCGACCTCCTCGACGTACAGATGCGAATGCGTGGTTGAATAAACGAAGTCCACACTCCCAACGCCAAGGGCCTTAATCTGCGGGCCAAGCGGTTCTGCGTGGTTGATGACGTGATGCGCCCCGAGGTCTTGCACCCAAGATTTCGTCTCGGGCCGGGATGCGGTTGCAATGATCGTTACATCCGACAGTGCGCGGGCAAGTTGGATGGTAATCGATCCCACACCACCCGCGCCGCCAATCACCAGCAAGGTCTTGTTCCCGCCAGGCACCGGGTCGTCGATGCGGAGCCGGTCAAACAGCATTTCATAGGCAGTGAGCGTCGTCAGTGGCAAAGCTGCCGCCGCAGAGGTAGGGATGGAACCCGGCGCTTTGCCAACGATGCGTGCGTCCACAAGATGGTATTCGGAGTTTGTCCCAGGTCGATTGACCGCGCCAGCATAGTAAACCTGATCTCCGATAGAAAATTCAGTATCCGCTTCACCAACGCCAACGACTTCACCCGTAGCATCCCAGCCTAGGATATCAGGTGTCTCACCGGTTGGTGCACGCCGCTGCCTGATTTTGGTGTCCACTGGGTTGACCGAAACCGCGCCCACCTTCACCAACAGATCGTGGCCAGTCGCGGTGGGCATCTCAGCCTCGAAGTCGATCAACGCATCGGCCCGGTCAATCGGGCCTGTCTCAGTATATCCTACAGCTTTCATGGCGTGCTCCTTCTGGTGACTGATCAGCCGATGATGCTCATCTCATTGAGAGTGAACTCTTCGACGGCACCGTCAGTCGCTTCCATGTAGGCGGCCAAATGAGGAGCACCCATGTGGGTCTGCCACAACTCGCGGCTTTCCCAGTTCTCGTAGAATACGAAGTGCGCCGGGTTGTCGTTGTCCTGATGCAGGTCGTAGTTGATGCACCCTGCCTCAGCGCGCGTGATGTCGATGAGCTTTAGCAGTTCAGCTTTCACCAGTTCGATCTTGTCGGGGTTGGCTTTGATATTGGCGACGATGGTCAGCTTGGCCATTTGAGGACTCCTTTGATTGATCTTACAAGGGCAATTTACGCAGCCGCCCATGCGGGATAAACAGCCCCATAGCGAAAATATAATCCGGATATGGCGGCCAATGTTCCTCGACAATCTTCGCATGTTTCTGACGATCGCTGAAAAGGGCAGCCTCGTCGGAGCAGCCCGTGAAACCGGCATGTCTACGACAACCGTGTCGGAACGGCTTGCGGCACTGGAAGCGCATTACGGCGTGGTTCTGTTCAATCGCACCACGCGTTCGATTAGCTTGACTGAGGAAGGCCGGACACTCGTGGACGGCGCAAAATCTGTGCTGAGTGAGGTGTCCGACCTCGACACACGCATCCGTCACGGGGCTGAAACGCTGTCTGGGCTGGTCCGCATTTCAGCACCCGTTGATCTGGGACGTTCGATCATCTCTCAGGCCATATCGACGTTTACGGAAGAGAACCCAGCGATCACCTTTGAACTGGCATTATCCGACGGTTACGTCGATCTGGTTGGTCAAGGATTTGACTTAGCCGTGCGCTTTGGCAACGTAACCGACTCCACCCTAAGGGTGCGGAACCTTGGGGCATTTCAGCGTCTTGTTTGTGCAGCCCCCGCGTATCTAGAAAAGCATGGCACACCTCAATCGCCTGACGATCTCATAAGTCATAATTGCCTCGTGATGCGCTTCGGAGAGACCTTGGATAACGTTTGGGAATTCGGCACAGGACCGAAACGCCATCAGGTAACGGTTCGGGGTGGCCGCGTTGTGAACGACGGATGGCTCATCCGGTCCTGGGCGCTGGCCGGGCATGGGATCGTCCTCAAGTCCGAGTTGGATGTCGCCGAAGATGTCCGTGCCGGATCACTCATCTCACTGCTCACCGCGCATCTGCCCCCACCAAATCCACTTCAAGTCATGTTCCCACCAGGCAGAGCGCAGCCACGACGCGTTACTGAGTTTGCGGACCATTTGCGTTCTACGGTGACCAGGGCCAATGAACGACCGGTTCGGTGATTTGCGCTGCAATGCAACAGCCTGGGCGCTGCACTCGCGAATGAATGCTGCGTAAGCAAAGACCTAAAACCCAATGACCGGAAAGTCCGCGCAGCGGCCCTTAAAGAACTGTGCAGCTAACGTTCGGTAGGAGCCCAACCTGCGAATTCGGTTTTCTCGCTGCGCGCGCATGCAGCGCTGGAAATGCTGCGCGGGTGTAACTTTTAATGCTGCCGCGCAGCGGAAAGACCAGACATTCGTTCATAGTGCAGCAAGATCTGATGCAGAATTCACTGACTGTGGGCCAAACCGTCATCGACTTTGTGAGTCTTGTAGTCAGAAGATGAAGGATTCACGATGACGCCTGCTTTCCTCAACGTCTAGTTCAGTGAGCGCTGCTTCACCCCAAGTCATGAACGCATCAGGTCCGCACATGTAGACCTCTCGCGAGTCGATTGCTGAGATGCATTCGATATCTTCAACCTGCACACGCCGTTCTTCAATCTCCAGCCCATCCTCAGAAAATGCCAGACGCAGATCATCCCGTGCAAATTTTGCGACCGATGGGTCATCTCCGACGCTTTGGAACGCGACAATGCACAGTTTAACATTGACTGTGACAGGCCCAATTTGCCTGGCAAAATGCTCTAGCACTTTGATGTCGTCACCACGACCAGAGAACAACAGGACGATGTCGGTCGATGTTTGCGGCTGTGCACTCGCCATCTTAAGGATGCCGTCCCAAATCGCTATGAATGGGGTAATGCCAACACCACCTGCAATCCAAAGCATCTTGGATGGGATATTTGGTGGAGCGTTCTTAGCGTCTTGCGTGAAGCAGGTGAAGCCTGCGCCGGAGCCTTTGAATGCGATGGGCAGCTTGTCCGCGATCAGTTTGTTAGCGTTGTCGTGCAGAACATTCGACATTAAGCCGCCAGGCTTTCTTTTGACAGTAATGCTGACCTGATCGGTCTCGGCGAACGCTTTCCTTTCGGCATCGAAACGGGGCGCGTTCGAAAGCGTCCAGGTGCGTACATAGTCTTCGTTGACCAGCTGGGGGTTGGCTTCGTTCATGTGACTGTATTCGGCGTCGAGGAGACCTGAGAAATCGAAAACACCAAACCCGCCGGGTAATGGCGCATCAATCGGCTGCGACAGTGCGAAGTTGAAGGTTGTGATGCTGTCAGAAAGGGGTTTCGTCGACACAAGTGTGGCTGTGACGGCTGCCGCCGTTTCGTGCGCAAGGAGTGCGTGCCCCATTTGTTGTAACTCCTGACGCAAGTGTCGCACCGGTGGATTATAGGGCGAATACTGTTCGTCGGATGTCAGCCTGAGGTTCAGACCATCTTTCACAAATACTGCGCTCGTTACCTTGATGCACGTTAGCATGCTGACACGTGGCATCAACGCTTCCGCTTCGTTATCTAGCAGGTTTTCGGCATCCCCTGTGATGTAGAGGACATCACCTGTCGTGAAGTCTGGAAATACGAGGCCGACCTGCGGATCCGTCTCAATATTCCCCAAGGACTGATAGAAACGATTGCCCGAATGGTCGGGCAAAACCAGATAGGTCGTGATGTGGTCGCCATCGGTTTCTTCGTAGAGACGCGTGAAGCCCGGCGCGCCGCCGCGATGATTGACCCCCATATCCGTCTTGGTGCCAGTCGCGGTTTCATCTCCACTGTGCTTTGTCGCCAGAAAGACTGTGCTGGCCTGATCTACAACCGCCTTGGCCGCATCCGGCAAGGCCAAAGTGTGGTTTTGAAAGCTGTCATACATGCGTTCGGCGGTGCGCTGTTCGTGCGCTAAATCGCGCAAGGTAATGTATTTGGGGCAGTTTCCTAAGTGTTGGTCGGATACCAGTTGCAGGTTAATTTTTCCTGTGTCTTCCACGAAGGACGTGCGAATTGCGCCAGCGATTTTGTTTCGGCGACGGTTGGTGAAATCTACGCCAACTCCAGCAAAAAGCTGTGGTTGTGGGCGGGGCTGTGTGTCCTGCGTTAAAGCACGTAAAAAGGGATCGTGTGGGTTGCTTTCTGCAACGACGTCCATTGTGTTGTGACCCGTAATCTTGATGCCAACCGCCGGATCACTTTCTGACTGTGTGACCAGCAAGCTAACCCACGGCCGCCGGTCTCGATCCAGCGTCGCCAGTGGCAAGTAAGACAGGCCCGCGAAGAAATCTGCGTGCTGCTGCGGCATATCGCCATCGATGTACTGAGGAATGGCGTCGATTAGTTCTTTGGGCGTATTGCGCAGCTTTTGCAGCAGCAGCTCACCCCGGTGCGATCTATGTATCCGAACCATGTCGTGTCCCACTCATGCGTCTGAAAATCAGTTGTTTTGCGATGCTTCGGTTGACGCCTTCCATCGAATGGGAGGCGTCAACGATTTTTGCTGCGACGGCGTCAGGTCTAAAGCCCCAGATCGCTTAGACACGGATGATCATCAGGACGGCGACCAAGTGGCCAATGGAACTTGCGATCCGCCTCTTGAATGGGGTGCTCATTAATGCTTGCAAAACGACGCGCCATGAAGCCGTTCTCGTCGAATTCCCAATTCTCGTTGCCATAAGCGCGGAACCAGTTTCCGCTGTCGTCGTGATACTCATAGGCATACCGCACCGCGATGCGGTTGCCGTCATGGGCCCACAACTCTTTGATCAACCGATAGTCCAATTCCTTGGCCCACTTACGGGTCAGGAATTCTTCAATCTGCGCACGCCCTTCCGGAAACTCAGCGCGGTTGCGCCATTTGCTGTCAGGTGTGTAAGCAAGGGCGACTTTCGCCGGGTTTCGGCCGTTCCACCCGTCTTCCGCGAGGCGCACCTTTTCAATGGCGGACTCTTTCGTAAACGGCGGTAACGGGTGGCGCGGCGCTTCGGATGTCATGGCAAACCCCCTTTATTCGGCCACAAGGCCGGCAGCGGTCGCGGGCATCGCTTCAAACCCTGGCAAGGCTTCGAACCGGGCGAGCCATGCGCGGACAGTCGGGTAAGGGTCGAGCGAGACGTTCCCTTCGGGTGCATGGGCGGTATAGGAATAATTCGCGACATCTGCGATCGTCGGGCGGTCGCCAACCAGCCAATCACGTCCTTCCAGCCCATGTTCCAGCTTTTGCATCGCCTTGGTCGCTGTCGCATCGGCGAAATCTACGTCCAAAGGTGCGCCAAACACAGTAATCAAACGTGCAGCACAAGAACCAAACGCAATCTCGCCCGCCGCAAGCGTCAGCCAGCGCTGCACATTGGCTTCACCGAGCGCGTCCGTCGGCATCCAGTCAGGAGCGTATGCGCGCGCAAGGTAAACGAGGATCGCGTTCGAATCCGACACGACGATCTCGCCGTCTTCCAAAACGGGCACTTGTCCATTCGGGTTCATCGCAAGAAATTCGGGTGATTTATGAGCCCCTGCGGCCAGATCAACTGGGACGGCTTCATGTGCGATTCCGGCAAGTTTCGCAAATACCAAGGCGCGGTGCGCGTGACCTGATTTTGCAAAGTGGTGAATGCGAACGGCGTTTGACATTTGTGGCTCCTGTTCTGTTGTCGGGTACGAGACGACAGGTACACGTTGTATATACCGGAGATAATCGTCTAAATTGGGGGAAGTTTAAGCCCTAGGAGGGCGTAATAACATGGACAAGATTGATCGTATGCGCGCCTTTGCGTTCGTCGCGCAGAACGCCTCATTCACTATCGCGGCACAGCGCATGGGGCGATCTGCGCGCTTGGTCAGCAAATACGTGGCCGATCTGGAAAACGCGCTTGGAGTCCAGTTGCTCAACCGGACGACGCGCAGTGTCTCCTTGACGGATGCAGGCGCGACGTATCTGTCACTTTGCGCGCCTCTGCTCGACGGATTTGATGAGCTGGAAGACCGGGTCAGGAATGAGCAGACTTCGCTGCGCGGCGCGATCCACATATCTGCGCCCACGGGTTTCGGCGCATTGCGGCTTACGCCTTCTTTGGCCAAGTTCGGTGCGAAACATCCCAATGTAGAACTCAACCTGCAATTCTCCGACCGCCGGGTGTCGATCATTGAAGAAGGTTTCGACCTCGCCATCAGGATTGGCCCTATGCGAGACAGCTCACTCAAGGTGCGGCAACTGGGCCGCATGCCCTTGGTGGTTTGCGCATCAACGGCCTATCTGGAGCAAGCCGGGACGCCAAACCACCCGCGCGTGCTGGCCACGCATGAGTGTATTCTCGACGAGAACATGACCGAGCCCACTGTCTGGAGGTTCAACATCAAAGGCCAGGAAGAGACTGTCTCGGTCAGTGGGCGGTTCCGCATGAACGCGCCTGCAGCCGCAGCCCGGCTCGCCGCAACAGGTGCCGCAATCGCACGTTGCCCCGCCTACACGGTGGCGGAGGCCTTCAGGTCCGGTGACTTGGTTGAACTTTTCGCTGAGCACCGGTTCTCGCCATACACTGTTGCCGCGCTCTTCCCGCAGAACAGGCGTCTTACAACGCGGGTGCGTGCGCTTATTGACCATCTCGCAGATGATCCGCGCCTTTGTTCCGATGGCGCCGCGACCTAGCTGCCGCTACGCCGCCTTTGCCATATCGACAAACGCTCTGAGCCGCCGTGTCATGTTCCGCTTACTGCGGTAGTTCAGAGAATAGCGCGGAAGCTGTCCCACATGGCCGCTAAGAACTTCGGTCAGGCCACCCTCTTCCAAATGAGGCACGGCTATTTCTCTGTAAAGATACGCAAGACCAAGCCCTTGCTTTGCATAGGCAAGAAGCGACCGCATATCGTTTGCCACCATACGCGGCTTTGGCTGTATCGTGTACATACCCTCAGGTCCGTTAAACCCCCAAGCGGCCAGATTATCACCCGAGCCAAAAGCATAGCAGATGGCATCGTGCTCTAGGATATCCCGCGGATGGTCGGGTGTCCCCTTTTGCGCAAGGTACTCAGCCAAAGCGACAATGGTCATTTCCAACTCTGGCCCAACAGAAACGGCATGAGTATCTGGCCCAAGTAGCGTGCTTGAACGAATGGCGGCATCGACGCCTGACGTCAGAAGATCGACCTTCTGATCATCATAGATCACTTCGACATCGATCTTTGGAAATGCAGCCGCGAAACGCGCGACCAGATCATCCAGAAAGAAGGGGCCAGCGCTGTAAGGGGCCGAAAGCCTCAAGGTGCCAGCGACCTCATCTTTCTGTGCGTGGATGTCATCCAGCGCGCCTTCCAGATCAACGATGGCGGGCAGGCTTTTTACATAGAACTGTTCGCCTGCCGGTGTCAGCACTACGGACCGTGATGAACGCTCGAACAGCCGCACGCCCAGACGGTCTTCAAACCGTTGGATTGCCTCACTCACCGACGCCGGAGCTTGCTGAAGATGTTCAGCCGCCGCGCGGAAACCACCACGGCGCGCGACTTCGACAAAGACACGAATGTCAGCAAAGTTGCTGCGGGCCATTGTTCGTTTTTCCGATCATAATATTAGAGTAATGTATGTTTATTCTTACGATAACAGTGCGGTACATACTCAGCAAGACGCGAAAATGAAGAAGTGAAGAGTTGGTAGATGACCGGTTATTCGCCCAACAAGCCAAGGAGTAAGATCATGAGTGTCCGTAAGGAAATCGAAGAAGTCATCCACCTTTGGAATAGCGGCCTAGACGGCGGCGACATCGAGCAAATGGTAGCGACCTGCCATCCGGATGTCATGACGATCAACGAACGCCAGCCCGTCACCGTTGGCACGCAGGCCATCCGTGACAAGTACAATCCGCGTATAGCAGCCGCCGAGATTACCTCTGGCTATGATATCGAAGAGTTGCAGGAATATGGCGACACGGTCATTGTGTCTGGCCGTTTCTACGGCACCATGAAGATGCGCGCTACCGGCGAAGTCAAAAAGCCAGAAGGCCGCTTGGTGCTTGGCTACAAGCGCGACGATAGCGGTGCGTGGAAAATGTTCCTCGACATGGACAACAACGGCCTGGAGTAAACGGCTGAGGCCGCGCCTGATCAGGCGCGGCAAATTCTCCCTAAAATGCAATATTAACTTAGGAACTCGACATGAAAACGCTTGAGATTGTCACCAAAGAAGTCGTCGATCTTCATGACTTCTTTACTGAGTGGTTCAACGGAACCGTTGAGCGCGACCAACTGGACCCACAATTCTTGTCACGCCTAGATAAGAACGTCATCTTCATCCCGCCCGAGGGGCACATCATGACCGGCGATATGCTCCGGGGCGGTTTTGACCGTGGCTATGGGGCGAACAAGGATTTCCGTACCAAAATTCGCGATGTCAGGATCCGGCATGAAATCGGTGATCTGGTGATGGCGATCAACACCGAATGGCAAATGGGTACTGCGCTGTCAGCAGAGAAAAACAACGCGCGCGTCACAAGTGTTGTCGTCAAGATGACCAATCCAGTGACGTGGTTACACATCCATGAAACCTGGCTGCCTGACGCGTTGCGCGACGCTGGTTCCTTCGATTTCTGACCACCCCCAATCCGAAAGCAACGACATGACACAACGCATTGCCCATCAACCCCGTGAAATCGCTGATTGCGTCAGCGCCTATCTGCAAGAAGGTGATCTGGATGGCATCACCTCGATGTTTCATCCAGATTGCCAGATCTTCTTTCCACCCGATCAGCCGCCATTGACAGGGCTGGAAGGGGCTCGCAAAGCCTTTGGAGGTTTCTTGGACATCCGCCCTCAGATCAAAAGCGAGGTGTTCAGCGAGGTCATCAATGGCGATGTCGCCATGCTGAGCGCAAATTGGAGTGTGATTGCGCCGGACGGCACGGTGTTGGCGGAAGGTCAATCCACCGAGGTCGCCAAAAAGCTGGAGAGCGGCGGTTGGGGGTATTTGATCGACTGCCCTAACGGTCCCCCAAGCCTAACGTGATTGCATGAGCATTTGAGGGCGTTCCACGGCTGTTGGGCGCTCTCATGTTCGCCGGGTGGGATTGCAAAACAGATAGAAATCCGGGCAAAGATGGACGTAAGGCCCGCACATTACATGTGGGATTTCGTGTCGGATAGACCGGCGCTCCATTGCCATGGCTGCGAGAAGTAAAAGAGCCAAAAAGCAGTTTGGGTTTAACTGCTTAGACCAGTTCATAATGGCTGTACTACTGATTTCGGCAGCGGTGCAAAGATGGCCATGCTGCAAGTATGAGCAAATGCAGCGTCAGCAACAACCGTGGAGGCAAACGGCAACAAGGTCCCGCAGACTAATGACTCTTACACAGCGCAGCGAAAGAACGACCTTTGTACGGGCGGGAATGTCGCCGGCGAATGACCGGTTTGGCGATATGCGCTGCGAAACAGAGCTGGGGTCGCTGCAGATGCAAACCTATGCTGCGTCGGCGAAGGGTCAAAATCGGATGACGGCTTTGTTCGCTTTGCCGCCATTCGCTGCAACTGCAAAGTCTTACGACTCTAGAACGCACACATCGCGGGGCAAAGCAGACTTGCGCAGGCGCGGCGATTGCTGAAGCAGCAAACTGTGCTTGGACAGCAGGTGTTCTGACGAGATGCTGCTTAGTCGTGCAAGCGGTCAACAGTGCTTCATAGACCGATGCCAAAACAATCTGCTTCATCGTCAGTCAGTAAACATCTTTTTGATACCGATGCGTTTTGCGCAAAGAGTCCACATAGGCCTTTGCCGCACGCGCATTGAGTTGACCGTGTGTTGCGACAACACGGTGGATTGCGTCATCGACATCAACCGCCATACGCACAGCATCACCGCAGACGTAGATCGCAGCCCCTTGCTCAAGCAATTCAAAAAACGCAGCCCCATCCTGCTCGATCAGGTGTTGCACGTAGCATTTTTGATCACTGTCGCGAGACCATGCCAAGCTGAGCTTGTTCAGGTGACCATTGGCGTGCCATGCCTCTATCTCATCTCGGTAAAGGTAGTCGCACGCCGCATGTTGATCACCGAAGAACAACCAGTTTTCGGCGGTCGCACCGCGGGCCTCGCGCTCTTGCAGAAAGGCGTGGAAGGGGGCGATGCCGGTGCCCGGTCCGATCATGATAAGCGGGACAGTATCGTCATCGGGCAAATGGAAATGGCTTGCTTTATGCACATAGACGCCAACAGCGCCACCAACTTGCAAGCGTTCGCCCAGATAAGTTGAGGCCACCCCTTTGCCCTGACGTCCGTTATGAGCGTAATGCACTTCACCGATGGTCAAATGCACCTCGCCGGGGTGTTTGCGCGGGCTGGAGCTAATCGAATACAGACGTGGTTGCAGGGTACGCAAGCCATCGGCCAGCGCCTGCGCCGTAAGGCCTGTCAGCTGCGGCATCGCGTCCATTACGTGATCGCCGTCTTGCATATCATATCCCCAACTTTCCGCCGCTTTCGGGGTGAGCGTGGTGAGGTCGAGAGATTTGAACAAGGCTTGCCGCAGGGTGGCCGCACCGGTTTTCAGGGTCACGACCTCTTGGCCCGACAGTCCGGCTGCTGCCAAAAGGGTCTCCACATCGGCCATGTCGTTCAGGGGCCAGACGCCGAGTGCATCTCCCACCTCATAGTCCAGATCCGCACCGCCGCCGCAGAGCGAAATTTCAACATGATTGACCCGTTTGGAGGACGCCTCGCCGCTCAGGCACTCAGCGCGGATCAATGTGCCCATAAAGGGATGCGATTTATCGAAGGCTGGCTTTTGGGGCTCGGGCACAGCCGCAACAGAGCCGCCTGCGTCGGACTGAAAGGCCGGGGTTGCAAACACTGTGTCGCACCAGCCCGCGAAGTCATCATCGTAATCCAGATCGCAGGCCACCAGATCAGCCACGCGCGTTGCGCCAAGTGTAGCCAGCTGTGCATCAAGGTCTTTGGCTGCTTGATTGAACTGCGCATAGCTGCTGTCGCCCAAGCCCAACACGGCGAAATTCAGGCTCGCGGGCAGGGCAGGGCCATCGTCTGTGCAGAGCGCCTCCATGAAGGTCGCGGCATTGTCCGCCGGATCACCCTCGCCGCAGGTCGCCGCGATAAACAACACATGTTCTGCGCTGGCCAAATCGCTGGGTGTGATAGAATTCATGTCAGCGATGCTGGCCGAGAAACCCTTGGTGGCGCAGAGCTTTCGCAGGTCTTTGCACAATGCCTCTGCGGTTCCGGTTTGAGATCCGAAATAGATTTGAAGCGGTGTTTGTTCCACCTCAGCCCCGCCCTTCGACACCGCGTGAAGCCCGCCAAACAAACCGTTCAAATAGGCCCGCTGCGCATCATTAAAGGGACTGCCCTCGGGCACAAAGTCAGACTGCTGGTTGGCGAGTTCCAAGGCTTCAGCCCTTAAGGTTGGGTTGTGTTCAGTCATGGTTTGGTCCTTGGGTCAAAATGAGGTGTCATACAGGGTCGAAAGGGCGTTGTCCGGCAAGCCGCGGACAAAGTTCAGGAACGTTTCTTGCCCTTCGCGGCGGTCAAGATAGCTGCCCACAACCTGCGCTATGACATCGTTTAAATGCGTGTGGGGGACAGGGCCGCATAGCGGACGTCCGACACCTTTGTCATGGTCGCTGCCGCCACCCAGAACTATGTGATATCCCGTTTCGCCATCTGCCGTTGTGGCGCCGACCAGCCCGATGTCCCCGATGTAATGCTGCGCGCAGGAATTGGGGCAACCGGTCAGGTGGATGTTGATAGGGCTATCAAGCGTGAAGAGGTTCTCCAGATGCCGCACCAACGCCGTGCCGTTCTCTTTGGTATGCGCCAGCCCCAGTTTGCAGGCGGTTTTGCCAGTGCAGGCCACCGCTCCCGCCGCGAAGGCCGTGGCGCAGGTGCCAAGACCCACGGCCTGCAGTTCAGTTTTGATTTGGTCCGCAGCGCCGGATTGTAGATGCGGGATCAAAACATTTTGCCAGACGGTCAGGCGGATGTCATTGCGACCATGTTCTATTGCAATGCGGCCAAGGGCGCGCATTTGGTCGGACGAAAGCCGCCCCATTTCGAGCGCGACGCCCGCGTATTGAAGACCGGGATCAGATTGCGGGTGCATCCCGATATGAGCTTGCCGATCAATCGCCGGGCGGGGCAGATCGTGGGTTGGGGCAAGCGGTGTCAGTTGAAATCCAGCGTCGATTTCAGCCAGTTTTGCTTGTGTCGCCTCAACGAACCAATCAAGGCCCTTTGCATCCAGCAGGTACTTGAGCCGTGCGCGTTTGCGGTTGGTCCGGTCTGCATGTTCGACAAAAACCATCAGCATCGCAAACCCGGCCATCACGGTTTGATCTGGCGTGCAGATCATCCCCGTTTCGCGTGTCAAATCCCTGTGCCCGGAAATGCCACCCAGCCCGATCCGACAATAAATGCCCGGATCAACGGGTGCATCCTCGCCCAGTTTCACGGCCTGAAAGGCGATGTCGTTGCTGTCGCTGACGGCAGAGATTGAACCGCCATTGTCAAAAGAGATGTTGAATTTGCGCGGCAAGGCCCGCAATTCGCGTTTGTTCAGGATCAGGTTCGACAACCGCCGGGTCTGCGGGGCGAGGTTGATCAGTTCGACCGGATCAAACCCGGCTGTGGGCGATGCGGTCAGGTTACGTGCTGAATCTGCACCGGACCCTTGGCAAGACAGCCCCGCCTCGGTCAATGCCTCCATGACGTTCAGCACATCTTTGGGCGCGATTTCACGGACCTGAAGGTTGCCGCGCGTCGTCACGTGGGCATGGCCGGGGCCGTATATATCTGCGATGTCTGCCACCGCTTGCATTTGATCGCCGCGCAATTGGCATGCGGGCAAGCGCAGCCGGATCATATAACCTGGGCTTGCCGGCTCGACGTTGAAAAACCCGAGGTGGCGCAGCAAGAACTGATCGAGACCCACAGCCATTTCATTGCGCGCCGCCCAGTGTTCCAGCCGGTCCCACATATCCAGCGGATGTAGTTTGTACTTGGCGATTTCCTCTTTGCAGAGATCTTCGAGCGGGGTGCCGTAGACATGTTCCACCGGGGCTTCACCACCCGGTGCGGCGGTGAGTTCCAGCTTTGTCAGCGCCGACATCAGGCAGGCAATTTGCTCTGGCGTGAACCCCTGTTCTGTAGGGGCGCTCAAACAATCACCACGCATTGTAAGCAAGGTATTTGCCGGACATTTCAATCTTTACCCGGTCGCCCTTGTCATGCTTGACCCGCGCGACCGACATCTCAAAGTCAATGGCTGACATGATGCCAGTGCCAAACTCTTCTTCGATCAGGGCCTTTAGCGTTGGGGCATAAACGCCAACGATTTCATAGAAACGGTACACGCACGGATCGGTGGGCACGGCCTGTTCCCAGATTTTTGTAGGGCTTTCGGCAAGGACCGCTGCCGCTTCGTCCGGCAAATCCAGCACTTTGACCAAAGCGCAGGCTTTGCCAGCGGGAAATGCATTCATGCCCATGGCGGCGGAGTGGGTAAACACCGGCGACATCTCAATTCGCGCGGCAATCTCTGCCCATGACAGGCCAAGCTTTTTCTTAGCGATCAAGATCAGCGTGGTGACGTCTTCTTTGGTCATAAGGCTGTCGTCGGACATGAGGTCTTTCATGGTGTGGGTCCTTTAGTTGAGAACGAGAAGGGCGATGATGAGGGCAAGAATGGCCGAGATAGTCTGCCAGAATTGGATCGGGTGACGTTCGATCAATGGCCCGCGGCCTTTGCGTTGGTATTGTAGGCTGGGTCGTTTCAAATCTGCTTCAAATTCGGACAGCGTATCTGGACGTTTGGCCGGATCGGGATGCGTGGCTGTTTGCAGGCAGTGGTCCAACCAGCCGGGCACACTGTCCCCGGCCTTGCGATAGGTTAACGCATGGCGGTCTTTGGGGGTGCGCACTTTGGCAACCTCGGCCCCGAACGGCAATTGCCCGGTCATCATTTCGTAGGCGATGACCGCCAGTGAAAACATGTCAGATTTCCAGCTGACAGGATCGCCGGAAAAATACTCTGGCGCTGTGTATTGCACAGTTCCCAAAATCTCGGGGCCCAGAATATCAGCGGCCTGATCCAGCGGCCCCGTTTCCTGCACCCCCGACACATAGGCAGAGCCAAAGTCGATCAAGGTCACATGCCCGTCGCCGTCGATCATGATGTTTTCGGGGCGCAGGTCCTGATGCAGCATTTCGCGGCGATGGAACGCGCGAAGCCCTTTGATGATCTGACCAACAATATCGCGCACCTGTTGCAGGCTCGGGGCTGGATGATCGGTCATCCATTGGCGCAGAGTCTGGCCTTCGACATAGGTGGTCAACGTATAAAGGGCGCTGCGATCTGCCCCCAGCTTGGGGGCGGACACCACATGGGGGTTGCTGATGCGCCGCGCGATCCATTCCTCGGTCACAAACCGCTGCAGCGCCTGGGTGTCCTCCTGCATCTCGGACGATGGCACTTTTAGCGCAAACCGGTCATTCCCGCGCTTGGCAAGATAAATCCGCGACCGGTGGGTCACATGAATGTCGCGCAGGATCGTGAGCCCATCAATGACATCTCCGGGCACAAAGTCTTTCGCCCGTGGCAGCGTCATGGATCGATGTTTCAAGTCAACGGCGTCTTGCAGCGGCAGGTCTTCGATCCGAATGATTTGCAGCGTCAGGTTGTCCGTTGCATGGGGTTGGGCCGCGTCTATGATTTGCTGCGCAGCTTGGTCAAGATCGGCTGCATTTTGCACGATTTGCGCAACGTCGCTTGC
Source organism: Pseudomonadota bacterium (assembly GCA_039195745.1). Taxonomy (GTDB): domain Bacteria; phylum Pseudomonadota; class Alphaproteobacteria; order Rhodobacterales; family Rhodobacteraceae; genus Litoreibacter. The sequence continues at coordinate 50,308 of JBCCVD010000003.1, read as the reverse complement.
CTTCCAAATCTCATGAAGGCCATCCGTGCTCATCAGAAAAATATCGCCCACGCGCAAAGGCACGACGCGGTAGTCGACCTCGACCGCGCGGGCCGCCCCCATCGCACGAGAGAGCACGGTTTGTGCGCCCTCCAAGACAGCGTGATGATCGGTTGTCAGCGGCTCAAGCGACGCGCCCGCAAGACGCCAAACGCGACTGTCGCCAACGTGGAAAATGTGACAGGCGCGGCCTTTCAGAACCATCGCGCTCAAGGTGCAGGTGTAGCCGTAGCTGGCGTCATATTCGCCTGCATGGCGGGTCTGCGCATGTAGCCATGCGTTCGCAGCAGAAATCACCTTGGTGCCGGCGGTTTTGACGGTCCAACTGTCCGGGGCGGCCATGTAGTCGGTCAGGAACGACTTCACGCAGGTCTCTGACGCGACGCGCCCCACGTCAGAGGTCGAGATGCCATCTGCCAAGGCCATGACGCAGCCTTTGATTTGGCGGTCCGCACCGTCAGGCAACAATGCGCCGAAGAAGTCGTCATTGGTGTTTTTGGGTCCTGCCGACGTGGCTTGACCCAATGACACGGACAAGGATGGCGTATGCAACATGTGATGCTTGCTCAAAAAAAATGGGTGTAAGGCCGCGCTAGTGCGCGGCCTTAGCAGCGTGTGCTTATTCGGCGGGGGTGCCAACTGCGTCAGAGGCAGGGCGGCGCGAGGGGCTGGTTTTATAGTGTGTCGCGTAGATCATTGCGCCAACGAAGGTCAGACCACCAACTAGGTTGCCGACCACCGTGGGGATCTCGTTGTAGATCAGGTAATCGCCCCAGGTGAAATCTGCGCCAAGCAGGATACCGATGGGGAACAGGAACATGTTGACGATGGAATGCTCAAACCCAAGGTAGAAGAAGATCAGGATCGGCATCCACATCGCCATGATCTTACCCGAGACCGAGGTCGACATCATCGCAGCGACCACACCCGTCGAGACCATCCAGTTACACATCACCGCACGGACGAAGAGTGTCAGCAAGCCTGCACCGCCCGCTTCGGCATATCCAATCGTCCGCGCGTGGCCGATGTCCATCAGGCGGTCCCCAACAGCGTTTGGCGGCAGGCTGAAGCCCATAGTCAACGTGATTGCAATGAACGTCGCCGTGGTCATCGCGCCTGCAAAGTTACCCACGAAAACCAGCCCCCAGTTTCGCAAGATCGCCTGCCATGTCACGCCCGGCCGACCGGCAAACCAGGCCAGCGGTGTCAATGTGAACACACCCGTTAAAAGATCAAACCCGAGCAAATATAGCAGGCAAAAGCCAACGGGAAAAAGCAGCGCGGCAACCAGGAGACTGCCAGTATTGACAGCGATGGTCACTGCAAAAGCCGCAGCAAGGGCGAGGATCGCCCCCGCCATGAAGGCTCTGACCAGTGTATCTTTGGTCGACATAAAGACCTTGGATTCACCAGCCTCGATCATTTGGGCGGCGAATTCCGCCGGTTTAACGTATGACATGGATGTGTCCTTTCTTCAGACGATTTATGCCGCAACCCGTCCATGGGTCGGGCATAGTGGGGCGGTGACACCGGGGATGATGTCGATTGCAATTGAGTGAGCTTGAAGGGCAGTCAGGTGCGGCGTCGCGTCAGAGCAGGTCAGATGTACGACGGTCTTGTTGGCCTTTGCGAGGCGTCGCATTTCCGCGGCGTCTATTGCGTGGAGATGGTGCGCTTCGCGGCGCGCCAATTCGCGTATTTTAGGTGGCACCGTCACATCACTCATGACGACATCCGCTTGCTGCAAAGCGCGGATGGCCTTGACGGTCAGCAGTTCAGGATCACCCGGACCGGCGTTGACGAATATGACGCGCCCGCCCTTCGGCATCGGCTCGAACAACCGCTCCATATCCGGGGCATCACCGGAAAACACGCGATCCACGAAACGCTCCCAAAAAGCGCGACGCTGCCGTCCTTCGGAGTAAAGCGCATTGATCCTTGGCCGCAGTTTTTGTGCAAGCCCAGCCCATCCCGACAAAGTCGCAGGCAGCAGCGTTTCAATCCGACGCCGAATGGCCTGACCTAAGATCGGCGCTGCTCCGTCGGTTGAGATTGAAATGATTGCAGGTGAGCGATTGACGATGGAGCCAAACTGAAAATGACAAAACTCAGGACGGTCAATGACGTTGACAGGAACTCCGGTCATCCGACCTGCTTGCTCAAATGAAGCCGCCTCAAGATCGCAATCCGTGTCCATGATCGCGAGGCGCGCGCCATCAAAGTCTGCAGGGGCCCAATGCCTGTCGTGCACGTCAAACGCCGATGGTTGTTTTGACACCAGCGTCGCAAGTTCCGCGCATAACTGCCCTGACACCAAGATGATCCGCGCCCCAGCCGCAAGCAGCAACTCTGCTTTCCACGCTGCTGCGTCGCTGCCGCCAACCAACAAAACCTTCGCGTCAGTCAGCCGGTGAAACACTGGTAATAGGCACAGCTTCTCTATGCGTGCAAAACACGGTTTTGGTCGTCTTGGCATGTCGCTTTTTGGCCCCTCGTCATCCCATGGATGCTTGGAAATTAGTCGTTTCGAGAAGCAGCGCCCTCTTCGCAGGCGATAGGGCAAACTGTTTCTCTGCAACGCAGCATAGCTATTTCCATTCTGGCGTCGTCTGCTCATTTTGCACCAACGCGTTGCCGAAAACGCACCACCTAGGAAGAACCATGCAGCACGAATATCCGCTTATCATTGTCGAGGAGATTGCCCGTGCAGGGTCAATCCGAGGGGCTGCCGACATATTGTCGATCACCCCATCAGCACTGAACCGAAGACTGCTGGGCCTTGAAAATGAACTCAATACACAGCTCTTTGAACGCACTCCAAACGGCGTCATTTTAAATGCTGCGGGTGAGATTTTTATCACCCACGCACGGCGGCAACTGGCCGATATGAAATCGGTTCATTCCAAAATTGCGGATATTAAAGGCGCGCGCCGCGGGCGCGTGGTGATTGCGGTCGATGACAATGTTGCGATACTGGAATCTATTTTCCAGGAGGTTGCGCACTACCAACAAGAATTTAACGGGGTTACTTTTGTGGTTGAGCCAACGCCAACCAATGACATCGCGCAGGCGTTGACAGAATATTATGCGGACTTGGCGGTGCAGCTGCATCCAACTCCGAATTCTCATGTCACATCTCTTTGTACCGCCCCCGTCCAAGTTCATGTCGTCGCGCGCAAAGGTCATCCCGCGCTCGGCGTCGGTGTCGGCGCCTTGCGGTTGCATGAACTTGCAATGTTTCCTTGGGCACTGCCCGCGTCTGGCCCATTGCGTGATGTTGTTAAGACGTCAGCGCTTAGGCAAAACTTGAATTTTCGAATTGGCCTTGAAACATCTGCGATTTCTGTCGATGCCGTGTTGCAGGCTACCGACACGGTCGGCTTTGAAGTCTCCACAATCGGGCCCCCAAGAGCACGAGGGCTAGACCACCGCGTATTGTCACCTCGGGATCAAACGTCGATGTTTTTACATCTATCGCAACTTAAGGGGCGCTCGCTCTCGGTGGCGGCTGGGCGATTTACAGAACAAGTTCGCAAGTCTTACGCGCAATTGTGAAATCGAACGGATCCCGCTTGGATGTTCAAGGGCACTAGTTGCCATTCTCTCAACCCAGCACTTAACTCTAGCTGTAATTCAATGGCTGTTTATCTCGCAGCGCGGCAAAACCAAGTTTTACGTTTGCGCAATTTTTCGCGCGGGCCTTACGCATGCAACAAGAAACCTGAACTCACAATTTGGGCTCTGAATTGCCAATAGATCAGATGATGGATGTTGGGACAAGGCCCAAATTCTGTAGAAGAAAACCGGCCCAAACCTGCCATTCACTCACTGCTCGGCAAGCTGCAGTGCGGCCCGTCAGAGCGGCCATTCGCTGCAGCAGCAAAATCCCGATCTAGCGGAACTCACAGTCTGCAGAACTTTATATCAATTCGCTGCTAAATCCCGGCATTTGAGGTTCATTGCAGACATTGAAAAATGAATTGAAACGCAACGTTTCAAACCACCAATGACAGTCGGTTTTCCGCCATTGTGATCTGTGCTAGGACGCCCCAATCGAAAGGCAGAAAATCTTGTTCGATCCCATCGGCAAAGATCACGCCGCCTTCGTTGATACGAGACAGCATCGACAGTTGCGCGTCTCCATTGATCTCACCCGCAGCAATTTCGCAGCCACTGGTGCGACTGGGCCAAGGTTCGCGGGCAAAGAACGCAGAGCGATTTTCTTCCGGCGCAATTTCAAACGGACGATGGGTGGCGGTCATGATTGACTTGGCCCAGCCTGTCAGGCCGGTACCGGTGGCAACGATCATCCCACTAGAAGACTGAAATTCCTCTGCTGCACCCGCTTGCACAATATATCGCGCGGACTGATGGGAGCGATGACCGATGAACAATTCATTCAAGGCCAGCAATGATTGACCTTCGCCTGCCTTGGCTTCCACCATCGCACGAGCCTGGATGTCGACTTCGGCATGCGCGGCTGATTTCAGCAACCCTGGCAAACGATCAATGCTGTGACGGGTCAACACGCCCTCGGATGAGGCCGGATCAGGTGAGACCCCAATCACTAGCTGACCATCCAGATATTTGGCAATATTCGCAACAAGCCCGTCTTGGCCGATTGGCACAATTATGTCCTCTGGGCTAAACGAAAACCGGTTCAAATCCTCGCGGGCCACATGAACATAGGACCAATCGGCAGGCACGGCGTCTTTGGCTGCGGTCAGGGCGCGAGATTGCAACGCATCGCGCACCTCCAATTCGGCGATTTTTTGACCACGGGTGGACAGAAAGAATTCAGCCTGCCCCCATGTGCCGTGCTTGGCCAACAAAACGGCATATTCTGTCTCTCTGGACACAAGCACAACACGCGGGTTCAGGCTGCTCATATTACTTCTCCATCATTTGTGGGGCCATCAGTACTTTGGCCTGCTGGACGATCCCGGACAGCATGTCTGGGCTAACGGTCAAGCTATCAATCTTTTCCAGCTTGCCCGCGAACTCTTGTGCGGCAAGGGCGAACATGACCGCAGGGGGGACCGATACGATGGCCTCCATGCGGGCCTTTTCCATATCGGCGGCGGCTTGTTCGACCGCACGGATACGCTTGGCTTCGGCTTCGGCCCCAACGATTTTGGCCGCGCTATCGGCTTCAGCCATTATGCGCTTTGCACCGGCTTTCGCTTCCGCCTCAGAGCGTGCGTTTGCGTCTTCGCGCGCAATCAGATCTTTGCGGCGGGACGCCAGCTCAATCTGGTTTTGCAGCTCGTTTTCGGCAATCGCCCGTTCCTTATCCACAGCCAAGGCACGACGCGAGAAAGTCGCCTCATCCGCCTTTTGCTGCAGGCTTTCAAAAGTTGGAGCCTGCAAAGCGCGGTACAGCTCTGAACTTGGGGACAAGGCAGACACACGAATGCTCACCACCTCCAAGCCCATCCCGTCCAAAGTCGGATCAGCCTCAAACCCCGCAGAAATCGCGGCTTGGACTGGGGACAGCCCCGCCTCAAGCAGATCACGCACGCCTTTGTCTTTCAGGTACGCGTCGGCAAATTCACGTACCAACCCAGTCAGAACGGACTTAATCTGTTCCTCTGGCTTGCCCAAGCGGCCGCCTTTGTTGATGTCGATGCCAAAATCCACACGAGCCGCGATCCTGTCGGCATCGCCAACCCGCCAAATGACGGACCCTTGGACGGCCAAATCCTGATAGTCGGACGATTGACCTTTGATCATAAAGATCAGCTCGCGGTCGTTCATCGGGATTTCAGTCAGTGACGCGCCATTGGGGTCAAACCAGAACGACAGGCCTTTGCCGGATTTCTTGAGTGTCCCTTTGCGGAAATATTGAATGTGCTGTGACGCCTCTGCGCGCAGCTGGTTGGCGAAAACGTAACGTTTGATCTGTGCCATGGTCCTTACTCCTTTGACTTGACTTCAAACAGTTCGGCAGGCCGATATGCGCTGCCGGTCTCAAACTCGCCTGTTGGGACGATCATGCCGCGATCCAGCAATTTACGCCGGAACGGGGGTTTGTTCAGGGGCTTGCCCAGAACCGCTTCGTGGACTTCCTGAACTTCACGCAAAGTGAAACGATCAGGCAGCAGGGCAAATGCGATGGGCGAATAATCCAGTTTGCCGCGCAGCCGCTTGACCACATCGCCAAGGATGGCGGCGTGATCGAAGGCAAGCGGCAGACGCGCGCCGTTCATCTGCGCAACCGCAGGGCCGCCGACCTCGCCTTCCCAATCGATAACGACCTTTGCGAGATCGGCGTCGCGCAACATCTCAGGTGGGCAAAGCGTGAGATAAACGATACTGACCACGCGACCACGCGGGTCGCGCCCAAGTGCGCCGTAAGTGGCAAGCTGCTCAAAGTGGACCGGTTTGGCGCCAACCTTTTCGCGCAGCACACGTTCAACGCTGTCTTCTGGCGCTTCATCAATATGAACAAAACCACCGGGCATCGCCCAACCGGCAATGTCATCTTCGGGACGATCCACCAACAAAACGTGCAAGTCGCCGTCAATCACGGTCATGATCGCGAGGTCGACTGCGACACTGGGTTTTGTGTATTTATCAAGGTTAGTCATGTCTTATATCCAACTAGGTTATTACCTACTTAGATATAAGACATGTGCACGTCAACCTATCTTTGAAGAATTCAGCTGTTTAGCGGCTTCGAAGAGAAGGTGTGTCGCAACTTTCGGCGTTGGCGATTGGTCAACCATAACTGTTGCCTACGCCTCGATGAGGACCGGCCCAAATGTATGTACCGGCTGCTGTTCGCAAATGATTTCTCGCATGTTCTCGGAAGTCGCTCATATGTATCCGGCCTGTTGATCGACACGCGGGTCGTGGCCTTGTTGGGGTTACGCACGCGCCTTGGTCTAATTAGCGGCAAGGTCTAAGGTGACCGAATGCGCCGTCAGACTCTGGGGGCGTAATTGTTCCGATCCATGCTTTCTATCAGTCGCGAACTCCTCTGGGTCGATCCGGCTTATACGCCGACAGCGACCTCGTCTCTGGGCGCGTCAAACGCCGTTTTGTGTCTCAAGATGCTCCACGCCATTCGCGCGAGCTTGTTGGCCAGGGCGACAGCAAGCTTGTTGCGGTTCATCCGTTCTGCGGCTTTGGTCAGCCAGTCGCCAAAACTAAAGTTCGGCCATCGGTTGGTACGCATTAAGATGACCTTGGCGGCCTGAACGAAGAGCATTCGCAGGTATCGGCTGCCGCGTTTGGTGATGCGCCCCAGAACCGTTCGCCCGCCTGTACTGTATTGTCGCGGTACGAGGCCAACCCAGGCTGCGAAGTCGCGACCGCGCCCGAAGGCCTCGCCTGTACCAATGGCTGCGACCATTGCTGTCGAAATCATCGGGCCGATGCCAGGGATCGTCATGACGTTGACGCAATTCTCTTCCGTGCGACTGATCTGTTCGATCTCCTTCGAAACGGTTTCAATCCGATCATCAAGCCAGAGCCAATCGCCATAGAGACCAATCAGGATCGTCCGCATGCGAGGTGATATCTCGTCCTTGCGTTCTTCCAAGATCGTCTCGAATGAATTCTTTAGAGCCCGCAAACCTTTACGCACCGTGATACCCTGTTCGATCAGGAACGCCCGGATCTGGTTGATCGTCGCTGTGCGTCGCGACACGAGCCGTGACCGAACGCGATGCAGCGCCTGCAAGTCGAGCTGTTCCTGGCTCTTCTCGGGGACAACCGGAAGATTGGGTCGCAATGCCGCTTCAGCAATCGCCTCCGCGTCATTGTAGTCGTTCTTCTGCCCCTTGATGAAAGGCTTCACATAGATCGCGGGTATGATCCGGGGCTCGAAGCCCATCTTGCCGAGCGTTCGGCTTACGAAATGAGCGCTCAGACAGGCCTCCATACCAACAACGCATCGGGGCAGCTTCTCAAACGTTTGGACCAGCGCCAACCGTTTGATCTGTTTGCGCATCACCAATTGCCCGTCAGGGTCGAATGCTACGATGTGGAATGTGTCTTTGCCGATATCGATGCCAACTGACATCAACTCATCAAAATCGTTTTTCGCCATGCTACTTCTCCTATCTGCAGGTGAAATAGGCCAAGCCTAACCTGCTGGGTGAAGCAGCCGGTACTATCCCATTAGCCGCCTTTCACCCGTCGGTAGGATTGCTGCGGGGCGGCGAACGAAACCGGACCTTCGCCGACAGGACAATCTTTAAGACTGTCGGACAGTGCTGGAACAGACAATTGCTTGCACTTGGCAAGCGATAGATTGAACTGGCACAAGCGCGATCTTTTTTACTTTAGAGTCTACGCAGCATATCCGTTGCACTGTTTCTCGGCAGCATATGGCTCGCATTGCGAATTGGATTTGCTCTAGTGAGCCATACAAACATGGCAACAGGCATCTTTACGTTTCATTTTCCTTTTGGCCTTGCTCCAACTCTTGGGTGAATGCGCGTGCTGTCGGACAGCGCAACGCACAAAATCAACTCATCCGCGCGTGGGGCATCTGCAATGCTCAGCGTCATAGTATCGATGAAGTCGAACGACCACGGATCGTCTTTGTGCCCAAGTGGTAGATCGATCCGGTCGCCCATCGCACCGACCTTATGGTTTGAGGGCATCAAAGCTTGTCCGCCCCCGATGGCTGCACGCACGGGTGCGCCAAGTTTGGGGTGTAGAACCGCTGCGCCATGCTCCATAGCACCAGCTGCGCCGACGAGGGCTGCTTTGCCATAACTAACCGCGGGACCCGGCAGCATCGCCACCAACTCCGCCGTAAGTGTTGGGCCAAGCTCTGCTGCAATGTCGAACAGGTTAGATAGGTCTTCCTGATCGCGCCCAGCAAACGGATTGCGCACCACGGTCATGGCGACCACCCGGGTTATAGGCTGGCAGGCCCGCCCCAACTCATCCGAGGTGATGATTTCTTTGGTGAAAAGGGTCTTTCGAACACTCATGCTGTTTGATCCTTCTGATGCTCAGCTTTGGCACGCGTCTTGAATAGGGTGAATGTGAGCGCGAGAGGCACAACACTCGTGAAAAGGACCATGGCCAACAGGATCGAACCGTTGGGTGTCCCTGTTGCATCCAGGATCGCACCAGCGACCGGCGGCGTGGCCAACATGATGGCGTAGTAGATGGTGAAAAAGGCACCCATGCCAAAGGCGCGGGTCTCAGGTCGAAGCGCCAAACCGGCTAGGGACATAATCACGCCCGCCGGGGCCATGCCCACTAGGCCAAACAGCAAACTGGCGGCGACACCTGCACTTGGGAGTTTTAGCATCCAGAGTGAGAGCACGGCACCTGTCATACAAATGGCCAGGACCACATCGCGGCGGCCAAAGCGGTCGACGATCTGGCCGCAAAGCGCACCGGATAGGATCATAAACCAACTGCCGATGCTGATGATCCCCGCTGCGGCTACGGCAGAAGTTCCACTTGTTTCAAGCACCTTTGGTCCGAAGGTCAGGTAGGTGACATAGGCCGCATTGAACAGGCCCCAGGCCGCAGCCGCGCAGATCACCAGTCGCCATTCTTGTTTGGTCAGTCGGGACGAAGCTGTAGACTCGGTTTGGCTCTGATCCTGCGGCGCGCGGTATAAGGCAAACACGGCCACAGCCGCCAGCAGGCAATAGGCAGAAGCCGCCTGAAAAGGCACGCGCCAGTCAAAGGCAAGCGCCAACCAAGCATGGCCAACTTGCCCCATGGCAATTCCAAAGGGCCAAGACATCACCAGGACGCTCATCGCCGTAGCAATCTCGCGTCCTTCGAACCAGTCGGCGACTATCTTGGTGAAGTAGAGGGTCGTAAACAGGAACCCTGCGCCTGCGATCACGCGGCCATTCCCGATGCCACTGCTGCTTCCGGCCATGGAAGAGACAAACCCTCCAAGCGCCAAGGCCACCAGACCCAGCACCACCATTTCGCGGTCAGCGATCAAGCGCCCCAGATACCCGGCAGGCAGAGCCAAAAAAAGACCTGGTGCCATGAAAAGGCCAACCAACAGCCCCACGCCCGCGTAGTCGAGCCCGAAGGCCAAGACCAATCCGTCGCCGACCGAGGCCAAGGTTTGAAACTGAAACCCCAGCCCGATCCGGGCAAAGAACAAAAGCGCCAGAATTCGCCAACGCATCAGGCCCAGCCCAATCCGCGCAACGCTTGGACGTCATTCCAGATTTTGGTCTTATGGACGATCTTGTCGCCCTCAAATCGCATGACATAGGCATAGTCAGACACGACCGCCTTACCGGTTGGTGGCACGGGGCCTCCGTCGCCCGTTTGCGTGCCATGAAACTCTGCTGTTGCGACAGCAGTTTGGCGCGCTTCGTCCCAAGCATAGGCAGTCAGTTCGTAACGCCCGTCTGGCACTGGCGTCAGAAGACCCTTCATCCAATCGCAATAGGCGGCGAGCGTCTTGGTATCTGCAAGGGCATCTGCCTGACATGAAAAGGACGCGTCCGCGGCGCACCATGTCTTGCAGGTATCCCAGCCTTGACCCGTTTCACAGGCTTCAAAAAAGGCTTGAGCGGTTTCGTGATATGTCATGACGATCTCCTCTTGCTGTGATCTGCTGCTATGAATTTATCCAAGAGGCACCGTGCGCCCTATCCGGCAAATGCAGTAAATTCCGTGTCAGCTCTGCAGTATTTGACTACTGCATCTGCAGGATTGTCCGACCTGACGCATTTTGCTTAGCTTGGAAGCGGATAGGGAATGGATATGAACGCATGCTAGACAGCAACGAGCTTAGCCCCAGGGAAAACCAGATCGCCGAAAGCTATGCTGCGGGCTGCAGCTACCAAGAGATCGCCTCGAACCTGCATATTGCGCCGTCGACTGTGCGGACGCATTTGGCGACGATCTACAGAAAGCTTGAGGTGTCTTCCAAGGTTGAGTTGGCCAGCCGACTTGGTGGCTCCAGTCCTGCGCCCCGTGACGAGGTCGATCATGCTGCCATCATCTCAGAACTTGCGTTGAGCCTTGAAGAGGCTCTGAGCCGAGAGAGAGCACTCACCGAGGTGTTGCGCATCATTGGTGCATCCCATGGCGACCTGAACTTGGTCATGCCCGCGATCTTGCACTATGCACTAGACCTCTGCGATGCGGAGTTTGGCATCCTCTTTGAATATCGCGACAAGAAGAGATATTGCGCCAGTTTCACTCTGGGCATCCCACAGGCCTTTCAAACATGGCTGGACGACAGCGGCACCTTTGCCGTGAGGGATCAGACAGGCCTTGGGCGCATGACCACACAGCGCGAGGTGATCAACATCATCGACGTGAAGTCCGAGGCAATTTATCGGACCGATGATCCACTCCGGTTCGCCACCGCCGATCTGGGGGGCGCGCGGTCTTTCGCAGCGATCCCGATGATGGCGGCGGATCGGTTGGTTGGCGCCTTCACGATCTATCGCCAATCTGTGCGTCCTTTCTCCGACGATGCGCTGCGGTTGGCACAGATCTTTGCCGCGCAAAGCGTCATTGCGTTGGAAAATGCACGTCTGCTCGGAGGTGCGAGACCGTGACGGATCTTTTGACGGATCGCGAAGCTCAAATCGCCGCGCACTATGCGGATGGGCAGAATTACCAACAGATCGCCGATGAACTCTGCCTCGCTCCCTCTACGGTGCGCACCCATTTGGCCACGATCTACCGCAAACTTGAGGTCTCCTCGAAACTGGAGCTGCGCGACGCGATGGGCGACGTGCGGGAGCAATCGCCTGTTGTCATACCAAACCCGCAATTTCCAGAACGGCCATCGATTGCGGTTCTGGCGTTTGAGAACATGTCCCGTGATCCCGATCAGGACTATTTGTCAGATGGCATTGCCGATGACATTATCACCGCCCTGTCGCGTTCACCCTGGCTATTCGTGATCGCACGCAACACCACGTTCACCTATCGCGGTAAGAATGTGGACCTTAGAGAGGTCGCACAACAGCTTGGGGTTCGGTTTGTCTTGGAAGGCAGCGTTCAACGCTCTGCCGACCGCGTGCGGGTCTCCGCCCAGTTGATCGATGGCGGGACAGGCGGCCATGTCTGGTCGGAGCGCTATGATGGACGGATCGAGGACGTGTTTGATCTGCAGGACGAGATCACCCGCAGTGTCGTGGCATCAATCCAAACCGTTGTGCAACTCAACACGATCGCGGAACCGGTGGAACGCACGGCTCGTCCCGAACTGACCGTTTGGGAGCTCACCATGCGATCTTGGCGGCTGCTGTACGAGTTTACCCCCGAGGCTTATGCCCATGCCAAAGCCCTGCTTGAGCGCGCTTTGGCGTTGGACCCGGAAAGTGCTGAGGCCAATATGGTGCTGTCCCTGATCAATCATCACATTGCCTTGCTTGGGTTTGCATCCGACCCGCGCCCGCCCTCTCAAGCGGCTTATGCCTTGGCAAGGCGCGCGGTCGCGCTGGATGCCCGAAATGAATACGCTCATTGGGCGCTGGAACAGTTTGAAGAGTCACTTGCAGCGCCTGACCGGGCCGTCGCGCTCAACCCGAACTGTTCGCTGGCCTATGGCAGTCGCGGCACGCTTCTGGCCATCCTTGGGCAGTCAGATGCGGCCATCGAAGACCAAGAGATTGCGATCCGGTCCAATCCTTTGGACCCCAGTATATTCTTCCGTTTTTCAGGTGTGTCGCTCGCACACTACGCGGCGCACCGCTTTGGGGACGCGATCGAGTGGGCAGACATGGCGCTGCATCGCAACGATAAATGGTATCTCGCGCATTTCCTGAAAATAGCTTCATACGCGGCCATGGGAGATGTATCGAAAGCTCAGGAGGCACGGTGTGCTTGCCAAGAGTCGCTCCCCGAGGCCAGCATCGACCTTTTGGAGAGAATGCCGTCGCAAAACAAGGCAACGATGGACGAGTTTCGATCCAGATTATCAAGCGTAGGAGTAACGAGTTAGGGCGAACCCGGATTTAGTCAGTAGCGGAAAATCCACCCCATCTATCGGCCCACAAGGGCTCTGCGGAGACTACGGTAAACTCGGTATCGCTTGTGGTAAAGTGGTCCAGTCAACGTGGGGTTGACGTTGTGGGAGGGCATGGCGGATCGGAGGATCAGTCATGGAAACACCAAACCTACCAGCCATTCGCGCACTTCGGCCAGCTTGGAACAAGGGTCGCATCGTCGGCCAGAAACGGCCGTTGAAGCCGAAGCACGTTTGGGCAATCCGCGTTCGACTGGAGCTGGCCGAAAACCATGGTGACCTAGCACTTTTCAACATGGCGATCGACAGCAAGCTGCGCGGATGTGACCTTGTGAAAATGAAAGTCATTGATGTCATGGCCTCTGGTCAGATTAAGGAACGGGCTTCCGTTCTGCAGAGCAAAACTCAGAAACCGGTACGTTTTGAGATTTCGGAAGGCACTCGCGCCTCGGTCGAGAAATGGATGGAAGACGAACTCATGGTTGGGTCCGAGTACCTTTGGCCCGGCCGCTTTCATGAGCGCCTGCATATTTCGACCCGCCAATATGCACGGATCGTCCGCGATTGGGTCACTTCGATCGGTCTTGAAGCGAGCGCTTATGGCACCCATTCAATGCAGAGGACAAAGGTTACGCAGATCTACAAGAAAACAGGCAACCTGCGCGCTGTTCAGCTTTTGCTTGGACACACTAAGATGGACAGCACAGTCCGGTACCTCGGCGTGGAGCTCGAAGACGCGTTAGCAATCGCCGAGGCCATCGAAATCTAGCAACTTCGGGCCGCCTTCATGGACGGCCCAAACCGGACTCTCAGCGCACCCTCTAGATGCCGCAGACGCAGCCCGCAAAGCCGCCATTCGCTGCAAGCGCGAAATCTAGTGAAGTTCAAACTTAAGCATCGCAGGACGAAGCGGCTTTCCGGCAAATTAAAGCCAAAGTCTGCTTCGTTCAAAACGCTCAATTTCAGGTATTGTGAAGAAAGGAAGTCAAATTGCTTCCAGCCCTCGCAAAGCGAAATAAGGGATCAAAGAGCTTCCGCTTTGGCGAGGGAGTGTACATCGTCCACACGTGCCGCATCCAGATCGGATTCCGAAATGCCAAACTGCGCGTCAACAAGGCCTTCTATCCCTCGCACAAGTGCCAATGCGTCAAGGCCGTAGTGCCGCATCAGATAGCCGCGTGAGCCACCGCGTGCATAGGTATCTTTTAGCCCCAGTCGGATCAGGCGTTTGCCCTCTCCAGCATCTGCCATGGTTTCGGCTACCAGGCTGCCAATGCCGCCTTCGGTCACATGGTTTTCAAGCGTTATGACACCTGATTTGACAGACCCGATGTGATCAAGTAGCGCCATATGGTCGAAAGGTTTAATGGTGTGCAGATACAGGTGGCGGATACTGAGCCCCGCTTTGGCAAGAGCAGAGCGTGCGCGCATCGCTTCTTCTGCACATATGCCTGCTGTCACCACGAGGATGTCGTCACCGGTTGAGAGTTCGCGCATTTCACCGACCTTGATCGAAGAGTCGAACAGGCGTGGCACAGTGCCGCGCAAGACCCGACACCAAACGGGGCCATCTATTCTGTCTGCGGCTTCACAAATGCTCTCTACCTCAGTTGCGTCACCGGTCTCTAGGATGGTCATATTGGGAATGGACCGCATCACCGAAATGTCCTCAATTGATTGGTGGGTCATCCCACCTGGCGTGGTGACGCCTGGGAGGAAACCCATCAATCGAACTTTGTGTCGTGGATATGCGGGGACAAGGGTGACAAACGTCACGACGAGAGCTTTGCTGAATTGAGCTGGGACAGGGCAAACGCCCTGGTTGCAGAAGAGATAACACGAATTCGCGCGAAATATGGAAATGGCGCCATTTTTTGGCGGATCCTATGGATGGGCCAGTGCCGGTCAGTTTCACCACGTACAAAGTTAGCTGCGCCGATTTCTGAACTTGGCAAGGGTATATCCTTGGGCGCGACGTGCCGCGCTCACATTATGCCACGCCCGGCGAGGTCGACACAGGTCAGGCGATCATCGACACGGCCGATGGTGGGATGGCCGTGTTGGTCAAGGCGCATGGCGTTTTCACCATGGGCAAATCCGCAGTCGAGGCGACATCAATCGCGATGTATCTTGAAGAAGCAGCCATGACGACGCATCTCGCCATACTGCGTGGCTCGGTGGAGGAGCTGCCGCAGGAAGAAATCGACCGCTGTTATGACTGGTTCCGGTACAACTATGGTCAGTCGGGGAAAAAGGACGTAAATTCCTGAGGATGGACAAGAGGATAAATGCGCACCGTTCGGGCGGAGACAAGGAAGCCCTGCTTTCGAATGTGGCATTGTTGTATTACGGCGAAGGCCTGACGCAGGGCGAGATTGCCAAGCGCATGAAGGTCAGCCGCGCTACGATTGTGAACATGCTGCGCGAAAGCCGTGATGTAGGCATCGTCGATATTCGGGTTGAGGGACGTCATCTGTCGGGATCGAACCTTGTCCGCAATCTACGCGAAAAGTACGGGTTGGAAGATGTCTATGTTGCGCATGCAGAGGCAGGCCAATCTTTGTTGCGTAACGACATATTGCTGCAACTGGCGCGGGTCGCCTCGACGGCCATACTAGATGTGACCAGCCCCGGTGACAGGGTGGGCGTGGCATGGGGTGAGACTATTATGGCAGTGGCGGACGCACTGCCCATGAAGCCAGTGGCAGATGTAGAAGTATGTCAGTTGATTGGCTCGATGATTTCGGAGCGTGTGCCTGCGTCTGAGAACTGCACCATTCAGATTGCCAGTAAGCTAGGGGCCCGGTCCTTCACCTTGCACGCGCCGGGATTGATTTCGAATGCTGAGCTTACAGCCCGGCTTCGAACAGAACCCACTATCAAAAGTCAGCTGGACCGGCTGTCTACGCTGGACCTGATTGTCTATTCCATCGGGAACGTGAAGGCGTATACGCATCTGGTGGCTGCGGGCATGGCGTCTGGTGCGGAGTTGGAGGCAGCAATTAAAGCGGGCGCTGCCGGGATCGTCTGCTGTCGCTATGTGGATAGCGACGGGGAGGAGATCAACTTGCCTCCACGCGAACGTGTCATTGCCGCGGAGCTGAACGATCTCAGGTCTGCCAAGAAGCGCCTTCTGATCGTCTGCGGTAAGGATCGGCAGGATGCTGCGCTTGCGGCCATACGTGGCGGGCTTGTCTCGCACCTTTGTGTGGACTCGGCACTTGCGACCGCGTTGCTGGATGTCTGACGCTGCGTGTTGCGGGCCGGCGTCTAGGCGTCAAACGGGCGTTTCCACGCCGTTCGAGTACAACCCCCAACTGAATGCTGAAGATTTCCCCACTGTTGCTATTCCTGGAGGTGAGGCGCTGATTGGAACGGACACGCCGTTGATCGCGGATGATGCCGAAGGACCGATGCGTCGCAAAAAAGTGAAGCCCTTCCGCATCGGACAAACGGCAGTAACCAACGCACAGTTTGCCGCTTTCGTTGAGCAATCCGGATATGTCACCGAAGCGGAGTTGTTTGGTTGGTCGTTTGTGTTTTGGAGGCAGGTGCCAGTCAGTATCGGGCCAACCCAAGGAGTTTCTAACGTTGAATGGTGGCGCCGGGTTGATGGTGCGAACTGGCGAGATCTAAATGGTCCGGGGACGCAAGCATCTTGTTGGCATCCCGATCATCCCGTCGTGCAGGTCTCCTGGAACGATGCCTGTGCCTATGCAAATTGGGCCGGGGGCCGATTGCCAACAGAGATCGAGTGGGAACATGCTGCACGGGGTGGCCTTCGCGATGCTCGTTATCCATGGGGAGACAAAGAACCCGACGATCACCACTTTTTCCCCTGCAACATCTGGCAGGGCCGGTTTCCGCAGAACAACCTCGGCAAGGACGGGTATGCAACCACGGCCCCTGCGAAGTCCTTCGAGCCAAATGGCTACGGACTCTACAATCTTGTCGGGAATGTCTGGGAATGGACCGCAGAACCCTTCAAGATCCGGTCGCAGAAGAAAGCCGCCCGCGCGCGGCAAGCGCAAATGAAAGGGTACAAGCTGGCCAAAGGCGGGTCGTTCCTGTGCCATGCCAGTTATTGTTGGCGCTATCGTATTGCTGCGCGGACAGGCAACTCGCCCGACAGCACGACCACACATACCGGATTTCGCTTGGTCTGGGACGTAGAAACCAAACTGAAACACTAACCGCGCGAACTTGGGGTCAAAGTGAACCAATCGGTGGGAATAATTCGCCAATCATTGGTCAACTGGAGCCGCTTTTATGTCCTATGTTGCTTTCGCAGAAGAAAAGATGCGCGCGCAACAAGTCGCAGTATGCGAGGCCGTGAGGCCGTGGGGCCAAAACAACCGAAGTTGGCGTTGACGCGCTTTTTTAGGCGGGTTCTGCCGTAGCGGCTTCCTCGAGCCCAAGCCGCGCAAGTTGCTCGGGGGGGTAGCCTTCTTCATCCATCAGCGTTCTCAGGAGACCAAGCATTCGTACGCGTTCGCCCATGTTTTGGTTCCAGAGGTTGGCTTGCTGTTTCGGATCCTCCTCGCGATGGAAGAGGAAGTTTTCACCTGAGCGGGGATCGACTTTGATCGGGATCTTCCACATGGGCAGGTCGACGCTTGGATCGAAATAGCCCTGGTCAACTGGTTTGTTCGGTGGCTTTGCGAGGCGTCCATCGACGGGATTGTCGACGATCAATGGTCGGAAAATTGATGTCGAGTACAAATATAACGGTTGATCCGGAACTGGCGATTTCAGGATCGTCCATTCTCCGTCCGTCGCACAAACGCCCTGACCGAACGTTCCGTAGAGAATAGCTTCGCGGGGTGAGGGCGCGCCTTCGGTGACCATTGGCAGTATCGAGCGACTATGGCGGTTGGCGTCAGTCAGTTCGACACCGGCCGCGTCGATGATGGTTGCGAAGAGATCCACCGTTTGCGTCAGCCCGCTCAAGCGTTTGCCCATGCCGGGGTTGTCCGGGTGCCAGATCATCAGCGGAATGTTGGCATGGCTGTCAAAATGCGGGTGCTGCTTGCCGAACGCGCGCCGCTCGCCCATGTCGTGGCCGTGGTCCGTGGTAAGGATGACCATCGTATCTTCCCAAAGGTCCATCTCGTCCAGTTTTTCGAAGAGTGTACCCAGCCATTTGTCCATCATCGTAACCTTGCCCATGAACTGCGACTTCAGGAAAGCTAGTTCTTCGGGCGTGGTCTGGTCCATGAAAGCGTTCAAATCATCATAGACTTGGTACGGTGGCCAAATGTTAAATTCATTCTTGCTGGCGCCTTCAGCATACATGCTTTCGTAGGGTTCGGGGATCTCAAATGGTTCATGGACATCGAATGTCTCGACATGCAGAAAGAAATTGCCCTTTTCGGCGTTTCGGTCGAGCCAGTCACAGGCGCCCCCAAAAGTTTTGGCCGAGAAGTAATCTTCTTCCCCCTTAAAGTCCTTCACGTTGGCATAATATTGACCGATGTGTTCGGAGGCGCGAAATTCCTCGACCTTTTTCACCCACGCAGGTTTGTCTTCGTTAGGATCCTGAGCTTTCCAGTGGTCCACTTCATAGCCGCGGATCATCTCGGTGGTGTCGTAACTTTGGATGTAGCCGTTCGCCTCCTCTTCCCAGTAGTGGTAGTGATCGGTCACGATGTGGGTATGGTAACCGCCCTTTTTGACCTCAGCGGGCAGGCGCGGATCAAACACCTCCAATGATCCCCAAGGCCGCCACATGAATTCCTTTCGGCCCGCGATCAGCTCGCGCCGTGCTGGCATGCATGGAAGGCTTCCGACAAAGTGATTGTCAAAGACATGCGACCGTGCGGCAAGGCGATCAATATTGGGTGTCACACAGGGGCTGTCAGGATTGTAGGTCCGCAGGCAATCCCTTGTCAGGCTATCCACAAGCACCAGAACGATATTCATCCCAAACTCCCTCACCCCCGACGTTTTAGCTAAAGGACCGTTAGTTGACAAGTGTCAAAAATTATGACAATTGATTAATCATAGCCGCTGTTTCGGTGTGCGCATTCCGAAGCTTGGGGTAAGAATAAATCGGGAGGAATGGCTATGCCAAATTCAAAGACAAGCTATCTGGACCGCCGGGCGGTTTTGCGAGGCGGTGTCGCTGCAGGCGCTGCGCTTGCAACACCAACTTTTTTTGTTGGGAAGGCCCATGCAGCGAATGAGAAACTAAAAGTCGGGATTATCCCTGCCTATTCGTTTGGTCTCTACTGGCTGATCCAGGATCAGGGTTTTGCGCCCGGTGTCGAAATGGAGTTTTCCGTCTTTCCTTCCGGTCCGCCCGCGATTGAAGCCATGGTTGGGGGATCTGTGGACACAATCACCGTTGGCTCAGTACCTCCACTTGCTGCGATGTTCCGCAAAGTTGCGGATTTCCGTGAAATTTCTATCTGTGGGGATGCATCGGGTCTGTTCCAGATTGTTGGCAGACCGGGCATGAACTCCTTGGCTGATCTTGAAGGCAAGAAAATCGCGGTAACCTCCGGGTCCAACTTTGATTTCTTCCTTGGCGTTGCTTTAGCGAACGAAGGTCTGGAAGACATGCCGCTGACCCGGGTCAACATGGAGCCCATCGACGGCCAGTCTGCGTTCATTGCGGGCGCTGTTGATGCGACGGTGCCGCTCGCGACATCGCGCAAGCTTATCTACGATGCGCTGCCTGACGCCTCGCTCTTGGTCGAAGGCTCGCAAATGCCAATTGAGGCGCGCCCGTCCATTATGGACGTCTTTATGACCACACAGCAAAACATGGATTCAAAAGAGGCCGCCTATGTTGAGGTTGTCCGGGCGTTCCACGACCAAGCGGTCAAAATGCTGCGCGATGACAACGCAGCGACAGTTGAGCGGATGATCGAGTGGCAGACCGGCATGGGACGTGCGGGTGTAACGGCCGCAGACGTAGAGCCGCTGCTGAACGGCTATTTCTACTTCGACAAGGCCGAGATCAAGGACGTTTATGCCAAGGGCATTCTGAACAAGGCGCTTGCCGTTCAGTCCGAGTTCCTTGTTGCTAACGAACGGATAGGCGGAATGCCAGATCTGGACGCGCTTGTATCCGATCAAATCGTCCAGCAAATCTAAGCCATGGATGGCCTCAAAAAATTCCTGTCAGGGCGCTTTGTACTAGGTGCCCTGTCGATCGGTTTGGTGCTTTTGTTCTATACGATCATCACCGGCCGGCCTGATAACAACCCGGCGCTTTTGCCACCAATTCCTGACATCATCGGCTCGTTCTTTACCAACCTTGCAGCCGGTACTTTGCTTGATGCCCTGTGGGCAAGCCTTTACCGAATTTTCCTTGGGTTCTTCATCGGCACTACACTTGCGGTGATCATTGGATGTCTGGTCGGTTGGTACAAGACAGTTGAATACCTGGTTGACCCGCTTATCGAGGCAATTCGCCCGATCCCACCACTCGCGTACATTCCGATCATCATCATCTGGTTCGGCATTGAAGAATTCAGCCGCGTGCTTTTGATATCAATCGCGTGTTTTATGGTGTGCGTGGTCAACGTTATTGCGGGCATGAAAAATGTGCCGCAGGTCTATGTCGATGCGGCATCTACCATGGGGGCGAGCCGCTTTCAGGTGTTTCGGACGGTTGCAGTTCCCGCGGCGACACCGTTTATCATTACTGGATACCGCATCGCTCTTGCAGCTGCATGGACGACACTTGTAGCCGCAGAGCTGATCGCAGCACCAAGCGGACTTGGGTTCATGCTACAAGAAGGACGACGGTACTTCCTGACCGATCAGGTGATGATGATCATCGTCATTATCGGTGCCTGTGCTTTCATCATGGATCGCACATTTCGCTCAATCCAAAAACGCCTGATGATCTGGTCGGAGACGCGTGAATAATGCCCGAGATTGTTGTTGATAAGCTGACCCATACTTTCGGTAAAGGTGGCCCCGAAGCTCTGACGGTCCTCGAAAACATTGATCTCAAATTTGAGGATGGTAGCTTCACTTCTATTGTCGGCACTTCGGGGTGCGGCAAATCCACGTTGCTTAAGATGATGGCAGGGCTTTTTGATCCGTCCGATGGACGGATGACGCTGGACGGTGAAGTCATCAAAGGCACCGACCGCCGCCGGGGAATGGTGTTCCAACAGGATGCGGTTTTTCCTTGGATGACGGTCGCTAAAAACATCTCATATGGCCCCCGCTTGCGCGGGGCGAGTGTTGCCGAACAGCGCGAGGTCGAGGCCAAGTGGACAGAAATGGTCGGCCTCAAAGGCTTTGAAGAACGCTGGCCAAGAGAGCTCTCGGGCGGCATGCGCAAGCGGGTCGATATAGGCCGGGTTTATGCCAATGATCCTGATGTCCTGCTGATGGACGAACCCTTTGGCGCGCTGGATGCCCAGACCAAGGAACGCATGCAGTCAGACCTGTTAGAGGCCTGGCGCCAGTCGAAAAAGACTGTTGTCTTTGTCACCCACGATCTGGAAGAAGCCATTTTCCTGTCCGACAAGATCATCGTGATGTCCGCGCGCCCGGGCCATGTGCATCATATCGAAGAAGTCACGCTACCGCGCCCACGGACGGATGAAATGCGTCTGACAGATGAGTTCATTCAGATCAAACGTCGCCTATGGGCGATGCTGGAGCACTAGCCAAGTATTGTGGTAACTCTGAAAGCCGCCATTCGTCCGTCATGCAACATCTGTCGGAATGGGCTCACTGCTGTTTTTGGGGGAGGTGCAGCAAGGATGCGGTACATGTGCGGTGCTACCAGCAGGGACGGCCCTTTGCCGACATTGGACACCGCTTCTGAATTCCGCGTTCGCAGCCCGCTTTGCGGTCATTTGCCGCAAGTGCAGAAGCTGGCAACGCTTGAACTCACAGTCTGCGGGACTTTGCTGCCGTTAACGGCCCAAAATTCAAAGTCTGCTTATCTGGTGTTTCAGTTCAATACTCCGATTAACAGCTTTCGCCTTCTGCACGAGATGCTGTAATCAGTGTTGCAATGACCCTAAAAGAAACAGTTGAGATCGAAGCGGCTCTTCGGCGCAACCTGGCGATTGAGACGCTGTGGCTTGGGTGGGACCAGGTGCAATTACCAAATGCTTGGCTCGTGGCGGGATGCCTCGCGCAGACTGTGTGGAACGCGCGGTTCGGTTTGCCCACAGCGCACGGCATTTCGGACATCGACCTCGTTTACCATGATCCCTCTGACCTTTCAGAAGAGGCAGAGCAAGGGCATGCAGACCGCATCCGGCAGGCGTTCCATGAGATAGACCTCTGGATCGATGTGAAAAACGAGGCCTGCGTCCATTTGTGGTACGCCTCGAAGTTCGGCTACAGAATTCCACCATACACCACAGTCTTTGACGCCATCGACACCTTCCCTACGACTGCGACAAGCGTCGGAGTTCGCCCCACCGAGGAGGGTCGTGAGGTCTACGCCCCCTTTGGCCTGGATGATCTCATGAATGGTGTGGTGCGACCGAACAAGGCGCAGATCACGCAAGAAATCTATGAGGCAAAGGTCGCGAGATGGTTGCAAATGTGGCCCGACCTAACCGTCGTAGACTGGCATGCAGAGGACCCGTCTGAGTAGAAAGTCTGCAGGGAGGCTCCCGAAATTTTTGGGCTCGTCGGTGTCAGCTTGTCGTTCGGCGAATGTCCACGCTATCCAGTTCCCACCAGATTTCGCGATATACAAGAGTGCCGGTCGTGCCTGCCTTGTATGATGGCAAACGCACCATTTGCAGGGCAGCTTCAGGTATTCTTAATGAAGGTGAACAAATGCCATAGTCCTTTGCCTTTTCAAAACCGCGCGGGCCATAGAACGCCGGGTTGCCTTCTAAAATCAGGATCGGCGATCTGGTGACACTCGCTTCGTCTATTGCCCGCTCAATAAGCGCAGTTCCAATACCTTGTTTTTGAGCAGCGGTGGCAACGCTAAGCGGCGATAGGACCAGAATGTCGATTAAACGATCTGGGGCATCAAGCCAGCTATGTGAAAGCATGACATGTCCAAGAACTTCTCCTGACAGACTTTGTGCGACAACTGATGTCGTTGCAAATGGCGCCTCAAGTTTTCGGAGCTCTGGGACAAGCGATTCAATCTTTGCATCGCCCTTGAACGCATCATTGTGAAGTTTAGAAATGGCATCCGCTTCGCCGGGATTTTCAGCGCGAATAGAGTAGTTGATCATGGGAAGTGGGATTGCAAGAGCGGACTTTGGTGCTAAGCGCAGCATCAGTCACTCCGGGCTCTACGAACACATTCGCCGCATGATACACGACCGGTAGGTCTAGGACGAAGCGCCTTTCGCTGCACCATGTATGAACAGGGAAACAGCGGGACTTTGCGGTCGTTGAACTTCAATCTTTGAACTTCCGTATAACAAGAGACTAATCACCGAGTGGAAGACTAGGATGACGAAAGTTCGCGAATTAGAGTGTTTAGGTTCTCGTAGTCATCGAAGCTGGTAATTCCGTTGATAGGCTCTGTATCGCGGCTAAAGTGAAGAGGTATCATACCGGCAGATTGCGCGGCAGAAATGCCAGCTAAACTGTCTTCGACGACAATGCACATGTTGGGCGGCACACCCATTTTTTCTGCGGCATGAAGGAACAATCCAGGATCAGGTTTCCAACGTCCTACTTCGTATGAACTGAAAACGCGGTCTTGGAAGAAGTCTGCCAGATGCGTCTTTGCGAGCGCCGACCTGATCTTGGTTAATGGGCCACTTGAAGCAACGCAGATTGGTAGATCAAGTGATCGTAGAGCATCGCTAACACTAGGAAATGCCTTCAATGAGGTTGCAAAATTTTCTTCAATTTGAGCCCGATAGACTCCCTCAAAGTCAGCGGGGACCTGTTCATCAATCAGTGTATCCAGCTCTGCGAAGATGTGCGCAAGTTTCTTCCCACGAAATCTCTTGATCAATTCGGACACGGATAGTTCCAAAGACGGAAGAAGGTCCCGAAAAGCTTTGTTGCAAAGCGGTTCACTGTCGACGAGCGTACCGTCGAGATCAAATATGATACATTCTGTCATGTCATGAAGTTAGGCAATGTTTGATGTTTGTGAAAGCGCTCGGCACAGCGAAAGCGGACATTCAATCACGGCGCAGCATCATGCACTTCGGGCTCGTTCCGGACCTTAGCCGCAAAGTGTTCAGATGAAGGCTACGCGGGACAAAGTGAGCTTTCGCTACGCTTGCGCCAATGGCCGCTTTGCGCAAAAATATGATCGAAACGGGAGACTTGGCATTTTGGACGCAGCCTGCGTAAATGATCGAATGCGCGACCCAAACCTGCTTACCATCGTCTTTGATACAGATTGTGTGATGTGCTCGGCATGGGTGCGGTTTGTCCTGCGCCATGAACGTGTTCCAACAGCAAGATTTGTATCAGCTTGGTCTGAAGAAGGGTTGGCCGTCGCTGGTCGACATCATTTGACGCCGCAAAATTTGGATGAAACCTATCTGGTTGTGTTCGAGGGACAACCGCTCATCAAGTCGGATGCGACATTTGCTATATTCAAGACGCTGCATGCTCCATGGCGTTGGGCGGCTGTGCTGCGTTTTATCCCTCGATCGGTCCGCGACGGGTTCTATGGTCTGATGGCTAAAAACCGCTATCGTTGGTTTGGGCAAAAGGATCAGTGTTTCTTGCCTCCAAAGGGCCAACAAGATCGGTTTGTGCTTGGACCTCCGCGTTCAACGGTTCTTCCAAATCATCGGTAGCCCAGCATGTGGCCGCAACGAGAATTTCGGGTCAGGGGCCGGAAACGCACCACTTAAGCGCGGATGGAACGAACGAAGCAATTCAGCGGCGATAATCGAAACCTCTTTCAACGCGAACTGATGCCCTGTGCATGCCCTTGGCCCTGCGCTGAACGGAATGTTGGCAAAGAAGGGCCAAGTCGGTTCCGTTAGAAAACGTTCTGGACGAAACTGATTAGGCTCATCGAAAAACCTTGCATCACGACCTGTCATGTAAGGAATGACCTGTAATAGTTCACCTTTTTTAACTGAGATGCCTGCAACATCCACATCATCGGTCGCTTGCCGCAAAAACAAAGTATAGCCCGGCGGATAAAGCCGAAGCGCTTCATCGACGACCGCCCGAAGGTAGGCCATTTCGCCGACATCAGTTGTGCCTGCTACTTCGTTTTGGCATTTCTCTAACGCCGTTGGATGATCTGCCAAAAGCGCAAATATCCAAGACAAAGCGGCCCCTGAAGTTTCATGCCCTGCAATAAGAAGGCTCATGGCATCGTCACGAATTTCTTGTTTGTCACCAGCATGGGTTTCGATGAGAACCTGAAGAAGGTCATCACCTGCCGGATTGCCAATCCTATTTTCAACAAGATCGCGGACCAAATCACGCATGAAAGCCATTGCGGTCTTTTTCTCACGCTTGCCGGGAAGAGGAAGGTAATCGGGCAATGTCAGCGGACTTGCACACTCTCGAAATGCGACCTTGGAGAGCACTTTGATGTGTTCCGAAACCTGATCCATGCCGTCGGAAAACCCACCGCCAAAGAGTGTCCGCAGCGCGATATCCAAAGCGATTTGCGCAAAAATATCATCAGCATCCAGATGCACATCGCCATCTCTGTTGGCCTTCGTCGACAAATACTTGCCCCAATCCCCGGCAACCTGCAGAAAAACGACCTCATAGGCTGGCATCTTCTTGCGCGCGAAAGCTGGAAGTACTTTTCGGCGTCTGTTGTGCCAGCTTTGACCTTCGGCGATGAACAGGCTTTCCCCGTTCCATTGGCGCAAGACCTTCATCATCCGTTCGAAGCGGATGAACTTATCTGCCTTGCTGGCTAGAACAACTTCAATCTGATCGGGATGAAACAGCAACCAAGATCGATATGGCCCCAGACGCAAGGGTACACTATCGCCAAACTGGGCCTTCATGTCAGCGTAGAATCCCAGCTGATCGCGTCTTATCTTTATTAGTGTGTCCAACCCTAAAAGTGCAGGCGATGGTCCCTTCATGTCTTTTTCCTCAACAATTGACTGGTCAGAAAACCAGAAGGAACGGCAAGCAAAATCCAAGTTTGCGCCAGCAAGGCATAGGCAAAATTCACGTGTACAAATGCAGCAGCGACGGCGCATGACCCATTGAAATCATAAACGTTGTCTGGGTTTTGATAGCGCGCAGTACGGTCGTCAGACCACATTATGTCTATGCTGTCACGGGCCACCAATTTTGACGCAACCCATTGATGCCTGCGCGTTTCCCGCGATAGGGTTAATGTCGCAGTCGCATGCGTCCAAG
This sequence comes from Pseudomonadota bacterium, assembly GCA_039195745.1. Taxonomy (GTDB): domain Bacteria; phylum Pseudomonadota; class Alphaproteobacteria; order Rhodobacterales; family Rhodobacteraceae; genus Litoreibacter. The sequence goes on along the minus strand of JBCCVD010000003.1, from coordinate 24,060 downwards.
GTCGCCAACGCGGGATCCATTCCGGCACATTCTTCTTGTATTCAGGCCAACCTGTCGGAAAACGCTTCAACAAATCATGTCGATGATGCCACCGCACCATGCCTTGGACAAAGACCCACGCCATCAATGACGCGGCCATGATCCAAATGTTCTGCAATAACAGACCCAAAATGATCCACCCCAATGCAGCCGACAACTGCATTGGATTTGAAACATAGGCATACAGCCCCGTTGTCACGAGACGTTTTGTGGGATCAAGCGGGATGGGTGTTCCGCCCCCTTGTAGGCAAAGCGTTTGATTTGCCGACACACCAATCACCGATGCCATCGAAAGCACGAACCCTGCGAGGCAGATCACCCAAACAGGTTTTGTAACAATGTCCCATGTTCCGCCCATAGCCTGCATGATCAGCGACGGCAAAACGGCAAAAATCATCCCACCCGTCATGATAGCTAAGAGAGCGCAGCGGTATGGGAGGTGAGTGCCTGCCTCTGTCCATTTGGCCAGGTAGATCGCGGGTAGGTGTGCGGTTGCGAAAACAAACAGAACGCCCAAAAACCAATGCGGACCAGCGAAGACAAGCGGCTCCAATGAGCTAAAAATCGTCCCGTGCAATCCTAAGATGATGGGAAGGCAGATCATCAGCGGGCGTGTGTTAGGAAATGAAAAATACAGCCCCGGCCCAAATAAAATGGCTCCCCCCAGGATGATGTCGGCAGGCAAGGCGTTCACCATCAATGCGTCCCAGCCATAATGCCACCAGCCCATCCAAACGGCGAAGGAATGGGTCACAAAAACCATCGCAACACCGTAGAGGAAGGCAAATAGCCCTGCGATTTGCGCTCTCTGCGACAGGCGACGCCCCCGAACCATCGCCAAGACCAGACAAACCGGGCCAAGCAGCAGAAGCCAGCGCAGCGCAAGCATCCACAACAAAGGCAATGAGAGGTCGATCATGCGATCAATCGACTTTTGACGGCGATCTTGATTGCGCTTGGCAGCCTCGTTTCAAAGAGTTCGACACAAAGAAAGACAACTGGAAAGCCAAGGGCAAGGTAAATTGCAAAGCTCGGCAAGGCGATAATGAGAAGAATTTGTACCATCGCACCGAATTGCATCAAGGCACCCTCTTCGGAGGCCATTCTACGGCGCGTCGCAAGGAACGAAAACACCATGACCGGTAAGATCACAGACAGTGGGAAGGTTAAAAAAGCGGTTTGATCGCCATCAATGAGATCAGAGACCGCAAGATACCCACGCCATGCAGACAAGATCGCTGCAAGAGCCACCATCCCAAACACGACTGACAACTTCGTTCTGTGCATATGTTTCAATTACACTTAATTTTGGATCGGGCAACGCAAACACCACGAACGCCATGGTCTTGAAGAGCTGACATTCGCTACGTCGCAGAAATTTGGCAGTATGGGCTCTCTGCGGTCGTCCGAGGCGCCGCGGCATATGAATCCTTGAGCCGCTACCCCTCGATGAGGACGGCCCAAACCGGACATTTAACAACAGGTTCCGTTGCTGGATTCGCCGCCCGCACTGCCGACATTCGCCGCGCTTGCAAATCCTAGTGCAGGCTGGGCCGATGTCGGTCGGACAAAGAAGTCGTGCGATATCTCGCTTAGAACAGTAACACTTGACTTACTGCCGTGTCCCAAGCCCGTCTTGGTGATAGACGAGATTGAACCCTTCTTCAGGTGTTGGTTGCGTGAAATAAGTGCTGATCTGATGGAACTGTTCTTTCGTCACGGTGAAAGTATGTTGGCCGCTCGCATTTCGCCGCTGTAGGCGCGCCAGGCAGACCTCATCTGGTGGCATCAGAACATGTAGCTGATGATCCGCATTTGCTTTGTTGAGCAGATCACGCATCCACGTCCTACTCTGAATGGTGTTGGCCTGAAAGTCGAGGACAACGGAAATGCCCACGTCAAGCAGTGCCACAAGATGCGGCTTTATTGCGCGCCTCAGTTTGGTCGTAAACCGCAAATAGTCCTTTGGCGTTTGCAGTTCGTCAGCAAAAAGCGCCGCCAACCATGCATCTTCGGAAATGAGAATTGTATTCTCTGCCTCAACAAGATGAGCTGCAAGCGTTGATTTACCTGCAGCAACCTTGCCGCAAAGCAAGTGAAGTGTCGGGCGGGGTGCTTCCATGAAAATCTCCTTTGCTCTGACTAGGGTGCCGAAAGGCTTCGCGGCACGGTAGAAGTTCCGCGGTCACGCACCGCAAACCAATATCCCCAAAAGATCAACAGGGCCTGCAATGGCGCACGCACAAGCAAGTAGACCGGACCCCACTGGTGCCCCCCTGGGCCGACACCGTTGATTGCAGCATAGATGTTTCCCGGAAAGAACAGGACTAATACTGCTATGCAGCCAAGACCGGCGTATACCCGTGTGCGCGAAGGCAACAGCGCGAGGGCCAGTCCGGCCTCAAGCAGACCGGTCGCATAGACAAGCGGCCTACGTGCAGGCAGGAAGTCTGGCAACATGGACACCATTTCATCGGTGATGACGAAATGCCCAACTGAGAAAAATGCAAAGGCAGCGGCATAGCCCAACACGCCGCCCAAGTTCATGACGCCATCCGCGCGCGTTCTGCTGGCTATGACTGCAGCGATTAGCGTTGGAAAGAAAAGGATTGTGAGAACGATAAGTGGCGTGATCATGTCTGATCTCCGTCTTTCAATAGTTGCAAAGAAATCGGCATGGATGTTGTGGAGCCCTATTCGGGATCGAGCAGATCCGTGCCGTAAGAATTATCGACCGTGCAAAGCCAACCGTGCGCTTGGTCGCGTTGGAAAACGTAGGTGGCCCGGCGGGTCACTGGCGTGGCGGTATCAGCGATGTGCAGATGTGTTTCCATGATGACCAATGCCGTGTCCGCACCTTCGATCACATGCGCTGCCCCTTGGGTCACAGTGAGCGTGTTTTTGAAGTGCTTCGCGATTGTCATAAAGGCTTCTCTGATTTGCGGCTTGCCCTTGGCGATCCGGCCGGGTTTCACCACGAGGGCAGCATCCTCGGCGTAAAATTCCATGAGCGCGCCAAAGTCTTCGGCGCTGATCGCTTTGTCGGCTTGCTTGATAAGCGTGAGAACGGCGTGTTCTGACATGTCGGTTTCCTTTCATAATTTCAGTTTTGTTGGTTTAGGGGGCAAGGCGGCACGGTGGCGACCGCCTTGCGAAGTGTTCGTGCCGCCCACCAGGCTAGGTCGACCCCTTCGACCCACTCTTGCGCGTGAACATGAGCCACATGCAAAAGGCTGTTTCCGCGACCAATGGCACCACATAAGCGGGTGCGACGATCCCGTGCAGGTCAGGTGCTGCGAAGCGCAGGATGCTGCCTGACAGATAGACCAGTCCGGACAGACCAATCCCGATGCCAAGCACACGCGGAACAAAGCCTGATTGGATAATCAAGACAGCAGTTATCAGACAGTTCACCCCAAAAAAGATCAGACCCAGATCGTACCCGTAGGCATGCAACGTAATGAAGGTGAGCGCGAGGTTTGCGCGATCGTCCAAAGCCCCTGATTGGAGCAGCAAAACCGCTGCTTGCAGGTTCAACAGACCCGCGGCGATTAAACCTGCCTGCAGCAGCCGGAAAATCATCGCCGTCAGTGCCAGCCCCGCTGAGACAGGACGAAACATCCAGAAAAGCAAGATAGCGAGCGTCACATCGGCGAGCGCCATGACAATGTCTGCCATGATCGACAACCGAAAGCGTATCGCTTGTTCCAATATAGTCAGCGCGGTGCGGTCCGCCGATCCAAAATCAATCAGTGGCCCGCGCAGCGCGACCTCTGAACCGACCCCGCAGAGGATGATGACCAGATAGCAAATACCGGCAAAACGGACCTGCCCGGGTGAAAATGGAAGCGTCTTCATCTCTTTCGTCCCCCTAAACCACAACGACATTGCCGCGCTTGCGGCCAGTCTCGACGTACCGATGCGCCTCAACCAGATCGGCCAGCGGATAGGTCCTGTCCATGACAGGTGAAAACTGGTTGCTGGCCATCAGCGCGAGCACCTCTGACAGCTCTGTGCGGTGAACCTCCGGCATTGACATGCCCGCCGCGGCGAACTTGGCTGTCTTGCGACCAAAGACCGCCGTCAAAAGCATGTCACGCAGTAACGCCAGCCCCAGCACCGGGCACACATATCGCCCCCCTTTGGTGAGTGCTGGTTTGGCCGTGCGGAATGAAGATACCCCAAGCGTGTCAAAGACAACGTCGTAAGCAGAACCGTCATTGAGGGGGTTTTGCGACGCGTAATCGACGACGTGATCTGCCCCGAGTGACTTGATCAGTTCAGCGTTGCGCGCACTGGCGCTGGCCGTCACCTGACCCCCCAACACCTTGGCAAACTGAACTGCCGCTGTTCCCAGACTGCCGGACCCACCAAGGATCAGAATCGTCTCGCCGGGCTGAACTTGTGCCACGCGCGTCAGAAAATGCCACGACGTCATAGCGCCATCAAAAAGCGTCGCGGCTTCCTCAAAGCTGATTGTTTCCGGTTTTGTCAGAAGGCTGCCGGCTTCATCGACACAGATGTGTGTCGCGTTTGCACCGAACTGAAGACCAGCTTCTCCAAAGACGGCATCGCCAACGCGAAAGTTGCGGACGTCCGCGCCAACGGCGACGACATCACCGGAAAAGCAGGTTCCAACCAACCCGGAACGCGGGCGTGACAGGCCCAGAAACAGTCTGGCAAATTTTGGTTGCCCTGCGCGCATCATGCTATCTGCACGAGAAACGGCAGAGGCGCGGATGCGCACAAGGACCTGTCGTGTAGTCGGCGTCGGCACGGGGCGCGAAACAGGTTTAAGGACATCTGGCCCGCCGTAGCGGCTGACGTCCCAAGCATTGAATGTGGTTTCCATGATGATCTCTCCATTTGCCTGCTCAGAGAGATACGGTGTTTAATTTGATCCAATAACTGCCTAAAATAAACCAGATCGGTTCAAAAATGGTACACTTGCAATGGATTGGAAATCACTTCCCGCGTTTCTTGCTGTCGCCCGGTCAGGGTCTTTGCGCGCTGGAGCCGAACAGATTGAAGGCACCCACGCAACTGTAAGACGCCAGATTGAAGGGCTCGAGGCGCAGTTGGGAACAACGCTTTTTCGCAGAAATGCAGCAGGCCTGACTCTTACGGCCGCCGGACGGCGATTACTGCCACAAGCATTGGAGGCCGAGGCCGCATTGCTGAAGGGATTTAGCGCCGTAAAAGGCCTTGATCGTGAAGCGTCGGGTCGCATTCGCCTGTCAGCGGATCCGCTGACTGCGCATTTCCTACTCGCGCCTGTCTTGGCTGACTTCGCAACCCTTTACCCGGAGATCGAGATTGACCTGAAACTATCTTACTTCATCGACTCGATTGAGAAAGACGAAACAGATGTCTCGATCCGTCACGTTATCGAGGTCGAGGAAGACGCGGTTGGCCGCAAGCTTTTCCCATTATCCATTGGTGTCTTCGCGTCGCGTAAATATATCGATACGGCGCTTCCCAAGGCTGGCCCGAAAGGTGCAGGGCTGACATGGATCGGATATGGCGACGTATCTGAATTGCAGGCCATGATTGAAGCTTCGCCATTCCCCCAAGCACGTGTTCGCCACACTGTCCAAGACCCGCAAATGCATCTTCATCTTGCGCGCAATGGTGCAGGTATGACGTTTGTTGCCAATTGGGTGCAATCCGTCTTTCCCGAAATGCAACGTGTGCCTAGCACGGCCCTGGACCAAAGACGGTCGACATGGATACTGCTTCATGGCGATTTGCGTCGCGTGCGCCGCGCACGATTGCTGGTCGATTACCTTTATGGCGCGTTGCTGGAACGACGTGCAGACTTTATCGGGCAGTAAGCGCAGCCTTGAAAACGTCGTGAACGTGTTGCGGAAAAAGCCAAGTGGAACTTCGCGGGCGGCCCTTTCCGGACCTTGGAACTACTTTCAAGATACTGCGGTTGCGCCCGTGTACCGGACATTCGCTGCAAGCGCACAATTCAAAGCTGGTCGAACTAACAGATCGCGGACATTCCAAACATTGATGTCCGAGTATGTCGCTAACGCAGCATTAATTCGCGGTTGCTGGAAGTCATACGCAGCGTTGCAGTCGGTGTCGCCAGAACGGTCTTTAACAGGCGTCGCTTGGACTAGAAACGAAACCGCACTTTTTGCCGCAGACAAGATCGACCATCGAGGCGCGGACAAGCGAACTTTCGTCGCGCTTGCATCAATGCCAACCTTACCGGAGATGACATCTGCGCAGCCGGGGACTTCGATTGTGAAACTCGCGACTTTTTTTGGTCAGTATGTAAATCATGGCAGACATAAGCATCGGCAAGTCCTGATCCGTCCCTTTTTTGCCAGCGAAACAGAAGTAAGGATAGTGGGTTTTGGGAAAGACGAAGAACGGAGCACGTTGTCCAGAACCTGACTTGCTATGTTTCAACTCAGCGAGTTGACGCTAAATCTGCAGACGTCGCAGCGGGATCGTGCGTGGTGTTCCAGTAGCGTGGATCGTTTTCGTGTATTGAGACGACTGGCTCCGATGTCACCCCCGCAGATTTCATCGCGGCGCGGACGGACGAACTGTTGACGAAAGCCAATGCTTTTTCTTCACTAGTCCACTCGAAAATCCCAATAACCGAATTTGGAAAGATCGGCATAGTCAGGATCTCAAAATGCAGCTCGCCTGCGTCTTGCCGAATTGACAAGCCGCCATCGAATACCTCGCGCCACGCGGCGATGTCCGCAACGTCATGCTGGACCATCATCCAGACAGGCTCGGTGGTCGGTTCTGCAGCAGCAGATTGAAGGGTGGCGAGCATTAAGATCGCCCCAAGGTGAAATCGTTTCATGTATAACTCCATGTCAAAGGCTTATTGAAGGTTCGGTGTTCTTCGCTGGCTCAGCGAGGGGGACCTTCAATCGGCGGATTCTTCCTCAAAGTTGTCCCAGAACTCGCCGCGCCAGTTGCTGCGTGGGAATGGCGTTGCTGGGACCGGAACAATGAGAAAATCGCACAAAGGCTCCCAGCCATCGGACGGGGCGAAAACGAGCAGGTGATCGGCAGGCACAAGTTCACGCACAAGGCGGTTGTTCCGGCGGTAAGCAGCAAGCGCCATCTCCTTGTCCGTCAAGCCCCCGAAAGTGGCGTCGATATAGAACGGCGGCAGTTTTAAAAAGATGTCCTGGAGATGATGCGGCATGTTGCGGGTCAGACGCTCGTGATTGACCCAGACTTTCAGCACTGTTTTGCTGAAGCTGGCCCACCATTCCTCTTCAGGTCGTTCGGTATGGAGCACTTTGGCATCAGGAAATGCATGGATGGTCTGTTGCCACCACACGCGGCCTCCGGGAAAGTCGACCTGCGCACAGTAGCCTTCGAAGACGACGTACCATGCGATGGGCTCACAGCGCGCGGCCTCGCCCCATATTTCCACCTGGGTAGGGTTCCCGAATAGTTCCAGCATGTGATGACACGGCCAAAGCCGAGAGCCTCAAGGGCCGTCTTCGTAGACAAGGTGCCGGTGCGGCTCATTCCGGTTCCGATGATCTTCGGGGGCATTGAGATTTCCTTTCCTGTTTCGTTGTCCGCTGCCGTCAGGAGGCCCCAGGGGATAAGTCGGTGAGAGGACCTGGAGCCGTCCCCGCTTTTTCTGTAGGCATTCCATTTCAGCGATAAGGTGAGCTTTCCGGTTTGCGCGCGTCGCAGCGCCAGAGAAAATCACAAAGACCGATTGCAAAACTGCCTGCTGCTCTTGCAACGCTGCGGCAATCAGTCAGCCGTCCGCAGGCTCTCCACCGAAATGCGCCCAGAATTCGTCGCGCGCATGACTGCGGGGGAAGTCTCCTTCCGGCACGTCCACTTCAAGGAAACGGCATAACGGTTCCCAACCATCTGTTGGCGTGAACACAAGCAACCGATCCGCTGAGATCATGTCGCGAACCTTTTCGTTGTTGCGCCGGTAGGCTTTGATCGCAGCCGCCTCATCGGTGCCGCCGATCAGATCCTGGACGACGATCTTGTCCATTGTGTTGAAAATTTCGGCAATAGGAGGTGGCAGATCCAGTTTTGTGCGATGGACCCAGAACTTATTAATTGTGCCGGAATAGCTTGCCCACCAGGCATCCTCGGGCCGCTCAGTGTGTAAGATCTTGGCCTCCGGGAACGCGATTGACAGTTCGTGCCAGACCGCAGCGCCGGGGAAGTCAACTTGGGCATTGTAGCCCGCAAAGGCTTCCGCCCAGTCGACTTTGGCCCCATCCGCAAAGGCTTTCCAATAAGCGGGCTGATCGTGATTCCCCATGACCTCGGTCATGTGGTGGCACGGGCCAAAGCCCAACGCCTCAAGGGCAATTTTTGTGGACATGGTGCCGGTCCGGCCAAATCCAGACCCTATGATTTGTAGTGGCATTACTAACTTTCTGTTGCGGGGTAATCGATTGATCGCAACCTTTTGCGTCAGCGCAGAAAGGCTTCGCTATACGGTGACCTAAAAAGTTATAAAACGACGGCATGACGTAGAGCGACGGCAGCGCCAGCGGGGGGGGGGGTAAATGCAGCCGCCAGTTGGAGTTGCAACGACGTTCGAATGCACGCTGGACTCCGGGCCAATTAAAGTATTTTGGCACGCAACCAATTTTGTGATGAAAATCGATCAGTTGCAGTGTAGCCATGTGTGCAGGAGCATTTCATCCAGTGAACGAAGACAGCGTTTATTTCTCTGATTTCGTCCTTGACCGGGGGGCACGGCAAGTACGGCGCGGCAAAGACATCTTGCCGGTTGGCGCACGGGCTTTTGATGTGCTGGAAGTCCTAATTTCACAGAATAATAGAATTGTGAGCCGGGCGGACATCCTTGACGCCGTTTGGCCCGACACGGTGGTTGGTGACAATAACCTGAATGTTCAAGTAGCGAACCTTCGGCAAGTTTTTGGGGCTAGCGCTATTGTTACGATCCCACGGCGTGGACTTCGTTTCGCCCTTGATATCACGACAGAGGCAGAGCCGCTGGCACTACCTGATTTCCCATCGGTCGTGGTTTTACCTTTCTCGAACCTGGGCGGCGATCCGGAACTGGCTTGGATGGCCGAAGGTTTCGCTGAAGACATCACAACAGATCTGTCGCGTTTCAAAGATCTTTTTGTTGTCGCCCGAAACTCGGCAGTCGTCTATCGCGAGACGCCGCGCGATCTGCGTCGCATCGCTCGGGCTCTTGGGGTGCGCTACGTGGTAGAGGGCAGCGTGCGTGCCACATCCTTGCAGGTTCGTGTAACCGCACGGCTGATTGATGCAGCCAGCGGGGGACAGGTTTGGGCAGAGAACTACGACCGCACGATAGATGCGCATTTTGAGACCCAAGCGGCCGTCGCAAGCGCAATTGTCTCGTCTCTTACGCCACAGATAGAACGCGCCGAGGCGGACCGCACGCGGTTCACGGAACCGGGCGATTTGACGGCCCATGGTCTCGCACGTCAAGGATGGGACACGATATCTTCGGATGAAATGCGCTATGACAGCGGACCCCGTGACAGTGCTGCTGCGCTGGCCCGGCAGGCTTTGTCCCTTGAACCGCGCTCAAGCCTTGCGTACCGGACGTTGGCTTGGGTCGCTTGGTGGACGGTGTATCATGGCACGACGGACTCGATTCCTGATACGATTGCCGACGGTATCGCAGCCGCGACTGACGCGATTTCGATTGATCCACTGGACCATCACGCACATCGGCTGCGCGCCCAACTGAATTTCATGAAAGGCGACGCCAAGTCAGGTTTGATCCAGTTGCGCGAAGCATATGACATCAACCCGAACTGTGCGTTGACGTCGAGCTGGCTTGGTTTTTACGAGGCGGTCAATGGCGACGTGACCAAAGGCGTGGCTTTGACCGAAGCCGGATTGCGCCGCAGCCCACGCGATCCGGCACGGGGTTCCATGCTATGTGCTTTGGGTTTTGCCCAGTTTGCAGCCGGAAACTATGAGGCCGCGATGGCCGCCGCCGAAAACGCACTTGTACAGGCCGCAGATAGTCCAACGGCTCATATATTGGGGTCTATCGCCAATGTCGGGGCGGGCCGCATCGAAAGGGCCACGACACTTTTTCAGCAAGTTGCGCTGAGCGCTCCGAAGCTTGCCGAGGCGCGTCTGGCCGGGCGTTGGCTGAGTTCCAACGCAGATTACCAGGCACGCGCGCATACCTTTTTTAAGGTGGCTGCGGGGCAAGCCGACCCAGACGCAGCAGATGCTTTGCGCCAAGCCGCAAATTTATAACTTTTTAGGTCGCTATATAGCGAAACCAGTGTGCCGTCGCGCATAAGTCCTGATGAGATGAGGGCAGGGCCAAAAGGTCCTGCGACCACGAGTCAAACAGGATCAAAGCCAATGGCGGATACAATCGAACTGACACGATCAGGCAAAGCAAACGGGCGCATATGGGGCCTGAGGGCTAAAGATTGGGCCGACATTCAAGAACCGCAATGTGCGCCAGCCTATCATGCGGTTTTCGAGAAGGGCGAAGTGCGCTCTGGTACACGACTGCTCGACGCTGGTTGTGGCTCTGGTGTGGCCGTAAGCCTTGCCGCTAAGCTTGGCGCTGACGTGTCTGGATTTGACGCCTCTGCGGCGCTGTTGACCGTTGCGCGTGACCGTCTGCCTGACGCGTCCTTCGAGGAAGGCGATCTTGAGGATCTGCCTTTTGACGACAACAGCTTCGACGTTGTGACCGGATTCAACTCCTTTCAATTTGCAGCCGATCCCATCGCTGCCTTGAAAGAAGCGCGGCGCGTGTGCAAACTCGGCGGCCGGGTGTTTGTCATGACATGGGGGGATCCGGCCGGCATGGAGGCCGCGGCGCTTGTTGCTGCGCTTAAACCTTTGCTGCCACCGCCACCTCCGGGTGCAGGCGGACCTTTCGCCTTGTCAGAGCCGGGTCGTTTAGAAGACCTGGCCGCTTCAGCAGGTCTGACCGCGCTGGAGGTATTCGATGTTCAGGCCCAGTGGCAGTATCCAGATCTGGATACGGCGCAAAAGGGTCTTGGGTCGTCTGGTGTTGCGGCAAAAGCGGCCGAGATTTCAGGGCAGGACGCGCTGGACGCAGCCCATGCTGCAGCCCTTGCGCCGTTCCGACAAGCGGACGGCAGCTATACGGTCGATGCGTCGTTTCGGGTTCTTATGGCTGGCAACCACGACTGACTTTTCCATGGGTAGCAGCGACAGGTCGCATGACACAGCTTGATCGTCGCTTTTCCGCTGACCCTTCAATGAAGACAAATTACGGAGTGTTTGATGACCCACATTCTACATATCGCTGCCATTACCTTTGCGACGTTTGGAACGGGCGCTGCCACGCTTTCGGTGATGAATGAAGACATTCCCGACTTGGCAATCCCGGAAGGCAATTGGGCGACAACAGGTGCGCTTGATGGCATGACGTTCCAGGTAAGTGGTAAAGACGTGGACCGTGGCGCAGAACTGACGGACGAAATCGTCTTCCGCGATGGTACATTTCAGTCAACTGATTGCGAACAATACTGCAATTTTGGCTGGTCAGATTATCAAACCAAAGAAGTGGACGGTGTTATCCATTTCACCGCTACGACCATCTGTCCTGATGCCCCACATACCGTCGTTTGGTATGGCACAGTCTCTGGTGGCACGGCGAGCATAGACGTGACATGGACGACTCGGCGTTGGTACTGGACCAACCAGATGCGCATTCAGGGGACGGGCACAGCGTTGCCATCAGCGGCAGTGACCAGCTAAGTCAATGCAGATGAAGTCGCAGGCCCTGACGTTACCGGCGTTAACGCTCAGGTTCTGCATCCTGATCGCCTTTATTGTGCTTGCCACGTGGGGTGTGCACATGATCCGCGAAGCGCTTGATCTGCAAATCAGGCCGGACAACGAACAGCAAGTTCACAAGGCGATCATGTTAGGCGCGGTCGCCTATATTTCGCTTCTGGCGATACCGTTCGTGCCAGGGGCAGAGATCGGGATCGCCCTGCTTTCCGGGTTTGGTGCGGCTATTGCGCCTTTGATTTATGTTTGCACGATTGCGGCGATGATGCTGGCCTTTATGATTGGTCGTTTTTTGCCCACCGCAGCGCTCGAACGACTTTTGCGGGACCTAAGGCTGCGGCGTGCGGCTGATCTGGTTGCCCGCGCGGCCCCATTGTCAAAAGACGACCGCATCGCGATGCTGCTAGAAGGCCAGTCAAAGCGCTTTCTTCCGCTCGCTTTGCGCTACCGCTATGTCGCGTTGGCTATCGCGTTGAATACGCCGGGTAATTCGATCATCGGTGGTGGCGGTGGCATCATGATCCTTGCCGGGCTAAGCGAAATTTTTTCGCCGATGTTAACCTTTGTCACAATAATCATTGCAGTATCACCCGTGCCTTTGGCGGTATTCTATTTTGGCCTTGGGCTCTAAAGCTAAGCCCCATCGATCGCCACGTGCTCCTTACCGCACAGAACACGGTGCCGAATGGTGTTTTGCTGGCCAAGGGTTTGTTCCAGAAAACACCCTTTTTGCGCGACTTTGACCAAAGCGACTGTGTCCTCAAAGGAGTTTGGGCTGTCGATCAACACATCGATCTCGAAGGAATGCGGCGCAGTTTCATACACCCGCCCTGCTTTTTGCCAGTCCCACACAACGCGGGTTTCGACACGCAAATCGCTTAGAGTGACATCCAGACGTTTGGCAAAAGCGCGGATTTGCGTCATCAGGCACCCAGTCAGACCGGCCACGAACAGCGCGAGGGGTGGCGGAGCAGAGGCATCACCGCCGTGAAAGGCGCGCTCGTCGGTGGCAAGCTCAAAGCTTTCATGGAACGGTTTGACCATCTCGACGGTCAGTTCGTTGCGCATTTTGCCCACGGCGGTGCCTGCGCAGTTGAATTGCACCTGTGTCTGCTGCGGTGCACTGTCGACGGTCATGCTCATGGTTTGACAATCCTGTTGCTAAGGGTACCGATCTATTCAATGGTCAGATCGAAACGATCACCTGGCTTTAATTGCTTCCCCAGCTCCAGACCGCATCCCGTACCCACGGTGCCGGAACCAATCACTTCGCCGGGGTACAGCGTTTCGGAGGTTGAGATATGTTCGATGATCCGGCCAAAATCGTGGTGCATTTGCGCGGAATTGCCGCCGCCCCACGTTTCGCCGTTGACGCTGACCTCCATGTTGAGCGCGGCGGGGTGTGGGATCTCATCAGCGGTCACGACCCATGGGCCCAAGACGTTGCCGGTGTCGAAATCCTTCCCTTTGGCGGGTCCCAGCTGGCCGGGCATTTCGACCATCTGCGCGTCGCGTGCTGAGACGTCGTTGAGCACGGAATAGCCAAAGATATGGTCCGGCGCGTCAGCGGCAGAGATATCCTTACCGCCCGTGCCGATGATGATCGCCAATTCCAGTTCGACATCCAGAAACTGCGCGTAAGAGGGCCAGATCACATCTTCCTGATGGCCAACAAAGCTCATCCGGTTGCCTTTGTAGTAGATGGGTTGATCATACCAGACAGGCGGGATGGAAAAGGGGCGGCCGGTCATTTTTTCGGCCTGCGCAAAGCTGTTGATGAGATGGGTCTCAAAAACCAGGCAGTCGCGATATTGAACGGGGCGGAGGGGACAGCGAAAGCTGACATCTGCCACGTTAAGGATGGCCTGATCAGGCGCATCGGCTGTCAGGCTGCGCGCAACGTCCAGCCCATTGGCCCCGCTTTCGATCAGCGACACCATATCGGCAAAGATCGTGTCCGGTTGTCCAGCAAGACGGGCTGCTGCCTGTAGATCGACCACGCGGTCGCTACCCAGATCCGCGACAACGCACAGTGTGTCTTCATTTGAAACGGTGCCTAGGCGCATCTGCTACTCCTCGACAATGACGACGGCGCGGGTAAACCCGGCAGAGGCTGCTTTGATCTTGAACGGGAACGCCGAAACAGTGAACCCGGTGTCCGGCAACAGGTCGAGGTTTGTCATCTTTTCGATCTGGCAGTATCCCTGATCCATACCCGCGCGGTGCCCTTCCCAGATGATCGAAGCATCCCCACTTTTGGCATAGGCCTGCGCTGTATGGCCAAAGGGCGCGTCCCAGCTCCAGGCGTCGGTACCCACCATGCGCACGCCTTTCGAGGTCAGATGGTTTGTGGCATCGCGGCCAAATCCGCACCCTTTCATCAGGTAGTCCGCGGCACCATAGGCCGCCCCAGCCGAGGTGTTGACGAGTACAATATCCAAAGGCTGAAGCTCATGCTCGATACGGGCGAGTTCCGCGTCGATTTCATCGGGCGTGACCACATGACCGTCGGGCAAATTACGAAAGTCAAATTTCACGCCATTGCCAAAGCACCATTCCAATGGCACCTCGTCGATGGTGATCGCGCGCTCGCCTTTGTTCATCGTCGAATGATAGTGATAAGGCGCGTCCACATGGGTGCCGTTGTGGGTGGCGATGCTCAAGCGTTCAATGGCCCACCCCTCACCACCGGGCAGATCGTCCTTTTCCAGACCGGGAAAGAACATCATCACCTGTTCAGCGGTTTGCTGGTGATCTAGATATTCGATCTCGGGGAGCATCATCGGCGGGTCCGAAGCGACGCCGGTCTCGAGCGAGACTGATAGGTCAATATACCGTCTGGGCATGGGGTAAAGTCCCTTTACGTCAAGTGCTTGGGGCATCATAAAAGCCCCGTCGCGAGGGATGGAAAGATCAACACAAGTGCCAGCACCAGCAGCATAATCAGGGCAAAGGGCGCAGCACCCCGAAAGATGTCACCTAGGCTAATGCTGGGATCATCCAGCGTTGCTTTGATGACATAGACGGACAGACCGAATGGCGGGGTCAAAAGGCCGATTTCAACGGCCAGAACCGTGATGATGCCGAACCAGACCAGATCAACGTTCAGCGGTATGATCACGGGCAACATCAACGGCACAAGGATCAGCATGATGGATGAACTATCAAGGATCATGCCCATAGCAATGACGATGGCGCAGTAAATCAGCAAAATACCCCACAGCCCCAGTTCGGCCTCTGTGGCGAATGATCCCAAACCTGCGGGAAGGCCCGATAGGGCCAGCATCCGCGAATACATTTGTGCGGCAATGATCAGAAAGCAGACCGTTGCCGTCACCAGCCCCGTTTCCACCAAGACGGTCCACAGCGATTTCAAAGACAACCGCCCCATGGCAAAGCCAAGCGCCAAGGCACCAATCGCCCCCATTGCCCCGGCCTCAACCGGGGTAAAGATCCCAGCGTAGATCCCGCCCAGAACCAAGATGATCAATCCGGTAATTGGTGCCGCCTTGGCCAAAAGGTTTGCAAGGGTTTCACCCGGTTGATCCTGATCCTGTGGTTGCCCAACAAAGCCGGGGAACAGGGTCGCCATGACGACGATCCCAAGCGAAAAGAACACGGCCAGCAGCAGACCCGGAACGATCCCGGCAATGAAAAGATCCCCGATGGATTGCTCGGCCAGGATACCAAACAGGATCAACAACAGGGACGGCGGGATTAGCATACCCAGCACCGAGGACCCTGCGACAAGGCCGGTGGCAAATCGTGGCGTATATCCGTGACGGATCATCTGTGGGACCGCGATCTTGGTAAAGACCGCTGCTGACGCAATCGAAATGCCCGTGATCGCCGCGAAGATCGCGTTCGCCCCCACCGTACCGATGGCAAGCCCGCCGCGCATTCGACGAAACGCCGCGTTGGCAACATCAAAAGCATCGCGACCAAATCCCGCCTCGGACACGACAAAGCCCATCAGCACAAAAAGTGGCACCACCCCAAAGAAGTAGCTGGAAATCGCATCATTAGCGGCCAAAGCAAGTAGTTTTGATGCCAATAGAGGCGACCCCTTGATCGCCCAGACACCCACAAAGGAACACGCCATTAGCGCAATCGGCACGAACATCCCCGCCATCACGGCAAGACACATTGCACCGAGTGAGATGAGGCCGATGTCAAAAGGCGTCATTGCGCAAAACGCCTCCAGATCCGGGCAGCGAATTGCAGGATCAGGACTGTGCCCCCGACGATCAGGATCAGCTTTACCGGCCAAACCGGAGCCGTGAAATCGCCGACGGCACCAATGAATTCGTCCCGCTCCCATGCGCGAGTGAAGATCGGCCAGGTGGATCGTACAATTACCCAGATCAACGCCATGGCAACAAGATCAAACACGGTGGCAAGCGTCTTGCCCAAGCCGGGCGCGGCTCGGTGAAGCCAATTCAAAAAAGCGTCTGACTGTGTCATACGCCCCTGCCGTAACGCTGCAGGGATTTGCAGGAAAACGATGGCCACAATGGACAGTGTTACCAGCTCAGGTACCCCACTGATCGGTGACGCCAGCAGGTTTCTGCCCGCTACATCCAACCCGACGAGACCCATCAACAAAAGGATCAGGACGGAACCCGCGACGTTCAAACCTTGTGTTACCTGATCCAGAATACGCAGCGGGAGCGCCTCCCGCTGCGGTTTTCCCCGTTGGGACATGGGTTATTCGTTGTCCCAGTTACGCAATGGGGTTGCACCCGCCGCGCGCATCGCGTTCATGTAGGCTGTCAGCACCTCTGAAGCAGGGTTGCCCTTGGCGTCCAACCCATCAGCCCATTCGCGCGCGGCATTGTCCATACCGGTTGCCCACGCGTCGCGCATGCCTTCGGGGGCATCCTGAACAGTAGCGCCAGCCTCACCCATCTTGACGAGGAAAAAGGCGGCGGCGGCCTCCAATTGGTCTTCATACCAATCCTGTGTGGCATCTGCAGCGGTGTCCATGGCTGCTTTGACCTCGTCCGGCAACGATGCGTACCAATCTGCGTTGGCGCAAAGCGATCCAGCATATTGCGCGCCCAACCCAACCTTTGTGATGTTTGGAGCCACTTCAAAGAGCTTACCTGGTAAAGCGGCAGAGGAAAAAACGACCACACCGTCATACACGCCTGTTTTCAACTCGTTATAGTAAGTCGTCAGATTGCCCGAGACCCCGACGGCGCCAGTGCCCGAGAGCCAGTTAATGGCCGCGCCCGGTGCTGCGATTTTTCGCCCCTCCAAATCAGCCAGTGAATTCACCGGGAAATTGGTCATAATCAAGTAGTCGTCAATCACAATCGGCGCACCGATATAGACCACCCCGTTTTCAGCATAAGCCTCTGTCATTGCGGGCAGGTTTTCGTGCATATCGTCGATAACCTTCGACACCTGTCGCAAATCAGATGAAGTAAAAGGCGTGTAATAAGTTACGTTCTGTACGGCCAGCTTTGCCGGATCGAACAAGGCCTGACAGGTGCCAATTTCGGCGAGGCCCGCCTCAACCGCTTCCAGTTCTTCACCGACTTTGGCCAGCGCACCGCCATATTGTTCTGAGAACGTGATGCTATGACCTGCTTTCTCAAGTTCTGCGGTGACAGTCGGGATGTAGACGTCTGAGATCATCTTGATCCAGCGAAAGACAGGCGGATGTCCGGCCGCAATGGTCACGTTGTAGCTGTCTGCGAAAGTCGTAACAGGCGCTGCGGCAAGCGCCGCGGCCATGGCCCAAGTTTTCAGTTTCATGCGTCTATTCCTCCCAAAATTGACGTTTAGGTACATTTAGCTCCGCATTTGCTGCGCAATCAGAGCGCGTATGCCGCCTTTTACATAGATGATTAGCCTAGTCGCGACGTTCCGTTCGGCATAGTAATGCGGGTCTGTATCAGCCAGGCGAGCAGGCCTATTTGACTGCGACAGACGCGCGCTTAGCAGCGTCCAATATGCCGTCCTTTGCGTATGGTGTTGTGTTTTAGCTTACATCGTTTGATCATGATACCGACTGACCGATCTGACAATACCATGAACTGATTGCTTTCGGTGAAATTGACAACGGCGCTGATAGTGCGGCTCATCCGATAAAATTGGTACTTTAACGTAGTCGCTACCGGGCAATCATTGACGAAAGAGACTTGGGTCTAACTCCAAATTTTTGAACGGTAGGTTCCTTATGGACGGTTGAAATGCCAGTATTTCCTTGCTGCATCTACAAGAGTTTGCTTCGCCCAGCTAAGTGCGGAGAAAGCCCCGTATCCTACTCCTGCCGAAATAAACCTCGCTGCGCTCCGAAAGAATGGCAGAAATCTCTGTCGCAGTGCAGCTTGATAATCGACGCAGAAGCGGAAATTCTTATGCTGCGAGCGCGCTCAGCACGAAAAGGCAATGACCGGCTTGGGCTCGTTGCAGCCACCGGAGTATCCGCGGCATCTTGCTAGAGGGCCAAGATTGCGGCGATGGGGACGGCCCAGAGCCGACCTTGAACGCACGTTCGAGATGCTGCAGACGCAGCCCGCGTAGTGGTCATTCGCCGCGGGCGCGAAATCCGGGTTTCATCAAACTGACACATCGCGGGACATTGCCGTCATTCGGTTTTGAGCCGTCGCTGACGCAGCTTCGTTTCGCGGCCGCGGCGCACCTATTGTTGCGATGCAGCGCATGTCACCGATACAGTCGTTGACACGCGCTGATTTGGCCTGAACACTTATAATGTTTTCACTGCGGGCAGTTCAGACCCGCGAAAAACAGGCTATCCGGACATTAGTCTCTTGCAGCAAAATCAGGCCCGGAAACGGAGCAAGCGCAAAACAGCCTCAGCGCAAACGCAGTATTTCGCGCCATTGCGGCAGTCATCCGGAGGGATTTGTCTCGAACAGAAGTCGCCTTTTCGCAGAAATTCGGTCAGGCAGGCACGAACCCGGACGAAACACCGTTTGCTGACGTACTGACTAGTTGACGCGAGGTTCTTTGGCAATCTTGACGGCTCATTTCATGAGAAATGTCAATCTCAGGCAATGTTCTTGCAGCTCCTGATGCCCTGCTGTCGACGCCATCAGCCTTCGCAACTCAGTCACGGATGTGGCTAATGCATCCGTCGACCAGATTCCTCACTAAGCGCATCGATTGCACTATTTTTTGCCCCAAGCGGCCTTTTGAAATTCGTCCCGCCTTCATATGTGTTCCAGTATGCAATTTTGCGATCCCAATATTTTAGCGACCGCCGCGAACGTCTTGAACCAGCGATTTCCCGATGCTGACACCGTTTTGCTGTCGGGGTCAGTTGTGCGTGGAGAGGCGACAGAGACGTCTGACCTCGACCTTGTAGTCTTATTCGAACACCTCCCTCAGGCTGCCAGACAGTCGTTCAATTTCGATGGCTGGCCGGTCGAGGCGTTCCTTCATGACCTGAGCACGTTGGAATATTTTTTCTGGGATGAGGATCGTCCAACAGGCGTCCCGTCGCTGGCGAATATGGTGTTGGAGGGGATCGAGATACCCACTGAAACCGCGTTGGGGCAGAAAGCCAAGCTGCGGGCTCAGAGAGTGCTAGACGCCGGACCCATTCCGTTGAGCGACGAAGACATCGACACAGCGCGCTACGCGATAAGCGATCTTTTGAGTGATTTGCGCGCGCCGCGCGGGGAATCCGAGCGCAGAGCAATCCTGACAGCGCTCTACCCGGTCTTGGCGGATTTCCTGTTCCGGTCAGCGGGCAAGTGGTCTGCAAAAGGAAAAACAATTCCCGGTCACTTACGGGCGCTTGATCCTGCACGTTCAGATCGCTTTGAGGCGGCGTTTGAGCTTGGTTTTGCACAAGGTGACGCACGGCAGGTTCTTGAGCTATCGAATGAGGCCCTCGCTCCTTTCGGTGGGGATCTCTTCGATGGTTACGAGCGGAGCGCACCGCATGAGTGGCGGAAATAGCGCCTAAACACTGGCTGGTGTAATGCTCATGCGATGCCCTTCGCGACTTCAAGAACTAGTTAAACGTCATTGTCTGGCCGTTATCCGGGTCAAAGATGCGGCCGTCCAGATCTGCACCTGATACTGCGTTCAGGACATCGGTGCGGGTCGCCGGGCAATGGCTAATCGCACCGATGTGGTTTGCGACAATCTTTACAGCAGCCAGCTTCGCAAGGGCGATCATCTCGTGCGCGTCCATGATGATCTTAGAGCCGATGTCGAACCGGACTTCGCCCGCCGATGCCACAACCACATCGGGCTGAAGTGCTGCAACCTTTCTTTCAAGGTCGCGCGTCATAATCTGGTCACCCGTTAACAGCAAAGTGGTGAGTTACTTCCCAATCCTTGAATAGTTATTGGCGTAAGTTAGGCTACTCTTTGCTTTGCTCGTGCGGGAATTGACGTCGATGGTGTGAGCCTAGCTCTCAGCCTCATAGCGCTGCCGCTCCTTTGCCATGGCATCGGCCCACTCGGCGCGCAACAGGTCCATCCGGCGGGGGATCTTGGTGTCCAGCACCTCACCCGAGATGATGCGCTCGGTCCGAAAATAACGAAAGCCCAGACGCAGTTCACACCAGGCCGCGATGATCCGACCCTTGTCGCGATAGCCCAGCAGGATCGGCCAGAGGATGCGTTCGGTCTCTACATCCGAGCTATCCCGATACGTCACAGCAATTTTTAGGCGCGCTCGGATCGCTCTGCGTACATGCGCAGCAGATAGGGGCTCTAGTTGTGCCTCGACCGGTGCGACGCTGGTCGCGGGCTCTACAAACGATGTCTGGAATCGGGACGGGCTGACTGTCTCAATCTTTGTCAGCAGCTTTTCGGCGGCTAGGGCCAGTTCCGGCTCTCCCCGCGTGCGTACCCACTGCGCGCCCAGAATGGCGGCTTCGATTTCATCGGATGTCAGCATCAAGGGCGGCATGTGGAACCCCGCCTCCAGAATGTAGCCCACGCCAGCCTCACCTTCGATGGGGACACCTTGTGCCATGAGGGCTGCGATATCGCGGTAGGTCGTGCGCTTGGTGACGCCAAGCTCTTCGCCGATCGACTGGCCAGAGATTGGTCCTCTCGCCCGCCGCAGAATTTCAATGATCTCGAATAGTCTGTCGCCGCGTCTCATGCTCGCCTCCCGTTGTGAAGCATAATTATACTGACACTATGGTGACAACACGGTGTCAGCAGGGTGCGGGTATGACTTCCCTACCCAAACAAAAAGGAGTTGATCCAATGAAGACCGCTTTGCCCCTCGCTGCCTCTGTCTTTCTGACCGGCGCAAATCTAGCCGCAGCACAAAATGACCAGGCAATTCTGGCCATGGGCGCCTACGTGCCGACCGATGATATGAGCGTCTCAGAAGAGTTTTATCGCGTTCTCTTCGACCGCGCGCCGGTGATCGAGCTGCCCGATTTCGTGGCGTTCAACATCCAAGGCGGGTGGTTTGCGATTGCCTCGCGCAGCAAATACGCGCCAGGGTCCATGCCTGGCTCTGGCGCTGTGCCCTATTTGCAATCCAGCAATCTGGAGGCGCTGCAAGAGCGTGCCAGCGCCGCTGGCGCCGACGCGCCAGACATCATCGAAGAGCCGGGCATTCACCTTCTCAAGATCACCGATCCCAATGGTCAGTTGATCGAGTTCTTTGCGCTGATGGGGCAATGAAGCTGACAAGCGCGCTGGTTTATCCGCGATGGTAGGTCAGCGCGTTTGCGATAGAGTTTCGAGCTAATGGAAACCGGCAGTATCTGCGATAGTGGCGTTGGCCTGTGCTGAGCCCATGTTGACGATACTGAGAACTAAACAAAAAGAAATTCAGTTGGTAACGAGAACCTATACCAGTGGCCCTGACGATCGCCCGTAAGTGAACTGATCAGTTTAAACTCGGCTTGACAGCTCCCAAATGCTTCGATACGCGCTCGACAGGCAACAGACGCCTGCCGTCCGCTGACGCTTTGTCTTGGTGAAGTTCTGTATCAGATACGATTTTGGTCATCCTCGGCAATCGTCGTGTGGATGGTAATGCGGGCCCCATCTTTTTTCGCGACTTGAGCCAGAAGGAAACCGGGTCATGTCGTCCCAAACAAACACCTATCTCAATGGGCCTTTGGGCCCAATTTACGCTAAAACCGCATTGCCGATCATCTTCGTTATGGGAATGAACGGACTTCTTGCCGTTGTCGATGCGCTATTTCTTGGCCATTTTGCGGGTCCCGACGCATTGGCGGCAGTCACGCTGATGTTTCCGCTTTACATGCTGGTGGTTTCTTTAACGACGCTTGTGTCGTCAGGAATGTCGAGCATGCTGGCCCGATCACTGGGCGCTGAAGACCTGGACCACGCACGCCGCACCTTTGCCGGAGCCCATGGCTTGGCTGGTTTCATGGGCTTGTGCTTATCCTGCTGTTTCTGGCATTCGGCGGCCCCGTTGCGCTGTTACTCGCAAGTGGATCAAAGCACCTGGCTGAGCTTGGGCTGATTTATCTGCGGATTACCGTGTTCGCGTCGCCTTTGGTCTTTGTATTGTCGGTCAATTCGGACGCCTTGCGCAATGAAGGGCGAGTGCTGTTCATGGCGGCGATAAGTTTGCTCGTCTCGCTGTCGAATATGGGGTTCAACTACGTTCTGATTGGCCTGCTGGACATGGGGGTCGCGGGATCAGCCTACGGCACAGCCTTGGCGCAGGCGCTAGCGTTCGGGATCATCCTCGCGTTTCGTGAGCTGGCTACGACAGATCTGCGCCCATCAATACTTTTGCGCCATTCCCTTGTCGCCGGGTGGAAGCGTATCCTGGCATTGGGTGCGCCGCAAAGCCTCAACTTCATCGGTCTGGCACTTGGGTCCACGGCGATCCTTGTCGCGCTTCAATGGGTTGAGGCGGCCCAATTCGACGCCACGGTCTCCGCTTACGGCATCATCACGCGGCTGATCACTTTTGCCTTTCTGCCACTTTTGGGATTGGCCCATGCGATGCAAACCATCACGGGGCACAACTTTGGCGCTGGCGCATTTCATCGCAGTGATACAAGCTTGCGCACCGCAGCAACCGTGGCTTTCATCTATTGTCTTGCCCTTCAGATCGGCATGTCGGTGTTCGCGGCGGAACTGGGCGCTGCCTTTGTCGCGGATGCGGTGGTCGTGTCTGAGGTCGCGCGCATTTTGCCGATCATGTCTGCGGGGTTCTCTCTGTCCGGGCCGCTGATGATGCTGGCCATGCACTTTCAAGCAATCGGCGACGCGGGACGGGCCGGCATTCTAGGGCTGTCAAAACCGTATCTCTTTGCGATACCGCTCACTTTTGCGTTGGCCGCGCAAATCGGTGAGGTCGGGATCTGGCTAGCGGCGCCGATTGCAGAAGTCTTGCTGCTGATCCTGACAGGTGGCGTTCTAATGAGATTGGCCGAGGCGCGGTCCTTGCGTTGGGACTTGTTCCACGCGGGCCAGGAGGGTTTCGCATGACCCGGGATCTCCCAACACTCATCGATGCAAAAAACATGGCAAAGGCGCTGCGCAAGCGCCTTGCCGATGAAGGCGTTATTCTTGCCCACTCTCAAGCACTTGAGCGCATTGCCCAAGACCATGGATTCAAGGATTGGAACGGGTTTCACGCTGCAATCGAAGCTCGACAATCTGAAGCACGGAGGGTCGGCGCTCGGGTGACCGGACGATACTTATCGCAACCGTTTGCGGCAAAAATCCTGTCATCTGAACCATTACGGCCCGGCTGGTTTCGATTGGTCCTGGACCTTGATGAGGCAGTTGACGTTGTGCGCTTTGAGAGTTTTTCGAACCTGCGCAAGCAGATCCGCTTTGAGGTCGGTCCAGCAGGCCATTCGAAAGAGCGCACATCGGATGGGACGCCGCATGTGGAGCTTGATCCATGAATATGGATCAAGCTGACGTGCTGCACCTCAAGCCGCTGCGTGTGAGACGCCGTAGGCTGCGCAGGTGGTCTCTGGGTTCTGTACCGCGTCGACCAGGAAACGGGCCAGTGCGAGACGGGGCACCGCCGTTCCGTC
Organism: Pseudomonadota bacterium; assembly: GCA_039195745.1. Lineage (GTDB taxonomy): Bacteria > Pseudomonadota > Alphaproteobacteria > Rhodobacterales > Rhodobacteraceae > Litoreibacter. The sequence goes on along the minus strand of JBCCVD010000003.1, from coordinate 259 downwards.
CTTGGGCAATGCACCCTTGACTGCGCGGTAGGTTGTCTCGCGCGCGTCACTCAAGAAACCCGCACGCACCGCCGTCCAGTTCAAACCAGAGTTCTGAAGAACCTTTTCCATGCGTTCGGCGCTGCGCACAACATTGGGAACGAGGTATTGCAGCAGTGTTCCCAGCAGCGTTTGCTCTGGAAAGAGCAATGCGGTGGACGTCACCAGCACACGTTTCAGGCCTGCGTCCCAAGCCGCTTCAACAATGGCATCGGCCGAG
>JBCCVD010000002.1:0-299722 GCA_039195745.1 Pseudomonadota bacterium | reverse complement strand
CACAACCGGTGGCGACGCAGAGGCCGCATTGATGAAATTCGCAGCTACAAAAGACAGCGCAGCCGAGCGCAACAACATCGTCATCGACCGCAACGTCGATGTCAGCCGCGACGTCGTGTCCTTCTTCGCAATGGGCAACGATTCCGCTGCCGAGCGCATCGTGAACTGATCATTCCCCGCAGGTTTTGCCTCCCACAAAACCTCAAATCCCAAACGGCCTCTCCCATCCCCGGGGAGAGGCCGTTTTTGTTGCGTGCTCAGCCTTGCATTGTGCGGCGTCCAGCCGTAGCCAGACCCATGCTTTCTGTCTTTGACACTGGCGGATGTGCGCCGCCGCCCGCATCCTTCAATATGGCGGCCTATGTGCTGACTGCTGGTCAGGCTCAGCCCGACAAAATTGCGCTTGAAATCGTGGGCGCAAAATCACGCAGGATCACCTTTGCAGAATTGCACCATACTGTTGCGACAACCGCTTCCGGCCTGATGGGGGCAGGTTTGCAGCCGGGTGATCGCGTGCTTCTACGCTTGGGCAATCGGTTTGAGTTTCCCTTGGTCTATCTCGCCGCACTTTGGGCCGGGCTCGTTCCGGTCCCGACCTCTGCGCAACTGACACAGACAGAGATTGACAAGCTGGCCTCACTCTGCGCGCCGCGTCTGTGCATCTCGGAAGACGGGATCGCGGTGCCGCGAGATGTCGCGATCCTTTCATGCGAAGACCTTGCGCGGATGAAAACGCTGCAGCCTGCGGCCCCGATCATGGGAAGTCCGGACCGGCTGGCTTACATCATTTTTACCTCCGGCACCTCAGGGACACCTCGCGGTGTGTGCCACGCGCATCGCGCAATCTGGGCGAGGCGTATGATGTTTGATGGCTGGTACGGGCTGCGGGCAAAGGACCGGGTGCTGCATGCGGGTGCATTCAACTGGACTTACACCATGGGCACGGGGCTGATGGACCCCTGGACCAAAGGCGCGACAGCGCTGATCCCTGAAGACGGCACAGATCCTGCTGACCTGCCGGGGCTGCTGGATAACGCGGAGGCGACGATCTTTGCAGCCGCACCCGGCGTTTATCGCAAAATGCTGCCGCATGTCAGCGCACCGCCCAAAACGTTGCGCCACGGGCTTTCCGCGGGTGAGCATTTGTCAGAGACGATCCGGCAAGCATGGCAAAGCCGCACTGGCACGCAACTTCATCAGGCCTTGGGCATGTCAGAATGCTCCACCTTTATCTCCTCCAGCCCTGACGCGCCTGCGCCGCCAGACACATCTGGTCTTCCGCAGCGGGGCCGTAAAGTCGCCATCCTCAAAGACGGCGAACCGCTTCCATGTGGTGAAGACGGTATGCTCGCGATCTCAACCAGAGATCCGGGTTTGATGTTGAACTATATAGGTGAGCCGACACTTGCGGGCGCGTGGTTCGAAACCGGTGATCAGGCCCGCATGGCAGAGGACGGCACCATCACCTATCTAGGCCGCCAGGATGACATGATGAATGCGGGCGGTTTCCGTGTCTCACCGCTTGAGGTCGAGACAAGTTTCACAGGGCAGCCGGGCATTGATGCTTGCGCTGCGGTCCAGATCAGGATCAAGCAGGATGCCGATGTCATCGCCTTATTCCATACCGGCCAAGCACATGAACAGGACCTGCGCGCCCATGCAGAACGCAACCTTGCACGTTACAAGCAACCACGGCTTTACATTCAACGGGACGCGCTTCCATATGGGGCCAATGGCAAATTGAACCGCCGCGCCCTGCGCGCAAGTTTTGAGGCTCCCTGACATGTCCGCCACCATCCAACTCGACATCATTTCCGACCCGATCTGCCCATGGTGTTATATCGGCAAATCCGGCCTCGACCGCGCGCTGGAAAAGAACCCGGACCACCCGTTTCGCGTGGAATGGCATCCGTTTCAACTCAATCCCGACATGCCCGCTGGCGGAATGGATCGGCGCGAATATCTGGAAACCAAGTTCGGCGGCAAGGAAAATGCGGTCCGCGTCTATGGTCAAATCGCCCAAGCGGCTGAAGCCGCAGGGCTTGAGATCAATTTCGAAGCGATCAAGACGACGCCAAACACGATTGATGCGCATCGTCTGATACATTGGGCCGGGCTTGAGGGGCGCCAGACCGCAATCGTCTCGAAACTCTTCCGTGCCTATTTTGTCGAGGGGCGCGATATCGGAGCGCATGATGTGTTGATCGACATCGCGGGCACGGCAGAGATGAACAAAGACATGGTCAGCCGCTTACTTGCCAGCGACAGCGACCGTGAAGACATCGCAAACCGTGATGCACATGCCCGCGACCGCGGTGTGACGGGTGTGCCGACCTTCGTGGTCGCCAATCAGCACGTTCTGCCCGGTGCGCAACCTGCCGATCTGTGGGAACGTGTTCTTGATGAGCTGCGCGTGAAAGTAGATGGCGCGGAAAGCTGACATGTGATCACCGCTCATCTGCCTTCCGGCTACATCGCCTATCGTGCGCTGAAACCACCTGACCCGCTGGTCCTATGGGCCTGTCTGATCGGAGCGGTTTTCCCTGATTTTGACCTGCTCTGGTTCTTTCTGATCGACAATCAGAGCATTCATCACCACCGGTACTGGGTGCACGCGCCCGGGTTTTGGCTGGCCGTCAGCCTCCTCGTGGCACCCGTGCTCTGGCAGGTCGGCGGCCGCATCCGGTTTGCTGGTTTTGCTTTTCTCGGCGCATGGTTCTTGCACTTGTGCCTCGACAGTATTGCAGGCTCAATCATGTGGCTTTGGCCATTCTCGGATCAATTCTATCAGCTGACCACCGTCCAGCCGACCCATTCCCATTACCTTTTGTCTTTCCTCGCGCATTGGTCCTTTACGGTTGAAATTCTCATCTGGCTGTTCGCCTTGATGCTCCTTTTTAAAAAGTCTTAGTCATGGCTGCCATCAAACGTCTGCCGCTTCCTGAATTCATCGCGCTCATCGCGATGCAATTCGCAATGGTGGCGTTTTCGATTGACGGGATGCTCCCTGCCCTGCCCGACATTGCCGAGCAGCTGAGCCCGCAAGATCGCAATCGCGCCCAGCTGGTCTTGACGTCTTTCGTCTTCGGGATGGGACTTGGCACACTGGTGACCGGGCCCTTGTCCGATACGTTCGGTCGCAAACGGATCATCTTCATTGGTGTCGGCTTGTTTGTTGTAGGTGCTGGTTTGGCCGCGCAAGCGGAGACGCTGAACCAGATGGTCGCGGCCCGCATCGTTCAAGGGCTTGGCGTCGCCGGGCCGCGCATTGTGACATTGGCGATTGTACGCGACCTCTACGAAGGGCGTCGCATGGCGCAAATCATGTCCTATGCCATGCTGATCTTCACACTCGTGCCTGCCGTGGCCCCTTATCTGGGGGCATTTGTCATTGATGCGTTCGGATGGCGCGCGATCTTTGTCAGCTTCATCCTCTTCGCTCTGATCACGACCTCATGGCTCATGCTGCGCCAAAGCGAGACCTTGCCGCTCGAAAAGCGTCGCCCTTTCCGCTTCAAAACCCTGTGGAGCGCAACAAAGGAGTGCTTTTCGCACAAAGCCTTCACGATCTCTGCGCTGACGCAATCGCTGTCTTTCGCGATCCTGTTTGGGGCGCTCAGTTCCACACAGCAGCTCTTTGATCAAACATATGGTCGCGCTGAGACGTTCCCGGAATGGTTCGCCTTGATTGCGCTGCTCGGTGGTGTCGCCAGCATCATCAATGCGCGGCTCGTAATGGCATTGGGCATGCGCCGGATGATCGCAATAGGCTTTGGCGGACAGATGGTCATTTCCGGAGGCGTGTTGCTTCTCGGGCTGAGCTTTGGCGTGCCCTTCGGCCTGTTCATCGCATGGGAGACGTCGATTTTCTTCATGGCAGGTTTGGTGATCGGCAATCTGAATGCATTGGCAATGGAGCCTGTGGGCCATGTCGCAGGGCTCGCGTCTTCAGTGCTCGGCGGAGTGGCGACCGTATGCGGGGTCTTACTCGCAATACCCGTTGGCTACCTGTTCGATGGAACCACCGTGCCGCTTTCTTTGGCGATCATGGTGTTGTCAGCCATCGGCGTCTCTCTGGTGCACTGGAAATTGCGTTAAGGTGCACAGTCCCTGTGCGGCGGCTGCGCTGGTTGTCTTGAACACGGCCCTTTAACTTGCAGGCCGAATTCACAACGGAGATACCCCCAAGATGCTGATGCCTCGCCAGAAAACACCCGCCCTAGCCCTGCCATTGCTGGAGGGCGGTGCGTTCGATCTTTCAACGGAAACCGGCGCGCAAGGCACGGTCATTTGCTTCTATCGTGGTCTGCATTGTCCGATCTGTGCCACCTATCTTCAGGAACTTGAGAAACTGACACCAGAGTTTGCGGAACGTGGCATTAACACAGTCGCCATCTCCAGCGATGGTGAAGACCGCACGAAAGACATGGCAGAGAAAATCGGCGCGAAATCTCTGCGCATGGCCTATGATTTGCCACTCGAAAAAGCGCGCGAATGGGGGCTCTTCATCTCCACCTCGCGCGGCAAAACCTCCATTGGTATCGAAGAACCTGCCCTCTTCTCAGAGCCCGGCCTGTTCCTCGTCAATCCTGATCAGACGCTCTACTACATGTCTGTGCAGACCATGCCTTTCGTCCGTCCGCATTTCAAAGAACTTCTGGGCGCGGTCGATTTCGCGATTGCCAACAATTATCCGGCACGTGGCGAATATGAAGGCGCGGTCTAGCTGGCTTTCTTGGCGGGCTTGAACGTGCCCGCCTTTTCCGCCAGATCGCGCGCGATTGCAAAAGCGCCTTTGATCTTGTCGGAATCCTTTTTCCAATCGCGGCGCACAACGATCTTGTTGTCCTTCATCTTGGCCAGATTGCGCTCGTCCTGCAGGTACGCCACCAATCCTTCGGGCTTGGCGAATCTGTTGTTGTGGAACTCAATCGTAGCCCCGCGCTCACCCGCGTTCAGCTTTTCGATCCCTGCGCGTTTGCACATCGCCTTGATCCGCACGACGAGCAGCAGGGTGTTCACTTCCTTGGGAAGCGGGCCGAACCGGTCGATCAGTTCGGCGGCAAAGCCTTCCAATTCAACTTTTGTGGTCAGTCCCGACAGGCGCCGATAAAGCCCTAAACGCACATCAAGATCTGAGACATAACTGTCCGGTATCAGCACAGGCACACCCAGATTAATCGTCGGCGCCCATTGATCATCGGCCTCGGTAAGCCCCTCCATCTGGCCAGAGCGGATTTTGGCGATCGCTTCTTCCAGCATGGATTGATACAGCTCATAGCCAACCTCGCGGACGGAGCCTGATTGCTCTTCACCAAGAACATTGCCTGCGCCCCTGATATCAAGGTCTTGGCTGGCGATGTTAAAGCCCGCACCAAGACTGTCGAGAGAGCCCAAGACCCGCAAGCGTTTCTCAGCCGTTGCTGTCAATTTCGCACGCGGCTTGGTTGTCAGATAGGCATAAGCGCGCGTTTTGGAGCGTCCGACCCGGCCCCGTATCTGATAGAGCTGCGACAGGCCAAACATATCAGCGCGATGGATGACCATCGTGTTGGCCGTCGGAATATCAATGCCGGATTCCACAATCGTCGTGGCCAGCAGCACGTCGTATTTCCCATCGTAGAACGCGTTCATCCGTTGATCCAGATCGCCGGGCGCCATCTGACCATTGGCCACAACGTAAGATACCTCCGGCACATGTTCCTTCAGAAATTCCTCGATATCCGGCAGGTCGGAGACGCGCGGCACGACGTAAAAGCTCTGCCCGCCCCGGTAGTGTTCACGCAGCAGCGCCTCGCGGATCGTGACCGCGTCGAATTCGGACACATAAGTCCGGATCGCCAATCGGTCGACCGGTGGCGTGCCAATGATCGACAGTTCCCGCACGCCGGACAAGGACAGCTGCAAAGTGCGCGGGATCGGCGTGGCCGACAGCGTCAACACATGGATGTCGGAGCGCATCTGCTTCAGCTTCTCCTTATGCTGCACGCCGAAATGCTGTTCTTCGTCAATGATCAACAACCCGAGATTCTTGAATTTGACCTGATTGGACAGAACCGCATGGGTGCCGATGACAATATCGACCTCGCCGCGTGCAATCCCCTCGCGCGTTTGCGCGGCCTCTTTCGTGCCAACAAAGCGTGACAACTGTCTGACTTGTAATGGGAAACCCCGGAAACGATCTTTGAAGCTCTGCGTGTGCTGACGGCTCAGCAATGTCGTGGGCGCCACTACAGCCACCTGCAATCCAGCCGCCGCCGCAACGAATGCGGCGCGCATCGCGACTTCGGTTTTGCCAAAGCCCACATCGCCGCAAACCAATCGGTCCATAGGACGCCCCTTGGCCAGATCGTCCAGCACAGCCTCAATCGTTGTCAGCTGGTCTTCGGTCTCGTCATAGGGGAAGCGCGCGCAGAACGCTTCCCACATATCATCCGCAGGTTCCAGAATGGGCGCGCGGCGCAATTCACGCTCTGCGGCAACGCGGATCAAGCGGTCGGCCATATCGCGAATGCGCTGCTTTAGCCGCGCTTTCTTAGCCTGCCATGCGCCGCCACCAAGCTTATCAAGCAGCCCTTCTTCATGGCCGTAGCGGCTGAGCAATTCGACATTTTCAACCGGCAGATACAACCGGTCGCCACCCGCATACTCGAGCAGGATGCACTCATGCGGCGCGCCCGCGGCGGTGACTGTTTCCAGCCCGGTAAACCGCCCGATCCCGTGATCGACATGTACCACCAGATCACCGGGGCTGAGCGATTGCGTCTCCGTCAGGAAATTCTCTGCTCGCTTTTTCTTGCGCGCTCCGCGGATCAGTCGGTCGCCCAGTACGTCCTGTTCAGAAATCACCGCCAGATCCGGCGTCACGAACCCTTGTTCCAGCCCCCAGATTGCCAGATGCACACCGCCTGGCACCACGTCGCGCATGTCAGAAATCGGCTTGGTGTCATGGATCCCCTGATCCGTAAGCAAGCCCTGCAGCCGCTCTCGCGCACCGTCAGAGAAACTGGCGATTACCACCGGCTTTGTGGCCCGCAATGTCTCAATATGATTGCCCAACGCACTGAAAAGGTTCAGGTTTTCGGACTGACGTTCTGGCGCAAAGTTGCGACCATCGCGCCCACCTGCGTCCGTGACGCCCGGCCCGGTGGGCTGTTGTAGCACTGCAAAATTTACAACCCGCCGTCCTTCGACGGCTTTCGCCCATGCGGCCTCATCGAGGTAAAGCAGCCCCGGCGGCACAGGCTTATAGACCGTGTCCATTCGTGCCTTGGTCTTCATGGCCTCAACGCGGTTGTCATATTGATCTGCAACCGTCTCCCACCGCGCAATCCGTGCGGCCGTTAGCTGGTCGTCACAGCAAATCGAGGCCGCAGGCAGGTAGTCAAAAAGGACCTCCAGCCCGTCATGAAAGAACGGTAACCAATGCTCGATGCCTGCATGCTTGCGCCCCGCGCTCACCGCTTCGTAAAGCGGATCATCCGTGCCTGCTGCGCCAAACTCGATCCGATAATTCTGCCGAAACCGCGTGATCGCGGCCTCATCAAGGATCACTTCAGAGACAGGCGCAAGTTCGACAGCGTTCAGCTTTTCGGTCGTGCGTTGCGTGACCGGATCAAAACGCCGCGCACCGTCGAGCACATCGCCAAACAGGTCCAGCCGCACCGGCCCGATTTCGCCCGGCGGAAAAATGTCGATGATGCCGCCGCGGATGGCATAGTCGCCAGGCTCCATCACTGTGGGGCTCTGTACAAAGCCCATGCGAACAAGGAAGGACCGCAAAGCGGCCTCGTCAATCTGCCGACCGACTTCTGCAACAAAGCTCGACTCTGCCAGAACCGCGCGTTTGGGCAGGTATTGCGTTGCCGCAGATAAGGTCGTCAGCAGAATAAACGGCCCCGGAACACCCTGCGCCAATGCTGCCAAAGTCGCCATCCGCGTAGCAGACACGTCAGAATTCGGCGAGGTCCGATCATAAGGCAGGCAATCCCACGCGGGGAAGCTCAAAACCGGTATGTCGGGCGCAAAAAAGCTCAATGCGGTCTGCATAGCGGCCATCCGCCGATCATCGCGCGCCACATGAATGACTGCGCCGGATTTTTCCAGCTCGGATGCGATCAGCTTGGCGTCATACCCTTCGGGCGCGCCTGAGATGGTGATGTGGCTTGGGGACTTCATGGGACAGGGACATACGCCCTGCGCGAGATAGGTCAAGTGCTAGAGCACACCTGCGGTGATATTGACATACATGCCCCACATGGAACTGACGAGAATCGACAACATACCGATGATCTGGACGGAGATACGATGCCGTCGCAGCAGTTTGCGCAAATCGTCGCCTTCCAACCCGAACGTGCGTCTTGCATTGTAGATCGAAAGGCCGAAGACGAGCAGCATCGGGATCAGGATCAGGGACAAGGCCTGACAGAATTCCACCTCATAGACGAATCCGGTCATCAATAACCCGGTCACCATGAATGACGCAAAGATCGTCAACCATGTGCCCGCCTCTTGCGCGACGTAATTCAACCGGTTCGCGTTGATGCGCACGAGGTCCTGCAAATCCTGCTCCGCCTGACCCCCATGTTTTGCTGCGCGGCCAACCATATCAAACGGCACGCCGAGGACGTAATGTGAGGCGGTTGACCAGAAAACGGCCAGCATGATCCAGAACCACAGGTTCGAAAACGACCTGAGATCAATCAGCTCAAAAGCGGTGACATAGAAATCCAAAACGCAGCGCGGCCTCTTCCATTTCCCGTTCACGGGATATTTTGCGCACCCTAACTGTCACAGGCTGCAAGCGCTAGGGGTGACGTGGCGCTTGAGGCGTCCCTGAAAACGTGGCACGGAGGGTGTAAGACATCAGAATATGGACGATTTTATGACGCAGCACATTGCCACGCGCTTCCGCCGGACCAAACGGACCGCGGCGCTCAGATCCATGGTGCAGGAGAATGTGTTGACCCCCGGCGATCTGATCTGGCCGGTCTTTGTCACGGATGGTGAAAACACCCGTATGCCGATCCCATCGATGCCCGGTGTTGACCGGCTGAGCATTGATCTGGCTGTTGAGGCCGCAAAGCAGGCCCGCGATCTGGGTATTCCCACGATTTGCCTTTTTCCATACACGGACCCTGGGTTGAAGACGCAGAACTGCGAAGAGGCGTGGAACTCCAACAACCTGTCAAATCGCGCCACCCGTGCGATCAAACGCGATGTGCCTGAGATTGCAGTCATGACCGATGTTGCCTTGGATCCCTACAATATCCACGGCCATGACGGCATTGTTCGAAACGGAGTGATCGTCAATGACGAGAGCGTTGAAGCGCTGACCAAGATGGCCTTGGCGCAAGCCGAAGCTGGCGCGGATATTCTCGGACCATCTGATATGATGGATGGCCGCATTGGTGCGATACGGGGGGCATTGGAGGTTGAGGGGTTTACCGACACGCTGATCCTGAGCTACGCCGCGAAATACGCCTCTGCTTTTTACGGCCCGTTTCGCGACGCCGTTGGCGCCTCGGGCGCGCTAACCGGTGACAAACAAACCTACCAGATGAACCCTGCGAATGCGCAAGAGGCATTGCGCCTTGTGGCGCGCGATCTGGCAGAAGGCGCCGATATGGTCATGGTCAAACCGGGCCAACCCTACCTCGACATCTGCCGGTCCGTCAAAGACGCTTTTGGCGCGCCGACTTTTGCCTACCAGGTGTCAGGTGAATATGCGCAAATCATGGCTGCCGGACAGTTGGGATGGCTCGATGAAGAAGCCGTGATGATGGAAAGCATGATGGCCTTCAAACGTGCAGGATGTGACGGTGTTCTGACCTATTTCGCCCCCCGCATTGCGGCTTTGCTGCAAAGCTAAACCTCATTGGCAAACCTGCGCCGAGAGAATTTCGCGCACCTGCAGCAAAGCCCGTGACAACAGGCCGGAATTCGCTTATTCTTTCTTGCAATGCACCGCGTAAGACGGGCGTTTTTGAGCAAAAGACAGGCGGATATCATGGATAGAATTGGCACTGCGCTGAACAGGCGCAATTTTCTTGCGGCAGGGTTGGCGACCACAGGCCTCGCGGCATGCGGCAATGGTGTGGGCAGTCAAGGCAGCGCGAAGATCGACGCCCGGGTCGATCAGGCCTTCAACTTTCTCTATACGAATGTTGCCGGCTCGCGAGATCTCGGTGACAAGGCTGTGGGCATCTTGATGATGCCGGTGATCACCAAAGCGGGTATTATCGGACCCGGAGGCTCTTATGGCCGAGGCGCATTGCGGATCAATGATGTCTCCGTAGACTATTATTCTGCCACCTCCGCCACGTTCGGGCTGCAATTGGGCGCGCAACAATATTCATCTGCCCTGTTTTTCATGACAGAAGCGGCGCTAAGCGACTTCCGTCGGTCACCCGGTTGGACGCTTGGCGCGGATGCAGAATATGCCGTTTCTAACGAAGGCGGCACGCTCGGGGTAGACACGACCACAGCCCTCACCCCCGTCATTGCCGTGGTCTTCGGTCAGGCGGGGCTGATTGCTGGCGCCACAATCGAAGGCAGCAAATACAACCGTATTATCCCCTAAGGGCGGGCTGCAGGCCGGACACATCCGAAGCGGGCTTCAGCGTCACGATCTCAGCTGATAGGCAAAGCGCATGACACCCGCTTCGACACACACGCTTTATTCCACGGTTTCACGCGCATTCATTTCGGATTGGCTTGCGGCGTTGCGGCCGCTCTGCCGAGCGGCGCAGTATCGTGCGTTTCTTGAACGCGCTGATCTGGCGACTGATCAGGACTTGGCGCAGGGGCGCGTGACGCTGGACCAGATCGTCAGCCTCTATCAGATTGCGGCTGTCGAAACTGGCGATGAAATGATGGGGCTGTGGAGCCGACCGATCCGACCCCGGGCCTTGCAGCACCTGCTGACTTCCGTGCGTGAAGCGAGCGCATTGCCCTCAGCGCTTTATCGGTTCTCGACATTCTGGAACCTGCTGCTCGACGACTATCAATTCACCCTGAAAGAAACACAGGACGCGCTGGTGCTCTCCCTCACGCCGCAAGCGGACCTGCCCGTGCAGCGCTTCGGCCATATGCTGATCCTGAAATTGGCCCATGGCCTTCTGTCCTGGCTCGCAACGCGGGAGGTTCCAGTGAAGGAGGTCGGTTTTGCCTTCCCACAGCCTGACTTCGCTTCGGACTATGCGGTCATCTTTCCGGCACCAGTAAGTTTCGGCCACGCGGCGACCTTCATCTGCTTCGCGCCCAAGGATTTGGGTCCGGTCCAACCTCGCGGCCCGGACGCGCTTGATCAATTTCTGGAAAATGCACCGAGGGACTGGATCTTCACGCGCTCACGCGAACATACGCAATCGCTTCGCCTGCGCAGCTATCTCACTCAAATGGGATGGGAAACAGCGAACCTGACACATGCTGCGTGTGCCATGCACATGACGCCCCGCACGTTGATCCGGAGGCTAGCGGCTGATGGCACCTCCTTTCAGACGATCAAGGATGATCTGCGTCGTGACATTGCAATCCGTCACTTGCAACAGGGCGAGAAGAGCGTTGAAGCGGTGGCGCATGAGGTCGGTTTCTCCTCTGCAGCGAATTTCCACCGCGCGTTTCAAAGATGGACCGGCAATACGCCCAGCTCCTATCGACGCGGGCAAGGGCGAAACGCCTGAATTTGTCACTTTCGGACAATATCCTGTCAGCGTGAGAGATGGTGCTTGCGCCCGACTGCTTCTATTTACGTCGTATAGCTTTCAGAAAGCAGAAATTCAAGCGCTGCCCGCGCCGACGGTTTTAAAAGCCGTTGGCGGGATCAGACAGTGCGCCCGCAGAAAAGGACCGTCCCATGACAGACACACTCAGCACAATCCTCGACGCCGCACGGTTGCATGTGACAGAGGTGATCGCGCCAAACATCAATGATTGGAACGCGGCCAAAGCGTGGCCCCGCGACGCGTCAGATAAGGCCGGAGCCGCCGGGCTGACAGGCCTCTACGCGCCCAAGGAGCTTGGCGGCCAAGGCCTTTCATTGGCAGAAGGTATTCAGGTCTATGAGCAATTGGGCATGGGCGACGGTGCCTATGCTTTTGCCCTGTCGATGCATAACATCTGCACTTTCGCCGGCTGCGGCTATGGGACAGAGGCGTTCAAAGCGCAATGGGCGCGGGAACTGACCTCAGGGCGCAAGCTTGCCAATTTCGCACTGACCGAACCGCAATCGGGATCTGACCCGATGAAAATGTACACCCGCGCCACAATCAACGGCGACGGGACTTGGACCGTCAGCGGCGCGAAAGCCTGGGTCAGCCTCGCAAATGAGGCTGATGTTTATTTCACGGTCGTCAAGACCAGCGATGTTCCGGGCCACAAGGACATGGCGATGATCGCCATCCCTGCCAACGCGCCTGGGTTGAGCTTCGGGCCGCTCTACGACACACCGTCCTACAATTTCCTGCCCATGTCGGAGATGTATCTCGACAATGTGGTTGTCAGCGAAGACAATATCGTTCTGCCAGTCGGTCAGGGTCTGCAGGGCTCGCTCATGGCCATCGACATTGCGCGCGTATCCATCGCGTCGGGGTGTTGCGGGTTGATGCAATCGGCGCTCGATACGGCGCTGTCTTACGCAAAGAACCGCAAGATGTTTGGTGGCAAAAATCTTGATCTTGATGGAATACAATGGATGTTGGGTGAGGTCGCAACCGATCTCGAAGCATCCAAACTGCTCTACCGCAGAGCCGCAGAGGCCCTTGGCACACCGGAAGGTCCGCTGATGGCCGCGCATGCCAAACGCTTTGTTCCAGATGCTGCGGTGAAAGCAGCGAACACCTGTACGCAGGTGCTGGGTGGGATGGGGCTGCTGCAACCCTACGGCTTAGATCGCCTTTCGCGATTGGCGCAAATGTTGCGGATTGTGGACGGCACAACGGAGATCAGCCGCGTCGTCATCGGCCGCGCATTGCAAAAGCGCGCAGCGACCCTGCCTGACATCGCGGTTCCAAAGGGATACGGCGAAGACGCGCAAGACACGCAAAGCGTCGCAGCTGAATAGCAGCAATCCACCAGAGGCGTAGGGTTTCCCCTTGCGCCTCTACCGCGCAGTCAAGGCGCGTGCCATTCAAACAGAGCGTCGGGCGTCTTTTCTGCGTTCGACGCGCCATCTGTTTCTTTGACTTTCCGGAAACCATGGCGCGCATAAAACCGCTGCGCTTTGGTGTTCTGCTGGAATACCCAAAGCTGCAAACTGGCTTGGCCAGCTTTCGCTTTCTCCAGCAATGTCGCCCCGATGGATTGGCCGACATAGTCCGGAAGGAGATAGAGATGGTCGATCCAGTCCTCACGAGAGGCGCAGAAGCCCACGAGCGTGCCACGAGCCTCTGCGACCCAGACCGCGCACTCGCGAAACACCACGTCGCGGAAATAGGCCGTATACGCGTCGCTTGAATGCAGCTCCGGCAAGTAGGGCAGAAAATGCGCGCGGGAGACGCGGGCGATCTTCGCAACAGCGGGCGCGTCTTCGCGTGTTGCAACCCTGAGCGTTATGGTGGGGTCCCGCGCGCGCCATGCCGTCCCTAGGCGTCGTCGAGCTTGCGCAGTCGCTCAAACAAAGAGGACGTATCCCAACGCCCGCCACCGATCTTCTGCACATCCTTGTAGAACTGATCGACCAGCGCCGTCACTGGCAGTGAGGCGCCATTCTCATCCGCCGTGTCCAGACAAATGCCCAAATCCTTGCGCATCCAGTCTACCGCAAACCCGTGATTGAATTCGCCGTCCAGCATCGTCTCATAGCGGTTCGACATCTGCCATGACCCCGCCGCGCCTTGGCTGATCACATCGACGACTGCCTTGCCGTCCAGCCCGGCCTTCTCTGCGAAATGCAGCGCTTCGGATAGGCCTTGGACGAGCCCTGCAATGCAAATTTGGTTGACCATCTTGGTCAACTGCCCTGCCCCGCTGTCGCCCAGACGTTTGCAGGCTTTGGCATAGGCATCAATGATCGGCTCGGCGCGTGCATAAGCCCCCTCATCCCCGCCGCACATCACGCCCAATTGGCCATTTTCGGCCCCGGCTTGCCCGCCAGAGACGGGCGCATCGACGAAACTGATCTGCAGCGCATCGGCTGCTGCATAAAGCTCACGCGTGACTTTGGCTGAGACTGTCGTGTGATCGACAAAGACGGTGCCCGCACTCATGCCTGCCAATGCCCCCTCCGAGCCCAGACAGACCGAACGCAGATCATCATCATTGCCCACGCAGGCCATTACGAAATCTGCGCCCTCTGCCGCTGCCCGCGGCGTTTGTGCCATGGCCCCGCCATGCGCGTTGACCCAATCAGTGGCCTTGCTGGCCGTGCGGTTATAGACGGTGACGTCATGACCTGCCTTCACCAGATGACCCGCCATCGGGTAGCCCATGACCCCCAAGCCCAGAAAACTTACTTTTGCCATGCCGCATGCCTCGCTGTGAGATTGAATTCCATGGTTCAGGGATGATACACCGCCCCGCGAGGGTCAAGAGCAGGAATCCCGATGGCACGTTTGTTTCAATGGTCGCTCAGGCTGTTCCTTGCGCTGTTTGCATTGGCGCTGCTGACCTTGTTCGTCGTCTACTACCTCGCGTCGCGCTCCTTGCCTGATTACAGCGCGGAATTTGCGGTGCCGGGCATTTCCGCGCCGGTTGAAATCGTACGTAACAATTCGGGGGTGCCTCACATCTTCGGAGCCCGTGACACAGACGTTTATTACGGTCTGGGCTTTGCCCATGCACAAGACCGCCTCTGGCAAATGACCCTTCTGCGTCGAACCGCGCAAGGCCGCCTCTCGGAACTGTTCGGGGCGGACACAGTGCGCACTGATGAGTTGATGCGCCGCCTTGATGTCTACGGGCTCGCGCAACGCTCCGTGAGTGCGCTTGATGCTGAGACGCGTGCCATGCTGGAGGCCTATGCCGATGGCGTGAATGCATGGCTGCGCACGGTGAATGAGCAGGCTCTGGGCCGCGGCGCGCCGGAGTTCTTTCTGTTCCAGCCCGATATTGCGCCTTGGCAACCCGCAGATAGCATCGTTCTGACCAAATTGCTTGCCATTCAGCATACAAGCAGTCTCGCCGATGAGGTCATCCGGGCACGTGCGGCCTTGCTATTGTCGCCTGACCGGCTTTCGGACCTTTTGCCCGATGATCCGTCCAAAGGCATCGCCGCGCTGGATTATGCAAAGCTCTTTCCCGAGGCCCGCGAGGTGAAATTTGCGAACGCCGACGTCCCAACAGAAGACAGGCTGAACGCCGCACTGAACCCGTTTAAAGCCCCTGCACTGACTGGCGCGTCTAATGCATTTGCTGCGGCGGCCACCCGATCAGCCTCTGGCGGTACGCTTTTGGCAAATGACCCGCATGTCGCCTTGACGGCGCCGTCCATGTTCTACCTCGCCCGATTGGAACTCGCTTCGGGGGGTGTCATTGGCGCGACCGTGCCGGGGATGCCCGTGGTTTTGTCAGGGCGGACCGAGAAGACCGGCTGGGGCCTGACCACCGCTTACGTCGATGATCAGGATGTCGTCATCGAACAGTTTAATCCGGACAATCCAGCGGAATACCTGACCCCTGACGGCTTTAAGCCGTTCCGCACGCGCCAGTCGATCATTCAGGTCGCGGATGCCTCCCCCGTCACGATCACCCTGCAATGGAGCGATAACGGACCGGTTTTGCCCGGCCATCACTTCAACCTCGGCACGATAACGCCGCCGGGCCATGTCGCAGCTGTTAACTGGACGATGCTCAGCGATCAGAACAGATCGCTGCAAGCGGCGCGTAAGATCATGACGGCTCCGGGTATTCCGGAGATGCTGAACGCGACAACGGAATTCCTTGCGCCGTCACAGAACCTGACGATGGTCGACGCGGACGGGATTGCCATGAAAACCATGGGGGCAATTCCCCGCCGCAATCCCGCCCATCAATCGCGCGGCCGGATCCCAGCGCCCGGTTGGTTGCCGCAAAACCGGTGGCAAGGCGTCTTGCCGGATGCCTCTAACCCGCTGTTCGTAAACCCTGCTGGCGGCATTGTCGGCAATACGAATAACAAGACTGTTGAACGCCCCTTCCCTGATCATGTCAGCTATAGCTACGGCGACAGTCAGCGCGTGCAACGCTGGCGTCGGCTGATGCAAACCCGGCAAGTGCATACCCGCGACAGCTTTATCGAAGCGCAGCTTGATACGGTTTCATTCACCGCGCGCACGCTGCTGCCGCTCATTGCGGGTGATCTTTGGTTCACCGGCGAGGCCGCCCCAGAGGGCACGCCGGACCGACAGAGGCAACGCGCGCTTGAGTTGATGGCCAGCTGGAATGGGGAGATGTCTGAACATCTGCCGGAACCGCTGATCTATGCGACATGGCTGCGCACCCTGCAACAACGCTTGATCCGCGACGAAATCGGCCCGCTGGCGCAAGACTTTTCCCACATGGAGCCGCTCTTCATCGAGCGCGTTTACCGCGATGTGAATGGTGCGAGCATATGGTGCGACGTGATCCAATCCGCCGCGACCGAAACCTGTACGGAGATCTCGCGCCAGGCGCTCGACGAGGCGCTGATCTGGCTCACGGAGCGCTATGGCGCAAACATCGAAAGCTGGCGCTGGGGTGATGCACATGAGGCCACCCATGACCATCAGGTGCTCGGCACGATCCCGGGTTTGAGCTGGTTTGTTAATATCCGGCAATCGACGTCCGGTGGCGACAATACATTGCTGCGCGGGCGGACATCCGGCAAAGGGGAACATCCCTTTCAAAACGTGCATGCGGCGGGCTATCGCGGGGTCTATGATTTTGCCGACCCCGACAGCTCTGTCTTCATCATGCCAACCGGGCAATCCGGCCACCCGATCTCACGCCACTATGATGATCTGGGTGTGCTTTGGCGGCGCGGCGAATACATCCCTATGACGCTTGACCCTGCCCTTGCCCGTGCCGGAGCAGTTGGCATCAACATTTTAAGGCCCACAGAATGACGATACATTTGATCCGCCACGGACAATCCGAATTCAACGCATTGTTTGATGGGTCCAGAGATCCGATGATCTTTGACGCACCATTGACACCGCTTGGTCAAGAACAGGCAGAACTGACACGGGAAAAGGCGGCACGCCTTGGCATTGCGCATGTCCTGTGCTCTCCTCTCACCCGGGCTATTCAAACGGCACATCTGATTTTTCCAGATCACACGCCTACGGTCCTTGCCGAAACCGCAGAGCGTCTTGGACATAGCTGCGACGTTGGCCGCCCTCCATCAGACCTGGCGGCGCGGTTTCCGATCATGGCATTTGACCACCTCGCTGAAACCTGGTGGCATCAAGGACCGCTGAACGAGAATGGCATACCGGTTGAGCCGTGGAGCAGTTTCAAGACGCGCATGGCAGAGCTGCGCGAAGGTTTACTCAGGTATCAAGACCGCCCGCTCGCTGTCGTGTGCCATGGGCACGTTATCCATGCATTGACCGGCACCCACCCGCGCAACTGTGAAATCTTGGAACTGCGCACTTAGCCTTGAGCTAACCCCAGGCGCGGGTCGCCATGACGCCGACGCATGCCGAGACGCCGGTCAAGCACATCCCCCAAATGAGATCGGTCAGCACCATCTGCCATGTCCAGCCCTTGATGACGGCGAGGGAGGTGAACTCGTATGTGCCGTAGGCTATCGCACCAATGAGAGCGGCGGAGGCGAAGGTCCACAGAAGCGACCGGTTGTCCAAAAGCGCAGGCACGGACACGAACCACAACACGCCACCAATGTAGAAAGAATAGAACATCAAAGCAGGTAGATAGCGCGGTTTATCTAGGATCAGCTCTGGCACATGCCTGTCAAAAACCGGCTTCACAATATAGCTTAGGCCAATGAAATCAATTGCCAAAAAGACTGTGAAAGTCACACCGTAAAGAATGACATAGGTCATGCGAGCACCTTTAGAGTTTCTCGAAACGCGCCTTTTGTTTCGCGCTCCAGGTGACAGATAGTTCAAACCCTGCCTCTGTCGCACCTTCGCTGGTCACGACCTCTTGCTCAAACAACCACGCCCGCTTCTTGCCCTCGTCAAAGCCCAAGGTCAGCACCTCATCGGTCGTGGCCTCCGTCACCTCGCGCGAAACCGCAGCAAGCAGCGCATCCATGCCGGCGCCGGTCAGTGCAGAGGTCAGAAAGATCGCCTCGTCCCGCTCCGCCTTGTTGCTGAGGCTTTCGCGCAGGTCCCCATCCACCAGATCGAGCTTGTTCCAGACTTCAAGCGTTTTGATACTGTCCGCGACACCCAGATCACCAAGGATTGCGCGCACATCTGCAGCCTGACTTTCCGTCTCAGGATGAGAGATATCGCGCACATGCAGGATCAGATCAGCGGACAGAACTTCTTCCAGCGTCGCGCGGAAGGCTGCGACCAATTGCGTCGGCAGGTCAGAGATAAAGCCCACTGTGTCGGACATGATGATTTCGACCCCGTCGGGCAATTCGACCGACCGCATCGTCGGGTCAAGCGTGGCAAACAGCATGTCCTTGACCATCACATCCGCGCCAGTCAGCCGGTTGAACAAGGTCGATTTGCCCGCGTTTGTGTAGCCCACCAAAGCCACAATCGGAAACGGCACTTTCGCGCGCGCCGCACGGTGCAGCTCGCGGGTTTTGACGGTTTTGCTGAGCTGCGTTTTGATTTTGTTAATCCGCTCGTCAATCGCGCGTCTATCCGCCTCGATCTGCGTCTCACCGGGACCGCCGACAAAGCCGAGCCCGCCGCGCTGCCGCTCCAAATGCGTCCAGGCCCGCACGAGCCGGGTCCGCTGGTAGGACAGTGCGGCCAGTTCCACTTGCAACACCCCTTCGCGCGTCGCCGCCCGGTCCGAGAAAATTTCAAGGATCAGACCAGTCCGATCAAGGATTTTAACCTTCCACTCTTTCTCAAGATTGCGCTGCTGCACGGGCGTCACAGGGCCGTCAATAAGGACCAGTTCAACCTCTTCCGTCTTAAGGCGTGCACGCAGCTCCTCGATCTTGCCGGTCCCAAACAAGGTCCCTGCCCGCGTCTTGGGCAATGGCACGACCTCGTGGCCGATAACCTCCAGCCCTGGCAATGCGACACCCAATGCAACGGCTTCGGCCAGAGCCTCTTCCGGTGCGCGACCAGAGGCGGTCTCGCGGGTCTTCAGATCAGGATGCAGCACCCATGCGCGGGTTGCACTGCGTTCTTCAGTCTCGAAAATTATTCGTCGCCTTCATACAGGCTGATCGGTGCAGATGGCATGATCGTAGAGATCGCGCCTTTGAACACCAATTGCGACTGGCCGTCACGGCGCAGCAGCACGCAGAAATTGTCAAACCACGTGATAACGCCTTGAAGTTTTACGCCGTTGATCAGGAAAATCGTGACAGGGATCTTCTCCTTGCGCACGTGATTGAGAAATACGTCTTGTAGGTTTTGCTTGTCAGCGGCCATATCAGCATGCCTTTTTAACGGTTCTTATTTAATGGTCGGGCGCTGCATTCTGCAACGCATCTGTCCCAAGTCGGATAAAGTATGTCGTGTGTTGCAGGAAACTTCCAGCCCATTTTTGGGCAAGTCTTCCATCTTGCTCAGGAACGCCAGAAATCCGGATTGAAAAGAGCGATGATCGCCAGAGTTTCCAGCCTGCCCAGCACCATTGCAAAAATCAGGATCGACTTTGCAGGAACCTCAAGCTCGGCGTAGCTGATCATCCCGTCAAGGGCGACATCCGCCAAAGGGCCGGTCGTGGTAATCGCTGAAATTGCAAACGCTGTTGCAGATTCAAAATCCAGACCTGTCGCGGTTAACCCCAGAATGACCAGCGCGATCGACAACGCGAAAAGCATGAAGAAGATCCATGCGATAAAGGCGCCTTCTCGACGCACATTCCGCCCCAGTTTGCCTGCCCGCCCGACGGAGCTTGGTTGCACGAGCCGCCCCATTTCGCGCGTCCCGTGCTTATAAAGCACGTAGACCCGCAGCAATTTGACACCTCCCGCTGTCGTCGCCACCCCGCCACCCATGATAGCAAGCCCAGCGAGCAGCAATCCGGGCGTTGGCAGCCCTGACCACACCCGCGCTGCCTCCCAATCATGAGAAGCAAAACCGGTCGTCGTCAGAAATGACTGAACGGTGAATATCGCGCCCCAAAACGCCCTGAGGGCAGCGGCAAGGTCACCCTGGTCATCCGTTTCGAAAGCACCCAGCCAATGCCGCAAAAACAAGGCGATTGGCAGGGTGATCACGAAGATCAGAGCGAGGCGTACCTCGCGATCATGGCCCAGTCTGCGCCAGATCGAGGTGCCAATCTCGTTGGTGTAGAATGTCCGCGACACGGACAGGAACAGGAAGAAGAAGATCAGGATTTCCGAATAGATCCCGACCTGCCACGGGTTCAGTCCACCAGAAGGTGTAATTCCGCTGGTCGCGATGGTCGACATGGCAAGGCACAGGCTCAGGAACGGCGTGACGCCTGACAGTACGAGACAAAGCCAAAGCAGAAAAGTTGCCCCCAGATAGATCGGGATGAGCTTCGCACTGAACCGCATAATCCGGTTGGACGCATCGCTTTGCTTGATCAGGGCCTCCGCGGCGGAAGATTTTGCGGTTGGACGCAAGACTTCAAAACCGCCCAGTGACAAGGGCGCGAGCAAGGCAATGGCGGCGAGGAGGATCAGGAAGCCCCCCATCCAGCCGACCAGTGCGCGCCACAGATGCAATGGCGACACGAGACGCGCCGGGACATCGAACAATGTGGCGCCCGTCGTCGTCATAGACGAGACCATCTCGAAATAGGCTGCAAACAAGGTGATATCGTCCATCGCTTCCCGCATCGGCACGGCAAGCATCGCAGGCAAGAGCGCAAAGGCCGCAATCAGTGTCAGCAACTGGCTGCGCGCCTGATGACGGATCGGGGTGTGAAAGGTTGCAAGCCCGATCAAGGCCGTGATCACGCCAAACAAAACAGCGCCATAGAAAAACGGCTGTGCGGTTCTGTGCAGATCCAGATAGCTCGCGTAGATAGCGGGGATCAGCATGGCCGCTGACCCGACAGCCATCAGGATGACGAACAATGGCAATCTGCTAAGGATCGACACGGGCTAGAAGAACGTGATGGAGACCTGCAAGAGCTGCTCCACCTCTGCTACATCCTGCGCGAGCGCAAAGATCACGATGACGTCCCCCACCTCGATCCGGGTCCCGCCCAATGGCCGCTGGATTTTCCCACCTTTTTGGACAAGCCCAACCAGCACACCCTCGGGAAATCCGATGTCGCGTATCGTTTGGCCTGCGATGGGCGAGGTCGACAGGACCTGCGCCTCGATCACTTCCGCCTCTGCATCGCCGATGGAGTAAATCTGACGCACGCGCCCGTGGCGAACATGGCGCAGGATCGAGGACACGGTAGTCGCGCGCGGGTTGATATAGGCATCAATGCCCAAGGGTGCCATCAGCGGGATCAGCGTCGGATCATTGATCAGGCAAATCGCCATAGGACAACCTTCCGCCTTGGCGCGCACCGCAGCCAGCATGTTGGTTTTATCGTCATCTGTCACCGCGAGCACCGCATCTGCGCGGGAAATGTTCGCCTCCTGCAACAGATCCGCGTTCAACCCGTCGCCATTCAAGACAATGGTACGTTGCAGACTATCGGCCGCCTTCTCCGCGCATTTGCGGCTTTTCTCGATGACCTTGGCGCGAATGCGTTCTGTCCGGGTCTCCAATGCACTGGCAACAGCTAGCCCCACATTGCCGCCCCCAATGATGACCACGCGTTCTTGTTTCTTCTGTGTTTTGCCGAAGACTTCCATTGTTCGGGTGACGTCTTCGCGATGCGTCGCAATGTAAATTTCGTCGCCATCAAAGAGCTGGTCATTCGCCTCGGGCGCAAAAAGTGATTTGTTGCGCCGCACGCCGACTACAGTGGCCCGCAGGGTCGAAAACAAATCAGTGAGCTGCCGCAGCGGAGTGTTGAGGACCGGACAGTCTTCATCGAGTTGAATTCCCAAGAGCTGCATTTCCCCGCCCATGAAATTTTCCGTGTCGAACGCCGAAGGGCTGGCCAAACGCTGTAATGATGCTTCCGCGACTTCGCGCTCAGGCGAAATCACCACATCAATCGGCAGATGGTCGCGCCGATACAGGTCCGAGTAGATCGCATTGAGATAGGATTGCGCACGCAGCCGCGCGATCTTGCGCGGGACCGAAAAGACCGAATGCGCAACCTGACAGGTGACCATGTTCACTTCGTCCGAGAAAGTCGCGGCGATGATCATATCCGCATCGCGCGCCCCTGCGGCGTCGAGAATATCCGGGTAGCTGGCATTGCCAGTGATGCCTTGCACGTCCAACGTCTCGGTAGCGCGGGCGACGAGATCAGCGTCATTGTCGACAACAGTAACAGCATTGTTTTCGCCGGATAAATGCCGCGCGATCTGCCAGCCGACCTGCCCTGCCCCACAGATGATGACTTTCATGGGTAACGCTTCCTACGTTCTGGCCAAAACCAAGGCGTTTTGCATGGCAGATCGGATCAGTACGGTCAACTCTGCGTGCCGGTTGCTTCCAGTTCTGTCTCCTGCACCTCGGCAATCCGTGCGCCCGCCTTGTTGGAAGTCACGACACCCAACGATTTGAGCTTGCGATGCAACGCACTGCGCTCCATGCCGACAAAGGCCGCCGTGCGCGAGATGTTCCCGCCAAAACGGTTGATCTGCGTCATGAGATATTCCCGCTCGAACAGTTCCCGCGCCTCCCGCAATGGCAGCGTTGCCAGCGTGCCGCCGATTTTCAGCCCGTCGCCCTGTTCTTCGCCACCATCAGAGCTTGGCAATTCCTTCGCTTGCACGTCGCCGGAGCCGGGTCCCAGGATCAATACCCGCTCCATGATATTCTTGAGCTGACGGATATTTCCGGGCCATGGCATGGTCTGCAAAAGCGCCGCTGCATCCTGACTGATCTTGCGCAACGGAAGACCTTGGACCTTGTTGAATGCATCAACGAAATACTCGGCCAAACGGGGGATATCTTCGCGACGATCCTCCAGACTTGGGACCGGGATCGGCACCACATTGAGGCGATGAAACAGCTCTTCGCGGAACTTGCCCGCTTTAATTTCAGCCTCTAAGTCCTTGTTTGTGCTTGATATAACGCGCAGATCGACCTTGATCTTATCGGTCCCTCCAACCCGCTGAAAGCTCTGCTCCACCAGCACGCGCAAAATCTTGGACTGCGTGCCAAGCGGCATATCAGCAACCTCATCAAAGAAGATCACACCGCCATGTGCCTGTTCCAGCAGACCCGGCTCAATCCCACGTTCTTTGCTTTCACGACCGAACAGCACGTCTTCCATCCGGTCAGGCTCAACAGTCGCGCAATTCACTGTCACGAAAGGCGCGCTGGAGCGATTTGAGTTGGCATGGATGTAGCGCGCGGCGACGTCTTTGCCGGATCCGGCAGGGCCCGTCAGCATCACCCGTCCGTTGGAATTGGTTACCTTATCCAATTGCGATTGCAGCATGCGATAGGCCGCACTGTCGCCAATCATTTCGGTGCTGCCGATATCACCGCGTTTCAGTTGCACATTCTCATGACGCAGACGCGATGTCTCCATCGCGCGGGAGATTACAACCATCAGTTGGTCGATATTGAACGGCTTTTCGATGAAGTCATAGGCCCCTTGTTTGATAGCCGCGACCGCGATTTCAATGTTGCCGTGGCCTGAGATGATTACAACGGGGATCTCAGGGCTGTCGCGTTTGACATGTTTGAGAATATCAATGCCGTCCATATCCGAGTCTTTCAGCCAGATATCAAGGATCATCAGCCCCGGAGGTTCCTTATTCAGCTCAGCCATACAGTCGTCAGACGTGCCTGCGAGCCGTGTGGTGTAGCCCTCATCCTTCAAGATATCCGAGATCAGTTCGCGGATATCGCGTTCGTCATCAACAATCAGAATATCGCTCATCGTATGCTCCCTTTCATTGGTCTTATTCCGCCGCTTTGACAGCGGTTTTACTGCGTGAATTTGAAGACAGGCGCGGCAAGACAATGACCGCCTGCGCGCCCTTATGGCCCGTGTCATCGAACGGCTCAGCATCTGTTAGCGTCAGTGTGCCGCCATGTTCTTCTATGATCTTGCGCACGATCGGCAGGCCGAGCCCGGTGCCCTTTTCGCGGGTCGTCACGTAGGGCTCAAAAAGACGCGCGCGGTCTTCTGGCAAGCCTATCCCATTGTCAGACACTGTGATCGTCACGGTCGCGGGCTGCTGCGTGACAGCGACTTTGATCAGGCCCTTGTGATCGGCAGCCCCTGCCTCAACGTGGCTTTCAATCGCCTCACCTGCATTCTTGATCAGATTGGTCAGAGCCTGTCCGATCATTGTCTGGTCAATCTGCGTCTGGATCTGCGCCATTTGCGCTTCCAGTGTGATCTCCACATCCGGTTGGCCCGATTGCTGCAGGCTGACGCTATCGCGCACCAGCGCCATCAGCTCCGTTTCGCGCAACTCAGGCTCCGGCATGCGCGCGAATTTTGAGAATTCATCCACG
Organism: Pseudomonadota bacterium; assembly: GCA_039195745.1. Lineage (GTDB taxonomy): Bacteria > Pseudomonadota > Alphaproteobacteria > Rhodobacterales > Rhodobacteraceae > Litoreibacter. Next base: position 275,132 of record JBCCVD010000002.1, on the reverse strand, counting down.
ATGCGGCGCAAATCACCGGTTTGCCGGACTATCACGTCTGTATATTGTTCCAGGCTTTGCAACTGATCGCCCGCAACGGGGGCAAGCTTGCGTTTGAGTTGCTCTGCTGACAGCCGGATCGGTGTCAGCGGATTTTTGATCTCATGCGCAATGCGGCGCGCAACATCGCCCCAAGCGGCCATCTTCTGCGCAGATACAAGGTCGGTTACGACATCAAACGCCACGACATAGCCTTCAATCGCGCCGTTATCGCCCATCCGCGTGGCCATGCGGACCAGAAGACTTTCGAGTTGTCCGCGCCGCGTGATCTTGATCTCCTCCTGCACATTGTCGTCGTGATGATCCTGAAGCCGCTGCATCAGCTTCGAAAATTCGGGCACCGCATCTTCAAGGCGGTCGCCTGTATGATCACGATCCCCTAACCCAAGCAGGCGGGTCGCTGCGCGGTTCATAATTGTGATCTGACCTGCGGCGTCCACGCCAATAACTCCGGCCGTGACCGATGACAGAACGGAATCGAACAACCTGCGCCGCCGTTCAATCTGTTCGGTATTTTCCAGAAGTGCTGTGCGCTGTCCTTTAAGTTGGTGCGTCATCTGGTTGAAAAGCTTACCTAAAAGCTGAATTTCATCATTGCTGTCAGCCGGAACCACGCGCACATCCAAATCGCCTTGCCCGACACGTTCAGCGGCCTCCGCCAAGCGTCCGACGGGCCGCGCCAACCGCTCTGCAAACCACAAACCCAGCCACATAGCAGCCAAAACCAGCAGAACGGCGAAGCCCAAATAGAGAAGACCAAAATCAAAAAGCAGCTTTCCGCGATCCGCTTCCAATTGCTGATAGAGACGCACGGTTTCCTGCGTGTCGTCGAGAAGCGCCAAAATCTCTCCGTCAACGGTGCGCGATACATAGAGATAGCGATCGACAAACCCGTCAATCCCGATCAGACCGCGAAACTCGCTGTTGGTCCAGTCTTCGATAATCACCAATTCGCCTGCGCGGGCGCGGTCCATTTCTTCGCGCGTCGGTTGCTCGAAATCGAAGCGATAGCTGCGATTGCCGCGGGCCTGTAATTGTCCGGTGCCATCTACGATAAAGGCTTCCTTCAGGCCCCGCTGCACCTGTGCCTGGGCCTGTGTCAGCACTTCAGGAAGGCTTGAATCATCAAGCAGAACAGAGGCCTGCGCGGCAATATTCAAGTATCCTACCAACCTGCGCGTATCATCTGCGAGGGTATCGCGTTGTTCATTTTCATAGGCTTGCGCAGCGGAAAGCGAGCTGCCTACAACATTGCGCACACGATCAGAAAACCAACCTTCCAGCCCAAAATTCACCGTGATAACAGCAAAGACGGCGATGATCACCGTCGGCACGAGTGCCACAACGGTGAACACCCCTGTCAATCGCAAATGCAGTTGTGATCCGGCCGATTTCTCGCGTCGCTTCGTGATCAGCCGAATGATGGTCATCAAGACCAGCGCCGCAATAACCAGAACGTAGATCAGATCGGCCAAAAGCAGCAGCCTGATACCGCCTGATGACGGATCAAGCTCATACGGGCCCATACCGAGATAGGTCAGCAATGCGAGGACAGGGCCTAGAAACACCAGCACGAATGTCGAGATCGTTTTGATCCGACGTCGTTTACGCAACCGATTCAGCCTGTCCCAGGACGCGTGCCCCGTCGCGGATTTCATCTGCTTTCTACCACCTTGCCACTCTTTTTTGATGTGGTCTCTGAACAACAGTGCGGTTCATGCGCCACGGTGACTGTGGCCGTTTTACATCAACTTGCGGCTGCGTGTCACGCGAATTTCAAGCTCGGTGATTTTTTTACGCAAGGTATTGCGGTTGATACCGAGCAGATCAGCACATTTTGCCTGATTGCCTGCTGTGGCATCCAATGCAATCTCGATCAGCGGCAACTCCACTTCTCGCAAAATGCGGGTATAAAGCCCGGGCGGCGGCAACACCCCTCCGTGTAGGTCGAAGTAGCGTCGCAGATGTTTGGCGATGCTGGCGGAGAGTTTTTCTGTGTCTCCGCCCCCGATCAAAGGCTCTATTTCAGGCTGATTGCCCAGAACCAGTTCCACATCGCCGCGCCCGATCTCTTCTTCTGCGGAAGTCACGATCAAACGCCTCACCGTGTTTTCCAACTGTCGGACATTGCCCGGCCAGCTATAAGCGCGGATCATCTCCAGCGCGCCTTTTGACATCCGCCGATACGGCGCCCCGTCACGCTCGGCGCGGGCAAGAAAGTGATCCGACAAAAGCGGAATATCATCCACGCGCTCGCGCAGCGACGGGATCGAGAGCGTCACTCCGGTCAGCCGGTAGAACAGGTCCTGACGTATCTCGCCGGCTTCCAGCTTCTTCATCAGCCCTTGTTGGCTCGTCGCCATAATCCGCGGCGCATCATCAGTCAGACTGTCGAGCATACGCACCACGCGCGCCTGCGCATCTTCATCGAGGTCGCCAACCTCATCAAACAGGATAGAGCCGCCCTTGGCGCGGCTCAGAATGGTTGCAGGCCCGTCAATATGAGCAAGATCGCCCGGTGTAACCGTAACGAAAGGCAAGGTCCGTCGGTCGGAGAAGTCGTGCACAGCGCGCGCAATCAGGCTTTTGCCCGTACCGCTTTCGCCCGTGATCATCACTGGAAGCTCTGCATTCACGACCTGCGCCACCAGCTTGTAAAGCGCCTGCATCGCGGGCGTGCGACCCACCAGCGGAAGATCTTCGCCGGCCTCGCCGCTTTGTTCGGTTGCAACAGGTTTGGACGCGATCCGTTTGCGATCCAGCGCCCGATTGGCGCGTTTCATCAGGTCCGGCAGGTCGAATGGTTTGGGTAAGTAATCATACGCGTCCGCCTCGTTGGCCTGTATCGCAGTCGTGATCGTATTCTGGGCGGATATGACGATCACCGGCAGATTGGGCCGCTGCTCGCGAATATCGGGCAGCGCTTCGATCCCATTGCCGTCCGGCATCATCACATCAGAGATCACGAGATCGCCTTTCCCTTCCCCCACCCAGCGCATCAATGTCGTCAGCGAAGAGGTCGCATGCACCTTGCAGCCAGCCCGCGTCAGGGCTTGCGTCAGGACTGTGCGGATCGTGCGATCATCATCAGCGACAAGAACTGTTCCGTCCATTTAGGTCTCCTTCGGGGCAACAGGTAGTGAAATGCGAAACACCGTGCGTCCGGGCACGGATGTAACTGCAATCCAGCCGTCATGTTCAGAAATAATTTTGGATACCAAAGCCAGACCCAAACCCGTGCCATTGTCACGGCCAGAGACGAATGGCTCAAAAATCTCGGCTGCCAGATGCTCAGGCAGCCCGGGGCCGTCATCAATGATTTCAATGTTCAAAGGCACAGCCACCCGGCCGCCATCGACGCGGCTGACCCTAAGGGATTGCTCATAGAAAGTGCGCAACCGAATTTTGCCACCGCCCGGCTGCGCTTCACTTGCATTCTTCAACAGGTTCAAAAACACCTGAACAAGCTGATCGGTATCCACATAAGTCGGCGGCAAAGACGGGTCGAAGTCTTCTTCAATCTTCATATGAGCTGCAAAGCCCACCGCGGCCGATTTGCGGGCGCGGTCCAGAATGTCATGCACATTTACAGCGCTGCGCGCCGGTGGACGCAGATTGCCGAACTGCTCAACCTGCTCCAGCAGGAGCACGATCCGCCGCGTCTCCGCGACGATCAGATCCGTCAGTTCCTGATCCTGAGGCTCCAAGCCCATCGACAGCAATTGCGCAGCCCCTGTTATCCCGGCCAAAGGGTTCTTGATCTCATGAGCCAGCATCTCCGCCATGCCAATCGCGGATTTCGCCGCCGATTTGGTCTGCAAAGCTTGCCCCATCTTGTCGGCGATTTCGCGCGGCTTCATCAAGACAAGGATAAAACCCGGCCTGTTCACCATCGTCGAGAATTGGATGTTGCATTGTACAGGTGGTCGCTCACCCGACCCGACATCGACATTGTTGACGAAAAGCGGCGCGTCATCGCGACGGATCCGCATCACCGCATCTTCGAGTGGCGCATCGACATGCAGCTTGTCCCAAACCGGTGTGCCGATCATTGACCGTGCGGAGAGGTTCAAAAACGTCTCCATCGCGGTATTGGCATCATGGATCGCATTGTCAGGGGCGATGACAAGCGCGGGCAGCGGAAGCGATGTCCAAAGTGTGTCAAAGAAGGGTTCATTCACTTCGTTCATGCGGCCAGCACCGCCGGCTGCAATGCGTCGGGAAGTAGACTTAACACCGCGCGGGGTTCTTTACCTGTCAGCACAGCGCGGCGCAAATCAGCAGGCGTCGCTGCGGTGTCCATGTACCATCCCAAATGTTTGCGCGCGACGCGCCCGCCGAGATCCGCGCCATAGAAAGCCAGCATCGCTTCATAGTGACCGCAGGCCAACTCAACCAAGGCTTGCCCCTCTGGCGCGTCAGGCGCGTGCCGGCCCGCCAGTTCGGCTGCCACCTGCGCCAGTATCCATGGCCGCCCCTGCGCGCCCCGCCCAATCATGACGCCATCTGCACCTGACAGCGCCAAAGCCTGTCGCGCCGCGTCAGTTGATGTGATGTCACCATTGGCAATCACAGGGATCGACACGGCTTCCTTCACCGCGCGGATCGCCGCCCAGTCTGCATGGCCCTTGTAGAACTGACAGCGGGTGCGTCCGTGGATCGTTATCATTGCGATCCCTGCCCCCTCTGCCCGTTTGGCCAATTCCGGTGCATTCAGAAGGGCATCATCCCAGCCAAGCCTGGTTTTCAGTGTCACCGGAACAGTTGTCGCGGCCACCACCGCTTCGATCAGCCCCAGCGCATGGTCGAGATCCTTGAGCAAGGCAGAGCCGGAATAGCCGTTGACCACCTTCTTCGCAGGGCAGCCCATATTGATGTCGATGATCTTCGCACCGTTATCTGTGACCATGCGGGCGGCCTCGGCCATCCAATGCGCCTCCCGCCCAGCAAGTTGTACGGCCGTATTCGCCGTATCGAACCCCAGCTCCGCGCGTTCGCGTACGCCGGGCTTGGCTTGCACCATTTCCTGACTGGCGACCATTTCGGAGACAACCAGCCCCGCGCCAAAGCTCGACACAAGCTGGCGGAACGGAAGGTCCGTGATCCCCGCAAGCGGCGCCAAGAAGACTGGCATGTCAATCTCGGTATCTGCCAATGAAATGGTCAGTTGCTTAATCCTTGTGCAGTTGCCTCTTTTTGCCAATCTTTCAAGCTGCCCGCAACGCAACGGGATGTGTATTCGACATAAAAACACCCGAAAAACAGGTCCTGCACAAAAAACAGGCAGTGAATTTGACCCATTGCCCCCTCGGCGGCGGGGACATAGACCTTGAGCATGACATTAAGTACCTTCATCGCGACCTTCGCCTATTCGGGTTTCCTGAGGCCTGCGCCGGGCACGTGGGGGTCCGCTGCGGCCATTCCCGCGCTTTGGCTTTTATGGGTGCTGGGGGGGCTGTGGCTTGTCATACTTGCCACGATTGCCGCGTTTTTTGCGGGTTGGTGGGCGACAGAGCGGTACATCGCGACGAGCACGTCCCATGATCCGTCAGAAGTGGTGATTGATGAGGTTGTGGGCCAGTGGGTTGCGCTTTGGCCGGTGGCCCTTGGCCTTTTGCACTCTGGCGTATCCTTCTGGACGCTCTATCCCGGAATTCTTGTGGCGTTTCTGGCCTTTCGCCTGTTCGATATTCTGAAGCCCGGTCCCATCGGATGGGCCGACCGGCGCGGGGACGCGTTAGGCGTCATGCTGGATGATGTGTTCGCGGGGATTGCGGCCGCAATTTGCGTTATAATAGGAGGGGTTGCCGCGCATGGGCTCTGATCTGGCAGAGGCAACACTCGCCGCAGCGCGCGCCAAAGGGGTCATGATTGCGACAGCAGAAAGCTGCACCGGTGGGATGATCGCCGCCGCTTTGACAGATGTCGCGGGCAGTTCTAACGTCGTCGATTGCGGCTTTGTCACCTACTCAAACGCCGCCAAGCAGCACATGCTGGGTATCCGGCACGCAACGCTTGAGGCCTATGGCGCTGTGTCCGAACAAATTGCGCAGGAGATGGCAGAGGGCGCGCTGAAGCGCTCGGATGCTGATGTAACCATTGCGGTCACCGGCATTGCAGGCCCCGGCGGGTCCGAACACAAGCCTGAGGGGCGTGTCTGTTTCGCCCTCGCCCGCACCAGGCAGGCCACCCAAACGCAAACCATCGAATTCGGTGCGCGCGGCAGAGATGCCGTGCGCCAGGCAACGGTCGCCCACGCCTTACAGCTTGTGATCGACTCGCTCCGCTGATGCGTTTGGCTTCCGCCACTTTTTGCGGCTCCTTTGCGTAATTCTGCACAAAATTTTAGCGATTTGAGTTTTGCTCACGGAATGTGCGCCGCAGATGCAGCTTGCCTCTTTTCAATGCAGCGCCAGCCCCGTTTTTGACCCCAGATCAAAAAAAATTGGGGGACCAGACCATGAACGGAGCAGATACCGCATGGATCATCGTTGCGACAGCGCTCGTACTTTTTATGACCTTACCCGGCCTCGCGCTGTTTTACGGCGGGCTGGTGCGCGCGCGCAATGTGCTCTCTGTGTTCATGCAGTGCTACGCCATTGCCTGCCTGATGAGCATTCTGTGGTTGGTCGCGGGTTATTCCATCGCCTTCGGCGGCGGAACATCGGGCTATTGGGGCGGTCTCGACAAGATGTTGCTCGGTGGCGTTGATGCAGACACAGTGTCGGGCACGCTTCCAGAGGTTTTGTTTTTCGCTTTCCAGATGACATTCGCGATCATAACACCTGCGTTGATTGTCGGCGCTTACGTAGAGCGCATTGGCTTCGCCTTTGTCCTGACGTTCTCCGGCCTTTGGATGCTGTTGTGCTATGCGCCCGTGGTGCATTGGATTTGGGGCGGCGGCATGATGGCCGATGGCGGCATCTTTGGCGAGACAGGCGTGCGTGATTTCGCGGGCGGTATCGTCGTGCATGAGACAGCAGGCCTCGCGGCACTGATCCTCGCCTTTTTTCTGGGGCCCCGCAAAGATCATTCCAAACCGCCTCATAATCCGGGCATGGTGATGATCGGCGCTGCGATGCTCTGGGTCGGCTGGTTCGGCTTCAATGGCGGCTCACAACTCGCAGCAGACGGTGGCGCGGCCATGGCGCTGACAGTCACCCATATCTCTGCCGCAACGGCCTCTCTGACCTGGGCGCTTTGGGAAAAGATCAAATATGGCAAAGCCTCTCTTGTGGGGCTTGTGACAGGCACAATCGCAGGTCTCGCGTCGATCACACCTGCATCGGGGTTTGTGGGCCCTGTCGAAGCGCTGATCATTGGCGGCGTCGCCGGTATCCTGTGTCAGGAGGCCGTGAATGTCGTACGAAACATGTTGAAAATCGATGACACGCTTGATGTCTTCGCCGTCCACGGCGTGGGGGGCATATTTGGGACAATCATGATTGCAGCCTTCGGCCAGGGCGCTTGGGTCGCCCAGCTTGGCGGGCTTGCAGTGGTAGGGATTTACACCATTGTCGTGACTCTGGTGCTGGTTAAGTTGGTCGCTGTTGTGCTGCCGCTGCGCGTCGATGCCGAGACTGAAACAACAGGCCTCGACCTCGCAACGCATGGCGAGCGGGCGTATGATATGACCTCGTAAGACAGGTCGAAGAAACTCTCCCTGAGAAACTGGGCGTTCGCATATGCGAGCGCCCTTTTTTTGTAAAGCTGACCAAAATAGTCAGTCTGCTCGCGAATACGTGGCGGCGGGCCTTAAAAAAATCTCACCGCATTCGGCGGATAGATCCGCCTTACCTGCATCGAGCGCCTTAAGTGCAAGAGAGTCGAGCCATGAGCATGCAGTGCATTTGATTTCGGCGTCCAAGTCTGGAGCGGATAATTGCTCAAAGATTAAGAGTCGTTCATAGGGATATGATTTTAAATAATATTGTTGCTTATCAAGCTGTATAGGACCCGTGATATAGCCTTTAACGGGCTGGTGCGGTTGAAGTCGCTTGCCCACCCATGCGAAAACACCTGCGAAAACTGATGCCCGACGGAGCCGCGTTATCACGGAATTGCTACTGTCTCTCGAACGGCGTTAACGGTAGACATTGCGCGCTGAACGACTATTTCTTGAGCAGAGCGCGCTTGGTCCTTAGAATTTGGCACGCTCTGCATCACAAGGACGAGGAAAACAAATATGACCACCAAGATCACTCGCCGCACGGTTCTGGCAACCGCGGCTTCTGCGACACTGCTGCCAGCGTTGCCTGCATTGGCCGCTGAGCCGACAGTTGTCGAGATGTTGAACAAACACCCAGATGACAAAAAGAAACGCTATGTCTTCTATCCACGCGTTCTGTCTGTCCAACCAGGTGAGACGGTCCTCTTCAAATCGGTCGACAAAGGCCATAACAGCGCATCAATCGACGGGATGATCCCCGATGGCGTGGAAGAGTGGAACGGCAAGATCAGCAAAGACACGGAAGTCACGTTCGACAAGCCCGGTATCTACGGTTACAAATGCACTCCCCACGCCACTGTCGGCATGGTCGGTCTGGTCGTTGTGGAAGGCGAAGGCAAGCTCGACAATCTCGAAGCCGCACAAGACGTCAAACAGCGCGGCAAGTCCAAGAAAGAATGGGAAGAGATTTGGGCCGAAGCCGAAGAAGCTGGCTTGCTTGAGCCAAGCACGGCCTAACCAAAATATGGGCGGTCTCAAAACAGCCCTGAAGATTGGCGCTGCGCTGCTTGTCATGAGCAGCGCAGCCGCCGTAGCACGTGATCTGACATTGGTCACACAGCGACACGCTGACTGGACGGAAGTTTACATTTCCGCCGGTGCACCGGATTTGTTCGATACATTCTCGGTCCCTTACCAGACGCTGACGGGTGAGACCGATCAGGTCGATTTCGGTGAGTTGCGCGCTGGCACAGGTTGGCTTGGTGACGTGCTGCTCGAACAAGCGACAATCACAATTGGCCCGCGCGATGCTGCGCTTGAAGGGATGTCCTTGATGGTGCATCCGGCTGACAGCAAACTGCCGATGACGACACCGCTTGAGGGCATGATCGCCATTGGCGTCTGCAACGGCCCGCCCGACGGCACCTACCTATCTATTTCAGAACTTCACGCTTATGTCGGATACTTCTCTGATATCGGCAGTGACGGGCTGCCAATCAGCCTGTCGTTCAAGCAGCCTTTGACGAGCGCAACACGTGTCACGGTCTACGATCATGGCGCGGATGGCGCAGTTACGCGATACTCGCTTGAACTTCAGCCCGGTGATCCATTGCTTTTGCCTGCCGATCCTGTTTCTGACACGCAGCTTAGCACGCTAATGCCCGTTGCGGGTGTGCTCGGCATGGTCGGCGCCTTGACAGTCCTCATGGGGGTCAAGACGCGCCCCGGGCGCACGTGATTGTCAGCGGCCACTCCCGCCCTCTATCCGCGACATCACCTTTACTTGAGCATGTATTCCAATGAGCCGCGATTACTCGCAGTTTATGCCGAGCCTCAGAAATGCGTCTAAGGACAACCCTGCTCAATCCCGGCTGCAAAGCTTAGGCTGGCAGCCGTTTTTTGCCCAACAGCTCAGCATCGAAGAGCTGGAGCAGACCCCGCCCATGCGCGTTACCCAAATACATCGGAGTGGGCTGCATGTGACGGGCGAGACGGTAATGACCACCCTGCCCCCGAACGCTGACGTCACGGTCGGCGACTGGCTTTTATATGACGCGGATACCGAGCAAATGACACGCAGGCTTGAACGCAAGAGCCTGATAAAACGTCGGGCACCCGGTCACGATCGCGCGGTGCAACTGATCGCCGCGAACATTGACACGGCCTTCATCGTGTCTTCCTGCAATGATGATTTCAACATCGCCCGACTGGAGCGCTACATCGCCCTTGCCTTCGAGGCGCAGGTGACGCCCGTCATTGTGTTGACAAAGGCCGATCAGTCAGATGCTGCAGCCGATTATGCGGAGCAAGCACGCAGCATCGCAGCTAGCGTGCCCGTTGTGACGCTCGACGCGCGCGGCGACGCGCCATCAGCTTTGCTCGCACCCTGGTGCGGCATCGGGCAATCCGTCGCCTTTCTTGGCTCCTCAGGGGTCGGCAAGTCCACCATGGTCAACGCCCTCGCGGGCTCAGCTCAGATGAGCACGCAGGCCATTCGTGAAGATGATGCGCGAGGCCGCCATACGACGACCTATCGACACTTGCATATCCTCCCCTCTGGCTGTGCTGTCTTGGACACGCCGGGCATGCGCGAACTGCAATTGACGGATGCAGCAGGCGGGGTCGGTGAGGTCTTTGCTGATCTCGAACAAATTGCGGGCAACTGCAAATTCAACGATTGCGCACATGAGACCGAGCCGGGCTGCGCAGTGCGGGCTGCTATTGGTGACGGTCAGATCGACGCCTCTCGTTTGGCGCGCTGGAAGAAATTGGTGGCGGAAGAGAAGTTCAATTCCGCCAGCATTGCGCAGCGTCGTTCAAATGACAGAGCTTTTGGCAAGATGGTCAAACAGGCGATGAAGAAAAAGAATCGATAGGACCGAATTTTCGGTTTTCCCAATTTTTGGGTGAAGCTTTAGATATTGATTTTGCTCTGTTTTTCGCCTCCTCCCGCGAATAGTCCTGCCAATGAGCAGCTTTTTACATCGCAAGGACTTGACCAGAGCCTCAAGTCACCCCAATTATGTAAATGTAAATGTAAATAACATTAACTTCTAAACGCAGAGGAGCATATAGATGACAACGATCACCCACGCCCCCACCAGATCGGGCCCCAATTGGTTCAGACGTGCCGAGATGTGGCTCGATGACCGTGGCAAAGGCGCATGGATCGCCTCCATGATCCTGGGCTTTGTCTTCTTCTGGCCCATCGGCCTGTTCCTTCTCGCCTATATGATCTGGAGCAAACGCATGTTTAACACATCCTGCAGTAAGCGCCGCACCCACAACCCCGCCTTTGGTTTCAAATCCTCCGGCAACACGGCTTTTGACAGCTACAAGGCAGATATGCTGAAGCGGCTGGAAGATGAACAACACGCGTTCGAAAGCTTTCTTGAGCGCCTGCGTGAAGCGAAAGACAAGCAGGAATTTGACAGCTTCATGGAAGAGCGCGCAGAGGCGGCAACCTCGCAACCCTCTGAAAAGCCCGCTCAGTAAAGAAAAAATGGGAGGCGCGTGGTTGATCGCGCCTCCCTTTCCCCTTCACAAGAACAGGTCTGACACCCATGTCTGTTGTCATGAGCGATACACATCTTCCCGACCCCATCACGCAGGCTGAATTTTATGCAGGCGTTCCCATCAAGCGGTTGTTGGCGTGGGTGGTCGACATCATTGTCATCGCTATTATCACAGCCGTCGCCGCGACCCTGCCATTCTTTATCGGCTGGTTTTTCTTCCCGCTGATTTTCATGGTGCTCAGTTTCATCTACCGCGTCGTGACCATTGGCGCGCATTCCGCGACCTGGGGTATGCGCTTGTTCAATATTGAACTGCGCAACAGGCAGGGGCAGCATCTTGATGGTGCAGAAGCACTGCTGCACACGGCCGGCTACATGGTGGCCTCTGCATTCTTTATCCCTCAACTCATCTCCCTGATTTTGATGGGCATTTCCGAGCGTGGTCAGGGGCTGCATGACCTAATCTGCGGCACAACAGCGATCAATAAACCTCAGCGGCATTAAAGAAATTCGGAATTTCATTAATAGGTTGGTAATGCGCGTAAGAAAGAGTTTGTCCCGCGGGGTCAGCATTGTTAGGCTCCGTGAAAATCGACTATCGATAGACCTTGCATGCGCCATACACTTCCCATTGCTCCGCAGTTTTATGTAACTGCGCCCCAGACCTGCCCATATCTCGATGGGCGGAGGGAAAGAAAGCTGTTTACGGCCTTGCAAGGGGAACATGCAACAACGCTGAATAACACCTTGTCAAAGCAGGGATTTCGGCGCTCGCAAAATGTTCTTTATCGCCCATCTTGTGCTGAGTGTTCTGCGTGCCTGTCAGCGCGCATCCGCGTGAAGGACTTCACGCCGTCCAAATCACAGAAACGCATCCTGAAGCGCAACAAGGTTCTTCAGCGCGAAGCGACCAGCCCCTGGGCAACCGAAGAGCAATATGATCTGTTTCGCCGGTACCTCGAGTCGCGCCATGCAGATGGCGGCATGGCCGATATGGATATCTTCGAATTTGCCGCGATGATCGAAGAAACGCCCGTAAAGAGCCGGGTGATCGAGTATTGGGATCGCAGCGGCGATACGGAAAAACTCATTGCGACCTGCCTCACAGATGTGCTCGATGATGGTCTGTCGATGGTGTATTCCTTCTATGACCCAACTATGGCGCGTAACTCTCTGGGAACGTTCATCATTCTGGATCATGTGCGGATCGCGCAAGAGACAGGGTTACCCTATGTCTACCTTGGCTATTGGGTGCCGGGCTCGCCGAAGATGGGCTACAAAGCCGGGTTCTCAGCGCTGGAAGTGTTCCGCGGCGGCGATTGGCACAATATTGAAGACGGTCACGATTATTCAGCGGAGACCCACCCGCTTGCCGTCGACCCGATAGCGGAGCAGGTTGCCCGCATCACCCTGCCCGATACGCGCGCCCCGAAAGAGTGACGCTTCGCCTGCACGCGTTTTCCCTACTGGTCCCCGATTATGACGAGGGCATCGCGTTTTATGTGGGTAAAGTAGGCTTCAGCCTTATCGAGGACACGCAATTATCCGCAAATAAGCGATGGGTGCTGATTGCACCGTCACCGGACACCCCGCAACACATTTTGCTGGCGCGGGCAGATGGACCGCGGCAGGAGGCAGCAATTGGCAATCAGACGGGCGGACGGGTCGGCTTCTTCTTGCACAGCGATGATTTTGATCAGGATTACAAGCGGATGCGGGCGGCGGGTGTGACCTTTGAAGAGCTGCCCCGCTCCGAACCCTATGGGATGGTCGCGGTATGGCGCGACCCTTGGGGCAATCGCTGGGACTTGCTGCAGTTGAATTGACACGGGCGGTCTGTGCTTTCTGCCAGACCGCCCGTAAAACTATTTCAACAGGTTCGGGATGATTGTGACGACCGCCGGGAACATCCAGAGCAGGAACAAGCCGGCTACCTGAATGCCCACGAAAGGAATGATCCCGCGATAGATATGGCCGGTCGTGACCTCTTTCGGTGCGACCCCTCTGAGATAGAACAACGCGAAGCCAAAGGGCGGCGTCAGGAACGAGGTCTGCAGGTTGACAGCGATCATGATCGTGACCCATTTCGGGTCCATTGTTCCGCCGTAAATGACCGGCCCCACAATCGGGATCACGATGTAGATGATCTCAAGAAAATCGAGCACAAAGCCCAGCACAAACAAGACCAGCATGACAATGATGAACACCCGGAACTCGCTGTCGAAACTGCGCAGGAATTGTTGGATATAGTGCTCCCCGCCGAAGGAGATCACGACGAGGTTCAACAATTGTGAGCCGATCAAAATGGTGAAGACCATGCTCGTGACTTTCGCTGTCTCTCGAACCACAGGTGACAGAACGCCGTTGCTGAACAGAACCCAACACGCAAACAGAATGCCGAACATCGCGAACAGATATGCCGATTTGGCGATGATGAATGCGATCATATTCTCGAAGGTGACCGCTTCGATGTTCACGCGCAGATCGAAATTCACGCCGACAAGGATCATGATGATCACGGCGAAGGTGCCCATGATGATGATCCGGCCGGACTGGTTGTTGTCTTGCAATTTACGGTAGGCGGCGAGCATGATCGCGCCCCCTGCCCCCAAAGCGGCAGCCGGTGTCGGATTGGTGATACCGCCCAGGATCGAGCCAAGCACGGCAACGATCAATACCAGCGGCGGGAAGACGACGCGCAGCAGGTCGTTCTTACCCAGTGCGGTAACTGCGTGTTTCGCGCCATATCCGATCATCACCAGCGGCAAGATCATCAACAGGAATGTGTTGCCCGGCGAGGTGACCGGAGAGACCAGAAGCACGTCAATCAACAACGCCAAAACGATCCCGGCTGCCCCCACGATAAGCGGTAGCGCGTTTGCAGATGGCGAGACACCGCGCGCCGTGGAGAAGACCAAGCCCATAAGCAGAAGCCCGACCGCGATGCCGGTGCCAATCGGGGCTGCGGCTTCAATCTTGGCAGCGAAGGCCGCCGCGACTTCCTCCTCGGTCAGTTTGACGGATTGCTGCACGCCCCCAGCCTCATCGATGACGGCTTGCTCGGCAAGCGCGGTTTCCCAGGCTTCGATGCCGTGCAGATCGATCATGGCTTCCTGACACGAGTCAGACACATTGGTGCGTAGCGATGCGGTTTGTCCTGCATCAGAGAAACTGTCGACCTGCACTGACTGGCTGCCGATCACGCCGACATTCATCATCAACATCAGCCCTGCGATCAAGCCAATTGGGGCAAACAGGAACCATGTCAGTGCCTCGGAGCGTTGGATCGGCTCGCCATTGGCAGAGCCCAATTCGACGGCAGGCGCTTTCGACGGGTTGAACACCGCATAACCGAACGCATAGAGGCCATAGAGCACCGCGAGCAAGATGCCGGGCAGCAGCGCTGCCTGGAACAAAGTACCCACGGAGACGACTGCAGGCTCGCCCAGATAGGTGAGCGCATCCGAGCATCCGACCTCCTGAGCGCGCGATTCCTGTGCGGCGGAATACAGGTCTCCTGCCAGAGTGCCGAGAAGGACGATCACGATGGATGGCGGAATGATCTGTCCCAGTGTGCCGGACGCGGCGATCACGCCCGTTGCCAGTTCTGGCGAATAGTTATTGCGCAGCATGGTTGGCAGGGACAGCAGCCCCATCGTCACAACCGTTGCGCCGACAATCCCGGTGGAGGCCGCAAGAAATGCGCCCACAACAACCACCGACACAGCCAGACCGCCCGGAAGTGGCCCGAAGACTCGCGCCATTGTCGTCAGCAGATCATTCGCGATTTTCGAGCGTTCCAATGTGATGCCCATCAGGACGAACATCAAAACCGCCAGCAGCGTTTCAATCGACGCCCCGGCAAGCACCCGTTCATTCATCCGGTTCACGATGAAAGAGACATTGCGGTCCAGCGCTGTCTCCCAACCCGCTTTGAAGACTGGCTCGGCCAGACGCGGGAGGTCTGGGTATCGGAAGACGGATATGGTCTCCTGCTTGACGCCTTCCGCGATCAGCGCCGCATATTCCGCTGAGGCAGGATCAATGGCCTGATGTATGAGCAATCCCGCTGAATCAAGCGACGCAATGATCCCAAAGGAAATCACCGCAGACCCGCCAATGGCAAACGCCACGGGGAAGCCAGACAGAATGCCTGCAAACAGACACAGGAATACGATGATCAGGCCAATCTCGACGCCATCTAATCCAAAAATCATCTCTCGCGTCCTTTAGTGAATGTCTGCGGCCAGCTCGGCATCCGCATCGCCCAGCTTGTCTTTGTCGAGGTATTTCCCTTCGGCCTCAGGACCACCTTTCCACTCCAAGTAGGAGCGGTAGAAAAAGGCAATCGCCTGCAGGAACACCATCGCGGTAAACGCGACCAGCAAGACCTTGAACAGGAAATACGCGTTGAAGCCATTTGGTGAAAAGCTGATCGTCTCAACGTTCCAGCGTACGGCGCGGGCCTTGGTCAAAAGGCGGTCGAGACTGTCAGACGCCGATGGTTTTGGCGTAATCAGGTGGCGCCACAAAAAGTACCAGCCATACATCCATGTCAAAATCGCAGCAGGCATCATGAACAGGATTGCACCGACCATGTCGATGACCTTTTTGGTCCGATAGCGCACGGCGGAATAAACAAGGTCAACCCGCACATGGCCGCCTTGGACGAAGGTATATGTGCAGCACAGGCAGACAACCAGCGCGTTGTAGAATTTCAGTTCTTCGGCCCACCAGCTGATATCCTTCGAAAAGCTCATACCGAACCCCATGGATATCTCCGCACGTGCAAAGATCCGCTGGATGAAGATGATGACGATCTGCTGCAGCACCATCAACAGACCGGCCCATGCAAAGATGCGGCCAACGGAATTCGCAAAGCCTTCAAGCAGCTGGACGCAACCCCACATGAAGCGGTTGCTCCACAGGCCGATGGCTGTCAGAACAAAAAATGTTGTGAGGATAACGAAGAAGAATTCTGCAGAGCCGCCGTAATAGACAAAGCGCATCAGCGCTTCCTTGTCCGCAACATCGGCCATCTTCTGGTTGATATGCGGCACCCAAGCCAGCCAGAGGTCTGGATGAGTGACGGCATAAACGAAGTTGTAGAAGGCTTTGAGAATGTTGGTGAAAAACCAGACAAGACCGTCCAGCATATGTCTCTCCCCCGTGATCAGCGCCAATCTGCAAGAGCGCCTTCAATATCCAACCGCCCTATCCCCATTGCGGTGGTGAACGGGGCCGCCTCCATTTCAGGCAACGGCCCCGAGCATTAATGTATAGGTGACTTAACCCGCAACGCGGTCGCGCTGTGCGCGATATGTGCCTTCGGATTTGACCAGCCAGCCGGAAGAGGCAGCCTGAGAGGCCTCGTAGCTTGCGCGCAGACGATCAAAAAGGTCATCCCCTGCATACTGATCTTTGACTTCAACAGCAGCGGCGCCCATCGCGTCCCAAACGCTGTCTGGGAACTCAAGAACCTTAACACCACCGGCTTCAAGGCGCTGCAACGCCGTGCCGTTGTTGTTGAGGAACTGTGCGAGGTTCCACTGGTGCGTGTTACCTGCAGCAACTTCGATGATGCGTTGCTGCGCCGGTGTTAGCTCATTGAACACATCGAGGTTGGTCGCAAGTGTCAAAGCCGCACCTGGTTCGTGCATCCCAGCGGTGTAATAGAACTTGGTGATTTCCTGGAAACCGGCTTTTTCATCTGCCCAAGGACCGATCCACTCTGTGCCGTCAATCGCGCCCGATGCGAGCGCTTGATACACTTCAGCACCTGGAAGGTTTTGAACCGATGCGCCCAGTTTGCCAAGAACTTCGCCGCCCATACCGGGCATGCGGAATTTCAGACCGTTGAAGTCTTCTGGCCCGACGATTTCCTTGCGGAACCAGCCACCTGCTTGCGCACCTGTGTTACCAGCAAGGAAGGACTTCAGACCGAAAATCTCACCAAGCTCGTCATGGAAGCCTTTACCACCACCATGCTCGTACCAGTTGACCATCTCCTGGGCCGTCATGCCGAATGGAACGGAGGTCATGTAGAAATAGCCAGGGTGCTGACCACCAAAGTAATAGTCAGCAGCGTGATACATATCGGCCTGACCAGCGGTCACGGCGTCGAACACTTCAAACGCACCAACAAGCTCGCCTGCGGCTTTGACTTCAACAGTCAGCGTGCCATCGGACATGGCGTTGATATCATCTGCTACCTTCTGTGCAGCATCAAACACACCAGCAAGGCCACGTCCCCACGTGGTTACCATTGTCAATGTGCGGTGGCCGGCAGCATAAGCTGGTGCGGCCAAAGTTGTCGCTGCAGCAGCCGAGCCGCCGAGCGCAGAGGTTCTTAGAAAAGAACGACGATCCATAGGTGTCTCCTCCCAAAAATAGCATCCTTCCAGCGTAGTCTCGCCGGACAGACGGATCGTTACGGTGTGCGGACCATACGCATGGTGCGAATGGGATGCCATACCCAGTGGCGGGTAGTTCTGGGGCTTTTTACCAATCGTTTACCTCTGGAATTGCGATTTTCCGGTGCAAATCCGAATGATTGACGCGGCAAAGCCTCTGCCGCATGTTCGATTCGTCAATGAAAACGCTGATTTCAAGGTGGCGCGGCCATATCGCGCTGAATTACGGCCAGAAGGTTTTCCTTCTGGCGACAGTCCCGCTTGTTCTGGCCGTTGCGGCAATCTCGGTCGTGGTTGCAAACCAATCGCGAAGCCTTGCAGAGACCGAAATACAAGAGCTGGAGACACAACTGATTGAGGCCAAAAAGGCCGAGCTCAAGAATTATCTGAGCCTCGCACGCACGGCAATCGGGTCCATCTATGGCAATGCGTTGCCAGACGATGAGCGTGCCAAACTGGCAGTCACGCAGGTGCTGTCAGCTATGATTTACGGGCAAGACGGGCATTTCTTCGTGTATGATTACGATGGCAATAATCTCGTCAGCCCGCGTCAAACCTTTTTGATTGGAAAAAACTGGTCAGGGTTCACGGATCAGCAAGGCGCGCCTGTCGTCGATAAAATCATCGAAACCGCGCGTTCCGGCGGGGGGTATCACACATTTGACTGGCCGAAGCCGAGCACCGGTGAAGTTGCCCGGATGGTGACGTATCAGATTGGATTACAGGACTGGAAATGGGCTTTGGGCACCGGCATTTTCGTCGATGATGTCTTAACGACTGTTGCGACTGCCCGCGCCACCACCGAAACACGCATTCGCCAGACCTTCTTTCAGATCGCGATGATCACCATTGCGGCTCTTCTGGCTGTGTTCATCACCGGTATCTGGTTGAATCTGCGCGAACGCAAACTTGCAGACGGGAAGCTGAAAGCGCTGACAGAACGTATTTTTGATACTCAGGAGGAAGAGCGTGGCAGGGTCGCGCGAGAACTCCATGATTCTATTAGTCAAATCCTGATCGGCATTCGCTACACATTAGAACTTGCGCGCCGTCGCGTGAAGACCAATGACGCGCGCGCCGAAGACGATATCGCGAAAGGCATTGATGGGCTGACCGATGCAATCCATGAAGTCCGCCGCATATCTGCCGACCTTCGGCCGGGTGTGCTGGATGATCTGGGGCTTGGGCCAGCCTTGAAATCGCTGATTGATGATTTCTCCGCAAGAACAGGCCTCGCGACGAAATTCGAGACGGTCGTGTTCAGAAACCGGCTTGATAAGGACGCAAAGATCGCGCTTTATCGCATCGCGCAAGAGGCACTGACGAATGTTGAACGGCATTCGGAAGCGAAACAGGTCTCGCTCGAAGTGTTCGGGCATCGCAGCGGCGCGACATTGCGCATTCAGGATGATGGTCTGGGCATCGACAGCAACAGGCGCAGCGGAGGCCTGGGACTGCGCAACATGCAGGAGCGGATTGATCAACTGAACGGCACGTTGCGCGTGCTGAGTTCCGCCACCGGCACCACGATCGAAGCCTCTGTGCCACTCAGCCACATGCTGCCACCACAAAGCAAACCCGACAGGAAAACCGCATGACCCCTATCCGCGTTCTGATTGTTGATGATCACCCGATGGTGGCTGATGGTATCCGCGCGATTCTGGAAAGCTATGATGATATCGACGTGGTCGGCACTTTGGCCAATGGTCAGGAAGCGGTTGATAAGGTCGCCGATATCGCGCCGGATGTCGTGCTGATGGATCTCAACATGCCGCAGCTTGGCGGTCTTTCTGCGACGGAAATCCTGCTTGAACGCGATGCGGATATCCGCATCCTGATCCTCTCGATGCATGACGCGCCTGAATATGTCTCGACCGCGATGCGTCACGGTGCACGCGGCTACGTGTTGAAAGATGTCCCCACTGAAGAGATTTACACAGCGATCCTGACCGTGATGAAGGGAGAAACCTACCTCTGCACCGGAGCATCAGGCGCGTTGGAGCCGACCACGTCAGGCGGGGAGGAAATTCTGACCGCGCGCGAGCAGATGATCCTGCTGCAACTTGCGCAGGGCAAATCCAACAAGGCAGTGGCGCGCGACCTTGATATATCTGTGCACACGGTCGAGACCCATCGCAAGAATATCAAGCGCAAGCTCGGGATCAACTCGACCGCCGGGCTGACCCGCTACGCTTTGGAACATGGGGTGTTGCAAGGCACGGGTGCCGAATTCTAGCGGCTGAGCTTCCATTGCGCTTTGTCGACCGGCAAAAAAGCCTCAACCGCTGCTGTCGCAATTACATGCGTCTGATCATTCTCCGGATCATGGACATTCAACCCGCCTGTCACTGCCCGCACCTCCGCCCTTCCCCTTGGCAGTTCGGCGGTAAGCGCAGCGATATCAAGTGCGTCAGGCGCTTGCACACCGATTGTCACCTGCACACGCATATCTTCATGGCTGAGGCCCAAAGACTTAAACATCACCAGTGAAGAATGATGCAACGCATCCTGGATCGCCCGACGTGCTGCTTTCGTATAGTCCATCCCATAAAGATCATTGCCTGTGCCCATCTCCAGAATAATACGTTCTTCTTTCATCACGCAGGCTCCATATCAAAACTGACAATGATGGCCACATTCGCGATCACGGTGATCCCCGCCGCATCCGGTTTCGGCACGTCGAGGCCGCCTTTAACGACCCTGATTTGCGGCTGGCCATAGGGAAACACGGTCAGCAGCTTGTCTGTATCGACCTGATCAGGATTCTGCACGCCAACCTCAACATCAATCAGCATCGCGTCTTTTGGAAATCCAAACGCTGGCGCAACAGAGACGGAGTTATGCCACAACGCATCCTTGATCGCGCGCAGCGCGGCTTCGGTATAGTCCTCCCTGCGCAGGGAAGTTCCCATCCCGAACTCATGTAATATCCGTGTCTTGGCCATGGTGCCCCTTTTGCCTTATTCAACGCCGTCATAGGGATGGTCCATACCAAACAGCAAAAGGCAAGCGCCTTCGTCTTTGACATGAAATTCCCGCTGATCGTAGAACTGATTGAATGGCGCGCGCACGCGCTCTTTGGGAAGATCTGCGAGGCCCGGTTCCAGTTCGCGCCACAAGGCGTCCACATCATCGACATCAATATAGACCATTTGCTCGCGACTTTCGTCACTGAGATCCATATCTGTCTCCAGCAACCGTACAGCTGCATTGTCACGTTTCAAAAAGGCGTATCCCGGATCAGAGCTTTGAAAACCGACTTTGAAACCAAGCCTGTCGCGAAAGAACGCGATCTGAGTTTCAAGGTTGTTGCAGTAGATGAAGGGTGTAATGAGCGTCATTCTCGCCATGATGGGGGCCTTTTCGCGGTTATTCTTCTGACTGGTGGTTTTATGTAATAAAAATACGAAAGAATTGGCCATGACGACAGATTATATTCAATTTGTCTGTTGACCCGCCTTTTCGGGCTGATAATGTCTCGCCACTTACGAAGGAGAACCTGGTGGCATTTGTGGTCGTCATTCTGGGATATCAGCGCATGGGTCGGTAACGCGACAACCATAACGGTTCCCATGCGCCCCCGCCAAATACGGGGGCTTTTTTGTGAGAAGCAGACGCAGACGTAAACGGAGAGAGAACGATGACACGTCAAATGACCGGAGCGGAAATGATAGTTCAGGCCTTGATCGATCAGGGTGTGGACACGATCTTTGGCTATCCCGGCGGCGCGGCTCTACCGATCTACGACGAGTTGTTTCAGCAAGAGAAGATCAAACACATCCTTGTGCGCCATGAACAAGGCGCATCTCATATGGCGGAGGCTTATGCGCGTTCCACTGGCAAACCGGGCGTTGTTCTTGTGACCTCTGGTCCGGGCGCGACAAATACGGTGACGGGATTGACCGATGCGTTGCTCGATTCCATTCCGATGATTGTGCTGACTGCGCAAGTGCCAACCTTCATGATCGGCACTGACGCTTTCCAGGAGGCCGACACGATTGGCATCACCCGTCCCTGCACGAAGCATAACTACCTTGTGAAAGACACCGACAAACTGGCGGGTGTGATCCATGAGGCGTTCCACGTGGCCACCAACGGCCGCCCGGGCCCGGTGCTCATCGACATCCCAAAGGATGTGCAATTTGCCAAAGGCAGCTATGTCGAAAAAAACAAAGCTTCTACAGGCCATTACGCGCCAAAGTTGAAAGGCGATCTGGAGGCCATCACGCAGCTTGCCGCATTGATGGAAACGGCGAAACGTCCGATCATCTATTCCGGCGGTGGGGTCATCAATTCTGGGGACAGTGCGACGGCGCTGTTGCGCGATCTGGCGACGGAGACGAATTTTCCGATTACATCCACGCTCATGGGGCTGGGCGCCTATCCGGCGTCTGGGCCGCAATGGATGGGTATGCTCGGCATGCACGGTCTCTATGAGGCGAATATGGCTATGCATGGCTGCGATCTGATGATCAATATCGGGGCGCGGTTTGACGACCGGATCACTGGCCGGATCGATGCATTCAGCCCGAAATCGAAGAAAGCGCATATCGACATTGATCCAAGCTCTATCAACAAGGTCATACATGTTGATATCCCGATTATCGGTGATGTGGCGCATGTCCTTGAAGACCTGCTGCGGGTCTGGAAATCGCGCGGTCGTAAGACCAATACCGATGGCTTGAGCAAATGGTGGGTGCAAATTGAAGAGTGGCGCGAAAAACGCTGCCTGAGCTACAAGCAATCTGAGAAAATCATCAAACCGCAATACGCATTGCAGCGTCTTGAGGCGCTGACGAAAGATCGGAAAGATCGCTACATCACAACGGAAGTGGGCCAACATCAGATGTGGGCCGCCCAGTATCTGGGTTTTGAGGATCCGAACCGATGGATGACCTCGGGTGGGCTGGGCACGATGGGCTATGGCTGCCCGGCTTCCATCGGCGTTCAGATCGCCCATCCTGACGCATTGGTGATCAACGTCGCAGGCGAAGCGTCATGGCTGATGAACATGCAGGAAATGGGCACAGCGCGTCAGTATAATCTGCCGGTCAAGCAATTCATTTTGAACAATGAGCGCCTGGGCATGGTGCGCCAGTGGCAGGATCTGCTGCACGGCAATCGTTATTCGCAAAGCTGGTCAGAAGCCCTGCCCGATTTCATGTTGCTTGCACAGGCGTTCGGGGCAAAAGGTATCACCTGCTCTGATCCGTCCGATCTTGATGATGCGATCACAGAGATGATCAATCATGACGGTCCGGTGATCTTCGATTGCCTCGTTGAAAAGCACGAAAACTGTTATCCGATGATCCCATCAGGCGCGCCGCATAACGAGATGCTGCTGGGAGATGCCGGTGTCGAGGACGCCATTGGTGACAGCGGCGCCGTTCTGGTGTAGCCCGGGTCCGGATATGGCGCAGAACATCTACTTCTTCGGTGAAAACGGCCTTCCCGACCCGATGGTCTGGGAGGCCAGCCTCAGTGATGCCAAGGCGGATTACACGATAGAGATCGAAGAACGCGAGGAGGCCTCCCCGGTTTATGGTGAGATCATGGTCGGCGGCGAAGAATTGGCGCAGTTCGAGCTGTACAACCGCTCACAAACGGCTGCAGGGTTCGATGGTGCAACGGGACAGTCTGTATTTGAAGACGAGATCGCACTTGCAAAGTCCCAAAAAACCAGCGGCAGCCCAGAGGCGACCGGCGCGCTGAACAAGGCGAATGAGTTGCTGGTGCTTGCGATTGCTGAAACGGATAAGAGTGATGAGCAGGTCGCGCGTGATCTGGAACCGCTGCTTGACTGGCTGCATCAGACGTCAAAGGGCGTGCACTATATCGACGGCATCGGCTTTTTTGACGCGACCGCGCGCATCTAACACAATTTCTGCGGCTCCAAGGCGTTCTGCAGGGCTTCGGTTAACTCGATCAGCCGGATGGGCTTCGTCAAAAACCCGTCCATCCCGGCCTGGGCACAATTCTTGCGGTCATTGTCAAAAGCATTGCCGGTCAGCGCGATGATGGCACAAGGCGATCTGCCGTCTCTTTGCTCGATCGCGCGCATTTCCTTTGTCGCATCCAGCCCGCTCATGACCGGCATGGAGATGTCCATCAGCACGGCATCGTAGCTGGCTTTGGCGAAGGCTTTGCAGGCTTCACGTCCATTGCTGACAATGTCGGGTGTTATTCCCAACCTTTCCAGCATCTTTCTGGCCACGAGTTGATTTGTCTGATTGTCTTCCGCCAGAAGGACACGACGGTCGATGAAGCTTTGCGATCCGACAGATATGTCCGTGGCGCTGGTTTCCCGTTCCAGCTTTGCGGGTGGCAGATCAATCACCGCGTTGAACATGGATCCAACCCCCTCCGTCGATGTAACAGAAACCTGACCATTCATGGCCTCGACAAGTTCCTTGGTAATCGCAAGCCCCAGACCGGTTCCCTCAAACTCCCGCCGGAATCCGCCCTGCACTTGCTCAAAGGAATTGAATATTCCGTCAATGCTCTCTTCCGGAATGCCGACGCCGGTATCGGACACTTTCACAGCAATCTTGCCATTTGGGGCACGCTCCACTTCCAGACTTACATAGCCTTCCGACGTGAATTTTACCGCATTTCCCAGCAGGTTGATCAGAACCTGGCGGAGGCGCTGTTTGTCACCGAACGCGCCTGGCTCAAGTTTGGTGTCAATCACCAGATTGAACGCAACGCCTTTTGCCTGCGCCATCGGGTGCATCATGCGTTTCAGATCATGAAGAAGTTCAATGAGGTTGAACGCCTCGTTGTTCAGCGCCAGATGGCCGGCTTCGATCTTTGAAAAATCCAGAATGTCACCGATCAAACTGGTCAGGGCGAGCGCGGACCTGTTGATCGTGTCGACATACTCAGCTTGCTCATCGGTCAAATCCGTCCCTGCCAGCAAATCACCGACCCCGATGATCCCATTCATTGGCGTTCTGATCTCATGGCTCATGGAGGCGAGGAAATTCGACTTCGCTTGTGTCGCCTGTTCAGCGGCCTGTTTTGCTTCCTCAAGCATGGTGGTGTGTGCTTCAAGCTTCGTGACGTCCTTATGGACGAGCACCATCCCGCCATCTGGACGTTTGATCGCCTTGACTTCGACGCTCGCGCCATTCGATTTCATGCGGAATGAGACCTTTTTGCCTTCTCTCAACGCCTTCAAATTGCGTTCCGCTTCTTCCGGAGATGTATCACCGCGCCGCAAGAAGACCTGACGCAGCTCTGCAAGCGACATGCCGGGATAGGCTTCATGCTCAGCGACATTCAGAATGCTGCGGAACGCAGGGTTAAGGAACAAGACCTCATTGCTTGTTCTTTCCCCCGCCTCTTCGCTGTTGCTCGTCACAACCAGACCTTCGCCCAATGCGTCAAGGACTTCCGCGAGCAATCGGTTAGAGCTTTCCAACTCATCCTTTCGTTGAGAGAGCGCTTGCTCAAGCTCTGCGGCGCGAGTTCTCAATGACCCCATTAGGCTGCCATTCTCACCGGCGACCCGCATCGCTTCGCTCAAATGAAAAGAGACGCCACAATACCCGGTAAATGTACCGTCTGCATCATGTTGCGGCAGCGCACTGTCCATTAGCACGACCCGCTCACCCGACAATAAGATGCGTTCGTAAGAAAAGCTCTCAATCGGAATGCGGCGGCGCAACGCAGCATGATATTCGGCCAATCCCGCCTCTGATTCCCCGCGCCCATAGGCTGGATTGAGAATGCAAACCCCGACAAGTTCATGCGCCTTGAATCCGGTGATCCGTTCAATGTTCGCACTGGCATATGTAATGACATAATCAGCGTCTGTTTCCCAAAACCACAAGGGCAACAGATGCGTTGTATCACGCAGCGATGCGGTTTTAGCATCCTCAATCAGCCGGAAAAACGGGATTGGCGCTGGTACAATTGTCATGGCTCACCCGAAAATGACGCGTGAGACAAAGTAGCAAGGAAGAAATTAACATCGACTTACCAAAAACAGAGCCTTTGGTCTGGTTCCTGTCTGGATGAACGCATAGGGTGACGGACGCACCATAACGGAACCTGGAACGCAAATGTCACCGCTGAAAATCAAAAAAGGCACGTCCCGCAAGTCTGCATATGACCTCAAGGACCCCAATGCAGATGTCATAGAAACGCATACGCTGACTGTGATTGTGACAAATGAGGCAGGCGTTCTTGCGCGCGTGATCGGGCTTTTTTCGGGACGCGGTTACAATATTGAAAGCCTGACGGTTGCGGAAATTGACCATGAAGGGCACCGCTCCCGCATCACGGTCGTGACCACTGGAACACCGGAAGTCATCACACAGATCAAAGCGCAACTCGGCCGGATGGTGCCGGTTCATGAAGTGCATGACCTGACAGAAGAAGGCGCGTCTGTTGAACGTGAGCTTGCGCTGTTTAAGGTGGCAGGTTCCGGTGACAAACGCATTGAGGCCGTGCGCCTTGCCGAGATTTTCCGCGCAAATGTTGTCGACAGCACTTTGACAAGCTTCGTGTTCGAGATGACCGGCACGTCCGAGAAAATCGATGCGTTTGCTGAATTGATGCGCCCGCTCGGGCTGGTTGAGATTGCCCGTACTGGTATCGCGGCACTGTCACGCGGTTCTTCCTGAACAAAAGCGGCCAGAGCGGGCAAACCGGCTCTGGCCTCGCTGAGTGAGACTCCACACAAAGGACATCCTGTCTGGAAGGGGCGGATGGTCCTTGTCGTGACACTCCTCAACGGTTGGGTCCCGCTGAATTGCGGGAAAGGGACGGACGCGCAAAAGACTTACCCGAGGCAGATCATCGAAGTCTCTTGCGCATCCTAAGGCTGGGATTCCGTGAGGGGAGGTCAGCCCTTTTCAGACGGATCAGCCTGCGGGGATCAGGCCACCGTCTTGTGCCGCCGTCATCTCTGTATCATCGACGACGCCGTCACCGTTCACATCAATCGCGCTGAAACCTTCTTCGGTCAGCGTTGGATACACAGCCAGCAATTCGGTGAAGGAGGCAACACCGTCACCGTCTGTGTCGACATCCGCTACTGCTGCGAATGCTGCGCCGCCAAGTGTCATCAGGGCTGTTGCTGTGATCAGGATCTTTTTCATTTTGAGTCTCCTAGAGTGAGTGTTCAAGGTCTCAAAGCCACCGTGATTGGTAACTTCGAGTGCAAGATGTGGGTGAACGTGATCCATGTCAGGGGGCAAAGGGAAAAGCCCGCAAAACGCGCCCGAAGCTGCCAATTCGGCAAGACAGCTCAAGCGCGTCGTCGCCCAAAAAGCCCTGTTCCATGTCAGTTAGCGCAAATCGGCAGGGTTTTTCGCATGATAACAGCACAAATCGGCGGATTTTCTGCGCTGAGCGGTATCATGGCTGAGTCGCAGTGAGGAAGGTTTTGTCGCGGTGAGACAACGGATCTGATGCGAATCTGCTATCCTAAACGGATATTAAGGAGATACGGAGCCGTCGCCATGCAAACCGATTTATCCTCAATTCATCGCCCCATTGCGCAGGCAAATGGACTGCCCAATGCGCATTACACCGATGAAGCGGTCTTTGCCGAAGAACGTGACGCGGTACTTCACGCAACTTGGGCGGGCCTCGCTGTTTGTGCAGATGTGCCAGAAAACGGTGACGCGAAACCCATGGAGTTTCTGGGTCTGCCGCTCCTGTTGATCCGGGACAAGGATGGGGATGTACGTGTGTTTCAAAACACCTGCCGGCATCGCGGTATGATCCTTGTCTCAGAGCCGCGCAAGATCGGAGGGGCGATCCGCTGCCCCTACCATTCCTGGTGTTACTCGACAAAAGGCAAACTGGTCGCGACCCCGCATGTCGGCGGGCCCGGCCAAAATGCACATCCCGACATGGATCGCGACACAATGGGCTTGATTGAAATCAGATCGCATATCTGGCGCGACGTGGTCTTCATCAACATCTCTGGCCAAGCCGCACCGTTTGAGGAGGTCCATGCAGACTTGATCGCGCGCTGGGCCGAGTTCGACAAGCCGCTCTATCATGGCGGCGCAGACTCAACCTTCCAGCTCTCCGTGCGAACAAATTACAAGCTTGCCGTCGAAAACTATTGCGAGAGCTATCATCTGCCATGGGTTCATCCCGGCTTGAACAGCTACTCCCGGCTTGAAGATCACTACAATATCGACGAATCCGGCAAGTACTCTGGACAAGGCACACTCGTCTATCGCCAGTTCGAAGGGGAGAATGGTGCGTGCTTCCCCGATTTTGACGGGCTCAGCGACAAGTGGCTGCAGGGCGCCGCAGAATATATCACAGTCTATCCCAATGTTTTGTTGGGTGCGCAGCGCGACCATGCGTTTGCAATCATTCTGGAACCGACAGCCGTCAATCACACGGTAGAACATATCCATCTCTACTACGCTGCGCCCCATATCAGTGATGAGATGCGCGCAAAGAACACCGCACTCTGGAAAGAGGTGTTTGAAGAAGATGTGTTCGTCGTTGAAGGCATGCAGAAGGGCCGTTACGGGCCGGGATTTGACGGGGGACGATTCTCTCCTGCGATGGATGGCCCGACGCATTGCTATCATGCCTGGGTTGCTGACCGGATCCTCGAGCATCGCCAGAAACAGGCCTATGCTGCGGAATGATCTTGACGCACAACTGCTTGAGGCCCACGCGGCCAAGGACCGCCCTGCCCTGATCAGGCTTTATCAAGTTGCTGCGGCGCAAGCCAATGGCGAGGTCGCGGCGGGTTTCTACCTCACCCATGCCTATGTCTTTGCCTTGGAACATGGCGATCCGTTTGCAGAAGCACTCCACGCAAGACTGATCGCCATGGGGCGCGACGTCTAACTCAATTGGCGTCAGGCGTGATGGCGCTGATGTTCACGCA
Source organism: Pseudomonadota bacterium (assembly GCA_039195745.1). Classification (GTDB taxonomy): domain Bacteria; phylum Pseudomonadota; class Alphaproteobacteria; order Rhodobacterales; family Rhodobacteraceae; genus Litoreibacter. Next base: position 246,623 of record JBCCVD010000002.1, on the reverse strand, counting down.
GCAAGATCATCCGCCCCAGCTTTGCCTCCCCGTGATCCGGATCAGCAACCGCTTCCAATACGTTTAACTGCGTGAAGAACTCGCCACTCTCAGCGCAGAAGTAAAATGCGCGGCTTTGTTCCTCGAACTCATCCAGCCATGGATGGGGTATCTGAATCTCACCGATATGCGAATACGGACTTCGGTGTGAGGATGCGCGCAGTTTTACAATTGTCGGTATTTTCGCCCCTGACGGCGTTTCAATGAAACCGCGTAGGCGATCTATGGCATTCAATCCCAAACTCTTCATAGTTAATCCCCCGAAACAACGGGGTTAACGTTAGGTAAATTCGGGCGGCGCGATAAGTAAGGCATTTGCTACTCACGTCCCTGCCCGGCACAGGCCAAAGAAAAAGGGCGACCCGAAGGCCGCCCGTAGAGTTTCGCTGATCAGGCTCATCGTTGTACCGCCCGGTATTTTTCTGCCTGCGGCCTGATCCTCGTCGCGCGGCAGGCGCACCCGCCGCGGTGTTTCTATCTTTTACAAAACAACTCTTCCTAAACTTTCGTTAGGCTTTTGTAGTTCTTTCTTAAACGCTTCAGATTGCACCATAAGTTGCACTTTTTTGACCCAACGCACATCGCTGTACGCCCTATTTGCTAAATCCAAAGCAGAGATACCTTCTTGAAGAAGAGCCGCTCCGCATTGAAACACAATTGCCGCAAAGTTCGCTTCGTATTCCTCTAAAGTTGGGGGTATGTTCGCCAATCCCGTAGAGCCAGAGAAGAGTTGAAAGTTCTTGATGACTGCCTGTTCAGCATGATGATCTAAGGCCAAGTGTCCCACCTCATGCGCAAGGATGAAATTGCTAAGTTTGCAACCCCTTTCCGCATTTGTAAGCAGCTTCTCATCTACTGACAGTGTTACCCGGTCATCAAAAGTTATTACTCCCGCCCTTCGTTGATAGTCTTCGACACTCCTTGTTTTGTAGACCCTAGTCTTCCAGTCTGGGTTGCCTTCACAGATAGCCTCCCAGGCTTGGGGCATTTTGAAGAACTCCCCATCGCCGTAGAGGTCCTGTCGACAGGAAAGGACTTCCTTCCAGATTTCGGCAGCTCTACTCGGATTAAGGGTGTACCTACGTTTCATTGTATCAATCTCAGCTACACCCCGACGTTCCGCCGCAAGTGTTGCACTTCATGCAGGTGCCGTTGCGTACCAGTGTGTAATTGCCGCATTCGCCGCAGGCTTCGCCCTCGTAGCCCTGCATTTTCGCCTTGTCGCGCGCCGACATGGAGACGGAGCCTGATGTCACCGCTGCAGCGCTCGTCTCGGGCACCAAGGTCTGCAGTGCCGCGACAGGGTCAGTTGAGGCGTCCAGTGCCATGGCACCTGCCAGACCGCCTTGCAGCACTTGTAGCTCCTGCGGAACGCGCTTGCGCAGGTAGCCTGTGGAGCTGATTTGTTTCAGCACTTCCAAGGACTTATTGGCAGCTGTTTCGCCAAGCTCAGCGATGTTCTGCTTGCCTTCATCCTCGCCGCGACCCAGATCATCGAAGGTTTCGCCTTGCGGTTTGACATGCGCCAGATCGGTGCGGTCTAGATACGACACGGCCAATTCGCGGAAGATGTAATCCAGCACAGACGTCGCGTTCTTGATCGAGTCGTTGCCCTGCACCATGCCCGCAGGCTCAAACTTGGTGAAGGTGAAGGCGTCCACGAACTCCTCCAGCGGCACACCGTATTGCAGCCCGACGGAGACGGCGATTGCGAAGTTGTTCATCATCGCCCGGAAGCCCGCGCCTTCCTTGTGCATGTCGATGAAGATCTCGCCCAACTGGCCGTCTTCGTACTCGCCCGTGCGCAGGTAGACCTTGTGCCCGCCGACCACGGCCTTCTGTGTGTAGCCCTTGCGGCGATCCGGCATTTTTTCGCGTCCGCGTGCGACTTCCTTGATGACCACTTTCTCGATGATCTTTTCAGCCAGCACGGCCGCTTTTTCCTGCGGCGTGCCGCTTTCCAGCACCTCTGCCGCCTCCTCATCATCCTCGACCAGTGCTGCGGCCAGAGGTTGCGACAGTTTGGAGCCGTCGCGGTAGAGCGCATTGGCTTTGATCGCGAGGGACCAGCTCAGCTCATAGGCTTTCTGGCAATCTTCGATGGTCGCATCGTTCGGCATGTTGATCGTTTTGGAGATCGCGCCGGAGATGAACGATTGAGCCGCGGCCATCATGTAGATGTGGCTGTCGACGCTCAGATACCGCTTGCCGATTTTGCCACATGGGTTGGCGCAATCGAAGACTGAATAATGCTTCTCGGCCAAGTGCGGCGCGCCTTCCAGCGTCATGGTTCCACAAACGTGGTCGTTGGCATGCGTGATCTGCTCTTTTGTGAAGCCCAGATGGGTCAGCATGTCAAAGCCCGGATCGTTCAGCTTGGCGGCTGGGATCCCCAGCGTGCCGGTGCAGAACTCTTCGCCCAAGGTCCATTGGTTGAAGACAAAGCGGATGTCGAAGGCACTTGGCAGCGCTTCTTCGATCTTCGCCAGTTCCGCTTCGCCAAATCCGTGACCGACCAGCGAGGTGTGGTTGATCCCTGGCGCATTGCCCAGCGTCGCGTGGCCGACAGCGTAGGAGACGATTTCTTCCACCTGGGAGGATGTGTAGCCCAACGTCTCCAGCGCCGCCGGAACGGAGCGGTTGATGATCTTGAAGTAACCGCCCCCTGCCAGCTTCTTGAACTTCACGAGGGCGAAGTCAGGCTCGATCCCCGTCGTGTCACAGTCCATCACCAGACCGATTGTGCCTGTTGGCGCAATAACGGTCGCTTGTGCGTTGCGGTAGCCGTGCTTTTCGCCCAGCTCCAGTGCTTCATCCCAAGCGGCTGTTGCCAGCTTGATCAAGGATTGGTCGGGGCAAGAGGCATGGTCCAAGGCCAAAGGCTTGGTCGCCAGCTTCTCATAACCCTCATCCCGACCGTAAGCCGCGTTGCGGTGGTTGCGCATGACGCGCAGCATGTGATCCGCGTTTTTCGCGTAGCCCGGGAAGGGCCCTAGCTCTTTCGCGATCTCGGCGGAGGTCGCGTAAGATACGCCCGTCATCAGGGCTGTCAGCGCACCGCACATGGCGCGGCCTTCGGCACTGTCATAGCCGTAGCCCATGTTCATTAAGAGACCGCCGATATTAGCGTAACCCAGCCCCAGCGTGCGGAAGTCATAGGAGCGCTGCGCAATGGCGGGTGACGGGAATTGCGCCATCATGACAGAGATTTCGAGCGTCAGCGTCCACAGGCGGGTGGCATGCATGTAAAGCTCGGCGTCAAACGTGCCGTCTTTAAAGTATGTCAGCAGGTTCATGGAGGCGAGGTTGCAGGCCGTGTCGTCAAGGAACATATATTCCGAGCACGGGTTCGACCCACGAATCTGTCCGTCTTCGGGGCATGTGTGCCAGTCATTGACCGTGTCGTGGTACTGGATGCCCGGATCAGCACAGGCCCAAGCGGCGTGGCCGACTTTCTCCCACAGATCGCGCGCCTTGATGGTTTTTGTCGGTTCACCCGTTGTGCGTGCCTTCAGCTCCCAATCGCCATCATTTTCGACAGCCTTGAGGAAGGCATCGGTCACGCGGATGGAGTTGTTGGAGTTCTGGCCAGAGACAGAGTTATAGGCTTCCGAATCCCAATCCGTGTCATAGGTCGGGAATTCAATAGACGTGTAGCCTTGGCGTGCATAGTCCAGCACACGTTTGACGTAAGTCTCTGGGATCGCGACCTTCTTGGCCTCACGAATCGCGGTTTTCAGCGTCTCATTGGCTTTCGGATCAACCGCATCTTCGATCTTGCCGTCCCAAGCTTTGATCGCTTGGAAAATGGAGTTCAGCTTTTGCTCGTGCATCTTGGAGCCCGCGACGATGGAGGCCACTTTTTGCTCTTCGAGCACCTTCCAATCGATGAACTCTTCGATATCGGGGTGATCCGCATCGACAATCACCATCTTGGCTGCACGGCGCGTCGTGCCGCCGGATTTGATCGCGCCTGCTGCACGGTCACCGATCTTCAGGAAGCCCATCAGGCCAGACGATTTCCCGCCGCCCGACAGTGGCTCATTCGCTGCACGAAGCGAGGAGAAATTGGTGCCCGTGCCAGACCCGTACTTAAACAAACGTGCTTCGCGCACCCACAGGTCCATGATGCCGCCATCATTTACCAGATCATCGCTGACAGATTGGATGAAGCACGCATGAGGCTGCGGGTGCTCATAGGAGGATTTTGACTTGGTCAATTTCCCCGTCTCGTGATCGACATAGTGGTGGCCTTGCGCAGGCCCGTCGATGCCATAGGCCCAGTGCAGGCCCGTATTAAACCATTGCGGAGAGTTCGGAGCGGCCATTTGCTTGGCCAGCATCACACGCATTTCATCGTAATAGGCTTGTGCGTCGGCTTCCGTGGTGAAGTAGCCACCTTTCCAGCCCCAGTAGCACCAAGCACCGGCCAAGCGATCAAAGACCTGTTTGGCTGAGGTTTCGCCGCCAAACCGTTGATCTTCGGGCAATTTCTTCAAAGCCGCGTCGTCGGCGACAGAGCGTTGAAGGAAGGCAGGCACGCCCTTTTCTTTCGCTTTCTTCAGCCGCGCCGGAACACCTGCCTTACGGAAATATTTCTGCGCAATCACGTCTGAAGCCACTTGGCTCCAAGTGGCCGGCACTTCAACCTCATCAAGCTTGAACACAATTGTCCCATCAGGGTTGCGAATCTCTGAAGCTGTCGTCGTGAATTCCAGCGCCTCATACGCGTCTTTGCCTGCTTGTGTCAGCTTGCGGTCGATTTTCATCAGTCTCATTCCCTAACTGCGTGGCTCGCGCCGTCATTCTTGTTATGGCCTGCCTCAACGCGGGCCCGCGGTTTTTTAGAGACGAAACACCTACGGCCGGACACTGCTGTCCCCGACATGGTGTCTGTAACGACACTCATCAATTTAGGTTTCTTTTCCCGTCCCTACGCCACCCGATGTTTACTACATGTGGTGGCGGCCTTATCAGCTCGCACAACCTGAAGGATGTGCCCCTATGAGGTCAACGCATTTTTTACCATGCGCGCATCGTTTTTCGAGTTGACCTTTCGGCAGAAGAAAGTCGGTCAGCTCCGACCGTTGGAAGGCAAGAATTTGTTAATCAAATGTGGCAGCGTAAAAAACGAAGAAAATCGGCACACTTAACGCCGGTTTCTGCAAAATCGGTTCAACAATCCACAGATTCGCTCACAGGAATTTCGGCTCAGTTGTGGCTCTAAACACCATTACTACTACATGTTGAAATGTTACATTTTCGCGACGCATTGCCAGATACAGTCTTGTCAAATGAACGAATGCACACACTCAGTTTTGTGTTAGCCCTCTCCACCCTCACTATATATGGTGAGGACAGGCAGTCGTAACAGAATCAGATGTCAGACCTGAGTCGACGTGCAGGCCGTGTGATACTGTCAGCGTTACGCATTTTGAGGAGTTTTCAGATGGTCGGGGCGGCGAGATTCGAACTCACGACCCCCTGTACCCAAAACAGGTGCGCTACCAGGCTGCGCCACGCCCCGTCCATCTGTGAGAGGCTTCCTAACTACAACATGCACGTTTGAAAAGCCCAAATTCGTCGAAAGATGCGGTTAGTTTTCCTTGCAAGGCCAAAGCGCCGTTGCCTGTGGCATTTGTGGATGCCGCAATTCTGTTCCGAGACTGATTCCGAGTGTTTTGGACATGCCACCATTTATCTCAAGAACAGCAAGTAACGGAGCCTCGCCGCCGGATAATGGAGTTTCATCCAGCGGGATTGCGTTTTCATGGATCGTTACAACCCGTCCCGACTCATCCACAAACAACAGGTCCAGCGGAATGCGTGTATTGCGCATCCAGAAAGCCAGTCTTTGCGGCGCTTCATAGACGAATAACATGCCTGCCATGCGCGGCATGCTCTCGCGAAACATCAAGCCGCGCGCCCGCTCCTTCGCATCATCTGCAATTTCAACCGTGAACCGGGCGGTGCCCCAGTCTCCGCGCAAATCAACCCGCTCGGGGCTGCACATAGAAAAGGCGCTTGCCGATGCAAACGCCCAACCTATCGCAGCAATGAAAACGGATTTAGTCGTTGTGCAAGGCGTAGTCCCAAGCGTGAACCTCAGCCGCCATCTGGCCACGGTCCCCTTCGACGATACGCAGGCAGACCGCTTCACCGGCTTCAAGATCCGCCAAACCGCATTTGCGAAGGATTTCGATGTGTAAAAAGATGTCCTGATCGTCGCCATACGCATTTGCAAACCCGAAACCTTTGGCTTTGTCAAACCACTTAACCCGAGCAGGCGTCAGCGCAACCCCGTCCAGGTTTGCCATGATCATGTCAAAACCGGAGGTTTCCGCGCCGCTTTCCGGCGGTGTGATGGAGAGCACTTCGACCGCCTGCAGCCCACGCTCTGTTCGCTGCACGCGTAGCTCTACCGCAGACGTGTCTGCGACGGAGCCCTGTCCGAAATTGCGCAGCACATTGGCATGCAGCAATATGTCTGGTCCGCCTTCATCAGCGACCACAAAGCCAAACCCTTTGGCTGCGTCGAACCATTTCACACGGCCCGTTACCAGCGGTGTATCCGCCGTTACTTCAAGTGTCTCTGTCATCCAAGTTGTGCTGAAACTTTCAACACCCCCAAGCCTGCCCATGAGCTAACCTCGTAACTGTTCTTTATTCTTCAGTAACTTATGGTCTCACGGATTTGATATTTAAGATAGGTACGTAATTCCTGTCCTGCGATTTACTTCCACGTCACCTCTCTGACGCATTTCCTTTACGGGTTGAGGCGCTCCACATCCCAATTTTGCTCAGCATCTGTCCGGGTCCATCGGAACCGATCATGCAACCTGTAGGCCCCGTCAGCCCAGAATTCTATCTCCACCGGCGTGATCCGAAATCCGCCCCAAAAAGGTGGGCGCTTTGGATTAACACCCTGTTCTGCCGTCACTTTCGCGACTTTTGCCATTAGGCTCGCCCGCGAAGAAAGAGGCTTTGATTGCTCAGACGCCCAAGCTCCGAGCCGACTTTTAAGGGAACGTGAATTATAGTAGTCGTCCGCTTGCGGCCCATCTTCTCGGCTGACGTGACCGCGCACGCGAATTTGTCGTCGCAACGACTTCCAATGCAAAACAAATGCCGCCCTCCCCGAGGCATCAAGTTCTGCGCCTTTTACTCCCTCATAGTTGGTATAGAACACAAAAGCGTTTTCTTCGACATCTTTTAATAAAACCATGCGCACATTCGGCAAGCCTTCGCCATCGACGGTTGCAAGCGCAATGGCATTTGGGTCATTGGGCTCTGAGGCTTCGGCCTCTTTCATCCAGCTGCGGACGATATCAAACGGATTGTCGCCTGCAAATTTGCCGTCTCTGTCGCTCATGGGTTTAATTCTACCTCTTCAGTGTCGCGCGGATGCGCTTTGTTTGCGTTCTTTTCAACCGTGACGTTGCGTCTTGATAGCTTGCTTGAAGCGCCATGTGCTTTGGCCTACACCAAGCGCAATCGGGATGTAGGACAAGGGACGGGTATGTCGAACGGTTTAATGGCAGGCAAGCGCGGATTGATCATGGGCGTGGCAAACGACAAGTCGATTGCCTGGGGAATCGCCAAAGCTTGTGCGGATGCTGGCGCGGAAATTGCGTTCTCATATCAGGGGGACGCCCTCTTGAAGCGCGTCCGGCCTTTGGCTGACAGCATTGGATCAAAACATGTCCTGCCCTGCGATGTTGGCGACGGCGCGTCTATTGACGCCCTCTTTGACACGCTCAAGGCGGATTGGGGCAGCCTCGATTTCGTTGTCCATGCAATTGGATTTTCCGATAAGAGCGAGCTGCGCGGCCGTTACGTTGACACCAGCCCTGACAATTTCCGGATGTCGATGGATATCTCCGTCTATTCCTTCACAGCCGTTGCGCAGCGTGCGGAAAAGATGATGCCGGATGGTGGCTCGCTTTTAACGCTGACATATTACGGCGCCGAAAAGGTGATGCCGCATTACAATGTGATGGGCGTCGCAAAAGCAGCGCTTGAGGCCTCGGTCAAATACCTCGCCGAGGATTTGGGAAAAGACAATATCCGTGTGAATGCAATCTCTGCAGGGACGATCAAGACACTTGCTGCATCCGGCATTGGTGATTTCCGCTACATTATGAAGTGGAATGAGTATAACGCACCACTGCGCCGGACCGTTACGCAAGAAGAGGTCGGCAAATCTGCGCTTTATCTCCTGTCCGATCTCAGCTCGGCCGTGACAGGCGAATGTTTGCACGTTGACTCCGGGTATCACGTTGTCGGCATGAAAGCCGTCGATGCGCCAGATATTGAGAAATCCTGAACAAACGAGACGCTGCAATGACCGACCGCTTACCCCATGAAAAGGGATTTCACATCAGTTGGGACCAGATTCACCGTGACAGCCGCGCTTTGGCGTGGCGTCTTGACGGCCATGGACCTGACGAGGGCGCGTGGCGCGCCGTTGTCGCGATCACGCGCGGCGGAATGGCGCCTGCAATGATCGCCGCGCGTGAGTTGGATATCCGCACGGTCGACACGATTTCGGTCAAATCCTACGACCATCAATCGCAATCGGATGCGAAGGTTCTGAAGAAACCGGATGAAGACATGATGGGGGATGGCACAGGCATTCTGATCATCGACGATCTTGTCGATAGCGGCAAGACACTGGAAGTTGTGCGGAGCCTCTACCCCAACGCGCATTTCGCAACTGTTTATGCCAAACCCAAGGGGCGGCCGCAGGTTGATACATTCATCACCGAAGTCAGTCAGGATACCTGGATTTTCTTCCCTTGGGACATGGCAATGCAATATGTGAAGCCGTATCGCGGAACGGACTGAGCCATGACACTGCTCAATCCGAATATGGCCGCCACTTTTCCGCCACCAGTGATGGAAGCGCGCCGCTGGCTGGAAGGTGTGACCTTTTCCGCTGATAGGCCACTGATCAATGTCAGCCAAGCCGCACCGGTTGACCCGCCGCCTGTGGAAATGCGCGCAGCGATGTCGGAGTTCATCCTGCAAGATGATGGCGCGCATCTATACGGTCCGGTTCTGGGCCTGCCAGACCTGCGTGAAAAAGTCGCCACAGACTGGTCTGCTGCATATGGTGGCAGCGTTACGTCGGATCAGGTTGCGATCACGTCCGGCTGCAACCAGGCTTTCGCCGCCACGATCGCGACGCTCGCTTCTGAGGGGGACGAGATTATTCTCCCCACGCCTTGGTATTTCAACCATAAGATGTGGCTCGATATGGGCGGCATCACCGCCGTGCCATTGCCAACAGGGGCAGGACTGATCCCCTCCGCGGAGGAGGCGGTCGAACTGGTCACATCAAAAACGCGCGCTATTGCATTGGTATCACCGAATAATCCTGGCGGCGTTGAGTATCCGGCAGAAACGCTGTCGGCCTTCCGCGATCTGTGTCGCGCAAAGGGCATTGCGCTTATCGTTGATGAAACCTATCGCGATTTTGACAGTCGCAGCGGTGCCCCGCACAGGTTGTTTCAGGATGCGGCTTGGGATGACACGCTGATCCAGCTCTATTCCTTTTCCAAAGCCTACCGGCTGACCGGCCACCGGGTCGGTGCGATGATTGCCAGCCCTGCGCGTTTGTTCGAAGCAGAGAAGTTTCTCGACACGGTTGCGATTTGTCCCAACCAATTGGGGCAGCGCGCAGCCCTGTGGGGGATGCAAAACCTGGAGCCCTGGTTGTCAGAGCAACGTTTGGAAATTCTGGATCGCGCTCAGGCGATCCGCGAGGGTTTTCCCGAACTGCAGGCGCGCGGTTGGTCCATGGACGGCTGCGGGGCCTACTTCGCGTGGATGCGCCACCCGTTTGATCTGCCATCTGATGCGCTTGCACAAAAGATGGTGCAATACATCGGCGTGTTATGCCTGCCCGGTACAATGTTCGTCCCAGACGGGAATGACACGGGTGCAGCGGCACTCAGGATCGCCTTTGCAAATATAGACCGACCGGGCATTGAGGTACTTTTTGAACGCCTCACCGCATTGTCAGTCTAACACCTGCTTGCCCCGTTGCACGCAACGGTTTACCAACGCCAAAACCGCAATTTCGAGGCATCTGAAAAATGGCCAAAAAGTCCGATATCAAGGCTCCGTCCAGCTCCATGCGCCGTGGCAGCGCGGGCAAGGTCTTCGTCTGGATCATCCTTGTTCTGTTGATCCTTGGTCTCGCCGGATTTGGGGCGGGTGGTGTCGGCGGTTCCATCGCTTCCATCGGTAAGGTCGGCGATACTGAGATTGCGGTCGCCGATTTTCAACGCGCCTTGCAACAAGAACTTGCAGCAGAGACGCGACGCCGTGGCGGGGCTGTCTCCATGGCGCAGGCCCGTGCGGAAGGGATTGATCAGCGCGTGCTGGCCCAACTTGCAGCTGTGGCCGCGATGAGCGACGAGACCAAGAAGAACCTGCTCTCAGTGGGCGATGGTGAGGTCGCAAACCAGCTGCGCGCAGTTCCCGCCTTTCAGGGCCCCGGGGGGCAGTTCAACCGCGACAGCTATGAATTCGCGCTGCGTCAGAACGGAACCACGCCTTCCGATTTCGAAGAGGAGCTCCGCCTTAGTGCTGCACGGACTTTGCTGCAGCAGTCTGTTACGGGCGGCCTGACTGTCGATGACACCTATGCGACGACACTTTATAACTTCCTCGCGGAAAAGCGGTCTTTTCGCTGGGCTTTTGTCGATGAAAGCCTGTTGCAAGACGAGATCCTCGCGCCCACGGATGCGCAACTGGACAGCTTTTACGAGACCAATGGCGACCAATTCCGTACGGCAGAGATACGCAACATCACCTATGCTTGGCTGACACCTGAAATGATCCTCGACACGATTGAGGTTGATGAGGCTGAACTGCGCGCGCTTTATGACGCACGCGCCGCGCAATATGTGCAGCCAGAGCGCCGGCTTGTGGAGCGGCTGGGCTTTGCCGACCAAGCCGCAGCCGATGCGGCAAAAGCGCAACTGGATGCAGGCGACATCACCTTTGACCAACTGGTAACAGAGCGTGGCTTAACGCTGGAAGATGTTGATCAGGGCGAAGTGGCACGCAGTGACCTTGCCGCTGATATCGCAGAAGTGGTCTTTGCCCTTACTGAACCCGGGCTTACCGCGCCTGTTCAGACCTCCCTCGGGCCAGTGATCTACCGCGTGAATGCGGTACTGGATGCGACAACGGTGTCCTTTGAGGACGCTAGGGCGGACCTGACCGGAGAGTTTACGACAGACCGTGCGCAACGCATCATTCTTGATGAACTGGACCGCGTTGACGACCTGCTTGTCGGCGGCGCCACGCTTGAAGAGCTGGCGGACGAAACGGATATGCAGATTGGATCGGTTGCATTCACCTCTGACGTCTCTGACGGAATTGCGGGATATGAGGCATTTCGCAGGGATGCGCCGCAGCTGACAACGACTGACTTCCCGGAAGTCAAAGAGTTGAGTGATGGCGGCATCTATGCGGCACGCCTTGATGAGATCGTTCCGCCCGCCCTGCCCCCATTGGAAGATATCAAAGAGATCGTCACTGAAAGCTGGCGCGCCGATCAGACCGCGCAGGCTCTCAACGCGCTCGGTGTTGCGCTGCAGGAGCAAGTCAAGAACGGCACGCGGATGGCCACATTGGACCTGCAAGCAAAGGCGGAGATTGACGTCACCCGGAATGATTTCATTGAAGGCGCGCCGATTGGCATGATGGCCGAAGTGTTCGACTTGGAAGAAAATGGCGTGATCTTCGTACAAGGCCCGAATGGTGTCTCCGCATTGGTCGAGCTGACCAACATTTCTTCCCCGGATTTGACCACAGATGAGGCGCAAGCCGTCGTGGCTCAGTTTAATGCGGCGGCCAGCGAAGGGCTGGCGGGCGATGTGTTCCAATTGTTCGGGACTGCCGTGCAAAACCAATACGGTCTCACTTTGGACCAAGCGGCCGTCAATGCCGTGCTGTCGCAGTTTGGTGGCGGCGGTCACGGCGGAATCTAAGCAGCATGGCACTTCTTCCCGAATATGACGCCTTTGCTGCGAGCTTTGAGGCGGGTCAAAACCAGCTTGTCTATACACGTCTGGCCGCTGACCTGGACACGCCCGTATCACTGATGCTCAAGCTGGCTGATGCCCAGCCGGATAGCTTTATCCTCGAATCTGTCACTGGTGGCGAAGTCCGCGGGCGCTATTCCATCATTGGTATGAAGCCCGATCTGATCTGGCGCTGCCATGGCGAAAGCTCTGAGATCAATCGCCAGGCCCGCTATGACCGTCAGGCCTTTCAGCCTTGTGTTGATGATCCGCTGACAGCCATTCGCAATCTGCTCGCGGAATCGCGCATCGACCTTCCACTTGATCTTCCAGCGGCATCTGCTGGTCTGTTTGGCTATCTGGGCTATGACATGATCCGGCTCGTCGAACATCTGCCCAATGTGAACAAAGATGTGCTGGGCCTGCCGGATGCCGTGCTGATGCGCCCGTCTGTGATTGCCGTTTTGGACGGTGTCAAAGGCGAGGTCATCGTTTGCGCGCCCGCCTGGGTCGGCGAAGGTGTGTCTGCAAAGGCCGCCTACGCACAAGCGGCGGAGCGGGTCATGGACGCTGTACGAGACCTCGACCGTGCGCCGCGCACGGCAAGCCATGATCTGGGGGAGGCTATTGCCGACGACACGCCCGTCTCCAATTTCGCGCATGACGATTATCTCAAGGCGGTGGAAGCAGCGAAGGAATACATCAAGGCCGGTGATATCTTTCAGGTCGTGCCGTCACAGCGCTGGACACAGGAGTTCACCTTACCGCCTTTCTCGCTCTATCGCGCGCTGAGACGCACAAACCCATCGCCCTTCATGTTCTACTTCAATATGGACGGCTTCCAGATCATCGGTGCTTCCCCAGAGATATTGGTGCGCGTCTTCGGCAATGAAGTGACCATCAGGCCGATTGCAGGCACCCGCAAACGTGGTGCAACACCGGCCGAGGACAAAGCGCTGGAAGAGGATCTGCTGGCCGATCAGAAAGAGCTCGCAGAACATCTGATGCTGCTGGATCTGGGACGCAATGATACCGGCAAAGTCTCCAAGATTGGCACTGTTCGCCCGACTGAAAAATTCATCATCGAGCGGTATAGCCATGTAATGCATATCGTATCGAATGTCGTGGGGGAGCTGTCAGAGGATCATGATGCCCTGTCTGCACTGCTTTCTGGCCTGCCTGCAGGCACTGTTTCTGGCGCGCCAAAGGTCCGCGCCATGGAGATCATCGACGAATTGGAGCCCGAAAAGCGCGGCGTCTACGGCGGCGGCTGCGGATATTTTTCGGCCAATGGCGATATGGATATGTGCATCGTGCTGCGGACCGCCGTGGTCAAGGATCAGAAACTCTACACTCAGGCTGGCGGCGGCGTTGTCTACGACAGTGACCCCGAAGCGGAATATGAAGAAACGGTCAACAAGGCCAAAGCCATTCGAATGGCTGCGCAAGAAGCGGCCCGATTTGGCCGCAGCGGCAATTTCTAATCAACCGAGCTCCTGTTGCATCACGTAAGAGATCGGTACGATGCTGATCCCGCCGCCCTTCGCATCAAGCGCCCATTCCAGCAAAGCTTTCACCGTCTCAGGACGGCTACGGCCAAGCACGAGGACAGAGCCGTCTTTTGACGCATTAAAGGCCGCACGGCTCAGGTAGCGTTTGATCTTCGGCGCCTCCTCGTTTTCGGCATCCAGCACCCGGAAGACTGTCGCCGTCGGGATGCCTTCGCGACGTGCTGCCTGTTGGGCGGAATTCAATCCACGATCATAAGTCACCAAGGCGTGCCCTGTATCCCGGATCGCGCCGAGGACAGGTTGCAGCAGGTCGCGATTTGATTGAATCCGCGCGTCCAAAGGATCCATCACCGCAATCGCTTCGGGCAGCACGGACATATAGCCCTCCATCGCGACAGCGACGTCGCTGGGCTCCGCTGAGGCCGGAAGGTCCGCGACCATGGCCAGCACCTCAATGCCTGCAGCGCGATACTCCTCGGCAACAGCTCCGGCGTTTGGGGCGCTTGGGTCGATTGCGATTGAAAATGGAACTTCCAGCGCAATCAGATCGGCACGCGGGACGGTCGCTGTACCGTCATCGACCAAAATGACAGAGAACAGCGCCTCCCCGACTGTGCCTTCGACTTCGGACGCATATGCAACCAAGGCCCCAACCTCCGACGCATCTGCTGCTGATTTAGCCTCGGTCTCAGCCTCGGTGGTTTCGGGTGCCGTGGACGTCTCAGCATCAGGAACAGTTACAGACGGCAGACGATTTGTGACGACACCAGCCACAGGATTGTCAGTATTGGGCACGTCCAGCGTGATCGGTGTATCTGAGGACACCGGCGTCACGGTGCCTTCTGCATCCGCGTCCTCAGCCTCTGCTGGCCGCTCCGCGACATCGCCGGAGGCTGCTGGTGCAGGATCAACTTGCGGCAAAGCAAGCCCTAACGGCGCATCTGCCGTGTTTGCCGCGCGCGGCGTTGCGCTGGCCAAGACAGGTGTCTGCGATGCTTCAGGGGCAGCGGGTCGGGTCGTGCCGACCTTCGGCAGTTCAATTTTCTCCGGTTTGTCCGACGCGGCAACCGGTGGATCCGCTTCTTCTTCGATGGCCAGCGGTGTTGTGCTGCGCGCAACTGCAACGTCTTCACTGGATGGGACGATCAGGGTGTTGTCTGCAGGCGCGGATTGGTTCTCTGCGGTTTCAGGAGCGTCCGTCAGAACAGTCGGTGCAGGCTCTTCTTTAGCCTCGGTGGCTTGCGTGTTTTCCTCTGACACATCAGGTTCAACGGTGGGCGCATCTACAGCAGCCAAGTCTTGGTCTTGCTCGGATGTTTCTTCCGCAACGGTCGGGCTTGACGCCACAGAGCCCTCGGTGATCGCCTCTGTTGCCTCTGTTGCCTCTGTTGCTTCTGTTGGCTTTGGTGCAGATATCTCTGCCGGTGCTTCCTTGACGACCTCCACTGTGTCGGCAGGGGCTTCATCAGCATCCGTCACGGGCTCAATCGCGCTCTCTTTCTGATCAACGGCGGGGGCTTCTTCAACAGGCTCTTCCGTGCTCGCAGCGCTCACGTCAGGTGATGTCGACAGCGGCGCGTAGAGTGACAGAACAGAAGCCACAGCAATGCCTGTTGCCCCGCCCATGATCAGACCGGAAAAGATGCCTTTAACCACGCTCTACTCCTCATTCGCTCGGTCCGGGCCCATACGCCGAACACTGCATAGGTGGCTTGATGCGCCGCCTCGTTCTGCATGTCTTTTGGCAATGGTGGCTTGACCCCGACGCCATGCTCTGGGCATGTATATCCCGACTGTTAAGGTGCTGAAAGCCCTTTTGAAAAAACCCGAGCAAACACTGCACAAACCGAGAGACCGATGCTGCTTCTGATCGATAATTACGACAGTTTTACTTACAATCTGGTCCATTACCTGGGCGAGCTTGGCGCGGATGTTGCCGTGCACCGCAACGATGCGATCAATGTGCAGGACGCGATGGCGATGAACCCGGCGGGCGTGGTGTTATCACCGGGCCCCTGTGATCCCTCACAGGCCGGAATTTGCCTCGCAATGGTCGAAGCTGCGGCGGAGGTGAACTTGCCTCTGCTGGGCGTCTGTCTGGGGCATCAATCGATTGGTCAGGCCTTCGGTGGCAAGGTCATCAGGCACAACGAGATCGTGCACGGAAAAATGGGCACGATCAACCACAATGATACGAGTGTTTTCAAAGGTTTGCCGCAGGATTTTCAAGCGACACGATATCATTCGCTTGTGGTCGAACGCGCCTCCTTGCCTGACGTTTTGAAGGTCACGGCAGAGCTGGATGACGGGACAATCATGGGCCTGCAACACGCCCAAAAACCGATCCATGGCGTCCAGTTTCACCCTGAAAGCATCGCCTCTGAACACGGCCACAAAATGCTCCAGAATTTCGTGGACGAGACAAAGGTTCCGGCATGAGCGCAGACTTGAAACCTCTGATCGGTCTGGCCGCAGATCGCGCGCTCAGCCGCGCTGAAGCAGAAGAGGCATTTGGCGTATTGTTCGACGGCAACGCGACGCCTTCTCAGATCGGCGGATTTTTGATGGCCCTGCGCACGCGCGGCGAAACGGTGGAAGAATACGCCGCAGCCGCAGCTGTCATGCGCTCAAAATGCAAACCGGTTCAGGCGCCCGATGGCGCGATGGATATCGTGGGCACCGGCGGTGATGGCAAAGGCACACTGAATATCTCCACGGCAACGGCGTTTGTGGTCGCGGGCGCAGGTGTTACCGTCGCAAAACACGGCAATCGCAATCTCTCGTCCAAGTCAGGCGCTGCCGACGCGTTGGGCATGATGGGCATTGACGTGATGGTTGGCCCTGACGTGGTAAACCGCGCGATTGCCGAGATCGGCATAGGTTTCATGATGGCCCCGATGCACCATCCCGCGATCGCGCATGTGATGCCAACCCGCGCGGAGCTTGGCACGCGCACGATCTTTAATATTCTTGGCCCCTTGACCAATCCTGCTGGCGTAACGCGTCAATTGACCGGCGCGTTTTCACCAGATCTGATCGAACCAATGGCGCAAACCCTTCTTGCACTCGGTGCAGAGAAAGCCTGGCTCGTGCATGGTGGTGACGGTACGGATGAATTGGCTATTTCCGGCCCCTCCAAAGTCGCAAAGCTTGAAAATGGCGCCGTAACGCTGGCAGAGATCGCACCGGAAGACGCCGGACTTGTACCCCGCGCTTTTGAGGAAATCATCGGCGGCGCACCAGAAGAAAACGGGAAAGCGTTCAGAGCGCTCCTGGAAGGGGCCCCCTCAGCTTATCGCGAAGCGGTATTGCTGAATGCTGCCGCAGCACTTTTGGTTGCGGATCACGTGAGCTCCTTGCCAGATGGCGTTGAAGTTGCAAGAGAAAGTATCGATAGCGGCGCAGCGAAATCGAAAGTAGAGGCGCTTGCAAAACTGACATCGGAGGCCGCATGAGCACGCCGACCATTCTTGAGAAGATCAAGACTTACAAGCTGGAGCATATCGAGGCCTGCAAAGCAGAACGCAGCTTCGAAGACGTGTCCGCAGCGGCGCTCGCAATGCCCGAGCCGCGCCCCTTCTACGAGGCGCTTCAGGCCGCTGCGAACAAGGATTACGGCCTGATCGCGGAGATCAAGAAGGCCAGCCCGTCCAAAGGACTGATCCGCGATGACTTTGATGTTCCCGCCTTGGCGCAGGCCTACAAGGCGGGCGGCGCGACCTGCCTTTCGATCCTGACCGACGCCCCCTCTTTCCAAGGGAATGACGCGTATCTCATGGATGCGCGCGAGGTTGTCGATCTGCCGA
Organism: Pseudomonadota bacterium; assembly: GCA_039195745.1. Lineage (GTDB taxonomy): Bacteria > Pseudomonadota > Alphaproteobacteria > Rhodobacterales > Rhodobacteraceae > Litoreibacter. The sequence continues at coordinate 229,226 of JBCCVD010000002.1, read as the reverse complement.
TCCTGCGCAAGGACTTCCTGTATGATCCCTATCAGGTCGCCGAGGCCCGCATGCTGGGCGCCGACTGTATCCTGATTATCATGGCGTCCGTGTCCGACGCGCAGGCCCATGAACTCGAAGCGGCTGCGGCGCAATTCGGCCTCGATGTGCTTGTCGAGGTGCATAATCTTGAAGAGCTTGAACGTGCGTCCAGCTTGAACAGCCCGATGCTCGGCATCAACAACCGGGATTTGAATACGTTCGAGGTCACGCTGGAAACCACGAAGACGCTTGCGCGGCAAGTCCCGGCGGGCAAGTTGATCGTTGCGGAAAGCGGATTGTTCGAACCTTCCGATTTATCCGACCTCGCCATGTATGGCGCGCGCGCCTTTCTCATTGGCGAGAGCCTCATGCGGAAAGATGATGTGACTGCTGCAACGCGCCATATCCTGAGCGATAAACCTTATAACAGGGGCGGTTAGATGGCGAAGCTCACGCATTTTGATGCCGAAGGCAGCGCCCATATGGTGGATGTGTCCGACAAAGATGTGACATCTCGCATCGCTGTGGCTCAGGGCGCCGTAAAGATGCGCGAAGAAACGCTTGCGCTGGTGACAGAAGGCACTGCCAAAAAGGGCGATGTGCTGGGCGTTGCACGGCTGGCCGGTATCATGGGCGCAAAGAAATGCGCAGAGCTGATCCCCCTATGCCATCCCTTGCCGATAACCAAAGTATCCGTCGAACTGACAGCTGATATGGCGCTGCCCGGCATACGTATCGAAGCGACAATCAAGACGACGGGGCAAACGGGCGTTGAGATGGAGGCACTGACGGCTGTCTCTACCGCCGCGCTGACGGTCTATGACATGCTGAAAGCGGCTGAAAAGACGATGGAAATTCAGGCCGTTCGTGTCGTGCTGAAGGATGGCGGCAAGTCCGGCCGGTTCGAAGCGTGATTACAGTTGACGAGGCGCTCGCCGCACTTTTCGCATTGGTCGATCCCCTGCCCTCTGAACCTGTTCCCCTTATCGACGCCGCCGGGCGCGTCTTGTCGGAAACTGTTGCTGCAACACGCGCGCAACCCCCTTTCGCTGCTTCCGCCATGGATGGGTACGCGATCATTGACGAGGCGCGCCCGGGGTTGTCGCTGGCGGTTGTTGGGGAAGCCGCTGCAGGTCATGCGTTTACTGGCGCCATCCAGACCGGGCAAGCCGTGCGCATCTTCACTGGTGCACCGCTGCCAGAGGGCGCGACCCGTGTGATCATTCAGGAGGATGTGAAACGGGACGGTGATTTGATCACGTTGCAGGACTCGCTTGACAATCGCACCTATATCCGACCCGCAGGCGGCGATTTCGAGATCGGCGCAACACTGGCTGGCCCGCGTCGCCTCGGCCCTGCGGATGTTGCACTTTTGGCGTCGATGAATTGCCCGTCTGTGGCCGTCACGCGCAAACCGACCATAGCACTGATTGCGACTGGCGATGAACTGGTTATGCCCGGGGAGGACCCGCGCGACGATCAGATTATTGCGTCCAATACGTTCGGGTTGAAGGCAATGTTTGAGGCGGCAGGCGCAGACGTTCGGATGATTCCGATCGCCAAGGACACCGAAACGTCCCTCGCTATGGCGCTGGACCTTGCGCAGGGTTCAGATTTGATCGTCACTATCGGCGGTGCATCGGTTGGCGATCACGACATCGTCGGCAAGGTCGCTGCGGATCAGGGATTGGAGCGCAGTTTCTATAAGGTTGCCATGCGTCCGGGAAAACCTCTGATGGCCGGTCGCATTGGCGTATCAACCCTTATCGGATTGCCCGGAAATCCAGTCTCATCAATGGTTTGCGGTGAGATATTCATTCTACCAATTCTCGACAAGATGCTAGGGTTTGAGGCGTCTCCCCGCAGGCGACAAAAGGGAATACTCTCAAAATCCCTCCCTGCCAACGGCCCGCGCGAGCACTACATGCGGGCGCGTCAGGACCCGTTGTCTCGACAAATCGAGGGGTTTGAGCGCCAAGACAGCTCGCTATTGACCGTGTTGGCACGCGCCAATGCGCTGATCGTGCGCCCGCCACATGACCCGGAACGGCAAGCTGGAGAAGAGGTCAGCTACATCGCGATCTAAGGTCCAGTTGGGGCAGATGTTGACACAAAACAAGAACGTGGATAGAACATTTGCGAACGCACTCAATCAGGGAGCCTGCGCAAATGCTGACAAAGAAACAGCTCGATCTGCTCAAATTCATCCATACCCGCGTGCAGCGTGATGGTGTGACACCCAGTTTTGACGAAATGAAGGATGCGCTGGATTTGCGGTCCAAATCCGGCATCCATCGTCTGATCACTGCGCTTGAGGAACGCGGTTTCATCCAGCGCCTCGCCCATCGCGCTCGTGCGATTGAGATCGTCAAGCTGCCCGACGCGATTGATGGGGGTGTTCTGGCGAAACCCGGCGGGTTCAGCCCGAAAGTGATTGATGGCGATAAGGTCGATGCCCCGCGCAGTGCGATGCCAGTGTCTGACGTGCACGCGATCGAATTGCCAATTATGGGCCGAATTGCCGCTGGTACACCGATTGAAGCAATCTCTCAGGTTTCAAATCATGTCGCCGTGCCCGGAACGATGTTGTCAGGCAACGGCCATCACTATGCGCTCGAAGTAAAGGGCGATTCCATGATTGATGCAGGCATCAATGATGGCGACGTTGTTGTGATCCGCGAGCAGACCACGGCTGAGAATGGCGACATTGTCGTCGCCCTGGTCGAGGATGCAGAAGCCACGTTGAAACGGTTCCGCCGCCATGGATCATCCATCGCGCTCGAACCTGCCAATGTGAATTACGAAACGCGCGTTCTTCCCGATAATATGGTCAAGGTACAAGGCCGCTTGGTCGGGCTGATCCGGTCTTACTAACCCGACATGTTGCGGCCCGCATAAATGCGGGTCACAGCCCTAATTCGGCACCCAAAGCCTTTCGCCTCGGACCTTCCGGCTCGTCGTAATCACGAGGCCGTCTTCATCGGCGTTTATAGCTATTGACCCGGATTGGCGCAGGTCTTGCGCGGTGATCGCCGCGCAGGCGGGCGTTTCTTTATAGAGGGGCACGATCAACAGAGCTGTTGTCGCGCATAGTTTTGCAACGTCTTGTTCTTCAAGATCCTTGTCGGCCACGAAATGCACGACCTTGCCGCCCAATTCAAATCGCGCATTTTTGCGGCTGAAGGATGCCAGCTCTGCCGCCCGATCCTGCGGGATCCGAAGCGCATCGTTTTCACCCCAGACCCGTGCGGCAAACCCGTCCCCGCGGGCTTTGTTGAGCGCCCTGCCCTCTGGCGTCATGACGCCGATCAACCCGCCGGTATCCGCAATCAAAACCGCAGGTCGATCAGAGATCGCCCATAATCCGAGCGCGAGGCCGAGCACCGGCAAACCGCTCAACCGCGCCCGCCCTTGCAAAAGACACAGCATCGCGCCAGCAATGCCGATGATCGGCAGCACAATCGGCTCCGGCGACCTGATCAGCCGCAATGAGCTGTCCCAGCTTGCCACCGTCTCTGCGACAAGCAGGATCCACGCGACGCCAAGGCGCATCAGCTCCAAACCGATCTGCTCCAACCCAATGGGGGCCAGAAGAGCTGCAAGAACAGCACCGGGCATGACCACGATCCCCATCATCGGAACAGACAGAAGATTTGCAATGAGGCCCCATTGCGCCATCTGATTGAAATGCACAGCCGCAATCGGCGCAGTCGCAAGCCCCGCCACGCCGGACGAGATCACGAGGGAGGCCAGATTGCGCGCCCAATTTGGCCATCCCAAAAGAAGCTGTCGTTCCCGTATCTCGGCGAAGACGGCAACCAGTGCGGTTGTCGCCGCGAATGACATCTGGAATCCCGGCCCGGTCAGGCTTTCCGGATTGATTGCAAGGACGATCAAGGCAGCCACGGCCACGGCGCGCAGGGTCAAAGCGCGCCGGTCGAGGCAGATCGCAATCAGCATGACGCCGACCATTACGAAGGCACGCTGTGTCGCGACATTCGCGCCGGAAAGCGCGAGGTAAAAGACGCCGACGCAAAAAGCCGCAATAGCTGCAATTTTCTTGGGATTGCTGCGCATGGCTGCCGATGGGGAAAGAGCAAGACCGGACCGAATAAGTGTAAACACGACGCCCGTAAGCAACCCCATGTGCAGCCCCGAGATGGCCAGCAAATGCGCCAGATTTGAAGCACGCAGCGCGTCCAGCGCATCTTGATCAATGGAGGAGCGGTCGCCCGTCAAGATGGCAGTTGCAAACGCCCCCTCACGTTCCGGCAATCGGTCTTTGATCGCTTGTGACAGGGACATTCTCAGACGAAAAATTCGCATCTGCAGGTTTCCCGCCTCTCCGGGCCGCTGCAACAGCGCGGGCGTGCGTGTATAGCCGACCGCGCCAAGTTGCTGAAACCACGTATGTCGCTGGAAATCGAACCCATGAGGCTCTACCGGACCGGAAGGTGGCGACAAATGGCCCGTCATCATCACCATCTGGCCGGGTTGCGGATCAAGATAGGGCTGATCGCCATGCAATGACACGCGGACGCGTACCGGCCTGCGATCTGGGGCCATCCGATCAAGGCGCACCTGATCCAGTGTCAGACGCACCTTGCCCGATCCCGACCGGTCAATGCCCACGATCCGCCCCTCGATCGGCCCGTAATAGCGAAACCCGAGGACGGGTGCCGCGCTATGATGCGCATGAAACCCAGCGACAGAGAACCCAAGACAGAGAAAGCAGGTCGCCCATGCGGCGGGCAAGAACAGGAGAGAATATCGCGCAAGCCATGGTAAACTGACCGCCAGCGCTGCAAGCGCTGGATACACCGCATATGCCGGCTCAAAGCGGAGCCAAAAGTAAGCGCCAATGCCCGCGCCCAGACAGACAGGCATCCAGATAAAAAACCAACCCTGCGCCAAAGCCTCAAAGGCCAGCCCCCGATCATGCCCGCGCAGCGTCGCTTGGCGCGGCGGATCATGGTGCTGTGGCACACTTGTTTCCATCATCAGACCGGCCTAAACACCCCTGAGTTTTGCCGGCGCATCGTCGCGCGTCTTGGTTGCCAAAAGGTTAAGCACCCCATGTCAGACATGTCCTCTTCACAACAGATCGTCACCCGTTTTGCACCGTCTCCAACCGGGTTTCTTCACATCGGTGGCGCACGAACGGCGCTTTTCAATTGGCTCTATGCACGCGGACGGGGCGGGAAGTTTTTGCTGCGCATCGAAGACACGGACCGTGCACGCTACACGCCAGAGGCGACACAGGCGATTTTGGACGGGCTAAGCTGGCTCGGGCTTGACTGGGATGGTGACGTCACTTCGCAATTTGAGAGCGCAGCCAGACATGCCGACGTGGCAAACACACTCTTGGCTGAAGGCAAGGCGTATAAGTGTTTCTCCACACAGGATGAGATTGCGGCCTTCCGGGAAGAGGCCAAGGCGCATGGCGCGTCCACCTTGTTCCGTTCCCCTTGGCGCGATGTGGCGGAGGCGGATCACCCGGATCTGCCCTATGTGATCCGGATCAAGGCGCCGCAACAGGGCGATATCACGATCAAGGACGCAGTGCAGGGCGCCGTGTCCTGGAAAGCGGAGACGGTCGATGACATGATCTTGCTACGCTCGGACGGCACTCCGGTCTATATGCTGGCGGTTGTGGTCGATGACCATGACATGGGCGTCACTCATGTGATCCGCGGGGATGATCATCTGGCCAATGCCGCGCGCCAGTCCATGATCTATGATGCCATGGGGTGGGATTTGCCGACCTTCGCGCATATTCCTCTGATCCATGGGCCTGATGGCAAGAAATTGTCAAAGAGGCATGGAGATCTCGGCGTTGAGGCATATCGGGCGATGGGCTATACGCCCGCTGGCCTGCGGAACTATCTCGCGCGGCTGGGCTGGAGCCACGGTGATGATGAGGTTTTCACCGATGCGCAGGCTTTGGACTGGTTTGATCTTGACGGGATCGGCAAAGCCCCTGCCCGGCTGGATTTTAAGAAAATGGAAAACATTAATGGCCATCACGTCGCAATGAGCGATGATGAAACGTTGATGCAAGACCTCGATGGTTTTGCGTTGCATAGTGAAACGCACAGTCATTGTGCAGACCTTTCGCAACTGCAGAAAGACGCGCTCCGCGCCGCACTTCCTTTGGTGAAATCAAACTCCAAAACGCTCGGCGCCCTTTTAGACAAGGCGCATTTTGCAATTGGGTCGCGACCATTTACGCCAGATGAAAAAGCATCCAAGCAGCTTGATGCGGTATCCCGTGGTATACTGAAAGAATTGACGCCGCAGTTGCAAACTGCTAGTTGGACCCGTGAAACGCTTGAGAGCGTATTAAACGGTTACGCGGCATCCAAGGAGATGGGATTTGGCAAACTAGCTGGCCCCCTCCGCGCTGCACTTGCCGGACGCGCAGTCACTCCCAGTGTCTTCGACATGATGATGCTGATCGGGAAAGAGGAAACCCTCGCCCGACTGACGGATGCGTCTGTGTCCACGTGACGGGTCACCTTATCGGGACGGCCCGCGGCGCCTGCATGGGCGCCAGCTCATATATCTGCATGCGAGGCGACCGCGTCTGGGCATGCGCAAAACACTTAGAAAGGGTCCGCCATGGCTGATAAAACCGCAAAACTGATCTTCGACGGGAAAGAGATCGAATTGCCGATGATGTCACCGACCGCTGGACCGGACGTGATCGACATTTCAAAACTGTACGGCCAAGGCGATGTTTTCACCTTTGATCCTGGCTTTACCTCCACAGCCGCGTGCGATTCTACAATCACCTACATTGACGGCGGCAAGGGCGAGCTTTTGCACCGTGGCTATCCTATCGACCAATTGGCGGAGAACTCTCATTACCTCGAAGTCTGCTACCTGTTGCTTTATGGCGAATTGCCGACAGCGGCAGAGCTTGAGGATTTCGAAAGCCGTGTGACCAACCACACGATGCTACATGAACAAATGATGTTTCTTTTCCGTGGTTTCCGCCGCGATGCTCATCCAATGGCTATTATGAATGGCGTGGTCGGGGCGATGTCGGCCTTCTATCACGATTCAACAGATATCAGCGATCCCTGGCAACGCGAAGTTGCCTCCATCCGCATGATCGCAAAGATGCCGACAATCGCTGCTATGGCTTATAAATTCACCATCGGTCAGCCATTCGTCTATCCGCGCAATGATCTGGACTACGCGTCGAACTTCCTGCGCATGTGTTTCTCTGTACCGTGCGAAGATTATCAGGTGAATCCGATCCTGAGCCGCGCCATGGACCGCATTTTCACGCTACATGCCGATCATGAGCAGAATGCCTCTACCTCTACCGTGCGTCTTGCCTCCTCCTCCGGCGCGAACCCTTTTGCTTGCATTGCGGCTGGTATTGCCTGCCTCTGGGGTCCGGCCCACGGCGGCGCAAACCAGGCCTGCCTGGAGATGCTGCGCGAAATTGGCACTGTGGACCGCATTCCTGAATTTATCGCCCGCGCAAAGGATAAGAGCGATCCCTTCCGCCTGATGGGCTTTGGCCACCGCGTGTACAAGAACTTTGATCCCCGCGCAAAAGTGCTGAAGAAAAGTGCTGACGAAGTGCTCGACCTTCTGGGCGTTGAAGACAACGAGGTACTGCAAGTCGCAAAAGAACTTGAGAAACAGGCGCTTGCTGACCCTTATTTTGCCGAGAAGAAGCTGTTCCCGAATGTCGACTTCTATTCCGGCATCATTTTGGAAGCCATGGGGTTCCCAACATCGATGTTCACGCCAATTTTTGCTCTGTCACGGACAGTCGGTTGGATTTCGCAGTGGAAAGAGATGATTGCAGATCCAAAAATGAAAATCGGTCGTCCACGACAATTGTACCGCGGCGCGCCTCTGCGCGACTATGTTGACATCGAAAATCGCTAAGACACTTTCCTGGAAAACAAAACTGCCGACGTCTCATCGCGTCGGCAGTTTTGTTTTGAGTTTTCCGAGTTTCTTAATGAAAAGACGTATTTTCGGACCAATGTAACCAACTCTGCGCACAAGTCATCGCCTATCTTCCTGCTGAACGTCCAACCGATTGGGGCAGCCAGCGAAGGATAGAGGATGGCGCAACTGCGCATCAATTTACCAAATCCCCACAAGGGGCAGATTACGTTCACGGATGTCTGTGCGGGCCACGTGACCGTGTGTCTTGAGCTGTCTGAGCACGACAGAGAACTTGGTGATGTCGCCTTTCCATCCATGCCGGACCTCGTCTTCAATGCGGCACCTGACAATGACATGCTGTCGTTTTCTACGGCGGATCAGCGGTTGCGACTGACAGCCCTTCTCGGGCAGAAGCTCACATTGACGCTTAGGACGGCTTCAGGACCGGATTGCTCAATCCACATGGTGCTACCAGATCGACTGGATGAACCTTCAGCCCCCCCAGAACTGGACCCATTATTGACTGCAATGATGGAAGATGACGACATCATACTCATCCCGGAAGAGGAGGCGTTCCTTCAGATTGACCAAGCACCGATGGAGCCGCCCTTGTCCTTGCCAAAACAATTCGCTGACGACGTTGCCAAAACACTGTCAGGCCTAAAAAGCGGTGAGGATACAGACAGTTTCTTTTTTCTTGATAAGGCATCGTTGAGATGAGCCGCAGTTCAGCGGCCCTCAAAATTAGCTGGCCGTTTGTCCAAAAAAGCCAACACGCCTTCCCGGAAATCATGTGACTTACCCAATTCACCCTGCAGCTTGGCTTCCAGCATCAACTGCTTCTCCAGAGAGTTATCATAGCTCTTGCGCAAGGCCTGTTTGACCCGTTGCAGCGCTGCTGTCGGCCCGCCTGCCAGATGCGCAGCGCGTCCTTTCCAGACATCGGCAAACGTGTCGTCCGGGACGGCCTCCCAAATCATACCCCAATCAGACGCTTGCTGCGCGGTGATCGGCTCCGCAAACAAGGACGCGCCCATCGCCTTTGCAAGGCCCATCTGCCGTGGCAGCATGTACGTCCCGCCGGCATCCGGAATCAATCCAATGCGCGTGAAAGCCTGAAGGAAAACTGCGCTTTGCGTGGCGATCACCACATCTGCAGAAAGCGCAAGATTTGCCCCTGCCCCAGCCGCCGGGCCATTCACCGCAGAGATCGTTGGGATTTTGCAGTCATAGATCGCCATCAGCATCGGGACATATTCATCCCGCAAGGTCCGCTCCAGATCAATGGAAGCAACGCTCGCGCGGTCGCCAAGATCCTGACCCGAACAAAAGGCGCGCCCCTTGCCCGTCATCACAAGAACGCGGGCTTCCTTTTCTGCTGCTTTCACGGCATGCAAGATCTCCGCCCGCATTTGCGTGTTCAACGCATTCATGACATCCGGGCGCGCAAACTCGATAACTGCAGTGTGATTGCGAACGGAGTATTTTAACGTGTCATATTGCATCGGCAGACCTCTTTTCTTCCCGCTGATTGACACATAAGCGAACCAATCGGTTTAGAAAAGAGCGCGCTGCCGAATTACCGGTTTACCTAGCCACCCCGCCTTGCGCGCCACGCCTCCAGTGCGGCGTTGGTGCTTGGCTTGCCAGAGGGCAAGGTTTCGCGGGCCGAAGGCACTGATGGCAGATCGACGCGCGCGGATTTGCGCGGAGAGCGGGCGTAATGCAGTTCCCGCGCGCCAAAGTAAAAGCTGACAATCGCGCCCAACAACCACCACAACGGATCCGGCACCAATGCGAGGCCTTGCATGCGCGGGGCAAAACCGGCCGGGTCCAGCATTGCATAGATGAACAGGCTTAACGTGCCCAAAGCCAGCATGGGTCGTGGCAATCGGTTCAGCCCATTGACAACCGCGTCAAACAAACCGGGGCGTCCGTGCTGAAATTCGGTGCCGTGTTGATCCAAGGCCGCGACATAGGCCTCATGCGTCAGCTGGCGGTCACGTGTCGCATTGGGACGAAAACCGTCGGCCACCTGCCCAACAGTTCGCGTTAGCTCTGCCGCGCCGCCACCAAGAATTGCTCTGATTAACCCCATGCTGCCGTCCTCGCCCGATGCTGGGCCGCACTGAAATGATACGCTGCACTCATGAATTTTTCTGCGCGCTTGATCCAACCGCCTTTGCCCCCGCGCCGCGTCCGAGCGTATTTTCGCGACGCCGGACGCCGATCTCCGATAGCGTAGTAGTAATCGCGGCGTGCAATCCCATAAGCGTCAACCAAATAGTCTTCTGCCTCAGCGAAAGCCGCATGGGTGATCCGGATGGTTTGCGGCCCGATCGCGCCGTCTTTGGCGATATCATATCCCATCTCAGCAAGCAGGCCTTGCAGGATCCGGACGGCATTCGAGCCCGCATTGACATACATATCATAAACGCTCGCTTGCAACGGGTCCGGCAGATCGTCGATACGTGGGCGTTTGAAATAGTGGTCTTTGAAAATCTCGCCCGCTTGCTCACGGCTTAGCGCTTTCACGTCAGCCACGGAAACGCGACCATCCCCCGTCAAATCGAGCCCCAACCGGCGCATCGTGTGGATGGTCACCCCGTGGTTTGTGGCCCCGCCGGGATCGTCAGGGTCGTTCACATATCCGCCTTCAGAGCGGAGGATCTCTTCGGTAATTTCGTCAATTGACAACATTGCGTAGCTCCCACCAGTTCGGGCGGACAATGCGTCGCAATGGTTAACGCTGTCTCAGATCTGCGTACGCTGGGTGTTGCATCAGGTTTCAGGGTCTTTGTAGACGCCCTGTTCCTTTAACGCGTCAATGACTTCGACGGGCATGTAGGTTTCATCATGTTTTGCAAATATCGTAGAGGCTTGGAAGACATTGTTCACGTAGACCCCGGTTGCGACTGTGCCTTGCCCTTCCTCGAACAGATCAGGCCTTGGCTCATTCCCGATATACCGGACGGGGATCACGGCATTGCCATCTGTGACCTCAAAGCTAAACGCAAACCCCTCGCCGTTCACGATGCTGTCTTCGACAACCAACCCGCCGATCCGGAACACTTCCGTCGCTGATGGGGGGTTTTCGGCCACCTGAGTAGGCGAATAGAAATAGTTGATGCCATCGCGCAGCGCATAGCCGATCACCACCGTTGCAACTGTCAGTGCGACGGCCGCCACGGCGATGATCTGTATCCGACGTGTCTTCTTCAATCCGCGCATGGATCGCCTCTAGGGGAAAACCGGCGCGAGCATAAGGCCCGCTGTCTCCTCCAGACCTAACATCAAGTTGGCGTTTTGCAATGCTTGCCCGGATGAGCCTTTCGTGAGGTTATCGAGGGCGCAGACAACAATGGCGCGCCCATCCAAACGGTCCCCCGTGACACCGAGGTGAACAAAGTTCGATCCCCTGATATGGCGCGTCGAAGGCGCTTGACCAAAAGGCAGAACCTCAATGAAAGGCTCAGGCGTGTAGGTCGAAAGAAATTCATTATGAATGGCTTGCGGATCACCTTTCACGTAAATCGTCGCGACAATGCCACGGTTCGCGGGCAACAGATGCGGTGTAAACTGTACCTTTACGGGCCGCCCTGCGATTGCACTGAACTCCTGGTCGAATTCAGCAAGATGTCGATGCGTCCCGCCAATCGCGTAAGGGTGCGCACCTTCGCTAAGCTCCGCATGGAGAAGGTTTTCTTTTAAGGATCGGCCCGCCCCAGACACACCAGTCTTGAGATCAATGATGATCTCATCAAGATCAATGAGCTTTGCCGCACTCAGCGGGCGCAGCGCGTACTGCCCCGTTGCCGCGTTGCAGCCGGTGCCTGCAACGAGACGCGCGGCTGCGATCTCCGCGCGGTAGAACTCCGTCAGCCCGTAGACCGCTTCTTTTTGCTGTTCAATCGCAGTGTGCGGATTGCCGTACCACGCCTGATACGCATCAGGATCCCGCAACCGGAAATCGGCCGAAAGATCGACGATCTTCAAACTGCGCGGCAGCTTGGAGATCACGTCCTGCGACGTCTTATGTGGGAGGGCGCAGAAGCACAGGTCAATGTCCGAAAAATCGACCTCTTCGATCTTGACGAGTTTTGGCAAGTTCAGGTGTCGCAAATGCGGAAAGACATCAGCCATAGCCTTCCCTGACTTGCGGTCGGCAGAGAGCGCCGCAATTTTCATGGAGGGGTGTGTTGCGATCAGCCGCACAAGCTCCGCGCCAGTATATCCAGACGCACCAAGAATAGCGATTTTATGGGTCATCGAAGACTCCGTCGTGTTTTTCAGGTGGTGTATTGTAAAGATCGATGCGCCGCAATCAGGCGGCTTGAAAGCTGATCTGTCGTCGCAAGAATTGGGTCGCGCGATCCGTGACTTGCCGCGCGTCGCCGGTCGTCAAGAACACTGTCTCTTCGCTCGCACCGATCATGTCAGGATGGCGCTTCAGGTAATCCGCGAGGCTTGCGGAAACCAGATTGGCCTGACTGAAGACTTTAACGTCTTCTCCCAACGCCTCTTGAAACGCATCTTGCATCAGCGGGTAATGGGTACAGCCAAGAATTGCGGCCTGCGGATGCGGCATCCGTCGCTTCAAGGCATCAACATGAGAGCGCACGAGCGCTTCCGCGAGCATTTCATCCCCGTCTTCCAAAGCATCAACCAACCCGCCACAGGGCTGCGCTTCTACGTCGACCCCAATCGCACGGAAGGCAAGCTCGCGCTGAAACGCGCGGGAGGCCACCGTTGCAGGCGTTGCAAACAGGGCAACATGTTTCACATCGACCTCGCGCGGCGGAGAATTGTCGCCCCATCTGCGTTCAGTCAGCGCCTCAATCATCGGGACAAAGACACCCAGAACGCGTTTGTCGCGCGGCAGCCAGTTTTCCTGCATCCGCCGCAATGCCGCCGCCGAAGCAGTATTGCAGGCCAAAATCACCAGATTACAGCCATGATCAAACATGGATTGCGTGGCTTTGCAGGTGAGATTGTAGATATCATCCGCTGTGCGCACGCCATAAGGCGTGTTTTCACTGTCAGCGAAATAGCAAACCGGCAGATCCGGCATATCTGCCGCAATCTGGTTGTAGACGGTCAATCCGCCCAATCCGCTATCAAAGATACCAACAGCCATCTGTCTCTGTCCTCTTTGCGGGTGTCATACGGGCGGCAGGCTTGGAAATCTACCGTTTCATGCACCCGCGCGCCTGTTTCTCAGGTTCGTGCAATAGAGACACATCAACTCCATCGCGACGTGAGCACCGGCAACCGCCGTACACCCACCGACGTCATAGGCTGGCGAAACCTCGACAACGTCGCCTCCTAACATATTGATTCCTTTTATATCCCGAAGGATCTTCAAAGCTTGCGCAGAGCTTAACCCCCCAGATACAGGCGTGCCTGTGCCCGGCGCAAACGCGGGATCAAGGCAGTCAATATCGAAGGTCAGATAAGTCTGATGACTTGAAATAATTGATTTGATCTTTTCCGCGGTCTTCGCTGCGCCGATCTCATGCACTTCGGCCGCATCAATAATGTTCACGCCCATATAGTCGTCGCAATGCGTCCGGATCCCTACCTGAACGGAGAGTTCGGGGATGACGAGCCCCTCTTTGACGGCCTTGTAAAACATCGTGCCATGATCAACGCGGTTCATATCGTCATCCGGCCACGTATCGGAATGGGCAGCGAATTGCAGCAAAGAGACGGGACCGAACTTCGCCACATAGGCGCGCAGAATCGGGAAGCTGATGTAATGATCGCCGCCGAGGCACAGCGACCCGGCACCCGCATCAAGAATTCCCGCGATATGTGTCGTTAATGCTTGAGGAAAGGCTGGTATATCAGCGTAATCAAACGCTAAATCACCATAATCTGCGACGTTGAAGTCAGTCAGCGGATTGATATCCCAACCGTAAGGCGGGTCGCAGGGCTGCAACGTGGAGGCCTCGCGAATAGCGCGCGGCCCCATACGTGTCCCGGGCCGGTGCGTGACCGCCTGATCAAAGGGAACGCCCGTAACGGCCAGATCAACACCGGTCAGATCCTTGGTGTAGGTCCGCCTCATGAAAGACAATGCGCCGCCGAAAGCGTTCTCGGACGACAAACCCCTGAAACCTTCACGCGTCAGCGCGGTGTCTACATCAGTCGCTGAGTCTTTCAGAGCCATCAGTCGAGCCTTACCCCTTCCCGGGTCAGATCGTCTGCAACTTGCGTGATTGCTTTCTCAAGCGTTTCCGCTACGAACTCAATTTGCGGGCGATCAATGATCAGAGCCGGTGACATTACATTCAAATGCCCGATCGGCCGGACCATCAGACCCATTGCTTCCGCCGCATTGCTGATCCGTTTTCCGACATCCAACGCATCAGGCAACAGCTCTTTGGTTTCTTTGTTTGCGACACTCTCGACGCAGGCGATCAATCTATACCCGCGCACGTCACCAACCAGCGGCAAGTTAGAAAGCGGGGCAAGGCAATCATGAAAATACGCCCCCATTTCGCGCGCATTTTCCAAGAGGTTTTCACGCTCAATAATCTCGATATTCTTCAATGCAACAGCGCAGGCTACCGGGTGACCGGAATAGGTAAATCCGGAGGTGTACCAGCGATCCCCCTGCATTGCCTGCCAAATTTGATCCGAAAAGATAACGGCTCCAATGGGTTGATATCCGGAGCTCAACCCTTTGGCGCAGCAGATAATATCAGGTTGAACGTCGAAGACGGCCTTGGATGCGAACCAGTGGCCCAACCGTCCAAATGCTGTGACGACCTCATCCGCGACAAACAGGATTCCGTACCGTTGGCAAACCTCCCACATGGCACGCAGATACCCGGATGGCGGCATGACGACCCCGCCTGATGCTTGAATAGGCTCCGCAAAGAAGGCCGCGATGCTCTCTGCACCGACCTCTTCTATCTTTGCTTCGAACTCCGCGACAAGATGCGCGCAAAACGCGTCTTCATCCATATCTGCGGGGCGCCGATACAGATTTGGAGAGGAAATGTGGTGGATCTCATCCTCTTTGTAATGGAACTCCGGCACCTTGTCGCCGGACCGTTTGCTGATCGAGATGCTCACAAAGGTCGAGCCGTGATAGCTGTCATCGCGCGCAATGACATGTGTGCGCTCCATGTCGCCGCGGCAGCGGTGGTAGTACACAGCCATGCGGTAGGCGGTGTCGATTGCCGTGGAGCCGCCTGTGGTGAACTTCACGCGGGAAAGATCACCCGGCGCCAATTCGGCCAACTTTGCAGCCAAAAGCGCGGCAGGCCCATGTGTCATATCAACAAACGTGTTGGAAAAGCCGAGTTTCGTGGCTTGATCCGCCATGGCCTGACCCATTTCGGCACGACCCAGACCGATATTGGTGCACCACAGCCCCCCGACCGCGTCAAGATATTTGCGCCCATCTGTGTCCCACAGATAGCAGCCTTCGCCGCGTTCGATCACCAAAGGCGCCGTTTCTGCGAAGCTTTCGAAATGCGTCCACGGGTGGAGCGCGTGTTTCTGGTCCAATGCCGCCAGGTCATTTGCAAATTCTGTCATCATGTCAGCACCTTCTGCCAGTCGCCCGAGCAATGCAAGGCTTGCGGAACCGCGCCGCAAAGGGCAAAGAGGCAGCATGCCCGAAACGCGACTCAAATCCGACTTCATCGACGCCATGAGCACGCTTGTTTCCACTGTCACGATTGTGACAACGGGGGGGCAATCGGGCAAAGCAGGTGCCACCGTTTCCGCAATGTCGAGCGTGTCTGCAGATGGCGACACGCCGACCTTGCTTGTGTGCTTGCATCACGAGGCGACGGCTACGGCAAAAATCCTCGAAAATCGCTGTTTCTGCGTCAATGCACTGCGCCAGTCGCAAGCTGATATCGCGAATGTATTTGCGAGCCGCGCCGGGGTCCCCAGCGGCGACAAGTTTGACATTGCCGAGTTCGCCGCAATTGAGACCGGTGCGCCCGCATTGGTATCTGCCTTGGCCACGTTCGATTGCGCATTGCAAAGTCATGAACGGATCGGCACGCATCACGTGATGATCGGCGCGGTCAAAGCGGTTCAGTTCGCAGAAGATCATCCATTGCTCTATGGAATGCGGGACTATCGCAATCTGGCCTGATCAGGCTCGGTCAGCTTTGGATCGGTTGCGCCGTCTCTACGAGTTTTGCAAAAAAACTGGCCCCATAGGGTGCGACATCGTCGTTGAAGTTATAGGCCGGATGATGCAGCCCCGCCCCGTCCCCCTGACATAGGAACAGATACGCCCCCGGCCGCTCCTGCAGCATATAAGCAAAGTCTTCCGCGCCCATTTCCGGCGCTGTATCCCCAACAACGCCCGCGGCGCCTGCAACCTCTGATGCTACTTCGGCGGCAAAGGTGGTCTCCTGAAGGTGGTTGACGGTCGGCGGATATCCAAACTCAAATTCAAACTTCACATCGACATCATATGACTGCGCAATACCATCACAGATGGCTTCCATGCGCTTGATCACCATGGCCTGCACCTCCTTGTCAAAAGTCCGCACAGTTCCATTGATATAGGCTTTATCCGGAATCACGTTATCAATCGTACCGGTATGTATCTGCGTCACGGAAACAACCAGATTATCGAGCCCGCGTCGATTGCGTGAGACAATGGTTTGCAGCGCATTGCAGATGGCCAGCGTCGCCACGACCGGGTCTTTGCATTCATCCGGATAAGCGCCATGTCCGCCTGCACCTGTCACGTGTATGTGGAACGTATCGGCCGCCGCCATAATCGGACCCGGCGTCGTGTAGAAAGCACCGGGTGTCCCGCTCGGGCTGTTATGCAAAGCATAAACCGAAGAGATGTCGAAGCGTTCCATGATGCCGTCTTGAACCATGACCTCCGCCCCACCGCCGCCTTCCTCCGCGGGTTGAAAGATCAGCGCCACACGTCCGGAGAAATTGCGCGTCTCTTCCAGGTAGCGCGCCGCGCCAAGCAACATGGCAGTATGGCCATCATGACCGCAGGCGTGCATTTTTCCATCATGTTTGCTGGTATATTCAAGCCCCGTGGCTTCAGTGATGGGCAACGCATCCATATCCGCGCGCAACCCGATCGTTGGCCCTTTGCCCTGCCCTTCAATGATCGCCACGATGCCCGTGGTCGCAATCCCTTCGTGAATGTCAGTGATCCCAAATTCCCTCAGCCGTTCCGCGACAAAAGCCGCTGTTTCATGACACTCGAACTGCAACTCAGGATGCTGGTGCATCCAGCGGCGCCAGCTTTTCATGTCTTCGGCAAATTCAGCAATGCGATTGACGGGTGGCATCTGCCGCTCCTTCATGATGTGTTTGCGGCAGGTTCGCGCAATTAGAGGGACACTGCAATGACCGAGCTTATCTATGACGCCGACCGTCCGATGGAACGGCTGGTAGAAATCATGCGTCGCTTGCGTGATCCGGAAACGGGCTGCCCTTGGGATATAGAGCAGGATTTCTCGTCCATCGCGCCCTACACAATCGAAGAAGCCTATGAGGTTGCCGACGCAATTGAACGGAAGGATTGGGGAGAGTTGGAAGGCGAATTAGGCGATCTGCTACTGCAAACTGTTTATCACACCCAGATGGGCAGTGAAGCAGGTCATTTTGATTTTGCATCCGTCGCGAACACCATCAGCGACAAAATGATCGCGCGCCATCCGCATGTCTTTGGCGATGAGAGCAGGGATAAATCGGCAGATCAGCAGACCGCAGATTGGGAGAAGATCAAAGCGGCAGAACGCGCGGGCAAAGCCCAAGGTGGCACGCTGGACGGGGTTGCCATTGGGCTGCCCGCATTGATGCGCGCGGTGAAACTACAAAAGCGCGCCGCGCGGGTAGGATTTGACTGGCCATCGACCGATCAGGTGCTCGACAAAATGCTGGAAGAAGCGCAAGAATTAACTGAGGCGCGTAACACGTTGACAGAAAATGAAATTGAGGAGGAATACGGCGACCTTCTCTTTGTCATGGCAAATCTCGGGCGGCATCTAAAAATTGATCCGGAGGAGGCGCTGCGCGCGGCTAACAGTAAATTCACCCGTCGTTTCGAACGGGTCGAAGCGCTTTTGGCAGAGCGCGGCAAAACGCCCGACATGTCGGATTTGGAAGAAATGGACGCGCTTTGGGATGCTGCGAAACTGGAAGAGCGCGAAGCCCATTAGCGTCCTTTAAACAGGCTCCCCATGACGCCGCGTACGAGCGCCGTTCCGGCTTTGGTTCCGATGGAGCGCATCATTGACTTTGTGAAGGCTTCCATGGAGGTGTCACCGCGACGCGACCGTGTGCGCTTGCTGGTTGAGCGTTTGACCCGCGTGCCTGAATAACGGCGCCCGCGTTGATACTCGCGCTCTCTCAACTCAAGCTCTTCTTCGCGCGCTTCGGCTTCTTCCGCCTCTTTGGCTGCTGCATCTGCGCGCTTTGCGAGTATTTCGAATGCGCTGTCGCGATCAACGGCTTGTTCATACTTTCCTGCCACGGGCGACGCCATCATCGCCGCTTTGCGCTCAAGCTTCGTAATCGGGCCGAGCTGTGAGGATGGCGGACGGATCAAAGTCCGCTCTGCGATCCCGGGCATACCTTTCTTGATCAGCAGCGATGTCACTGCCTCACCGACACCGACCTCCTTGATCGCGTCTTCGATATCAAAGCGCGGGTTTTCGCGATATGTGTCTGCCGCCGCGCGCAGGTCCTTCTGGTCCTTGCGCGTGAACGCGCGCAAAGCGTGCTGAATGCGGTTGCCGAGTTGCCCAAGAATATCTTCCGGGACGTCAGCCGGGTTTTGCGTCACGAAATAGACGCCGACGCCTTTTGAGCGGATCAGACGCGCGACCTGTTCGACCTTATCGACAAGCGCTTTCGGCGCACCTTCAAAGAGCAGATGCGCCTCGTCAAAGAAGAAAACAAAGCGTGGTTTATCCGGATCGCCGATCTCCGGCAGCGTCTCGAACAGCTCCGATAAGAGCCAGAGCAGGAAGGTCGCATAAAGCTTTGGCGCAGCCATTAACTTGTCCGCGGCCAGAATGTTGATCTGCCCACGTCCTTCCGCATCGACATGGAACATATCTTCCAGATCCAGAGCGGGCTCCCCAAAGAAATCCGCCGCGCCCTGATTCTCCAACACCAGCAGTCTGCGCTGGATCGCGCCCACAGATTGCGAGGACACAAAGCCGTAGCGCAGCGCAAGTGTTTTGGCATTCTGTCCAATGAAGACCAGCAGCGATTGCAAGTCCTTCAGATCCAGCAGCGGCAACCCTTCTTCGTCAGCGACGCGGAAAGCAATATTCAAGATACCTTCCTGCGCTTCGGAAAGTTCCAGCAGTTGCGACAATAACAGCGGACCCATTTCAGAGACGGTTGTGCGGACGGGATGTCCTTGTTCCCCATACAGATCCCAAAAAGTCACGGGAAAGGCCGCGTATTGATAATCGTCGAACCCGATCTTGCCCGCCCGATCCATAAATGCGCTATGCAATTTGTGATCAGCCGAGCCGGACGCGGCCAAACCAGACAAATCGCCCTTCACATCTGACATGAAGACGGGAACGCCATTTTGTGAAAAGCTTTCCGCAAGAATTTGTAGGGTCACGGTCTTGCCGGTGCCGGTCGCGCCAGCAATAAGCCCATGGCGGTTTGCATATTTCAAAAGCAGGTTCTGCTTTTCGCCATAGGCCTCGCCTCCGCCGCCGACGAAAATGCTCTCTTGATCGCTCATCTGATCCCCATAATCCCCATAGTCTGTCCACGAACATACATTTTTAACTTATCTGTGCCAGTGTCTTCCTGTTGTTGCCCGCGCGCTGCGAAGCGCGCGTGGCCACACTTCCTCCCTGTCGACTGGCCGTGTCCTCGTGACACGGCCCTTTTTCTTTTGAGCATTGGTCACTTTATTGGATTGTGTGTTGACGCAGCGAATTCGCTGCCGTACGTTTTTGCGCAATAAGTCGGCCAGTCCGACGGGGAGAAAATGGGAAGAAGGGTCTGCTACAGGCCCTTTTTTTCATTTTGGGGCAGTGTTGCGTCATTGCAGGTGTGGGCGGGTTTGCGCGACCAACCCAGACAGAGCAACGAGCTTGCGCACTTTCGCCCTGACACTGGATTTAAGCCATGCTAATCACTGTACAAACACCTAAACGCATGGAAAAACAATGCCTGATTTTTTGAAGTTCCTGACAGTTTGTGCGGCTCTGGCTGTGGCCTCTCCACTGGTGGCACAATCCACAACTGACGCTGATACCGAAACAGAAACAGAGACGGAAACTGAGACCGAGGCAGAAGCGCCCGCTCAGCGCGCCGATGGCCTGTCTACCGGACAAGAGGTCAATCAGGTCGGTCAAACGCGCGTCGTCTCAGAGCATGATGATTGGGACCTGCGCTGCATCACTGCGCCAGAAGGGCAAAAAGATCCGTGCCAGCTTTACCAGCTGCTGGAAGATCAGAACGGCAATTCGGTTGCCGAGATCAATCTTTTCAATCTTGTCGGTGATGAGCAACTGGCCGCAGGGGCGACAATCGTTACCCCGCTTGAGACATTGCTCACCCAGCAAGTGCAGCTGTCTGTCGATGGCGGACGCGCCAAGGTCTATCCTTTCACCTTCTGTACGCAGATCGGTTGCTTCGCCCGTGTTGGCTTTACCGAAGGTGACATCGCGTCCTTCAGACGTGGTAATCAGGCAAAAATCGTGATCGTGCCAGCACAAGCGCCGGATCAGAAGGTTGAACTGACGGTTTCGCTGAAAGGCTTCACCGCAGGCTTCGCGGCCGTCACCGAGGCGACCAAACCAGACCAATAAACGCATCCGTTTTCCCGACAGAATTATTCTGTCCGACTATCCCGGCCCGTCCATTTGTTTGGGCGGGTCTTTATGTGTCCGCACGTCGGCCTGATCGCCCCCCTCTGCGTTTTGGGCGCGGTGATGCCTGTTGACCTTCGCGCAAAACGCCCGTCATCGGGTGGTCAGGATGCATACCCGCATATTGCAACAGCAGATTGTCGATATGGCCGGTCATCTCCTGGCCCATGGGCACGCTCAGCGCCCAATCCAGGAAGATCGTGCGGCACTCCCCTGCAGTGATGCCGTCAATCCGGTAAGCTTCACGGATAAGTCCTTTGGGATCATGCTCATGCAGATTTTCGCCCATATCTGTCACCTGTAGAATCGATTACCCGCAGTTAGCATGACTGCTCATTTTCGAAAGTGTCTGTTCAATCAAAGATTTCGCATGTTTGCGACATTGATCAAGTGTTTCGCCAACCTCTTTCATCGAATTGGCCTCAAGGTCGCGCAACACCATCTGTTGCCCACCATCGCCAAACCCTGCAGGGTCCGCCATGTCATCGGTCAAAAGTCGTACGGTTTGGGAGAGTTTGCCATAGTAGCCATGGATCTCGATCAGACGTTCCGCATCCTGCGTAGCCAATAGCCCCGCCCCGATGGCGTTGCGTAATTGATCCGCCGTTCCGCGATCCAATATATTGGCCTGAAGCGCGAGCGCTTGTGCCAGAAGCTCAATGTCTTGCACACCGCCCGGCCCCTCTTTGACAGCCCAGGTATTCCCGATCCGCCCGGCTTCGGCCAGCCGGTCGCGCATTTTCTGGGTCTCCTCACTAGATTGCGCGGGATGTCGGGTTTGCGTGATGACCTGCTCGCGCACATCGCAGACCCGATCAGCCACCAGTTTCGGGCCAACAATGACACGCGCGCGCGTCATCGCCATATGTTCCCAAAACCATGCATCTTCGACCTGATACCGCGCAAAAGACTGCAACGCCGTGGCCACCGGGCCGGACTGTCCAGAGGGACGCAACCGCATATCAACCTCATAGAGGCGTCCCTCTGCCGTGGGCGCAGACAGGGCCGTCACCAAGGCTTGCGTCAATCGCGCATAGTAGCTGCGCGCCGTCAGAGGCCGTTTTCCATCCGAGCTATCAACACCATCCGCATCATAGATCACGATCAAATCAAGATCAGACGCCGCTGTCAGCTTTTCAGCACCCAAAGAGCCCATGGCGAGCACGACCGCACCATGCCCCGGCGCGTCCCCGTGTTTTGTTGCAAATTGCCTAACCACTGCGGGAAACAGCGCTTGAACGACGGCTGTTGCAAGATCGGCATATTGGCGCCCCGCCTCTGCAGGGCTGATCAACCCGCGCAATTGATGCACGCCAATGCGAAAATGCCATTCCTTTTGCCAGCGGCGCGCGAGATCGAGCTGCGCTTCATAGTCGGACGCAGCAGAAAGGCGCATCGACAAATCGCTCGCCAAGCCTTGCGCTTCTGGCCACGGGCTGAAGAACTCACCTGCGAGCACCGCATCAAACACTTGCGCATTTCTTGACAGATAGCTCGCAAGTGTCGGCGATGCGGTACAGATGTCTACGATCAATTCCAGCAATTGATCATTCGCCTCAAACAGCGAGAATACCTGCACACCGGCAGGCAATCCGGAAAGGAATTTTTCGAACGCGTGCAATGCCTCTTCCGGCTTTGATGCGCGGTTGAGCCGCTGCAGGATGTTTGGAAAGATCCGTGCAAAAATCTCAGCGGCGCGCGGACTGCGAAGGGCTGGCACGCCACGCCATTGCTCCAGATAATCCGATGCGGCGCCGCTCAACGGTGCAGGTGCGTCCGGTGCGAAAAACGCTTCTGTCATCTCGGAGGTTTGTTGCAATCGGTCCAAGAGCTCTGACTTGAGCTCAGTCACCTCCAGATCCATGAAAGCTGCAAGGCGCGCGAACCCGTCGTCTTGCGACGGCAAATCATGCGTCTGCGCATCGTTGAGCATCTGCAGCCGATGCTCTACCTCTCTGTGCGCGTAGTAGTTCTGCGTCAAAGCATCCGCCACATCCGGCCCAACCCAACCGGCGGCAGCCAAACGCGCAAGCCCATCTACTGTGCCCCGGACACGCAAGGAGGTATCGCGCCCGCCAGCGATCAATTGCCGGGTTTGCGTGAAAAACTCGATCTCGCGTATGCCGCCCTGCCCCAGTTTCATATTGTGGCCACTCAAAACCAGTTTGCCACCCAACTGCTTGTGATCGCGGATACGCAGGCGCATGTCATGCGCATCCTGAATCGCTGCAAAATCCAAGTGCTTGCGCCAGACAAACGGCGTCAAACGTTTCAGGAAAGCTTTACCGGCCACGATGTCACCGCCACAACATCGGGCTTTGATGAAGGCTGCGCGCTCCCAAGTGCGCCCGACACTTTCATAATATCGCTCCGCTGTTTCCATCGGAATGCAGACCGGTGTGACAGACGCATCAGGCCGCAAGCGCAGATCGGTGCGAAAGACATAACCGTCAGCCGTCACATCATTCAAAAGCGCGGTCAGTTTGCGTGTTACCCGCACGAAGGCCATGCGGGCGTCAGGATAGTCGTCAGGTGCAAAGCGCGTCTCATCAAAGAGGCAAATCAAATCAATGTCGGAGGAGTAATTCAGCTCTCCCGCGCCCATCTTGCCCATGGCCAGCACGGCCATACCGCCCGCTGTTTCAGCGTCTTCAGGCCTTAATCCTGGCAGTTTGCCCCGCTCGATCTCTGCGCGCACCAACACCTTGACCGCCCGATCCACGCAAGCATCGGCAAAATCGGTCAACGCGCCGGTCACTTGTTCCAGACGCCACACGCCACCCAAATCAGCCAAAGCTGCCAAAAGAGCTATCCGTCGTTTGGCTTGACGGAAAACCACACCGAGCTCAGATACCTCTGCGGCGCGCACATCCGCGATGACGGAGTTTTTCAACTCTTCCGCGCCCTGCTCTTGCAGTGATCCAATCCAATCCGCTTCCTTGCGCACAAGACCCGCCAGATAGGGACTGCAGCCGCTTGCGCCTTTAATAAGCTGCTGAAACGCGGTCGGCATATCCGAGAAAAACGCGGCCAGTTCCGCCCCGATCTCTGGCTGAAACGGTCTGGGAATGCGTGACATGGAGGACGAAAAACTCATAGCAACACCTTGTGGCGCGACCCACTTGCGGTCAACCAAGCTTTGCGTCTTGATGCGTCATAGTGAGAAGGACAAACCGATGAGCAAGAGCCTCAAACGCGTGCGCGCGGCCCTCGCCGACGCTGGGCTGGAAGACCGAATCATCGAAACCGGAGCCGCCGCCAGAACAGCGCAGGCCGCAGCGGATCTCGCAGGTTGCCACGTCGACCAGATCGCGAAATCCGTCATCTTTCGGGGGAAGACATCCGGCACCGCGATCTTGTTTCTCACCGCAGGAGGCAACCGTGTCTCTGATACAGCCGCCTCAAAGGTAGCAGGCGAAGCCCTTGGCAAAGCTGATGCCGCTTTGATCCGCGCGCAAACCGGTTTTGCAATTGGAGGCGTCTCGCCCATTGGGCATCTCAATCCGATCCGGGCCTATATTGATCCCAGATTGAGCATATTTGATGAAATCTGGGCCGCGGCAGGCACGCCGCATCACATCTTTCCAATCGCTCCGGATATATTGATCCAGCTTACCGGCGCAACGGAAGCTGACTTTACCGAATAAGACTGTAGAGCGACAGGGCCGCTCGCAAACCGGGAGGGTCACCGCCCAAGCCCAAAAGCTCCATCGTATCGGCGCAGGCTTCAAGCTGGACGAGGCGTTCCTCATCATCGCGCATCAACCTGTTGAGGGCGCGCGCGATGTCAGGGGCTTTGCAGGCCTCTCCCAGGAATTCAGGAACGGCGCGGGTGCCGCTGACAATGTTGACCAATGTGACCGTATCAATCAGCATTTTTGACGCGATGATCCGCCGCGAAAACCAGTTCATGTCATATGCAATCACCATCGGCGTCCCTGTCGCGGCGAGCTCAAGCGAAACAGTGCCAGATGCAGCCAAAGCGACATGGCCCGCCTTGAACGCTGCCCTCTTGGTGACAGCGAACTCCTGGGGCGGGATGTCGCGTGGATCGATCACAATCGGTGTGCCGGGCCAGCGCTTGACCAGATCATGCACCTTGCCTGCAACCGCAGAAACGGTCGGGATCACGATGCGCGCCGACGGGTTTTCCGCAATGACGGCACCAAGAGCGTCACCGAAACGCTCCGACAACCGCGTCACCTCCCCCATGCGTGAGCCCGGTAAGGCAAGAATAATCGGGGCGTCTCCCAGCCCGTAGGTTCTTCGAAACTGCGCCACTTCTGCGTCTGTTGCCACCGGCTCGCTGACCACTGGATGTCCCACGAATTCGCAGGTCATTCCTGCCGCCTCCATCAAAGGCGGTTCAAATGGAAACAGCGCCAAAACATGGTCGATGACTTTGGCCATCTTCTCTGCCCGTTCGGGACGCCACGCCCAAACAGTTGGCGCCACGTAATGCGCCGTTGGAATGTCGGGAGCAGCCTTGCGCAGCTTGCCCGCCACGCGCAGGCAAAAATCCGGACTGTCGATAGTCAGAACGATGTCGGGTTGCGCCAGCTTGATATGATCGACTACCTGATCGCGCCGCTTGAACAGATGTCGGAGCTTGGGAAGAACTTCGGCAATCCCCATGACCGAGAGTTCTTCCATTGGGAACAAACTCTCAAGGCCTTCGGCCTGCATCAACGGCCCGCCCACACCCGCGAAACCAATTTCTGGATTGATGGATTTCAAACCGGCCATCAACGCCGCACCGAGCTTGTCGCCGGAAGGTTCGCCCGCGACGAGATAGATATTCATCCGATCACCTGCAAAAACAATCCGTGGCGATCCGCAATCTCTATGCAGGTGGGCGCGTCTAAAACCATCACGCGGCCTTGTTCGATCACGATCCCCTCTAGCTGCACCTGTACCGCGCGGCGCACGGTGTCAGGCCCAATGACGGGCATGTCAATGCGCAGCTCCTGGCCGGGTTTCGACGCCTTGACGAGTATCCCACCTGCAGGGAGGGTTTTGCTGCGTTGTAACGACCCGCCATAGCCGATTACCTGCGCCATAAGATCCGGCGAGAGCGGCGTGTTTTCGGTCATCAAGGATTGCATCATCCAATCGGTCCCGGGCAAAGCTTCAATCGCGAGGGCTTGACCATTCGCCACGATACAGGACTGTCCGACATCCACACGTGCCATTGCCCCGATAATCTCAATACCGCGCGCGGCATCGGCGCCGTGGCGATCTTCAGGTTGATGCGCGCCCAACACTCCTGCAGTTGGCAGCAGATCGGTGCGCAGTTCATGAACGCCAACTGGGGCGATGCCTGCTTCGTCAAAGAAACCAAGTACCAGCCGCAAAGCCGCGTCGTCACCCGATTGCAATGCGGCCATCATTCGCGGGACAAGCGGCAGGGTTGCCGCGTCTATTTTCGAAGGATCAAGCGGCGGGCGCGCAACCGAGCCCGCAAAACAGATCTGCGAGACATCCAGTTTCTTCAACTCGGCGATGAAGCTGCCCAGCGTTTCGATCCGAAATCGAATGAGCGGGCGGTCGCCCCGGACATCGGATGAGAAGCCTTCCATCTCGCACAGGCGAAAGGGCGTTCCATCGGCATCAAGCTGGTCAATCAGGAGTTTCGGCAGTTCCCCCTGCCCGGCCATCACCGCGAGCATAGCATTAGCGCGGTGTCAGAAACGATCTGTCGCTTCGACCCAAAATGAAATCGACGACCTCATGCACATAGTCGCTTTCGGTTTCTTCCTTGAGCCTTTGAGCGCGATCCTGAAAGGCTCCGTCGCCTTGCCGCAGCATTTGGTAAGCTGCGCGCAGGGCTGTGATATCCGACCGCGCGACACCGGCGCGTTTCAGACCAACATAGTTCAAACCATCCAGGTCCCCGCGCGGCGACTGCACGAGACCATAGGGAATGACATCATTTGTCACCATTGTCACAGCGCCAATGATCGCGCCGCGACCGACCCGTACCCATTGGTGGATGCCGGAAAGGCCACCGATAATAACCTTGTCTTCGATATGGCAATGGCCCGCAATGGCACCTTGATTGGCCACGATCACCTCATTGCCGACAATCGCGTCATGGGCGACATGCGCACCGGTCATGAACAGGCAATCATTGCCCACTTTGGTCAGACCGCCGCCGCCAGCGGTCCCGCTATTCATCGTCACGCCCTCGCGGATGCGGTTGCGCGCGCCGATTTCCAGCCGCGTCTCCTCGCCATCGAATTTCAGATCCTGCGGGATCTCTCCGATGACGGCGAACGGAAACACGACCGTATCTTCCCCGATGCTCGTTCGGCCTGTCACGACGACATGGCTCTTCAACTCAACCCCGGCAGCCAGCGTTACATGGGCGCCAATTGTGCAAAACGGACCGATCCTGGCGGTCTCATGTATCTGCGCGCCATCTTCAACCACGGCAGAGGGGTGAATACGCGCGCTCATGCTTTCGGCATATCCATCATGGCAGTGAATTCGACCTCGGCCGCCATCTCACCCTCAACAGTTGCAATGCCTTTGAACTTCCAGACCTTGCCGCCGGGTTTGCCACGCGTCACGGTGACATCCATCTTCAGAACGTCGCCCGGCACAACCTTGCGGCGGAACTTGCACCCGTCGATTGCCATAAAATAGACCAGCAGTTCCTTGTCGGCCATATCCATTGTAACACCAACCATGACGGCGGCTGTTTGCGCCATAGCCTCAATGATCGTCACACCGGGCATAATCGGCGCGCCGGGGAAATGGCCCTGAAAATGCGGCTCGTTGAAGGTGACATTCTTGATGCCGGTTGCTGAGACGCCGTGCTCTATGTCGACGACCTTATCGACCAGAAGAAACGGATAGCGGTGCGGGATGATCCGTTGGATCAGATCAATATCGGCAGAGTTGGGCGTCGTCATAAACCAATGGTCTTTCCTGATGTTCGGCCACTGGCCGAAACGTTTCAAACTGAGTAGCAGTGCACCCGCAATCAGACAAGAGACACTGCCGCTCAGTCGCTGGTGGCGGGGATGTCTGCATCGCTTTCGTCAGGCGTCGGACGCGGTTCAGGTGCACGAGGCGCCTCAGGCGGAGGTGGTGCGGCGCCAATTTCCGCATTCACCCGCGCGATCGCCTGTTCCGTTATGTCAATCTGTCGCGACGATAAAATCACAGCGGATTGGTTCAGGATTGCCAATGCGCCCGTCTCCTCCACCAGTTGAAACAGCACGGGGTAAGCCAATTCAAAAAAGCGGTTTCGTTCTGCATCCGCTTCGCGCTGTACGGCATTGCGTTTTTCGACCTGTGCGCGCCGGATCCCTGTGACCCGTTCATCGAAATCCTCTGCGAGCGCACGAAACTCGACCGGATCCATCGTGGCGCGTTCCTCGGTCAATCGGTTCTCTTCGGCGACCAAAGCAACTTCGATGCGCCTGTTTTCTGCCGCAAGCGCTGCAGAGGCCTCTTCCAGTTCTTGGCGCACGCGCAGGCCGAATTCAGATGCTGAATAAAGACGCTCCTGATTGAGGGTCAAAATCGGCGCGGGCGGCCCTGCGTCCTGAGCTTTCACGTCCGATGTCGAAGAGAGACCGGCCACTATGACAAAACACAGGAGCGCAGCCCGAAGCACTACTTAGAACCTCGTCGAAACGGTCAGGTCGAAGTTGCGTTCACGGTCGTAGGATTCTTTCTTGATCGGCCGCGAGAAATTGAAGCGCAGTGGGCCGATCTGTGTGTTCCAGAAGACCGATATGCCGATGCTGGATCGCAGGTTCAAACTGTCATCCACAACTGTGCCATTCGCGCCGACCCGGTCATCCAGCCCCCAAACAGAGCCGACATCAAAGAACGCGCCGCCTGTTATGCCGTATTCCTCCGGCAGGCCGAGGGGAAATTCTGCTTCGAAACGTGCCACAGCGAAGAAGTTGCCGCCCAAAGCGTCCTGATTGCCCGACGCCAGATCGCGCGGCCCAACACCATCGCTGTCAAAACCACGCATCCGACGCGATGTCAGGAAAAAGCGTTCAGTGATGCGGCTATTGCCGGTCAGCTGGGTTTGTGCACCAAATTCGAACTCGGCGCGTAAGGTCACCTCTTCACGTGCAACCTTCGTCTCTGCAGAGACCAGACCGGTGGTATTAATGAAACGACGCCCGCCACCTACGCCACCAAATTGCTGACCAAAGCGCAAAAGCACACCGGCATTCGGATTGAGCCCGGTGCGCCGGGTGTCATAGGAATAAGTGTAGCCGATGGCCGACGTGATCGCCCCGCCCGCATCGCGCGCAATAATCGGTGACGTGTTGCGCGTGCCCGCCGCATTGGTGGAGCTGTCAACATTCTTGATCGAGTCTTTCGAAATCCGGTAGCTCAGACGAAGGCGGCCATTCTCTGAGACTGGGAACTCTAGGCTGGGCTCAATGCCAACATTTTGCGTGTCATATTGCGCGAACTCTGAGTCAGTCGTGCGGTAGTAAAGATCGAGGCCAAATCGCAAATCGCGCCCCAGAAACGCCGGTTCCGCGAAGCTCAACGAGGTGTCCTGCGTGTCAGATCCGGTGTCAAACGAGAAGCCGAGGAACTGACCGCGACCGAGGAAGTTCCGCTCCGTGAAAGCGACGTTGAAACCCACCCCGGCCTCAGAACCGAAGCTCACACCAAAGCCGAGCGATCCGGTGGTGGTTTCCTCTAGGTCTACATCAACGATCACTTGGTCAGGGCCAGAGCCCTCGCGTGTGTTTACATCCGCGGTCGAGAAGTAGTTCAGCGCACGAATGCGCTCAGCAGCATCCCGGATTTCGCGCGGATTGAACGGATCGCCCTCTACCGTCCGGAATTGGCGGCGCACCACGCGGTCCAGCGTTGTCGCGTTGCCCTCAATGTCGATCCGTTCGACGAACACGCGCGGCCCCCGGATGACCGCAAATTCAACATCAAGGGTCAGGTCCGCATCATTGCGCGTGATGCGAGGTTCAACGCGAATAAAATCGAGGCCCTTCTGTATCGCCAGACGTTCCATGCGTGTGATCGTGTTTTCGATCCGCGCAGGGGAATAAATGCGGCCTGGGCGCACTTTATTGACAGCTTGAAACTCATCGGCATCAATTTCGGGCAGATCGCTGACTGTTGTGATTTCTCCGAATTTGAACTGCTGGCCTTCTTGTACCTTGAAGGTGATGAAAAATGCATCCCGTTCACGAGTGAGCTCGGGCGCAGCGGAAAGAACTTGAAAATCCACGTATCCGCGCGACAGATAGAAATCGCGCAGCAATTGACGATCAAACGCTATCCTATCGGCGAGGAATGTATCACTCTGAATGATGGTTCGGAAAATGCCAGCTTGCTTGCTCTCGATCACGCGCCGCAGACGCCGGTCAGAATATGCGCGATTGCCGACGAAGCTGATGCGCTCAACCTCAACAACACGGCCCTCTACCACTTCGAATACAAGATCAACGCGATTGTTGGAGCGCGGAATGATCCGCGGTGTCACAGTTGCGGCGATGCGCCCTGCCTGCCGATACCCTTCAGCAAGTGTTTGCGCATCTGCCTCGGCGGTGTTGGGATTATACACCCGGCGCGCTTTTGACTGAATGACCTCAAGCAAATCGTCGTCTTTCAGACGGCGGTTCCCTTCGATATTGACCCGGTTGATCGTCGGGTATTCCTTGACATTGACGACGATCCGCCCACCGACTGGGACGACATCAACCGTCTCGAACAGACCAGAACCTTGCAGCCGCTGCACACCATCATTGAGCTGCGCAGCCGAGACGCGTGTGCCCGGTTGAATGTTCAGAAAACTCAGGATTGTCGCATTTTCAATGCGTTGATTGCCGCTGATTTCGACGGAGGAAACAGCAAAATTTTGCGCTGCGACCGGTGTGACGGTCAAGGCTGTCGTCACAGCGGCGCCGCCAAGTACACTTAAAACGCAGATGAGTTTCAGACCGCCTTTGATCCTGTTCGTCGCTTTTGCGATCTTCATATGCCCAACGCCCCGCACTGACACTTTATATTGTGTCTCACTGGTATCCTGAGTCTAGGGGGATGTCAAAACCCACAACGCCAAAAACGACCTCCTTTCGGAGGCCGCTTTTGGTCTTCTTGGCGAATTTTCTTTAGGGCTTGGTGCGCTGCCTATAGCGACACTGCAAAATTTCCGATCAGCAAGCCGCCGGCGATAGCAGCGGGCCACAGAACGCGATCCATGTTCAGGTCCAAAAGAACCCGCAATCCACGGTAACTTTCTTGAATGTGCTGCATCTGACCAAACCCATCCTTTGTTGCGATGGATTGAAATTGCCGGTCAAATATGGCCGAATTGGGGCATGCGCGCGGAGCTATAGTGGCAATTGCCCTCTCAGAGGCCCGTTTATGGACAAAGCAAATCGTTGCTCAACGCAAACAGCATCAAGGACAAAAGCAGAAACAGACCGGTCGTCATCATAACATTCAGCGCTTTGTCACTGGGTGGCCTGCCAGAAACCGCCTCATAGGCATGAAATACAAGATGTCCCCCGTCCAGAACCGGGATCGGGAACAGGTTCAAGAGGCCAACAGCTGTACTCAAGACAGCGATAAACCAGATGAAGGACTGTGCCCCCTGAGATGCCATATCGCCGGATGTCTGCGCGATTCCAATCGGGCCTTGGATGTTACAGGAACTGATCGCGCCTGTGATCATATGCCATAGACCAGACAGGCTGGATGTCGCGATGAACCATGTTTGTGTCACACCGCCCCACGCCGCCTCTCCCAGACCGAGCGTGACACGCGGAGGCTCGAAGAATGCGCCGCCGGAAAAGCCAATGAGCCATCGGGACTCAAAGCCACCATCAACGGGCAGATCGCGCTGCCTTGGCGTCAGTTGCAAGTCTAATGTCTCGCCGTTTCGCCAGACACGCAATGCAACCTCTGCACCCGCACCGGCCTGCACCAAATCCTGAACCTGTTTGAGGGACCAGACCGGCGCACCATCCACCGCCATGATCACGTCACCCGCCTCAAGACCAGCATCCATCGCTGCAGATTTAGGCTGCAAGGAATCGAGCACCGGCGGAAACGGATAGACACTGTCGAGCGATTTCTCTGCACCATCACGTTCTATCAGGTAGGTGACCGTTTCGGCAGGCGTCGTGTCACGCGCGACCTCATAAAAGGCCCCAAGATCAGGCGTTGGAATGCCGCCGACCGATTTGATCAGGTCTCCCGCCTCAAACAGTTCCTCATTGCCGGGGTTCGGTTTGACCTCCCCGATGATCGGGTCATCCGTCGTGGTGCCTGAAAACAGGAAAACACCCGCAAACACAAGAATAGACAGGATAAAATTGAACACCGGACCAGCGGCCACCGTCGCAGAGCGTCGCCAGAGCGCAGCGCCGTGCATTGTGCGTTTCAACTCTGCCTCTGACAGGGTGCTGATCGTCTCCCCATCTTTGCCGGATGCAGCATCCGCGTCGCCAAGGAACTTCACATATCCCCCGAATGGCAGCGCCGCGAGCTGCCACTGCGTGCCGTGCTTGTCGACGCGCGAATACAGAACCGGACCAAAACCAAGGGAGAACACTTCCGCATGTATCCCGCACCAGCGTCCAACGATGTAATGGCCATACTCATGGATCGCGACGATCACGCTCAGGGCAAGAATGAAGGCCGCGATTGTGCCCAGCAAACCGCCCGCGCTCGGGATCATTGCCAGAATGTCCATATACACCTCTTTTTCCTGCTGCGACGCCGTCCATTCGTCTTACGTGCCAGATGGCGCGCAGCCAAGGTGGAATCAAGCCCAAGCCACGGCTTCGTTGTTTTCTCACTCGAAAGTGTCGAGAGAATGACCAGACGAGGATTAAAGAACCGGCGGAAAGTCCACGATCTGCTCAATAAGAAGCAAAAAGACGGACGCACCCAACATCCCGTCGAAACGGTCAAAGACCCCACCGTGACCCGGGATCAGATTGGAGCTGTCCTTCACGCCCATTTTCCGTTTCATCGCACTTTCCGCAATGTCACCCATCTGCGACGCCATGGAGATGGCGATTGAAATGCCGATGACCTCAAGTCCGACGCCCGGCTCCGATAGAAAATACGCGCCAACAAACCCTGCTCCGATCCAACCTGCAATCGTTCCGGACCAAGTTTTCTTGGGCGAAACGCGCGGCCAGAACTTTGGCCCGCCGATAAAGCGCCCGGCGAAATATCCTGCAACATCTGTTACGATGACGACCAGAGCCAGCCACAGCATCCATGTGAAACCGAAATCATTGCGCTGCACCGCCAAACCATAGGCGGCAATAATGATAAGGGCGGTGAACACCATGTAGAGCGTGCGATTGCGCGGCAGCAGCGCGATCCCGGCAATGGACGGAAGGAGGATGAAAGGCAGGCCCACGCCAAGCGGCAAAAGCCGTGCGGCCAAAAAGGCTGCAGCCGCTCCTGCCCCAAGCATCAAGGCGCGCTTCGGTCCACCGCCCAGCATGGTGACCAGTTCCCAAACCAACGCGCCGGTCAATAAACAGCACAAAGCCAGAAAAGCAGCGCCGCCGAGCCAAACACAGGTCAGACCTATCACAGCAATCACAGCCCCGGAGCCCATGCGGACCCAGAGGTCTGAGAACTTTTCCGCCTGAAGGCTCATGCGCTAGGCTTTCACTGCGCCGAATCTGCGGTCCCGCACGCCGTAGCGGCTGACCACGGCGCCGAAGACATCAGGTGTAAAGTCAGGCCAATGCGTGTCGATGAACTCGTATTCCGCGTAGGCCGACTGCCACAGCAGGAAGTTTGAGATGCGTGCCTCACCAGACGTCCGTATCACCAGATCCGGATCGGGAAGAACATATGTGTCGAGATAGGACGCCAGAACTTCAGAGTTAACCTGCTCGGGGCGCAAACGCTTTTCAGCGATTTCGACGGCAAGACGCTGGGTCGCGCGCGTCACCTCGTCACGCGCGCCGTAATTCAGCGCAATGGTCAGGTGCGTGGTGTCATTATTCTCTGTCAGCTTCTCAAGGTAATCCATCAAAGCCTGCAATTTCTTGTCCAGCTTAACCCGATCGCCAATGAACCGCACGCGGGTTCCAAGCCGATGCAGATAGTTTGCCTCACGCTGAATGTAGCGGCGAAACAGCGCCATCAGCCCTGCAACTTCAGACTGCGTGCGTTTCCAGTTCTCTGTAGAGAACGCAAAAATCGTCAAATACTTGACCCCGAGGGACGGGCAGGTCTCAACCGCCTGCCGCACGCGTTTTGCACCTGCCTGATGGCCAAACAGCCGCGGCCTGCCGCGTTGCGTCGCCCATCTGCCATTGCCATCCATGATGATGGCCACGTGTTTCGGACCATCGTGCTTGCTGCTCGGCTCGTTCATTCAATTACCCCTCGCTCTCAATATCAAAGGCCGCCGAAGGGCGGCCCGTCATGCTTAATTAAACTTGCATGATCTCTTCTTGTTTCGTTTCCAGTGCGGCGTCAATTTGCTTGATCTGCGCGTCGATCATTTCCTGCACTTCGGTCTCCCAAAGCTTTTGGTCGTCCTCCGACATACCATCCGCTTTTGCTTTCTTGATCTGATCCATCGCGTCACGCCGGATGTTGCGCACAGCGATCCGGGCGTTTTCGGCGTAAGTGCCTGCAACCTTGGTCAATTCGCGGCGACGTTCCTCATTAAGTTCAGGGATTGGCAGCATGATGATCGTGCCATTCAGTTGAGGATTGATCCCCAAACCACTCTCGCGAATGGCTTTTTCAACTTTCCCGACAAGCGCCTTGTCCCAGACATTGATCGTCACCATGCGCGGCTCAGGCACATTTACGGTGCCCACCTGATTGATCGGCGTCATTGACCCATATGCGTCAACCATCACGGGTTCCAACATGGAAGACGACGCCCTGCCCGTCCTGAGGGACGCAAACTCCGTGCGTAAACTGTTCATTCCGCCATCCATCCGCCGTTGCAGATCGTCGGTGTCTAGCATGAAATCGTCGGACATATATTTCTGGCCCTATCGCTGCTTTTCTTCTTTATTGCCCATTTCTTAACCCACCTGCCTGTGGTTTGCCAGACGATCATGCGCTGGCGTGTCAGGTCGGACAAAAGCTGCGCTCTGGCGAACACGCTTTTAGGCGGCAAAGACTTGCGTATCGGTTAATCCTTCACGATCGTATAGGTGCCTTTGCCCGCCAAAATACCCTTGAACCCGCCGGGTTCATCGAGGCTGAAGACGATAATCGGCAAATCATTGTCGCGGGCGAGTGCGATGGCCGACGCATCCATGACGCCAAGCCTCTTTTGCAAGACATCATCAAAGCTCACCTGTTCGTATCTTTGCGCGTCATCATGCTTGGCGGGATCTTTATCGTACACCCCGTCTACTTTTGTCCCCTTGAAGATCGCTTCGCATGACATCTCGCTCGCGCGCAGCGTTGCGGCCGTGTCTGTCGTAAAATACGGGTTGCCGGTCCCTGCGGCAAAGATGCAAACCCGTTTCTTTTCAAGGTGGCGCACCGCACGTCTGCGAATGTAGGGCTCCGCCACCTCATTCATGGTGATCGCGGAAATCACACGAGTATGGATGCCCTGAGCTTCCAAGGCGCCCTGCATCGCGAGCGCGTTCATCACGGTTGCGAGCATTCCCATGTAATCGGCTGTTGTGCGCTCCATCCCTTGCGCAGAGCCCTGCAATCCGCGGAAAATATTGCCGCCGCCAATCACCATGCAGATTTCAACTCCGAGATCATGGACAGTTTTAACCTCGCGCGCGATCCGCTCAACAGTCGGCGGATGCAGGCCAAACCCCTGATCGCCCATCAGCGCCTCGCCGGAAATCTTCAGCATGACGCGTTTATATGTTGCTGTGGGGGTCGCTTCGCTCATCAGGTGCTCTCTTCATGGCTGCTTGCAAATCTTCGGCAAAATGTCGGAAAACAGCAGCAGATTCAACGCCCAACCGGCTCAAGAAGCGTACTCTCAGCTTGATAGGATGAAAGAACTTCCCGAAGATGCTGAAATTCATCGACAATATTGGCTCAGAGGAACCGGTTTTAATTGCTGGTCCGACTGCGTCTGGCAAGTCTTCGCTTGCATTGCATATCGCTGAGACGCTGGGCGGAGTGATCGTCAATGCGGATGCGTTGCAGGTGTTTGATTGTTGGCAGCTTCTTTCGGCGCGACCAGACGCGGCCGACCGCGCGCGCGCGCCGCACGCGCTTTATGGCCACGTCCCCTATACCGAACATTATTCAACAGGGCATTGGCTGCGCGATGTAACACCGCTCTTGCAGGGCGCGCGCCCGATTATTGTTGGCGGGACCGGCTTGAACTTTACCGCACTCACGGAAGGGCTGGCGGATATTCCCGCAATACCCGACACTATCCGCATTAAGGCCAACGCTATGGCACATCAGGAAATGCTGTCGGATTTGGATGCTGAAACACTATCGAGGATCGACACTGCCAATCCGGCACGCATCCGACGTGCTTGGGAAGTCCTCTGCGCGACGGGCAAGCAGATATCGGTATGGCAGGATGAAACGCCGCCTGCGCTCCTGCCGCTGTCACACGCAGTGCCAATCGTTCTGAACAGCCCGAAAGACTGGCTCAACACGCGCATCATACAGCGCTTCGACCAGATGCTGGCGCTTGGCGTGTTGGACGAAGTCGACGCGCTCCGCAATGACTGGGACCCGCGCCGACCGTCCGCCAAGGCGATCGGCGGACCTGAGCTTATGGCCCACGTAAATGGCGAAATCTCGCTGGCCGAAGCGCGTGAACGTTCCATTATCGCGTCGCGACAATATGCTAAACGTCAGCGCACCTGGTTCAAGGCGCGGATGAAAGGCTGGCTGCAAATTGACGCAAGAGATTTGGCAGAAAACGCGCAGATTTGACCTCTTTCAACCTTTGACTCGAATCGACGGGGGTTTTAGCCAATGAAGGCGCAAGAATTCGAACCTGCCAGATTAGAATATCCCATGCCCATGAAACGTCTTCCATTGGTTGAGACCCTCGCCGCTGCCCAGCGGCGTGAAGCTTGGAAGTCCGACACTGCCCGTTCGCTGGATCACCCGATCCTTTTCTGGATCACACGCGGTCAAGGACGCTTCATGGTCGATTGCAGGCTCAGAGGTGTCGGCCCGAATACGGCCGTCTTTGTTCCCCGCAACACGTTGTTCAGCTACGAAATGTTTGCAGGGCCACAAGGCATGGTCCTATCCCTCCCTCAGGATGATTACACGGGGTTCCCACGCCGCCCGGCGCTGGTTCGCGCGACAAATGTACAATCACAGGCCGAGATCAGCGGCCTGATCGACGCGCTCGCCCGAGAATTGGCTGAGTTGCGGACGGGGCAACGGCGCGCCATGCAGGCCCATATCATGATGATTGCCGTCTGGCTCGACCGGCTTTTGTCAGATCAACCGGCCGAACGTTTGGGAAAATCAGATCAACTGCTCTCGAAATTCAGCCATGTCGTATCCATCGGGCATCGCGACGGCAAATCCCTGGGTGAGTTTGCATCTGATCTGAATGTGACGCCGACCCATCTGACCCGTTTGACACAGGGGTCCGTTGGCAAACCGGCCTCCGCCCTGCTCCATGAGCACGTCATCAACACGGCCTGCGAGGCATTGATACAGACGGACCAGCCCATAAAGGTGATTTCCGACAGGTTGGGCTTTTCATCTCCAGCCTATTTCACCCGCGCATTTCAAGCGCAGACAGGCGAAACACCCACTGGTTTTCGCAAGTCAAGACGCTGATGACCGGTGATCAGCCGGTCGACTTGAGCTATGGTAAATGGCAAAAGCCAGATCACACCGGGCGGTCAGTGTTTTGTCACGCCCCTCGCGCATGAAACAGTGGCTCCTTTCAATGCAAACCCGCCGGTAGAATTCAAAGAGGCGTCATGACACAGAAAACGCTGACAGGTTGCGAGATGCATGCCGCCGCCAGAGTGTACAAAGAAGACTATGACTCCGGCAAAATCAGCCGCCGGGCATTCCTGACCCGCGCGACAATGCTGGGTCTCAGCGCAGGCGCTGCTTATGCCATGATTGGTGCAACACCGGCGCAGGCTGACGATGATGCAAAGCAAGGTGGCACAATCCGCATGCAGATGGAGGTGCAGCCCCTCAAGGATCCGCGCAGATATGACTGGACCCAGATGGCATATCTGACGTCCGGCTGGTTGGAATATCTGGTGGAGTACAACTCTGACGGCACGTTCATCCCCATGTTGTTGAGCAGCTGGGAGATCAATGAGGATGCGACCGTCTACACGTTAAACCTCCGCAAAGGGGTGAAATGGAACAATGGTGACGATTTCACCGCAGAAGATGTGGCGCGCAATATAACGGGCTGGTGCGACAGAACCGTTGAGGGCAACGCGATGACCGCACATTTCGCCAGCCTTATTGATGCGGAGACAGGCACAGCGATTGAAGGGGCTATTGAAATTGTCGACAGCCACACTGTCAGGCTGAACCTGCCTGCCCCCGATATCACTCTGATTGCTGGCATGTCCGACTACCCTGCTGCGATTGTACATGCGTCTCATTCCGTTGACACAATGCTGTCCAATCCGGTCGGCACCGGCCCCTATATGCCCGTCTCAATAGAGGTCGGTGTCAAAGCCGTGGTCACGCGCAATGAAGGGTTCGACTGGTGGGGCTATGCTGAGGGCAAAGGCGCTTTCGTCGACCGGTTCGAGTTCATCGACCTTGGCACGGATCCCGCAGACTGGGCCGCCGCCGCACAGGCGGATCGAATTGACATGACCTATGAAACACTTGGCGATTTCGTTGATGTCTTTGATACACTGGGTTTCGAGCGCTCGGAAATCGCCTCTGCCGCGACGCTTGTCATCCGTCCCAATCAGGCGGCAGAGGACGCCAATGGCAAAAAGCCCTTCGCAGATCTCCGTGTGCGGCAGGCGATTGCAAAAGCAGTAGATGTTAGCATCTGTCTGGATCTGGGCCATGCGGGGCGTGGGATGATTGCCGACAATACGCATGTCGGGCCGGTGCATCCCGAATATGCCAATGTGCCCGGCGTGTCATATGATCCGGCTGGCGCAAAAGCCCTCCTGGAAGAGGCAGACATGACCGGATACGAGTTTGAATTGACCTCTGTCGATGAAGGCTGGCGCAAAGACACGACCGATGCGGTCGCGGCGCAATTGCAGGATGCAGGCTTCAAGATCAAGCGGACATCGCTTCCCGGCACGACATTCTGGAAAGACTGGACAAAACACAGCTTCTCATCAACCAACTGGTCTCACCGTCCGCTGGGCGTTCAGATCCTGGCTCTGGCCTATCGGTCCGGCGAGGCGTGGAATGAAACCGCATTCTCCAACGCCGCGTTTGACGCAGCACTAGCAGAAGCCAATGCAATCGCGGATGCAGATGGCCGCCGTGCTGTCATGGAAAAACTTCAGACCATCATGCGTAACGAGGCCGTCACACTACAGCCCTTCTGGCGCACGCTTTACCGGCATGTAAAACCAGGCATCACGGGCGCTGATATCCACATCGCGCATTTGCCGCAGCTCTACAAAATCGCGATCACCGCATAATTGCGTGTCAAACTGACTGCAGAACGCGCCCGACAATCCTCTCTCGATGGTTGCCCTTGCGACCTCTTGTCCCGCTCTCTCACGCCGGCCGAGTGCCGCTTAGGCGCTCAAGATTTCATCTTGGCAAAAATATGCCCGCCGGAGGCATCGGATCAACTATCATAAAGCGCATCAAATTTCTGATCGAGATAGTTTAGCAAGGGGCCTTCTGAGGGTTCAAATCCACAGGCATGCGTGATCGTCGCGCGCGGTTCGCGCAATCCGCCAAACTGCTGCAGATTGTCCTTGAGCCATGTTGTCGCCGCGCTGGTTTCACCTCGCGCCAGCTGGGCGTCCAATGACGGAACTGCGGCCCGCAAAGACTGGTACAAACACCCTGCATAGACATTGCCCAGCGTATAGGTGGGGAAATATCCGAACAATCCAAAGGACCAGTGCACATCCTGCAAGACACCATTTGACGGCGTATCGACAGCCACGCCGAAATCAGATGCAAAGCGGGTGTTCCAGGCGTCCTCCAGATCCGCGACCTCCAATTCGCCGGAGATCAGTTTGCGCTCCAGATCGAAACGCAGCATGACATGCAGATTGTGATGCACCTCATCGGCTTCCGTGCGGATATAGCCAGAAGACACGCGGTTGACCACGCGGTAGAACGCCTCTTCATCCGCCACACCAAAATCCCCGAATTGATCACGCATCTTGCCATAGAGCCAGCCTGTAAAGGCGCGCGACCGGCCCAGTTGGTTTTCATAAATGCGGCTTTGGCTTTCATGCACGCCCATAGATACCCCCGCCCCCAAGGGCGTCAGCTCGTAGGCCCGGTCGATATTCTGCTCATAACACGCATGCCCGACCTCATGGATCGTGGAGTACAGACAGTTGAAAGGGTCACGCGGGCTGGTCCGCGTCGTGATGCGCACATCCGTGCCAGAGCCCGAGCTGAACGGATGCACAGCCTTGTCAATCCGCCCGATACTCAGATCATAGCCGAATGTCTGGGCAACCATGGAAGACAAAGCCATTTGCGCGGCGTCGTCAAACTCATGATCCAGAGGGGTCGGTGCTGCGCGTCCCAACACCCGTTCCCGCAGTGCCACAAGACGCGGCCGCATGCGATCAAACATCGCTTGCAGCTCGGCGCCGCGCATGCCCGGCTCATAGTCATCCAGCAATGCATCATACAGATCACCCCCACCTGCCAGGCAGGCCGCTTCTTGCCGTTTGAGATCGATCATCTCTTTCAACACCGGCGCGAAGCTCGCGAAATCATCTGCCGCACGTGCCGCGGCCCAGATGCCCTGCCCTTTTGAGGTGTGACGCGCAATCGCTGTCGCCAGATCAGCGGGGATTTTTTTGCTGCGCTCATGGCTGCGTTTGATCAGCCGCAGATTAGCCGCGCCAACATCATCGCTGGCTTCTGCTTTCGCAAGCAAATCGCCTGTTGCCGGATTCGTACGTCGCGCATGCAGCACCTCTTCCAACGCCGCCATCTCTTCGGACCGCAAATTGGCGGAGCCTTCAGGCATCACCGTTTCCTGATCCCAGCCGGTGCGGCCTGCGACAGAGGCCAATGCCTGCGTCACACGTTCATAGGCCATCAAATCGTCATAGGCTGTCATCACTTACCCCCTTACGGATTGAGCTTTCGGATACATGGTCAGGAAACGTGCCCGCAGGATCAAGCAGATCAGCACCACGGCCCCCAGCTGATGGACAAGTGCCAGATGGACAGGGGCAGCGTAAAGGATCGTCCCGATCCCCAGCACCATCTGCCCAAACAGCATCACGGCGACCCAATCATAGGCTTGCTTTGTCGCCCGGTTGCCCGAGCGGCGTGACGCGCGCCACACAGCCAATCCAAAGAAAAACACCACATAGCCTGCGATACGGTGGTTGAACTGCACAAGCGCGGCATTCTCGAAAAAATTCGTCCAAAGCGGCGAAAGATCAAAGGCGAGCGACGGGAAGACCTCGCCTCCCATCAGCGGCCAATCCGTATAGGAGCGTCCGGCATCTATGCCCGCAACCAGCGCGCCAAGCAGCACTTGCAAATAGCTTGCATGCATCAGACCGCTGACCATGCGTTTCAGCTTCGGCTCGCCGTTGCGGCGGGCCTGCATCAAATCCGCCTCTGTCCGGCCGAGCGCCAGCACATACCAGCAGATCAGACCCAATATGACGAAAGCCAATCCCAAATGCGTGGCCAAGCGGTAAGACGCCACATCAAGCATCTGTCCTTCGAGGCCCGAAGACACCATCCACCAGCCTATCGCGCCCTGCAAGCCACCGAGCCCCCCCAAAAGCAGCAGACGTCCTGTCCAGCCAGAAGGAATTTGCCGCCGGATTGCAAAATAGGCAAAGCCTAGCGCCCAGACGAGACCGATCACGCGGCCCAGCTGTCGATGCCCCCATTCCCACCAATAGATCACTTTGAACTCAGCCAGTGACATGCCCTTGTTCTGCAATTGATATTCCGGGATGGCTTTGTATTTCTCGAATTCCGCGTCCCATGTTTCTGCGCTCAACGGCGGCAGGGCGCCTGTCACGGGCTTCCATTCTGTGATCGACAGCCCCGAATCCGTGAGCCGTGTCATGCCGCCCACCGTGATCATCAACACGACCAGAGCAAAGAGCATCATCAGCCAGACGCGGATCGCGCCGCGTGCACCGGGACGCTTTGCGCGGTCGATGACACCCGCCTGCGCAACCGGCTTTTCAGCCGTGTCGACCTCTTCAAAAATGGAACGTTTCTCAGCCATCTCAGCCTCTTGTAACCTTGCGCTCAAGCTAGGGTGCCCATGCCCCGGCGACAACTAGTCGTCGCGTGTTTTCCAGCGCACGAATTGCCGCAGGATACCGTGAAAAATCTGTACGTCTTGCGGCGTCAGTGGCAGCCGCGACAGCATGTTGCGCAAATGCAGCTTCATACTGTCCGCCTTGGTTTCGGGGAAAAAGAACCCCGCCACGTCCAGCCTCTGTTCAAAATGCTCATAGAGTTTGTGGATCTCGACCTGAGAGGCGGTCTCGATATCGCCGCTCGGCACGGCTGCGGCGTCAGACTGTCTGCGCCACTCATAGCCTGTCAGTAATACGCATTGCGCAAGGTTGAGGGACGCAAAACCGGGATTGACCGGCACCGAGATGATCGCATTGGCCTGCGCGACATCCGCGTTCTCAAGCCCGGCCCGTTCGGGGCCGAACAGCACGGCGACTGTCTTGCCCTGCGCGATCATCCCGCGCGCTTGGCCCATCGCCTCTTCGGGTGTGACCACAGGTTTGGTCATGTCCCGCCCGCGCGCGGTCGTGGCGAAAACATAGTCAAATTCGCCGATCGCTTCTGCCGTCGTGTCATAGACGCTGACCGTATCGAGCACTTTCGCAGCCCCTGAGGCCGTTGCCGTTGCGGCCGCATTCGGCCAGCCGTCACGCGGGGCAACAAGACGCAACCGCTCCAAACCGAAATTCAGCATGCCGCGCGCGGCCGCGCCAATATTCTCGCCCATCTGCGGCGCGACCAGCACCATCACAGGCTGTGGCCCACCCCATGCAGGTTGGGCGTCATGATTTGTTCCCGACATCGGCAATTCCCAAGGTTTCACGGCGGTTTAAGACCCCGAAGGGCGCGAAGCAATGGCCTTGTGAGCCCTTCTCCCTCTCGTTATGAAGTCCGAAACAAAAGGCCAGCCCAATGACCGACACTGACGACACCCCGCAAGTCCCACAAATCTATCTGATCACGCCTCCTGTGATCGAGCTGTCGCGATTCCCGGCCCAACTGGCGTCCCTTCTTGACGCGGTGGATGTGGCTTGTGTGCGCCTATCGCTCTCCGCCACGGAAGAGGACGACATCAGTCGCGCCGCTGACCTGTTGCGGGAGACCTGCCATGCACGCGACATTCCCCTGGTGCTGGACACGCATATTCGGCTGGTCGAAAAACTGGGGCTGGATGGTGCGCATTTGAACGATGGCGCCCGGTCCGTGCGATATGCGCGCAAGGAGCTTGGCGCAGACGTGGTGATTGGTGCGGCTTGCGGCGCCTCGCGCCACGAAGGGATGAACGCCGGCGAAAGCGGCGCGGATTACATTGCAATGGGCCCGCTGAGCGATACCGGGCTCGGTGATGGTGCGCTCGCCGCCTTGGAAGACTTCGAATGGTGGTCGCAAATGATTGAACTGCCACTGGTGGCGGAAAGCGGCATCACAGTGAACACGGTCGAGGCATTTGCGCCTTTCGCTGATTTCTTTGCCATTGGCCCAGAGATTTGGAAGGTCGACAATCCTCTGGAGGCGCTTAAGTCGCTGACAGCCCCGTTACGGTGAGCCCGGCCTTCACTGCGTCTTCGGCAGCACGCGCCAAGGCTTTGCGGTCAGGGAAGTCACTGAGTTTGAGCGGTGAGTGAAACACAACCTCGACACGTCCTTGGTGCCGCGCAGCCAGTGTCTGCAGTAAATGTGGGCCAAACTCCATATCACCCCACCAGCCGTAGAACTGCGCGGCTTCCCCGGTAGGCGCATGGTAATTGACAGTTGCAGGTTGTACGTAACATTCTTCGTAGATTTTTGACGTGAAGAACGCTGCAAAAAGTGTTGATTTGAAGGGTAGAATACGCAATCCGTCACTGCTTGACCCTTCTGGAAAAAACAACAAACGATGCCCAGCCAGCAGTCGCTTTTCCATCCGCTGACGCTGGTTTACAGCATCCGCTCTCTCCCGTTTGATAAACATCGTACCCGTCGCACGCGCCAGCCAGCCGATAAACGGCCAGTTCGACACCTCCGCCTTGGAGACGAAATACACGCGCTGCGATGTGTTCAGCGCGAAGATATCCAGCCAGGAGGCATGGTTCGCCACCACTGCGCCGCGCTCTTTCATTGGTGTGCCGATGACCGAATACCTGATCCCGATCCACCAAAGCCCCACGCGGCAGACCCCTTGCGTGATGTAAGGCGTGACCGGGCGATGCAGCCCGAAGATCGGGCGCTCCACGAG
Source organism: Pseudomonadota bacterium (assembly GCA_039195745.1). Classification (GTDB taxonomy): domain Bacteria; phylum Pseudomonadota; class Alphaproteobacteria; order Rhodobacterales; family Rhodobacteraceae; genus Litoreibacter. The sequence goes on along the minus strand of JBCCVD010000002.1, from coordinate 184,868 downwards.
CCGAATGAGCAGCAGCAACGCAAGGCATACCAGAATGAAAGACCCAAGCGGCAGGCCTTTACAGATCACCCTGACCCAGCCCATGCCATTGACCTGCGCGATGTCACCATCCGGAAGGCCCGTCCATTTCATACGGCGCGCGCCTTGGCGTAAAGGTCGCGGTGTTTGGCCGACATGCGCTGCGTATCCATGACAAGACAGACATCTACCGTGTTGAAATCATGGTCAATATACGCACCGTCACCGACTGTTCCTCCAAGCCGAAGATATGCCTTGATCAGCGCAGGCGTGGCCTTCATGGCCGCCGCGCGATCAATCTCCTCTGGAGCCAGCAGGTCCATCGGCCGATAGCCCTGTGCACGCGGCCGCAGGGCCTCGTCGCACAGATGCGCATGATGCAGATAGGACAACGGTTGCTTCAAGGCCTCGATATCCGTCCCGTGAAAGCTTGCGACGCCGAATAGAACTTCGATCTCGTGTTTTACAACATATTCCGCCAGCCCCTGCCACAGCTGAAACATCGCCGTCCCACCGCGTGCCTCCGGGGCCAGACAGGACCGCCCCAATTCCAGCAAACGCCGTCCAGAGGCTTTCAAACGAGACAGATCATATTCTGCCTCACTGTAGAACCCACCTGCTGCCTCTGCCTGATCTCCACGCATCAGGCGGTACACACCGATCACATGATCCAGCAAGCCGGGGTCCCGCATGGGGTCCACGAGAATCAACTGATCGCAGTAAGGATCGAACCTGTCGCTTTCAAACCGGTTCGCGTGATCAATCAGATCGCCCGAGCCGCCCAGTTCTTCGACAAATACTTTGTAGCGTAAGCGTTGGGCGGCCTGCCGGTCCTGTGGAGTGACAGCTAATCGCAGCTGCTCCGCCGTGTTATGCGGTATTTGCACACCGATTCATCCTTATTCTCGCACCCGCGCGCGCTTTGACTTGATTATTCACGAACCTGCCTGTTTGCTTAACATGCAACCACTCTGACATTAACCCGCGCCGCAGAAGCGTCATTCATCGCGTGTTGCAAGACGCAACACGATCTGCGACCCATTTACCGTAACTTTGCCTTGATGTTCAAAATTAACCGTAATTTTACCGTTTATGTTAGATTGAACCTGTCCCAACCCCCAGTCGGGCTCATTCGGATGACGAACGAGCATCCCCGGCTCCAGAAGAGAGTTCAATTCATTCATCATGGCACAACCCCTTGGAAACGACCTCATGAGCATTGACCTTAATGATGCAGCTTCGCTGCTCGGGTCCCGCATCTGTCATGACCTTATCAGCCCTTTGGGCGCAATCAGCAATGGGCTTGAGCTCTTGGCCATGTCAGGCATTTCTGACAGTCCGGAAATGAAATTGATCGAAGAAGCGGTTGAAAGTGCCAATGCACGCGTGCGGTTCTTTCGCGTGGCTTTCGGTGCCTCATCAGCCGCGCAGATGCTGGCGCGGGCCGAAATCCTGCGACTGATCGACGGATGTTACGGCACTGGCCGCGTGAAAGTCCGCTGGCAACCGCCCTCCGACCCGTCCCGGACGGAAGCCAAAACCGCCTTCCTCGCACTGCTCTGCATGGAATCGGCTTTGCCCCAGGGCGGTGAAATCGCCATCAGTGCGGATCGCGGCAATTGGCAATTGCAGGCCTTTGGTCCGTCAATCCGCTATGATCCCGACCTTTGGGCAACGCTGACGCGTGACATTGGCCATGACGTGATGTCCAGCCAGGTGCAATTCATCTTATTGCGCGAAGTGCTTGCGGCCACGGGTCAGTCGCCGCTGGTCGGCCACTCTGACAGCGCCGTGTCGCTGCGGTATTAAACCCCCCGCAATCCCGCGCGAAAGCGCCGCATATTCGCCTGATACCCCAGTGCAGACCCAATAAGGCCATCTTGCGCAGCCGCGTCCAACTCTTTGACCACCTTGCCCGGCGCGCCCAGAACCATCGTGCCATCCGGTATCACTTTGCCTTCCGTGATCAAGGCCCCTGCCCCGATCAAACAGCTTGCGCCGATCACGGCGTCATTCAAGACCGTTGCACCCATTCCAATCAGTGATCCATCCCCGATCCGGCAGCCATGCAACATGGCCTTATGGCCGATGGTGCAGTTTTTGCCGATCGTCAGCGGTGATCCGATATCGGTGTGCAGCACGCAGTTTTCTTGAATATTGCTGCCTTCTCCGACGATGATTGGCTCATTGTCACCGCGCAGCGTGGCGCAGAACCAAATCGATGATTTGCTCTGAATGATCACTTTGCCGATCACATTGGCATCCGGTGCGATCCAGAAATCATCGTCCTGCGGCAACTCCGGAGAATGCCCATCCAACGCATAGAGTGTCACGCTTGCCGCTCCTCAAATTCTGCATTCAAACCGCGCACAAAATCGACCAGCCCGGTCTGGCGCGTGCGCCGCGCCCGCTCTGCGCTCAAGATCGCTTTCAACTGCGCTTCGGTTTCATCAATATCATGGTTGATCACGCAGTAGTCATATTCCGCCCAATGACTGATTTCATCCCGGCTCTTGGTCATGCGGTTCGCGATGACCTCATCACTGTCCTGCCCACGATTGCGCAATCGGCTCTCCAGTTCCGCAATCGACGGTGGAAGCACGAAGATAGAGACGAAATCGTCCGACAGGCTGGAATTGCGCACCTGTTGTCCGCCTTGCCAATCGATGTCAAATATCACGTCGCGCCCTGCGACCAGGGCCGCTTCGACAGGAGCCAGCGGAGAGCCGTAGAAATTTCCAAACACCTCCGCATGTTCGAGCATTTCACCCGCCGCAACCATTTGCAAAAACTGGTCTTCGGTTCGGAAGTAATATTCACGACCATCTTCCTCACCACTGCGCGGCGCGCGTGTCGTGGCTGAAACAGAGAAGCTGATCGTCGGGTCCCATGCCATCAACCGGCCTGCCAGCGTTGATTTCCCCGCGCCGGATGGAGACGATAAAATGATCGGGATGCCGCGCCGCTGTGCCATGCCTACTCCACGTTCTGGACTTGCTCGCGCATCTGATCAATCAGCGCCTTGAGGTCAAGACCCACACGCGTCAGATCGGTGCTGCCGGATTTCGCGCACAGCGTGTTGGCCTCGCGGTTAAACTCCTGCATCAGGAAATCCAGTTTGCGTCCAACGGCACCACCGGTCTCAAGCAAGGTCCGTGCGGCCTCAACATGCGCGTGCAGCCTGTCGATTTCTTCCGTCACATCTGCCTTGACGGCCAGCAAAGCCAGCTCTTGTGCAACGCGGTCTGCGTCAGCTCCGTCTGCATTCTCAAGAATGCGCGTAAGACTGAGGCGCAAGGTCTCTGCCGCCTTGTCTTTGCGCGCCTCGGCAAGTTCTGCAGCCTGGGTCACCAACCCCGCCACTTCAACGAGGTTTCCGTTCAGAAGAGCCTTCAGAGCCTGCCCTTCCGCCGCGCGCATTGCAACAAACGCATCAAGAGCGCGCGCCACTGTTTCCATCACCGCTTCGGCAGACGGGACGAGCTCGGCCTCTTCTCCGGCTATGATCACGCCACGCAGAGCTAGAAAATCAGCAACCGTCGGAGCGCTCAGCGCCACGCCCGCATTCTCAGCTTTCGCCTGCACGGTTTTTGCAGCCCCCATGACGCTGGAAAGCACGTCTTCATTGATCCGTAATGCGCTGTCTGCGCCTTGCGCTTCATATCTGACCGACACTGTCACATTGCCGCGTGAGAGGGCTTTTTGCAGCCGCGTCTTCACGGCTTGATCAAACCCAGCCATCCGTTCGGGCGCGCGTACGCGGATATCAAGACCCTTCGCATTGACCCCGCGCAATTCAACCGTCCAACTCAGCGATCCCGCCGCGTCGTTGCTTGCCCCGCTTTCCGACGCAAAGCCGGTCATTGAATGAACCATGGGAAGATTAACCTGTTAACAGTTTAGCGGTCTGCAATTTTCGTAAAATGTGCCATATTAAGACCACGTTAAGATTTCGCAGGCAGGGTTAACAAAACCTGAAGGTTGCGGCAACTCCGGCGCGCGTTTGTGGGGAACGCGGTTAAAGTAGTGATCTAGAGGGTGCATGTCATGCGAGGACATCAATCGGGTGGAACAACACGTTCCAGAAATGTGGTATCATTTGGGACATATCATATGGCTGCAACACAACCAATTCTTGCGCAAATCCGCTCCTATTGGGAGGAACTGCGCGCTGGTCGCCTGATGCCATTGCGCTCAGAAATTGACCCGCGCGAGATGTCGCCTTTCCTTGAGGTATGCTTCGTTCTCGAACGTCAGGAGCCGGGCGACATTCGTTTTCGTCTGGCGGGCATGGGCGTCAATGACTTGATGGGCATGGAAGTGCGCGGCATGCAACTGCGCTCCCTCATCGCGCCAGAGGGGCGCGCCCAGTTCAGTCAGCAGATTGATACGCTGTTCACTGAGCCGGAAATTCAGGTATACAAGCTCATGGCCGAAGCAGGCAACTCGCCGCCCTTGACCGCGAATATGCTGCTGTTGCCACTCAAAAGCGATGATGGCGAAGCGGATCGCGCCATTGGATGTCTGACGACAGATGGGATTGTCGGCATTCCGCCGCGCCGCTTCAACGTCTCGGAATTGCAGCGCACCTCTTTGGTCACAGGTCTGTCTCAGATCAATGCCGTGATCACCCCAAAACCGAGCCCTTTGCACCCAGCTGGCTTTGCGGAAAAAGCGCAACCTTTCGAACAAGCGGCGCGTGAGCAGGTGCAAATGCCCGACACCAACGAGATGATGCAAACCAGCGTTCCGTATCTGAAGGTCGTGAAGTAACCTTTTGAATTAAAACGGAATAAGAAAAAGGCCGCCCGCGTGCTGGCTGGCGGCCTAAATTTCATGTGGCTTAGATGATCACATCGCAGCGCGACGCGTCTCCGCCCGATTTGAAAGCTGTTCTGCCACCAAAAACGCCAATTCCAGAGACTGAGATGCATTCAAGCGTGGATCGCAAGCCGTGTGGTACCTATCCGACAGGTCCTCGTCAGTGACAGCACGGACACCGCCGGTGCATTCCGTCACATCCGCGCCGGTCATCTCGAAATGCACGCCGCCGGGGACGGTGCCCTCGGCCTTATGCACGGCGAAGAATTCCTGCACCTCGCGCAACACGCTGTCAAAGGGCCGGGTCTTATAGCCGGAGTTTGACTTGATCGTGTTGCCATGCATCGGGTCGCAGGTCCAAACGACATTGGCACCTTCTTCCTGCACCGCTTTGATCAGTCGCGGCAGGTGTTCCCCGACACTTCCCGCGCCAAAGCGCGCGATCAGTGTCAATCGGCCTGCTTCATTGTCAGGGTTCAAGGTCGACATCAGCGATTTGAGATGGCCCGTCGTCATGGTCGGCCCGCATTTCAGCCCAATCGGGTTCATCACGCCTTTGCAGAATTCAACATGCGCGCCGTCAGGCTGGCGCGTGCGGTCGCCGATCCACACCATGTGCCCAGAGCCGGCAAGCCATTTTCCGGATGTCGAGTCGACGCGGGTCAGCGCTTCTTCATATTCCAGCAGCAAGGCTTCATGCGACGTGTAGAAGTCAACTGTCGCCAGCTCTGCATTCCTCTCAGGCGTCATACCCGCCGATGCCATGAAATCGAGCGAATCCTGAATGCGGTTCGCCATCTCGCGATACTCCGCAGCCTGTTCGCTTTCAGTAAAGCCGAGCGTCCAGGAATGTACCTGATGTACATCTGCATAACCGCCCTTCGAGAAGGCGCGCAACAGGTTCAACGTTGCCGCCGCTTGCGTATAGGCCTGCAACATCTTTGCAGGGTCCGGAATGCGCGCCTTGGAGGTGAAGTCCAGCTCATTGATGATATCGCCGCGGTAGCTGGGCAATTCTACACCGTCCTTGGTTTCCGTCGGTGCGGAGCGCGGCTTGGCGAACTGCCCTGCCATGCGGCCGATCTTCACGACCGGCACTTTTGCGCCATAGGTCAGTACCATCGCCATTTGCAGCATCACTTTGAACGTGTCGCGGATCCCGTCGGCGGAAAAATCATTGAAGCTCTCGGCGCAATCGCCACCTTGAAGCAAAAAGCCCTCGCCGCGGCTGACAGCCGCAAGCTGTGTTTTCAGGGTCCGCGTTTCGCCTGCAAAAACGAGCGGTGGATACTTTGACAACTGTGCCTCAGCTGCAGCCAATGCCGCCGCGTCGGTATAGTCCGGCATCTGGATACGTGGTTTCGTGCGCCAGTCCGTCTTGGTCCAAGTCTGTGCCATGCTCTTTGCTCCGTGCATGTTAGCGGTCTCATGTAAGAAAGCCCTGTTTAGTGCGCATTGCGGGGCTTGCCAATGTCGAAAACTCAGCTAAGGGTGAACTGATCTGTATAGCTCAGCAACGCATGTTTGGATTGGGAGGTCCATGTGTCCACGCCAAGCACGATAACGGGACGTCCCGATGATGGTACGACAGCGACTGCCGGGCGCTATTTCTTTGTTCTGATGGACAATTTTACCATGCTGAGCTTTGCTGGTGCGATTGAGGCGCTGCGCATTGCCAATCGCATGGTGCCGGGCAGCTACACTTGGCGTCTTGCAGGTGAAGGCGGCACATTCGCGACCTGCTCTGCAGGGATCCGCTACGGTTTGGACATGGACCTGGTTGAACTGCAACGCGATGACCATGTGATTTTATGTGGCGGCGTCGATATCCAAGGGGCAACAACCAAGCGGCTTTTGAACTGGTTGCGCCGCGAAGCACGGCGCGGCGTAAAGATCGGGGCGCTTTGCACTGCCAGCTATGCATTGGCCAAGGCCGGACTTCTCGACGGCAAACGCGCCACGATCCATTGGGAGAACCAGGACAGTTTTGCGGAAGAGTTCGAAGAGGTTGAACTGACGAAATCAGTCTTCGTGATTGATGGGAACAGGATGACGACTGCTGGCGGCACATCGTCCATCGATCTTATGCTCAAGATCATCGCTGATGATCTCGGCGAAGAGGTCGCAAATATGGTCGCCGATCAGCAGATTTACAGCTCCATCCGAACGGATCAGGATCAGCAGAGACTGTCGATACCGACGCGCATCGGTGTCCGCCATCCGAAGCTCAGCCGCGTGATTCAGATGATGGAAGTCAATATTGAAGAGCCGATCAGCCCTTCGCTGTTGGCAAAGGAAGTCGGCATGTCGACGCGTCAACTGGAACGCCTGTTCCGCAGATATCTGAACCGCAGTCCGAAGCGATATTACATGGAGATCAGGTTGCAAAAAGCGCGCAATCTGTTGATGCAAACCGATATGAGTGTCATCAATGTTGCGTTAGCCTGTGGTTTTGCGTCGCCTTCGCATTTCTCCAAGTGTTATCGTGCACATTATGACACCACCCCATATCGAGAGCGCGGCGCACATTCGACACGGGTTCAACATTAATACGCACCTGTAAGGCCCTCATATTTCTATATTTCGCAAGTCAAACTCTGTTGATGAGGTCCGAAACGGGCTAAGTGCCATTGCCCCGCGCCTGTGGCGGTACTGCGTTGTTTTGACGAAGAACCGTGAAACCGCTGACGATCTTGCACAAGCTGCGTGCCTGCGCGCATTGGAGAAAGCGGATCAATTTCAAACTGGCACGCATCTGGATCGGTGGGTGTTTCGCATTGCGCAGCGCATCTGGTTGAATGATCTGCGCGCCGCGAAAGTCAGACGCGGCGCTGGGGTCGTCTCGCTGCATGAGAATGACCTGCCCGAATCTGCGACAGGAACAAATATGACGGCCGAGGCGAATATTTTTGTCACGGAAGTGTTATCCAATATAGCAAACCTGCCCGAGGCGCAGCGCAGCACCGTCATGCTCGTCTATGTGGAGGGGTTTAGCTACAAGGACGCGGCTGATGTGCTCGACATCCCGATCGGGACTGTGATGAGCCGGTTGGCGGCGGCGCGAAGCCGATTGAAAACAGAAATGGAAACGGAATGACGATGGCGCATGACATCACGCAGGAAGACCTGACCGCCTATCTGGACGGTGAAGCCTCTGACGCCCTTGTCACCCGGATTGAGGCAGAGCTTGGTCAGAATGCCGAACTTCAGGCCCGGCTTGCCGGGCTTGAGCTCGACACAGCCGCAATGCGCGTAGCAGCAGAGCCACTTCTGGCTGATGCGCCGCAGGGCTTGGTGCCTCAGCCTCAGGCCTCGCGTCAGTCCAAAACCGGTTGGGCGATTGCCGCCTCTCTCATTATCGGACTTGGTGCGGGGTATCTGCTGTTTGCAAAACCTGCCTCTGATAAACCGGACTGGATGGCCTATGTCGCTGCCTATCAAGCGCTTTACGTGCCTGAAACGCTCGCGCGCCTTGATGACACGGCGCAGACGGATTTCAGCTATCTTTCTGACCAGATCGGTCGTGACCTCAGCCCCGCAGCTCAGGCGAATAACCTCGATTTCAAACGCGGTCAGGTGCTTGGCTTCGAAGACACAGCGTTGATCCAGCTTGCCTATGCCGATGCTTCTGGTGGCCCCGTAGCGCTCTGCATCATCCGCAACACCTCCGCACCACAAGGCCTGACCCTGACAGAAATGGAAGGCATGCAAGCGGCAAGCTGGTCTGACGGCACACATGCCTATCTGTTGATCGGGGGTCAGGATGCTGACCTGATCGCGCAAAGCGCAGCTGATTTCAAAGCACGGATGTAATTGCCTAAAATCTGCCGAAAATGAACGTGATCTGAACGCTTTCTTGCCGCACTCGATTGGCATAGATGGCGCAATGACACAGAAATCGGGATGGAACATGGGACTCTTCAAGACAATCACACCACCGGCAGAACCGGTTTATGTAGAACCAGCGGAAGAGATCATCCCGACATTTCGCAGTCGCCGCACAACCCCCCTGCAGGTTGAGACAGAGCCGCTCGAGATCGACGCCGAAGCAGAAGAAACCGAGCATTCAGGTGTCCTGTTTGATGCTTTCGTTGACCGGATGGCCGCTCTGCGCAAAGCCCGTCAGAACGATTAAACCTTTCTGAGCGCGAGCACCGCGTTCAGCCCGCCAAAGGCGAAGGCATTCGACAACACCACATCAACCTTCGCATCCCGCGCCTCATTCGGCACAACATCGAGGGCGCATTCGGGGTCAGGCTCTTCATAATTCACCGTTGGCGCAATCACCCCGTCGCGCAGCGCCATGATGCAGGCGAGCAATTCAATTGCGCCTGTCCCACCGATCACATGCCCATGCATCGACTTGGTGGACGACATCATCAGATTGTCCGCATGCGCGCCGAACGCGTCTGAGACAGCCGCGCATTCCGTTTTGTCATTGGCCGCTGTGCCTGTGCCATGTGCGTTGATGTAGCCCACTTCCGTCGGATCAATCCGCGCGTCTTTCATCGCACCGGAAATTGCACGCGCCGCACCCTGACGCGACGGCATAACAATGTCGGAGGCGTCTGACGTCATCGCAAAGCCAATGACTTCGGCCAAAATCTCCGCGCCGCGAGCCTTCGCGTGCTCGTAGTCTTCCATCACGAAGACGGCAGCGCCTTCGCCTTGCACCATCCCATTGCGATTGGCCGAAAACGGGCGACACGCATCCTTGGACATGACGCGTAGCCCTTCCCAGGCCTTCACGCCACCAAAACACAGCATGGATTCGGAGCCACCCGTCACGATGACTTTGGCCATGCCCGAGCGGATGAAGTTGAATGCTTGCCCCATCGCATGGTTGGAAGAGGCACAGGCCGTCGCAACCGTGAAGGACGGGCCTTTGAGATTATACTGCATGGACACATGGCTTGCTGCCGCATTGTTCATCAGCTTTGGCACCACGAAAGGATGGACGCGGTTTTTGCCTTCCTCGTAGACAGCGCGGTAGTTCTCGTCCTGCGTGTTCAGCCCGCCGCCGGATGTCCCAAGAATAACGCCTGATTGTGCAGCGAGATCACCGGTGAAGCTGAGCCCCGATTGGGCAATAGCTTCACGCGCAGCATGCAATGTGAATTGCGTGAACCGGTCATAGAGCGAGATTTCCTGACGGTTAAACTCCTGCTGCGGATCATAGTCATGCACCTGCCCGCCGATCTGGATCGCCAGACGATCCACATCGCGAATATCCAGCGGGCCGATGCCACAGCGCCCTTCGCGAAACGCCTCGAATGTGGCTGATGCCGAACTGGCAAGCGCGTTGATCGTGCCCTGCCCGGTGATCGCAACGCGCCGCATGGGTTACGCCTTTTGCTCCGCGACGAGCTTTTCAACTGCGCCAATCACCGCCGCCACGCTGGAGACATCGAACTCGCTCTCCGTCGGATCATTGGCGTTGAACGGCACGGAAATGTCGAACGCTTCCTCAATCGCAAAGATGCTCTCAACAAGACCGAGAGAATCGATCCCGAGCCCATCCAAAGACGCATCCATCTTGACATCGGACACATCGAGCACGGCCTGCTCGGCAATGATCTCGATTACCTGATCTTTGACGCTGGTTGTCATGTCATCGGTCCTCGCGGTTCATTCGACGTCCCTTACGGGCTGCATGTACGCTGGATTTGCGCGGTTTGCGAGGCCCTATTTCTTTTCCGTGTCAGGATCAGCTTGAGAGCTTTGCATGTTTTTCATGAAACGCGGCAACCGGCGCGCGGCCTTCTGCATTTCAATATGCGCGTCCATTTTCACTGCCGGATAGCCCAAAAGCACCCGACCGGCTGGCGCGTTGGTAAAGATTTTGCTGGCACCGCCGGCAATCACATCATCACCGACAAAGATATTGTCATTTACACCGCATTGCCCCGCCAGAACGACCCGGTTGCCAATGCGCGAAGAACCTGCAACGCCGACCTGACCGCAGAGCAGGCAATCCTCTCCGATCTGAACATTGTGACCGATATGCACGAGATTATCGAGCTTCGTGCCGTTGCCAATAGATGTGCTGCGGATCGTGCCCCGATCAATCGCGGTATTCGCGCCGATTTCCACATTATTACCGATAGTTACAGCGCCGAGTGAATGTATACGGGTCCAGCTTTGCTGTGCCGCATCGCCTTGGTCGCCAAGACTGTTGCGCACATTTTCGACGCCGGACTTCTCAGGCGTCACAAAGGAAAACCCATCCGCACCAATCACGCAACCGGGCTGTGCAATGAAATTATCTCCGATCTTGACATGATGCCCGATCCGCACGCCCTGCAAGATAAGCGCATCGCGTCCGATCACGGCCCCTTCGGCGATGGAGCTGTGAGACGCGATCCGCGCATGCGCCCCGATCACAACGTCTTTGCCGATCACCACAAAGGGCGCGATGGCAGCGCCCTGCCCGATCACTGCGCTTTCATGAATTACAGCCAATGGGTCGATCCCCGGGGCGATGTCCGGCCCCGGATCCATCAGACGGGTCAGCCCGGACATTGCATATCGCGGGCGCGGCACAAAAATCGCTGCTTTCAGTCCAAGCGCCCGCCAATCCGCGCCGTCCCAAAGGATCGCGGCCTGTGCTTTTCCGTCTGCAAGACCCGGCGCGTATTTCTCGTCCATCGCAAGTGCGAGGCTGTCCGCTCCTGCGCTCTGCGGCTCGGATGCATTGGTGATCTGAAGGGACACGTCGCCTTCTGCCCGCGCCCCGAGGGCCGCCGCAATATCGGAAATGGAATAGCTCATCAGCGCAGGCCTCACTTGCAAGTACACGGGCCTTGCCCGCGCTACTCAAGATTTAGGCTCTAACGCTGCTCAGCGTAACCCCTGCTTTGTTCAAAGCGGACAAAATGCGCCCATCTCGCCCGTATACATCGCGCCGGTAATTCGCCCGACCTTTCGCATCCACCCAAGCGGTGTAATAGGCCAAATGCACAGGAAGAGGCTCTTGAAGGTCCACCCGACGCTCAGAGCCGGTGCGCAAAATCTTTTGGAAATACCCTTCTGCATCCCGCTCCTGCGCCGCCAGCAACGCGTAGGCGAATTCAAACGGTTTGTGGACCCGGACGCAGCCATGGCTGTAGGCGCGGACCTCACGCCCGAACAGGTTCTTGGAAGGCGTATCATGCAGATAGATGTTGTATTTATTAGGGAACATGAATTTCACCAACCCGAGCGCATTTCGCTGGCTGGGCGGCTGCTTCATCGAGAACGGGAAATTGCGCTCATTGTATTTGGAAAAATCAATATTGGCGCGGTTTATCGGCCGACCGTTCGAGCCGAGGATCTGTAACTGCCCCTGCGCATTCCGATTGCGCTTGAGCAGTGGAAGATATTCCTTCGTGACGATGGAACGGGGCACATACCAGCTCGGGTTGATCACCATGAATTCCATTGTATCGGAGAATTCCGGTGTCTTGCGATCAGAGGTCTGCTTGCCAATGACAACGCGAGACCTGAAGGTTGATTTGCCCTTTTCGATAATGTCGACATGAAAGTCGGGCAGATTGACCCAGACATGTTTCTTTTCAAGGGGTTTCGGCGTCCAACGGTTGCGTTCCAGCGCGACCAGCACTTGCCCCAGACGATCCTGCACATCCTTATTGATCTCGCTGATCGTGCCTGCGCCAGCGACGCCATCTGGCGCCAATCCATGCGCGACCTGAAACTTTTGTACGGCCGATTGCAATGCAGCATCATAGCTTTGCGCAGCAGTTTTGCGCAGATAGCCCATGCGGATCATGCGATTGCGTAATTGAACCACAGCGGCGCCCGATTGGCCGGGCTTCAAAGACTTGGCCGCGACGGGCGCGCCCCACCCGCCTTTGCCAAGAAGCTTTTCAAGCCGGCGCTTTTCCTTCTGCAGCCGAACATATTCCGGTTTGCTGGGCGCGAGCTTTTTGAGAAATCCGGCAGGGTTCGATCTCGCAAATGCGTCCAGAGTTGCTTGCCGATCGTAGCGCGGCACATCAATCACGATGGAGGAATCGATCTGACGCGGGTTCAAAACGCCCGAGCGCAGGTCGTCGGCATATGTCAAAAACCGCCTTGCGGCCTCAACCTCGACTTTGCCGCGATCTGCTGGCGTCTTCGCGGCCTTGAACAGGGATTTCATTTCATCAATGTCATAGCGCGCCGTGGGCAATCCATGATCCTGCGCACCGCCAAAGGCTTTCAATAGCGCTGCACGCCGCCGCCCGTCACCATTCGACACGAAGATCGGCTTGAAATTTCTGCCCCGGTAAAACGCCGCGATATCCGCATCTTTGGATGCTTCTTCGGCGATGGCCTGTTTCAAAGCTGTCACAGCCGCCTCTGCACGGCCCAGCCCGAGCCCCGGCAGCGCGAGGGAGGCAACGCCAGCGGCCATCATTTTCAGGGTTTTGCGGCGGTTAAATATCAATGTCATCTCACAAGTCCAAAATACATGCTGCGCTCTTTACACACACAATATTTTGTAGGGCTTAACCAGAGTCTATTCACAATAAGGTAAATGAGTCAGTTTTTATGGGGCGTTGCTTCTGAGACACCATAGGTAAGTTTCTGCCTTCCCTGCCCGTCATGCGCAATTTATTGCCTATTTGCACCTTCTTAAGGCCGATCGCGCAAAGTGCGCTTGGTCGGGGAATCATCTTGTGCAATAACACCCGCATCTGGGGAGATAATAACGACTGCGTAAGCAGTTAGGGCTACGGGACAGGCAAACTCATGAGTGAGATTAATACCGCTAAGCTATCGCGTCGCGCGTTGTTGGGGGCATTTGCCGCAACGGCTGTGACAGCGGCTCCAGTGTATTCGAATGTTTTCGGCTTTCTGCGGGGTGCAGGTGATGTGCGCCGCATCAAGATGCAGTCCGGGCGGACGGGTGAGAGCATCGACATGATCTACTGGATCGAAGGTGAATACATCAAAGAATCGCTGAAGGAAGTGAATTACTTTATGCGGGATTGGCGGCAGAATTCGTCGACACGGATGGACACCCGCACAATCGACATCATGTCTGCCGCGCATAATCTGATGAAAACGACGGAGCCTTACATGCTCCTGTCGGGTTATCGCTCCCCCAAAACCAACAGAATGTTGCGCGCACGGTCGCGCGGTGTGGCGAAGAATTCGTTGCACATGAAGGGTCAGGCGGCGGATTTGCGTTTGAAATCGCGCTCTGTGGGGCAAATTGCACGCGCGGCCGCGTCTTGCTCTGCCGGAGGGGTCGGTCGCTACTCCGGCTCGAACTTCGTGCATATGGATTGCGGCACCGTCCGCACCTGGGGCCGCTAAGCGCCGTCCGCCACGCATGATATCAAAGCCGTCCTTTGGGGCGGCTTTTTCAAATTTCGCCTGAAAATATGTTTGCCTAAGAAATTGCCGCCATGTCTGACGTCATTCTGACCATCAATGCCGGGTCTTCGAGCCTGAAATTCGCGCTGCATCCCGTCAACGCGCCCCTCACCCCTGTTCTGCGCGGCAAAGTAACGGGCCTCAAACGCAAACCTGTCTTCACTCTTTCTGTCCCCGCGAACAGCGCAGCGCCTCTGCCAGAGCTCGCGCTGGACTGTACCCATGAGGACGCGGCAAATCTGTTGCTTGAGTGGTTGGCGACCCACGCGACGGCGCATCGGATTGTCGCGGTGGGACACCGCGTTGTGCATGGTGGGCAAGAATTTACGGGGCCCGCACGGATTACGGAAGACACGATTGACCGGCTCGCGCAACTCACCCCGCTGGCCCCGTTGCATCAACCCCATAATCTGGCCCCGATCCGCATGATCGCGGCACGCTCCCCCGAATTGCCGCAAGTCGCCTGCTTCGATACGAGCTTTCACACCACGCAAGACCCTTTGGCCAAACTCTTCGCACTGCCACATGAGATGTCCGATCAAGGTCTTGTCCGCTACGGCTTCCACGGCCTGTCCTACGAATTTATCGCTTCGGCCTTGCCGCCAGAAACAGGCCCGCGGGTGATTGTCGCGCATCTGGGAAATGGGGCGAGCCTGTGTGCAATGAAAGACGGGCGCAGTGTCGCGACCACGATGGGCTTCACCGCGCTTGATGGGCTCGTCATGGGCCGCCGATCCGGCCGCATTGATCCCGGTGTGATTTTGCATCTCGTCCAGCAACGCGGGATGAGCGTGCCCGAGATCGAAAAGCTGCTCTACCAGCAATCCGGCCTTCTGGGCGTATCGGGTATCAGCAACGCAATGCAGGATCTGGAAGCCAGCGATGATCACCGTGCCAAGCTGGCGATTGATCTCTTCTGCTATCGTGCTGCTTCTGAGATTGCCGCCTTGCTTCCCGCGCTGGGCGGCCTCGACGCATTGGTATTTACGGCAGGGATCGGTGAGAACTCGGCCCGCACCCGAGCAAAGATCTGTGACCGCCTCGCCTGGCTCGGGATCACGCTCGACCCGGCAGCAAACGCGGCGCATGATGCGACGATTTCCACGGACACGGCAGCTTGCAAAGTTCTCGTGATCCCGACCAATGAAGATGCCGTGATCGCACAAAGCACCATCGCGCTGATCTGATCCATTACCGGGCGCGCATTGCGCACGTAGCCCCTCGTCGCAGCAGCATCCTCCGCTCTTAATGCGCGCAGTGCAAAGGACAGTGAATTAGAATGCTTCATTCGCATTGAAATGGCGCACCTGAGAGGATTCGAACCTCTGGCCTCTGCCTTCGGAGGGCAGCGCTCTATCCAGCTGAGCTACAGGTGCCTAGAACGCTCTATATCCAGACAGGCGCAGCGCCGCAATCACCAATCGGTACGGCTCAGGCAAACAGTTCATGACAAAGCTCCAGCGCATCCACCAAAATGTCGACTTCGGCTTCCGTGTTGTACATCCCGAAAGAAGCGCGACAGGTGGCGGAGACACCCATATGCTCCATCAGGGGTTGGGCGCAATGATGTCCCGCGCGCACGGCCACGCCGCGCTTGTCGAGCACGGTGGAAATGTCATGCGCATGTGCTGCACCCTCCAGCGTGAACGAAAAGATCGCCGCCTTCTCCGCAGATTGCCCCTGCACATTCAGCCAGTTCAGCCCATCCAGACGGCTACGCGCATAATCCCGCAAACGCCTCTCATGCGCCGCGATCCGCTCCATGCCGACGCCCATCATATAGTCCAACGCCAC
The DNA here is from genome assembly GCA_039195745.1 of Pseudomonadota bacterium. Lineage (GTDB taxonomy): Bacteria > Pseudomonadota > Alphaproteobacteria > Rhodobacterales > Rhodobacteraceae > Litoreibacter. The sequence continues at coordinate 168,872 of JBCCVD010000002.1, read as the reverse complement.
ACCAAGCCCGATGGTTTGCACGATACCCGGTGTCCCTGCTTCGAACTTCATCGGCGGGTCATTGTAAGTCACGACATCTTTATGGACCTCGCGGATCATATCCCCGCCGCCCATGAAAGGCTGCATCTCGGCCATCCGCTCAGAGGAGACATAGATCGCACCTGACCCGGACGGGCCGTAAAGCTTATGTCCGGTCACTGCATAGAAATCACAGCCGATCTCTTGTACGTCCACCGGCATATGCACGGCCGCCTGTGAGCCGTCGACCAGCACCGGCACGTCTTTTGCATGTGCTCCGGCGCAGATTGCCTTCACATCAACGACACTGCCCAGAACATTGGACAACTGTGTGATCGCGATCAGCTTCGTGCGCTCTGTGATTGCATCCAGCACCTTTTCGGCATCCAGATCGCCATTGGCATCGACATCGACCCAAACCAATTCAACACCCAGACGCTCCCGCAGGAAATGCCACGGCACGATATTGGCGTGATGCTCCATCACCGACAAAATGATCTGATCGCCCGCTTTCATGCGTGGCATCGCCCAACCATAGGCCACCATATTGATGCCCTCGGTCGTACCGGAATTGAGAACGATCTCAGTTTCAGAGCCTGCGTTCAGAAAACGCGCGATGGTCCCCCTTACGGCTTCATATTTCTCCGTCGCCACGTTGGAGAGGTAATGCAGACCACGATGCACATTGGCATATTCATGCGCGTAGGCAGTGGTGATCGCATCAATCACCACCTGCGGCTTCTGCGCAGAGGCGCCATTGTCAAGATAAACCAATGGCTTGCCATTGACTTCGCGCGACAGGATCGGGAAATCGGCGCGGATCGCCGCAATGTCATAGGTCGGTTTTTCAAGCATTTTGCAGGTCCAAACCAAAAAGGATGGAAATGAAGACGAAGAGCATCGACAGGCCAAACACCACACCAAAAACCGACAGGATCAGACCGATAAACACATAGGTCAGGCTTTGAAACGCGTGCACGACCGCGACGAAATTGATGAATATCCAGATCGAAAACAGGCCGAACAGAAGCCCGATGATCCCGGAGATTGACGGCGACACGAGCGCGATCACTAATTGTGCCGCCTGTATCACCAATAGGATCGTTTGCAGCCAGATGACGATGGTCAGACTGTCATCGAACTCTCCCGTGCCGCCAAACATGGCGCCGATGTAATGCGTGCAAAAGACCATCAGAACCAATAGGCCCCACATGATCAACGCGAACATGACAGGCGAGGACTGGAAAGGCATCAATGTGCCAGTATCATTTGGCACAGGCACCATATAGGTCATCAACTGCGCAAGGATGACGCTTAACGCGACGACCAAAGCCAGCATCAGCCAAAGGATTTCGCGGGCAGGCTTTGCATCCAAGACCATCTGCGCACCTTGTTTCGGTGACTGCACAGAAAACTGCACCATTTGCAAAAGTTGAGCGATCATACGGCCTCCGTTTCCGGGCGTTCCAACGCATATAGGCAATTGAGCCAGATAACCACAAACACAATACCGGCAAGTGCAGCCGTTGCATTCAATGCAAGACCCGGACCGATAAACCCTGCCACCATGCCCTGAAATAAAACCAGAGGTGACACGGCGAGCAAGGCCCAAAACAGCGCAAGCCGCGCGTCGAGCCATCTGCCCTGCCCGCCCAACAGCTTTGCCACCAGATGCGACACGGCCGCGATCAGCAGAAACATCATTGGCGCCAGCAGCACCGTGCCGTAAAACCGGCCAAGCATCAGGCTCAGGACGGGCCGCTCTCCACCCTCAAGATGGGACACCCGCGCAGCTTCCGGCAATTCAGCGATGAAAAACAGCAGACAAGCCACAAACAGCCAGGTCAGCCCCGTCGCCTCATCCGCGCCACCAGCACGATGGGTGCGGATCACCTCACGCGGCGCGCGATAGGTGCGCAATATGGCAGTTACGGTCGACATGGCTCACGCGCTGCGCCGTGACAGCCATTCTTCCAGGCGCAGACGGATCGCCTCTGCCAATTCTTCGCTTTCAACCTCTTCCAACGCTTCAGCAAGGAACGCGAGCACCAGCAAGTCCTGCGCCTGCTTCAACGGCACGCCGCGCGATTGCAGATAAAACAGCGCGTCCTCGTCAATTGCACCGCTGGTGGAGCCATGAGAGCACGCGACGTCATCGGCGTAAATTTCAAGCTCAGGCTTGGCGAGGAACTGGCTGTCCTCATCAAGCAGCAGCGACTGGCTGATCTGATAGCCATCTGTCTTCTGCGCGCCTTCTTTCACGAGGATCTTGCCCTGAAACACACCGACAGCCCCGTTGCGCAGCACTTTCTTGAACACCTGACGGCTTTCGCAATTCAGCGCATCATGGGTGATGAACACCGTGTCATCGTGATGAAACACCCCATCGCCCACAGCCGCCCCGGAGACGGTGGCAACAGCATCATCGCCCGTCAATTCGATCACGCATTCATTGCGGGTCAGAACGCCATTCGCAGTCAATGTGAAGGACTTGTACGTGCTTTCCTTGCCTAGCCGCGCAAACATATGCGTCACCGCGCGCCGCTCATGATCGCGCCCCTGCGCCCGGACATGGTGGAACGCAGCGCCATCGGCCACGTCAATCTCCATCGCCTTGTTGAAGCGTGCGGCAGCCGGACCGTTCTCGGTGATCGTGATGTCACCGCCCTGCTCCACCTTGACGATATGGTGCAAGATCGCGTCAGAATTCTCTGAATTATGGCGGTAAATCAGGCTTACAGGCTTGCTGACCTTGCCTGTCACCCGCATCAAAATACCGTCGCTTGCCATGGCCGTGTTCAAAGCGGCCATCGGACGCGCCACAGGTGACTGACCGTTTTTCTCCAGCACACCATAGAGCGATTTTGCCCAGTGGATATCGGCGTGCGAGGTCTCAGCAAGACGCGAGATCTCCACATTTTCGAGGGCGAACGCGTCTGACGCTTCTGCATCAAAGACGCCATCGACAAAGACGATCTTCAACCGATCGACATCATCAAACAAGAGCGGCTCGCCCCCGTCAAACACAGCCGCAGCAGGCGCATCCGCAACAGTCAAGCTCGACGGGTCCGTGTATTTCCAATACTCGTCACGCTTGGTGGGCAGGCCCATCTCTCGCAAACGTTCCGCCGCATCGTCACGCGCCGCCTGCGTCCAGCCGCCATCAGGCACGGTCAGGCGTTCCAGCAGTGAGCCGCCGCGTTTCGTATCAGCCGCGCCCATCAGGCAACCTCAGCCAACAGGTCGGAGTAGCCGTTATGCTCCACCTCCAGCGCAAGCTCAGGCCCGCCGGATTTGATAATCCTGCCATTCGCCATGATGTGGACGACATCCGGTTTGATATGGTCCAAAAGCCGTTGATAATGCGTGATCACAAGGAAGGACCGGCCCTCATCACGCAGCGCATTAACGCCGTGAGACACCAGCTTCATCGCATCCACATCGAGCCCTGAATCCGTCTCGTCGAGGATGCACATTTTGGGTTCCAACATCGCCATTTGCAGGATCTCGTTGCGTTTCTTCTCACCGCCGGAAAAGCCCACATTGACGGGGCGTTTCAGCATATCCGCGTCGATCTCAAGGTCTTTCGCCTTGGCGCGGATCACCTTCAGGAACTCACCTGCCGACAGCTCTTCCTCACCGCGCGCTTTGCGCTGTGCATTCACCGCCGTGCGCAGGAAGGTCATGTTGCCCACGCCCGGGATCTCCACCGGGTATTGGAAGGCAAGAAACAAGCCCGCGGCAGCGCGCTCTTCCGGCTCCATCTCCAACAGTTCTTCGCCGCCCAGCTCAGCAGAGCCATCCGTGACCTCATAACCATCCTTGCCGGACAACACGTAAGACAGGGTCGATTTACCCGAGCCGTTCGGCCCCATGATCGCATGCACTTCGCCCGCACCGATCTTCAGATCCACGCCTTTAAGAATTTGCTTGTCTTCTTCTTCAAGACCGACGTGCAGGTTTTTGATTTCTAGCATTTTTCTACCTTCAAGAGATGGTGACTGCAGTGCCGGAAACCGACACCATCAACATGGATTGCCCGACCACTTCATAGTCCAGATCAATCCCCACAACCGCATTTGCGCCCATATCGCGCGCCTTGTCTTTCAGCTCGGACATCGCCGTATCCCGCGCGTCCTGCAGCTTCTTTTCATACATGCCGGAGCGCCCACCGACGATATCGGTGACCTGCGCAAACACATCACGCACAATATTCGCGCCCATGATCGCTTCCCCCACGACAATCCCGTGATAGGCGCTGATCTGATGGCCTTCGATGTTATTTGTTGTCGTGACAATCACCCAACTGACCCCTCAAGCGAAATCGCAACTAGTGCCTGCGCTTCCATCGCGAATTCCATCGGCAGCGCCTGCAGCACTTCCTTGCAGAATCCGTTCACGACCAAGGCCACGGCCTCTTCCTCATCCATGCCACGCTGACGGCAATAGAACAGCTGATCATCATCCACTTTAGACGTCGTCGCCTCATGCTCCACACGGGAGGAGTTATTCTTCACCTCGATATAGGGCACCGTATGCGCCCCGCATTTGTCACCGATCAGAAGCGAGTCGCATTGCGTGTAGTTCCGCGAATCCTTCGCTCGCGGGTGCATCGACACGAGCCCGCGATAGGTGTTCTGCGCCTTGCCCGCCGAGATGCCCTTGGAGACGATCCGCGATTTCGAGTTCTTGCCCAGATGCACCATCTTCGTGCCTGTATCGGCCTGCTGCAGATTGTTGGCAATCGCGATGGAGTAGAACTCCCCTTGCGATTCCTCACCGCGCAAGATGCAGGACGGGTATTTCCAGGTGACAGCGGAGCCTGTCTCCACCTGCGTCCACATCACCGTTGAGCGCGCGCCACGGCAATCAGCACGTTTCGTCACAAAATTATAGATGCCACCCTTGCCCTCTTCATCGCCGGGGAACCAGTTCTGGACGGTAGAGTATTTGATCTCTGCATCTTCAAGGATCACCAGTTCCACCACAGCAGCGTGCAGCTGATTGGTGTCACGCATCGGCGCAGTGCAGCCCTCAAGGTAGGAGACATAAGCGCCTTCATCAGCGATGATCAATGTCCGCTCGAACTGGCCCGTGTTTTCCGCATTGATGCGGAAATAGGTCGACAGCTCCATCGGACATTTCGTACCCTTAGGAATGTAGACAAACGAGCCGTCAGAGAAGACCGCCGAGTTCAGCGTGGCATAGAAATTGTCTGTTTGAGGCACCACGGAGCCCAGATACTTCTTCACCAGTTCGGGATGTTCGCGAATGGCTTCCGAGATGGAGCAGAAGATGACGCCCGCCTTCTTCAGCTCTTCCTGAAAGGTCGTGCCGACAGAGACGGAATCAAATACCGCATCCACAGCCACCTTGCGCCCTTCGGCAGGCGCATCTTCAGCCCCTTCCACGCCGGCGAGTATCATCTGCTCCTTCAGCGGTATGCCCAGCTTATTATAGGTCTCCAAAAGTTTTGGATCGACATCATCGAGTGACTTTGGCTTTTCCGCCATGCTCTTGGGCGCGGCATAATAATAGATGTCCTGAAAGTCGATCTTGGGATAATCAACCATCGCCCAATCGGGCTCTTTCATCAGCTTCCAGCGTGCAAAAGCCTGCAAGCGCCACTCGGTCATCCAGTCCGGCTCGTTATTCTTCTCGGAAATCAGCCGCACGATGTCTTCATTCACGCCAATCGGCGCATAATCCATCTCGATCTCGGTTTCCCAGCCATGTTTATAGGCCCCGCCAACCTCACGCACCGCATCCACGGTCTCCTGATCGACGCCGTCCTTGACCTCTGTATCGAGTGACATCATTTTCTCCTCTTAGGCCGCTTTGGCCTGAAACTTCTGATGTGCCTTGCTCCACGCATCCGCAAAGCGCAGCACCTCATCTTCTGTCGTCTCGGGCCCCAAAGAGGCCCTGACCGCGCTTGCCGCAGTCACCGCGTCATATCCCATCGCCAGCAACACTTTGCTGGCCCGGACCTTGCCGCTGGAACAGGCAGAACCTGCGCTGATCGCAAAGCCTGCCAAATCCATCGCCATCACCTGCGTCTCACCTTTCCAACCCGGCGTTGCGAAACAGCACGTATTGGGCAGACGCGGCACTTGCTTGCCTATTAAAATAGTGTCCGGTGCAGCAGTCTCAATAGCGTTTTCTAGAATCTTTCTAAGTTCTGCAACCCTCTCCCAGACACCGGCCTGCAGATCACGCATCGCAGCCGCCGCAGCCGCGCCAAATCCGGCAATTCCAATGATGTTCTCGGTCCCCGACCTGCGGCCCATTTCCTGCCCGCCCCCTTTGATCTGCGGCACCAAATCCAGCCCCTGACGCAACACCAGCGCCCCGATCCCTTTCGGCCCCCCCAGCTTATGTGCCGAGATCATCGCAGCCTCCGCCCCCGACCAGGCAAAACTCACCGGTTGCTTGCCAAAACTCTGCGTCATGTCACTGAGCGCCAAGCCCTGCGGCAAGTCCTGCGTGATGCCCGTTTCACTATTTGCGCTTTGCATCACGCTCCGCGCCGGATCATCCACAGTGACCGCGCCATGCGCCGTCACAGGCAATGTCCCACATGTCCAGGCCCCGACGGCCTCATGCTCTATAGCAGCGCTTGCAAGCCCCCGCCCCGCGCAAGCCAATCCCGCAGCTTCCGTGGCAGAGGAGGTGAAGACAATATCCGCGCCCGAGGTCCCGAACGCCTCAGCGATCTGTCCGCGCGCACGTTCCACCAGCGCTTTCGCGGCCCGCCCTTCCGCATGCACAGAAGACGGATTGCCGATCACGTCCATGGCCGCGGACATGGCGTCCCGCGCCTCCAAACGCAACGGCGCGGTTGCATTATAGTCAAGATAAACCCGCCTGCTCATGCTTCTTTTTGCCCGAAATATGCTGGGGAGTTTGCCCCTGCGGCTGAGGGGCAACGCCCCTCAAAAAGCAGAAAAATATCTCGCGCGGCGCAGCCGCACTTCTGGATAACACGGATCACTCGTCAACAACTTCGAACAGGTTTGGCACAGCCGGACAAGGCGTCAGCTCATTGCCCACCACATCCGACAGACGCGCCTGATGCAAAAACACATAGACATGCGCCGACAGGCTCTCCCACAGACGGTTGGTCATTGATTGCGCACGAGAGCCTGACAAGCCCCCGGACGCGCCTGCCCCCGTATGCATCGCACTGACAGTTTCGTCGACCGCCTCTAGAATTTCAGAGACACGGATCGCATTCGGCGATTTCGACAGCTTGTAGCCGCCGCCCGGCCCCCGCACCGACTCAACCAGACCAGCGCGGCGCAGCTTCACAAAGAGCTGCTCCAGATAGGGCAGAGAAATATCCTGCCGCTTCGAAATCTCACCCAGTGAAACAAGGTCGCGATCCGATGACAGCGCCAGATCTGTCAACGCGACCATCGCGTAGCGCCCTTTTGTGCTCAATTTCATAATCGTATTCCCAGCCAGATCTGATCGCTATCCCCGATACCCATTGACGCCATCAGCCTTGCAGCTTACGTCATTTGGACCGTTCGGCGGGGCCAGCCCCGCAACTTAGAACAATTCTAGATTAGGTGAGCGAAAGCGTCAACTACCGACCTGAGCTCACACCGACCAAGGACCAGGAGCCTATGCCCGAAGTGATTTTTCCCGGACCCGAAGGGCGTCTGGAAGGCCGTTACCATCCCCACAAAGGCATGAAAGACGCGCCCATCGCGATCATCCTGCATCCGCACCCGCAATTTGGCGGCACGATGAACAACCGTGTGGTCTATAATCTGCATTACACGTTCCACAATATGGGCTTCAACGTCCTGCGCTTCAACTTCCGTGGCGTAGGCCGCAGCCAGGGCGAATATGATCAGGGCATCGGCGAATTGTCAGATGCAGCCTCCGCGCTCGACTACCTGCAATCGATGAACCCCAACACGAAACACTGCTGGGTCGCGGGCTTCTCCTTTGGGGCTTGGATCGGCATGCAGCTTCTGATGCGCCGCCCGGAAATCACGGGCTTTATCTCCGTCAGCCCACCTGCGAATATGTACGACTTCTCCTTCCTCGCCCCCTGTCCGTCTTCGGGCCTGATCATCAATGGATCGGGCGACCGCGTGGCGCCGCCTGCAGATACGGAAACTCTTGTGGGCAAGCTGCACGAACAAAAAGGCATCACCATCACGCACCAGCAGGTCGACGGTGCGGGCCATTTCTTCGAGGAAGATCACATGGACACGCTGACCGGCTCGGTTGAAGACTATGTCAAGCGCCGCCTGACGGAGAATACGCGATAAGATGGGTGTCACGGATGAGATTGCAGATGAGTTGGCGATTGAGGCGCTGAACCTGGAGCGCGAAACAGGTGATGAGAAAATCGTCAACAAGGTTTCCGAAATTCTGGGCGCATCCTCGCAAACCACGCAAGAGGCCTACCTCACATCCGTACGTGTCCGGCGCGCAGAACAACGCGCACGCGACTATTTAAGTGGCATTGATCCAAAAAACCACACGCCGACGAGTTGAAACTCGCCCTATTATCGACCAGATTCTTTCCTAGAAGACCCCGCGCAGGCGCATCGCCGCGCACAACCCTTTGACGTAAAGTGATGATGTTTTGACCCAATATAGCAGAATTCTGACCACCACCGCTCTCTTATCCGTCCTCGCAACCGGCGCTTTTGCAGATGTGACCGCGAAAGAGGTCTGGGACAGCTTCAAAGTACAAATCTCTGCCTATGGCCAATTAACGGCAGACGAATCTCAATCCGGCGACACGCTCGCCATCACAGGCATCACGACCCGTTCAGATGTGGACGGCGTGGTCACCGAGACGACGATGGGCGGCACGATCAATTTCCGCGAACTGGGCGATGGCACCGTGTCTATCGAGCTGCCCGCAGATATGGATATCAATATCAGCGTCATCGGCGATGACGCACCGCCGGTCGGGCTGAACATGATGCTGAAGCAGGAAAACATGCAGATCATCGCCAGCGGCACTGCCGACAACATGACCCATGAGTTCAACGCCCCCTCGCTGACCTATCTGATCGACGCGATTGATGTGGGTGGCGAAGCGGTCACCGGCAATATGAACCTGACCATGACCGACACGGTCGGGTCCTGGGTGACATCCGGCAGCGAGATTCAACGTAACGTGGCCAATTACACGAGCGCTGCCTTGACGATCAAAGGCCAGTTTTCTGAGCCGGGCACGTCAAACGGCTTTGTCGTTGATGCAACCATTAACGACCTGACCGCGCAGACCGACACGATGATGCCTGAGGGCTTCGCAGATCTCCCACCGGAGGAGATGTTTACCTCCGGCTTCGGCGTCGATGGCACGCTGACCTATGGCGCAACGACCTTTGCAACTCAGGTCACCGATGACAGCCAACCCGTCAACGTCAACGGCACCATCGAAAGCGGGACATTCGATTTCGGCATGGATGGCGAGGCGGTCCGCTACAATACCAGCACGAAAAACATGACGACCTCCGGCACGATCCCCGGCATGCCCTTCCCGCCGGTTGAAGTGAATATGGACAGCTCTTCGTTCAAATTCGCCATGCCCCTTGGCCAGACCGAAGAGGCCCAGAATTTCGGCCTTGGCGTGACCATGATCGGCTTCACGGTGTCCGACTTCCTCTGGGCGATGGTTGATCCCGCACAGCAACTGCCACGGGACCCGGCCAATGTGGTGCTTGATATCACCGGCAAGGCCAACTGGCTGGTGGATATTTTTGACCCTGAAGCTATGGCCAATGCGGGCCCTGCACCCGGCAAGATTGAAAGCCTGACGCTCAATGATCTGGAAGTCACTGTCGCGGGCGCATCGCTCACCGGCAAAGGCGATTTCACCTTCGACAATGATGATCTGCAAACCTTTGGCGGCGTACCACGCCCGCAAGGCGCGATTGATCTGGCCATGTCAGGCGGGATCACCCTGCTCGACAAGCTGACCGCAATGAACCTTGTTCCGCAAGAGCAAGCGATGGGCATCAAGATGATGTCAGGCCTATTCGCCAAACCCGGCGCGGAACCCGATACGCTCACCAGCCGGATCGAGATCGACCCAAGTGGCTCGATACTCGCCAATGGTCAGAAAATTCAGTGAGGCGCTTGACCTTCCTGTAACAGGAACCCCTATATAGCATGTCATCTGCACAGGATTGGCATGCTATATGGGCCTCCAGACCACCACACTTTCTGTCACCGGCATGCATTGTGCCTCATGCGCTTCCCGCGTGGAGCGTGTCTTGCAAGACGCGCCGGGCATTGATGCCGCTGTAGTCAATCTCAGCGCGGAAACTGCGACTGTCTCCTGGTCGACCACACCCCCATCTGTCAGCGCTCTGGCAGGGCTTGTCACCGATGCGGGCTTCCCGGCCGAGGCCGCCAATGACAACACAGCGGCAGAGACAGAAGCGCGTCAGGCGAGCGCGATCCGCAACCTGAAACGCCATGTGATAATCGCTGCTGCGCTGACCCTGCCAGTCTTCCTGATCGAGATGGGCGGGCACATCCTGCCCGGCGTTGCAGGCTTCATCGACACATCGCTCGGCCGGTACAACTGGTGGGTCTTGCAGTTTCTACTGATCTCCGCCGTCATGCTCTGGCCCGGCCGCCAGTTCTTCCTCACTGGCTGGCCCGCCCTCTTCAAAGGCCGCCCGGATATGAACAGCCTCGTCGCATTGGGCACCTCAGCTGCGTGGCTGTATTCCACCACCGCTGTCTTCACTGCCGGTCTCCTACCAGAGGGCACGCGCGCGGTTTACTTCGAGGCTGTCGGCGTGATCATCACGCTGATCCTTCTGGGCCGCCTGCTGGAGGCCCGCGCCAAATCCCGCGCAGGCGACGCCATCCGCGCGCTTCTGGCGCTGCAACCAGACACCGCACTTGTCTCCAAAGACGGCGCATGGGTGGAAACACCCCGTGCCATGCTGATCCCCGGTTCCGTGATCCGCTTGCGTCCGGGCGAAGCCGTGGCCACCGATGGCGAGGTGTTGAACGGCGAGACATGGATCGATGAAAGCATGCTGACTGGCGAAGCCACGCCCATCGCCAAGGCGCAAGGCGCGACGCTCACCGGCGGTACGCTCAACGGCACCGGCACGCTCGAATATCGCGCGACAGCGACGGGGCAGGACACGGTGCTTGCGGGCATTTTGCGCATGGTCGAAGACGCGCAGGCCGCAAAGCTTCCCATCCAATCCGTCGTCGATCAGGTCATCCGCTGGTTCGTCCCCGCCATCCTGTGCATCGCTGCGCTCACCATCGTGCTTTGGCTGGTCTTCGGCCCGACCCCTTCGCTTGGCCTCGCCATCGTTGCGGCGGTCTCCGTCCTGATCATCGCCTGCCCCTGCGCCATGGGCCTCGCCACCCCCACCTCGATCACTGTCGGCACTGGTCGCGCGGCAGAGCTTGGCGTGCTGTTTCACCGCGGCGATGTCCTGCAGACCCTTCAGGATGCCAAACTCATCGCGTTCGACAAGACCGGCACGCTGACCGAAGGCAAACCAACCCTGACCAGCCTGCATTGCCTTGAAGGGTTCAAAGACGACGCCATCATCGCCAAGGCCGCAGCCATTGAGAGCTTTTCCGAACACCCTCTCGCCCGCGCAATCACCCAAGCCGCCAAGACCAAAGGGCTATCAATCCCGGAGGCAAAGGATGTCCAGTCACAGACCGGCAAAGGCGTCACAGGCAAAGTCGATGGACAAACTGTCCTGATCGGAAACGCAGCCCTGATGTCTGATGCTGGCCTCGACACCGACCCCCTTCGCAGCGCCGCAGAGACGCTCGGCAAACAGGCAGAAACACCCATCTATGTCGCAATCGACGGGCAATTGGCGGGCCTCATCGGCGTTTCAGACCCGATCAAACCTGACGCCCAGGCTCTGATCACGACGCTCACCCGCCAAGGGTTGCACACGGCCATGCTGACCGGCGACACCGAAGCCACGGCCAATGCCGTTGCCACTGAGCTCGGGATCAACACCGTGCATGCCGCGATCCTGCCAGGTGAGAAAGCGGCGCATATCGCGCAATTGCAAGCTCAGTTTGGCACCATTGCTTTTGTCGGCGACGGCATCAACGACGCCCCGGCCCTCAGTGCCGCAGACATTGGCATAGCATTGGGCAGCGGCACCGATGTCGCGATGCAAACCGCCGATATTGTACTGATCTCCGGCGCATTGTCCGGCGTCAGCCGCGCGCTCAAAACCAGCCATGCCGTGATGCGCAACATCCGCCAGAACCTGTTCTGGGCCTTCGCCTATAACGTCGCGCTGATCCCGGTCGCGGCCGGCCTTTTGTATCCCATGACAGGGCTGCTGCTGTCGCCGATGTTTGCTGCCGCAGCTATGGCGCTTTCCAGCGTCTTTGTCGTCAGCAACGCGCTGCGCCTGCGCGCCCTCGCGCCATGAATATCGGCCAGGCCGCAAAACACGCGGGCCTGCCCGCCAAAACCATTCGCTATTACGAGGAAATCGGGCTGATCACGCCCGCACGCGATGCCAATGGCTACCGCGCGTTCAGCACGCAGGATCTGCACAAGCTGACTTTCCTCAGTCGCGCCCGCGGGCTGGGTTTCAGCATTGAAGATTGCCGCATTCTGCTCGCGCTCTGGGAAGACCAAACGCGCAGCAGCGCCGATGTCAAACGGGTCGCAGATCAACATCTGCACGATATCGAAACAAAGATCGCAGACCTGCAGGCCATGCACAGCACGCTGTCGAAACTCGTGGCCTCCTGCGCGGGTGACAATCGCCCCGATTGCCCGATCCTCAAAGGCCTGCAAACGGACAGGCCTGACGAACTCACATAACGAAAGAATGGTGGCGGACAGACAGGGATTCGAACCCTGGAGACGGTCTCCCGCCTACACACTTTCCAGGCGTGCGCCTTCGACCACTCGGCCACCTGTCCGTGAGGTGCGGTTTACCCAAAGCCCGCCCCCAAGCGCAAGCGCTTTTTGCACCACACCAAACCGGTGACGCGACCTTAACAACCGGCACCGGCCCCGCTTAACGCGTTGCTTGCGCTGCTGGTAGAAAGAACAAGGCGCGGAAGCGCACAATTGGATCACGCATCCCGCGGTGAGGCCGCCGCTTCCTCGTCCAACGGCTCTGCAGAGCCGGCCGCCGCAGCGCTGTGCAGGGTCTCCGGATTGCGCAGCCAGATATCGCGTTGGGCAAACGGGATTTCGATCCCCTCTTCCTCAAAACGGCGGGCAATCGTGTGGTTGATCTCTGATGTCGCGATCATCCCGTAATTGACATCACGCAGGATCGCGCGGATTTCAAACTCTAGCGAATCCGCCCCGAAGCGCAGGAAGAACACGTTGGGCGGCGGGTTGATGATCACCATCGGATGCTCCATCGCTGCCTCGCGCAGGATTGTCTCCACCCGACGGGTATCGCTGCCATACGCCACGCCCACAGGCAGCACGATCCGGCCGTTCAGATTGCCCTTGGTCCAGTTCGTCACCGAGGTCGAAATCAGGTCCGCATTCGGCACGATCACATCGCGCCGGTCGAATGTCTCCACCCGCGTAGCCCGCACCGAGATATCGCGCACCACACCCATCGTGCCGCCTACTTCGATCCAGTCGCCTTCGCTGATCGGGCGCTCCACCAGCAAGATGATGCCGGAGACGAAATTCGAAACGATGGTCTGCAGCCCGAAACCGATACCCACTGATAAGGCACCAGCGACAATTGCAAGCGAACTCAGATCAATCCCCGCCGACGTGATGGCAATCAGCGCCGCGAGGAAAATGCCCACATAGCCCGTGCCGGACACAATCGCGTTGCGCCCGCCGATATCAAGCTTTGTTTTCGGCAGAACTTGCGTTTCAAGCGCGTTTTGCACCAGACGTGTCAGCATATAGCCCAGCGCGAAAATGATCGCGAATGTCAAAAAGACAGTTGGCGAGATGCGGCTGTCGCCAAGCTGGAACCCCGTCGCGATCATCGACCAGGCCTCAGAGATATCAGCGCCGCGTGCGCCCCATATCAGCGCCAAAACAGGCAAGGACAGCAAAGCAAGCCCAAAGCCGATCAATACAGGGATCAGCCCGTTCGCCTTCTCTTCATCGCGCAATACCGCAGCATAGGCATCGCGCACAAACCGCTGCAGCAGCGCCAGCACTGTCAGCAAGGCCAGCGTCAGCGTCGAGGCGGAGATCAGCATGTTGCCCGCCACCGTATATCCGATGGCCGCAGCAACTGGCCCCGCGATCCCCACAGCCATCAGTGCACGCCCCAAACCGCCGGTCAGCAAGCTCGGGCGGGGCACAGGCGTCGCGTTTTCCGCCTCCTCTGCAGCCGCCGCAGCCGCTGCCGTTGCCCGCGCGGATTTGATCATGATCTGGCCAAAGCGGAACAGCATCAATCCGGCCAAAACAGTCACTGGCAAATACAGAACAGCCTGCACATCAACCGGGATCGAGAGAACCCGCAAAGCACTGTCACTCAAGATGGAAATACTGGCTTGCAGGGCGAAAAGCAGCGCCAGCATCAAAGTGTAGAACCGCCCCTCCTGCAAACCGACCCCTTCGACATTCAAAAGCGGCTTCGGTGGATAGGCTTTTGGAAAGACCTGCGTGGAAATCCAGCGCGCGGTCGCGACACTCGCCACGAGAACCGCAACCGCAAACAGGATCGCATCGCCCACATCCCCGGTCAGCTCGGTCGATTCAACCGCGACAATCAAGGCAATCATGCCCAGCACGGGCAGGATGACACCAAAAAGCGATGCGAGGAACGTGCCGACCCTGAATGCGGCCCCTGCCCCGGCGCTGCGCTCGCCGCGCCGCAGCCGCATCAGCTGCAAGCCCCGTTCGATCCACGCCCCGGAGCGGAACACCATGACCAGCCCGACAAGCGTCAACACGACGGTCACCGCCAGGCCCTGCAGAACGCTGCTGCGGCGCAGCTGATAATTCTCGCTGACCTCCCGCCCGGCCACTTCACCCACAGAGACCAGCGCAGTGATCGCTTTGGGCCATGTCACAGGGTTCAGCGGTGTTGGGTCGAGGCGGAAGATCTTTTCGGCCTGACGATCCCTGATCAAACCGTCGAGCTGCGTGACGAGCCCATCCGCGCGTCGGTAAGCCTCTTCTGCCCGGCGCACCGGCGCGAGGTTCTGGTTCAACTGTTCCTGAAGTGCGGCGCGTCGTGCCGCAACGGTTTCGTCTTCAGCCGCATCGCCCTCAGGCTTGGGTCCAAGCGCCTCGATCTGCGCGCGCAATGTTGCGATCCGCGCGCTGTTGGTGCCTTGCGCATCCAGAAACTGTTGACGCCACTCGGTCAATTGCCCACGGAGAACGCTGAGCGCATCGTCAGAGGCAAGCCCGCGCGCCAACACCTCTTCCGCGCGGCGCGCCACACGCTCCCATGCGTCATAATCGACCACCTCTGCGCGCGCTACAGCCGTGGGTTGTGCAGGCAGGGCCGTGGGATGCCAGAAGACGGCCACGCAAAGCGCAACCAGCAGTCCTCTGAACAGGGCCGTCATTCCTCAAAAACCTCTGGAAGCGCCCGCGCGCCTGCAGCGAGCCATTCGGGACATGGCAGATCTTTTTCCTTCAGATATTCCGGGTTCCACAGCTTGGACTGATAGCGTGTGCCGTAATCGCAAAGGATCGTCACGATCGTATGTCCCGGGCCCATTTTCTGCGCCATGCGCACCGCGCCCGCCACATTCACGCCGGAGGACGCGCCGAGGCAAAGCCCCTCGCTTTGCAACAAATCGAACACGTAAGGCAGTGCCTCTTCATCGGGGATCTGAAACGCATGATCGGGCGTCAGATCTTCGAGGTTCTTGGTGATCCGCCCCTGCCCGATCCCCTCCGAGATGGAGCCGCCCTCGGATTTCAATTCCCCGGACGTGTACCATTCATACAAGGCCGCGCCCATCGGATCGGCCAGCCCGATCTTGACGCCTTTAGGCTGCAACGCCATGGCCACGCCAGACAGCGTCCCGCCTGAGCCGACCGCACAGATGAACCCGTCCACCTTGCCCTCCGTCTGCGCCCAGATCTCGGGGCCGGTCGTCTCGACATGCGCCTGACGGTTGGCCACGTTGTCAAACTGATTGGCCCAGATCGCGCCATTGGGTTCCGTCTCGTTCAGCGTGTTGGCCAGCCGCTCGGAATAGCGCACGTAATTGTTGGGGTTGCGATACGGCGCTGCGGGCACCTCCACCAATTCCGCGCCAGCAAGGCGCAGCATGTCTTTCTTTTCCTGACTTTGCGTCTCCGGAATGACGATCACGGTTTTGAACCCCATGGACGCGCCGACCAGCGCCAGCCCGATCCCCGTATTGCCTGCGGTTCCTTCGACAATCGTGCCACCGGGTTTCAACGCGCCGGTGTCAATCGCGTTGCGGATGATCGTCAGCGCGGGCCGGTCCTTCACTGACTGGCCCGGGTTCATGAACTCGCATTTGCCCAGAATCTCGCAGCCCGTCTCGTCAGAGACTTTGTTCAAACGGATCAGGGGCGTGTTGCCGATCAGGGCAGCCAGATTGCTTTTGATGGTCATGAAACAGCCCTTCCCGGCAACAGAGATAGTGCCCGCGTTTTACGGCCCCGTCCAAGCGAACTCAACCATTCATCGCCGCCCGCAATGCGTCACGTTTGCGTGCCAGCCAAAGCGCAGACAGGATCAAAGGCCCGTTCTCCGCCTCGCCCGTGTCCAGAGCCTCCATCAACGTGTCGAACGAGACCAGCATGGAGCGGATATCCTCCGCCTCACTCTCCAGACCGCCGACGCCGTCGGTCCCGTCCGGCAGATCCGCTATGCCAATGAAGGAGGTCAGATATTCGGTATGCGCCCCGGGCGAGCTGTAATAGCGCGACACCTCATGCAATTCCCCAAGGGTGAGCCCCGCCTCCTCCTTCGCCTCACGCCGCACCGCGTCATGCAAGCTCTCGCCTGCGTCCTGACGCCCGGCAATGACCTCCAGAGACCACGGGTTCGGATCGCCGCGCATGTAAGTGGCGGCGCGGAACTGCTCGATCAGCAGCACACGGTCACGGACCGGATCATAGGGCAGCACCGTCACGGCATCAGCGGTCACGAAGACAGCGCGGTCCATCACCTCAGACCAACCGCCATCGAATTGGCGAGCTCTCAGCTGAACATCTTCGAGCGCAAAGAAATGCGAATAGGCCTGTCTCTGCGCGACCACTTCCACATCGGCGCGCGTATGCGGCCTGCGCAAAACAACAGGGCTCGGCCTCGCACGCGCATTCAGGCGCTGCTGTGCGCGCGTCAAAATCACGCAGAACCGCGCATTGATCAGAGCCGGCGCCACGTGCCCATGCCCCGCCATGATCTCCACCGCAGCTTCGCGCATCAACGCGCCGTGTTCGTCTTGCCAATGCGACAAGGACCAGGGCCCGCCGGGACGCCACTGACCCGGCTGCGGCGCGTAGACTTCCGCCTCGACCTGACCTGCTGCCGTCTCCACCGTGACCGGGACGCGCGTGTACTCATAGGGCGCTTCGTAATAATCAAGCCGCGCCAGCTGCGCCGCGTCAGGGGTGATCAGCACGCCTCTCGCTGCCTTGCCCGCACGCTCATCAAGGATCGGAAAACCGTGACCTTCGGCCCGCGCCACCCGAAAGCCGGGCAATTCGGCTTCTTCAACCGACAGGTCCCCGCCCGCCACGACCTGCAGCAAATCCCGGTCGCGCAAGGTTCCGAACAGAAAAACCGGCGTCAATGCCACTTATTTTCGGCCCATTCACCGATGATACCGCTGAGAATGCCGCCCACCAGAAGCGTGCCGCCAATCCGCGGATCCAGAAACATCGTGCTATACTCCACCGCGATCCCGAACATGTTCACGACGGCATCCATCGGCCCGTCATATTGCATCCGCATGGAGCGTTTGATCATCTCGGTGATCGAGAATAGCGTGGTGACAAAAAACATCGCCACACCAATGGCATATACGCCGGTGTTAATCGAAGATACGTAGCCGCGCCCGATCAACCGGCCGAAGACCTGCCAGGCACAGACAGCGGAGACACCCATTGCCCAGGGCGTGAACACAGCCGTTGGCGTGCCCTCCGGCAACAGGGTCTTGGCGACGTTGCTGGTGTAATATGCAAGGATGGCAAAGATGATCGCGGTGATCATTCTGGCTGCGGTGGGCATGGTTGCTCGGGCCTCTTCTGAGGGCCCG
The DNA here is from genome assembly GCA_039195745.1 of Pseudomonadota bacterium. Classification (GTDB taxonomy): domain Bacteria; phylum Pseudomonadota; class Alphaproteobacteria; order Rhodobacterales; family Rhodobacteraceae; genus Litoreibacter. Next base: position 150,659 of record JBCCVD010000002.1, on the reverse strand, counting down.
CCTTTGGTGGCTTATTCGGGCCCGGTTATTGGTCGCGTCATGGTGATCTGCGTCACGTCGCAGTTTCCACTCCAGAAGGTGCTGGCGCAAGAGGTCAGATAAAAATTCCACATGCGTTGAAAACGTGCATCAAATCCAAGCTTGGCCACCTCGTCCCAGCGTTCATTGAACGTCTCATGCCAGCGTCGCAACGTATCGGAATAGCTTTGACCGAACTCGATGGAGCCCTTCAACTGCAACCCCGCCCGTGCAATCTCGGCGCGCAAGGCAGATGGGCTGGGCAACATGCCACCGGGGAAGATGTATTTCTGAATGAAATCAACGCCGCGCTTATAGACGTGCCACCGGCTATCCGCGACCGTGATGATCTGCAGCGTCGCGTTTTTGCCGGGCTTCAATCGCTCGCGCACCGTGTCGAAATAGGTCGGCCAGTATTTTTCTCCCACGGCCTCGAACATCTCGATCGATGCGATCCCGTCATAAAGACCCGTCTCGTCGCGGTAATCCTGCATCTTGATTTCGACCATGTCGCTGAGGCCCAGCCGTTCCATCCGCGCCACAGCATAGTCATGCTGCTCTTTGGAGATCGTCAGCCCCGTCACCTTGATCCCGCGTTCTTTAGCGGCATATTCGGCAAATCCGCCCCAGCCGCAGCCGATCTCAAGAACATGATCCCCGCGCGCCGCACCCATCTGGTCAATCATGCTCGCATATTTGTTTTCCTGTGATTTCTCAAGGCTTTCCTGGCCATTCTTAAACAGACCCGAACTATAGGTCATGGTTTCATCAAGCCACAGTTCATAGAACGCATTTCCCAGATCATAGTGATGGCTGATATTCTTGCGCGCTTGCGTCTTGGAGTTCGATTGCAGCCAGAAGCGAAACTTCTCATAGGCCCGCACGAGGGCCATCCCGGCATAGCCGTCATAGACCTCTTCATTGTCAGCATGCACCAAATCCATGAATGCTTGCAGATCAGGCGTTGTCCACCAGCCCTCAAGATAGGCGTCGCAAAACCCCAGATCTCCCTCGCGAATAAGGCGCGCAAACAGATCGCTGTTCAACACTGTGAATTCCGCGACAGGTCCGGGCTCTGCACCCTCCGCACGAAACCGGCGCCCGTCTTCAAGGATCATGTCCAACCGGCCCCGCCGCATATTCTGCGCCACGGCAAAAGCCTGCTTAAAATAGCGCGGCAAGTCCTCCTGCCCCTCAGTCGTCATCAGCACATTCATGCCGGCCCCCCGAAATTTCTTTGTTATTCTAGACAGATACGCGCCAACCGCTCAAGGAGTTTCAAAAAAGTTAACGCCACCCTGCCTCAACGGTTTTGATAGGCCTCCAACGCGCGTTCGCGCCCCTCCTGCAGGCCGACGACGGGTTTGGGGTAACTGTCCCCCTTTGACAGATCCCAAGAGCGCGGTATCGCCTTGTAAAACAACTCCGCGCGCTCTTCGTGATTGGCAAACAACTCCGCCAGATAGCGCGCCCGATAGGCGCGGTTGCCGTCGAATTTCTCCGCCTGCGTGTCCGGGTTGAAAATCCGAAAATAAGGGGAGGCATCCGGCCCGGACCCCGCCGCCCATTGCCAGCCCATCGCGTTGCTCGCAGGATCCCAGTCGATCAGGCATTCATCAAACCATGCCTGCCCGATTTTCCAATGTGTCATCAGGTGCTTGGTCAGGTAAGACGCCACAATCATGCGGCCGCGATTGTGCATGTACCCGGTCACATACATTTCCCGCATCGCGGCATCAACAAGCTGGATGCCAGTGCGCCCTTGCTTCCACGCCAAAACCTCCGGCTTGCTGTCGTCTTCCGACCAGGCAAACGCGTCCCATTCCGGTTTCCAGTTCCCCGTCAGAATATGCGGCGTATGGAAGACCAGTTGATAAGCAAATTCGCGCCACACGAGCTCTTTGAGGAAGGTCTCCGCCCCTGCGGCCCCTTTGTGAAACGCTTCCCAGCCCGCGTGCCAACACTGACGCGGCGAAATTTCGCCGTAGGTCAGGTTTTCCGACAGACCTGACGTGCCTTCCAGCGCCATCATATCGCGTGCCCGCGCGTAATCCGCGACCCGCTCGTTCAGAAACAACGCCAATCGATCCGCTGCGGCCTGTTCGCCAACCTTGACGAATTGTCCGACAATCGCTGCCCCGCGATTCATCCCCGCGCCCATTGCCCAATCCTCCAGATCATCACTGCGCGGCCACGCCTCTGGCGCTGGTAGTGACGAGGGCGCGGGCAAACACGCGTCGACCTCCCGGTCCCGCACGGATTTCCACATAGGCGAGAAGACTTTGAAGAAGCCGCCGGATTTATTGGTCACGGTCCACGGCTCGAACAGAACCGCACCTTCAAAGCTTGCAGCCTCATGCCCCGCCTCTTTCAGCCTGGCTTTGATGCTCGTGTCGCGCGCAATCGCGTCGGGATCATAGGCGCGCGACCAATAAACGGTGTCCGCCCCGGTTTCCTCGATCAGCGCTTGCAAACACGCCAAAGCATTGCCCCGCCGCAGGATCAAACGGGAACCAACGCCTTCCAGCACTTTGGCGAAATGCGCAATCGCAAGGCCCATGCGCCATTTCGGACAGGCGCCGTAAGCCTCCAGAATATCATCATGAATGAAAACGGGAATGACAGGGCGGCCTGTCGCGACAGCGGCGCTCAGCGCGGCGTGATCAGCCAACCGCAAATCGCGGCGCAGCCAAAGAAGAATAGGTGCAGTGCTCATGCAGCCTGATCTAGCGCGCAGTGCGCCGGGTCAACCAATGTTCCGGAAATCTCCCACGAAACACCGCCCGCGCGCCAGACCATGTAAACCGCGCATGAAAAAAGCCCCGACCCAATGGCCGGGGCTCTTCTAAGCGATTGAGGTCACACCCTATTCGGCGGGCGTCGCCTCAATATTGTCTACCGTCGTCGGAACCCCGGCAGCCTCACGACGGCCATCGTTCCAGATCGCTTTGACAAGCGCCACGCACATCAGCGCCATCACCACGGAGAACGGCAACGCCCCGATCACCATCGCGGTCTGGATCGCGCCCGTACCGCCGGAGATCAGCAAGCCGCCAACCACGAGCGCCAAGGCCGCACCCCAGAACAGGATATGTGGACGTGCTTTCGGACCTTCATCGCCGGCCGCGTTGATCGTGTTGACGATCAGAACCGCCGAGTCAGCCGAGGTCACCAGGAACGTCAACAGCAGGACCACGATCATCACCGCCATGCCCCACGCCAAAGCTTCCGCGATGGGCGCCAGCATGAATTCGGTCATGGCGAAGATCTTGTCGCCATTCGCCGCGTCCAGGATCACCCCGTTCGCATCGCCGTTCAGCTCAAGATCAATCGCTGTGCCACCGGCCCATGCGAACCACACGAAGCACATCAGAGACGGCACGATCATCGCGCCCAGCACGAATTCACGGATCGAACGCCCTTTGGAGATACGTGCGAGGAACAGACCCACGAAGGGCGCAAATGCGATCCACCAGGCCCAGTAGAAGACCGGCCACCAGCCCTGCCACTGCGTCAGCAAGAAGGCTTCCGACCCTTCGACGCCATCAGATGAATAGACGTTGAAGCTCAACCATGGCAGCGCCACGAGATAGTCGAAGATACCGACGAAGAACGCCGATGCGCCGAACCATGTCGCACCAAAGATGATGAAGAAGCTCAGCAGCACGATCGACAGAACCATGTTGATGTTGGACAGCCATTTGATGCCCTTGCCGACGCCGGACAGCGCCGACAGGGTCGAGGCGCCCATGATCACCAGCAGTGCCACGATGATCCCAAGCGTCGTCGCAGAGCCGTCATCCTGCACCAATCCACCGATACCGATCCGGTTCAGACCGGCCACGAATTGCTCCACGCCGAAGCCCAATGTCTGCGCCACACCCAGAATGGTCGCAACCACCGCCACGATGTCGATCAGGTGACCCAGACCACCGGACAGGGATTTGCCAAACAGCGGCGTCAGAGAGGAGCGGATCGTCAGCGGCAGGCCCCGACGGTAGCTGAAGAAGGCAAGCGCCAGACCAGCAATCGCGTAACAGGCCCATGCGCCCAATCCCCAGTGCAGATAGGACCAGATATAGGCCTCGCGCACGTTGTTGGCATCCAGCGCGGTTGTCACGCCCTGAATAACGGCCGGGTTGTTCTTGAAATGCGCGACCGGCTCAGCAACCGCCCAAGTCAGCATCCCCACACCGATACCGGCACCAAACATCATGGAGAACCATGAGAAATTGGAGAATTCGGGCACTTCGCCATCTTGTCCAAGGTTCAGACGGCCACCGGCCGGCCACAATGCCAGCCCGATGCAGACGATCACAAAGGCCGTCACGACCCAGATATACCAGGCTGCAAACTGCGCGAGGATTGCTGTGTTCCACTCGCCCAGAATGGTGCCCGCCTCGGTCGGCCAGACAATACACCATACGACGAGACAAGAGATGATGATCTTACTGATCACCGCCACATTGACACTGAACCCCCGATAAAAACCGCTGTCAGCGGTCTTAATCGGGAGATCTGTTAAAGGAGGTTTTACAGACATAGGTTGTTCCCTGTTGCTTCACCCAGATCCTGTCAACGCATGTTCACAGCTGCCCGGGCCTTTTCATTTTTGGGGTGCAGTGCTGCGAGTGATGCCTTTTGGTGGCGCGCCGCTTTTCCCCCTATTTACAGAAAAGCAGAAAATGTTACGTTTGATAAGTATGAACTTTCTGACCCATGGTTTCATAAATTGACAACATATCATGGTTAAGCGCGCACATCTCAAAAGCCTTGGCGATGTTGATATTCGATTGGTCCGCGTGTTTGTCGTGGTGACGGAATCAGGCGGTTTGGCGGCTGCTGAACCGGAACTCAACATTGGCCGCTCGACGATTTCCAAACATATTGCGGATCTCGAATTGCGCATGGGGCTCAAGCTCTGCAACCGCGGCCCAGCAGGTTTCTCGCTCACAATCGAAGGAGAGCGCGTCTTAGCATCAGCGCGTAAACTCCTGTCTTCTCTGGATGATTTTCAATCAGAGGTCGATAACATCCACACCAATCTCGCGGGTACGTTGCGGCTCGGCCTGTTTGATCAATCGACAACAAATCCCAACGCGTTCATTCATACAGCGATCCAGAAATTCGACCGGATCGCGCCTGACGTCTCGCTCGAAATTTCGGTCGAGCCGCCAACTGGTATCGAGGGGCGCGTGATTGATGGCTCAATGGATATTGGCATCGTGCCGATGCACAGGCAGTCAAACTCGCTCAGTTATGACGTGCTTTATGATGAATGGATGACGCTCTATTGCGGTGCCGGGCATGCGCTGTTCGACTCACCCGAAGGATCACTGGCCGGGATTGATCTGTCTCAGTACAAATATGCCGGTTTCGGCTTCAATTCACCCAATATGAAAGCGGGCCAGACGCTCGACATGCGCCGCGCGGCCCGTGTTCAGGATGAAGAAGCCCTGTCACTCCTGATCCAATCGGGCAGCTATTTGGGTTTTCTTGCCGATCATGTGGCAGAGACCTTCCTGTCAAAGGGTAAGGTCCGGCCGATTGATCCTGCACGCACGCGCTATGTCTCGACCTTCGCGGCCATCACCCGCAAACAGCCCGAACCGGATCGCAAGACGCTGACATTCCTCAATTGCCTGATTGACGCGCATGACGCAGCGCAAGAGGACCGACGAGCGTCAGTGGCCTCTTAGAACCAGACGGTTTGTCATGCTTGCAGAGGCACCACCCGACATCGTGACGTCGCAAACAGATGGTCTGCCTGCGGCTATTCCTGTTAGTCAGCCGAAGACAATTGCCGAGGCCCCACCATGCAGAGCAGACCCAGCGCCCGATCAGGCGAGATCAGCCGCAATCGCGGGCTGTTTTTTGTCTTTGCGGCAGGTGTGCTTTGGTCAACAGTCGGGCTTGGCATCAGACTGATTGAAGAGGCCAGCGTCTGGCAAATCCTGCTCTATCGCTCTGTTGCACTCAGCGCATTTCTGTTCATCGTGATCCGCTTGCGCAGTGGTGAAAATCCATTCGCACAAGCGCGGGCATCCGGCCGCCCGGCGGCTGTTGCGGGGCTTGCCCTGGTTGCAGCCTATGCGGGCGGGATCTATTCGCTTCAGGTCATCCCGGTTGCAAATGCGCTTCTGCTCTTCGCGACAGCGCCTTTCATGACCGCTGTTCTGGGCTGGATCATCCTGCGCGAACCGGTGCGCATCGCGACGTGGATCGCGATTTTCGTGGCCATCGGCGCGATTGCAATCATGGTCTCCGGGCAAACCGGGGGCGCCGCATGGGACGGCACGCTGGCCGCACTCGGCTCAGCCTTCGGATTTTCCGTATTCACCATCGCTTTGCGCTGGGGAAAATCCAGCGAAATGCTGCCAGCGGTGTTTCTGTCAGGACTGTTTGCAATCGTCATCACGGCGACGATTTGCCTGCTTTCGGGGCTGTCTTTTCTTCTGTCGCCACGCGACGGAAGCATCTCCATGGGGATGGGTGTGTTTCAGGTGGGCTTGGGGCTGGTCCTGTACACGCTTGGGTCGCGCACTTTGCCTGCGGCAGAACTGACGTTGCTGTCGCTGGCCGAAGTATTGCTCGGCCCCTTCTGGGTCTGGCTGTTTCTTGGGGAGGACGCCACAGCGCGCACCCTCATTGGCGGCGCCCTTTTGCTGGCAGCCATCACAGGCAACGCGCTGTCGGGCGCACGGCGCAAGCCGCCGCCCGTCAGCCGGGTTTGAAACGCTAGCATCGCACGCGCAGAGGCGCGTTGAACCTCGGTAAGGGCAACCCGGTATGGCGCCGAATTGCCGTCATCTTCCGCGCCCTGAATTTTCATTATATCACTTTATATCAATGCCTTAACAGATTCCCCGCATGCGGGGCCTCCCAGTTCAGGCATTCACATCGACAACAACGCGGCCTTTGACCTGCCCTTTCAAGATGTCTTTCCCGAGACCCGGCAGATCGCTCAGCACCGCAGGCTGGACCATCGCCTCCAGCTTATCCATTGGAAGGTCCTTCGCGATCCGCTCCCAAGCCCGCAGGCGGTTATCATAAGGTTGCATAACGCTATCGATGCCCAGAAGATTCACACCGCGCAACAAGAACGGGATAACCGTCGCAGGCAGTGCCGCGCCCCCCGCCAATCCGACAGCGGACACAGATGCCCCGTACTTCATCTGGCCCAGCACCCGCGCCAGCATGTCACCGCCCACAGCGTCGACACAGCCCGCCCAGGTCTCTGCCTCCAAGGGGCGCTTCGTGGTCTCGTTCAGCTCTTCCCGCGCGACAATCGTTGAGGCCCCAAGCGATGTCAGATATTCACCCGTTTCAGGCCGCCCCGTAACCCCTGCCACCTCATACCCGAGATTGGCCAGCAGAGCCGTCGCCACCGAGCCGACACCGCCAGCAGCCCCGGTCACCAGTACCGGTCCATTGCCGGGCACCAGCCCATGATCCTCCAGCGCCATGACCGCCAGCATCGAGGTAAAACCCGCCGTGCCAACAGCCATAGCCTGCCGCGTATCAAGCCCAGTAGGCAGCGGCACCAGCCAATCGGCCTTGACCCGCGCTTTCTGGGCATAACCGCCCCAATGCGCCTCCCCCACGCGCCAGCCTGTCAGCACCACCTTATCGCCGGGCTTGTAGCGGTCATCAGAAGACGCCTCGACCGTGCCTGCAAAATCAATGCCCGGCACATGCGGATAGTTCCTCACCAGCCCGCCGCCCGGCCCGATGCACAGCCCGTCTTTGTAGTTCACGGTCGAGTATTCAACGGCAACCGTCACTTCGCCCTCTGGCAACTGATCTTCTGAGATTTCGGTCACAGCGGCGCTGGTTTTGCCCTCTTCATCCTTGGTCACAAGCAAAGCGTTAAACATGTCGTCTTCTCCTCAAATCCAGAAATTCTCGTGCACAACGGCCTGTCGCGGCCCGTCCTGCGTTTCAACTTGAATATGTGTGCCCTCGTCCCAATGGGTCATCCGCACCATGCCAATCGCAACATTGGTCTTGAAGTCAGGGCTCGTCGCAGCAGAGGTCACCTGCCCGATCACTGTTCCATTCGCAGTGATCGGCCAAAGCCGGTCGCAGGGCGGAATGTCCCCTTCAATCGCGATCGCGCGCACTTGTTTGACGGGACCTTCTTTGGCAACCCGCAGTAATGCATCGCGCCCGACACAGCCAATCGCCGTCTGCGTAGAGCAGAACCGACCAAGCCCGCATTCATGCGGCGTGTTATCGCGGGTCATGTCGTTGCCGTAGCTCAGCAACCCACCTTCGATCCGCTCAATCAGGTTTGGGCAGCCCGCATGGACATCCAGATCACGTCCCGCTTCCATCAACGCATGCCACAAGGGCATTCCATTCTGCGCGCCCTCAACATAGACCTCAAACCCGCCCTGTTTCGAATAGCCCGAGCGCGCGACCAGCATCTGCTGACCCAAGAAATCAAAATAGCCGTAGCGAAAGAAGCGCAGGTCTTTCACGGCATCGCCAAAGACCAGGGCTGCCAACGTGTCCGCCTGCGGACCTTGGATGGCAAGGGGCGAAACATCGGGCTCATCAACGATCACATCGAGATAAAGAGCATGCGCCAAGCCTTTGACCCAAAGCAGCAAATCGCTATCGGCGATGGAAATCCAATAGCGATCCTCCGCCAACATCAACCCGACCGGATCGTTCAGCATCCCGCCGGTCCCATCCACCGTTGGAAGGTAGTAACACATGCCCGGCAGCATTGCGCGCAGGTCGCGCGGTGTCAGCATCTGCATCAATCGTCCTGCATCCGGCCCCCGCAGCTCGACCTGCCGCTCGACAGACACATCCCAGACCTGCACCGCTGATTTCAGATGATGATAGTCTTCCTCAACAGATCGAAAGACCGTCGGGAGCAACATACGGTTGTAAACCGTATAGCCTTTGACCCCGGCGGCTTCGACACCTTCTGAGAACGGCGTGCGACGCACGCGGCGGGAGGGAACGATAGTTGCCATGGCTCTTATTCCGGCATGATGAACAGATCGGTGTCATCCGGGCTTTGCCCAGCTGCGGTCAGCATGGCATGCATTTGACCGCGATGATGCGTCTGATGGTTGAAGAAATGGGTGATGCAAAGTGCCTTTGGCTTTGACACGCTTTTGTTCAGAGCGCCTGAGTGCCAGACCATCGGCCCAACCAAGTCAAGCTGTCGGAGCCTGTCGGCCCAGCGCATGATCCGCTCATCGGTGCGCAGCCGGTCATCCAACCAGAGCTGTTTGTCATCATGCAACGCAGTGCTTTCCGGAATGCCGCAGCTTGGCGCAAAGCCATTATCAAAGCGCGACATCCAAAGCTGATCACCCCACAGCAAGTGGTTGGCCGTCCCCCATATAGATCCGAAAAACGATTTGCGATCTTGTTTGAGCTCTTTCATGCCAAGCGCATTTACGCAAGCCGACAAACTCTTGTTTTGCCATGCGTTATAGCGCGCCATTGTCTGGCAATACTCGACCGTGATCATCAGTTACGGACCTGACCATTCGATGGGACAAATCTCTGCTGACTTACCTCCGAAATCCCAAACCCTACCGTAATCGCGCACGCGAGACTTCTTGCCGACGGCTGCAATAATGTCGGGCCCCATCCAGTATTTGGAGTTTGTCACCATCACGGGGTGATCATCGGATTTTCCGGCAATCATCTCGATCTCGCCCTGGATTTTTCGCCCGATGGCTATCGAACGCTTCTTGCCTTCGCGGATAATTTCAACCGGAGCGCGCTCTGCGCCGATGATCTCAGAGACCAGCATGGTGAACAGACCGGTCGTGCCGCCTGCCGCACCAGAGAAGATTTTCAGGATCCCGTTGTAAGCTTTTTGCGTTGATCTTTCATCGACATAGGCGGCGACCTTCCAGTCCCCCTCGCCCATGCGGCCAGGGATATCGACAAGCAATCCGATATTGAGACCAGACAGGTCCTCGCCCTCGAAATGCCCCTCATCAATCGCGATTGCCATCCATGCGTGACAATGCCCCTCGGTCGGTGGATGCGCACCAAGCGAGACCACGCAAGGACAAAACACCGTGCAGGAGCAATTCAAAAACAGCTCCCCTTTGATCGACCAATCCGTCGGCTCCTTGCGCCGCCTGCGCGGGTTCATCCGTGCGTCGATTTTCTGCATGACCTGCAAGCGGTCAGATGGTTTACGTTCCTTTGTGGCCATACTCAAGCCTCCCTTGTCAGACGACGCCATAGGCGGCAGTGCCCAGTCCTGCGAGGATCAAGATGATCCCCATTGGTTTTGTGACATAATGCCCGATTTGCGGCAGTTTTTCGATAACCATGAACAGTGTCGCGAGGCCCATCCACAAAAGGCTCATGACACCGCCCACAAATCCCAGTGCCATAAAGCCCCAGCAACACCCGACACAGAATGCGCCAAGCCCAAGGCCCATGCGCAACCCGCCCGCAAAGCCGGTCTTCCAGTGACCGAGGAAATACATGCCCGGCGAATGGCATACCCCGTGGCAGATTTCCTTTGCGCGCGTAAACTGAAAAGCGCCAACAACGATAAACAGCAGCCCCGCGAACCAGAGCGAGTTTGATATTCCCAGATCATCGATCAGACCTGAGGCCATCAATGCGATCTGCGCAACAGCGATCAGAGCAGCGAATCCAACCCAGACCACGAAATACCCCAGTACCACGCCAAGCCATCCCGCGCGTGTCCCGTTGGCGGAGACCATCAAATCCTCATAAGCGCGCAACGTCGGCACCATCGTGGGCAACATCATGGCCGCCATCATGATCGCCCACATCGGGAACAGCGCCCCGAAAGTGGTCATCTGCATCATCGGCATATCACCCATAGGCGCCATGCCGTCGGGTTTCATCTCTCCCGACATCGCGTCGCCTGACATCGCATCACCCGACATGGTATTGCCCGACATCGCATCACCGCTCATGCCGCTGCCCATATCCATGCCGCCGCCCATATTCATCATGCCGGTCGGGCGGCCGATCCAATCCACGCCCATCATCTGAGCCATGGAGAACATGACCCACCATGCCGCAAGGATTGCGGCAAAGAAAGAAAGCCACAGAATGGATCGCGCGATGTGGGGCATAGGTCCTCCCGACTCATTTGCTTGCCAAAGCACTGCCAGAGTTTTAATTGTCTTACAATTAAAAAGGCCATCTGATGAAAATTGATCATACCTCCGACAAGGACCTCTCCGCGCAAATCGCCACAGCTATCCGAGACGCTATTATTTCCGGCCAATTGCCCGTCGATGAGCGCCTTCCATCAGAGGCGGAATTGTCCGAGCAGTTCGATGTCTCCCGGCCCACGGTGCGCGAAGCGCTGAAACGGCTTGCAGCGCAGTCCTTGATCCGCACGCAACGTGGGGCGACGGGCGGTGCATTTGTCAACCGGCTGACCTTTGAGGACGCGTATCGTCAGCAAATCACGACCTCCACCCTCCTGCTCTCCATGAATGCGGTCAGTTTTGAAACCGCTTGCGAGGCCCGCTATGCGCTTGAACGGGCCTGTGCAGCACTCAGCGCGGGCCGCAGGGAAGCGGATCATCTGGCAACCATGCGCGCTGAAATTCACAGACAGACGCAGCCGGGCTTATCAGACGAAGCGTTTTGCGCCTCTGACGTGGCTTTTCACCGGGCGCTTGTCGATGGCGCGGTGAACCCGGTTCTGTCTTACCAGCTCGCCGGCGCCGTCGAAGCGATGCAACCCCTGATGAACATGATCACCTTCTCGGCGCGGTCACGCGAAGAGATCATAGCCCTTCATACGCGGATCGCGGATGCGATTGAAAACCAGACGCCAGAAAATGCTGATGCGGCGCTGATTGAACTGCAGAACTATACGGTTCGCCTCGCCAATGCAGTGATCGCAGAGCGCGCGGCGCAGTCCGGTTGACCCCGGCACCAACCCGTGCCATCAGAGGCCACGGGTTCTGGCCCCGGCCGTCCGCAAGCGATTAGCTATGGCAAAGTCAGTGACATATCCAGCATTCGCGCTCATGTGCAACATGTCGCCCGGATGGCAATGCGGACCCCATCTCACGCAAGGCATGTCTGACATAAGGTGAGACTGATTATGCAACCTCAACATCCATTGAAACACTACAAGAACCAAGCCAAGATCCTGCGTGCGCAGTTGGGAGCGGGCATGCTGACACATGCTCAGGCGCTCGAAACTGTCGCAAAACAGAACGGCTTTCGAAACTGGAACACGCTGCACGGCAGTTTGAGCGACAGGGTTGAGATGCGCAGCTACAGGCCCGGCGACAAGGTTCGCGGGGCCTATTTGGGCCATCCTTTCGAAGGCACAGTCAAATCCTGCGCCATATGGGGTTCGGATAAGCAGATGCGGATCACGATCCGCTTCGCCACTCCGATTGACGTTGTGGAGTTTGACAGCTTCTCCGCCTTCCGTCAGCAAGTCACGGCAGTGCTGGGCAAGGACGGGGTATCGACCAGACGCACTTCGAAAGACGTGCCGCACATGGTGGTTGCGCCATAACCCGCCCGGACGTTGCGCAGCTGCGCGGGGCAAGCGCTGCAGGCTCATTCGGTTGGGATGGATTTTGCTTGTTTGCCCCGCGCCTTAGCCCTAGCCTTGCGCGGAAAAACACGACCGCCTGGGAGGGCATATTATGACTCATATCACCAAACTGCTGGGCACAGCTGCGCTTACTTTGACCGGCACAGCGGTTTTTGCAGCGGATCCCGATCTTCTCGTTTTTGACTGGTCAGGCTACGAAGAAGATGGGTTCTTCATCAAATACGCTGAAAAACATGGCGAAGGCCCAACCTACGCGTTCTTTGGCGAAGAAGAGGAAGCGTTTCAGAAGCTGCGCTCCGGCTTCAGAGCCGATGTTGCCCATCCCTGCTCCCAATCTGTTGAAAAATGGTATCAGGCCGGACTGATCGAGCCTTGGGACATCTCAAAGATCCCAACCTATGAGACACTGGCCGACATTTACAAAACCGACCCAACCTTCGTGCGCGATGGAGAGGTTTACTTCATTCCTGCCGATCTTGGAATGACCGGGATCGCCTATCTGACAGATGATGTGCCGGCGGCAGATGTAGCGAGCCTTCAGGTCTTCACTGACCCGAAATACGCAGGCCGGACGTCCCTGCCCGACAATGTCGACGATGCCTATGCGCTTGCCTATCTGGCCACCGGCGTCAGCGACTGGACACAGGCCACCGAAGAGGATTTCAAGAAAGCCTCAGACTGGTTGCGGCAAGCCCATGCCAATGCGCGGGCCTATTGGGCCGATGGCGCAGAGCTCGCTCAGTTGATGGCCACGGGCGAAGTGCAGATCGCTTGGTCATGGAATGAAACGCCGGTGCAAATGACAGGTGACGGTTACAATGTGGGCTTCCAACGCGAAGCATCAGAAGGTTCATCAAGCTGGTTTTGTGGCTATGTGAACCTGAAAGATGGCCCCGGCTCGGAAGAGAAAGCGCATGACTTCATTGAGAGCTTTCTCAGCCAGGACACAGCCAGCTATATCGTGACCGAATGGGGCTATGGCCATTCCAATACGACCGCGATGGGCGGGTTCGGAACAGAATTGCTGACCGAGGTGGGCCTCAACGACATCAATGCGCCGCAACTGGCGCAGCTTCCCATGGACAATGCCCTGCGCGAGATGATGATCAAGGACTTTGAGCGCATCAAGGCCGGGTTCTAAACCACGTATCTATAACAAAGCCCGCAGATTCTGCGGGCTTTGCAAGGCCGCGTTTCAGGCGGCCTCACTTGCAGAATCGTCGGCCGCCTTACCGACCAACTCACGTGTTTCGGACAGCTTCATCGGTCGACCGAAGTAAAACCCTTGGACGGAGGTACACTTCTCCGCCTGCAAAAACTCCAGCTCCGCCTTTTCTTCGACGCCTTCGGCCAAAACGGGGATGTGCAACGCCTGTCCCAGAAGCAGCGTTGAGCGCACGATGGCCGCGCGTTGAACATTCCTGTGAACATCCTGCACAAAACTTCGGTCGATCTTGATTTTGTCGAACGGGAACGCCTGCAGGGTGGCGAGAGATGAGTAGCCAGTCCCAAAATCATCCATTGCGATGCGAATATTCATGTCCTTCAACCGGTGCATGACGTCCAGGGTGTTTTTCTGGTCGTCAATGATGCTGGCCTCCGTCACCTCAAGTTCAAGCCGCTTCGGGTCAAGGCCGCTTTCGACCAGAATGTCGGACACATGCTCAACGAATGAGGGCTGTACCAGCTGCTGAGGCGCGACATTGACTGCGATGCCAAATGGCTTGGGCCAGGTCGCAGCCTCTTTGCAGGCCATGCGCAACACCCATAACCCGATGTCCCGGATCAAACCGGTCTCCTCAGCCAAAGGGATGAATTCGCCCGGCGAGACCATTCCGCGCTCTGGATGGTTCCACCGCAACAACACTTCGAACCCTATGGGAGCCAATGTCGCAATGTCATTTTGAAGCTGATATACCAACTCAAGCTGACCCTTTTCGGCGGCATATCGAAGATCATTCAGCAGCACGAGACGGTCCCGGCTTTGCTTGTCCATCTCGGGATTGTAGGCACAGATTTTCTTGTCGCCACCGGTTTTCGCGCGGTACACGGCGAGGTTGGCGCAATGCAGCAAATGCGCCGCATCCTTACCATCCTCAAGGCTGGACGACATGCCAATGCTTGCGCCCACGACGATATCATTTGCGGATGGCGCGCGCACCGGTTCCAGAATCTGTGCCCTGAGACGCTGTGCAAACGCCTGTACTTCCTCAATCCGTCGAAAATTCGTTTTGATGGCCACAAACTCATCACCGCCGACCCGCGCCAGAAACTCATGCGCATCAAGAGCGGCATTCATACGGGCCGCCAGCGTGGTCAAAACCGTGTCACCGACCCCGTGGCCATAAAGATCGTTCACTTCTTTGAACAGGTCCAGGTCTACCGTCAGAACTGCGGCACGGGCGCTCGCATCATCTTGCAAATACTCCGTAATATCAGACAGTTTTTGACGCAACTTCATGCGGTTTGGAAGCTGAGTGAGCGGATCAAGAAGCCGGGCGTCGCGTATCTTGTGGCCTGCCTGTTCTTCCATATCTGTTTCGATCAACAGGGTGGCCAACCCGACCAGCAAAAAGGCAGAGGTCACACCCAGAACAAAAACGGTTAGGATCATGTCCGAGATAACGCGCGGCGGGACCGTAATGCGCGGATCAAGGACGGCCTCAATCGCCGCCATCCCCGTGAAATGCATGCTGCAAATAGCGAGGACCATCAAAAAGGCACCGATCCGCCACCTGCCGCGCGATTGCGCGCCGACAATGAAATAGAACGCCGCGCTGCCCAACCCTGCCCCGATCAGAACCGATGCGCTGACCATACCAACGTCCCAGGCAATCCTACCAGGTATAAGATAGGCGGACATCCCGACATAGTGCATCAGGCTGACAGTCAGTCCGAAGAGCATGCCACCGGCGAGCGGGGCGACTTGGTTCATGCGCGCCGTGGCGACATAAAGTGAAATCGCCATGCCCAGCATCGCCACAAAGAGGGACAGAGCCGTCGCGCCGGGCTCATAGGCGTGATCGTACGCCGGATCAAAGGCAAGCATGGCAACAAAGTGGGTCGACCAGATCGTTGCCCCCGCAATCATCGCCGTCAGCAACAGTTTTACAGTCTTTTGCAGGGACGTTGCCGTCGCTATGCGTGACAGAAGCCGCGCGGACAGACCCGCGCCGACAATACAAACCAATGCGGCCAGCAATACCAAACTGTGGTCGTGCTCATACCCCAAGCACTCGATAACCCGATACATAGCGATCCCTAAAGCCTCGGGATGGGCAAGTAAGAAGCAGTCGCTAACAAAACCTGTATTCACAGAGATGGCTTGCTAAAGAACTGACTAAAATTGATTGCGTCTGCAGATCAGTGATCGAGCCGGGAAAAATCATTGCGGCGCCCCGCGCAATCCATTGAAACGGCGGTCTCATCTGTTTATATCTAAGAAGTCCTTCGGGACTATGGACATAAACGCGCTCGTAATAAGCGGATCGGACCCGGGGGCGGTACCCGGCGACTCCACCAAAACCCTCTCGTTTGGAGGTCATGGGGTCGAAACAGGATCGACGAACGTCTAAAGGGGTTAGCTTTGTTTCGGTGAGATACCACCGTTATCGGTTCATTTAAGCTAGTTGCAAACGACAACAAAGCTCCAATGGCTCTGGCTGCTTAAGCAGTCCGAAACATTGAAATCTTAAGCCCTATCGCCTAGCCGCGATAGGCGGGGTTTGCAGGTACCTGGCAACAGAAACCTGCACTTCCAATTACACTCTCTTTACTTTTTTCGAAGAAGCTACTCGCAGAACCCTCCTGCGAGACAAGTGAAATGACCAACCAAGAATTCTTGCTGAATTGGCTCAAAATGATCTGGTTGGACAATGATTTCATAGCGGCGGAACGTGCCTTCTCCAAAGAAACCTCTACCGCGCACATTGCTGGCGAACTCGCGCTGCGCGCCAATGACTATGAAACCATGGTCTGTGCAATTTGTGAAAATTTCAGACCCGAACGCATCGAATTGTCAAATGTCGTCGAAGAAGGCACACGGATTTCCGCGCAAATGACACTGTCCGGCCATCGGCTTGATACGGAGGCAGAGATTGCGCTGAACGTCCATATCTTTCGGGAAATTGTAGAGGGCAAATTCGTCCGCTCAGCATCCTTCCCGGATTATATCGGTTTTTACACGGCGCTCGGACAGTTGCCGCCCGACATCATGTCAACGCTGATGATGGGCGGTCAATTGCACGAATAAACGCAGCCGCACCGATTTCGATCACAAAAACGCCTCTTCAAACGCCTTGAGCCCGGCCTTGTTGAAGGCCACGATGCGCGTGCCGTCGACGCGACTGGCCCAACCCTTTTCATAGATGTGATCAAGCAGGCTTCGCCCCAAGCGGCCTGCCAGATGTGACCGCCGCTCTGACCAATCCTGACAGGCACGACACAGGGGCGCGCGGCCTTTCGCATGCACCACAACGCCCAACGCATCGATCTTAGCCTGCCCTTTTGCTGTCAGCCGAAGCCCGTCCAGATCTTCTTGCAAGCATCCGTCCCACGTCAGGGCGTCAAACAAGGCAACACCCAAATCCCCCGCCAGATGGTTGTAGCATACCCGCGCGCGTCTGAGTTCTGGATCACGTGGCCCGGTTCGCGTGCGCAGCTGCCCCCGTTTCGCAGCCACACCCATGAGGGCTTCCAACACAACAGCCACATCATCATCCGCCAATGCGAAATAGTGGTGCCGCCCTTGCCTGTCACGCCGGACCATCCCGCCCTGTTCAAGTTTTGCAAGATGCCCTGAAGCCGTCTGCAATTGCACGCCCGCTTCCGCCGCCAACTCGCCGGCTGTCAGGGCTTTCCCGCTCATCAGCGCGACAAGCATATTGGCACGCCCCGGATCACCGATAAGCGCTGCCGTTCGTGAGATATCCGGTCCGTCTTTCATAGAAATCGCCCCCGCATTATCAATTCATGACCGAAATATGCCCGGCAAACCCATTGCGATCAAGAGCACACAGTTCGGCCCTCACCGAAGCATTAAAGCAGAAAGGCGCACTAAAGCATAAAGCCAACAAAAGGAGACCGCCGATGCTTACCTGTTTCATCCGATATCAAATCGATCCGACAAAACGCGCTGCGTTTGAGACCTATGCGCGCAATTGGGGGCAGGCCATTCCTCGCAACGGGGCAGAGCTCATCGGCTATTACGCACCCTATGAAGGCTCAAGCACGCTCGCCTATGGCGTCTACAATATTCCGTCTTTGGCGGAATATGAGGCCTATCGCGCGCGGCTGGCTGCTGACCCGATAGGCCGCGAAAACTACGCCTTCGCGCAGAAAGAGAAATTCATCCTGCGCGAAGACCGAACCTTCCTGAAACGCGCAAGCGCACCACATGGACGCCCGGAATTGCCGCGGTGACACCCCAATCAGGTCGGGCAAAACCCGCGATGCCCATCAGCTCCAACCGCTTGACCTTTTCAGACAACTGCGGCAGGTCTTGGGGCAAGGGGTGGCGCGAATACCCCGTGAGGCGACAGCCCAAGTTTCGCATCCCAATCGTTCATCACTCGGGGTGCCCCTATGCCTTCTCTTCACGAAATATCACCTGTGCAACTGATGCGTCTCATTGGGACGCCGGATGCGCCAAGACTGCTTGACGTCTGTATTGATGACGACTTCACGCAAGATCCACGGCTGATCCCGACAGCGCAACGGTGCCTGCATCGAGTGGTTGACGCGCGCGCGTCGCAACTTGATGGCCAGCATGTCGTCGTGATTTGCCAAAAGGGCAAAAAGCTGAGCCAAGGTGCGGCCGCCATCTTACGCAGCCACGGCATACGCGCGGAATTTCTGCAAGGCGGCATCCATCACTGGCGCGACGCGGGCCTGCCCCTGATACCGGCTGACAGGCTAACGAAATCCGGTGCTTTCTGGGTGACGCGCCACCGTCCGAAAATCGACCGGATCGCCTGCCCGTGGTTGATCCGGCGCTTCGTCGATCCGGCCGCCCGATTTCTCTTTGTCCATCCCGGTGAAGTGGCTCTGATCGCAGAAAAGTTCGACGCGATCCCCTTCGATGTCGAAGGCGTGCCTTTGTCCCATCATGGCGACCGATGCAGTTTTGACGCGATGCTGGATCATTTTTGCCTCGATACAGTGCCGCTTCAGGCTCTGGCAACAGTCATACGCGCGGCTGACACGAACCGTCACGATCTCGCGCCGGAGGCTGCGGGCCTCTTGGCCATCTCGGTGGGCTTGAGCCGCGCTTACAAAGACGATCTGGCGCAGCTGGAGGCGGCGATGGGCCTTTACGATGCGTTTTACCGCTGGGCGCGTGACGGGCGCGGCGAAGGGCATGATTGGGCACCAGACCGCAAAGATGTCCCGTCATGAACCTTGGCGCGCTTATCCGCATTTTTGGGCGTATCGGCATTTTGTCTTTCGGTGGTCCCGCCGCGCAAATCGCGCTGATGCATAAAGAACTGGTGGAAACGCGTCCGCTGCTGAGCGAACAGCAATTCCTGCGCGCCTTGAGCTTTTGCATGTTGTTGCCCGGCCCCGAAGCCATGCAACTCGCGACATATGCAGGCTGGCGCCTGCGCGGCATCACCGGTGGGCTGATTGCCGGGCTTCTATTCGTTCTGCCCGGCGCAGTCGTCATTCTTGCGCTCGCGCTCAGCTATGCCAGTTACGGCGGGCTCGACTGGGTGCAGGCCGTGTTTCTGGGCATCAAATCGGTCGTCGTCATCATCGTCATCGAAGCCCTGCTGAAAATCTCCAAACGCGCGCTGAAGCGGCCGGCGCATTGGGCAATCGCCCTTTTGTCCTTTGTGGCGATCTTCGTCTTCTCCATCCCGTTTCCGGTGATCATTCTGACAGCGGGGATCATCGGCGCGTTCCTGTCAGTGCAGGACCCGCCAGACACGGCAGCACCCGTCGCTTTCACCGACACGCTGACGCAAATCGCGATCTGGAGCGCAGTTTGGCTCCTCCCCCTTGGCCTCATCTATGCAGTGGACCCGGAGTTTCTTGGCCCGCTCGGGGCGTTCTTTTCAAAACTTGCCATGGTTACGTTTGGCGGGGCCTACGCGGTCCTGGCCTACATGACCCAAGCTGTCGTCGGTGATTTGGGCTGGCTCACCACGGCGGAGATGATGGACGCGCTGGGCTTGGCAGAAACCACGCCCGGACCCCTGATTCTCGTGACCGAGTTTGTGGGCATCCTCGCAGGGTTTCGCGAAGGCGGGCTTGGGCTTGCGCTCCTCGCCGGTTTGGTAACGCTTTGGGCCACATTCGCGCCCTGTTTCCTATGGATCTTTGCGGGTGCGCCTTACATCGACTGGCTTGCCAGTCGACCCCGCTTGGCCGCAGCGCTCGGCGCGATCACCGCGGCTGTGGTCGGCGTGATCCTGAACCTGATGCTCTGGTTTGCTCTACATCTGCTCTTCGATGCGCTGCATACGCAGTCCTTCGGCTTCGGCGCCGTCCTCCTGCCCGAGCTCACCTCCCTGCAATGGACACCGGCCCTTCTGGCGCTTGGGGCGGGCTATCTGATGTTGGTCCGCCATATGAACCTGATCGTCGTGCTCTGCATCGGTGGGTTGGCCGGATTTGCAACGACACTGATCTGATCGCCCCTTCCCCTCCGGCAAGAATCCCCTATGCTACCCGCAGGCGAGGTTCAGGGATTCATCGCATGCCCGACACGATTGATTACGGCAAGAAAATGCATCACGCGATGCGTGGCCTGATTTCCGGCGTGCTTCAGGATGTGGCCGATCACGGGCTGCCGGGGGAGCATCACTTCTTCATCACCTTTGATACGCAACACCCTGATGTCGAAATGGCCGACTGGCTGTTTGATCGCTACCCCGAAGAAATGACGATTGTGATCCAGCACTGGTATGACGCGCTGTTTGTGGGCGAGGACGGCTTCCAGATCACGCTGAATTTTGGCGACAACCCCGAGCCATTGCAAATCCCGTTCGATGCCCTTCGGACCTTTGTTGATCCGTCGGTAGAGTTCGGCCTGCGCTTTGAAAGCAATGATGGCGACCTGCATGAGGTGGTCGATCTGCCCGATTTCGACGACACGCCTGAGGAACCAGAGGCCACTCCTGAACCAGAAGAGATCAGCGAAGGCGCGCCGGAAAAGAAGGCCGATGTCGTCAGCCTCGACAGTTTCCGCAAGACCTGAGCGCGGACTATGCGCCTGATAGCGTAAACATAGGCGCTGCCCGATTGTTTTCGCGCCCCCTCCCCCCTATAGATTTTGGCGATCAACGACCTAGGACACCCCATGACCGACACCCGTACCGAGACTGACAGCTTTGGCCCTTTGGAGGTCCCTTCTGACAAATACTGGGGCGCGCAGACACAACGCTCGATCATGAACTTCCCGATTGGCTGGGAGAGACAACCCGTGGCCATCATCCGCGCGCTCGGCGTCATCAAGAAAGCGGCGGCAACCGTCAATCTTGAGTTTGGCGATCTGGATGCAGAGCTTGCTCCCCACATCCAAGCTGCCGCGCAAGAAGTGATTGACGGCAAGTTTGATGACAACTTCCCGCTGGTGGTCTGGCAAACAGGGTCCGGCACGCAGTCTAACATGAACTCAAACGAAGTGATCTCTAACCGCGCGATCGAGATGATGGGCGGCGTGATGGGATCCAAGACACCGGTTCACCCGAATGACCATTGCAATATGGGCCAATCCTCGAACGACACATTCCCCACCGCGATGCATGTCGCCATCGGCATGGTCGCGCGCGATACGCTGCTGCCGGGCCTGCGCAAGCTGCACGCCGCTTTGGTCGCAAAATCCGAAGAATTCGCAGATATCATTAAGATCGGCCGCACCCATACGCAGGACGCCACACCCCTGACGCTCGGTCAGGAATTTGGCGGCTACGCGCATCAGATGAGCAAAGCCATCGAACGGGTGGAGGCGTGCCTGCCTGATATTTACGAATTGGCACAAGGCGGCACAGCCGTGGGCACTGGCTTGAACACACGCAAAGGGTTTGCCGAAAAAGTTGCGGCAGAGATCGCGGCCATCACCGATCTGCCCTTCGTGACTGCGCCCAACAAGTTCGAGGCGCTCGCCGCCCATGACGCGATGGTCATGTTCTCGGGCGCGCTCAAAACCGCCGCCGCCTCCATGTTCAAGATCGCCAATGATATGCGCCTGCTGGGATCCGGGCCGCGCTCTGGCCTTGGCGAATTGATCCTGCCCGAAAATGAGCCCGGCTCTTCGATCATGCCCGGCAAGGTCAATCCGACGCAGGCAGAAGCGCTGACCATGGTCTGCGCTCATGTGATGGGCAATGACGCTGCCGTAGGCTTTGC
The DNA here is from genome assembly GCA_039195745.1 of Pseudomonadota bacterium. Taxonomy (GTDB): domain Bacteria; phylum Pseudomonadota; class Alphaproteobacteria; order Rhodobacterales; family Rhodobacteraceae; genus Litoreibacter. The sequence continues at coordinate 128,731 of JBCCVD010000002.1, read as the reverse complement.
AGGCTCGCAAGGGCATTTCGAGCTGAATGTCTACAACCCGATGATGAGCTACAATGTCATCCAGTCGATGCAGCTTCTGGGCGACGCGGCGGGCAGCTTCACCGACAATATGGTCGCAGGCACCAAAGCCAATGAGGAGCGTATCGACAAGCTGATGAAAGAATCCCTCATGCTCGTCACCGCCCTCGCGCCCACCATCGGCTATGACAACGCCACCAAAGTCGCCAAGACCGCGCATAAGAATGGCACAACGCTCAAGGAAGAAGCCATTGCGCTGGGCCTCGTTGACGCCGAAACCTTTGACCGTGTGGTGCAGCCCAAGGATATGATCGGGCCGAAATGAAGCCCGTCAACCTGAACAAATTTCGCAAAGCCAAGGCGCGCGCTGAAAAGAAGGTGCGCGCCGATGAGAATGCGATCAAATACGGCCGCAGCAAGGCCCAGACCCGCGCTGAAGATGCTGCGCGAAAGACACAAGTCGCGCGTCTTGACGCCCATAAGCGCGATGGTGACGCAACGTGACAGAAGGCTCACGGCCGACCCGGTGCTAAGCCGACGTCATAACCGACGACTAAATGTGATTTTTCCCCGAGCCCGAGGCACGTATTCGCCTTAACCATGAGCGCCTAAGCACAGCGAAAAGCCAGTGCATGTTCAACAGGATCAGGTCAAAAAGGCGATGAGACAATGACACAACGTCCAAAGAAACGCTCGCTTACGCTCAAAGGTCACCGCACAAGCGTGTCACTGGAAGACCCGTTCTGGGCAGAATTCCGCCGCTTGGCATCTGAACAATCCCGCCCTATCAATGACTTGGCGGCTGAAATTGATGCAAATCGTGGCCCCGATATCGGCCTCGCCTCAGCGATCCGGCTCTATATTCTGCGCAGCTTCACCCATCCGAATGGTGGCGAAGCGGATGCGGCGGCCAATCAGACAAATCCCGCAAAGCCAGGACAATACGCCCAATACGGTTAGCAGAGACAAAATGACGGATGTGGCGGGCTGTCGCTTGAACGGCACGTCAATCCTCAGCTCGGTGCTGCCACTGTCCCAGGCCACCAATACCGGCGCATCTGTGGCGATCCGGTAGGGCATCGGCGCGGTCAGCGCCTCCATCACGCGCACGGTCCCGGACGGGTCCCGAAACGCCACTTTCGGAATGTAGCTGACAGCTGCATCCTCCGCCCCCCGGGTCGAGCGGACATCCAACACGACGCCCGGCAATTGCGCACCATGCGATGTTACGGCCCACAACACCCTGTCGCCATTGCCGAAACCGACCATTGCGACACCGAACAGCAAAACCAGACTGACCGTTCCCCAACTGGGGCGCGCCTGCAGAGCGGTGCGCACAAACTCAATCATCGGCCCCCTCCCGCCTTGAGACGTTCAGCCAGATGCCATCGCGGGCTCTGACCGTCAGATGCGCAACTGGCACGGGGGTCTTGCCCCGAACCAGTTCAAACCGATGGGCGCGCACCAGCAAAGACAGCAAAAGCGGCCCCTCAAACATTGCAAATCCAGCGCCCGGACAGACGCGGGCACCGCTGGAGAACGGAATGTAAGCACTGCGCTGACAGATTTTGCCATTCTCCGTCTCCCAACGCGCGGGATCAAACCCGTCAGGATTATCCCAGAGCCGCTCATGCCGGTGCAAATGCCAGGGGGAGACGACGATCTGCGCGCCTTCCTGAACATCACGCTCACGAAACCGTTCGGGACATCCCGCTTCGCGCACCATCATCGGCACCGGCGGATAAAGCCGCAACGCCTCCCGAAACACATCGCGGCTTATCCTTAATTGAGACATCACCGAGACATCGCGCGTTTTGTCCAATGCCTCCGCCTCCACCGCGACCTGTTCCTGCCACTCCGGATGCATCGCAAGCAGATAGAGCGCCCATGCCAAGGCAGATGCGCTTGTTTCATGCCCTGCCAGAAAGAAAATCGCGACCTGATCGACCATTTCCTCAGTTGAGAACGTCTCGCCAGTCTTTGGATCCGGCATGGTCATGATCTTTGTCGCCAGATCGTCCGGCGCGTTTCCGGCCTCAATTTCCGCCATCCGCCGCGCGGTCAAATCCGTGATCAGCGCCCGAATGGCGCGCGCGGTCGTCTTCGTCTTCCTACGAAACAGCCGCGGCATCCAGTCAGGCACAGGCATCATCGCCGCAAGGTTCAGGATTGGTTGAGACCGTTGATAGTCGCGAAACTCCGTGAATACTTTTGAGGCCGTCTGATCCTCAATCGGGATGGAAAACAGAGTCCGGAAAATCACATCCGCAGCGGCAAAACTCGTCTCCTGCTCGATCTCCACTTGTCCCTCCGGCAAGCGCAGCACAGCAGCCTCGCCTGCCGCCAGCATTGCGGGAAATGTGTCGCGCAGACGCCCCCCCTCAAAGGCCGGATCAATGATGCGCCGTTGACGTTTCCAGACCTCGCCATTGGTGACAAACACTGAATTGCCAAGCAGTGGGCGCAGACCCTCGCTCACGCGGTCCGATTTCGGAAAATCATCGGGACGTTCTTTCAGGACTGTGCGCACAAGCTCCGGTTGATTGACCAGATAGCTGCTAAAAAAGGGCGTTTTGAATTCTGCCATCCATGCGCGATAGAGCTTTGCAGGCTGGGCAGACAGGATATCCTGTCGAAACAGCCGCACATATTTGACAAAGCTGACCTTCTCGGGCCGCGCATTCGGCTTCGGGGGCAGCATATCAGGCCGCCATTGACGTGTAACGCGACACTGCGACGTCTATGCGCGACTTGGACGGCGGTCTGTCCGCATACCGCGCACCAAGCGTCAGGGGGCCAGCGGTGATCTTGAAATAATCATAGTCTTTCGGCCGGTCAAATGCGCAGAGATACTGGAAATGCAGCCGGAAGAACCTCCAGCGCAGCGCCTTCCAGCGTTCCTGGCTGAGTGTCTGCGTGAAGGCTGCGGAGAACACGAGGGGCCATTTCTTGCCCGCTGGCTCCACCCCGCTGACCGCGACCGGGTCGCACAGCGCGAAGGCGCAACCATCACCGGGGGCAGTCACATCAATCCACGCCAACTCGTCGCGCGCCGACAGAAAATGCAAATCACGCCGCAACCGGTCTGCTTTGGGCAGAAAAGACATCATGGGTACGACCTGTCCGAGCGACAGAAAGGACAAGGCGGGACCAGTATCAGGAACCCGCCCGTCGCGGATCAGATCGGCCAGGATCGAGATCGCAAGATGCGCGCCAGAGGAATGCCCCACAACCAACACCTCGTCGCTGTCTTCGCGCAGAGCAGCGGCGATCCGGTCCCCAAACTCCCGCATCCGCTCTTCCAGCGCGGGCGGATTGGCTCCGCCCCAGCGCGCAGAGAACGCGTAATCATGCATCAGGTAGTAGGCAAAAAACTTGCCGTCCTTTTTCTTGAACCAACGCAGCACTGTAACGCCCGCAGCACCGCCAAGCGCGGCCCCGAGCCAAGACAGCGCGCCGATGATCCACCACGGCGTCGCTGCAGGCAAAAGCCCAGCCAGCCGCTCCAACGTCCCCCAAATCAGGAAGAAAGCCAGTACCGCAATGCCAAGCTGCAAAAGCAACATGCCGATCGGGTAAAGCGCAGCAATCACCGGCCCCTTGCGCAGCATCATCAACCGCCGCAGCGCACCGGTGGTGATATAGACCCACGCCGTCCGAAAAAGCTGCACATAGGTGCGCGGGATGTCATGCGCCATGCTGCCCCGCACAATGTCAGACCACACCAGCACATCAACCTGTGCCTCCGTCTCGACGCCGTCCATCTGGGCACTGACATGCCAGCCGTAATCGCCCCCCGCCCGCGCGGGTTTCGGGCGCAGCGCAATCTCATAACCGCTGATCTTCGCCTGATCAGCGGATTCACTGCGATAGAGCTCACGATACCGCCGCGGATGAATCGGATCATAGCCGGGGATGTAAAACACCCACCGACGCCGGACATCGCGATTTGCCTGCTCATTCGCCATAAGGCGAACCTAACGCGGGACTGGGGCAAAAGTAAGGAGGTGCAATGAATGGACAAACATCTCGTGCCGGTCTACCTCACCGGATATGGACTATGATGACACAGTTGACGCGACCGGATTGCTCTGTCCTTTGCCCGTGCTCAAGGCGCGCAAGCGTTTGCAGGGCCTGACAACGGGACAGGTCTTGCAGGTTCTCGCAGATGACCCGGCCGCGATTGTTGATGTGCCGCATTTTTGCACGGAATCTGGCCACCTGCTGCTGGGGCAATCCGACCAAGACGGCACACAGCACTACTACATTCAGAAAAAGTAATCCTATTCAGCAGCTTGCTGGGCGTCTTTTAAGTCCAGAATTGCCAGCAGTTCTTCCCGCCGTTTTGCGGCCTTGCGTTCATTCGCCTGTTTCACAGGCCCAAACCCGCGAATGTCGAGCGGCAATTCAGCCAAGGCAATCGCAGCTTCTTTGTTTGAGGCCGACACGATCGCGTCTAAATCTGCCTCATATTGTTTGATCAAGGCACGCTCCATACGCCGCTCCTCAGAATAGCCAAACACGTCCAACGGGGTGCCGCGCAGCGCCTTCAGCTTGGCGAGCATCTTGAACCCTGTGACCATTCCCTGCCCATATGTTTTCTTGACCGGCCGACCATTTGGCCCCTCTTTCGACAGAAGCGGCGGCGCGAGATGATAGGTCACTTTCACATCCCCCTCGAAAGCCGCACGCGCCTTGTCTTCGGTCTCCAGATGCAGGCGGGCCACTTCATATTCATCCTTATAGGCCAGCAGCTTGTGATACCCTCGCGCCACGGCCTCTTTCAGACTGGCATCCTCAATGCGGTCAACCGTATTGCGAAAGCGGCTCGCCAATCGCTTGCTTTGATACTCCGCCAAATGCAAGGCGCGAAACGCGATCTTGTCTTCCAGCGTCGCGGGCAGATGCACGACATTGCTCTGCAAGTGTTTGGCAGCCTCCTCAGGGTGCAAAATGGCCCAACGCCCCAGATCGAAAGCCCGCAGGTTCTTATCCGGCGCAGCGCCATTCAGCCCAATGGAGCGGGTGATTGCATCATAGGACAGTGGGATCAAACCGCGCTGCCAGGCTGCGCCAAAGATCATCATATTGGAGAAAATCGAATCTCCCATCAGCACTTTGGCCAATTCGGTCGCGTCAAAAAACACAACACGTGCCCGCATTTTCGCTTCAAGAGAGAGCTGTAACCTATCAGATGGGATAGAGAATTCAGTGTCACGCGTGAAGTCACCCGTGATGATCTCATGCTCGTTGACCACAGCACCCGACGTGCCCGGCTTCATCAGGGCAAGCGTCTTCGCCCCGGCACTGACGACCAGATCGCCCCCGATCAGCGCATCCGCTTCACCGGTTGCGACTCGAATGGCTGAGATATCTTCAGGACGGTTGGCGAGACGGCAATGGATATGCACCGCACCGCCTTTCTGCGCGAGCCCTGCCATCTCCATCATGCCTGCGCCTTTGCCATCCAGATGGGCCGCCATTGCCAGCACTGCACCGATGGTCACAACGCCAGTGCCGCCGACACCGGTGATCACGACATTATGCGTGCCGCTGATCTTTGGCAGCTCGGGGTCAGGCATGTCCGGCAAGTCAAATGAGACCACTTCACGCTTTTTCAGCTGCGCGCCTTCAACCGTCACGAAGGACGGGCAGAACCCGTTCACACAGCTGAAATCCTTGTTGCAGGAGGATTGATCAATCGCCCGTTTGCGCCCCAGCTCTGTGTCCACCGGAACGATGGAGACGCAATTGGATTGCACACCGCAATCGCCGCAGCCTTCACAGATATCGGTGTTGATAAACACCCGCTTGTCAGGATCAGGAAACAGCCCGCGCTTTCGACGGCGGCGTTTCTCTGCCGCGCAGGTCTGAACATAAACAATGGCTGTCACACCTTTGATATCACGCAATCTTTCCTGAACAGCGGGCAATTCAGCGCGTTCATGCATTGCCATTCCGCTCGGGAAAGCCGCCGCCTGCACATCCTCTTTTTCATCGTAAACAACGACGACCTCCCGGACACCCATTGCATGTAACTCACGTGCAATCTGCGGCGCGTCGAGCCCGCCATCATTGCCCTGCCCGCCGGTCATTGCGACAGCATCATTATAGAGCACCTTGTATGTGATATTCGTGCCCGCTGCGACAGCGGCCCGGATGGCGAGATTACCGGAATGATTATAGGTCCCATCCCCGATATTCTGGAACACATGATCCCGGTTGGAGAACGGCTCTTCACCGATCCAATTCGCCCCTTCGCCCCCCATCTGTGTCGAACCGGTCGTGTCGCGATCCATCCACTGCACCATGTAGTGACAGCCGATCCCCGCATAGGCGCGCGACCCTTCTGGCACTTTGGTGGAGGAGTTGTGCGGACATCCGGAACAGAAATACGGCAAGCGCGCCGCGATGTCCTGCGCATTGTCTGACCGCTTGGCCTCCGCCAGCATCGCAAGCCCCGCTTCGATGCGATCGGTTCGCCGCCCTTCCTCAATCAGAATATTGCCAAGTTTTTCCGCGATATCGACCGGGTCCAGCGCAAAGCGCGTCGGGAACAGCTCCTTCCTGCGGCCATTTTCCGTCTGATCGCCCTTGTGCCAACCATAAACCCTGCGGCCTTTGCGGTCGTCAAAGATGGCTTCCTTGATCTGCACTTCGATCAGCTTGCGCTTTTCCTCAACAACGATGATCAAATCCAGACCATCCGCCCAATCGCGCAGGCTGGCCACATCCAGAGGCCAAACTTGACCCACCTTATAGGTCGTCAGCCCCAACCGCTCAGCCTCGGCCTCATCAATGCCCAAAAGGCTCAGCGCGTGGACCAGATCCAGCCAGTTCTTGCCTGCTGCAACAAAGCCGATTTTCGCGCCAGCACTTCCCCAGACCGTTTTGTCAATTTTATTCGCTTTCGCAAAGGCTTCCGCAGCAAACCTCTTGTGGTCAATCATCCGCGTTTCTTGCGCGAGAGGCGTGTCGATCAGGCGAATGTTGAGGCCATCTTCCGGCATCGCGAATTCCGGTCTGACAAAAGACATGCGCCCAGGATCACCATCGACGACGGAGGTGACTTCGACGGTGTCTTTCATCGTCTTCAGCCCGACCCAGACACCGGCAAAACGCGACAGGGCCCAACCATAAAGGCCATAATCGAGGATTTCCTGCACACCAGCCGGGGAGACGACGGGCATATAGGCATCGACCATCGCCCAGTCCGATTGATGTAATGTGGTCGAGGATTCGCCGGTATGATCATCCCCCATCGCCATTAGCACGCCGCCATGGGGCGAAGAGCCCGCCATATTCGCGTGCCGCATCACGTCGCCGGAGCGGTCCACACCGGGACCCTTGCCATACCACAGCCCAAAAACACCGTCATTGCGGCCTTCCCCGCGCAGCTCCGCTTGCTGCGCACCCCACAAAGCTGTCGCGGCGAGGTCCTCGTTCAGACCCAGCTGAAACCTGACATCCGCGGCCTCCAGCTCTTGTGACGCGCGCATCATCTGCATATCCACCGCGCCCAAGGGTGATCCGCGATATCCCGTCACAAGGCCAGCCGTATTGAGCCCCGCCGCCAGATCGCGGGCTTTCTGCATCAGCACCAGCCGAACCAGCGCTTGCGTCCCGTTGAGCAGAACCGGCGATTTCTCCAGATCGAACCGGTCCGCGAGCGAGATATCTTGCAGCGTCATCGTAAGCCCTCCCAAGCTTGACGAAATCATACCACGGATATTAGGTCAAAATGACTGACCTACCAACAGTTTTTCGCGAGACACGTCTTGCCAAGCTGTGACAATGTCGCGAGGTAAGGTTAATGGCTGTCTTTGGCCTGAAATTAGCACAGAAGTATCGAAATGGATTGGGATAAACTCAGAATATTTCACGCGGTCGCCGATGCAGGGTCTTTGACCCATGCTGGTGATGCATTGCATTTGTCTCAATCCGCGGTCTCGCGCCAGATCAGAGCGCTTGAAGAGTCGCTCAACACCAACCTGTTTCACCGTCATGCCCGCGGACTGATTCTCACCGAACAGGGCGAATTGCTGTTTGACGCGACCAAATCCATGTCGAAACGGCTTGATGCCGCCTCCGCGCGCATCCGCGACAGCGAAGAGGAAGTGTTTGGCGAATTGCGTGTCACCACCACCATCGGCTTCGGCTCGCTCTGGCTCGCGCAGCGTCTCTCGAAACTCTATGACGATTATCCCGAGTTGAATATCGACCTGATGCTGGATGAACGCGTCCTGGACCTGCCGATGCGCGAGGCCGATGTCGCGATCCGGATGAAAGAACCCTCACAAGCCGATCTCGTGCGCAAGAAGCTGATGAGCGTCCGGATGCAACTTTTCGCGAGCCCCGCCTATCTGGAGAAACACGCCGCCCCCGAACGCATTGAAGACCTCCGCGCGCATCGTCTGATCTGTCAGAACACCAGTTCAGAACAGGTCAGCGCAGGGGCCACATTGGTGCGCGCCCTGCTGAGCTACGAATTGCCGAACCTTCTGACCGTGAATAACTATTTCGGTTGTCTGCAGGCGGTTCATCACGGGTTGGGCGTGGGCGTGTTGCCGGATTACGTGGCCATTGATGACACAAACCTCGTGCGCGTCTTGCCGGATATCCAGTCAAATGAGGTCCCGGTCTTCCTCGCCTATCCCGAAGAATTGCGCCACTCGAAACGGATATCGGCCTTCAGGGACTTTGTGGTCAGCGAAATCAATCTGCAGCGAAAAAAGGCACAAGCGCTTTAAACTGCTGCATAAATAGCCTGATATGCATTCCCTGCATAACGGGTATGCCATGAATTTAGGCAAAATTTCTTGAACCGCTCAAAGAGCAAGCCTATCTGTCATCTCGAAGGCGGCGCATGCCCCTTCACCTCCCTGTTGGACTTTGGCCGAGCTTATTGCTCGGCCTTTTTTTTGCGCTCCGCTGTCTCTATCCATAACCTTTGCAAATTCAGGCACCTTCGCTACCCTTGTGTCATTGAATTTATGGCCATTGAGGTCAGCCCCCGACAAAGTGGCATCTGTGCTGACGCTGTTACGAAAAGCATATGGCGAAGAAGCTGAGCTCATCATCTCCTCGCAGAAACAGGGATGGGTTGAGTTCTCGATCCGCCATCTGATCCTGCTCGTGTTGAATGTCACCGCAATCCAGATGTTCGACGTGATTTTTCCGGCCTATTGGCTGGTCGCATATACCTGCGCGGGCCTCGGCACGAGATGGGCCATATCTCGGCTCGCCCTATCGCGCAGTTTCGCCATCTACCTCGCCGTAATCGGCTTCTACACGGCGCGCATGATCTGCTACCGGCTGATGGTGCTGTACCTGTGGTTCCACCCGGAACCCGCCGCGCAGTTTCCAGCGCTTTGCATGATCATGGCCGGCATCTTGTTCTCTGTCAGCCAGAGCACGCAGATACGCAGCCATTCCGTTGTCCAAGGGGCCGGAGATTCCTTGGCGCTGCTGGTCATTGCACTTGATTTCCTCTGGGTGGTTCCGGCCACAGCGGAAAGCATATTGGCAGGGTTCTGCGCCATCGGGGTGATCGTCTATCACGCGGCCAGCCTGCAGGAGATGCAACGCAATCGAAAAGCCAGCCAAAATCTGGAGGAACGCATCCGGCAATCGCAAAAAATGGAAGCCGTGGGCAAGCTGACCGGCGGCGTGGCTCATGATTTCAACAATATCCTGACGGTCGTGATGGGCAATCTCGACCTCTACCCCGAGGTAAAAAGCGAGGCGGAACGCGCCGATCTGGTCAAGAAAGCGCATGAAGCGGCCGAACGCGCATCAATCCTGACCTCTCAGTTGCTGGCCTTCTCCCGGCAATCGCCTTTGCAAATCAAACGCGTGCCAACAGATCAATTCCTGCATGATCTCTATGATCTCGCGATCCGCGTGCTGCCCGCAACAATCACACTCGATCTCAGGATTGATGACGAAATATCTGCCATGGAGGTTGATCAAAACCAGCTGGAGGTCGCACTATTGAACCTGATCATCAATGCACGCGACGCCATGTCGGAAGGCGGACGGCTGCAATTGATTGCCCTGCCCTATAAAGCGCCAAACAATCCAAAGCGTTATGTCCAGCTTGACCTCATTGACGAAGGCGACGGGATTCCAGCTGAGAATATTGATCGCGTGGTGGAGCCGTTTTTCACCACAAAACCTGTTGGGCAAGGCTCCGGTCTGGGCCTGTCTATGGTGAAGGGATTTGCCGAGCAATCAGGCGGACGGTTGATGATCAACAGCGCGAAAGGATCCGGGACACGGGTGTGCCTGCTGATCCCCGCCGCGGCAGAGACGTAATCGGGCTTTCCCCGCCCGCGGCTCTGTCATAAGAAGCCTGCAAGGCAAGACATCTTGGGGGAAAAGGCCACATGCAGGACCCTGCAATCACCGAAGACCTGATCGCATCACATGGGCTGAGCCCCGATGAATACCAACGACTGCTTGAGATCATCGGACGCGAGCCGACTTTCACGGAACTGGGCATATTCTCGGCCATGTGGAATGAGCACTGCTCTTACAAATCTTCCAAGAAATGGCTGCGCACCCTGCCTACGGAAGGCCCGCAAGTCATCTGCGGCCCGGGAGAGAATGCGGGCATTGTCGATATTGGCGACGGGCAAGCCGTCGTGTTCAAAATGGAGTCGCACAACCATCCCAGCTATATCGAGCCCTATCAGGGTGCAGCGACTGGCGTGGGCGGCATCTTGCGCGACGTCTTCACGATGGGCGCGCGTCCGATTGCGGCGATGAACTCGCTTTCCTTTGGCGAACCCGATCATCCCAAAACCCGCCAGCTTGTCTCTGGCGTCGTCGCGGGTGTTGGGGGGTACGGCAATTGTTTCGGCGTGCCTACCGTCGGCGGCGAGGTGCGGTTCCACCCCGCCTATAACGGCAACTGCCTCGTGAACGCCTTCGCTGCGGGCATTGCCGACACCCATAGCATCTTCTACTCCGCCGCCTCGGGCATCGGTATGCCCGTCGTCTATCTCGGCGCCAAAACCGGCCGCGACGGCGTGGGCGGCGCGACCATGGCCTCCGCCGAATTTGACGACACGATTGAGGAAAAGCGCCCAACCGTGCAAGTCGGCGATCCATTCACCGAGAAACGCTTGATGGAGGCCACGCTGGAACTGATGCAGACCGGCGCTGTGATTTCCATTCAGGATATGGGCGCGGCTGGCCTGACTTGCTCTGCCGTGGAAATGGGCGACAAAGGCGGGCTCGGCGTCAAACTGAACCTCGAAGATGTACCCCAGCGCGAAGAAAACATGACTGCCTATGAGATGATGCTCTCTGAATCTCAAGAACGCATGCTGATGGTCTTGAAGCCGGAACTGGAAGCAGAGGCGCGCGCGGTTTTCGTCAAATGGGACCTCGATTTTGCCATCGTGGGGGAAACGATAGAAGAAGACCGCTTCCTCATCATGCATCATGGCGAGGTCAAAGCGGATCTGCCGCTGTCCAAACTCTCCTCGACCGCTCCGGAATATGACCGCCCATGGGTGGAGACCCCTCCCGCAGCACCGCTGACCGACAAGATCGAAATAGATCCAATCGAAGGGCTGAAAGCGCTGATCTCCTCGCCCAACTACGCCCGCAAGCAATGGGTGTGGGAGCAATATGACAGTCAGGTCATGGCCGATACAGTCGCTGTGCCCGGCGCAGGTGCAGGCATTGTCCGCGTGCACGGCACAGACAAAGCACTTGCCTTCACCTCTGACGTGACCCCGCGCTATGTCAAAGCGAACCCGTTTGAAGGCGGCAAGCAAGCCGTGGCCGAAGCCTATCGCAATCTTACCGCCTCGGGCGCCAAACCGTTGGCAACGACTGATAACATGAATTTCGGCAATCCCGAAAAGCCTGAGATCATGGGCCAGTTCGTTGGCGCGATCAAAGGCATCGGCGAAGCCGTTGCCGCGCTCGACATGCCCATCGTATCCGGCAATGTCTCGCTCTATAACGAAACCGATGGCACCGGCATCCTTCCGACACCGACCATCGGCGCAGTCGGCCTGATCGACGATCTCGGCCACATCATTTCCGGCAAGGCGCAGGACGGCTACGTTGCGCTGCTGCTGGGCGGTTCCGGCACGCATCTCGGTCAATCCGCCCTTCTGTCAGAAGCGCTGGGCCGCGAAGATGGCGACACACCAAAGGTCGATTTGGCGGCTGAGAAATGGAACGGCGATTTCATCCGTGCCCATCGTGATCTGATCGACACATGCACAGATATCGCCGATGGCGGGCTGGCCCTAGCTGCCTTTGAGATGGCCGATGCCGCGGGGATCGGTGTCACGCTCGACATGTCAGACACTGCGGCGCTTTTCGGTGAAGATCAGGCCCGCTATCTAATCGCCTGCACGCCAAGCCACGCGAAAGCCTTGCTGCAAGCGGCCGAAGGCGAAGCGGATCTGGTGGAAATCGGCACATTCGGCGGCAGTTCGGTCCGCTTTGGAGAGATGACCGCAGAGCTGTCCACCTTGTCCGCCCTCTACCATTCCAGCTTCGAAAAAGCCGTGGGCTAAGGTGACTTGCCACCTGCCCCGCTGCTTCCTAGATTAGGTAAAACAAAGGACACCCGCGCATGGCCATCACCGCACAAGATGTTGAAGACCTGATCCGCAAGAGCTTCCCCGATGCCACGATCCAGATCGAAGGCGCGGATGGCGTGCATTTTCAGGGCATGGTGATGGACGAGAGCTTTCGCGGCATGAACCGCGTCCAGCAACAACGCGCTGTAATGGCTGCGATCAAAGACAAAGTGGACAGCGGCGAAATTCACGCGCTGGGCCTGACAACCAAAGTACCGGAATAGGTGCAACAGCTTTTAGAGGTTGCAGCATGGTTCATTATTCCAACCCTCGCAATTCTAAAGCTTCTGCCATACATCCGGACGCATAAAGAACGGCTTGCCCGTCGAAAGGACAAAAAAGATGAGCGACGCACAAACCCAGATCAAAGACACCGTGGCCGGCAGTGATGTCGTGCTGTTCATGAAGGGCACCTCGCAGATGCCGCAATGCGGCTTTTCCTCGAAGGTCGCGGGCGTGCTGAATTACATGGGCGTCAATTACACCGACGTCAACGTGCTGGCCGATGATGGCATCCGTCAGGGGATCAAGGAATTCTCCGACTGGCCCACCATCCCGCAGCTCTACGTCAAAGGTGAGTTTATCGGTGGCTGCGACATCATCACAGAGATGACCCTGTCCGGCGAGCTCGACACTTTATTTGACGAAAACGGCGTCACGTATAACAAAGAAGCGGCAAACACCATTCGCGAACATAACTCATAAAAGCCAAGACTTTTATGAGTTCGTGCGACCAAACGTATGGCGCAGCCATGCGCCGGGAGGCACCCACCTGCTACTTACAGACAAAAAAAGCCCGCTCAACCAAGCGGGCTTTTCCAGTTCTATATCAACACTTTCAGGACAAAAGCTCACGCACCTTCGCGGCCGTATCCTTCGCCGTGATCCCGAAATGCGCGTAAAGCTCATTCGCGGGTGCAGAGGCGCCGAACCCGTGCATGCCGACAAAGCCAGATTTCTCGCGACGGCCCCGTTCCCCGAACAGCCAGCGATCCCAACCGAACCGAATGGCCGCTTCCACGGCGACCCGGACCGGTCCTGCGGGCAGAACTTTGCGGCGGTATTTCTCGTCCTGCTCCTCGAACAACTCCCAGCACGGCATCGACACGACACGCGTCCCGATCCCGTCCGCCTCCAGAAGCGCTTTCGCCTCCATCGCTATCGACACTTCGGACCCTGTCGCCATCAGGATCGCCTGACGCTTATTCTCCGCCTCAGCCAAAACATAAGCGCCTTTCGACACTTCATTGCGCGTCGTATGCGTCGTACGCACGGTCGGCAGGCCCTGACGCGACAGCGCCAGAACTGACGGGGTCGATTTCGATGACAGAGCCAATTCCCAGGCTTCTGCCGTCTCCACCGCATCTGCGGGGCGGAATACGTTCACATTCGGTGTGGCGCGCAGCATCGCCAGATGCTCGACCGGTTGGTGGGTCGGACCGTCTTCACCCAGACCGATGGAATCATGCGTCATCACGTAAGTCACCGGAATACCCATCAGCGCTGAAAGCCGCATCGCGCCGCGTGCATAATCTGTAAAACACATGAACGTCCCGCCGTAAGGCTTTGTTCCGCCGTGCAAAGCCATGCCGTTCATCGCAGCGGCCATGCCATGCTCGCGGATGCCGTAATACATGTAACGACCCTTGCGATTATCCGTGTCAAACACGCCCATATCGCTGGTTAGCGTGTTGTTGGACCCGGTCAGATCAGCCGAACCACCAAAGGTTTCCGGCATCAGCGGGTTGATCACTTCCAGCGCCATCTCAGAGGCTTTTCGGGTCGCCACTTTCGGCGCGCTCTCGGACACCTGTTTTTTCAACGCCTTGATCGTCGCGGACAGTTTGCGCGGCACATCGCCCGCCTGTTCGCGCGCGAACTTGGCCTGCTTGTTGGCGGACATGCTTTCAAGCCGCCCTTCCCACGCGTCACGATCGTCAGCACCGCGCGCGCCAATTGCTTCCCACGCAGATTTCACATCCGCAGGGATCATGAAGGGCCCATGCTCCCATCCATACACTTTCCGCGTCTCAGCGATCAGCTCGTCCGAGGTCAAGGCGCCATGGCCCTTTGATGTGTCCTGCGCAGAAGAGCCCAGCGCGATATGCGTTTTACACGCGATCATCGAAGGCTTCTTGGTCTTTTTCGCCTTCTCAATCGCCGCATCAATCGCGTCCGGGTCATGCCCGTCAATCTCCTGCACATGCCAGCCGGAGGCCTTGAAGCGCTGCACCTGATCGGTGCGATCAGACAGCTCCACCGTGCCGTCGATTGTGATATTGTTGTTGTCCCACAGCACGATCAGCTTGCCCAGTTCATGGCGACCCGCGATGCCGATGGCCTCCTGGCTGACGCCCTCCATCAGGCATCCGTCACCCGCGATGCAGTATGTGTAGTGATCGACCAGCTTCTTGCCGAAGCGGGCGCGTTGAGATTCCTCCGCAATCGCAAAACCCACGGCATTTGCAATGCCTTGGCCCAGCGGACCGGTCGTCGTCTCGACGCCCGTGGCATGGCCAAATTCTGGATGGCCTGCCGTGATCGCGCCCAACTGGCGGAAATTCTTGACCTGCTCCAGCGTCATATCCGCGTAACCCGTCAGATGCAGCAGCGCGTAGATCAGCATCGACCCGTGGCCTGCAGACAGGATGAACCGGTCACGATCCGGCCAGTTCGGGGCGGATGCGTCAAATTTCAGATGTTTCTCAAACAAGACCGTTGCGACATCGGCCATGCCCATGGGCATACCGGAATGGCCCGAGTTCGCCGCCGCGACCGCGTCCAAAGTCAATACGCGGATCGCGCAGGCCTTGTTCCAATGGTCGGCATGATTTTCACGAAGGCTGGCAATATCCACGACGCGTCTTCCCCCTGAGGTGCTTGTTTCTCGTGCTGCGGTGATACCAGCGTGGTGGCGGAGTTCAAGCTCTACAGGCAGAAGACTGCCCAAGGTCTTTGAATTCGTCGATAAATTCCGTAGGCTCCCCCTCAAATAGCGGGAGAACCACGCGGCTTCGATTCGAGACTGCCGTGTAATTCCCGAAGAAGAGACGACAAAGGGGGCAGAAATGTCAGAAATTTCGCAGCATGAAAGCCGGATCACGGCTGCTCTGGATCGGATCGCGATCTGTGTGGAAAATGCCGCCGCGCAACCTGTTGCTGCGCCTGCACCTGCCGCCCCGGACGGTGATCTGGTCGAAGAGCTGGAGATCGAGCGCGCGACCAATGCAAGGCTTGTGGCCTCCAAAGCCGAAGGTGAAGCGCGCATAGAACGGCTCGACACCCGCGTGCAGCGTCTGACGGACCGGCTGGAAGCGGCCGAAGGGGAGAACACGCGCCTGCGCAATGTGATCGCCGCGCTCAGCGAAAATAACGCAGCCCTGCGCGAAGCGAATACCGCGCATCAAGGGGCAGGTTCCACGGCCGATGCCGGTGTTGCCGCACAGCTGTCTGATCTGCAGCAGGCACGCGCGCAAGACATGGCCCAGCTTGACGAGATAATGGCCGAGCTGGCCCCTGCCCTGAAGGAGGCTTGATCCATGCCCGAAGTGAATATTGACATTGGCGGACGCATTTTTCAGGTGGCCTGTCAGACAGGCGAAGAACATTTCCTGCAATCCGCCGCCAAGCTTCTGGATAATGAGGCCAGCGTCTTGGCCGAACAGATTGGCCGCATGCCAGAGACCCGCATGTTGTTGATGGCAGGCCTCATGCTCGCTGATAAAACCGCAGGTCTTGAGGAAGAACTGCGCAACGCGGAAGAGAAGCTTGAGGTGCAGGCCAAGGAACTCGCGACACTGAAATCGGCACCGCCCGAAAAGATCGAAGTGGCCGTGATCCCGCCGCAGATCGCGGATTCGATGGCAGAGATTGCCGCGCGCACAGAAGCCCTCGCAGATCGCATGGAAGCCAAGCAGGCCTGAGCGACTCAAACTCCGATTTTGACTTCCGAGGTTCGGGGCTGGAAACAGTTACCGCTAACACAACATGTTGTGTTCTCAATTTGCCCATAAATTGAGCAACACCGGGCCATGATAACGCTATCATATTGTCAAAAAACAGGAATCTAACTTCTCGCAACTTGCATACGCCTGTATACGCATGGGCACGGGTAACGAGGAGTTTCAGACATGACCACGACTGTCGCGATCAACGGATTTGGCCGGATCGGCCGCTGTACATTGGCGCATATAGCGCAAAGCGGACGCAATGATGTTCAGGTCGTGGCGATCAATGCCACGGGCCCGATTGAGACCAATGCGCATCTGCTGAAATATGACTCCGTCCATGGTCGCTTCCCCGGCGAGGTCCGCACCTCCGGCGACACAATGGATTTGGGCCGCGGCCCGATGAAAGTGTTCTCCACCTACAATCCGGAAGAGCTTGACTGGTCCGGCATCGACGTCGTGATGGAATGCACCGGCAAGTTCAATTCCAAAGAGCAGTCCCAAGTTCATATCGAACGCGGCGCGAAACGCGTGCTGATCTCTGCGCCGGGCAAAAATGTCGACAAGACCATCGT
The DNA here is from genome assembly GCA_039195745.1 of Pseudomonadota bacterium. GTDB lineage: Bacteria > Pseudomonadota > Alphaproteobacteria > Rhodobacterales > Rhodobacteraceae > Litoreibacter. The sequence continues at coordinate 111,580 of JBCCVD010000002.1, read as the reverse complement.
CTACGGCGTCAATCACCGCGATCTGCTGCCCGAGCACGGCGTTGTCTCCAACGGCTCCTGCACCACCAATTGCCTCGCCCCTCTGGCCAAAGTCCTCAACGATGCCATCGGGATCGAGCGCGGGATCATGACCACGATCCACTCCTATACCGGCGACCAGCCGACGCTGGACCGCCGCCACTCCGACCTTTACCGCGCCCGCGCCGCCGCCATGGCGATGATCCCGACCTCGACCGGCGCCGCCAAAGCGCTGGGCGAAGTACTGCCCGAACTCTCAGGCAAGCTCGACGGCACCGCGATGCGCGTGCCCACTCCGAATGTCTCTGCCGTGGACCTGACCTTTGAGGCCGCGAAAGACGTCACCGTCGAAGATGTCAACGCCATCGTCGCAGAAGCCGCTGCTGGACATATGGGCGCCGTGCTCAGCTATGATCCGGAGCCCAAGGTCTCCATCGACTTTAATCACACGAATTATTCATCAATTTTTGCGCCTGATCAGACCAAGGTTGTCGGCGGGCGTACCGTTCGGGTATTGGCTTGGTATGACAATGAATGGGGCTTCTCCTGCCGCATGGCCGACGTGGCCGCCGCGATGGGACGCCTCTGACCCGAGGACAAAGGCCCTGCCCCAGCCATGACCAACAGAATCGCAATTGTGCTGGGGCTGACACTGATCATGCTGCTGATCCTCAATGCCACACTCGATTGGCAGGCGCATATCTTCCTCGGCCGCAAACTCGTCGATTTGATCGAATACCTCGCCTTCTGGCGCTAGGCGCGCCACTGGCTAGGTTTTGGCCGGCAGTTGGATCAAATTGTACCAAGATGACTGTGCCACAGGCAGCAGAACGTTAACCCCGACAACTTAGGACCGCTCAAAACGTTATTGGAGTGGCATGGATGTCCCGTTGGCTTTCGCCAAAATTGCTTTTTGTGGTTTTTGCCTTGGCCGCTGCCAGCCTGCTCTGGACGGGCGCGCAATTCACGCTGAATTGGGCGCTCAAACGCGAGGCGCTGTTCATCGGCATGGACTGGGCGCAGCATATCGAAAACCGGATCGAAAACTCTCAAGATGTCACTTTGGTCGATGGAAAACCCGACCCCAAAGCCTTGCCGGAGGCAGAGGCGCTGAGCTCCGTGATGTATGGCGTGTTTGAGATCGGTCACATCTATCAACTCGATTACATCAACCCGCATTGCCAATGCCATGTCAGCCTGCTGTCCGAAAACCCGCGCTCCGCATCTGGCACGCATCAACATGACTATGGCAGCCACGGGACGCCCCCCACTGGACCGGGCTTTCGCTTCAACGCGTCCGACATCGCGCTGATAGCGGGAAGCAGTCCAAACACGCCCCTCACGCCAGACGAAACCGCCACGTTCAAACACCCGATAGACAAGGACCTCGTGTCTTTCATCCACAGCCACGAAGCCCATGACATCTATATCAGGCAAAGCGATAACCCGCGAATACCCTCAACATTTGCAGAGGTCTATTACCCTGTCAGCGACGAGGACAGCACGCGCTATATTCTGCGCGTGCTTGTCAATCTGGAAGATCAGGCACAGCTTTACAAAGGCCTGATCTTCTTCGCCGCGCTTGCCAGTGTGATTTTGGTCGGCTCGGCCATCGCTTATCCGACCTGGCGATACATCACAGCTGCCAAAAAGCAGAAGCACGCGGACAAGCGCGTCGCCTTTCTGGCCAATCATGATGTGTTAACGAACCTCTATAATCGCAACAATTTTCAGGAGACGATTTCCGACACGATCTGGACCGCTCAGGAACGCGGGCAATCAGCATTGCTGTTCATGCTTGATCTGGATAATTTCAAGGAAATCAATGATTTCTACGGCCATCCTGTCGGCGATAAAATCCTCTGCGAATTCGCATCCAGCCTGAAAAACGCAGCGCCGGAAAACGCCTATATCGCGCGGCTCGGCGGCGATGAATTTGTCGTTGTCATCTCCGGACTTGACGGGGATGATCTGCGGCACACAGATTTCATGCACATCCCCAAGGAAGTCAGCGTCAACCTGACTGGCGGCAGCCAGACCGTCTCTGCCACCGTGTCGGGCGGTGTTGTCCAATACCCCCGTGATGCAGAGACAACCGAAGCCCTGATCCAACTGGCCGACCTCGCGCTCTATGCGGCGAAATCGAATTCCTCAGGCAATATCTGTGAATATGTCCCCGCGCTCAGAGACAATTTCGTGGATCGCCTCAAAATTCGGGAGGAGTTCCGCCTGGCGCTTCAGTGCTCACAAATCGAACCTTATTACCAACCCATCGTGAATATGAAGACCGGTCAGGTCGAAGGGTTCGAGGCATTGGCCCGCTGGAATCATCCTGAAAAGGGTCTGCTGACGCCTTTTGTCTTTGCCGATGCCTTGGATGACGGCGAGTTAAGCGCGGCGCTTGGCAAAGAGATGTTTGCCAAAATTGTCGAGGAGATGGTCTTTTGGAAAGACGCGTCAGTGCCGTTTCGAAAAATCGCCCTGAACGTGACGGATGGGGATCTGAGATCACCGAGCTTCCCGAAAGACATTTTGCAAGGTCTGTCGTCGCGCGGTCTCTCGCCTCACAACCTGACGATTGAAGTGACCGAAAACTGCCTGTTCGGGCCGGAAAAACGACAATCCATCACCCATCTGGAAACACTGCGTGACGCCGGTTGTTCCATTGCGCTTGATGATTTCGGCACCGGATACTCTTCCATCACGCAGCTCAAAACCTTGCCAATCACATCTATCAAGATCGACAAATCCTTCATTGACGCTGTGCTTGAAAACACCGACGATCAGTCGATCATCAGCGCCATGATAGACCTCGGAAAATCCATGCAATTCAGCCTTGTCATGGAAGGCATAGAAAGCGTCAACCAATTGGCAATGCTTCAATTCATGGGATCAGAGCTCGCGCAAGGCTACTATTACAGTCGCCCCATGCCCGCCGCAGAAGTCCCTGCTTTTATTGAACGCCAAAACAACAGCTACGAGTTCACGCCGATCCGTTCGGTCGCCTCCTGAAGCGCGCGCAAACCAACCGATGATGCGCTTTTTGTCGCTCTCTCTTCACACTGCATTCTGCCAAAACGCATTCCCACAAAGCCAACACGCCTATCAATCAAGCCCCTTCGAAACCTTGACCTTTCTGATGGAATCCTTTTGTTAGCGTTAACAGGATTGCGAAACGCGTCTCACCATCACTCAAGGAGCTTACAATGACCGTAAAAGTCGCCATCAATGGATTTGGCCGGATTGGCCGCAATGTCTTGCGCGGGATCATCGAGGCCGGACGGACCGACATAGAGGTGATCGCGATCAATGATCTCGGGCCGGTGGAGACCAACGCGCATCTGCTGCAATACGACTCTGTTCATGGCCGCTTCCCGCAAGAGGTTACGGTCAAAGGCGATACGATTGATGTGGGCCGCGGCCCGATGGAGGTGACAGCCATCCGCAATCCAACCGATCTGCCTTGGAGTGATGTGGATATCGTTCTGGAATGCACCGGTGTCTTCAACAGCAAGGAAAAATGCCTGCCCCATCTGGAAAATGGTTCCTCTCGCGTGCTCATTTCAGCGCCCGGGAAAGAGGCTGACAAGACCATTGTATACGGTGTGAACGACGCAGCTCTGACAGCAAGCGATCTGATCGTCTCCAATGCCTCCTGCACGACGAACTGTCTTGCGCCCGTCGTCAAAGTGCTGAACGACACTCTCGGGATCAACAAAGGGTTCATGACAACCGTGCATGCCTATACGGGCGACCAACCGACATTGGACACGATGCACAAGGACCTTTACCGCGCACGCGCGGCCGCGCTGTCGATGATCCCCACCTCAACCGGTGCCGCGAAGGCTGTCGGTCTGGTCTTGCCGGAACTTGACGGCAAGCTCGACGGTGTGGCGATCCGGGTGCCAACACCCAATGTCTCCTGCGTAGACCTCACCTTTGAAGCGGCGCGCGACACCACGGCGGAAGAGATCAATGCGATGATGAAATCCGCCTCTGAAAACGGGCCGCTCAAGGGCATCCTTGGCTATTCAGACAAAGCGCTTGTCTCTTGTGATTTTAATCACGATCCACATTCGTCTACTTTCGCGTCAGAACAGACCAAGGTTCTCGGTGGAAACATGGTGCGCGTCCTCAGCTGGTATGACAATGAATGGGGCTTCTCCTGCCGCATGGCCGATACGGCTGTTGCGATGGGGAAATTGATTTAATATATCCCTAACAGATTTAGGAAAGCCGTTCAGAACCAACGGCTTGCACGATTCCCCGCATGCGGGGAATTTTGTGTTTTGTATGTAAGGGGCTGGGATCATGGCTTGGAAGACGCTCGATGACATTGACTTGGACGGCAAAGCCGTTCTGATCCGCGTGGATATCAACGTGCCGGTAGAAAACGGGCACGTCACCGATGACACCCGCATCCAGCGCATCGTCCCGACCGTGAAAGAAGTGATCTCCAAAGGTGGCAAAGCAATTTTGATGGCCCATTTCGGTCGGCCGAAAGGTCAAACCATCCCTGAGATGTCACTCGGTCTCATCGCCCCCGCCGTAGCCCGCGCCCTCGAAACCTCTGTCACATTTATCGATGACGAGTATGAAACCCGCATCGCAGACCTGAAACACGGTCAGGTCGCTTTGCTGGAAAACCTGCGCTTCAATCCCGGCGAAGAGAAGAACGATGCGGATTTCGCCCGGCATCTGGCCTCGCTCGGTGACCTTTATGTCAATGATGCGTTCTCAGCCGCGCATCGCGCCCATGCCTCCACGGAGGCAATCGCCCGCCTCCTCCCCGCCTGCGCTGGTCGGCTCATGCAGGCCGAACTCAGCGCGTTGGACGCGGCCCTCGGCAGCCCCAAGCGCCCGGTTGTGGCGGTTGTGGGCGGCGCAAAAGTGTCGACCAAGCTGGAATTGCTGGCCAATCTCGTCGACAAAACGGATCACCTTGTGATCGGTGGTGGCATGGCAAACACCTTCCTTGCCGCGCAAGGACAAGACGTCGGCAAATCGCTGGCTGAACACGACATGACAGACACCGCGACGGAAATCTTGACAAAAGCCGCATCCGTAGGCTGCGCGGTTCACCTGCCCTCTGATATCGTCGTCGCGCGCTCCTTCGAAGCAGGCGCTGACCATGAAACGCTGCAAGCCGCGGCCTGCCCGGCAGACGACATGATCCTTGACGCAGGCCCCGAAACCGTCGCAACCATTGAAGCTGTTTTCGAGCAATCTGAAACACTCATTTGGAACGGCCCACTCGGTGCCTTCGAGATCCCACCATTCGATGCGGCAACCAACGCTGCGGCCGCCAAAGCTGCCGCGTTGACACAGGCCGGCGCTCTGGTCTCTGTTGCAGGCGGCGGAGACACGGTTGCTGCGTTAAATGTCAGCGGTGCTGCCGATGATTTCACCTACATCTCGACCGCAGGTGGGGCATTCCTCGAATGGATGGAAGGCAAAACTCTGCCCGGTGTTGCGGCACTCGACGTTTAAGACGATCATTGACCGGCCCGGATCGCACGTTGTCCGGCATTCAGATACAGTCAATTTCTTCGGTTAGCGTCGCTGTTAGCGCCACCATATTTGCACAAATCGACGACCTGTCCTAAGACACGCTCAACGTGCAGTGACGCTATCTTTTAGACATTGGAGATTTTCCGCAGATGCCAAATCAGACACAAGCCGATCAGATCACACGCGGACCGGGTTTTATCGCCGCGCTCGACCAATCTGGCGGCTCAACGCCGAAAGCACTGCGCCTCTATGGTATCGACGAAAGCGCCTATAGGACAGATGAGCAAATGTATGATCTGATCCATGACATGCGTTCAAGGATCGCGCTTGCCCCTGAATTCACTGGCGACAAAGTCATTGGCGCCATTCTGTTTGAAAAGACGATGGATCGCGAGATCGGCGGCAAGCCTGCCGGGCAATATCTGTGGGAAGACAGCCGCGTGGTTCCATTCCTGAAGGTCGATAAAGGTCTTGAAGATGAACAAGACGGCGTGAAACTGATGAAGGAGATCGGCGGGCTGGATGATCTGTTGCGCCGTGCTGTGGAAGCGCAAATGTTTGGCACGAAGATGCGCTCCGTCATTGATGCCGCCTCCGAAAGCGGTATTGCCGCCAATGTTGCTCAGCAATTCGAGGTTGCGCGCGCGATTATGGCACATGGGCTGGTACCTATTATTGAGCCGGAAGTCACGATCAGCATTGCGGACAAATCACAGGCCGAAGACATGCTGCGCAGCGCACTTATCCGTCATTTGGACGCCCTGCCCGATGATCAAAACGTCATGTTGAAATTGACCCTTCCAGAAACACCAAACCAGTACAAAGCGCTCGTAGACCATCCACGGGTCATGCGGGTTGTTGCGTTGTCTGGCGGCTATAGCCGCGAAGAGGCAAACACCCGACTAGCCAGAAATTCGGGTGTTGTGGCCAGTTTCTCGCGTGCATTGACCGAAGGCTTGTCGGCAGATCAGGACGATGACGCCTTCCGCAAAACGCTGGGCGCCACAATCGACAGCATCTATGACGCCTCTGTCGCAGGCTGATAGCGCCGCTGAAAACACCAGATATCGTGTGTTTTTGCAAAGAAACGCGCAATAAAGGGATTCACAAATCGCTTCGTCTATGCCATCCTCTGACAAAGCCATCGGAACAAGTTGGCGTTAAGAGGTACAAGCGGCTCTCATGTCAACCAAACGGACATCGCCTGGATTGACGTCCCTGCTTATTTGCGGGGTCCTTTTTTCAATGGGTGCGTATTTCACCTTTGCAGCTGTGCAAGGGGATTACGGCATTTTTCGCCGCGTGCAAGTTGATGCGGAAATTGACACGTTGCGACAAGAACTGGACGCTTTGGAAGCAGAAGTCGCAGAGATGCGAAACAAGACGCGCCGCCTTTCTGACAGCTATCTCGACCTCGACCTGTTGGACATGCAGGCCCGCGACGTACTGGGACTGATGCGCGCAGATGAAATTATCATCCGTTAAGACCTGATTTTCAAAGCAGACTCTGTCTTCCGACGTTTTGTCTTGGGCGCATAGCTGACCTGTGAAAACGGGGCGTGCATTACCGTCTGGCCTTTGCTAGAATATAGTTTAACGTTAAACTACTTTTCATTGGGGAGGATGTCGCACCGTGGCCGCAAAGAAACCTGCCAAGAAGGCAAATGTCTCGAAAGACGAGCTTTTGCAGTATTACAAAGATATGTTGTTGATCCGGCGATTTGAGGAAAAAGCTGGTCAGCTTTACGGCATGGGCCTGATCGGCGGGTTCTGCCACCTCTATATCGGACAGGAAGCTGTTGTCGTGGGCCTTGAGGCTGCGGCGAAGGACGGCGACAAGCGCATCACATCCTATCGCGACCACGGTCATATGCTCGCGTGCGGGATGGATCCCAAAGGCGTGATGGCCGAACTGACCGGTCGCGAGGGGGGTTATTCCAAGGGCAAAGGCGGTTCCATGCATATGTTCTCGAAAGAGAAGCATTTTTACGGTGGGCATGGGATTGTGGCAGCACAAGTGCCACTGGGCGCCGGGCTCGCGTTTTCTGACAAGTACAAAGGCAATGACAACGTGACCTTCACCTATTTCGGGGATGGCGCTGCGAACCAGGGCCAGGTCTATGAAGCCTACAACATGGCCGAACTGTGGGACTTGCCGGTGATTTTCGTTATTGAAAACAACCAATACGCAATGGGCACCTCGACGCAGCGCTCTACCAAATCGCCATCATATTTTGCGCGCGGCGCGGCCTATGGGATTGAAGGGGAAGAGGTTGACGGCATGAATGTGCTGGCCGTGAAGGAAGCGGGCGAGAAGGCTGTGGCGCACTGCCGGGCCGGTAAGGGACCGTACATTCTTGAGATTAAGACCTATCGCTATCGCGGACACTCCATGTCTGATCCAGCCAAATACCGGACGCGTGAGGAGGTTCAAAAGATGCGCGATGAGCGCGACGCGATTGAGCAAGTGCGTGACTTGCTTCTGACCGGCAAGCATGCGTCTGAAGATGATCTGAAAGCCATCGACAAAGAAATCAAAAGCATTGTGAACGAGGCCGCTGAGTTCTCCAAAGAAAGCCCTGAGCCCAGCCTGGATGAGCTATACACCGATATTTACATGGAAGCGGAGGTTTAAACATGGCAACAGAAATTCTTATGCCCGCCCTTTCGCCGACCATGGAAGAAGGCACACTGGCCAAGTGGTTGGTGAAGGAAGGCGACACTGTCTCCTCCGGCGACATCATGGCCGAGATAGAAACTGACAAAGCCACGATGGAATTTGAAGCCGTTGACGAGGGTATCGTCGGCAAAATTCTCGTGGCCGAAGGCACGGAAAACGTGAAGGTCAATACCGCGATTGCAGTGTTGGTCGAGGAAGGCGAAAGTGCCGATGATATCGCCGAGGCCAAACCTGCAGACGCACAGGCTTCTGTTGATGAGCCTGCCGCCGCCGCCCCTGCCGCTCCGGTTGAGCTTGTCACTCCCGCAGAGATGGACATCCCTGCAGGCACGGAGATGAAGCCAACGACGGTCCGCGAAGCTTTACGCGACGCCATGGCCGAAGAGATGCGCCGCAACGAAAACGTGTTTTTGATGGGCGAAGAAGTTGCCGAATACCAAGGCGCGTATAAGATCAGCCAAGGCCTTCTCGACGAATTCGGATCGAAACGCGTGATTGATACACCGATCACAGAGCATGGTTTTGCCGGTATCGGCGTCGGTGCCGCTTTTGGTGGCCTGAACCCGATTGTTGAATTCATGACGTTTAACTTCGCCATGCAAGCCATTGATCAGATTTTGAATTCTGCGGCTAAGACGCTCTATATGTCCGGTGGTCAGATGGGCGCACCCATCGTATTCCGTGGACCAAACGGCGCAGCGGCCCGTGTGGGCGCGCAACACTCGCAGGATTATGCAGCGTGGTACGCGCAGATACCCGGCTTGAAAGTCGTCATGCCCTACTCTGCCGCTGATGCGAAAGGCTTGTTGAAGACGGCGATCCGCGATCCAAACCCTGTGATCTTCCTTGAGAATGAAATTCTCTACGGTCAGTCTTTCGATGTGCCGGTGATGGATGACTACACCGTGCCATTTGGAAAAGCCAAAATCTGGCGCGAAGGCAGCGATGTCACCATCGTTTCTTTCGGGATCGGGATGAAGTATGCGCTGGAAGCGGCGGATGAGTTGGCGAAGGACGGCATTTCTGCCGAGGTGATTGACCTGCGCACATTGCGACCGCTCGACCTGCCGACCGTGCTGGAAAGCGTCAAGAAAACCAATCGCTGCGTAACAGTGGAAGAGGGTTTCCCCGTCTGCTCCATCGGCAGTTACCTGAGTTCGCGTATCATGACGGAAGCGTTCGATTACCTTGATGCGCCTGTGTTGAACTGCACCGGCAAGGACGTTCCGATGCCTTATGCCGCCAACCTTGAAAAGCTTGCGCTGACCACGACGAAGGAAGTCATGGACGCCGTCAAAACCGTCACCTACCGTTAAGGAGAGCCAGACATGCCAATCGAATTGCTCATGCCCGCCCTCTCCCCCACGATGGAAGAAGGCACGCTGGCCAAATGGCTGGTCAAGGAAGGCGACAGCGTCAACTCAGGTGACGTGATTGCCGAGATCGAAACCGACAAAGCCACCATGGAATTTGAAGCCGTCGACGAGGGTATCATCGGGAAAATTCTGGTGGATGAAGGCAGTGAAGGCGTGAAGGTCAATACCCCCATCGCCGTCATTCTTGAGGAAGGTGAAAGCGCCGATGACATCGGTGCATCCTCCTCTCCGCCTGCACCGGCTACGGAAAAACCAGCGGAGCCAGAGGCTTCAAACGCTGCGCCAACGCCTGCACCATCTGCTGCTCCGGCAGAGAAGACCGGGAACCGGATCTTCGCTTCGCCGCTCGCGCGCAGAATTGCAAAAGACAAGGGACTTGATCTCAGCCAGATCAAAGGCAGCGGCCCGAAAGGTCGGATCGTAAAGGCGGATGTTGAGGATGCCAAGCCAAGCGCAGCGCCCGCAATACCTGCCGACGCGGCCGCGTCATCTGCGCCTGCCGCTTCATTGTCAGCAGGCCCGGACACTGACGTTGTGCTCAAAACCTATGCAGATCGTCAATATGAGGAAGTAAAGCTGGACGGCATGCGCAAAACGATTGCAGCCCGTCTGACTGAGGCCAAGCAATCCGTGCCGCATTTCTACCTGCGCCGTGATATCGAACTGGACGCTTTGCTGAAATTCCGTAGCCAGCTAAACAAATCATTGGAACCACGCGGGGTTAAACTGTCGGTAAATGACTTTATCATCAAAGCTTGCGCCCTCGCTTTGCAACAAGTGCCTGATGCCAATGCTGTTTGGGCGGGTGACCGGATGTTGTCACTGAAACCGTCAGATGTAGCAGTGGCCGTGGCAATTGAAGGCGGGCTGTTTACCCCCGTTCTGAAAGATGCGGAGATGAAGTCGCTCTCTGCCCTATCGGCGGAGATGAAAGACCTCGCCTCCCGCGCGCGCGCGCGCAAGCTTGCGCCGCATGAGTATCAAGGCGGCAGCTTTGCGATCTCCAACCTGGGTATGTTTGGCATCGACAATTTTGACGCGATCATCAATCCACCACATGCAGCGATCTTGGCGGTTGGTGCGGGTACAAAAAAACCGGTTGTGGGCGAAGATGGTGAGGTCAAGGTTGCCACAATCATGTCGACCACACTGAGCGTCGATCACCGCGTGATTGATGGCGCGCTGGGTGCAAATCTGCTCAATGCAATCAAGGAGAATCTAGAGAACCCGGTGATGATGCTTGCTTGACGCCGGGTCGAACAAAAAAGAACGGCCGCTGCGTTGTAGCAGCGGCCGTGTCTATTTCGGCAGAACTAAACCTTACCAGACAACAAATGGTCCATCGTAATGGAAGGTTGAGAGCACCCCGCTTCGCCCACAATTTTCGCAGGGACGCCAGCGACCGTTTTCATTGGCGGTACTTTTTCCAACACGACAGACCCAGCTGCAATTCGTGAGCAATGCCCGACCGTGATGTTACCTAAGACTTTCGCGCCCGCTCCAATCAAAACGCCATCTTCAATTTTCGGGTGGCGATCATCATCTTCCTTACCCGTCCCGCCGAGCGTCACTGAATGCAGCATGGAGACATTGTCGCCGACCACGGCTGTCTCCCCAATCACGATAGAATGCGCATGATCAATCATGATGCCTTTACCGATCCGGGCAGCAGGGTGAATATCTATACCGAAGACTTCGCTGATACGCATTTGAAAGAAGTAAGCCAGATCATTGCGCTTTTGCGTCCAAAGCCAGTGACCGACGCGATAGGCCTGGATCGCTTGGAAGCCCTTGAAGTAAAGCAACGGCTGGATAAAGCGGTTGCAGGCCGGGTCACGTTCAAACACTGCGACAATGTCAGCGCGTGCTGCAAGTCCTAAGCCCTTATCTGCCGCAAACGCTTCATCCGCGATCTCTCGCAAAATCTGTTCTGACATCTCCGCTGAAGACAATTTCTGTGACATCCGGAAAGACAAGGCTTTTTCCAGACCATCATGGTGCAAGACCGTCCCATGGATCATACCGCCCAAAAGCGGTTCGTCGGAAATAGCCTGGCGTGCTTCTTCGGAAATTCGCTGCCAAACCGGATCAACTTGTGCGACATTTGAATTGGGATGCGGCATCACACTCTCCTGATTTGGCGTATCTGTAGTATAGATAAGCCATCTTATCCATCTTGAAAGTGTGCCCGCACCACTCTGTGATCTTTCTGTGGTTCAGTCAGCGTCAGGCAAATCAAATTGTAGAAGATGCACGGCCAGTCGGATGGTACCACTTGCGAATGTCCCACCATTGGCCGTCAGGCGAAGTGCAGTCGGCGCATAATATGCAACCGGTTGTCCGGTCACCCCACGCAACCAGGTTCCAACTGATAGCCCCAGCCCTGAACCGTATCGGGTCTCAGCCCCCACAACCCCCAAAGACCAATCGGTCAAGTCGCCTGTAAATTCCGTCAAGACCCGCCCGGTGATCGCGAGAACGCTCGTATGCGCAGGAATGATAAGAGCGGTATCTTCAATTGAGCTTCCACCAGAAAGCGCAAAATCAACCTCGATCACTTCTGCGCGCAAGGAAGCCTTGTTTGGCGAAGACGCAACAACATTCTCTATCCATTGCACTCCGTCAAACATCAGCCTGAGGGCTTCATCGGCGATCCAAAGTTGCCACCCCGCCCGTGGATCAAGGAAAATCCATCCGCCATTCACAAAGGATGCAAGCTTCCCGTCCTGACCGAGCCAAGCATCCGTCGCACCATCCGCAACAAGGTAGCTTTCACCGTCCTGAACAACAAATGGCGGTGCGATGAGACTGCGGCTCTCTGCCGAAAGCTGCGCGGTGACGTCAATGCGTGCCAATGCTTCATTGACTGTCATGTGCTTCTGCGCTTGAGCAGATGCAACCAGCGGGAGCTGTAGATTAGCTGTCTCAGACATAGATTACCTTCCTTGAAAATGGTCCTGGGCCATAGCTTTGGGACAATTGAGCGATCTGAATTTCGAAATCGGTCGAAACGCCATCCGCACTCGCTTGTGTTGATGTGTACGTCCACTCCGCAGCGCTGACGATTTCCGTTCGAAGCAGCGCGCCATCGTGGACGATACGGATTTGATAGGCTTCGGTCTCCTCTCCGAGGGGCACATCAATAGACGACCAACTATCGCCATCGATGCGTGTTCTTCGGATCCAACTGAAATCCCAGCCATTGGCATTTTGACGCGACCGCAGTTGCGCAGGTGATAAAGGCCGCAAGCCAATCCCCGAAAACGCCTCCTCGTAGTGACGATAGGATGGATCATCATAGGGCTTATTCGCTGGACCGACGCGGTAATGGCGCGAAAGATCGCGTTGTGCAGCTTCTAAAGAAATTTGCTCAGGCGCCCCGTCCAGCAAAACAAAGCGCGAGTTCTCGGGCCAGACTTCAGGCATAATCGCATCTGTGCCCGCCCGCCCTCGCAACAACTGGTCAAGCACGTAGGTATCCTGATCAATCAACTCAGCATCAGCGAATTGTATGATCTCCCAATTGTCAGATGTTCCGTCACCGATCGCAGCCACATTTGCCCCGTTGAGCACCTGCAGTTTGCTTCTCGCGCTAAGTGCGCCTCCTTGAAGCCGAACATGAAGTTCTGCCCCAGTGTGCCAAAGCTCTGAAGCCGCATGAGGCAATTCGGTTTCCAAAACACCCAAGATAGCCGGGCGTTCAATTAACGTGTTAAGCCCATAACCACTGTCTTCCGTTGCGCTATAGACCGCGACCGACCCCGGCCAAGGGCTCGTAGAAACAGCCAAATGCGGGGCATGTGGCGTCTCATTTCCAGTGAGGAGCGGCAAATCCATGAACTGCCCGATCACTGGTGCGGTCTGCACGAAACTTCGACTGTTAGGGATCGACTCAATGCGTTTCGATGGCGCGTAGATGTCTTTTTCTACGCGCGTCGCCTCCAAAGCCCGCGCACCACCATCTTCAACCCTGTCGACGCGGTAAATCGTTTCCAATGGCGTTCCATCTTCGACGCGGATCCAGTCTCCCGCCTTCACATCCATCCGTGACGGTGGAAGAGCCACGGTGAGACTGTCACGCGACACCCTCGATTCCGCCAGCCATCGTTCAACGGTCGATTGCGCCTCCCCTCCCGTCAGATAGATCGGCAGATCATTCTGCGTCGCAAGCGGTGATGTATCTGTCGGGAATTTCGTTGAGACTACATGACTTTCGAACGCGGCTTCACCAGCTGTAAAACCCAATCGCACCGTTCCTGCCAATTCCGCTTCGGGCGCACGCGTGACCTCCAAAGCGGTATCTGCATCATCAGGTAAAACATAGTCGGCTGGCGTCACATCGTGGATGACAGCGGCGTCGCGGTTCTGAAATACCAACTGTCCATTTCGCTCAATTGCATCAATCCCAAATGTCACCATCAGGCTCTGCAACGACGCACGCGGTGACTCCAGTTCCGTCACCGAATAGCCGCGCACGATACCATGCAGCCGCGTCACGTCATAATCGGACATACCCGCGTACTCACACAGCTCTGCGACAACCGATGCCAATGTCTGAACGGAGCTGCGGCCCGTAATCCAATGCCCAGACAGATAATTCTGTCCGTCGCTCCACGTGCTCAGATTGTTTGGAAAATCCGGCCACGGGCGGGCATCCCAAGACCAAACATGGGTCTTGGACACATCAACCATAGCTCCACCGTAAACAGTAGAAACCGGATTCATAGAAACATCAGAGAAATGACGCTCAAACGCGCGCAGATATTGGATCTGAACATAGTCATCCCGAGCACCGTTCGAGAAGTATGGGCGCGCGCTTTCACTCGACTTTTCATCGAGGAACTTATTGGGTTGGTTAGGGCCTTTGTCGATCGCCGCGCAGCCAAGCTCAGTGAACCAAAACGGCTTGGACTGCGGAACCCAATCTGTCGGCGTAGCGACTTTTACACCGGCAATGCGATCGAAGTGGAGGTTCGTCCACCATCCAGCAAGGTCTTTGTAACGAAAGACCCAGTCTTCCCCGTAAGCCCCATCTGTAATTGGCGTCCGAACTTGATCTTCCCTGTCCTGCTGAGAACGATAGTACCAATCGTAGCCTTCGCCACCGACAACGTTTTCCGTCAGATAATCTATGTCGTAAATACTTCCGACTGATGCATCCAGATGCTCCGCTCCGTCTCTCCAGTCAGACAGCGGCATATAGTTGTCGATGCCGATGAAATCGATTGAAGTGTCTGCCCAAAGCGGATCGAGATGGAAGAAAACGTCACCGCTTCCGTCCTGAGGATGGTAACCGAAATACTCGGACCAGTCAGCTGCGTACCCGATATCTGCATCGGGCAAGATTGCTTTCACCTCCGCCGCGAGCACCCGAAATGCTTCGACTGCGGGAAAGGCGTCGTTTTCATCGCGAATTTGCGTCAAAGCACGCATTTCAGAACCAATGCAAAAGGCCTCGACACCACCAGCAGCCGCACAAAGAAACGCGCAATGCAAAATGAAGCGCCGGTATGAATACTCGGCGGGCCCAGAATAATACACCTTGCCGTTTGAAATCGAAAAATCAGAGGGCTGCGCTGTTCCGATAAAGGTCTCGACCTCCGCTCTGGCTGCTGCGGTGCGGTCCGTGCTTCCGGAAACACCCGGCGCGCGGTCCGTGGTAATCCGTCCACGCCACGGCAAGGGGGGCTGTCCCGTGCCGCCTGTCCACGGATTCGGCAAGGTGTTATCTGCCAGAACTTCCATCAACAAGAACGGGTAAAACATCACGTCTTGCCCTGCGTCCTGTAAAGCTTGGATCGCTTCGATGACGGAGTCGTCGGTTGGTGTGCCACCATAAATAGGCCGACCGTCCAACTGGCCGACGACTTCTGCATTCGGTCGCGTGATCCCACTTACGGACCACGCGCCACTGCCTTGGTTTGCCCAAGCACCGTTACTTGCATTTGGCACAGGTGTGCTGCCAAGCACGCCAAGTGCCGATGACTCGCCGATTTCCACTTTAGGTAGACAGCGGCAATGTCCCGCGCGAAGGTCATCTCCGAACCAGCTTACAATCAGAGACGTAGATTTGCACCTTGGCAGCTCTGAACTCAACGCATCAATGGATGAGACAAGATCGACCTGCCCATCCTCGGCGTTGATATTTGCCGCCCGCGTCCCTTGGAAATCGCTCCCCGTATAAACAGGTGTGGTCGCCAATGCGAATTCGCCACTGCCGGGCAACAGGGCCACGCCACGGACGATATCGACCAATCCAGATGGTTGATCATGTTCTAAAGGTTGCGCAGGACGCACGACCTCGAATGTGAACTGAGGCACCCTGTTCCCGTAGGGTTCAAGCGGAATGTCTTCAAACACGACATAAGCCAATCCGCGATAGGCAGGCACCTGATCTTCGCCTTCGATTGCACTCATCAAAGGATCAGGGAGTTGGTCCTGAGATCCCTTGTAGACCCGCATATTCAATGTACCGGTTTGAACAATGTTGCCGTCGGCCCAGACACGTCCAACGCGAGAGATTTCTCCTTCGCAAAGCGCGACTGCGATGCTGATGGAATAGGAATAACTTTTTGTGGTCGGTCCTTTGGGTGAACCCTTCCCTCCACTTTGAGTCGTGGTTGTGACATCTTCGCGGTAGTTGGACGTCCAGATGACATTTCCTGGCACGCGCGCCCGACCAAAGAGACGCGGAATTGCCCCGCCCTCACTGGCACCCATGACCCGCATCCGATCCAGTTTGCCCGTCTCGACAGTCTGACTGCCACTGCCCATCAAACGCTGATCAATCGTCTTGCCGATCGTTGCGCCAATTGCTCGGCCGATCACAGCCGAACTCAAACCCAACGCGCCGCCACCGAGAGAGCCCCCGATTGCTGCACCGGCAGCCGAAAGAAGAATGGTCGCCATGAGGCACCTCATTTCAAGAATGACCCTGCGCTCTGCGCACGGAATTAGAGATTAATCCGGCAGCGTAAAGCGGGCTGCAATCCGCGCTCTCCAAGGCTGGGTGAGCGCGGACAGCTCGACACCGTGTCCGCTATAGGCGTGCACAAACTGTCGATCAGGACCGACAGCCGTTTGCAGACCAAGGTGCTTTGCAACCGATCTGCGACGCATCCGAAACAGGATTACGTCTCCGGCAGCTTCCTCGTGCTTTGATTTCCGGATCAGGTGACGCCGCGCGGCATGCAATAGGTCTTCGCGGCCCTGTGGTTCCGACCAATCCGCCGTATATGCTGGGATTTCTTCAGGCTCATCTCCATAAAGATGACGCCAAATCCCCCTGAGCAGTCCCAAACAGTCAGTCCCTGCCCCCTTACAGGAAGCTTGGTGCCGATATGGCGTGCCAACCCAGCTTTGCGCCTCAATAACTGCGCGCTGTGCAACTGTGCTCATCGGTAACGGCTCCGCCCATCATTCCGCGTTGAACCAGAGGGGTACCCCATGAGCCAGTCTTCTCCCGGAATATGAGGAAAGCCGCGGAAGTTCTTCAGATTGTTGAACTTGCTGTGGCAGGTCGCACAGCATTTGTCGCACCCCACTTCAAGCACCACGCTGTCGCCTGCTGTCAAAGGGGCACGAAACTCTTCCCACAATCCGATGACGCGCTGCCCATCTTTGATCTCATCAGATTTGATGGAACCGACGAGGCCTTCGGCCTCCCCGCTCATGACTTCGCAACGCCCGCCTTTGAACCAGCCGTCTTCAAATTGCACCATCGGGGCAAATCTCAAAAGCCGATTACTTTCAACAAGACCAATTGTGGCTTCGATACTGAACTCAGGCGCTTGAAGATCAACGCCGCATTGCGCATCGCCAGTGGTGGCGCTGCATCCCCTCTCAAACACAGCGCCAACAGCTTGGTTAAGCCCTTCGCTCAATCCTCGCAGTTCTGCATGAAATGCACCATCAATGCACTTTACTTCACCGATGGAGCCCGAAAACTGCAGTTCGCGCACCGCCACTTCCTGCCAATTCACAAGCCAGGCCTTTACCTCTGCCCCATCAAATCGGCCCGCATTAATGTCAGATTCCGTCACCGAGATATCTGACAATGCGCCGACCGCTTGAGTGTTATCAACTGCCAGACCGGTAACCTGTTCCATGGCGCGCGCGGTCATACCGCTTTCCGCTTTGAAGGTAATCCCATCAAAACTCAGCGGCCGATCATGATCTGTAAATCCGAATACAAACCCGTCTCGCCGCGTGACCGACCAACACCGGCAAACATGCGTTGCCTTGCTTTGCAAATGCTCAAGCAGCGCGGTCATATGCGCACCTCCACCACTGGAACATTTGGCACCTCGCCAGCTTGAAAAGATGCGACGCCGGTTTGAATTGCATCTGTGTCGAACCGCACGGGAACATCGAACTCAAAGCCCGCTGTGACCTCCTCACCTGCTGACGGTGGTTCGGTGAATGTGATAAGACCCGTCGCCAGATCGATCACCCAGTCGAAATCAACCAGCACTTCAACGCCATTCACCCCAACACGCACGGTCTGATCAACCGGCTTGCTTATTGGACGTGTATAAGTCGTCCCGCCGGAGATGTATTCCTTGACCAGTTGATAAGTTGACCGCTGTCCATCACCAGTGCCTAAAGCCTGATCGTCGAACGCTGGCTCCCGTGTCGCCGTGCAGGATTTGTAGTCTGACCAGTCTTTCCAACGGAACCCGTGCAATTGTCCCTGACGCGCCTCGAAGAAGGAAATCATCTCAGATACATCGTCTTGTGATCGCAAGCCAAATCCCGCATCATATCGCCTGCGCGAATGCGCCCAAGGCGTGTTGCGTTCTTCGAACCCGTTTGCGAGCGTCACCACTTCCGTCCGGCGCTCCGGCCCGCCAAGCGAGCCAAAGGATAAAGCTGCGGGGAACCGCACTTCATGAAAACTCATCTACTTCTCCTTCATCGATTGCGCTGACCGGCCGCCATCATCCGGCTCATCCGGGCTGCAATCTGGCTCTGTGACCGCTGGAACCCTCCAACATCGGGCGTGGATACATTCATGACCACTTGCACCGGGCGGCCGCCGCCCCCCGCGGCGACCCCCAGTTTGCCGTCGGGACCTCGGGACAGTGGCATAATCGCCTCCGGCCCCGCTTCACCCATCAATCCCATGCCCCCACGCATAGGAAACTGGGTTGGCCCGCCAACAATCCCCCCTTTTGCAAAGGGCATCACACGCCCCTGCGAAAAGCTCCCGCCTTTTTCGAAAGGCAACAGACCAGACACAACGCCGTTCAAACCATTGGCGATTGCGGAGCCGAGCCCATCCTGGACCGGCTTCATCGCCGTATTGTAAGCCGCATTAATCATACTCGATGCGACGGTCTTCAATGCATCCGACAGCTTCATCCCGTCAAAGGCCAGACCGTCAAAAGCCTTGCGTAGCCCCCCGCCAATAGAAAGCGATAGCGACTGCACCTCCTTTGATGTGTACAGCATTGTCTGCCGCATCCCTGCCAACTCCGTTTCAAAGGCAGAAATCACCGCTTCTGAACCACCAAGCGACGCGTCCAAACCTTCGATCCGATCTTCGAGAGCATCCAGCCCTTCAAATACGTCAGTCATCCATCACGTCCTTCCTGCCGAATGCCGCATCCAGTTCCATCAGTCTTGCGCGTGTCAGGGGCGGATCTTTGCCATCTACCCCCAGCATGACGCTCAATTCATAAGGGGTGAGCGCCCAGAACTGCGATGGCTGCAGCCCCGCGCTGCGCAATCCTGCCCGCAGCAAACCAGCCCAATCCAATCCGCTCATGCTGGCGGTGGTCCGAACGCCCGCGCCAAAACCTGCGCGGCTTTCTGTGTCGCACCGAGCAATCCGCCCTCGATTTCAACCGTCATCAAATCGGCGGAACTTCCAGACCAACCTCCCCCTCTGAGACCTGCGACCAACAAGGCAAGCACGTCCCGCGTGGAAAAAGCACCTGTCTCAAACCGCTCGATCAATTGCACTGCTGTTTCGCCCTGCAGACTGGTCTCCAGCTCTGCCAATGCACCAAGCGTTAACTTCAAGACATGGGGCGTGCCATCCAAGGTCACGCTCACTTCCCCGGCCCAGGGGTTTGCCATCAGGCCGCTGCCGTAAAGGTGAGTGCAGAGGCCGATGCCAGAGCGACCTCATAGGTCGCTTCGCCATCATGCGAGCCCGCATATTCAATGGATGTGATCTGAAACTTACCTTCGACCGTCCCGAACTCCGGGACAATCACCTGAAAATCAGGCATCTCACCATTAAAGAAAATCGCACGCGCACGCTCATCCGTCTGATCATCCCGAAACACGCCGGAGCCGGAGATTGAAGCCGACTTCACCCCGGCACCTGCCAAAAGTTCACGCCATCCGCCTTCACTTTCCAGTGTCGTCACATCAACCTGTTCAGCGTTGAAAGAAATCCGCGTGGCACGCAAACCGGCAAAGGTCTGAAAGGCGCCTGCCCCGTCCAAATCTACTTTCAGCAACAGGTCCTTACCGCTCTGAACTGCCATCGAAATCTCCACTTCTAAAATTCGTTAGGTATTTGTACGGGCCGCAAGTGCCCGGAACTCAATCGTCCTGAATGCGGGCCCGGAAGGTCAGGTCAATCCGTCGGATACGCGCCTTCTCGACCCGTTGTGCCCGTGCTTTGAAAAACCGCAGATAAATCAATCGACCTCTTGAAAGTGCAAGGTCTTGATTGACCAAGGCGTCGGAAACGGCGCCGGCAATCTCCTTGGCGACAAAAAATCCATCCGCTTCGGTGATGACCGCGATATCAAACTCATGAACCGCGCCTGCCCCGGTCTTGTCGGAGCGGTCCCGCACACGTTCTGCGCCGAGGCTGACGTAACTTGACGGCATAGCTCCCACAGGTTCGGCGTCAAAAACCGCCGAACCAATCAAGCCGTCTAATATCATGTCACTGCTGAGGGCTTGATACACGGCCTGTTGTAGGGCCGCTGATACGCCGTAGCTCATCCTGCGGCCTCCTCTACACAATGGCACATCAAGTAACGCTGGCCTTCATCTGCATCCGCCACGCTCAATATGCGGTATATTCTGCTGCGTTCCCGAAATCGCTGATCTGCGCGCGGTCGTTGAGGTGACCCGACCGGCGCGGAACGAATTTTTATCTTGTAGGGAACCGAGGACAGTGCAACGTCGCCGCCAAGTGCCTCCCGACCTGAGCCCGCAATGACAGAGGCCCAAAGGTCACCCACTGCAAGCCATGCATCGGTATAGCCACCAGCACCATCTGAAACCCGCGTGGATTCCTCCAAGATTAGATGGCGGTTTAAAGTCCCCAAACTCATAGCCGACCCTCAAACACGCGAATGTTGCGATGAGAATCCAGCAGCGCCATGACGCCAAACGGCATCAATCCAGAGGATCCGGTCCGGTCCCACCTATTCTCGTAGTAATGCGCAGCAAGCAGGAAAACGGCCTCACGCAGATCAGGCGGCACATCCAGCCACGCGGGTCCAAAGCCTGCATCAAACGTTACCTTCACATCCCCGCCGCTTGGAACCATGGGCAGTTGGACACCGACCGCCTCAACCTGCGGGCGGTGCGTGTCTCTCTTCAAACGATAAAGCCCCGGATCTACAACCGTCTCCAACCCCTCCCGCGTCACCAAGACGACTGAGGAGATATTGCTGACAGGCGCCACCGGCAAAGGTTGGCTTTTTGAGGCGGTCCACTCTGTCAGTTCCCAGACGACCTGGCGTCGCAACAACATCTTGCCGATCCGCGCCTCAATTGTTGCCATAGCAGCCCGGACATAGCTTTCCAGCACTTCATCCTGTACGTCGTCATCTGCAAATCCGGTCCCCAGCCGCAGATGCGCTTTGAATGCCTCAATCGGCAAATCGGACAAGTCTATTGATGTCAGCTCAACCAGCACCATGCTGCACCCCCACAAGCAGTTCAGAAATTCAATGAAAGGTGGCCCCGCCTACGCGCCACAAGCAGGCAGGGCCTATCTCAAGCCATCCTTAGCTGGTTGAGAATTTCAGCAGCTTGATTGCCGCGAAATCGCTCACGTCGCCACCAACGCGTTTGGTCGCATAGAACAGCACATGTGGTTTCGCAGAAAACGGATCACGCAAGATCCGCAGATCAGGACGTTCCGCAACTGTGTAGCCAGCGTTGAAATCGCCAAACGCAATTGCATGTTCATCCGTTGCAATATCAGGCATGTCTTCGGCAATCAGCACTGGATACCCCATCAGGCGAGCAGGCTCGCCTGCGGCCAACCCGTCGGACCACAAGAAACGACCATCCGCATCCTTCATCTTGCGCACTGCACCGGCCGTTTTCGAGTTCATTACGAAAGACGCATTCGCGCGGTATTTTGCACCCAGCGCGTAAACCAGCGTCACAATCGCATCCGCTGCTTCACCAGAAGCGAAATCGCCATCTGCACCCGTCGCGATGTAGCCCAGATTACCCCAACTCCAGCTGTCATTGTCGACGCTGGTATGGGTCAGGAAGCCCTTTGGTTTGTCGTTTCCGTCACCCGACACGAATGCCGCGGCTTCGCTCGACGCGAACTTGTCCGCGATGCGCGTGGCCAACCAGTTTTCAACATCGAACGCACTGTCATCTAACAAACGTTGCGACGCTTTCGGCAAGGCGGATAGTTCATGCAGCGGGATCGAAATGCGCTCGATCTGCGGCGTATCGGTCTCCGTTGCAGAACCGGTTTCAGTCGCCCACCCTGCACCCATCTCTGTGTGATCAACGAGCACTTCAAAAGCGGTTGCCTCAACGTTGACAACGTTGGCGACAGCCCGCAGCGATGCGGTTGACCGCAAAACGCCGCGAATAGTGTCGGCCGTCTGCGGATCGACAAGGTAGCCGCCTTCCGCAGCAATAGAGGAGGAAAGCGCCTTGCCTTCCAACTCCAGCCCCCGCAACGCATCATCATCACCAGAGCGCAGGTAGGCGTTGAACGCCTTTTGATGTGGCACCTCTGCCTCTACGGCTGTCGACAGCACCGGGCGTGCTCGGGAAATGGTCTTGCGATCCAAATGGGTCATGCGTTCTTCCTGTTGTTGGAGTCGTGATTTGATGTCAGCCTGAAAAGCGCTGAAGTCGGTCAGAAAACCGCTCATTTCTGTTGCCAGATCTGCAGCAGAACCTGCCGACGGAGCCGGGGCAGCGGGCAAAGCCTCACCACCCCGAGACTTGGTCTCGGGTTTGGTCATGAAGTCACCTTCGATTGATTGAAATGTCGGGCGGTTAGGCCGCGAGTGAACGGCGCAGGGTTCGCAGGACCCCGGCCAGGTTTTGCGCAAGCTCAGGTTCCGGCTCTCCAGCCTTCGCTCCGATCCGCGCTTCTGGAAGCATCGGAAATGTCACCAAAGACACTTCCCACAATTCCAGTTCCGCCAATTGCCTGCGGCCTTTGGCGTCCCGATCAGCTTTCACCGTCCGGTATCCGATGGACAATCCGTCAATTGCACCCGCCCGGATCAACGCAGCAGCCTCGCGGCCGCGTTGCGTTTCCGTCAGCAAGCGCCCCTTGACGTAGAGCCCTTTTGCATCTTCGCGCACATCATCCCAAACCCCAATCGGTTCACGCGGATCATGCTGCCATAACAGCTTCACATTGGTGCCTGCTTTTTTCAGTTTAGTCAGAGACTTGTCATAAGCGCCCTGCATCACAAGATCGCCACCCTGATCAACCTCGCCAAACAAGGAGGCATATCCAGCGATGGAAGCATCCTCACCCAACTCAATTTGATCGGCAATCGCACAGTATTTCCGTTCAAGATGTTCCCAGTTGTTCATAGAACTCCCCCTCCAAGCAGGCCCGTGACCGTTTCACTGAGGACTGCTGCAGTTACACCAAAAATGGTCAGCCAAACCCGGCGCTCCAGGCGCTCCAGACTGACCTCGATTTGTCCCAGACGATATTCAAGCGCGCGCCAGCGTTCATCTTGAACGCGTTCATTCGCCTTTACGGTGTCCACCCGCGCATATTCGAACGGCTCATAAAGATAACGCGAACCGCCCGTGCGCTCATGTGGCCCGTCGCTCTTGCGCTCGCTCACGGCGCAGCCTCACGCGGCAACCCAAGCAGAACCCGCTTTTCTCCATCGCTGAGGAAAGACGCACCTGCGACTCGCGCCCATTGCGCGTCCCGCTCTGCACTCAGCGCCGCTATCTGATCCAGATCAGGCGACACCTGAACAGCATCGCCAGACAGTTCCGACAACCAATGGGACAGAGCCCCCAGAACTTTGCTGGCCAGCGGCAACACCGTCAGACGATAGAAGGCCCGATTGGCCTCAGCGTAATTCGCATAGGTCGCATCACCAGGGATGCCAAGCAGCATAGGGGGGACCCCAAAGGCCTGAGCAATTTCACGCGCTGCTGCCTCTTTGGTCTTTTGAAACTCCATATCAGAGGGCGAGAAGCCCATGGGTTTCCAATCCAAGCCGCCTTCCAGCAACATTGGGCGACCCGCATTACGCGCGCCTTGATGATGCGCCTCCATCTCGACTTGCAGCCGTTCAAACTGATCCGTCGTCATCGCCCCCTGCCCGTCTGATCCCTTGTAAACAAAAGCACCGGAGGGACGCGCGGCATTATCAAGCAAGGCCTTGGACCAACGCGACGCCGCATTATGTACATCAATCGCACTCGCCGCCGCTTGCAGTGGCGAAAACCCGTAATGATCATCCTGCGGATGAAAACTACGAATGTGGCAGATCGGAGCCGCATCCAGCATGGAAAAACGATGCTTCTTACCGCCCACGGAATAGTCATAGGCCACCGGCCAGCCATCACTGCCGGGCACCAAAGACATCCTGTCGGAACGCAAAACGTGCAGCTCCAAAGGCAAACCGTCGCCCACGGCTTCGACATAACCATTTCCGCTCAACAGTAACTGGCCGAACAGCGCTTCAAACAGCTCCGCCCGCCCCTGTGCGGCATTCGGGCGCGACATCAGGGACAGCACTGGGTGCGTGTCAAACCTCTGGATGTCGTCTTGTAAGACCAATGGCAAAGCGGCGGCCGCCTCTGCAATCATCTTAACCGCGCGGAAACCCACAGGATTCGCAGAAAAACCTGCCCGCGTCAGCGATACGGTATCGCGCGGTGACCAAGCGACACGGCCAGAGCCCTGCCAAGCCACCACCGGGCCTGTGGCTGACGCTTTCGCTTCCGTCACCTCACCAGCTCCGCGTTTCAAGAAATTGAATACCATGCGACGGCTCCTTATGCCCCAGACGAAACGGCCCGGGGCCGAATGACAACCAGGCGCGAATGTAATTTTCTATTATTGACAGCAGGTTACCCGAGCGTACGGACCCTTGGCTCAGGATCTTTGTAATGCCCGACAATCAAGTCCGAGATTGCCCAGACCAGAGCGTCGAGGCGGTCAGGACTGCCTTTGCCTTGATAGCCAGTGACAGTCATTTGACTCATTTGGTCTTCCAGCTCCGCCAAGTCACCGTAATGTCCGACCCGCCCCTGCTCATAAAGAGCTGCAACCGGTTCGGCCCGAATAGACTTACTCTTATGCGCGTGAACCGGCCTGATGGACACAAAAGGATCGACCTGACGCAAAACATCATCAACGAGCTCGCCGCCTTGGTTTACTTCAACCACGATGCGATCTGCATTATGCCGCTCATAGGCCGCGACTGCCGCTGTTGCCCATGCTGTGGGCGAAACCCCCTGCACTGTCGCATCCTCGATCACGACAGCACGCCAATGGCGCGGCTCTCCCTTCAAGACGGCACCCACTACGACGATCCCGCAAGCATCTGCATTCTTCCCTTTGGACACAACCGGGTCCACCGCGACCACAATCCGGTCAAATTCCGGCAGTTCCATAACACGGGCATCCGCCAGCATCTGTGTCGTCCAAAGCGCGCCTTCCGCATCTTCCAGCAACGCGCCGTCCAATTCCTGACGACCCAGCCGGGTACCGCCGAAACGTGCCCGCACTTCATCAAGAAAATTCTCCGCCAGATAGGCCGCGTTCGCTTCTGTTGCAGCAGAGGTAACAACGGTGGATGACGTCTCCAGAATGGACTTCAGAATGTCGATATTCTTGGGCGTTGTGGTGATGACCTGCTGAGGATGAGAGCCAAGCCGCAAACCAAATTGCAACATGTCCCACGCATCCTTGGCCTTCGTCCACTTCGCCAGCTCGTCCAGCCATGCCGCATCAAATTGCGGTCCCCGCAACCCTTCGGGTGACGCTGCCGAATGACACTCTGCCACAGCACCGTTTGGCCAGACCAACCGGCGCCGCGTCGCCTGCCATTCCGGCCTGCGATCCGGCGGAGAACAGGCCATAATGCCGCTGTCACCAAAAATCATGACATCGCGAACCTGATCAAATGTCGCGCCGACCAGCGCCACACGATGCGCATTGCCCGGATCCAACGGCCGGTCCCCTTCAACCATAGAACGGACCCATTCGGCGCCCGCTCGTGTCTTGCCCGCGCCGCGGCCGCCCATGATCACCCAGCTCCGCCAATTGCCTTCGGGGGGCATTTGGTGTTCCAACGCCCAGAATTCGAAGACATACGGAAGCGCTGCCAGGGAATGATCACTCAGGCTGTCCAGAAATTCTTTCACGCTCTCTGGCTTTGCGGAGGCTAACAAGCCGGCTCCCAATCTCAGATCGTGCTTGTCCGAGGTCAAAGGCGTATTTCCCTGCCTTACCGGCGCGCTGTTCAATCTGTTCATAGAGTTTGCTTTCCTGATTCATAGAAAATGAAAGAAGAGGGAGCACCTGCTTCATCCCCGAACTGACCTCGGAGTCTTTCAGTTCTCCTTTCGCGATCTGATCGGCATAGCCAAGCAACGCACCGGTCATCTTTTCAAACACAATGCAGAACGTGGCCAGCGACTGGTCCAAAGTCTTTGAGTAGGCCTCTGCGGCAGCCACCAATTCCGGTTCTACTGCACTCTGTCTCTGCCGATCTTCGTTTCGATCTCGTCCTCCTGCGGGTGCTCCAATTGGAACCACCTCCTTGGGGGTGTCATTCATTAGCGCCTCCACATCATGTATGGCGTCTTCCGTTTGGCATTTCGGAAATAAAAAAGCGGCCCTGAACTCCTGTTCAAGCCGCTTGTTGCAGTCTTCCATTGATGGTGGGCCGTCGTTACCGACCCAGCTCATCCATCTTGCCAAAACATATGCCAGAGACCGTTCGCAGAGTCAATGGAATTCGACTCGAATTTGAAAATAAAGCATTTATTAACAATAGCTTAAATTAATTTTTCAGGGAAGGCACAACACCAAAACAGGCTGAAACCCTAGACAAACAACACTGAAAAATGGTTAATGCACCTGCAATTGGAACCGATTTATGGTCAGTTATTTGCGTTCCGTTCGGCCTCAATCTTCCGCCACGCTGCAACGTTACGGTTGTGATCAGCGATCGTTACCGCAAATGCGTGGCCACCTGTGCCATCAGCCACAAAGAAAATATACGGGGTTGAGTCCGGGTTCAGAGCAGCTTCGATAGCAAGCTTGCCCGGATTCGCAATTGGTGTCGGCGGCAAGCCGTCAATGACGTAGGTGTTATACGGAGTTCGCCTGCGCAGCTCAGATTGACGTATGCCGCGCCCAAGACCATTTCCTTCGCCAAGCGTGATACCGTAAATCACAGTCGGGTCTGTCTGCAAACGCATGCCTTGGTTCAGCCGGTTGATGAAGACACTCGCGACCTGCCTGCGTTCTTCAGGCACGCCCGTCTCCTTCTCAACGATGGACGCCAGTATCAAGGCCTCTTCCATTGTCTCCAAAGGCAAATCAGCGGCTCGGTTTTCCCAGGCAACGCTCAATATGTTCTCTTGGGCACTGGCCATGCGCGTCAAAATCTCGCCGCGATCGGCGCCTCGACTGACCTCATATGTATCAGGAGCCAGGGAACCTTCGGCCGGCACTTCAGACACCTCTCCAACAAGGAAATCGGCGCCCTTCAACCCCTCAACGATTTGCCAACTGGTGAGACCTTCCGCAACGGATAACCGGTAAACAATTGGCACGTCATTCTCAACTGCTTCCTGATAGGCCGCCGGGATCTCTTCGCCGGCCTTGAATTCGGCCAGCACCTTGACCTCCCCCGTGCCAGGGGTGCGTTCTCTGAAACGCATTTCGGCGCCAGAATTACGGATCACATAGGTCGCCACAAAGCGAAACGTGGACGGTCCGCCTGCTGTGATAATATCAACAATCTCGCGCATCGATGCGCCAGCAGGAATCTCGTAATTGCCGAATTTCAGCTGGCTTGCCATGTCTGTGTATTCTGCGCCAATCCTGAAGATCGAGGCGTTGGAAATCGCCCCAACGTCAGCCAGTTTTTCCGAAACGGACCGCAGGGACGCGCCGCGCGGCACTTCGAAAAACGTCGCAGATTGCAACGGACCTTCAGATTTGTATTGAGACTGTCCCCACCCGATCAGCGCGCCGATTGCAAAAAGCGCGACGATGAACAGGGTCAGAAAATTTGAAGCGACAGACTTCCACATAGCTGCGTCAGACTTTTCCCATGATCAAACAGGCGTTTGTGCCGCCAAATCCGAAAGAGTTGGACAAGACAGTATTTACTTCGCGCTTAACAGCCTCATTCGCACACAGGTTCATCTCAGTCGCAGCTGCCGGATTATCAAGATTAATTGTCGGCGGGCAAATCTGATCGCGTATCGCAAGAATGCAGAAAATCGCTTCAATCGCACCCGCAGCCCCCAAAAGGTGGCCCGTCATGGATTTGGTCGACGACATTGCCGTGCCCGCTGCCGCATCGCCCAGCAGGCGTTCCACCGCGCCAAGCTCAATCGTATCCGCCATGGTCGATGTGCCATGTGCGTTGACATAGTCAATTGCACTGACATCGATGCCCGCACGTTTTACAGCTGCGCGCATCGCACGTTCCGCTCCTTCGTGATCCTCAGGCGGTGCGGTAATGTGATGCGCGTCACCCGACAGCCCATAACCCAACACCTCGCCGTAGATTGTCGCGCCGCGCGCCTTGGCATGCTCATACTCTTCCAAAACGAATACGCCAGCCCCCTCTCCCATAACGAATCCATCGCGATCAGCATCCCAAGGGCGGGAGGCTTTTGTCGGATCATCCTCATGACCGGTCGAAAGCGCTTTACACGCATTGAACCCGGCGATGCCAATTTCACAAATCGGGCTTTCGGCACCACCGGCAATCATGACATCTGCATCATCCAAGGCGATCAAACGTGCAGCATCCCCAATCGCATGCGCGCCAGTGGAACACGCGGTCACGACGGCATGGTTGGGTCCTTTGAAGCCGTAGCGAATGGACACTTGCCCGGACACCAGATTGACCAAAGCTCCAGGAATGAAGAACGGTGACACCCGGCGTGGTCCGCGTTCTTTGATCAAGACCGCGGTCTCCGCAATCGAGTTTAATCCGCCGATCCCTGAGCCGATCATCACGCCGGTGCGTTCCAATTCGCCCTGATCTTCCGGGGCCCAACCCGCATCCTCGACAGCCATCTGCGCCGCAGCCATTCCATAAAGAATGAAGTCATCGACTTTGCGCGCATCTTTGGGTGACATGAAATCATCCGGGTTAAATTGCCCGGGCTCAATGCCGCGCGGCACTTCGCAGGCATAACCGGTCCCGAGATGTGAAGCATCGAATTTCTCGATCTTGCGTGCACCAGACTTGCCCGCCAACGCGTTCTTCCACGTTTCATCCACGCCGCTCCCGAGCGGTGTGACCATTCCCAAACCCGTGACTACAACCCGACGCATGCCCCGCCCCCTTATTTCATTCCGAAGGTTTCATCCGCTTCTACACGCGCCAGCGGCCCAAGGAAAGTGGCGGCGCGCAGCTTTCTGCCGAAGACCAATCCTCATCCGAGCCGGTCCTTTGGCCCTGTGTCAAAAAGAAATTCAGATCTGTCGGACATAATCCCTTGCACAGCATCCAGAAGCCGCTACCAATTGCGAGAATACGAATTCAGTGAGTCCCAATGACCGATTTCCAAGCCGCCAAAGCCGTGACACGGGGCTATATGGCAGCCTTCGACCGAGCCCCCGCAGACCAACGCCTCGCTGCGCTCCAAGCGCATACCACACCCAACTATTCATGGCGCGGCCTGCATCCATTTCATGAACAAGACAGCGCAGAATCCGCCATTGATACTTTCTGGACGCCGTTTCTAAACGCGTTCAACGCGGTGCAGCGCCGCGAAGTCATCTTCTTTGCAGGGCTGAATGACTGTGACGAATTTGAAAGCATCTGGACATGTTCAATGGGGCATTTCAAAGCGCTTTTCGATCAGCCATGGCTTGGCATCAGGCCGACGCGAAAAACCGTCATGATACGGTATGCCGAGTTTCATCGGATCGAAGGTGACCGGATTGCAGAGACTGCATTGTTTGTTGATATACTCGACGTGATCCAGCAGGCGGGCCTCTGGCCGCTCCCCCCTATGACCGCCGCCTCCTTCGTGCACCCCGGACCGTTGACGAATGATGGCCAACTTTTTGCGGCACAAGACCCTGCAGAAGGTAAAAAAACGCTCGCCACTATTAATAAGATGGCCAGCAATATCTCGAAGGCAAACGCAATCTTGCAAGGCAAATGTGACGCAGAACCGCTCGCGCCACACGAAGAGCTAAGTCAGACTTGGCATGATGACATGTCATGGTACGGCCCTGCGGGGATCGGCGCGGTTTTCACCATTGATCGGTATGTCGAACAGCACCAGGAACCGTTTCGCAAATATCTCGCCAACCGCGTATTCAACGGCCATGTGGCGCGGATTGCCGAGGGGCATTACGGCGGTTTCTTCGGCTGGCCCAACCTGTCCGTCACGCCGACGGGCGGATATATGGGGCTTCCTGCTACGGGCCAACCCGCCGACATGCGGGTCGTCGACGTGTACCGACGTGACGGCGACAAGCTGGCTGAAAACTGGGTCTTTATCGATATGCTGCATTTTCTGAACCAACAGGGGCTGGATGTACTTGCGCGCCTGAAAGACGTGTCGCGTACCTAAGAGCCGGAAACAGGTTCTTAATTTCGTTCCTCTAGGCAGATCGGTGTAACAGTTCGGTCAACGCCATGCCTCAGCAAAAATCCCCACGAACCAATCCCATCCTGGTCGCGATTTGTGTGGTTCTGCTGATACCTCGGTCTGCACAGGCAAACTGCGCGCCTTTGCCAATGATTGCACCGCTCGTGCAAGAAATCGAACACCTGACTTCCGGCATCAGCGGATCAGAATTTGATGCCTCGGTTTATCGACTGGACCAAATGCACCAACGTCTGGAGAAATCCCGCATCTTTGGTCAATTGTCACAGCTTGGATACGAAAGGCATATGCCCGATGTCATGGCGCTGAAAGAGAATATCCGTCATCTGCCGATGCAGTCCGGTCGCAACGCGATCACGTCTCAAATCAAGGCCCCGACATTTCAGCGCAACTACCGCCGGGTGCGCAACTTGGTAGAAGACCTTTGCCTTGCGGCAGGCACCTCTGCCAATGCAAGTCACAGCGCGCACAGCTATGGCGCGCTCCACTCCTTGCAGATCGGTCGCCTGACATTCATGAGCCCGATCGCGGCCACAGCCGGAATGACGCTCCTGACCCTGTGTTCACTCGGTGGTCTCGCCTACGGATCGCAATTGCGCGCGAAGCGTCTTAAACGCGAACGCAGACAGAATAAACGCTACCCGTGTAATATACCGGTCCAACTGATCGTGAATGGTCAGACGAGCCAGCACTACCTTGTTGATATCAGCTGCAGCGGCGCCAATATCGAAAATCAGCTGAACCTTCCTGATGAAGCGAGCTTGTCTCTCTCTTTTGGAAGCATCGAGGTCCGTGGGATCGTGATATGGAGCAATTCCAAATTCGCTGGCGTTAAGTTCGAACGCCTATTGCTCCAACAGGATATAACCGAGGTGATCGCTCGACACTGTGATTTGTCATATGGTCAAAATGCAAAGCGCGGCACCCTTTCAGGTACCGCGCAAATGTCTCGAGCACGAGGTGCTCAATGAAAACGATCAGGCCGCAGCGCCAATGAATTTGACGGCGTCACCAAAGGTTTGAATGTTTTCTGCAGCATCGTCAGGGATCTCGATGCCAAATTCCTCTTCGAAAGCCATAACCAGCTCAACCGTGTCCAGGCTGTCTGCACCCAGATCATCGATGAAGGAGGCATTGTCGACGACTTTGTCTTCTTCAACGCCCAAGTGCTCGACAACGATCTTTTTTACGCGGTCTGCGATGTCGCTCATGATGAGTATCCTCGTATTCGCGCGGGACAATCCCGCTTTGTTGGTGGCCATTTGGCCCTTGAATGTCGCCTTCAGGGCAACCACCAAAGTCCGCGGTTCCCCATGGTCTTTAGCAAATCTGGTGCGCCTATAGCACACCAAATGGGGAACGCAAACGCTTATACAAGTCTTGCGTTTTGCTGCATCACAGCATCGCCATTCCACCGTTCACATGCAAAACAGTCCCCGTCACATAGCTGGCTTCAGGGCTCGCCAAGTACAAAACCCCGCTGGCGATTTCATCCGCCGCACCGATGCGACCGGCCGGAATTTGCGCCAGAATACCAGCGCGTTGGTCTTCATTAAGCTTGTCTGTCATGGCGGTCTCAATGAAGCCTGGCGCCACACAATTTACGGTAATCCCGCGCGAGGCGACCTCGTAGGCCAGAGATTTTGACATGCCAACCATACCGGCTTTAGAAGCCACGTAGTTCGCCTGCCCCGGATTCCCAGTCGCCCCAACAACGGACGATATGTTCACGATCCGGCCCCAACGCGCTTTCATCATCCCGCGCATCACGCCTTTGCAGAGCTTGAACGTCGACGTCAGATTTACATCAATGACAGAGCGGAATTCATCTTCAGACATGCGCATGAACAGATTGTCCCGCGTGATACCGGCATTATTGACCAGAATATCAACGGCGCCCATCGCCTCAGCCGCCTGTTTCGGTAAAGCATCTACCGCCTCCATGTCAGACAAGTTGCAAGGCAGCACATGCGCCCGATCACCCAGTTCAGCGGCCAAAGCTTCTAAGGGTTCCAACCGCGTGCCAGACAGTCCCACCGTCGCGCCGGCGCCATGCAACATTTTCGCAATCGCACCGCCAATGCCACCGGATGCTCCGGTGATCAAAGCGCTTTTTCCTTCCAAATCGAACATCTGCTTATCTCTCCTTAAGCGCTTGCTGCGGCTTTAACGTCGTCGGGGTTTGACAATGCACGTGTCGTGACATCGCGATTGATCCGGCGGATCATCCCGGACAGGGCTTTGCCTGCGCCAATTTCCCAAATCTCCGTCACACCTTGCGCCGCCATCCACTCGACCGAGGCGCTCCATCGCACCTGCCCGGTAACTTGAGCGATCAGCAGGTCTCGTATCCGCGCAGGCTCTTCTACAGCATCCGCCAACACGTTGGAGACGACCGGAACAGCAGGCGCAGACATATCCACCTGCGCCAATGCCTCCGCCATGACGTCGGCTGCAGGCTGCATCAAGGCGCAGTGGAAAGGCGCGGATACTGGCAAGAGCAGCGCTCTCTTTGCGCCGGCCTCTTTCGCAAGATCAATGGCCCGCTCAACCGCCGCTTTGTCTCCGGACAATACGTTTTGTGAAGGATCGTTTTGGTTCGCGACCTGGCAGACCTGACCTTGCGCTGCATCCTGCGCGACCTGTGTCGCAGCGTCAAAATCCAGCCCCAGCACAGCAGCCATTGCGCCTTCGCCAACGGGTACAGCCGCTTGCATCGCCTCGCCCCGTTTGCGCAAGAGACGCGCCGCGTCCGCAAGTGAAAATGTCCCGGCTGCCGCCAATGCTGAGTATTCGCCCAAGGAATGCCCTGCAACGAAGCTGGCAGCCTCAATGCTCACGCCCTCTTCTTTCAACGCGGCCATGACAGCCATAGACGTCGCCATCAAGGCAGGCTGTGCATTTTGCGTGAGCGTCAACTGATCAAGATCATCGCCCCAGATCAGCGCAGAGAGCTTTTCCCCCAAAGCCTCATCGACCTCGTCGAACACCGCCTGCGCAGATGCGTAATTCTGCGCTAGGTCACGCCCCATACCCAAGGCTTGCGCACCTTGTCCCGGAAATACAAATGCCCGCATCTCTTGCCCCTCTTCGCGTCGCGTTGCGACAGACTTAGCCAAACCCGCAACCAGTCACAAGGACAGCGCACAGGTGATGTGTGCCGATATTGTGTTTTTCTGTCGCCGCATGTGATCTACTTATAACTACGGATCACGAGCAGAATGAAAGCCAGACCGATGCGCGCAAACACGACGTCCAGTTATGGAAGCGTTACCAAAACCCTTCATTGGATTATGGCCTTGCTGGTTTTGAGCATGATACCCTTGGGGATCTTCGCAAATGGGCTTGAAAATGCTGATCCGCTGAAACCCACTCTGTTTTCTCTCCACAAAACTGTCGGCATCGCAATCTTCTTTCTGGCCCTCGCCCGCATCCTGTGGGCCTTCATAAACCCCAAACCCGCCAATCTGCATCCTGAACGCCGGATGGAGACGTTTCTGGCAGAGATCATCCACTGGCTCCTTTATGCCTCCTTGTTGATCGTGCCTCTGTCTGGCTGGGTGCATCATGCCGCGACAACGGGCTTCGCACCGATCTGGTGGCCGTTCGGCCAAGGCCTCCCATTCGTGCCGCAAAGTGATGCATTGGCTCATACTGCCAAAGCCCTGCATATCATTTTCGAACGGGTCTTGGTGCTGTCTTTCCTGTTGCACTTGATCGGCGCGCTAAAACACCATTTCTTGGACAAGGACGTCACACTCAAACGCATGCTTCCCGGACGCGCCCATCTCGCGCCCGCCGCGGCCATACCTCACAAACGTTCCCCCCTCACGCTTGTCGCAGCTGGCGGAGTATACGCAATTGCGATCACCGTCGGCGCCAGCCTCGGGCTGTTCGCAATGCAGGAGCGCGCTGCTGCTCCGGCGTTGGAAGCTGCCGAAAGCGAATGGGTCGTGCAAGACGGAACGCTGGGCGTTACTGTCAAACAACTCGGCTCCGATGTGCAAGGCAGCTTCGCCGACTGGACGGCCGCGATCAATTTCAACGAAACGCCTGATGCAAACGGCAAGCATGGTGATGTCGACGTGACGATCTCAATCCCGTCGCTGACGCTGGGCTCTGTCACGGGGCAGGCTCTGGGCTCAGATTTTCTTGATGCGGAGAAACATCAAACCGCCAAATTCAAAGCAGACATCACCTCGGATGGTGGCGCATATCTGGCATCAGGCATGCTCACCATTCGAGAGACATCCGCCCCCGTGGCTTTGCCTTTTGAGCTCACACTTGAAGGCGAAACTGCGCAGATGAATGGGCAAACCAGCGTCAATCGCATCGATTTTGGCATTGGCAACGGAACGCAGCCGACCGAAGGATCATTGGCGTTTGACGTGATCATTTCTGTCGCGTTAACGGCCACCCGCGGAGAGTGAGCGCATCCACCCCAAACCCTCTTCCGTCTTGCCTGAAATCGGTTTGTATTCCGCCCCAATCGGCGCTTCAAAGCCAAGTTCGGCGAGATATGCGAAGATATGTTGATAATTCACCTCGCCCAAATCGGGCTCTGCCCGTTCAGGGACGCTCGCGAATTGGATGTGACCGATAATGTCGCGATGATGCGTTAGCCGCCGCGTCAGATCGCCCTCCATGATTTGCAAGTGATAGCAGTCAAACATCAGCTTCAAATTCGGTCGATCCACTTCCGCGATGATGTCAGCCGCTTGCGCCGAAGACGTCAGAAAGTAACCCGGCGCATCATAATGGTTGAGCGGTTCGATCAAAATGGTCAAATCAGGTGCGCTGTCACATGCAAATCGCAGATGCTCGACAAAGCAGTTATGCGCGGCACTTCCCTCGGCAAATCCAGCCATCACATGGATCGCCTGAGCGCCAGTTCGCGCAGCGTAATCCACCGCTTGTCTGATGGAGGTCGTCGCCTCCACTTCGCGACCTACCAAAGCGCAGAGCCCGTTCTCACCCTCATCGCCACGAATTGTATTGATGCCTAGCAAGGGCAATCCCGTCTCGTCCAATGCGGCCTTGATATCTTCAGCGGGTGTGGCATAGGGCCAATGCATTTCGACAGCCGAAAACCCTGCCTTCTTCGCCGCGCGAATGGCGTCAGGCAATGACAATTCGGTCCAAAGAAACCCTAAATTTGCTGAAAACTCAGTCATCCCACTCTACTCCAAACTTGCGCACAAGCCCCTGAATTTGCGCTTCATTCAACAGGTTTGGCGTCATACCTCTGGTCAGCAGGGCAAGCTTCGCGGTCTCTTCGAGCTCTTCCATCGCATAGCATGCAGCCTCTATGTCCTTGCCCGCAACGACCGGGCCATGATGGGCCAGCACAACTGCGCTGCGTTTTCCGGCAAGCCCGCGAACAGCTTCCCCCATCGCCGGATCACCCGGCATGAAATAGGGCAGCAGCGCAACCTTACCCAGCTTCATGACCCCATAAGCCGTAATCGGCGGCAGCATGTTGTCAGGATCAGTATCGGGCAAGATCGACAGCGCGACCGAGTGGCACGAATGCAAATGCACCACCGCGCCGGTCGGGCGGGTATCGTAAAATGCGGTATGCAGCCCGACCTCTTTGGTTGGCGCGTCCCCTGCGACGTGACGCCCATCATCCAGAACCGACAGGCGCGCCGGGTCAAGGCGCCCAAAGCAACTGCCCGTTGGCGTAACCAACAGGCGTCCATCGTCCAGACGCGCTGAAATATTGCCCGAAGATCCCACGGTCAATCCTCGGTCAAACATGGATTTTGCAAGCAAACAAATCTGTTCGCGCAACAGCGCCTCTGCACTCATTCCAACGCCTCCAATGCGTCAGCGAAGAACGTCTCCGCACCGAAATTGCCCGACTTCAAGGTGAGCGCAATGTCATGCCCGGCGGAGCGCGTATACGTCCAAGGCACACCGGGTGCGATTTCCGCTCCGATCGTCAACTTGTCTACCCCAAGCGCTTTGGTCACCGCGCCCGACGTCTCACCACCCGCCACGACAAACCGGCGCACACCATTGTCACGCGCAAGCACCGCTAACTCTGCCAGAGCGTCTTCCACCAACTGACCGGCTTTCGCGACACCAAGCTTGCTTTGCGCTGCGCGCACAGCCTCCGGATTTGCCGTGGCATAGATCAGTTTCGGAGTGTCCGCTGGTTGTGCCAGCAACCACGCGCGCGCCGCCGAAACGCCTGCCTCAGCCAAGTCCAACGGGTCCAGTTTACAGCCTGATGCATGTTTCAGGTATTCGGCCACCTGCGCCTGCGTCATCGCAGAACAACTACCAGACAAGACCAGCGCGCCGCCTTCCGGCGTTGCTGGTTTTGTCCCCGCATCCGCGGCACCAAGCAACCCGCGACGTCTGAATATATCGGGCAAGGGCATCGCCACGGCGCTGCCGCCGGTGGTCAGCGCGAAATCGGCATTTACCTCTGCGATGATCTCCAGATCATCGTTCGACACAGCATCAACGACAACATGTTGCGCGCCAGCCTCTTTCAGATCAGAGAGCCTGGATCGCAGCGTCTCTGGCCCTTTTTCGACAACCAGTCTGTTGGCCAACCCCACTCCGGCCACCGTTTGCGGCCGCAAAAGGTCAACCAGGTTGCTCTGCCGCATTGGCGTCAAAGGGTGATCTTTCATCGGGCTGTCGGAAAGCAACTGTTCGCCAACAAAAAGATGGCCCATAAAAATCGCGCGGCCATTTTCAGGAAATGCCGGGCAATAGGTCGTCTGAGTGGTATCAAGAGCGCGCATTAACGCTTCAGCAACCGGCCCAATATTCCCCTCTGCCGTAGAGTCAAATGTCGAGCAGTATTTCCAAAAGAAGCGCTCCGCGCCTGTCTGCTGCAGCCAGCTCAACGCATCAAGACATCCTTTGACAGCGTCCGCTACGGGTTCGGTACGGCATTTCAACGCAATCACTTCAAAATCCGCACCGTCAGAAGGCGGTGTAGCAGGCACACCAATGCGCAGGTTCACCGACGCCCCGGACCGCGCCAGCAACCCTGCCAGATCCGTCGCCCCCGTAAAATCATCCGCAATGCAGCCCATCACTGTCATTCTCTGCCTCCTACTCCGCACGCGCGGATTAATGTATACATTAACCCCTAAAAGCAGCAGGCTTGGACTGAGGTCAACCTGTTATAGCAAAGAAATAGCCCGCCGCAGCAACGCTGTGACGGGCCAGACAAAATTCTGTGGAGGCTTACTCTGCCTTCTGCGCCTCAACGGAAATCATGACTTTGACTTCATCACTGACCGCTGGCGCGAAGGCGCCGACACCAAAATCGGAGCGCAGAACAGTCGTTGTGGCATCAAATCCGACCCAAGGCTTACCAGCCATTGGATGCGTATCGGATTTGTTGAGGGTTGCATCAAGCACAACAGACTTGGTTGCACCATTCATCGACAGATCGCCGGTGATTTTCGCTGAGTTCTCCCCAGTCACTTCGATGCCTGTCGAGGCGAATGTGATCAAATCGCCATCCTCAGCACCAAAGAAATCGGCAGACATGAAATGTCCGTCACGCTGTTCCCAGCCGGTGAACATAGACTTCACTGGCATTGAGACCGAAACGGAAGACGCATCAGGCGCGTCTGCGTCAAACATAATCTCGCCTTCGAACCCGGAAAACATCCCGTATGTGGTCGAGAATCCGAGGTGGTTATAACTGAACACGACTTGACTGTGGCTCGCATCGAGCGTGTATTTCTCCGCCCCTGCGAAAGCTGTCGTTGCCGTTAATGCGAGAATGGATGCCAAAGCAATTGATTTCATGAATTTGAGCCCTTTTGTCAGATGTATCACTTCTCTGATATCGCACCGCAGTGGTAGGTAGCAATTCAGCCTCTATCAACAGTTTGTGTGCGCAAAAACGCGCTTGCCAATTAAAGCTTGATCACCGTCGTCAGCCCTGTAAAAGGGCGCATCCTCCGCGAGACTATCGTAATTGCGGTGCCCCTCGTGACCGGGGCGCGGAGGGTCACGCCCGGTCTTTGAAGCACGCACGAAAAAACTGGAGTACGCACATGCCTTTGTATGAGCACGTGTTTATCTCGCGCCAAGACCTGTCGAACGCACAAGCCGAGGGTCTGATCGAACATTTCGGCGCCGTCCTTGCGGACAATGGCGGCAAAGTGGTCGAGCACGAGTATTGGGGCCTGAAAACGATGGCCTATAAGATCAACAAGAACCGCAAAGGGCATTACGCCTTTGTCCGTTCCGACGCACCTGCCCCTGCCGTGCAGGAAATGGAACGTCTGATGCGCCTGCATGACGATGTCATGCGTGTTCTGACCATCAAGGTCGATGAGCACGAGGAAGGCCCTTCGGTTCAGATGCAGAAGCGCGACGAGCGTGAACGCCGTCCCCGCCCGTAACATTCGACTTTAAGAACAGGAGATAAATCATGGCTGCAAAACCATTCTTCCGCCGTCGTAAGTCGGACCCATTTGAGGGCGAGAACGCTCCCAAAATCGACTACAAAGACACTCGTACTCTGCAACGCTACATCTCTGAGCGCGGCAAAATCGTTCCATCGCGTATCACCGCCGTGGGCGCCAAGAACCAACGGGCCCTCGCCCGCGCTATCAAACGCGCCCGGTTCCTGGCCCTACTGCCTTATGCCGTCAAGTAAGGAGAGCGACATGCAAGTTATCCTTATGGAACGCGTCGCAAAGCTCGGCCAGATGGGCGATGTTGTTGATGTGAAGCCCGGCTTCGCGCGCAACTACCTGCTGCCCCAAGGCAAAGCGATGAACGCGACAGAGGCCAACAAGGCCCAGTTTGACGCGCAGAAAGCGCAGCTTGAAGCCCGCAATCTGGAAACCAAGAAAGAAGCTGAAGCACTCGCCGAGAAGCTCAATGGCCAGCAATTCGTGATCATTCGCCAAGCGTCTGATTC
This sequence comes from Pseudomonadota bacterium, assembly GCA_039195745.1. Classification (GTDB taxonomy): domain Bacteria; phylum Pseudomonadota; class Alphaproteobacteria; order Rhodobacterales; family Rhodobacteraceae; genus Litoreibacter. The sequence continues at coordinate 72,039 of JBCCVD010000002.1, read as the reverse complement.
GGGTTCGCTTTACGGATCGGTCACGACACGTGATGCCGCTGAAGCCGCAACCGCTGATGGTTTCACCATTGATCGGGGGCAAGTTGCACTGGAACGTCCGATCAAAGAACTTGGCCTGCATGACGTGGTCGCAACGCTGCATCCGGAAGTTGAGGTTACGTTCACATTGAACGTTGCACGCTCGACCGAAGAGGCAGAGCTGCAAGCGTCCGGCAAGTCCATCCAGGAACTGGCCGCAGAAGAAGAAGCGGAAGCTGAATTCGAGATCGCCGAACTGTTCGACGATATTGGCGCAGCAGCGTCAGAGGATGAAGTTCTGGCGGAAGCAGTTGCCGAAGACGCACCTGCGGAAGAAGAGGCATCCGAAGAGGATTAAGCCTCTTTAGCAACGCAACAAAAAGGCCGCTCAGTGTTGAGCGGCCTTTTTTGTGTCTGCGACTATCAGGAAAAATCTGAGCGCCGAAGAACGCTCACGATACTCTGTACCCGGTGCTCTGAGCAAATCAGCCCAGACCAGCTTCGCTGCGTAGATTGAGAAGTAAAGGTTCCAATTCGGCCAAATCCCCAGAAATCAAAGGCGTGACTTTGTTTTGCCGCCACGTAAGGTCAATCCGGCCCAAGTCCCAATTCAACGCATTGGCGCGCATATCAAACGTCGCGAGATTTTCGACCAACGTGATCTTGCCGACTTCTTCAAATCGGATCGTTTTACGACTGCGTTCTTCACCGCGCCAATTACGCTTGATCAGGTGAAAAGCACGGCCCTTCTGATCTACTTTCAATACCTGCGGAGAACGCATCAGTTTGGACATCCAAAACAGGCCTGTCACGCTCAGATATACACCTATGGGAAAAAGCAACCACCCGCCAAAAGCATGCGCAGAAGCAAGGTCGTCACCAAATGCAACGAGGGTAATGCCCGACGCGACCATGAACGCAGAAACCACGAGACGACCCATCCGAGCCCGGACGCCCGCAGCCGTGGCTGACGGGCTGATCATATATCCTGCGCGTGTCTTGGTGCGTTTCAGTGACTTGGGCGGCAATTGTTCCGGTGCAACCTCCGAAATCGTCGTATCAAATCCGTAATCTGCGAGAGCCATTCGTGGACCATCCCTATCTGCGCGTCGAATAGGGGTGGTATCAAATCCAATTGCGGCGAAAGTTCAGCAAAGCTCTGCTGATTTCAGGGCTACTGTCTCGTTAACAAAAAAAGCCGGCCCAACCAGGACCGGCTTTTGACTTGTATTCTCACTTGCACCTATGCAGCGTCGTCGTCCAACGCCTCGACCGCCTTCTCCAACGCAGCTTTCTTGACCGTTTTGTCTTTGACTTCAGCCAGCTCAAAAACAAAATCTACCACTTTGTCTTCAAAGATTGGCGCGCGCATTTGCTGCTGCATTTGCGGGTTCTTCTGAACAAACTCAAAGAACTCACGCTCTTGCCCGCGATATTGCCGCGCTTGGTTCATGATGGCTTGCGTCATCTCTGCGTCAGTGACTTCGATTTCGTTCTTCTGACCTAGCTCAGCCAGCAGCAACCCCAAACGCACGCGGCGCTCTGCCAACTGCTTATGTTCGTCAGTTGCCTCGATCTCAGGATGATCGTGACCTTCGACGTCAGGGTTTTCTTCATGCCAAAGCTGATGTGCGATCTGACCGGCTTCCGCATCAACGAGTGACGGTGGCAGATCAAACTTGACCAGTTTGTCCAGCTCATCAAGCAGTTTGCGCTTCATGACCGCGCGCGAGGCACCCGTGTATTCCGCCTCCAGACGCTCTTCGACCTGCGCAGTCAGTGCCTTCAGATCTTCAGCGCCGAATTGCTTGGCAAGCTCATCATTCAACTCAGCCGCTTTTGGCTCTTTGACAGCTTTCACCTTGCACTCGAAGACTGCCGCTTTGCCAGCAAGGTTCTCGGCTTGATATTCAGCCGGGAAATCGACTTTGACTTCCACGTCTTCACCGGCTTTCGCACCAACCAACTGCTCTTCGAACCCGGGGATGAAAGAGTTCGACCCCAGCACCAGCGGATAGTCTTCCGCAGCGCCACCATCAAAGGCTTCACCGTCGACCTTGCCGAGGAAATCGATCACCACCTGATCGCCATCCTTGGCCTTGGCGCCTTTCTTGCGGTCTTCAAAATTCTGAGCGGTTTCAGCGAGGTTAGACAGCGCTTCATCGACATCTTTTTTCTCAGCCTTAACCACCATGCGTTCCAGCTTGATCGCTTTCATATCGACCTCGGGAATCTCCGGCAGCTTCTCATAGCTGACATTCACCTTCACATCATCGCCGGGCTTCCAGTCCTCGCCATCCATCTTCATTTCAGGCTGCATCGCCGGGCGATCACCAGACTCTTCGAAATGTTTGGACATGGCGCCATCAATGGTTTCCTGCAGCGCCTCTCCCATCACACGATCACCGAACTGCTTTTTCAAAAGAGCCATCGGCACTTTGCCTTTGCGGAAGCCTTTCATCTCGACATCAGGTTGCGCTTCGGCAAGCTTCTCATTGACTTTCTCGTCCAGCTCAGAGGCCGGAATATCGATCGTGTAGCCGCGCTTGAGGCCTTCGTTCAGGGTCTCGGTGACGTTCATGTGATCTCGTCCTTATATATCGTCATGGTGCGGGTGAAGGGACTTGAACCCCCACGCCTTGCGGCGCCAGAACCTAAATCTGGTGCGTCTACCAATTCCGCCACACCCGCAAAACTTATACCGCCGCAGACAAGCTGCGGCGGGGTTGGCGTGTCATTAGCAAAGGTCGCAAAGGGATGCGAGGCAAAAATTGCGCCAAAAGGTAAGGTATTCGCGCCCTCTTTGGCCAAAGGCCCTGAAATGATCCCGACATCGCCCGCAAACCGGCACAGACCTGCCCAGATTGCGCCTTAATTGGCGGGGAAATTAACCTTTATTGAAACCACAGTCCGGTGAAAGCGCATGTCTGCCAACACGCTTGATACGACCGGGGGGAATTAGAATGAATGATACATCTGCATTGACGGGCCTTTTGGGCGACTGCAACGTCTTGACCATGCAAGGCTATGTCCCAATCGCTGACTTGCAAATTGGCGACCGCATCATCACGCGCAACGGCTTGCGGGTACTGCGCGGCCTCTCCGTCAAGACACAGTCTTTCCGCGCAATCTCAGTCGGCAAAGGGACACTGGGATATTCCCGCCCGACGACAGAGATGCTGCTGGCACCGGATCAGGAAGTGATGGTCCGCGATTGGCGCGCCGAAGTTCTGTTTGGCCGCGACGCTGTGATCATTCCAATCGCGCGCATGGTGGACGGAAAATACATCGCAGAGCAAGCCGAACTAAAAGAGCACAAGGTTTACGAACTGCGCTTCGGCAGCGAAGAAGTATTCTACGCCGATGGTGTGGAAATCATTTCCAAGCTGACCGTCGCACAGACGCAGGACCGCGAACTGCGACAAGCAGCCTAAACGCCCAACTCTGCGAGCACCTTCGGAAGTATAGCGATCACGTCGCCTGCAATCAGACCCGGGCCGAAATCCGCCGCCGCCGTCACGTGCAACAAGGCACCCGTCTCCGCAGCAGCACCTGGCGCAGCCCCCCGCGCCATCAACCCTGCGATGAGACCGGCCAAAACATCGCCCGCCCCCGCTGTCGCCAGCCAGGGGGCGGATTGCATTTGAGAGCTATCCAAAACCGAAAGCTGTCCGTCGGGACTTCCGATCACGGTCATAGCACCTTTGAGCAAAACAACGCATCCCAGAGCCTCAGCTGCCGTGTGAACGGCATTTTGACGGGCGTCCTCCGATCTTCCAATCGGAAGATCAGGACACAGCCGGGAAAACTCGCCTGCATGCGGCGTCAATATGCAGTCTTTATGCAGCGCATCACGCAACACTTTATTCTGCGCGATCAAGGTCAAAGCGTCCGCATCCAGAACGCAAGAGCGCCCGCTGCGCAACGCAACATCGACCAGCCCTGCGGCCCTGTCCGTCAGGCCCAATGCCGGCCCCAAGCAAAGCGTGCCTATCCGTTGATCTCGCTCCAGTCTCGCGGAGAGGTCTTGAGGGCGGTCGATCTCCGTCAGCATAATCTCCAGAAGGCTCGGCGCCATCTCTTTCATAGCGCCTTGCGAACCGCCCAATGTCACCAACCCGGCTCCAACACGCAGCGCCGCCAATGCTGCCATACGCGCCGCTCCGGTGCGAAACCGTGGCCCGGACAGGACGAGCAGATGGCCGTGATCATATTTGTGCTGATGCGCCTGCTTGCGCAAAAACGCCACTCTTTCACTGGTCCACGAAATCGCGCTCATAGCCCAATGTCCTTTACGACAACGTGATATCCATGTCGCGTCAGCATATCATGAACGGGCTTCTTTCGATGAAATGTCACGGTCAAATCAGGCTCAAATGGATTGGTTGAAAGAAGCGCTCCAGTGTCGGTCCTGTAGCCGGTTGGCACGTCTACACTTACAGTATGGAGAGGCCTTGGAACCGACAGGTTGGAAGCGCTATCCAGCACCCCCAGAATTGGAGCAAGTATCGGATCGCAATCGCGCGATTGCCCGATCCCCAACAATGCGTCGACGACAAGCACTGGTGAGTCCTTCAAGATGCGCTGCTCCAACGTAGCTTGCGTGTACTCCGCCACCTGCCCGCCCTCGTTTATCCAACGATCATAATTGGCCCGGGCATCTGAAGACAAACGCTCCACCCCGCCCGCAAAATGAGCGGAGACGTCCACCCCCCTTTCCCGCAACAGACGCGCCACGACGAAACCGTCCGCTCCATTGTTTCCGGGGCCGCACAGGATGACAGCGCATTGGTGACCCAAATCCATTTCCGGCCAGTGCTCAATGATCGCCTCGACCACGCCCTGCCCCGCGCGCGACATCAGTTCAAGCCCGGTCACCAAGCCGTTCGAAATCGCCGCGTCTTCCAGGCTCCGCATCTCTTCTGACGTTATCGTCTCTTTGCGCGGCATTGGTGTTCGATTCACTTTCGGTACAAATTCGTGCGTTATGCCTAAATTTTAGGCAACTCATCAAGAATGCCTAAAATGCCATCGACACAGCGTAGCTTGTCAATTGTACCCGCGAAAGAGAAATGGTCTCACCCGAACGCAAGCAAAGGGAGACACGCGCGATGAAAAAGATCGAAGCCATCATCAAACCATTCAAACTGGATGAAGTGAAGGAAGCCCTGCAGGAACTGGGCGTACAGGGCTTGAGCGTGACGGAGGTCAAAGGCTTTGGCCGTCAGAAAGGCCATACGGAACTCTATCGTGGGGCAGAATATGTCGTCGACTTTTTGCCGAAAGTGAAAATCGAGGTCGTGCTCGCAGCTGATCTTGTCGACGGAGCAATTGAAGCGATCATCGCCGCCGCCAAAACCGACAAGATCGGGGACGGCAAGATTTTCGTTTCCCCCATTGAACAAGCCATCCGCATCCGCACCGGCGAGTCCGGTGAGGACGCATTGTAATCCACCACACCACATATACAGAGAGGATCAGGTCACATGAGCACAAAAGACATGCTTAAGACCATGAAGGATGAAGACGTCGAATACGTCGATATCCGGTTCACAGACCCACGCGGCAAACTACAACACGTCACGGTCATGGCAGACCAGGTCGACGAAGACTTCATCGAAGAAGGGTTCATGTTTGACGGCTCGTCCATCGCGGGCTGGAAGTCGATTGACCAATCCGACATGAAGCTGCTGCCCGATCCTGCTTCCGCCTATATTGATCCATTCTACGCGGAAAAAACCCTTTGCGTGCATTGCACCGTTTGCGAGCCGGACACAGGCGAAAGCTACGATCGTGACCCGCGCGGCACAGCGGAGCGCGCCGAAGCGTACCTTAAATCCTCTGGCATTGGCGATGTTTCCTACTTCGGACCAGAAGCGGAATTCTTCCTGTTCGACGACGTCCGCTTCTCTGTCGAAATGAACAAGGTTTCTTATGAGGTCGATGCAAACGACGCCTCCTGGAACACAGACGCAGAATACGAAATGGGCAATATGGGCCACCGTCCCGGCATCAAAGGCGGGTATTTCCCGGTGAACCCAACCGATGCTTCACAAGACCTGCGCTCCGAAATGCTGTCTACGATGAAGCGCATCGGCATGAAGGTCGACAAGCATCACCACGAAGTGGCGTCCTGCCAGCACGAGCTGGGCCTGATCTTCGGTTCCCTGACACATCAGGCCGATGAGCTGCAAAAGTACAAATATGTCATCCACAATGTGGCGCATGCTTACGGCAAATCAGCAACCTTCATGCCAAAGCCCATCGCGGGCGACAACGGCACGGGGATGCATGTCAACATGTCTATCTGGAAAGACGGCAAGCCGCTCTTTGCCGGTGACAAATATGCTGATCTGTCTCAGGAAGCGCTGTATTTCATCGGCGGCGTTCTGAAGCATGCGAAAGCACTGAATGCGATCACCAACCCATCGACAAACAGCTACAAGCGTTTGATCCCCGGGTTTGAAGCCCCGGTTCTGCGCGCCTATTCCGCACGCAACCGTTCCGGCTGTGTCCGTATCCCGTGGGCTGAATCGCCAAAGGCAAAACGTGTCGAGGCGCGCTTCCCTGACCCTGCAGCAAACCCGTATCTTTGCTTCGCCGCTTTATTGATGGCCGGTCTGGACGGTATCAAGAACAAGATCGATCCGGGACCAAGCTCTGACAAGGATCTATATGACCTGCCGCCAGAAGAGCTGGCAGAGATCCCGACAGTCTGCGGCAGCTTGCGCGAAGCATTGGAAGCGTTGGAAGCAGATCACGACTTCCTGCTGGCGGGCGATGTCTTCACCAAATCTCAGCTGGAAGGCTACATGGAGCTGAAATGGGAAGAGGTTTACGCCTACGAGCACACACCACACCCAATGGAATACAAGCTATATTATAGCTGCTAATCCTCGAACTATCAGGTTACGCAGGGGCGCCGGTTGCGGCGCCCCTGTTTGTTTGGCGGTCTGCCGAAGAGCTCATTCTAACCAGCAAGGGCAGATGGTTTTTGATCCGTCGGCGACACAGCGTCACTTTCAAGTTGCTCGTTCAACACCGCAGGAGCGGATGGGATCGCGGCTGGTTTCGCAGCCTCATCCACGGGTGGTACAATTGAAGGCGCGGCCGTTTGCACTGTGTCAGATGGTTTTCCATGCAGCTCCGTCAATCGGATCGCACGTACCCCATGCAGTTGGCCAAGCTTGGCCTGAGCAAAGGCACCGCCATTTCGGTCTTTGACATCCACACGAGCGAGCGCAGTGCGGGGGAGCAGCAAGATCGACCCGGCTTCAAGGTTCATCAGCTGATGCGCCGTCGCCTCACATCCACTCAACCAGGTCTCTAGGGTCACCGGAGAGGAACTCAACAGCTTCATCAACTCCGTGTTGTTTTGTTTGTTTTTGGATCGGGCAACGCCTTCGTCGACCGCCGGAACCCAAAGCTCAAACCGCCCGGTTTTGATCCCTGGCCCCATATCCAGCTGCGCTTCGAGAATGTCATATTCTCCCTCACCTAACGCCAGACGCAAAGCCGCACGATCCTGCTCCATTCGCTTAAAGGTCAAATCCGTCAGTTGACCACTGCCCTGCGTGCAAATCGCGTCGAGGGCGGCTTTGACGAAAGGTTCATTCAGACCCGCGTCAATGGCGGTCACGGGTCGATCCAGCCGCTCGGTCGGAAGAACATCACCCAGCAACTGCTGTTCAATCATGCCATCAATCAACGCGCCGTCCAAAACGAATAAAGCGGACCGATGGCGAGAGGCATCCAGCAACATCGGCAAAACCACTTTTGGCATCGCCCCCAGCGCCTCAGGCGCATTTGCGCGCTTGCCGTGCAAACCTCTTACATTCACATCAAGTTGGAATTTCTCTTTGCAGACATGGCGCAAAACGCGGTCAAGCTCCTGCCGCCACCAAGTCATGCAGGGTCCGACCGCCGAAGCAGACGGGCGCATTTTCTTGCGCAATATATCAGCGTGACTGCTCAAAACACTAAAGTCTTCCGGGTACCTCGGATTTGGTGCAACTTGGCTCAATTTGGTTTACATATGGTTATGCTGCATCAGCGTAGTGTTTACGCGACAAACTCACGCGAAACGCAGTGCCCCCTTGCCCCGGCAGATAGTCAATCGTGCCTCCCAACCGAGCCATGACCTCTTTGCAAATCGCAAGTCCCAAACCGGCACTTCCCGCTGAAGAATGGTCGCTAAGCCTCGCAAATTTCTCAAAAATAATGGATTGCTGATCGCGTGGAATGCCTGACCCGTTGTCGATAAAATCAATATCCACCTGGGACGGTCTTTGAGACACGGAAATGGTCAGCGACGGTGCATCTGCATCGCAATATTTCTGCGCATTAGAAATGAGATTTATGAAGACCTGACCCAGCCGGTCTGTATCGGTGTTGAGAACCACAGCCTCTTCCGCCTCAACGCGATTCACCGTCATGTCGCCCTGCGTGGCCCCCGCTGAGGACAGCGCCCGCTCGATCACGTCGCTTAACAAGACCGATTGCTGGTTCAGCACGACCTGACCACTTTCCAGAAAGCTGAGATCGAGTAAGTCATCCAGCAGCCGCGTCAGCCGAATACTCTCGTCATGGATGATCTTTGAATATCGCGCCCGATCTTTCGGGGCCATGTCCCCTTCCATCAAGAACTCGGAAAATGACCGGATCGACGTCATCGGTGTGCGCAGTTCGTGGCTAACTTGTGAAAGAAACGCATCCTTCTGAACAGAAATGGCAGTGAGTTTTTCATTTACATCCCGTAGCTTACGCGCCGTCTGCTCATGCTCTTTCGACTTCTCCTCGAGCTGGATTGAATATTCCAGCATCTGCGCAGATTCGTCCGCAACAGCAAGCAAGTCCTGTACGGAAACCGCTGCGTTGCCATCGATCTGGCGCACCATTGCATGTGCCGTCGCCGCCCCGACAGAGCCCGCCAGTTCACGCTCCAGCTTGGCTACGAACTCCGGTGTAGGGTCGGGTAGATAACCAGACTTGCCCTGCTCTGCCGCGATGGTTTGGAATAGGGTTTGTGCCTCATGGCCCCCCAACAACCGTTGCGCCATCACCAGCAGATCTTCGGTATCGGCGATGCCACGCACATAACCAGCGCCTGCCTCTCCGCGCTGAAACACATTCACAAATGCCGCGCCTTGTAAGCGCTCAATAGGGCTGGGAAATGTGATCAGCGATACGGCGACAAACGCAATCGTGTTCGTTGCGATTGACCAAAAGATCGAATGAACCAGCGGGTCCAGACCGTCGAGACCAAAAAGCCCTTGGGGTCGCAGGACCGTCAGGCCAAACAAACCCGATTGCATGATTTGATCTGGCAACAATCCGATGGCAGGCACAAAAAGCGTATAGCCCCAGACAAGGAAGCCAGTGATAAGACCGGCCAACGCGCCTTTGCGCGTGGCCCCGCGCCAATAGATCGCGCCAAGCAGAGCCGGAACGATTTGCGCTACACCGGCAAAGCTGACCAAACCGATAGAGGCCAGCGCAGCTGTGCCCCCTGTGATGCGAAAATAGGCGTAACCGAGACCCAGTATTGCAATGATGGAAATGCGGCGCGACAGGATCATCACATCGCGCACATCGCCTGACACGGTTGCGCGCGGGCCCTGTCGGTGGAGCCAGAACGGCAGGACGATGTGGTTCGAAACCATGGTGCTGATCGCGATTGAGGCGACAATCACCATGGAGGTTGCTGCAGAGAACCCGCCCAGAAAGGCAAGCATTGCCAACAGGTCCTGATCAAGAGCCAAAGGGACCGTCAGGACGAACAGATCCGGGTTGGCGCCTTGCGGGAGAACGGCAAGACCAACGACCGCAATGGGCAGGACGAACAGGCTGATCGCCAAGAGGTAAAGCGGAAAGGCCCAGCTTGCGATGGTCAGATGGCGTTCATCTTCATTCTCGACCACCATCACCTGAAACATGCGCGGCAGGCAAATCACAGCTGCAGCCGAAAGGAACGTCATACCGACCCAACGCCCCGGATCAGGTTTCCACGCCGCAACAGGGCTCGCTTCGATCATATCAAGCATACCGCCCATGCCTCCGGACACTCCCCAGACCACGAAAATGCCTACTGCTATAAGGGCGATAAGCTTCACCACTGCTTCGACGGCAATCGCCGTGACAACCCCGTGATGCCGCTCATTTGTATCCAGATTGCGTGTCCCGAACAGGATCGTGAAAATCGCAAGGCCGATGGCGACCCAGAGTGCTGTCGAGTTGACATCAGGCGTCCCGCCATCCGGGTTTGCAGGAACAAAAGCCGCAAAGCTGAGCGTGACGGATTGCAGTTGCAGCGCGATGTAAGGCGTCGTGCCTGATACGGCGAGGCAGGTAACAAGGACTGCGAGCGCTGAGGATTTACCATAGCGAGACGAGATCAGGTCTGCGATCGATGTGATCCGCTCGGCCTTTCCGATCCGCACCAGCTTACGCAGCAGGACCCAAAAGCCCAGAAACACGAGCGTCGGACCAAGATAGATCGTCAGATATTCCAATCCTGAACGCGCCGCATTCCCGACCGCGCCGTAAAATGTCCAGGCTGTGCAATAGACGCTTAGAGACAGCGTATAGGTCAGCGGCGAGCGCAGCCACTTCGTGCGCCCACGCCGCGCGGCGCGATCTGCGAAAAAGGCAATGGCAAACAGCGCAACCACATAGGCGAGCGCAACCATTACCAAAATATTGAAGGTCAGCATGCCTAGCGCTCTGAATCATCATCTAGGCCGCGCACGAACACGGCGCACAAGCCAATGAGCCCACACCACACGAAGAAGTAGTACACCAAGTGTATGGCCGTTGAGCCGCCGCCGCCACCCATCATCAGGGCAGGAAACAGAAAAAACGCCGCGCCGAGAAAAGGCAACAGCTTGATCGCGTCCAGAAGCCGCCGCCGGCGATAGACACTGTGCTCCAGAAACTCCGAGCGTTGCTGTGGCGCTCTGCGGTCGTCAGTCACGTCGCATCCCCGCTCGATTGTGGCGTGAGCCCTTCGGACAGATCCCGCACTGCTTGCAACATTTCCGCGTTGGAGAATGGCTTGGTCATGAAATGGCTTACACCATAGTCGCGCGCAAGCTCGCGGTCTTTGGTCTGCCCGCGCGCCGTAAGCATGAGGACGGGCAATGCCCGCGTAGATGCGTCAGTTCGCAGATCACGCAAAATGTCGAAGCCAGACCGACCCGGCAACATCACATCAAGCACAACCACATCAGGCGTCGCCTTGTCGACCGCCTCTACCGCTCCGACGCCTTCGGTATGCAAACGCACCGTCCAGCCATCCCGTTCCAGAAGAAAGCTGATTGCTTCGATGATGTTTGGCTCGTCCTCTATTAATAGAACCGACTTGCCCATCCGCCTCTCCTCCCCAGAACCGGTAAGCGTTCTTAACTATGTCCTGCTCACGGCTCGTTTTGCAAGTTCGAAGGTGCGCGCCACGCACCACATCCGCCTGCTCCGCAGATCGGGCAATCTACGGCGACCGGCCTGTCGCTGTAGCGCCCGTCAGGGTCCGAAATCAGAACCATGCTCGCTTGAAAAATCGGTGTCGCGTTGAAGGTTGTAGCAGAGTGTTGATGCGCGACGGCAAAAGCAGCAAATCGTTTGCCTTCGGGGCTGATAAGCGTTTCACGAAGAGGCATGCCGGGCTTGCGAAGCGCCTCAAACAAGGGCCAAAGCCTGCAAGCATCCCCGCTCCGTCGGAAAGCAAAGCCCAAAGGCCTTTTGAGCAACAGCAGACTGCCCGCTGCGTCGCAGCTCGCAAAACCAATGTCAGGGCGCGCTGGATTACGCGGCAAGGTTGCAATCCGTCGAAACACAGTCGGTAATGCTACGGAAAATACGGCCGCCAACTGAAGCGGATCAAATTCGCACTCTTCTGTTGCGCGGATAAACGCCTCCAGCGGCATCATACGCGCGTCCTCTCTGTATTGCGCCAGAAATGCCTCTGCTAAATCAACAGAACCCGGTGTCTGAAACCCCGTCTCCTTATCCATGAGCGTGGAGATGTCATCATCAGTCTCAAGCTCTGCTACGTGAAACGCCCGCTGCTCCAGATAGGCTGACACGGCCTCGACCGGTGTTGAATACCCTGGCTGATCGTTGGAAAGCGCATCAAAATGCGCGGCCATTGCTGCCGACGTGTCCGCAAGACGACGGCTCTCTGCATCAATATTGCCATGAAACCGGCCGCGCCAATCCGCATCAATATCTGGATTTTGGATCAGAATAGATGCGGTAGAACGAATAGCAGCTGCAGCGCCAAGCACATCATGCATGCTTTGGCTGAGCACCGGATCATGGGTCAGCCGGTCATTGAGGCCCTGCAATCGAGCTTCCATCTTTGTGAGGCGCTCTTGCTGATCAGATAACATCTGCGCCCAGCCCGGAAATCGGCCAATGAATTCGTCAATGCGATCCCCTTCCACTTCGACGCCTTGCGTTGCAAGGGCTTCAAGTTGCCGCGTCAGCATGACGTCTGCGCCTTCACTCAAGGCAGTTGGAGTGACCTTCAGCGCAGCAGCAATCTGCATCAGAAGCTTTCCACCGATTCTGCGCCGGTTATGCTCGATCAAGTTCAGATAGCTCGCGGAAATTCCGACCGAACGGGCCAGATCAGCCTGCTTAAGTTGCTGTACCAGCCGCCGATCACGTATGCGTGTTCCTGTCAGACCTGTCGCTGTCACGCTGTTTTCCTTAGTAAAATTCCAAGTTCGCTGCATCAATTAGAAAATTAGTTTACAATTTCTGCAGATGCAAAGTCCATAACTTTACATAAAAACGCAGATTTCCCAGAGCCTTATTGCCTGATTTGCCAGACCTCACCCATATTTGCGGCACTCCGGAGAACCGGGGCGGGGGCCGTCTTGAGGTGGCGTGCCCCAAAATCACCTAGGGAGGATTTTAATGTCCAAATCTAACTTCACACGCCGTGGGTTGTTGAAGACGTCTGCCGTTGCTGGCGGCGCAACACTTGCGGCACCAAAATTTTTCAGCCCATCCTGGGCCGATGGCCACGCAGGCTACTTGAATGCACCACAGGGCGACACGGTTACCCTGGGCTTCAACGTCCCACAATCTGGCCCCTATGCTGACGAAGGCGCAGACGAGCTGCGCGCTTATGAACTCGCTGTCGAACACCTGAACGGCGGCGGCGACGGCGGTATGATGAACACATTCAGCTCCAAAGAGTTGAAAGGTAACGGCATCCTCGGCAAGAAAGTCGAGTATGTGACAGGCGACACGCAAACCAAGCCAGACGCTGCACGTGCATCCGCCAAGTCGATGATCGAAAAAGACGGCGCGATTATGATCACGGGTGGCTCCTCCTCCGGCGTGGCCGTGGCCGTTCAAGCGCTGTGTCAGGAAGCTGGCATCATCTTCATGGCGGGTCTGACCCACTCCAACGACACGACAGGTAAGGACAAGAAGGCAAACGGCTTCCGTCACTTCTTCAACTCTTACATGTCGGGCGCTGCTTTGGCTCCGATCTTGGGCGCCAACTATGGCAAAGACCGCAAAGCCTATCACCTGACGGCTGATTACAACTGGGGCTACACGACCGAAGAAGCTGTCCGCACCTCAACCGAAGCGATGGGTTGGGACACTGTCGCAGCTGTGAAAACACCGCTGACACAAACGGACTTCTCCTCCTATATCGCTCCGGTTCTGCAATCGGGTGCCGACGTTCTGGTTCTGAACCACTATGGCGGGAACATGGTGAACTCGCTGACCAATGCGGTTCAGTTCGGCCTGCGCGACAAGGAAGTGAATGGCAAGAACTTCGAGATCATCGTGCCGCTCTACTCTCGTCTGATGGCGAAAGGTGCGGGTGCCAACGTGAAAGGCATCTTTGGATCGACAAACTGGCACTGGTCGCTGCAAGACGAAGGCTCCAAAGCATTCGTCAAATCCTTCGGTGAGAAATACGGCTTCCCACCAAGCCAGGCAGCACACACATGCTATGTGCAAACGCTGCTCTATGCAGATGCGGCAGAACGTGCTGGCACGTTCAACCCATGCGGCATCGGCGAAGCGCTGGAAGGGTTCGAGTTCGACGGCATGGGCAACGGCCCAACGCTGTACCGTGCCGAAGATCACCAGTGCTTCAAGGACGTGCTGGTTGTGAAGGGTAAAGAAAACCCTGCCAACGAGTTTGACCTTCTCGAAATCGTGGAAGTCACACCTGCGGCGCAAGTGACCTATGACGCCTCCATCTTCGGTGGCGAACTGGGCACATGTAACCCAGGCGCATAAGCGTAAATCCAGGGTGCGGCGGCGCATTGGCCGCCCACCCTTTTCCATAGATATTCTGCATCCGGCCTTGCTGCCGGGCGTACTGGCATAGCAGCCGAGGCGGGGACCATGGACGCAATCATTCTTCAAATTCTAAACGGGCTGGACAAGGGCTCTGCCTATGCGCTCATTGCGCTTGGGCTGACGCTTATTTTCGGCACGCTGGGGGTCGTGAATTTTGCGCATGGCGCCTTGTTCATGATCGGCGCATTCTGCGCGGTGACACTGCAACGCATCCTCACGCTAAGCCACATTGTCGTGGACGAAACCAAGAAAGACTTCCTTGGCAACCCGCTGAAAGTGGAGGTGCCGTACATTTACGACTGGTTTGGCCCGGAAACGGGGGCAGCAATCATAGACTGGTCCGTCCCTCTCGCGATCCTTTTCGCCATTCCGGTTATGATTGCCATCGGCATGATCATGGAACGCGGCCTGATCAAGCATTTCTACAATCGCCCTCATGCGGACCAAATCCTTGTGACTTTTGGCCTCGCCATCGTCTTGCAAGAAATTATCAAAGCCTATTACGGCGCGAACCCGATCCCTGCCCCGGCTCCGGAAGCGTTCAAAGGCAGCTACGATTTCGGCGCATTGCTGGGATTTGACGCAAACACCATCATCTACCCCTATTGGCGGCTCGTCTACTTTGCCTTCGCTGCGGTGGTCATCGCGGCAGTTTTCGCCTTCCTGCAATTCACCACATTCGGCATGGTGGTCCGCGCCGGTATGGCCGACCGCGAGACAGTGGGCTTGCTGGGCATCGACATCGACAAACGCTTCACGATCATGTTCGGGCTAGCGGCCTGTGTCGCAGGTCTTGCAGGCGTAATGTACACGCCTATCAACGCGCCCAACTATCACATGGGCATGGACTTCCTCGTCATCTCTTTCGTGGTCGTTGTGGTCGGCGGCATGGGCTCCCTACCCGGCGCCGTGCTGGCTGGTTTCGTGTTGGGTATTCTCGAAAGCTTCGCCTCTATGCGCCAAGTGATTGAGGTGCTGCCCGGCATCAACCAAGTGGTGATCTATCTTGCCGCTATCATCATTCTATTGACGCGTCCGCGCGGCCTGCTCGGCCGCAAAGGCGTGATGGAGGACTGATCCATGTTTGGTCTCAACGCAAAAGACACACGTCTGTTCCTCTTCGTCATCGCGCTGGTCGCTTTCGCACCATTCCTGATGAACCCCTTCCCCGTCGATAGCGGCATGGCGCAATTCAACGCGGGCTATCCCGACCTGATGCAGCGCTTCGTGATCTTTGGCATTTTCGCCATTGGGTTCAACATCCTGTTTGGGCTGACCGGCTATCTGTCCTTCGGCCACGCGGCCTTCTTGGGTGCGGGGTCATACGCGGCTGTCTGGATGCTAAAGCTCCTGACGATCAATGTGATCCCAGCGATCCTGATTTCTACGGCCGTTGCGGGCCTGTTCGCCCTGCTGATCGGGTTCATCTCACTCAGACGCTCCGGGATCTATTTCTCCATCCTGACGCTGGCCTTCGCGCAGATGGCCTTTGCACTTGCCGCCTCCGTCCTGACACCGATCACGGGTGGTGAGACCGGGTTGCAAACTGCGCTGAACGATCCGCGCATCTTGGACGGTGCGGCCGCTGCAAGTGGTAATATCCCAGCCCCGGCGCTGTTCGGTATGGAGATGCGCGACAGCATTGTGTGGAGCGTCAGCGGTTGGACCTTCACATTCAACGCTGGCTACTATCTTGCGGGTGCATTCATGCTAGGCGCGTTCTATCTGTCGATCCGCATCTTCCGTTCCCCCTTTGGGCTGATGCTGCAAGCGATCAAAACAAACCAAACGCGGTTGAACTACACCGGCCTGAATTCTCGTCCCTATACGCTGGCAGCTTTCGTGATCTCCGGCATGTATGCGGGGCTAGCAGGCGGGCTGATGGCATCGATGGACCCGCTGGCTGGGGCTGAGCGCATGCAATGGACTGCTTCCGGCGAAGTTGTTTTGATGACCATTCTTGGCGGTGCGGGCACTTTGATCGGACCGGTTCTGGGCGCAGGCTTCATCAAGTATTTCGAGAACATCTTTTCCAAGATCAACTCCAACGTGCTGCATGAATGGTTCGCCTTCATGCCCGACGGGATGGAAGACTTCATTGTCACAATCCTTTACCCATTCGTCGGCAAAGGTTGGCACCTGACGCTAGGCATTCTGTTCATGATGGTTGTGATCTTCCTGCCCGGCGGGCTTGTGGAGGGGGGCCAACGCATTGCGCGCCTCTTCCGCCGCAAGAAGTCCAAATCCGAGACGCCTGACGGCGCCAAGACCCCGGCTGAATAAGGAGCGACGACAATGGGAATCCTAGAGATCAAAAATGTCGGTAAACGCTTCGGTGGCCTGCAAGCATTGGGCGACGTCAACCTCTCGGTTGCCGAAAACACGGTCCATGCGATCATCGGCCCGAATGGCGCAGGCAAATCGACGCTGTTGAATTGCCTCGTCGGCAAGCTGATCCCCGATACAGGGTCCGTGACCTTTCAGGGTCAAAGCCTGTTGGGGCGCAAACCCCATGAAATCAATCAGATGGGCGTCAGTCGCGTGTTTCAGACACCAGAGATTTTTGCAGACCTCACAGTGATCGAAAACGTTATGATCCCCTGCTTTGCCCACCGCGACGGGGCGTTCAAATTGAACGCCATCGGGGCCGTGTCTGGTCAGGCAGATATCAAGGACATGGCAGAACAGATCCTCGACGATGTAAACATGCTCGACAAAAGCCAGATGCATGCATCTTCCCTGTCTCGCGGCGACAAACGTCGTTTGGAAATGGCCATGTGCCTTGTGCAAGAGCCCAAGCTCCTGCTGCTGGACGAACCCACTGCGGGGATGGCGCGCGCAGACACGAACAACACGATCGACCTGCTCAAGGAGATCAAGGAAAAGCGCGACATCACCATGGCGATTATCGAGCATGACATGCATGTCGTCTTCTCCATGGCCGAACGCATCACGGTGCTTGCCCAAGGCACGCCGCTGGTCGAAGACACACCGGAAAACATCAAAGGCCACCCGAAAGTACGCGAAGCGTATCTCGGCGAAGCCCAGGTTTAAGGAGGTTTGAGAGATGAACGTCAAACCAGACTTCAACAAGAACGCCAACAATGCCGCAACAGCCCCCGCCTTCCTGAGCGTCTGGGATATCGAGGCTTACTATGGCGAGAGCTACATCGTGCAAGGTGTCAGTTTCAACGTCCATGAAGGCGAAATCCTCGCTCTTTTAGGGCGCAACGGGGCGGGCAAAACCTCAACCTTGCGCACCATTGCGCGGCTTGGTGATCCAGAACTGCATCACGGTGAGATTTGGCTGGACCATGAACCGCTGCACAAGATGAAGTCTCATGAAGCCTCGCGCGCAGGAATTGCCCTTGTGCCGGAAGATCGTCGGATTATCGCGGGTTTGACGGTGGAGGAGAACCTGAAGCTGGCGCAAATCGCACCGCCTATCGGCTGGTCCTTGGAACGCGTCTACGAATTGTTCCCGCGCCTCGAGGAGCGACGCAAGCAGGATGGCACCACCCTGTCAGGCGGCGAGCAACAAATGCTGGCCATCGCGCGTGCCTTGTGCCGCGACATCAAAGTTCTTTTGCTCGACGAGCCTTATGAAGGCCTCGCCCCGGTGATCGTTCAGGAAATCGCAAAAACGCTCGCCGTCATTCGCGATCAGGGCATCACTACAATCATCGTCGAACAGAATGCTGTCGCCGCCTTGAAACTGGCTGACCGCGCTGTCATCCTGGACACAGGCTCCGTGGTGTATGACGGATCAGCGCAAGAGGTGCTGGAAGACGAAAAGCTGAGGGCGGAGTATCTCGCGATTTAACGCGGCTTGCCCTGACACATCGAAACTCACAACATCTGAGGGACAGATATGACTGAGACAACCTACGCACCCTCTGCGGAGTTTGCGGCAAATGCGCATGCCGACAAAACCACTTATGATAAAATGTATGCCGACAGCATCGCGGACCCCGCGGCTTTCTGGGGCGAGCATGGCAAACGCATCGACTGGATCAAACCCTATACCAAGGTCAAAAACGTTTCCTATGAATATGGCAAAGTCGATATCAAATGGTATGAAGACGGAAGCCTGAACGTCACCGCCAATTGCATTGACCGACATCTTGCGACGCGCGGTGAGCAAACTGCGATCATCTGGGAACCTGACAATCCTGAAGATGAGGCGTTGCATATCAGCTATAACGAGCTGCATGCCCGCGTTTGCAAATTTGCCAATACACTCAAAGCACTGGGCGTCGGAAAAGGCGACCGCGTTGTCATTTACATGCCGATGATCCCGGAGGCCGCCGTCGCGATGCTGGCGAGCGCGCGTATCGGTGCCATCCACTCTATTGTATTCGCTGGGTTTTCTGCCGATGCTCTCGCTGCGCGCATCAACGGCTCGCAAGCGAAGGTCGTGATTACGGCAGACGAAGCCCCGCGCGGAGGGCGCAACACGCCGCTGAAGGTGAATTGCGACAAAGCTTTTGAGGCGGTCAATCATGAGGCCAAGATGCTTGTCGTGCGCCGCACCGGAGGCGACGTCGCGATGCAATCCGGACGCGACCACTGGCTGCACGAAATGGAAGCCGATGTTCAATCCGATTGCCCGCCAGAGGAAATGAACGCTGAAGACCCGTTGTTCATCCTCTACACGTCCGGCTCCACCGGCATGCCCAAAGGCGTGGTCCATACGACGGGCGGCTACATCGTCTATGCCTCGATGACGCATCAATACACGTTCGACTATCATGAAGGCGACATCTTCTGGTGCACGGCGGATGTCGGTTGGGTCACAGGCCACAGCTATATCGTCTACGGTCCCCTGGCCAATGGTGCGACGACACTGATGTTCGAAGGCGTTCCGACATATCCGGATGCTGGCCGGTTCTGGGCTGTTTGTGAGAAGCACAAGGTCAACCAGTTCTACACCGCTCCGACTGCAATTCGCGCGTTGATGGGGCAAGGCAATCAATTCGTTGAACCCTATGACCTGTCCTCCCTGAAACTGCTGGGAACGGTCGGGGAGCCGATCAATCCGGAGGCGTGGAATTGGTATCACGAGATCGTCGGCAAAGGGGCATGTCCGATTGTCGATACATGGTGGCAGACCGAAACCGGAGGCCACTTGCTGACGCCCCTGCCCGGCGCGACCACGACCAAGCCCGGTTCTGCGACCACACCCTTTTTCGGAATCGAGCCGGTCATTCTGGAACCAACAACAGGGGCGGAAATTGACGACACCGAAGCGGAAGGCGTGCTTTGCATCAAAGACAGCTGGCCCGCCCAGATGCGCACAGTCTTCGGCGATCACGAGCGCTTCATGCAGACCTATTTCTCGGATTACAAAGGATACTACTTCACCGGTGACGGCTGCAAACGCGATGCAGATGGCTATTATTGGATCACAGGCCGGGTCGATGATGTGATCAATGTCTCGGGCCATCGGATGGGCACGGCGGAGGTTGAATCTTCGCTCGTCGCGCACCCGAAAGTCTCTGAATCCGCAGTTGTGGGCTACCCCCATGATATCAAAGGTCAAGGCATCTACGCCTATGTCACCCTGATGGGCGGCGAAGATCCCTCAGAAGAGCTTCGGAAAGAGCTGGAAGTCTGGGTGCGCAAGGATATTGGCCCAATCGCGAAACCTGATCTGATCCAATGGGCGCCTGGCCTGCCGAAAACGCGTTCGGGCAAAATCATGCGCCGGATTCTGCGCAAGATTGCCGAAGATGACTTCGGCGCATTGGGTGATACCTCGACACTGGCTGACCCATCTGTTGTCGATGATCTGATCGACAACCGCATGAATCGCGGCTGACACACGCAGACCAAGTCAGGCGCGATTTGATGAAAATTGCGCCTGCTTTATGTTTGGTTAACGGCTGTCTCAAACGTTAATAGTAAACAGTCTGGTGAAAATGGGGGCTCTAACACAGGAAAGTTGGAGCTTATGTCTATCTCTGTTGCATCCGTGGGCGCGCAACAACTGGTTGCCTCGCAGTCCGCATCGCAAAACAACCAATCATCTACTCAGGACGCGCCTGCGAACGAGTCCTCCACCACAGTCAACGAACCCGCTCAATCCGGCAGCGCGAATAACAATGCTGGGCAATCCGGGTCAAACTCAGGATCCGCCGGATCAGACAGCAACACCGCAAGCGTCACGTCTTCGTCAGGCGCTTCAGCAACGGGTGACACATCCCGCACGGAATTGCGCTCTTCGCAGGCACAGTCCATCAGTGCCGCAGACCCAAAATCAACCAAATCTGACAGCGCATTGAGCGAAGCAACACCGCAAAGCCAGTTGGATGCGAAGGCATATGCCACGCAGGTTCAGGAAACTGCAGCGCGAGACCGGGCGCTTGCACAACAGGAACAGGCACGCCAAGCCGCGATTCTGGATCGCCTTGCGAACGGTGCGCAAGACATCTCAAGCCTGTTTGGCAATGAAACGGAGCGTGCAGCGAAACCAATTCCTGAAGTTGCAGTGCCCGATGCGATACCTGACCGCATGCCTCCACGTGCCGGTGTGAACACCTAAAGCCGGAGTAAATCCGGCTTTTCACGGTTATCGCCTTGGCCTATAACTCTCTTCACAAGACCAAACCGGCAGCAGGCCGGCACATTGGGTGAGGAGTATGCCCCTATGGCGAAGACCGTACATGATGGCGATGTCGCCTTCATCAAAGCGCTCGCAGAGCTGCTAAACGAAAACGACCTGACGGAATTGCGGGTCAAACGTGAATATGGCAGCGATGATAGCCTTGACGTACGGGTCTCCAAAGGTGGCGTGGCAGTTGCGCAACCCGTTCTTGCCGCGCAACCGGCCGCCGCGGCGCCCGCCCCCTCCCCTGCTTCGGCAGCTGCTGCAACAGCATCAGCACCTGCGCAAGACGCTTCAGACGACCCTGCACAGCATCCCGGCGCGGTCACATCCCCAATGGTTGGGACCTGCTACCTTCAGGCCGAACCCGGATCGCCGGCCTTTGTCAGCCAAGGCGACAAAGTCACCGAGGGGCAAACCATTCTGATCATCGAAGCGATGAAGACGATGAACCAGATCCCGGCTCCGAAATCCGGCACAGTGAAACGCATTTTGGTAGAAGACGGATCGCCTGTTGAGTTTGGCGCCCCTCTGATGATCATCGAATAGCGCCCATGTTTAACAAAATCCTGATCGCCAACCGGGGCGAGATTGCCCTTCGTGTCATCCGCGCAGCGCGCGAAATGGGGATCGGCTCCGTCGCCGTGCATTCAACTGCAGATGCGGATGCGATGCATGTGCGTATGGCCGATGAGGCGATCTGCATTGGCCCGCCGCCTGGCACGGACAGCTACCTCAACATCGCTGCGCTGATTTCAGCGGCCGAGATCACCGGGGCGGAAGCGATCCATCCCGGCTATGGCTTCCTTTCGGAAAACGCCAATTTCGTACAGGCTCTTCAGGATCACGGCATCACGTTCATCGGCCCCACAGCGGATCACATCCGCATCATGGGGGACAAGATCACAGCCAAAGACACAATGAAAAAGCTCGGTGTGCCTTGCGTGCCGGGCTCCGATGGCGGTGTTCCGACCTTGGAAGAGGCCTATAAGGTTGGTGAGGAGATTGGCTATCCGGTGATCATCAAGGCCACAGCGGGCGGCGGTGGGCGCGGCATGAAACTGGCCAACAACCGTGACGAGATGGCGAATGCCTTTGGCGCGGCCCGCTCCGAAGGCAAGGCCGCGTTTGGCAATGACGAAGTGTATATCGAGAAATACCTTGGAACGCCGCGCCACATCGAGATTCAGGTTTTCGGCGACGGCAAAGGCGGTGCGGTCCATCTGGGCGAGCGCGATTGTTCCCTGCAACGCCGCCACCAGAAAGTGTTTGAGGAAGCCCCCGGCCCTGCCATTGACGCGGAAACGCGCGCAGAGATCGGCAAGACCTGCGCAGAGGCGATAGCGACAATTGACTATGCGGGTGCAGGCACGATCGAATTCTTGTACGAGAACGGCGAGTTCTACTTCATCGAGATGAACACGCGTCTGCAGGTGGAACATCCGGTGACGGAAGCAATTTTCGGCGTTGATTTAGTGCGAGAGCAAATCAATGTCGCGGCAGGCATTGGCATGTCCTTTAGCCAAGATGATCTTTCGATCAACGGCCATGCCATCGAAGTCCGCATCAACGCGGAAAAAGTGCCTGAATTCACACCTTGTCCTGGAAAAATCACGCAGTATCACGCGCCGGGCGGCCTCGGCGTCCGCATGGACTCTGCTCTGTATGATGGCTATTCTATTCCGCCCTACTATGACAGTCTGATCGGGAAGCTGATTGTGCATGGGCCTGACCGACCTGCGGCACTGGCGAGGTTGAAACGCGCGTTGGGTGAGTTGATTGTCGACGGCATCCACACAACAACGCCGCTCTTCCACGCTCTGCTGGAAGAAGACGCGGTGCTATCGGGCAACTACAATATTCACTGGCTCGAAAAATGGCTGGATCAAAACACTTAAACAGCGGCGACCCTTTGCGAAACCGCAGTTTGCGCCTAGGCTGAGGCAAGTTATTTCAGTGTCTAAATCCAAATGCCGCCTGACCTCAGCACAGAACTCATCTTAAGCGCTTATGCTCGCGGCATTTTTCCGATGTCTGAGGCACGTGACGATGACGGTCTGTTCTGGGTTGACCCCGAAAAACGCGGTGTCATCCCCCTGGACAGGTTCCACATCTCAAGATCGCTGCGCAAAACACTACAGCGTGACTTGTTCGACGTGCGCATCAATACGGATTTCGCCGGTGTTATCCGCGCCTGCGCAGATCGCGAGGAAACATGGATCAACGACAATATATTCGAGATCTATCTCGACCTGTTTGAGGAGGGTCATGCCCACTCCGTTGAGGTCTGGGACGGCGAAGACTTGGTCGGCGGTGTCTATGGTGTCACACTGAATGCCGCGTTCTTCGGCGAAAGCATGTTTTCACGCAAACGCGACGCCTCAAAGATTGCCCTGGCCTATCTGGTACACAGGCTCAATGCGGGAGGGTTCAAGCTGTTTGATACACAGTTCCTGACAGAACATTTAGCCAGCCTCGGTGGGATTGAGATCACGCGCGCGCAATATCACCGGGCGCTCAAGGACGCATTATCGGTCGAGGCGAACTTTCTCCAGCAATCACAGATGGTGTCCGGTCATCAAGTTTGCAGCGAATTGCCCAAACATCATAACGGGGATGATCCAACGCGCTGAGCGCGGGGCTTGAGGCAACCATCCAACCATCGAAAACGGGCTTTTCAATCCCTCGATCATAGATCGTCAGGTGTAAATACGCATCTCCGGCCGGGTTATTGGCGGGATAGCGGCAGTCATGCATCGTGATCCGCAATGCACCAAACTCCACTGGTGAAGCCACCCCCGCTTGAAGATCAACACTCGATCCAGAGAGTTTGTCCAGCCCGCGCAGCACTGCCGCTTCCGCGCTGGAGACCCGGGCGCGAGTCTGACGCGTGATGTCTTTGGAATTGCCCAAACGGATCGTTGTGTTATCGCCCTGGATCGTTGTTTGCGCGATGAGCGGCGCGGCAAAGCAGGTGATCAACAGGACGCAGAGCGCTCTCACTCTTCACCGCCAGAGACAAATTTCAACAACAAGGTGATCAGGCTAACTGAGCTTTGGGTATCTTCAATCTCGCCACCGGGATCAAGATTGAACAGGGAGCCACCAGGAATGATTTCGACAAAGTTCCCACCCAGCAGCCCTTCTGACGAAATGGATATCGCGCTGTCATCCGGGATCTCGATACCATCTTTGATGGTAAATTCCGTATCCGCGCGGAAGGTTTGGGGGTTCAGTTCCAGCGATGTGACCGTGCCAACCTTAACCCCGGCCATGCGCACCTCGCTGCCGAGCGAGATTCCTTCGACGGATCGGAAACTTGCGGTCAATGGATAACTGTCTGTCGACGCCGCGCTGATGCCGGTCAACCCTGCTGCATAGATCAAAAAGCCTGCCGCAACCGCAAGCACACCTGTGCCCACAAGAACTTCTGTCGTGTTCTCAGCCATGTCTCAGCCCCTGTATGCCCAAGACGCCTATTCCGGCGACCAGGCCTCGTAGTCTTTTTGTGGTGCAGCACTTGGTTTGCGAATGGAGCCAGCCGGCGCATAAGCCATCGCAGTGCCTGTCAGGTTCTCTTGATGTGGTTTTTCCCACGATTTTCGGAGCAATGGCATCTCGGTCGGCGGCTGTTTGTAGGTATGATGCAGCCAGCCATGCCAGTCCGGGCTCACGCGGGAGGCTTCCGCCTCGCCATTATAGATCACCCAACGACGCTTGCCGTCCTTGGTTTCGTAAAAAACGTTGCCCTCGGCATCTTCGCCGACCTTGACGCCCTTGCGCCACGTAAAAAACTGCGTGTTCAACGTCTGACCATTCCACCAGGTCGCAACCCGCAGTATCGACTTCAAAATACCCATGTCTTCTCTCCGGCTACGTTGGCCTAGATATGCCCGAACGCATCCCCAAGGTCCAGTGGGTGCATCGGATTAGCGGCAAAACCTAGCCGCCAATGTAAGCGATCACTTCAATCTCAATCCGGTACTTTGGGTCGATCAATCCGCATTCAATCATGGTTGCCGCAGGGGGCGCATCGCCAAACGCTTCGCGCAGCGCGGGCCAGCATTCTTCGAACTCCGCTGCTGCGGGCAACATATAGGTGACACGTATCACATCCTTGAAAGTCGCCCCGGCTTCAGAGAGGGCCTTTTCAATGATTTTGAGCGCGCCCACGCATTGCGCTGCCGCGCCCACTGGTGGTTCACCTGTCTCACTGTCTGGACCTGCAACAGTACCGGCGATATGCACCCATCCGCCCGCAACTGTTGCGCGGCAGTAGCCGATTTTCGGTTCGAATGCCCCGCCAGAGTGGATACGTTTGATTATCATCCGCCGTCCTTTCCAAATGAAAAGGCCAACCGGTTGCGGTTGGCCCATTGATACGCGTGTCAGTCGAGGCGTTTAGCCAGCTTCGGCTTCTGCTTCTTTTTTCTCGCCGTAAATGATCAGCGGTTTCGCTTCGCGACCGACAGCCTCTTCATTGACGACGACCTCATCGACCCCTTCAAGCGCGGGCAGGTCGAACATCGTATCAAGCAAAATGTCTTCGAGGATGGACCGCAAACCACGTGCACCGGTTTTACGTTCAATCGCTCGTTTGGAAATCGCGCTAAGCGCATCTTCCGTGAAATTCAGTTTTGCATCTTCCAGCTCAAAGAGGCGTTGGTACTGTTTGACCAAAGCATTCTTTGGTTGGGTAAGGATCGTAACGAGCGCATCCTCATCGAGGTCTTCCAGGGTCGCGATGACGGGCAAACGACCGACGAATTCCGGGATCAGACCAAATTTCAGAAGGTCTTCTGGCTCAAGATCCGTGAAGAACTCGCCAACACCTTTGTTTTCTTCGTCACGTACGTCAGCACCGAAGCCCATTGCTGAGCCTTTGCCACGCTGTGCAATGATCTTTTCAAGCCCGGCGAAGGCACCGCCGCAGATAAACAGGATGTTCGTCGTGTCGACCTGCAAGAATTCCTGCTGCGGGTGTTTGCGACCGCCTTGTGGTGGAACGGACGCGACAGTCCCTTCCATGATTTTCAACAATGCTTGCTGCACGCCCTCCCCTGACACGTCCCGCGTGATTGACGGGTTGTCAGATTTGCGCGTGATTTTATCGACCTCGTCGATGTAGACGATGCCGCGTTGCGCGCGTTCAACGTTGTATTCAGATGCTTGCAGCAGCTTCAGGATGATATTCTCTACGTCTTCCCCGACATACCCCGCCTCGGTCAATGTCGTGGCATCAGCCATCGTAAACGGAACATCGAGGATACGCGCGAGCGTTTGCGCGAGCAGAGTCTTGCCGCAGCCGGTTGGCCCGATCAGCAGGATATTGGATTTTGCGAGCTCAATATCACCGGATTTTGCTGCGTGATTGAGTCGCTTGTAATGGTTGTGAACTGCGACAGACAGCACGCGCTTTGCATGGCCCTGACCGATCACATAGTCATCCAGCACGTCGCAAATTTCCTGCGGCGTCGGAACACCGTCAGAGGCTTTCAGACCCGCTGTCTTCGTTTCTTCGCGGATGATATCCATGCACAGCTCGACGCATTCATCGCAAATGAACACTGTCGGCCCCGCAATCAGCTTGCGCACCTCATGTTGCGACTTGCCACAGAAGGAGCAATAGAGGGTGTTTTTACTGTCACCAGAGTTATTCGCCATCACACCACCTCATCTGGGGTTTTGTCTGTAAACACGCGCAAAATGTGCACGCCGCGCTTCGTCCATTCCAAGTTAGGCCACCGCGAATGCGGGCACAACGCGAAAATGCTTCCAGCGCACGTAGAAGAGTCATTCACGCAACGCCCGCTGGAAACACGATCACCATATCTGGCAGCTATTATTCGCTTTCATCTTCCTTGGCGCGGCTTGTCACGATTTCGTCAATATGACCCCATTCCAATGCTTCTTCGGGCGACATGAAGTTGTCACGCTCCAATGCTTTCTCGACGGCCTTGACCGTCTGCCCAGTATGTTTTGCGTAAATCTCGTTCAATTTGCCTTTCAGCTTTTTCGTTTCTTCTGCGTGGATCATGATATCGGTCGCCTGGCCCTGATACCCACCAGAGGGCTGATGCACCATGATGCGGGAGTTCGGCAGCGCGAACCGCATGCCTGCTTCACCTGCACAGGCCAGAAGCGACCCCATGGAGGCCGCTTGCCCCACGATCAATGTCGACACTTTCGGCCGGATGTACTGCATCGTGTCGTAGATCGACAAACCAGCCGTCACCACACCACCGGGCGAGTTGATGTACATGGAAATGTCTTTGCTGGGGTTTTCCGCCTCAAGGTGCAGCAATTGCGCGACGATCAGTTGGCTCATCCCATCATGGACCGGACCATTGAGGAAAACGATGCGCTCTTTCAGCAAGCGCGAGAAAATGTCGTATGCGCGTTCGCCACGGCTGGTTTGTTCAACCACCATCGGGACGAGGTTCATATATGTGTCTACGGGATCGGTCATAGCCTGCCTGCCTGTTCTGTCAGCATCGAATGCGATTTATGCGCTCTTACGCGCAAATGGTGAAGATGACGTTAGTTGCGGAAAAATCTGGCTGCAAGAGCAGCTTGAACCTGCTGTGCGATGAGAGATGGGGCGCAGTGTGTGTAACGTCAAGGCACCAGCGGCATATGTGGCCGTAGTGGCGACGCCGAATGCGCCATAAAGTATCATGTTTTCTGTGCCTTGAGACGTTTTCCTCTTGCAAGTCATTACCCCTCATTTAGACTTTCTTTATCTGTAACGGAGCTACGCAATGCGCCCAATCGCCTACATTTTCATCGCGTATCTGGTCGCTCCGCACGCAGTGGCGCAGAATTTACCCCGACCGATCACCGATGAGGACTATGCGCCAGTGGATCTGCAGGAAGCCCGCTTGGGGCAGTTGCTGTTTTATGACCCTATCCTGTCGGGCAACAAGAATATCTCCTGCGCGACCTGCCATCACCCGCGGTTTGCCACGGGCGACGGTGTCTCGCTTTCGCTTGGTGAAGGCGGCGTGGGCCTTGGGCCTGAACGCAAGGCCGACCCGCAAAACACACCAGAGGAACGCATTCCCAGACATGCCACGGCGCTTTTCAATTTGGGGGCCAAAGAGTTCACGGTCATGTTCCACGATGGAAGAATAGAGGTTGACCCGACACGGCCCGGCGGGCTCAGAACGCCGATGGACGAGGATATGACCAACGGATTCGCGTCATTGCTATCCGCGCAGACGATGTTTCCGGTGCTCAGTCAGGACGAAATGGCAGGACATTACAGCGAGAATGACGTCTCAAAAGCCGTCCGCACCGGGCGGATCACCGGCCCGGGGGGCGCGTGGGACATTATCGCAAAGCGTGTCGAAGGCGTGGAAGAATATCACAACCAATTCAGAGCCGTGTATCCAGACATTAAAGCTGGAAAGCGCCTCGCATTCACAGACATCTCAAATGCTGTCGCAGCTTTCATCGAATGGGAATGGCGATCTGACACGAGTGCGTTCGATGCATATCTGCGGGGCGGTCAACTTGCGCCGGATGCAGCGCAGGGTCTGAGACTATTTTACGGGGAAGCCGGGTGCAGCACTTGCCATAGCGGTCCGTTTCAGACCGACCACGGCTTTCACGCCACGGGTCAGCCTCAATTCGGACCTGGAAAGTCTGCGCGATTTGAGAGCCATGCCCGCGACGTGGGCCGCATGCGGGTCACTGGTAATCCCGATGACGCCTATGCGTTCCGTACCCCGTCCCTTCGCAATGTGACAAAAACCGCGCCTTATGGGCACACCGGCGCATATTCGGACTTGGAGAGCTTTATCAAAGCGCATTCAAATCCAGCGGCCGCGCTTGATGAGTATGACCGGACCAAACCGGTGTTACCGGCCTTGGAAGACAACCCGTGGTGGGTCATGGACCGTCCAGATGAAGTCTTGGCCATTCGCGCCTCCATCACGATGCCAGCACAAAAACTGTCTCAAGGTGACATCGAAAAACTCATCGCTTTTCTCGGCACGCTCGAAGACCCGCAAGCGATTGAGGGGCGCTTGGGTATTCCAGAAACAGTGCCTAGCGGTCTGCCCATAGATCGCTAAATCAGGGTTTGACGACACGCACTTCACCGCGCGCATCGACCCTTTGCCAATCGCCCGGTGACCCATCCGGCCAAATCACGCGCAGTCTGGCTGATCCAGCCGTACCCAGTCCGAAATGCAGCGGGACGGCCTTTCCACTGACATGTCCCCCACCTACCGTAACTTCTTGCGTCTGCTTTTTTCCATCGGCCTCGACTTCGACCCAGCTGCCAACCGCCTGTCTGTTCGGCCCGTCTTGCGACAGGCTGACACTCAGCCAAGTGCCCGCATCCTGCGTCATGTTTTCGTATAGTTCAGCTTCAGCGCGCCGGTTCACGACAATGATATCGAGCAAACCATCACGGTTGAAATCCGCTAAGCTGGCACCGCGCGACCGATGAAACGTGGCCAGCCCGGCGCGATCACCATGCTCCGTAAAACGCCCGCCAGTGCCCTGCATCAGGAGGTTGTTTGGGTCTTTCGTCGCCATGCCGGGCATCTGATCCACATTGCCTTTCGCGATGAACAGATCCGCAAGGCCATCATTGTCGACATCGCCAAACTCGGCATGCCACCCGGTAGAGGGGCGCCCGTCACCGCCCGTATACGGTCTATGCGCGTAGCTGCCGATATCGAACGGGGCTGCTGAATAGCCTTGCGGACCCGCGATTTGCATCAATTGATCGCCCATGGAGGTCAGCACAACCTCAGGCCGACCATCCCCTGTCAAGTCCTGAGACGCGATGCCCATGCCCCAAATGCTGATGGGCTCCCAACCTTCGCCGTCAAGCAAACGCAGGTCTGGCATATCCCACATTTGTTCGGCCCCACCACTGACATAGTAATGTCGGTCATTTGAGACGCGCAAATCCTGCGTGCCGTCCCTATTCCAATCGGAGAACAACATCGACAGAGCACAAAAACCCGGGCTGAGGTCCTGACGCAAATAGGTCTCTCCGTCATGGCGGTAAAGAGCGTTTACATCACAGGCCTCAAACGGGCCGTCTGGATCAGAACGATCGACGTAATTTCCGATGGCCAGCGTCGGCCAGCTGCGCCCGTCTTCCCACGTCGCCGAAAACGCTGTACTCCAGCGATCTGACGTCTCAAAGCCCCATCGCTCTGTGACATCAGTAAACGTGCAATCGGGACTTCCTTTGAGAATTCGATTTGGTCCGACCCTCAAGATCATCAAATCAAGGAGCCCGTCAGCATCCATATCCAATGGATAAGCTCCGGTGACCCCTGTGAGTTCCGCAACTTTGCCTGAAGAGAACCTAACTTCACCTCCCAATTCATTGGTTTTGTTTACGAAAAGACGCGCAGGACTTTCACCACCCGCCATATACATGTCCGCGAACCCGTCTGAGTTACAGTCAAACACCGCGACCCCGCCGCCGACAAAATGCTCCCAACCGCCGGTGTAGACGTGCTCAACTGGCAATGCCCGTCGCTTGAATGTCGGATCCGCGACAGCAGCGCAGGGCAGCATACAAAGCAAGAGCGCTCTCATGCCTCCGCCCACGCGTCACCAAACATGTCATCCGTGACAGCCGACAGCGCTAAGGCCGCAGCACCACGCGCCCAAACAAACCCACCCCAGACATTGATATCTATCTCTGGACCCGGCCTGCCCTTATCCAGTGTCAGCGCCTCCATCTCTGCCAAAACCTCTTCGGCATAGAGGTAGTCATAGCGCATCCGTTCGCCCGACAGGATGATCAGACTTGGATCAAAGAGATGGACAACATTGCTCAACGCCACCGACAGATAGCGCCCTGCCCTTCGGAATATGGTGCGGGCGCGTTCATTGCCTGCTTTAGCCTGATCGTAAAGCGTCTCAAGCATGACCTGGACGGAGCCCACGGGCTCGCTTTTCATATCCAATGCAATGCGCGCCTCGCGGACCAGCGCGTAATCAGCGACATAGGCTTCCAGACAGCCGCGGTTGCCGCAGCGGCACAGCGCTCCGTCGAGCTGAACTTTGGTATGGCCCAATTCCAGCCCCAAACCACCGGACCCGCGATAGAGCCTGTTGTCCAAAACCAGCCCCATCCCAACGCCATATTCAATGGTCAAGACAGCAAAAGACTGTTTGTTGCGACCGGCCCCGAACCAAAGCTCCGCAAGCGTGAGCATATTGGCATCATTATCAATGTGGGTCGGCACACCGAGTGCCTCAATCAGCATGTCACGCAGCGGCACATTGCGCTCCATCAACAATGGTGACCACGGCACCAGACCAGCCTCATGATCAATGATACCCGCCAAGCCGACGCCAATGGCAGTTATCTCGCTGGGCGAAAGCTCGGCTTCAAGCAGAAGCGCGTCAAGCAGGTGCTTTGCATCGCTGACCAGCCCCTTCGCGTCATGTTTCGGCGCAGTGGACGCACATTCACATTCGGCATGTGGCTCGCCTGCGTAATCAACGACAACAGCCGAATGCGAGAAATCACCAAGCTTAATGCCCACCACATATCCAGAATCCGGCGCGACAGACAAAGCGACAGGCGGACGCCCCCGCGCGCTGCTTTCATGGGGCGTTTCCGCTTCCACCACCAGGCCATGCGCAATCAGTTCAGACGTCAGCTGCGTGACAGATCCCGGAGAGATACCAAGATCTTTTGCGACATCGATGCGTGGCGTTTGACCTGCGGCACGGACTCGCTCAAAGATTTGCTGCCGCAAGGGCTTCACCGCAGAACTGTCTGAGGGCAAGACCGGCCCGCAACCTGATACGCCATCTGTGCTGTCAAAAGACTCGCCAATGTCGCGCCGCAGCATTTCTTTTGTGCTCAAAACTAAATATCGGGTCGATTCCGACCCAATCTCCCTGATTTCCTGCCCGATTGCGCCATTCCGCAATGAAACTTTGCAAGCGGGCACTTAAAACCTGCTCGAAAAAGGATGTTTGGTCAAATTAATTTTGACAGCTAAATTAAATATGTCATTGTGACCCTACTTCGAATCACATCGAGGCGGCTTGAGCGGTGCAGGAGGCACCTCAAGCACACACTATTGGGAGGAACTCATGCGTAAAGCATTGACCGTCGCCGCGATCGCAATCGCTGGCTTCACAACAACTGCAGCCATTGCAGATGGCCATTCAAAAACAATTGGCGTCAGCTGGTCAAACTTTCAGGAAGAGCGCTGGAAAACTGACGAAGCGGCGATCAAAGCCGCTCTGGATGCGGCCGGTGCGAAATACATTTCCGCTGACGCGCAGTCTTCGGCTGCAAAACAGCTGACCGACATCGAAGCGCTGATTGCACAAGGTGCGAATGCATTGATCATTCTGGCGCAGGACAAAGATGCCATCGGTCCTGCACTGGACATCGCAGAGGCGGAAGGCATTCCAATGATCGGCTATGACCGCCTGATCGAGGATCAACGGACCTTCTACCTGACCTTTGACAACAAAGGTGTTGGGCGCATCATCGCTGAAACCGTGATGGCCGCTCAGCCAGAAGGCAATTACGCGATTATCAAGGGCGACAAAGGCGACCCGAACGCGGGCTTCCTGCTGGAAGGCATGATGGAAGTGATTGGCGCAAGCGTTGACAGTGGCAAAATCAAGATCGTTGGTGAAGCCTTCACAGACGGCTGGAAACCGGACAATGCTCAGAAAAACATGGAGCAGATCCTGACAGCCAACAACAATAACGTGGACGCTGTTCTGTCACAGAATGACGGCATGGCTGGCGGCTCGATTGCTGCACTGGAAGCTCAAGGTCTTGCGATCCCAATCGGTGGCCAAGACGGTGACCACGCAGCGCTGAACCGCGTTGCACGTGGCTCGCAACTCGTCTCCGTCTGGAAGAACAGCCGTGACCTCGGCAAAGCCGCCGGCGAGATCGCTGTCGCCCTGGCAAATGGCACGGCCATGGACGCCATTGATGGCGCTGGAAAGTTCTCCGGCGGTGCGAAGGGCGTTGAGATGAACGCAATTCTGCTGGACCCAACTCCAATCACAAAAGACAACATCTCCGCCGTGATTGATGCAGGCCATATCGCGAAAGACAAAGTCTGCGAAGGCGCAATGGCTGGTGTTGACGGCTGCTAAGCCCGAGACTTGACCATAGGCACTGGCGCGCTTCCTCGCGCCGGTGCCACCCCTACCCCCTAACTCATTTCAAACGCAGGCTCCCGCGCGGCA
Source organism: Pseudomonadota bacterium (assembly GCA_039195745.1). GTDB lineage: Bacteria > Pseudomonadota > Alphaproteobacteria > Rhodobacterales > Rhodobacteraceae > Litoreibacter. The sequence continues at coordinate 38,870 of JBCCVD010000002.1, read as the reverse complement.
TATGCCGCTGCGCTGAACCCGTTTATCTTGTTCGAGGCCGTAGCCATGACCGACAGCACAACAGACACGTCACATAGCGATCAGAAACCCGAGGGCGCTGTCTCTCGGTTCTTACGAGAAACAGAGGTCGACACCCGCCTTCTGGGGATGCTCGCCGCTTTGGCTCTGATCTGGATCGGATTCCATTTCTACGGCCAGTTCGTCAATGGCTTCGGGGCGTTCCTGACACCGCGCAACCTCTGGAACCTCTCGGTCCAGACCTCATCAATTGGCATCATGGCGACCGGCATGGTGCTCGTGATCGTCACCCGCCATATCGATCTGTCTGTCGGCTCCATGCTGGGCTTCATTGCCATCATCATGGGCACGCTGCAGGTCAACATCCTTCCGCAATATCTAGGGCTCGGGCACTGGTCGATCTGGATCCTTGCGATCCTCGCCGGTTTGCTCGTTGGCACGCTGCTGGGGGCCTTTCAGGGTTGGATGATTGCCTATGGCACCATCCCTGCTTTCATCGTGACGCTCGGTGGGCTTCTTGTCTGGCGTGGCGTCGGCTTCCTTGTTGCGCGCGGCGAAACCATCTCTCCGGTAGATGCCACTTTCAAACTTCTCGGAGGCGGACCATACGGGGCCGTCGGCAACACCGGAAGTTGGATCGTGGGTTTACTGGGCTGTGCCGCCGTATTGGCTCTGATCGTGTTGGGGCGTCGCAAAAGAAGCAATTTTGGCCTGCACCTCAGACCCGTCTGGGCGGAAGGCTTCCTTGCCGCCGTGGGTTGCGGCGCAGTCATCGGTGCAACACTTCTCGTCAACGCCTACCCTTGGCCGAAGGGCATCGTTAAAAAATATGCTGAGGCAGAAGGTATTGAGGTGCCCGCGGAAGGTCTGTTCATCTCACATGGGTTTGCCATACCCGTTCTAATCCTGATCGCTGTGGCGATCTTGATGACGATCCTTATGACACGCACCAAGTTTGGGCGCTACGTCTATGCCATCGGTGGCAACCCGGAAGCGGCAGAACTTGCCGGGATCAACACCCGCTGGATGACCGTGAAAATCTTCGCGCTCATGGGCTTTCTGACCGGCCTTTCCGCCGTGGTCGCCTCTGCGCGGCTTGGTTCTGCAACCGCCGCGCTTGGCACGCTCGACGAACTCTATGTCATCGCGGCAGCCGTGATCGGCGGAACATCGCTAGCAGGCGGCGTTGGGACAATTTATGGCGCGATCCTTGGTGCCTTGGTGATGCAATCCCTGCAAACCGGCATGGTCCTGATCGGCTTTGACGCCGCGATCCAGCAGGTAGTTGTCGGGTCTGTTCTGGTCATCGCCGTCTTCCTCGACATTCTTTACCGGAGGAACTCGAAATGAGTGATACCCCTCTCGTTCAACTCAAAGACATCTCCATCTCTTTCGGTGGGATTCGCGCGGTCGATCATGTCAGCCTTGATCTCTATGCCGGTGAAGTCGTGGGCCTCTTGGGCCATAACGGCGCGGGCAAATCGACCCTGATCAAGATTCTCTCCGGTGCGTATCAAAAAGATGGCGGTGAAATCCTGATCAATGGAAAACACGCGGAAATAAACTCCCCCCGTGACGCGCGCGACCACAATATCGAGACGATCTACCAAACGCTTGCATTGGCAGATAATCTGGACGCAGCCTCGAACCTGTTTCTGGGTCGCGAACTGACCTCACCTATGGGGTTTGTTGACGATGCAAAAATGGCAGCCGAAACTGCCAAGATCATGGCGCGGCTGAACCCGAACTTCAAAAAGCTGAAAGAGCCGGTCAGCGCATTATCAGGCGGCCAACGTCAGTCGGTTGCGATCGCTCGCGCCGTCTATTTTAATGCCAAGATCTTGATCATGGATGAGCCCACCGCCGCGCTCGGTGTGCACGAAACCAAGATGGTCGCCGACCTCATTCAGGAGCTGAAGGCACAAGGTCTGGGCATCTTCCTGATCAGCCATGATACGCGCGAAATGCTGGAACTCTGTGACCGCGTTTCCGTCATGAAAAACGGTGCTTTGGTTGGAACAGAACGTGTTGAAGACGTCACCGAAGACGACATCCTGTCGATGATCATCCTTGGCAAAAATCCAAAGCGGGAAGCTGCATGACCCTTCGCCCCGGAACCACCTCATGTATCTAGGCCTCGATCTTGGGACATCGGCCGTCAAAGCTCTCTTGATCGGCGTGGATCAGGAGGTTCTTGCAGAGGCCCGCGCTCCGCTCGGCGTGGCCCGCCCTCACCCCGGCTGGTCTGAACAAACGCCCGCTGATTGGCTAAAGGCAACCGATGACGTGATGAGCGCGCTTGCGTCTCAAACGGATCTGTCCGCGATAAAGGCCATCGGACTGTCAGGTCATATGCATGGCGCGACGCTGATCGACAAATCAGGGGACGTCCTGCGCCCTTGTATTCTTTGGAATGACACTCGCGCCCATATCGAAGCCGCAGCCATGGATGCCGACCCTCAGTTTCGCGAGGTCTCAGGCAACATCGTTTTTCCGGGCTTCACTGCGCCTAAATTGGCGTGGGTCAAAGAGAATGAGCCAGCTGTGTTCGCCAAGACGGCAAAGGTCCTGCTACCCAAAGACTACCTGCGGCTTTGGCTTACAGGAGATGCCGTTTCAGAGATGTCGGATGCAGCCGGGACGTCGTGGCTTGATGTCGGCGCGCGAGACTGGTCCGATGACTTGCTCGCAGGCACGGGCCTTACGCGGGATCACATGCCGAAACTTGTCGAAGGGGCCGCGGCCTCAGGCGGGTTACGGAGCGCACTCGCAGCCAAATGGGGGCTCACGGCTGGCATTCCCGTTGCCGGTGGCGGTGGTGACAATGCTGCGACTGCTGTCGGTTGTGGCGTCACCAAACCCGGACAAGCCTTCCTGTCACTTGGCACTTCGGGTGTCTTATTTGCGGCAACGCCCAGCTATGCCCCGGACGCAGCAAGCGCGGTGCATACGTTTTGTCATGCCCTGCCCGATACCTGGCATCAGATGGGCGTGATTCTGTCAGCGACCGACAGTCTGGAGTGGTATGGACGGCTGACAGGGAAAGCCCCTGCCAACCTGACCTCTGCGCTGGACGGTTTGAAAGCGCCCGGTCGCGCATGCTTTCTTCCCTATCTGGGCGGCGAACGCACCCCACATAACGACGCGCAAATCCGCGGCGCCCTGATCGGTTTGGAGCATGAAACCGACGCAGATGCTGGCACACGCGCGGTGCTGGAAGGGGTTGCCTTTGCCTTGAAAGACAGCGCTGACGCGCTTGCCGGAACCGGCACGAAAATTGACAGCCTGATCGCCGTTGGTGGTGGCTCCGCCTCAAACGTGTGGCTGCAGATCATGGCCACGACATTGGGCCTCGACATTCAAATTCCAGTCGCGGGCGATTTTGGCGCCGCCTTTGGTGCTGCCCGGTTGGGCATGATGGCTGAAACCGGCGATCTGTCGATTGCCAGCCAACCGAAAATCGCAGCGACCGTCGCCCCAGATGCACAGTTGCAAAACGCATTCACCGAAGCGCACGCACGTTACAAAGACACTTACCAAGCCCTCAGGAGCCTCTCATGACTGATTTCTTCAAAGGCATCGAAAAAGCCACCTATGAAGGCCCCGACAGCACCAATCCGTTGGCGTTCCGTCACTACAACCCGGACGAACTGGTGTTGGGCAAATCCATGAAGGATCACTTGCGCTTCGCTTGCGCCTATTGGCACAGCTTCGCCTGGCCGGGCGGTGACCCGTTTGGTGGTCAAACCTTTGAACGACCCTGGTTCGGTGACACGATGGAGCTTGCAAAACTGAAAGCCGATGTTGCCTTCGAGATGTTCGAAATCCTCGGCGCGCCGTATTTCTGTTTCCATGACGCCGATGTGCGCCCGGAAGGATCAAATTTTAGCGAGAACACGAAGAACCTCGAAGAGATCGTTGATTACTTTGCTGAAAAGATGTCGTCAGGTGGACCAAAGCTGCTCTGGGGAACTGCAAATCTGTTCTCTCACCGTCGGTTCATGTCAGGCGCTGCCACCAACCCTGACCCTGATGTCTTTGCTTTCTCAGCCGCGACGATAAAGACCTGCATGGATGCAACGCACAAGCTCGGTGGCGAAAACTATGTGCTGTGGGGCGGACGCGAGGGCTATGAGACCCTGCTCAACACCGACCTGAAACAGGAGCGCCAGCAAGCCGGCCGCATGTTGCAAATGGTCGTCGAGTACAAAAACAAGATCGGCTTCAACGGCACAATCTTGATCGAGCCAAAACCGCAAGAGCCCACGAAGCATCAATATGACTACGACGTCGCCACCGTCTATGGATTCCTCAAGGATTTCGGTTTGGAAGGCGAAGTGAAAGTGAATATCGAACAAGGCCACGCAATCCTTGCAGGGCACAGCTTCGAACATGAACTGGCCACAGCCGCTGCTTTGGGCATTTTCGGTTCCATCGACATGAACCGCAATGATTACCAATCCGGCTGGGACACGGATCAATTCCCCAATAATACACCGGAAGTGGCGCTCGCCTATTACGAGGTGTTGAAAGCAGGAGGGTTCACCACTGGAGGCACCAATTTCGATGCCAAGCTGCGGCGCCAATCGCTTGATCCGCAGGATCTGATTGCCGCCCATATCGGGGGAATGGATATCTGCGCGCGCGGGCTCAAGGCAGCCGCCGCGATGTTGGAGGACGGGCAACTCGAAGCGAAACGCACGGCGCGTTATGCAGGCTGGGACAACTCGGATCTGCTCGGAAGCAACCTGGACGACATCGCCGCGAAAGTTGCGGCAGAGGATATTAACCCTCAGCCACGCTCCGGGCAGCAGGAAATTCTGGAAAATATCGTCAACCGCTTCGTCTAACCAATTTCAGGGATGTAAGCTCCGCGCGGGTTTTGCCATAAGAGGCAAAATGCCGGAGGGGCCATGTCAGTACAATTAGAGGAAATGCGCAGCGAGGCTTTACGTCTTTTTCGCATCGCAATTGAAGCGGCGGATCCAGCACGGGCCCTGGCCGCTCAATTTTCCGGCCCGCTTAAAGCACCTGATAAGGGGCGATTGCTCCTTATCGCTATAGGCAAAGCCGCCGCACCGATGATGGAGCAAGCGCTCGCCCTCACCGACGGCCCGTCTGAGGCCATCGTGGTCACGAATTATGAGAATGCGCGGGAGATTGCAGGCGCAACTGTTATTGCCGCAGGGCATCCGGTTCCGGATGATAACGGCTTGAAGGGCGCAGGTGCAGTTGCAGAATTGCTCAAGACGGCAACGGCGCAGGATCGCGTGATCGCGATGATCTCCGGCGGCGGCTCCGCCCTGCTGCCCCTGCCCGTTGACGGTGTCAGCCTTGCGGATAAAGCCGCGACCAATGAAGTGCTGCTTGGCGCCGGTTTTGACATTACGCAGATGAACCTCGTGCGCCAGCAACTCAGCCAGATGAAAGGCGGCGGCATGGCGAGCTTCGCCGCCCCTGCCGAAATTGAAGGCTACATCCTGTCCGACGTGGTCGGTGATGATCTGCGCGTCATTGCAAGCGGTCCGACTGTAGCGCCCATCGGCACGAAAGCTGAAGCGCGCGATCTGCTCAAAGATGTGTGGCATGATCTGCCCGCGTCGGTCCAAAATCACTTGTCGCGCGAAGATGATCTGCGGGACGCAGCGCAGAGCAAGAATCACCTGATCTGCTCGAACCGAAAAAGCCTCGAAGCGATGCAGGCCGCATGTGAAGGCGCTGTGATCCTCAACGACAGGTTAGAGGGAAACGTGGCGGATATCGGCCCGCAACTTGCCCAAATAGCGCGCGAGACCGAAGGCCCCGCGACCCTGCTTTTCGGCGGTGAAACCACTGTCACGCTGAGCGGAACAGGCAAAGGCGGACGCAATCAGGATCTGGCGTTGCGGATGGCTTTGGCGGACATTGACGGCGACTGGGTGTTTCTTTCAGGCGGCACGGATGGCCGCGACGGACCAACGGATGCGGCAGGCGGATTGGTGGATGGGGCCAGCTATGCCCGAATGGTGCAGTCCGGCGTTGAACCACGCGCATTGCTGGGCAATAACGACGCCTACGCTGCGTTGAAAGCTTCAGACGATCTGGTCATAACAGGCGGCACAGGCACCAATGTCGCGGATGTGCAGATCCTGATAAAGCGTTAGCGCTCCCGCAGCGCCTCACGCGACTTGTAAAGCGGTTTGGTCAGGTACTGCAGCACGGTTTTGTCGCCCGTATGCAGCTCCACTGCCGCTTGCATCCCTGGGCGTAGCGCCACATCCCGCTGACGCGCGGTCATGGCATCTTTTTCCAGCCGCACTGTGACTTTGTAATGCGGATCGCCGTCGGCCACGCGCTCATCCTTAAACGTATCGGCCGAGATCACCGTGACCTCCCCCGACAGGGAGCCGTAAATTGTATAATCATACGCTGACAGTTTCACCGTTGCCTGTTGGCCCGGCCGCACGCCGCCAATGTCCTGCGGTTTGACCTTGGCTTCGACAAACAGTTCTTCGTTCAATGGGATGATCTGAAAAATTTCCTCACCCGGGCGCACGACCCCGCCAATCGTAGAGATGGAGACCGTGTTCACGATCCCCGACATCGGAGACCGGATAACCGTCCGCTCCAACTGGTCTTGCGAAATCTTGAGGTTCTGGCGCAGTGTCGCAAGCTCTTTCAACGTGTCGGAATATTCGCCCGCGCGGTCCAGATCGGTTGTTGTGACGATCTCATTATACTTGTTTTCCGCATCGCTATGGGCCTTGCGCGCACGTGTAACCTCGATCAAGGACACGATCTCCTCTTCCAGCAGCCGCTCCAGCAAAGCCAGCTCTTTGCGCGCTTCGCTGAGCACGTTGCGCGCCCCCGAAGTGCGGCTTTCATAATCCGCCTGGCGAGCATTTAGCAACGCAAGTTCGGAAGCCACCATCTCAGGTTGTCGCAGGGCCAGATGCTGCGGCACATCAAATTCAAACCGACCTTCCAGCTCCGCTTCCAATCTGATTTGTCGCACCTCAAGCGTGTCGATCTGATCCTGAAGGTCTGCAACCGTCGTCGAAAACTGTGTGCCATGCAGACGAGCCAGGATGTCGCCCGGTGACACGCGGTCCCCTTCCGAGACCAACATCTCCGACAAAATTCCACCTTCGAGGTTCTGAATGATCTGCGGGCGGGAGGAGGACACCATCTCCCCGTCGCCACGCACAATCTCGTCTAGCTGGGCGAAGGCGGCCCAAAGCACGAAGAGAAGAACGGTCAGGATCACCATGCGAATGGTCCAGCTCGGTCCACGCATTTGTGCCGTAAAGCCTGCGTCGATAACGGCCATTACGCGCCCTCCATCACGGTTGTATTCTCAGCGCGCTTTGACTTCATATGATCAAGGACCGCATCGCGCGGGCCATCAACTGCAAGCTTGCCATTTTGCAAAATCAACACGCGGTCGGTCAGTTTAAGAATAGGCAATCGGTGTGTCGCAATGACTGCGGTCCGTCCCTTCAGCCAAGTTTCCAAGCGCGCAACCAACGTATTCTCCAACGTCTGATCGAGCGCAGCCGTTGGCTCATCCAGCACAACGACACGCGGATCCGCGAGCCACATGCGTGCCCAGCCGATGGATTGACGTTGACCGATGGACAGACCCGCGCCCCCATCCTGGATCGGCAAATCCAGTCCCTTGGGATGGGCTTGCACGAATGATCCAAGCCCTGCGAAGAACAGCGCATCCATCAGGCGCGTATCGTCCCGCTCCAACTGGCTCAGGTTCAGATTGTCACGCAGCGTGCCTTGGAACAGGCGCACATCCTGAGCCAAATAGCCGATACCCCGGCGCAGATCGCGATTGTGAAGCTGGCCCATATCAATGCCGTCGATCAAGACGCGCCCCTGATCGGGGTGGCTGAGGCCTGTGAGCAGTTTCAGAAGCGTGGATTTGCCAGAGCCGTTTGCACCCAGCACAGCAATATGCTGACCCGGTTCGATCATAATGCCCGAGATGTCCAGAACGGGGGCCGCTTCCGCGTCATAGCGGTGGATCACATCGCGCAGCTCGTAACCTCCGTCCAGAACTTCCCGACGCATATAACTGCGGGTTTCATCATGATCCTGATCGGAATAAGCCACGCTGTCTAAACCCGTCAGCGCAGTCTTGACATTCGACCACCGCGCCATGGTGCCCGCGAGTTGGGTCAGCGGCGCCAAGGTGCGCGATGTCAGGATGCCAACCGCAATGATGGACCCGACAGTAAATTCACCGGCAAAAACAAGGAAGGTCCCAACCACAACAGCCGTCACGTAAGTGGCTTGCTGTACGCCCTGCGACCAGAAGGTCAGCGTTGCCGCCAGTTTCCGTTGGTCGGATGATTTCACTGCAGAGAGCGTTGTCAGCTCGTCCCAGACACGCGCAAAACGGTCTTCGCCGCGATTGGCTTTCACCGTGTCCGCTTCATAGATTGCTTCCTGCAGCAAGCGGTTCGCTTTGACAGAGGCGCCTTGCGTCTCTTCCGTCAGTCGGGTCATTTTCTTCTGCAGGAAGAAACCGGGCAGAACCATGAGGATGCCGCCCAAGATCAAAACCCAAACCAGATTACCCGCAATCGACCCCACCAACAGCAGGAACACGAAGATGAACGGGATATCCGTTAGCGAGCCAATGGTAGAGGCGGTGAAGAATTCTCGCACGCTTGAAAATTCGCGCATGGCGGAGAAGGTTCCAGAAGGTGTCATCCCTTTTTGACCGCTGCGCATTCCCAAAAGGCGCTGCATCAGCGTTTTCTGCACGGCCAACTCGACCTGCCGCCCTGCCCCATCCATCAGACGCGACCGCGCGATCTTGATGGCGGCTTCCATAACCAGCGCTCCGATTGCCCCAATAGCAAGCACCCAAAGCGTAGCGGTCGATTGATGCGGGATCACACGGTCGTAGACTTGCAATGCGAACAAAGCGACCGCAACAGCAAGCACATTGGCAACAAATGATCCCAACGCGATCTCGGCGATGTAACGGCGATACTTGCCGAATTCGCGCCAGAACCAATGCTCTTGATAGGTTTGCAGAAGATGGCGTTTTTCCACCTGCTCCAACGTCGTGGCTGCGCTCAAGAGGTTCCGGGTTGCGACCTTGCAAAAATCCGAGAGCGGAACTTCGGTGCGCCTGTCGGGTGTGGTTGCATCCAGAATTGTCAGCATCTCTGCATCTTGCCGGATCACGAGGACCAACTGACCAGTCTTCATCTCCACAATTGCGGGCCACAAATCAGAAGCAAGCCGCGCCTGCATGACTTGGGCCTTCAACCCAAGAGCGCGCAGAGCCTGCGCGATTACATCCGGGCTAAAGTCGCCCGCGCCTTCTGCGGTCTCGCTCGCTGCATCCATGATGTCGCTTGCCAAAAGCTCGCATCCGACGAGCCCGGCATAGGTCGCTGCCAGTTCCGCCCGCGCGCGTTGCCGCTCTGAGTGGGCGATGGGTTCCGCAGGAGCCTGCTCCGGGGGTGCCACGATTTGCACCGGCTCGATCCGTGATAGCGGTTTGGGCAAAGTGGCGGGCTCTGGCGCAGCAGCCACCTTTGGAGCAGGTGTGACAGTAAACGGAGCTGGGTTTTGTGCCTTCGGTTTCGGCGTCACATCCGGCGTGATCTCAAACCCGGGTTTCGGATCGGTTTCCTTGGGTGGCTCAAAGCGGATGACCGGCACTTTTTTCTTCGGCGCGGTTTCTGCGGCCGCAGCGGTTTTTTTCAATTTCGGCGCAGGCGCGAACATATCATCGTGTTCAGCGGCTGCCGCTTTCGCACGGGCCATATCAAAGGCGACGACAGGGGCGCTCATATGTCTGCTCCATCCACCAAGACACCTAACTCGCGCGCAATCTTCAGCCTGACTTTTGCAGCCTTATAGGCAAAGCTGATCTGCTCCCGCTCGACACGCGCCTTGGTTTCATAAACCCGAACCACATCCATCACAGGACGCACACCCGCTTTGAACTGCCTGTCAAACAGATCGAGATTGGCATTTGCCTGCGCCAATAAAGACGCAGAGTTTGCCTGCTGTTGTTCAAGCGAAACCAGCTGCCGCTCCAGACGCCGCAACACACGGGCGCTGTCCTCATCAGCCTGATCCACCTTGCGATTTGCGGCTTCCCGCGCGGCCTCAATCGCTTTCAAACTTGCTCCGGTCCCGAAGCCGATACCATTTTCTGTTTCAACATTGAGGCTGGCGGACGACCCTTTGGAGGTCACATTGCCGCGCGCAGACACGGTTGGCAGGAAACCGGACCGGTCAATTGTGGCTTGCGCGACGGCCCGCTCACGCTGAGCTTCAGCCTTCAACACAGCCAACGGTTTTGCGGATGCAGAGGGAGGCCGAACCGGAGAGATACCACGCACATCATTCAATGGCACCAATGACATCGCATTCAGTTCAGCGATGGCTGTTGCCGCTGTTTGCGCATCGGCGTCCTGCGTGCTGGCGATCTCTGCCAGTTTTTGCTGGGTAATCTGCAGATCCGCCCGGTCAGAAACGCCGCCCTGCACGCGGCGGTCCATGACATAAGCGAAACGCTTCATCCGCGTGATCACCTGCTCGCCTGCGCGAACCTTGGCGCGTGCTTCTTCTGCGGTGATGTAAAGCTCAAGCGCCGTGAAGACCCGCGCATTTGTGTCTTCAGCCAACCCTACGGCGGCCACTTCGACATCCGCTTTTGCAAAAGCCCGCTCAGCTTTCTTGCGACCATTGCTGAAAAGGACCTGATCAATCACCAGCCCTGCAATGACTTCCCCCAAAGAGGTCAGCGAGACAGACGGGCCGATTGTCGGCAACCAGTTCTTGGAGGCAGCATCGGCACGCAACCGTGCGGCGCGCAGTTCCGCCTCTGCCGCCCGCGAATTCGCTGCGAGCACAGCGCCCGCAACCTTGCCGAAACTGCTGCTGGAAGACAGCACAGAGTTTCGAGCAAGCAAACCGTCGATAAGTGCAGATTGAGCCTCATCACCAGAGCCCCCCGTGCCGCCCGCGAGAGCCGGTTGGGCCGCATCTGCGCCAGTGCCAGACTGCGCCTCAGGAGAGGTGGCCGAAAATGCGTTTCGGGTGGTCTCACCCAGATCTGACCCCATGCACCCTGTCAGCATGCCCGTCAGTCCAAAAATGAAAATCGTCTTGGTCTTTTGCCCCGTTGTCACACCATGCACCCAGTTTATACTGTTGTTATTTTTGGTGATATGCCTGCCAAACCAATGGCTTGGCAGGCGATCTTGATTTTCTTGATCAGATGACCGGATTGACCGAGATGTCGCTGTCAATGATCAGGCTGCCTGCACCCAGCGTATAGACATCATAAGTCTGATTGCCGATCGTCTCAGTCGCCCCCGTCGCCACCAGACCTGTGGCGTGGACCACATCATTGGCGTCGCCATGAACGATCAGCGTATCGCTGACACCTGACATTGCAAGCAGGTCGGCTTCCGTCAGCGTCAACACACTGTCCTCTGCGATGCTGAGGTCAATGGCGCCGATGTCAAACTGATCGAGGCCGCTGGCCGTGGCATCAACAACATCCGTGCCGCTCTCATCGAGAACCACCAGCGTCGAACTTTCATTGCCAACACCGTCTTCCGCCTGCACGATCAAATGCGAGCCATCGGGGATGCGTTCATTGAAGTTGAATTGCATCTCGCCGTCCCGCACTCCGGGAATTTCCGGCAATGTGTTTGCGCTGTAGCTCACACCGGAAACCTGACCCGTCTCGCTGATCTTGCTGATACTCGTGATATCGTCATTCAACTCGGTCCCGATGCCTGACACTCCAGGATCGCCACGGGTATATTCGGTGTAGGAAATCACCACCGGCGTCTCAGGCAGAGCAGTATCGACCTTCACCGGGCTCGTCACAATGTCAGTGTTGTCGTTCTTGTCGACCGTCGTGACGGTGATCGTCGTGTCATACTCCCCTTGCGGAATGTCGTTCGGCCCGAAAGTGATCGACCAGTTGCCCGCCGCATCAATCGCAGCATTGCGCGCCGCACCATTTCCGAAAGTTACAGCGACACTTTTTGCACCCTGCTCCGTCGTGCCCGCCAAGGTGAATCCTGTGCTGGCCTCAGCTGCGTCTATCACGCTGTCGCCGGTTGCAGGCGCAACGCCAAGATTTCGGACGATTGTGTCAACACCGACAGAGCCCGACGCCGAGGCGCTGTTGCCCGCCCTGTCCGTGAACGTCGCGGTGATCGGCAGGGTCGTCTCCACGCCGAGCGGGATAGACGTGGCCGCAAACCCGGCAGACCAATTCCCAGCACCATCAGCAAAGACCGATTGCGTTGCCCCTGCGAAGTTGACGTTGACCGACGCATTCGGTTCCGTTGTGCCCGTCAGGATGACACCATCCGCAGCCTCAACGATGTTGATGACAGCCCCATCGTTTTGACCGCCATCATTTACATCAATTCGCGCGACAGTGTCGACCTCGAAACTCGACGTGTCGGTGGCAGTATTTCCTGCCTGATCAGTCGCTTGCGCCGCAACGTTGACACTATACTCACCGCCCGGCAGGCTGTTGGCCGGGAAATCTGCAACCCAATTCCCAGCGCCATTCGCAATCGTCGTGGTCGTCCCCAGGAAGTTCCCGGCAGCATTGGTCAATGTGACCTCAACTGACGCATTAGCTTGGGCGGTCCCGTTTATCGTAACAGTACGGCCCACCTCCACATTGTTGTAAATGTTCTCCGTGCCCGCATTGTTGCCGGTGATTTGAACCGAGGTCACAGTGTCGATCACCATCGTCTGTGTCGATGTCGCGGTGTTGCCCGCGTCGCCCACGATAGAGACTGTGACCGGCACAGAGGTTTCGCCTTGCGGGATATCTCCCGGTGCAAAGTTAACGCTCCACTGCCCGCTTGCATTCACTGTTGTTGTGGCCGTTCCTCCTCCCGGAACCGTGACAGTGATGGCACCGTTTGGCTCGCCAGTGCCTGTCATGGTCACGCCATCAGCATGTTCCGTCGCATTGATCACCGCGCCTGAATTGACCGGATCACCGTCAATATGTGTCAAATCAACGCTTGTAATCGTATCGACTGGAAGCGTCGTGGTTGCCGACTGGGAGTTGCCATGGCTGTCTGTCGCAACCGCGCTGACCGTGACGTCATACTCACCCGAAGGGAACGTGCCTGAGGGGAAGCTGACTTGCCATTGACCATTGCCATCAGAAACGGTCGATTGCGTGCCAAGCGCCGTCCCATTCTCGTGCGTCACCGTGATCACGACGGTTGAGTTAGCCTGCGACGTGCCGTTCAACGCCGTGGCCGATTGATTTTCAACCGCGTTGACGATGCCATCAGGACCCGCCGAGTTTCCGGTGATTGCAACAGTCGTAAGCGTATCGACAATCATCGTTCCAGTTGTGGTTGCGGTGTTTCCAGCCGCATCAATCGCTGTGATCGTAACGCCGCTGCTATACTCACCAGTCGCTACATCGGCAGCCGGGAAGTCAATCGACCAGTCCCCATTCGCATCGACGGTCGTTGTTGTCGTGGGACCACCCGCCACAGCAACCGTGATAGAAGCGCCCACCTCACCAGTGCCGCTCATCGTGACGCCATCCGCATGACCGACTGCATTGATCGTGGCGCCGCTATTCGCAGCCGTGCCATCAATTTCCGCCAGTGTTACGGTTGTGACCGTATCAACTTGGATTTCTTCAGTAATGACCGTGCTATTGCCAGCCGGATCGGTCGCCGTCACGGTTACATCCGTCGTATATTCACCACCCCCGACATCCGCCGGGTCAAACACAACGCTCCACGTGCCATCGGACGCGGTCACCGTTTCCACTGTCTCACCACCGACGGCCACAACGATTGTTGCGCCGGGTTCACTTGTGCCGCCAAGCTCAACACCGTCCGAATGATCAGGCTCATTGAAAAGATGGCCAACCTCGACCGTGCCTTGCGTGATTGCAACAACTGGTGCGGTCGTATCTGCTAGCGGGTTCGCGTCAGGATCGTCAGCAGGAGGTTCATCTGCCGGGGGCTCATCCGCAGGGCGATCCTCGTCCGTCGGCGCACCACTGCCACCACCGCCGCCACCAGCAGCAATCACACCAACTCCACCCAAGGCCGCTGCAGCGAGCGGAGCCCCGCCAAGGCCGCCAAGGCCTGCAAGGATCGGGGCCGCAAGCATTGTTGGCGTCTCATTCACTGCGCCGTCAGCAGCGATAATCGTATCCACATCAGGCCCGCCGGTGAAAAACAGTGCATCATCCGGGTTCCATTTCCCGAAAGCCTGCGCGTCCTGATAGACCGCATCCACACCACCAGCATGTTCCGACAGCGCAACCTCGGTCAATGCGCCGTCAGCGGATAGGAAAAGGTCATTCTCCCCCTCAAAAAAACCACGCAGACGCAAAGTGCGCCCATCCGCAAGCTCGATGACAAGCACCTCGCCTTCACGCGAATAGGCGATAGCCTGATACCGACGTATATTGATCGATACGTTATCGCCATTTCCGACGTTGATTGCCGCTTGACCATTGATGTCTTCAAACATTCCGCGACGGATGCTTCCATCCGCGCCGCGAACAACGAACTCAATCGCGTCCATACCCTACTCTCCGCCTCGATAACCAAGCGTCTTCTGCGCTTTGGTCTTCTTTTGTTTTGCGACACCTTACCTTACGGCCGCTCTAAACACCAAGCGAAAAATAGCCGATATGGTAGTCAGCTACGGGGAAACTACAGCAACTATTGTCAGGACCTAGAAAAGCCCATGTTTTTATGAGCGATATCTGCGGCCCGTCAGGCCGACAGCGCCATCGTGTTACCGGCAGGATCATCAGTTCCCAGAATGCGGAAGCATGATGCCTCCCCCGTCATGGCCGGCACAAGGCTGTGAGACAGCCCAGAAGGAATCGCACAGGTATCCCCGGGATTGAGAACTGTTTCTCCACCGTTCCAGCGCAGTTTCCAGTGCCCGCGCATAGGCATCAGAACCTCGTTCGTCTCTAGACTGTACGTAGAGTCAGACAGGGACTCGCGCGACAAAAGCTCCACGTCAAAGCCCGGGCGGTCGCGCAGCATTGCATCAGGCCCGATGACCTTCGCAGGTTGCCGGTCCGACAGCGCCATCATATCATAGTAGCGCGCGACATAATGTGGAACGACATCGCGCGTGGTCGGCTCTGGGTAGGCGCGCAATTCATCGTCGCTCAAAAGAGGCATCGGGCTTACCCCATCGGGCAGCGCTTCACCCTGCTTGCTATCATAGAGCTTCCCGTTCTCGCCAAGTACGAGCCCATGATCCTGCGCGTCCTGTATGACCTGAGGGGCCCATATCACGCCGCCGCCGGCGTCATCGCCACCCAGAACCGCCATGATCATTCCGTAATCCGTGCCAATATTCTCAAACCCCCGGAAGATGCCGGTCGGAATGTTGAAGATATCCCCCTCTTCAAGGATAACCTCACCAGCATCCCCCCAACGCCCCCAGAAAAAGCGCCAGCGGCCTTTCAACACAAAGAAGACTTCTGCCGTTCTGTGCGAGTGAAGAGAATTGCGGCAGTTGGGCGGTTGGCCCGCCGCGCCGATATTGAAGCCGATCTTATCCGCAATATGAACGTGCTGGTCCGGACTTTCCGAAACACCACCGCCAATAATCGTGAAATTCTCCTTCTGGTCGCTGCCGGGCGTATGCGCATCAATGAAAGCCGTCTTGCACGGTATAAGGTCACCATAACGGACAATACGCGCATTCATTTCATCGGGAGTCATCAATCCAATCCTTCAGCTTGCGGGAGTAATGCTGAGCACAGTATTCATCTTGAATACGTATTCAAGCCTTAAATCGCGGGTGGATCAAATCTGACGATGCAAGACGACGCGATCATGCCCGTCCCCTTGTCCATCATCTGATGCATCGCGAAAATGCACGAAACCATGCCTTTGCCAAAACCGCAGCGCATCCGGGTTTTCGACAAAAACGGCAAGCTTCAGTGTTTCTGCTCCTGCGGATTTCGCGAGCGCAATCAGATCCCGCAGAACGGTGGTGCCGATCCCTTTGCTGCGCCGTTCCTGAACCAAAAGCAGCAGGCCTATATACCATTCAGTTTGCGTCTCATAACCGGGTGAAACACCGAGCAAACCGTCAAGTGTGCCATCAGGCTGCTCCACCCCGAACATCAAAACATCGTCTTTGGTGCGCCCTGGCGGTACGTCATTGAAAAAGCCTATCACCCAGTCCGCATCCGGCTCTCGGCCCGCCTCAAACAAAATGTAATCGCGTGCACGCTCCGCGCAGTCCAACACACGGGCACTGTCTTTCGCAACGTCCAGCAGAACTAGCTTCCAAGTATCTTCAGTCATATTGTTATTCATTCTCAGAGGTCTGCGGTAAAATCCTCACCCAATTGAGGCAGTGTCGGTGCCGCAGCAATGAGTGATTGTGTATAGGGATGGCTGGGGTGATTAAACACCTGATCTGTCTTACCATGCTCGACAATTTTTCCGGCTTTCATGACCAGCACGCGATCCGTAATCGATTGGACAACGGAGAGGTCGTGGCTGATAAACAGATAGGTCAGTCCGAATTGCTCCGACAATTCGGCAAGAAGGTCCAAAATCTGCGCGCGGATGGAGACATCAAGCGCAGAGACAGCTTCGTCCAAAATGATCAGTTCCGGCTTAATGATCAAAGCCCGCGCAATCGCAATACGCTGACGTTGGCCACCTGAAAACTCATGGATATACTTGTGCTTATCTGTCGGAGCTAATCCAACTGATATCAACGCTTCCTCGATATCCCTTTCACCGGGGCTCCGGTCCAAAAGGTGAAACGGCTCAGAGATCAAGCGCGCAACTTTATGGCGCGGATTGAAAGAGCTGTAAGGGTCCTGAAACACGACCTGCATCTTGCGCCGGACTGACAAATCCGCGCGTTTACCCGCCAGAACCGCAGCACCGTCCAATGTGATTGAACCTGATTGCAACGGCTCAAGACCCAGAATGGCACGTGTCAGCGTGGATTTACCACAGCCGCTCTCCCCAACTAGCCCGAGGCTTTCACCGCGCGTGATGTCGAAACTTACCCCGTCAACGGCGACGAAGCGCTCCGGCGCTCCAAAAAGCGTGCGGCGCGGCAGCGCGTAGCTGCGTACCACGTCACTTACACGCAGCAACACATCCTTGTTCTCAGCCTGCGACCTGATTGGCTGGTGCGTCGACGCATCAAACAGGGCTTTTGTGTAAGGGTGCTGCATCTCGCGATGCAGTGAAGCGCCAGCCCCCTGCTCCACAATCTCGCCACTTCGCATAATGGAGATACGATCTGCCAGACCGCTGACAACGGCCAGATCATGGGTGATGAACATGACCCCCATCTGATCCTCGTCCACGAGCTTACGGATCAGAGCCAGAATTTCCGCCTGTGTCGTCACATCAAGCGCGGTCGTCGGCTCATCGGCGATCAGCAGTTTCGGACGCAGGGCGATTGCCATCGCGATGACGACGCGCTGCCGCTGACCACCGGACAATTCATGCGGGAAGCGCGACATCGGAAACTTGTCCGCCGGTAGCTCGCACCGCTCCAGCGCGATCTGTGCCCGCTGCAGCGCCTCTGCCTGAGAGACGTCTTCATGGATCAACACAGTCTCTGCCACTTGTGCGCCGATGGTCATGACGGGGTTCAACGCCGTCATAGGCTCCTGAAACACCATACCGACAGTCTCACCCCGCAGCGCACATAGCTGCGCTTCCTCTGCCTGCAGCATGTCGGTTCCATCCAACATGACAGACCCACTGCACAAAGCCCCTTCCGGGAGAAGTTGCATGACCGAGAATGCCGTCATTGACTTTCCCGACCCGCTTTCCCCGATAACACCGTGTATTTCACCGGGCGCGATACCCAGCGAAACATCCCGCAGGATCGGTGCCCCATGGATCGACAGGGACAGGTCAGTGATCTCAAGCAAACTCATCGCGCCACACGCCTGAGTTTGGGATCAAGTAGATCGCGCAGCCCATCGCCGGCAAGGTTCAGACCCAGAACCGTCAACAAGATCGCAAAGCCCGGGAACAAGGTGATATGCGGCGCGAGCATAAAAAGCGTCTGGCTTTCGGCCAGCATCCGCCCCCAACTGGGCGTCGGAGGCTGCGCGCCAAGGCCGACATAGGACAAGGCGGCCTCTGCTAGAATGCCCAAGGAGAATTGGATCGTGCCTTGGACAATCAGAAGGTTCATCACATTCGGAAGAATATGTTCGACGGAAATGCGCGTAGCCCCCTTGCCTGCCACGCGCGCCGCCAGCACGTAATCGCGCGTCCAAAGCGACAGTGCCGCGCCACGTGTCACACGCGCGAAGACGGGTATGTTGAAAATGCCGATAGCGATGATCGCATTAAATGCAGACGGCCCGTAAACGGCCGTGATCATGATCGCGATCAGAAGGGACGGAAAGGCAAAGATCAGATCGTTGGAGCGCATGATCAACTCATCCAGCAGACTGTCTTTGGAGGCCGCCGCCATCAGGCCGAGCGGTACGCCCAGCCCCATGCCGATGACCACTGCGACGATCGCAACGGCAATAGAGGTCCGCGCGCCAACCATGATCATCGACAGGATGTCACGGCCATACTGATCTGTGCCGAACCAAAACTGCGCGCTGGGCGTTTTTAACTTACTGCTGATATCGAGGACCGTATGATCGTAAGGCGTCCAGACGAAAGACAGAAGCGCGCCCGCAACAAATACCGACGTTAAAACAAGGCCTAAGACAAGATTCCTCATGTTCGGCCCCGCAGCCGCGGATCAGCCCAGACATAGGCAAGGTCAACCAGAAAGTTAACGACGATAACAGCAAAGACCAACAGCATCACAACGCTTTCGACCACGATTAGATCGCGTTGCGAGATGGCCTGAAAGACAAGGCGCCCCAGCCCCGGCAGAAAAAACACGTTCTCAATGATGATCGCGCCTGCGAGCAGGAAAGAGAATTGTAAACCGATGATGGTGAGCACGGGGATCAGTGCATTGCGCAGCGCATGTCCGCGCAGAGCCTGACGTTTGGTAAGACCCTTCGCCCGGGCAGTCCGGATGTAATCCTCTGACAGTGTGTCGAGCAGGGATGACCGCATCACACGCGCAAGGATGGACGCCTGCGGCAATGCCAGGGCCAATGCGGGCAAGGTCAGCGCTTTCATGGCAGCGAAGAACCCGGCATCCCAGCCCGGAAACCCTCCCGCAGAAAACCACCGCAGATTGATCGCAAAGATCAGCACCATGATCATCGCAAACCAGAAGTTGGGCACGGCAACGCCAAGCTGCGTGCCACCCATCACCGTCATATCTGTCAGCGATCCGCGTTTCGTTGCAGCGAGGATACCCACCGGGAACGCAATCAGAACCGTCAATGACAAAGCGTAGACCGCGAGCGGAAGTGAGATCACCAAACGCTCCGCCACGATCTCTGAGACGGGCGACCGGTAGGTGTATGACGTCCCAAGATCGCCCGTCATTAGCCCAGTGACCCAGGAGAAATAGCGTTCAACCGGCGAAAGGTTCAGACCCAACTCTTCCCGGAGCGCGGCCAATGTCTCCGGCTGTGCATTGATCCCCAGCATGAAGGAGGCCGGATCCCCCGGAACAACTTCGAGCGCAAAGAAGATGATGAGGCTCGCAACGATCAACGATATCAGAAGCGAGCCCAGTCTTTTGACAGCGTAGCGCAGCACGAGCTTGGCCGCGCGCCTTTCTTATTCCGCCCAGCTGACAGCGGTCAGATCAACCGCTTGCGTCGGCGCGTCAGCCCAAATGCCGTTGAGTTTTGCACTCACAACAGAAGTAAGCGCCAATTGGAAAAGATATGCGTTTACATAGTCTTCCGAGATGACCTTCTGAGCCGTTTGCATCAAATCCGTTCGTTTGGCGGGATCGTTTTCGACGTCCAGATCCGCAATCAGTTTTTGGAAATCCGCATTATCATACTGGAAGTAATATTCGGGCCGCGCATAAATACCGATATCCATTGGCTCTGTATGGCTGACGATGGTCAGACCGTAATCATAGCCCTTGAATGCTTGTTCCAACCATTGCGCCCATTCGAGGTTGCTAATCTCAGTTTCAATCCCAACCTCGCGCAATTGTGCTGCGATGATTTCTCCGCCACGGCGGGCATAGGATGGCGGGGGCAATTTCAAAGTGGTCGTGAACCCATCCGCAAAGCCGGCCTCTGCCAGCAGCTTCTTGGCTTTTTCAGGGTCATATTCTGAATTACCTGTCAGATCGACATAGGCGGGGTTATGCGGCGCAAAATGCGAGCCGATGGGGGTGCCATAGCCGAACATCGCCCCGTCGATAATCGCCGCGCGATCAATGGCATGGCTTACGGCCTGACGGACGAGCTTATTATCGAACGGGGGCAGCTTGTTGTTCATCGCCATGATCGTCTCGCCTTCCGTATTCCCAGAAAGCACAGTGAAACGCGGGTCAGCCTCGAATTGCGCAAGGTTTTCCGGCGCTGGGTAGCTGTAGAACGCGTCGATATCTTCGGCCATCATCGCGGCAAAGGCGGCAGTCGGATCAGAGATGAACTTGAATGTCGCGCCGTCCAGCTTGGCGGCCTCCCCCCAGTAATTCTCATTGCGCGTCAGTGTGATGCTGTCGCCTTGTTTCCAATCCGTAAAGGTGAAGGCACCCGTGCCAACAGGGTTGGATTTGATGTCCTCAATGCTCTCCGACGCGACAATCACCGCGTCGCCCCATGCCATGTTGAACAAGAAATTGCCTTGCGGTTTGGAGAGCGTCACCTGCACTGTCGTGTCATCTACAGCCGATACGCTCGCGATATTTGCAAACAGTGCTTTCTGCGCATTCACGCTGTCTTCGCCCCGCGCGCGGTCGAGCGAGAAGACCACATCAGACGCGTCGAGCGCCGTTCCGTCATGGAAGCTCACTCCGGAACGCAGCTTGAATGTATAGGTCAGCCCATCTTCGGAGATGTCCCAGCTTTCAGCGAGGCCGGGATTGACTGACCCGTCTGAACCAAAGCGTGTAAGCCCTTCAAAAACATTGGAATAAAGAACCTGGTCAATCGCGCCAGCCGCAGCGGAAGTCGGATCCAGATGAGGTGGCTCAAGCTGCAATCCAACGGTCACATCCTTCGCAGACGCGGTTGAAGCAAGCAGCAAAGCCGCTGTGGCAGCCGTTCCAAAGATCTTGCTGTTCATCAATCATCCCTCTCAGAGCAAAATCGCGCGACATCGCGCAGTTGGCGAAGTTTGAAACGGAAACGCCCTGTGATCAAGCTGGTAAACGCAGTCTTGACGCAACGCCGCTGTTTGCAGCGCGCGCAACATGTTAGAGGCAGCATCATGTGATCGGGGGCAAGACTATGACGAAGATAACAGGCAGGTGCCAATGCGGGCAGGTGAAATTTGCAGCCGCAACGCCGCCTGACCGGGTGGGTGTGTGTCATTGCCTTGACTGCCGCAGACATCATGGCGCCCTGTTCTACGCCGCTGCAATCTACCAGAACGATGCGGTCAAGGTTTCTGGCGAGACCTCAAGCCATGACGGGCGACATTGGTGTCAGAACTGTGGATCATCGGTCTTCGCGCGCAGTGGCAACGAAATCGAACTGCATCTCGGCGCGATGGACAATGCGGACGCGTTTCGACCAACCTATGAGACATGGGTGATCCGGCGCGCGATATGGGTCTCGCCGGTCGAGGGGGCCACCCAATATGAGAGGAATCGTTAGTCGTCCGTCGGCAGGAGCAAGTCGATCAGGCAATGCCCCATCACCTTGGCGCTGTCGATCATATCATCGACGCCCACATATTCGTCAGGCTTATGCGCCAATTCCAGCAGACCCGGCCCATAGGCAATGCAATTCTTGAGACGACCGATCCGGTCGATGTGTTTTTGATCATAGGTGCCGGGGCTGACAACATATTCCGGGTCTTTGCCTAGAACATCGCCGATCGCTTTGGCCACGCTGGTCACGACCGGCGCATCCTTCGCCGTCATGGTGGGAGAAACGCTCCACATCTCATTGAGATCATATCGAAAATCTTTCCGCTCCGCCTTCAGTTTCTCAAGCAGATTGACCACCTCCGCACGCACCTCTTCTTCGCTTTCCTCGATCAGATAGCGTCGGTCGATAATCATCTTTGCGTGGTCAGGCACACAGGCAGAGGGCAAGCCTGTGAAATCCGGCGCGGGCTCCGCCTGTCCACCATGCAGACTGTTGATGTTCATGGTGGACTGTCGCGCGCCTTCGGGAACCACGGGCATATCCGTCCGTTTTAGGGCAAGCGCGGGGTACAAGCTGTCTTCCATCTCGCGCAAGACCGCCCCCATATGCCGCACGGCGCAATCGCCGAGAAACGGCATGGAGCCATGGGCAATCTCGCCATGTGTCTCTATCTCTGCCCACCAGACGCCGCGATGGCCGAGGCATATGCGATCCTTCTGCAGCGGTTCGGGAATGATGACGTGATCGACATGCTTGTAATGGCCCTTTTCAGCAAGATAAGCCACGCCACCATACCCGCCGGTCTCCTCATCTGCGGTCCCTGAGATCTCAATCGCGCCGTGATAGTCGGGGCATTCTTCAATGAACGCCTCTGCGGCGATAATCGACGCGGCGAGGCCGCCTTTCATATCGCATGTCCCGCGACCGTAAATCTTGCCATCGATCAATTCGCCAGCGAACGGGTCCGTCGTCCAGCCTTTCCCGACTTCAACGACATCCGTATGGCTGTTGAAATGCACGCAGTCGCCAGACGCAGGGCCTGCGCGATGGGCGACAATATTCCAGCGCGGATAGGCTTTGCAGTCACCCGGTGTACCTTCGGCGCGGATCAACTCGACCTCAAATCCTGAGTTGCCTAACCGTTCGGCCAGATAGCCGCAAATCTCGCGGTAGTTTTCTCCCGGTGGGTTCAGCGTCGGAATGCGAACCAAATCCTGCGTCAAAGCGATCAAGTCATCGCGTTTTCTGTCAAGACGGACAGCCAGTCGGTCGTACATCTGGGCTTTGGTCGGCATATATCATCCTGAAGTTGCGCTGAGTGTGACCACGCTACCGCGCAACAACAAGCCCAACAATAGTGAGGTGGCAGAACCGAAAAAACTGCCGTAAACTCAAGCGCATGGAACACAGGCTGCCGCCCCAACCCATCACAGACCTCATTGTCTGCCCGCATTGTGATGCGGCCTACAAGCTCGCACGACCGGAGAATGGACATCGCGCGGTCTGTGTAAGATGCCACACGGTTCTCATCTCGCCGCGTTTCAAGGCGGGGATGCAGATCATTGCGGTATCCATTGCGGTTGTCATTCTGGTTATTGCAGCGCTGGTCTTCCCGTTCCTGTCTATCCGCGCGGCAGGTGCAACAAACGCGGTCTCCATCTTGGATGCGGCCTTGGCGTTCAGCGACGGACCTCTTGTCGTGCTCTCCCTCTCAACTGCCGCGCTGATTATCTTCATCCCGCTCTTACGTGTTCTGCTCTCACTCTATGTACTCATCCCCGTCGTACTCGACAGGATGCCCGCCAGGGGATCAAGACAGGCCTTCCGACTGGCAGAAGCCTTGCAGCCTTGGTCCATGGCCGAGATCTTTGCCATCGGCGTTGCTGTCGCACTGGTGAAGATCACTGACTTGGCAAATGTCGGCTTCGGTGCGGCCTTCTGGATTTTTGCCATCGTGGTTTTGCTGGTCGTGATACAGGACCGGTTCATGTGCCGCTGGACGGTCTGGAAATCCCTGGACGGGTTGCGCAAGTGAACGATGTGGAGATTGTGACAGCCCGCGAACTGGGCGTGGTCGGATGCCGCCGCTGCACGCAGGTTTGGCCCGCCGGAACGCCCGTTTGTGGACGCTGCGGCAAGACGCTGGTGTCGCGCGACGAGAAATCGCTGCAACGGGTCTGGGCGTGGTGGATCGTTGGTTTCATGTGCTACATCCCCGCCAATCTTTACCCAATGTTGCAAACCCGGACCCTCCTTACGGTCCAACAAGACACGATCGTCGGCGGCGCGGTAGAGTTGATGCATCATGGCGCAGTCGGAGTGGCCTTGATCGTGCTTTTCGCCAGCGTCGTGATTCCACTCGGTAAGTTCTTCGCTATTGGCTATCTGGCGATCAGCGTGAAACGGCGCGGCTCGGCATCATTTGCGCAACGTCAACTGCTATATGAAATTGTTGAATATATCGGGCGCTGGTCGATGATTGATATATTCGTGGTTGCGATACTTTCTGCTCTGGTGCAGCTCAATACACTCGCAGCGATCCACCCCGGTCCTGCGAGCCTGTTCTTTGCCCTTTCAGTGGTCTTTACGATGCTGTCCGCCCAAAATTTTGACTCGCGCATGATCTGGGATATCCAATCTCGCGCCATGAAGGACGCCTGACATGGCGAAACAGCCCCCCGAAGTCAGGATAGAACCCGCACGCGGCATCTCCCGTGTGTCGTTTATCTGGCTCATCCCCCTCTTTGCGCTTGCCATTGCACTGGGCGTGGCGTGGCAAAGCTACAGCAATCAGGGCCCCGTGATTACGATTGAGTTTGAGAACGGGGCCGGCATCGCAAAAGATGAGACGCTGTTGAAGTACCGCGATATCTCAGTCGGTCTTGTGGAGGATGTCAGTTTCACCGAAGGGTTGGAAACCGTCAAAGCCACGGTCCGCCTTGAAAAAGCAGTGGCGCCCTACATTGATAATCAGGCGACATTTTGGGTGGTGCGTCCAGAGCTGACAGCGCGCGGTGTCAGCGGGCTTGATACGGTTTTGACGGGCGTTTTCATCGAAGGGTCATGGGACAATGAGATCGGCGAGCCCCAGTCAGACTTTCGGGGGTTGGGCGAAGCCCCTTTGTTTCAGGCAAGCAAGCCGGGGCTGGAGATTGCGCTGCGCGCGACCGCCAACGGGCAACTGACAGAGAACGCACCGATCTTCTTTCATGGGATCGAGGTCGGGCGCGTTGGTAAGGCCCGGATTTCCCCTCGTACGAATTTCGCAATCGCTGAAGCCATCATTTATGAGCCACATGGGCGTCTCATCACGCCGACCACACGGTTCTGGGACACGTCCGGGTTTTCGGTCTCCATTGGCGCCTCAGGGGCTGAAATCGACTTTACGTCCCTCGCGACACTGATTTCCGGTGGCCTCTCTTTTGATACATTTGTCTCCGGCGGTGAGCGGGTCGCAGATGGCGAGACTTTCCAAATCTATGTTGATGAGGAAAGCGCGCGCAACTCCGTCTTCAACGCATCCGAGGTCGAAACACTCGAAATCAGTGTGATCTTTGATGACAATATCTCAGGCCTCGCCGTCGGCGCGCCCGTAGAGCTGAGCGGTCTTAAGATCGGCGAGGTACAAAGCGTCTCAGGAATTATCGACCGTGCAACGTTCGGCGATGGACGGGTCCGGCTGAACGCCATCCTGTCCATTCAGCCGTCGCGTCTTGGGCTGGAAACAGCCCCCTCCCCCGGTGCAGCATTGAATTTCCTTGCAGCCCGTGTGCGCCAGGGTCTGCGGGCACGACTGGCCTCAGCCAGCCTCCTGACCGGGGGGCTCAAGGTTGAACTGGTGGCCATTGACGACGCACCGTTAGAGACGATCCCTGATTTGAATGTGCCCGTGCCGGTGATGCCGACAACACAAAGTGAAATCGCGGATCGCGGCTCAACCATTGAAGGCGTGGTGGGCCGGATCAACCAGTTACCGATCGAAGAACTTCTGACCTCAGCGATTGATTTTCTGAACTCAGCCACGGCTTTTGTTTCTAACGAAGAACTTCAACAGGCCCCGGGCGAGGTTGTCGGGCTGCTCGATGATGTCCGCGGACTTGTGACCTCCGACGATATGAAAAACGTCCCAGTGGCGCTGAATGCGCTGCTGACACGGATGGAAACGGTGGTGCAACAGCTGGAGCAGGAACAGCTGGTCCAGCGTTTGGTCAGTGCCGTAGACGCAGCAACGAATGCGGCCGCTGGCGTGGACACGGCGGTAGAAGGTGTGCCGCAACTGCTTGCAGCATTTCAATCCGTCGCAGAAAAGGCTGAGGCCTTTCCCGTCGACCGATTGCTGGACGAGCTGACCGAATTGGCGGGAACTGCCGAACAGGTGATTGGAAGCGACGGTTTCAAAGCGCTGCCAAGTGATCTGAGCGCAGCCCTGGCGGAAGTGGAAGCGACACTGAAAGCCATTCGTGAAGGCGGTGTGATCGACAATGCAAACGCGACCCTCGCATCTGCGCGTTCGGCCGCCGATACCGTGGCCGCCGCAGCCGACGACCTGCCAGCTCTGATGACCCGCATGTCTTCTGTCCTGAACCAAGCCAGCACGACAATTCAGGGCTTTGACCAAGGCGACAAGATCAGCCGGGATGTTGAGAGCGCATTGCGCGACATTCAAAAGGCCGCACAAGCTCTTGCATCGCTGGCGAAAACCATCGAGCGTAATCCAAGCGCACTAATCCGAGGACGCTGATATGCGAGCGAAACGTCTTTTTCTGAACATTCTGACACCGCTGCTTTTATCGGCCTGCGCCGGTGAAACAGATCGCTACACGGTGCCCTCCCCCTCTGTGACGGAAACGGTCGCTATCCGCTTTGCCTCCGTCGAAATTCGCGACGTGTCCTTACCCAGCTATGCCGCCTCCGAGGAAATTCACCAACAGTCTGAAGGCGGAATCTTGAAAAGCTCTACGGCGGTTCTTTGGGCAGATGCGCCGGAACGCGCGGTAGAGCTGGAGTTTGCACGCAATCTGGCGAAGATCACCCGGGCACGCGTGGCCTCTGATCCCTGGCCGTTTGAAGCCTTCCCGGATGCACGGTTGGAAGTCCGGTTTGAAGAGCTGCTTCCCGGTGCAGATGGTGTTTTGCGTGCCAGCGGGCAGTATTTCGTTGCCGTCGAAGACGGTCGCGAGCGGTCCGGGCTATTTGAACAGGCTGTGTCTTTTGATCCGGAGGCCGGGCCAGCGGCAATCGCAAATGCGCGCGGGCAAATCATCCTCGACGTGGCGCTTTACATTGCCCGCAACGGCTTGAAGTAACCAAATACTAATCTATTTGCTCAAAAGTAAACCCGCCTGCCGTAATGCGGCAGGCGGGTTATCTGGGGGACGTTTAGGGCGACCAACGCCACGTGGGGAGAAAAGGGTTAGGTCATAAAAAACTCGTAACCTTGGTACTGGGTACGGGACCGTGGCGTTGGCCTATCAACCGTAATTGCTGATAGGCTTAATATCGCCCATCGCTGTGAAACCAGCGTGAATTTACGTTAGGGAAAGCGTTAAAAAATCATTAATCTCGATTTTTTTCGAGTGATTTGGCTGTTTTTTAAGGTCGCGCAATCCCACATGCCGAGATTCCGCCTAAACGGCGGGATACCGCTTGCTACGATTCTCGGGAAGGAGCAATCGGGCCCGCCATCCAGCACTGGACCCGACTCAGGACTATCTCACCACGTAGACGGAACAAGACGCATGGCGCACCACCCGCGCGGCGTTTGGCCCGAGAAGATAATCAGCCAAATCAGACTTGCCAACCCCTACGACGATCAGCGACGGGGATGTTGTGCTGGCCAGTTTCAGGACTTCTTCATAGGCGCGGCCCGTTGACACAATGTGACGGACCTTGCTGTTCTGATCGGCGTCAAGCGCTCTGGTCACCAATGCATTTACAAGCCCCTTGGCCTCTTCCACCATGTGGTCATGGTGATCCTTGCTGAAAAAGTTCCCGACCTGACTCATACCGTAATCTGGAACAACTGCGATGACATCCAATTGCGCACCGTCCAGCCGCGCCATTTGAGCGGCAATCTGGATCGTTTTGACGTCATCGTCACCGTTGCTGATATCGACGGCGCATAGGACTGGTTGGGTCATGCTGGAACTCCTTCGCGGCCCATCCGGCCGCGCTGCAGAAGTGCGACCAGTACAAGTAAGATCAATGCCGGAACCCAGACGAGTTCTTTTGCCATCTGGTTGGACGGGGCTTGCACGGACGCAATGCGCACCGGATCATCAGCGTAAAAGTCGAAACTGCTGAGCGCGTCCGAGAAGGGCGAACCGAATGACGGCTCATCCATTTTCACAAGCCCATCCTCTTCCAGCAACAACAGGCCCGACGCAGTCAATCGCTCCTCTGGGCTGCCTTCTGTGACAGGGAGGACCAGAGTGGTTTCCTTCATCTCGCCCGTGTCGAAATCGGGTCCTGCTATGACAAGCCGCAGATCTTTGCCAACTTCAGCCTCGCCCAATGCGGTTGTAAATGCAGAAGGCTCGATCATGGCGAAGGGCGGCTGGACGCGGTTCATAACGAAGTCAGGGCGAAACAGCATGAAGGCGATCAGGATCAGCGCGACGCTCTCATAGATACGGCTTTTGGTCAGGAACCAGCCCATCGTGCCAGCCGTGAAGATCAGGATCCCGATGGAGGCCGTTATGAAGACGAGTATCCCTTGCATCCAGGTCACATCAATCAACAGCAAATCCGTGTTGAAGATAAACACGAAAGGCAGCGCGACCGTGCGCAAGCTGTAAAAGAAGGCCACAAAACCCGTCTTGATTGCATCACCGCCGGACACGGCCGCCGCCGCGAAGCTGGCAAGGCCAACCGGCGGCGTCACGTCAGCCATGATCCCGAAATAGAACACGAAGAGATGCACGGCGATCAGCGGCACGATCAAACCCGATTGTGCACCCAGTTCAACGACCACACCGGCCATGAGCGAAGAGACCACGATGTAATTCGCAGTGGTCGGTAGCCCCATGCCCAGCACAAGGGACAACAAACCCACCATGACCAACATCAAGATCAGATTGCCGCCAGAGAGGAACTCGACAAGGTCGGCCATAACCTGGCCCACCCCTGTCAGCGTCACCGTACCCACGATCACGCCGGCGGTTGCTGTCGCCAAACCAATGCCGATCATGTTCCGCGCGCCGTCGATCAACCCTTGGATCAGATCAGCCACGCCCTGAATAAAGGCATTGGCCATATCACTCTCACCGCGGAAAATCGCTTTCAATGGGCGCTGGGTCAGCAAGATCACGAAAAGCAGCATCGTGGCCCAGAAAGCGGACAAGCCCGGTGATTTCTGCTCGATCATCAGGAAATAGACCAACACAATAATCGGCAGAAGATAGTAAAGGCCAGATTTGTAGATTTCGCCAACAACCGGTAGCTCGACCTTCTCGGCATTCGGATTATCGGGCTCCAAATCCGGCACTGATGCGGCCAGCCATAACAGAACCGCGTAGGCCACGAAGATCAGCACCGACATGATGAGCCCAGACTGCCCCGGCACCGCCGCGACGATCCATTTGACCGGATATTGCACACCGTAGCACAAGCCCGCAAAGCCTGCGAAGAACAGCGCCATTCCGCCAATGGTCTTGCCCATGGACACGACCCGATCGCCCAGCGTCGGCATATTGTTCTTCACCGCTTCCAAATGCACGATATAGACCAGCGCGATATAGGAGATTGTGGCAGGCAAGAACGCGTGGGTGATCACCTCCACGTAAGAAATGCCCACATATTCCACCATCAAGAAGGCCGCAGCCCCCATCACGGGTGGCATAATCTGCCCATTGACTGACGAGGCGACCTCGACCGCGCCAGCTTTCTCGGAGGAGAAGCCCACGCGCTTCATGAGCGGAATGGTGAATGTCCCTGTGGTCACAACGTTTGCAATAGAAGAGCCGGAGATCAGACCAGTCGCCGCTGAACCGACAACTGCGGCCTTGGCAGGCCCGCCTTTGAGATGCCCCAGCGCGCCAAAGGCCATCTTGATGAAGTAGTTCCCTGCTCCCGCTTTATCGAGCAACGCACCGAACAGGACGAAGAGGAATACGAATTTCGTCGACACACCAAGCGCGATGCCGAAGACCCCTTCGGATGTGATCCACATGTGGCTCATGGCTTTCTTCAGCGAGGCACCCTTCCAGCGGATCACATCGGGCACCCAATCAGACGAACCGAAGAAGACATAGGCGAGGAAGATCGTTGCAATGATCGCCCTGGCCGGCCCGAGCGCGCGGCGCGCGCCTTCAAACAGGATCAAGAGGCCTGCAAGTGCGAACCATTTGTCCACATCGTCTGCAAGGCCGCCTGCATCGACGATTTTTTGGTAGAAGATGAACCCGTAAAGCGCTGTAAAGACGCCGAAAAGACCCAAAAACCAATCCTGGATCGGGATGTAATGCCGGGGGCTTGATTTCAAAGCCGGATAGGCCATAAAGGCCAGAAAAATCGCGAAGGCCAAATGCACTTGGCGCGAATTGTTGATAATATCGCCGGGCAGGATGTAATTGGCCAAAGGCGATGCGAGCAGGACCTGAAAGAGCGACCAAACCACGGCTACGATCGCCAGCATTGTTCCGACGGGACCAGCCGGATCGCGGGCGCCCGCGTCGGAAGACGCAACCAATTCCTGAAGCTCCTCCTCGCTCAGCGCGCGATTCTCTGTTGATTTATCGGCCATTCTGTCCCCCGTCAGCGCGCCCGCAGTTCAATCTCGCAGGCTTACAGTCTTGAATTGACGTGTGAGAGGGGCAGCAAACCGCCCCTCTCCAAAAATGTGAGGCTTAGTCGATCAAGCCTTTTTCTTTGTAGTATTTCTCCGCACCCGGATGCAGCGGTGCAGACAGACCGGCTGACGCCATTTCCTTTGGATCAAGGTTTGCAAAGGCGGGGTGCAGCTTTTTGAAGTCTTCGATATTGTCAAAAACCGACGCGACAACCGCATAGACGGCCTCTTCGGAGACATCTGCGGAGCTTACGAATGTTGCGCCGACACCGAAGGTTGCGGTGTCACCATCATTGCCACGATACATGCCGCCGGGAATGGTCGCTGTCCGGTAGAAAGAGTTGTCATCGACCAGTCCGGTGACCGCATCACCATCAACCGTCACCAGAACGGAGTCGCACGCGGTCGTTGCCTCCTGGATCGAGCCAGAGGGATGGCCAACCGTGTAGACCATGGCATCAATCTGGTTGTCGCAAAGCGCTGCGGACTGTTCTGCCGCTTTCAGCTCTGTTGCCAAGGCGAAATCATCTGTTGTCCAGCCTTTGGCTTCCAGCAGAACTTCCATCGTGCCGCGCTGACCCGAGCCGGGGTTGCCGATATTGACGCGCTTGCCTTTCAGATCATCGAAGGTGGAGATGCCCGCATCTGCACGTGCCACCACGGTAAACGGCTCAGGATGCACGGAAAACACTGCGCGCAAGCCTTCAAACTTGCCCGCATCTTCGAATTTGGACGTGCCGTTGAACGCGTGATACTGCCAATCGGACTGCGCCACGCCAAACTCCAGCTCGCCTTCGCGAATGGTGTTGATGTTGTAGACGGAGCCGCCGGTTGATTCGACGGAACAGCGAATACCATGCTCTTTACGGCCTTTATTCACCAGACGGCAGATTGCACCGCCCGTTGGGTAATAGACGCCTGTGACGCCGCCTGTGCCAATGGTGATGAACTCTTCCGCATAGGCAGCGGGTGCCATCACGGCCGCCATTGCAAAGGCCGCAACGGACAGTTTCAGGTGTTTAGACATCATATTCTCCCTTAATTTGATATGGTCTCGGATCGTATGCGGATCAGACCGCGTTACGAAAATTGGCCTCGACAAGAGGTCCTACGCAGCGTGAAAGCCACAGTGGTGCGTGTGTGAAATTTGCGGCGTTGCATGCTATCAACAAGTAGCAAAAATCGTCTCCCCGGAACCCTTGTCGCATTTTGCGAGCGTTTCACTTGCCTTTCAGCTAGTCAACAGGGGATCTCTATGATTCTGTTTTGCATAGGTATTCAGGTAAGGAACCGGTATGTCGCACGTCTTTCCCCGGCACACAAAAGCCGCCTTTCCAACTGTCGCGCGGGGAGAAGGCGTGTATCTCTATGATAAATCCGGAAAGCAGTATTTCGATGGTTCAGGCGGCGCGGCAGTGTCTTGCTTGGGGCACGGCGACGCGGATGTAAACAACGCCATCAAGGCGCAATTGGACGAAATCGCCTTTGCCCATACCGGTTTTTTCACATCTGAACCGGCAGAGAAACTGGCCGACGCGCTCATTGCCCATGCCCCGGGGGACATCGACCGCGTTTACTTTGTTTCCGGTGGCTCAGAAGCGATGGAAGCCGCGCTCAAACTGGCGCGTCAGTATTTTGTGGAAATCGGGCAACCGCAACGCCGTCACGTGATCGCGCGGCGGCAAAGCTATCATGGCAACACGCTGGGCGCGCTTGCGACTGGCGGGAACGCATGGCGCCGCGCGCCTTTTGCTCCTTTGATGGTCGACAGCACACATATCTCTCCCTGTTTTGAATATCGCGGCAAAGCGGACGATGAAACGGTCGAGGATTACGGGCTGCGCGTCGCCAACGAGTTGGAATCGGAGATCAAACGCCTCGGCGAAGACAGCGTCTTTGCTTTCGTCGCAGAGCCTGTTGTCGGTGCGACCGCCGGTGCCGTGCCACCGGTTGAAGGTTACTTCAAACGCATCCGCCAGATTTGCGATCAATACGGCGTTCTCTTGATCCTCGATGAGGTGATGTGCGGAATGGGCCGGACGGGCACGTTATTTGCCTGCGAGCAAGACGGCATTGCCCCGGACATATTGGCCATCGCAAAGGGGTTGGGCGCTGGATATCAGCCGGTCGGCGCCATGCTTTGCACCAGCACACTTTATGAGGCTATTGAAAAGGGCAGCGGCTTTTTTCAACATGGCCACACTTATATCGGCCATCCGACCGCCTGCGCTGCTGCGGGTGCTGTTCTGAAGAAGTTAACACGAGGCGGACTGGTTCAAAGGTGTGCTGCGCTCGGCGAAACTTTGCAAAACCGGCTGGAGGAGGTGTTCGGCCAACATCCGCACGTGGGCGATATGCGTGGGCGTGGGCTGTTTCGCGGGATTGAACTGGTCGAAGATCGAGAGACCAAGAGCCCCTTCCCGCCCGCGAAAGCGGTCCACAAGAAGCTCAAGGCCGCCTGTTTTGAAGCAGGGCTGATCTGCTACCCGATGGGTGGCACGATTGACGGGGTCTCCGGCGATCACATATTGCTGGCCCCGCCATTCATCATGGATGATACGCATATAGACGAGATCACCGGCAAACTTGAAACAGCCATTGCCCGCGTTTTGTAGCCGTTTGAAGGGTCAGGGCGTTTGAATGCCCGCACGGTTCAACCGGATGGAATAGATACTGGTGGTCGCCGTGATGAAAAGCTGATGCTTGGAACGCCCGCCGAAGCACAGGTTAGAGACAAGCTCCGGCACGAGGATCTTGCCCAGAAGCTTGCCTGCTGGGCTGATACAATGCACCCCGTCGGCGGCAGAAGACCAGAGGTTGCCATCGGTATCGAGGCGGAAGCCGTCGGCCACGCCGAGATCGATCTTGTGAAAATCCCGGCCCTTTCCGGCGGTGTTGTCTTGCACGGGATAGGCCCGAATATGCTGAACCGCATCCGCATCGAACATTGCGCCGGTATCAGCGACATAAAGCGTGGTTTCATCCGGCGAGAAGGCCAACCCGTTTGGACAAGCCATGTCCGTCACCTGGGCCGTTATTTCACCGGTGTCAGGATCCACGCGGTACAGCTGACAGGGCAATTCCTGTTCGGATTTATAGCCCTCGTAATTCGTCAGGATACCGTAATGCGGATCCGTGAACCAAATGCTGCCATCCGATTTCACCACGACGTCATTTGGTGAGTTCAGCGGCTTGCCATCAAACTGATCCGCAATCACGGTAATTGAGCCATCATGTTCCGTGCGTGACACACGTCGCCCACCATGTTCGCAGGAGATCAGCCGCCCTTGTCTGTCGCGCGTGTGCCCATTGGTGTAATTCGCAGGCGCGCGATAGGTGCTGATGCCCTCGCCCGGCGTCCAGCGCATGATGCGGTTGTTTGGAATGTCAGAAAACAACAGACAATTCGCATCGCCAAACCAAACCGGCCCCTCGACCCAGTCAAAGCCGGTGGCCAGCTGCTTCACCGGCGCGTTGCCCAGCACATAGGTCGAAAAAACCGGATCGTAGCTTTCAAAGAATGACATGTGATGGCCCCTCTCTTTGGGTCAGGAAAATTGAATTTGGGTCTTCATCGCCTTGGCCCGGTCACCTGCAAGCTCAAACCCTTTGACGGCATCGTCAAGCGGAACCGTGTGAGAAATCAGCGGTTTAACGTCAATCGCACCGCTTTGCATCAAATGAACAGCAACTGCGAATTCCTCATGGAACCGGAACGAGCCGCGCAGGTCGAGCTCTTTCGCGGTGAGCAACTGCATTGGCAGTGTCATATCTCCACCGAGCCCGAGCTGCATCACGACGCCTCGCGGGCGCATCGCCGCAATGCCCGCAGCCAATGCGGGTGCCGCGCCGGAGCATTCCATCAGCACGTCAAAATACCCTTTGCCTGCCTGATACGGGCTCAGCGCGTCACTGTCTTGCGCGACATTGATCACGCGATCTGCCCCGACTTTGCTGGCAAAGCCCAAAGCGGCATCAACCAGATCGGTGACCACGATCTCGGTCGCACCTGCAGCGCGGGCGGCCAGAACCGACAGCGTCCCAATGGGACCAGAACCCGTCACCAAAACGCGTTTGCCCAGCATCTCGCCTGCGCGACGCACGGCGTGAAGACACACGGACAAAGGTTCGGCCATCGCAGCCTCCCCCGCGCTCAGGCCATTCGCCTTGACGCATTGGGAGGCATCCGCAATCAAAACTTCGCGGAACGCGCCCTGAATATGCGGGAATGGCATCGCGGATCCGTAAAACCGCATGTTTTCGCAGTGGTTGCGTTGACCCTTCAGACAATACTGACAGGCGCTGCATGGCCTGGACGGTGAGACCGCGACCAGATCACCAACAGACAGATCATCCACACCGTCGCCGAGCTCCGTCACGACGCCGGAGACCTCGTGACCAAGGATCATCGGTTCTTTCACGCGGATCGCATCGCCGATCCCGCCATGATTATAGTAATGCAGATCAGAGCCGCAGATACCGCCTGCCGCCATGCGGATTTGAACCTGCCCGGCAGCGAGCGCTTTAACTGGGCTGTCTTCGATCCGAAGATCTTTTGCCTTGTGAATGACGACTGCGCGCATGATATCCCCTACCCTCGCCCGATAAATGGCATCGCTGTCGCCATGACAGTTATGAATTGTACATTCGCCTCAAGGGGCAAATCAGCCATATGCAAAACACTGTTTGCGACGTTTGAGACGTCCATCACTGGCTCGGGTTTGATCGACAAGTCCGCCTGCGGGACGCCTGCCCCCATCTGCGATGTCATGTCTGAGGCCGTGTTGCCAATGTCGATCTGACCGCACGCAATGTTATAGGGCCGCCCGTCCAGCGAGATTGTGCGCGTCATCCCCGTAATCGCGTGTTTTGATGTCGTGTAAGGCGCCGACCCTGGGCGCGGCACATAGGCAGAGATTGACCCGTTATTGATGATCCGCCCGCCTTGGGGATCCTGACGACGCATCAGATTGAACGCACCACGCGCGCAGATGAAGGCGCCGAGTATGTTAACGTTCATGACCTTGATGAAATCCGAAACTGGCACATCGCCCACCGGAGCCGCTGGCACGTTGTTGCCCGCATTGTTGAACAACACGTCCAAACGCCCATGATCCGCTTCGATCTTTGCGTAAAGCGCGTCAACCTCGGCCTCATCCGTCACATCCGCCGTTATCGCAGAAGCATCTGCGCCGATCATGTCGACCGTTTCCTGCAGCGGTTCCATCCTGCGACCGGTGACAATCACATGATACCCGTTTTCACCCAGCGTTTTTGCACAGGCGCGCCCAATCCCCGAGCCGCCGCCAGTGATGAGTGCTGTTTTCGCCATGATATAATCCTCTCAATCAAACGCTCAGAGAGTGTCTGAGCTTTTCCCGGGCAGCGGCACTTTGGTCCGGTTGCCATTTTTATAAAGCGTGACATGCCGTTCAATGGCGGCCAGACATCCTTTCACGTCGCGTGCGATCGCGCGTTCATAGATGTCCTGATGTTCCTGCGCGGTAACGGCCTGCCCAAACCCGTAATTCGGAAATTCCGCGACGGCATACATGCGAAACGTGTCAAATGCCGACTTGTAAGCCCGCATCAACAACTCTGATCCACAAGCCGACATCAGCGTGGAATGAAACTCCCAATCCTGCAGCGACCAGTGCTTCACATAGCGGGTGGCATCTTGTGTTTCGATCATCTGCTTTTCGACATAAGCTAACTTCTGATGCGCTGCACTGAGCGCCATTTCCCAATCAAAAGTCCCATTCTTGATGGAAAGCTCCGCCGCCTCACGTTCCAGCACAAGCCTGAGATGCGCCGCCTCGCGGAATGTCTCCTGACTATGAGCGACCGCGCGAAACCCGTGGTTCTTTTCCGAGACGACAAAGCCCTCACCTGCCAGCCTCAGCATGGCTTCGCGCAACACACTGCTGGTGCATTCCAGCTCCTCTTTCAAATGCTGCGGGCTAAGGCGCTCACCAGACTTCCAACGCCCCCAGATCAATCCGTTGCGCAAGGCTGTGTAAGGATCAGTGGTATCATAGTGCATGAGAGCAAGCCGTTTCCCGAAGCTTTCATTGCACCCTAAAGGAAGGCCCGCCAATGACAAGAAAAATCGAAACCATTTCATATAATCTGAATTTTATAAAACTTTCGAAACTATTTGACTCTGCGTACTGCTTCTTTACTCTGCCCGCTATTCGACCCTATTTATGACGCAGCATGGCCTCGACAGACACGCATCTTGACGAACACGGTCAGCCGCGCGACCGGCGCGATGAATGGCGCTCGGGCAATCCGGTCTACCTTGCACCCTACTTGGATTTTCCGCTTGATTTCAAAGCGATGCTGAAATCCACCTTCGGCTTCCCCGGCTTCTTCTTGCCGTGGTTTGCTGTCTATATGGCGGTCATTGGCATCTCTTACGCCTTCTTCACGCCCGAACTTGCGCGCATGCAGAATTGGGACTGGTCATGGATCGCAGAGATCACGTTGCGCAATGTCATCCTGCTGACGCTCTGGAACGGCGCCTTCCACCTCTGGCTCTACAAATACCAGATGCAGGGGCGGCAGAAGAAATACAATGGCAAATGGATGGCCACGAACAGCAAGGTGTTTCTGTTCAAGGATCAGGTCTGGGACAATATGTTCTGGTCCTATTCCGGCGCGCTGTTCTGGACCGCCTATGAATGCGCGCTGTGGTGGGCTTACGCCAATGACATGCTGCCCTATCTCAGTTTTGAGACGCACCCGATCTGGTTTCTGCTCCTGATGTGCCTCGTACCCTTCTGGCGCAACTTCCACTTCTACTGGATCCACAGGTTGATCCATTGGAAGCCGCTCTATGATCACGTGCATTACCTGCACCATAAGAATGTAAATGTCGGGCCGTGGTCCGGCATGGCGATGCATCCGGTGGAACATGTACTTTATTTCAGTTGCATGCTGATCCATCTGGTCGTGCCCAGCCATCCGCTGCACATGATGTTCAACGGCTTTCAGACCGCCCTCGGCCCGGCTATCAGCCATGCTGGCTTCGACGAGATCGTCTTTGGCGATGAAATGGCGCTGAACAATGACCGCTACATGCATTACCTGCATCACCGCTATCACACTGTGAATTTCGGCGAATACAACGTGCCGCTCGACAAGTGGTTCGGCAGCTTTCACGACGGCTCACCGGAGGCCGATGCGCATTTCAAACAGGTACAAATCGCGCGCTCAAAGGCGCGCCAGGAAAAGTTAGCCAAATCCCAATCGGAGATCTCATGACGAAGCGCCACATTCTGACATTCGAAAGTTTTGACGATTGGGACCAAGTCCCGATGGAGGAGCAATACATCGTCCACAATCTGCCCTATGGCGCGTCAGTTGAAAGCCTGAGTGACGCGGCGATCGCCAATGTTGAAGCCTTTGCGTTCAAGGGCCATAGCACGCTGGGGGCAGATATCATCGACGCTTTTCCCAAGCTCGGTATGATCGCGAATTACGGGGTGGGCTATGATACGATTGACGTGGCGCATGCGAGCTCAAAAGGCATCAGAGTCACGAATACGCCCGATGTTCTGACGGAGGATGTGGCCGATCTGGCCGTGGGCATGGTCATTGCGGCCTCACGTGGCATGGCTGATGCGGATCGTTGGGTCCGCTCCGGCGATTGGGGGACCAAAGGCCCCTACCCGCTCGGGCGCAAAGTCTCGGGCAAACGCGTGGGCATTGTCGGGCTCGGCCGGATCGGGCGCGCAGTGGCAGAACGGCTGCAACCGTTTGGCATGCAGATCAGCTACTCGTCCCGCAGCGCGAAAGACACGCCGGGTTGGACGCATTACGATGATATCGTCGCCATGGCGCGCGACGCAGATATTCTGGTGGTCACGCTTTCAGGCGGGCCAGAGACCCAAGGCATGGTCACCAAAGAAGCCATCGAGGCCGTCGGACCGGAAGGCGTTTTGGTCAACGCGTCACGCGGCACGACCGTGGATGAAGCTGCGCTGCTCGACGCATTGGAAAGCGGTGCCCTTTGGCGCGCGGGCCTCGATGTCTATCTCAACGAACCGCATATTAATCCGCGATTTCGCACGCTGAGCAATGTCGTGCTGCAACCGCATCAATCCTCAGGCACGTTTGAGACCCGCAAAGCCATCGGCCAGTTGCAGCGCGACAATCTCGCGGCGTATTTCGCAGGCCAGCCATTGGTGACACCCGTCAATTAAACAACAAACGCAACGCGTTTTGAGTGCGTTGCGTTTGCATATTTATACCAAGATGAAGCCCGGGGGTGGGCTTTTTGGGTGACGCCCTGTGGCTGAGCCTAGAGGTCAGCGTAGACGGGGAAGCGGTCGCAGAGGGCTTTGACTT
>JBCCVD010000001.1:0-370686 GCA_039195745.1 Pseudomonadota bacterium | reverse complement strand
CAATATCTCAGCGAGACTGGCGGGCGCGTAGACCAAACAGTTGGCTTAGAGTTCGGGCATGCAACATAGTAAAGTGATCCGATCATCTCATCAATTTTGCAGACATTTGCGCGTTGCGCAGCATCAGTGGCTTTGGGCTCAAAACGGTCATCAGACAGTTTCGGTCGGGCAATTATGCCCTCAAATGCGGCTTCTGCGTCGGTCAGCGAACAGACCGGACTTTCATGAAATCGAGATAAATGACTGCTCTCGTGAACGGGTTGTCGGCGAAAAGAGTATTCCCTGATCGACAGATTTGTATGATTGGAGCGATTCGAAGTCTGGGATATGAAGATACGGCCTAAGAGGAAAATGCGCTTTTTCAGGATTCTAAACGGCTGTCTGCTACTCTTTTCACCGCATTTGACCCATGCCGAAGTGGACTTCACTCAATCCAAGAACCTTACGTCTATCGCGGAAACACCTCTCGACCTAGAGGAACTTCGATATCGCATGGATAATTTGGAAGACTACGTTCAAGATGAAGGCCTTGAGCTACTGATCAGCCAAACGAGCTATGATATTGATCTCGATGAGCATCTATTACCTGCATGTGGTCAAACAGCTGAGTTAGCCGCAATCTTCGACAACAATCGCCATCAGCAGAACCGTCTATTGGCTGACGAAATCGAAGTCTTCACAACGTGCATAACGGGTGTTTTTTCTTTTGCAGACAATCAGTTGCCTTTTGAGGGATATGGCTTCTTAAAACGGTTTGATGACCTTTATGTAGAGCGTGTTGCGAAACTGGCTTACCTCTGCGGTTACAGGACAGACGTAAGCCTTTCAAACCTTGCGCTTGCCACTTGGATTCAACCGATTTCAGACGTCCGCGGAAGTGATCGTTTTCGTTGTTATGGTGATAGGTATTCATGGG
The DNA here is from genome assembly GCA_039195745.1 of Pseudomonadota bacterium. Lineage (GTDB taxonomy): Bacteria > Pseudomonadota > Alphaproteobacteria > Rhodobacterales > Rhodobacteraceae > Litoreibacter. The sequence goes on along the minus strand of JBCCVD010000001.1, from coordinate 369,770 downwards.
GCTCGGGCTCACCCCAAGGAAACTTTCTTGCGGGCGCGGATATAGTCATGGACAATTTAGGCCCATATTCAGTTTTTCACGATTGGAAAATCGCTCAAAGGTATATTGCCTACAGAAACATCGTCCAGACCAATCGCCAGCGTTTGATTTGTGAAGATGACATTGAGATTCCACTGTCGAACGACTTTAGCTACGATGATAAAGTTGAGCTGTTACGGGAAGGGGATTGCTTCTGAAATTGGGGATGTGGCTGTTCGTGCACCCCGCAGCATCATGCATAATGGGCTCGTTCTTGCCGTTAGCCGCTATGCCGCAGTCGGCCGTTTGGCAATGTCTGCGCCGGTGTGAGCGGCCCAAACCAGCCATTCGTCGACAATCATCGTCGCTGCGGTGCGGCCCGTCAAACCGGGCTTTCGCGGCGCTTGCAAAACTTTTCACTAGACGAATTCACACAAAGCAGAATTGGTGCCACTTGTCTGAGACAGCGCCAATAGCCACCTTATTGCCGACTAGGCTACTCAGAGTAACGAGGTTTGGTCGGTTTGGTTACCGGACACAGAATGGTCGACAGGATAATGCAACCCAATTCTGAATAGGATTCAAAGCATCGAGATTTTTCGCGTCGATCTCTACGCTGAAACGATTGGCGCCGAGAATCCATTCGCTTCTCGGCGTGCTACTGGTGCACGCCGGTCCTCAAGCGTCCGCGTCAATTCGACCTACCCCGGACGGGTCAGCATCGCCTCGTTATTGTCTTCGCGACACTCAGCGACGCGGTTTGAGACATCGGCGATGGCCGTCACGGCGCAATCAGGGTCAAAGCAATTTCCACCTGGAGGGGTCTGGACTGAAATCGCCTGCGACTGTCCCGGCATGAGCGAGGCCAATGCGAATTCGACCGAAACGCTTTGGCTTGGATCAAGGATCGCGCGGCTCTGGGACGGTCCACTGGCCGCGTTGCCGATGTTGACGAAAAGAAAATCCACCTGTGTCACACATGACCCGGCGCCGTTCGGGCAACTCACGCTCGGCTGGCCGATCTGAGCCACCGTCAGGTCGGGGCACATCTCGGGCCGAGACGGTTTCTTACTTTCGATCACATGCTCCTTGATCGGCACGATCTCCAGAGTGGTCGAGAGGGCCGGAACCGAAGAGCATACACCGCCAGAGCCATGATCGCACTCGGACTTGCAGGATGGGTAGCGATTTTCCAGCCCCCTGCAGGGCGGCGCGGTCTCCGTGTCGCGGCTGGAGTAGACCCCGGTCACATCAAGTGGCACAACACTTTCCAGCGCAACATAGCCTTCGATGTACGGTGTCGGCGGGCCATCCGGGAAAAGTCGGGCCGTGACATCCGCGCAATCAGTTTTCAAGGCATGTCCCGCCTCTAAACTGTCAACCGAGATGGGCAACACATCGCCCTGCCGTTGCTCGGCAGGCGGGAAGCTCAGAGAAAGGAATTTCTTGATTCGCGCCACCTCATCCGAAACATTTAGGACGTTGATGGTCGTGGCGTAGTGTCCTTTTACAAGCCGTCCATCGCTCGGAGCCACCGGCTGGGTGCCGCAAACAAGCTTCGCCGCATACCGGTAACGGGTAGGCTCGGCCTCGTCACACACGCCATTGCCGTTGTCATCGCCGCAAACGCCGGTATCGATATCAATGGCATCGTCGACTCCATTTTCGTTCAGATCTGGCTTGCCGCCTGGAAACTGAATAAAGATCCGGTTTGAGAGCGGACCAGTGACCATCTCGCCTGCCTCACGATCGAAGTAACGAGCATTGGGATCGGTAACTGTCGCCGTAACGTAGACTCGTGCTGACGGGAATAGTCCTACAACAGGACCTTCCTCACAGTAAGCAAGCCCGACAAAATCCGAATCAGGAACGGGTTCAGGAACCGGAAACGGCGGACAGTCGGGGTCAGGGATCCTCTGAAAATCCACGGCCCGCGATGCCGCAAGATTGGCGACGCCTAGGTCCGCTTTCTTGGATACTGAAACATCTTCCCCGACCAGCGTCATCCAGGGCTGCATGGGGCGTCCGTCTTGACCAATCAAAACACCTGAATCGAGCATCTGGTTGATATCGACTGTGCGCGGAAGGTGCATAACCTCGACGTCCGAAATCAAAATCGGCCCGTTCTCGGGATCCGCAACAGAGAGCGTTAGATGGTAGTCACCCGTTGCTGGGTCGAACGACCCTTCGGGTGTATAGCCAACAACCCGTGGATTCAGTTCCATCGCCGCGCTGTCCGCGAGTAGCGTCACGTCGGTCACAATATAGTTCCGGGTCAACCCGACGCCGACATGGAATTCCTCACCGGCCGGAATTTGTCCTTCATCACCGTTGTTCCATGTTTGCGTACTGTCGAAATTGACCAGATAAACATCATAGGTTTCGCCCTGAAAGGTCTGGGTTCCAGTCATCGAGAGACTGGCACCGTCCCACGGGCTTAACCCGCCATCGTAAAAGGAGCCGATCTCTGGCGCATCTCCCCCTTGTGCGACCAAGAGCCGGATCTGTAACCCGTCCGCGGTGCTATCGTTCGGGTTGATGAAGTCCCAGTTCGAGAGCGTTTGTTCATACAGGCCGAAGTTTGCTGCGAGGATCTCGTAGCTCGTATCGGAGAAATGCCGATCAGAGGCACGGTCTTCGCCGGTGAGATCGCCATTACCTACGCCGGACGCCATGATGTGGTTTTGGCGGGCGTCCTCGGTCGGCAGCGAAATGCTGTCGGCGTGTCCGGCACCAAAGTCATGCCCTGCCTCATGGCTGGTCGTTCCGGCGATGGCGTTGGAAATCCTGTCGAGAGTCGAGTTCTCGTCGCTCAACGCGCCATCGATGGCACCGCCAGGTTGCGACTCCGCGATGAACTCACCCGCCCACACGCGGCTGATCGTACCAGAGCAGCAGAGCCCGTAGAGGTTGCCCGTCGGAAAGCTGTCGCTGCCAATGCCGACCACGTGCCAGCGATCGTCCGAAGGCGTGGGATCGGTTGTGCCATTGGAATTCGTCGAGGTCACAACCGCAACGTCGAACTCGCAGTAGTCCAGCTTCACGCGCTCTGTGATCGCATCCCGATATTCCGCCGCCGTGCCCTCCGTTTCGTCCAGATCGCTTGCCTCAAACGCGGGAAGCGGCCCGGTTGTGACGGGGTTTCCGTTGAAGTTGATAGACGCCGGAAATGCACTATCCTCCGCGGTCGGGAAGTAGAGGTAGAGGACCAATTCAGTGCCAGAGCGATTAGCCTGGCAATCGACCGTCGCCGCTTGAGCAACTGGAACGTGCCAGACCACGGCAAAAGCGATCAGAGCCAAAGTTGCTGACGCTATGAATGCGTTGATTGCACTTATAGTTCTTCGAAGCTTAGTGGGCATTGAAAGTCTCCTTATTAAATCAAGCGAGAAGCGAGGTTAGTGGTCCTCCGTGAGCTTTCTGGCAATGTCGGCGAAATAACCGGCTGGCCAAGGTTGCGAATTGAAGGCGTCGAGGTCTCCATCGTTACAAGTTCGCGAAATAGTATGCCCGGATGCGCGTTCAGGCTGCTCACTGCTCGGCTGGGAATAACATTGGAAAAAGCCAATCAGCGCGCCCGCGAACGCGTCGAGTGGAACAGGATAGCCACGCACAATTTCCCCGCGCGAACCAATATCTTGGGCCGCCTTGCCTGTCCCCTTGAGCGACTCAAGGATGACCATACCGTCTTCAACCGCCAGAACACCCTCACCGGCGAACCCAAGTGGCCTAAATCCCTTGCCCGATTGACGCGTTGCAAAAATTACCACCTGCGCACCCGGCGGGGCGGATTCCGCACTTAAAATCAATAGTTCAGAGGCAATCTCGCGCCCCTTGACAAGCTCCGCCATCCTGACGCGAAAATTGTCAGCTCCCGCCTCAAGTACCTCACCCAAAAAAATCGTGTCCGAGTCAGTGACAAGCTGAAACAGGGTCACCTGGTCAAAATCCGCCACGGCCTGAGCGCTCAAACCGAGGCTGAAACTGAGAGCAATTGATGTCCTTAAGCAGCACGTCATCGGATCACCCGCGCCGATTCCACTAGACCATATTTTACCACAAGATGCTCATTCTGTCTCAGACTTTTCAGGTAACAATCACGCTGCGTTCACTTGCTCTGGCTCATCTGCCGCCCGGCCTCGACCCGACGAAAATGTAATTTGAGCGCATCATTCCAAACTCCCGTCGACATCTGCCTCGGTGCCACTTGCGGGAACAGAGATATCGCGTCGTACCATCTTAGCTCGGGCAGACAAGAGCTTCACCGGCCGGAAATCACAGGCCCTCTATCAAGGATTTCAGCACGAGCAGACGTCAATTCTCTTCCGCCTTCGCGATCACCGGCGCGGCCTGCAACGGCCGCTTGAACGTCCGGACATCGCACTGACGAAAACTGTAGGCGCGGTAGCTCCGCTGCGCATCAAGGCATTGTCCGCTCGCAAGCCGCGCGAAATCATAGAGAAGCCCGACACCTATCCGATACGATAGAATGAATGGATTTTATTGACGCAAGATTTCAATTTGTTGCAGGTTGTACTGCAAAACATGCGCCAGATCTGATTGTCATTCGCAGCTCATAGCCTCTCCCTGCGGTAGCCTGATGCTGAGCATCGAACACTTCCGAAGCCGAACGATTAACGGCCCATAGCCGACATTTGGCACCTCGTCTGCATGCTGCATTCGCAGCCCGCATTGCTGCCATTCGCTGCGAGTGCAAAACTAGCCTAAGTTTGATTCACTGCTTGCAAGACAAAATAGCCATCGAGTGACGATAGGTTCATTGCATAGAGTTAGAACGCTGGGAATGGCATCTCGCTTGTCGGGCGCTATGCGGCAGAGTTCACTCTACGGTTCGGCGGACGCAGGTTCATACCCCGTCCGCCGCAACGATCGCTTACGCAGCTTCTGAGCTGCTGCGTGTCCATGTGAATTGAATAAAGGCGGGATCAACAGGTGTCTGAGCAATGTGATTGGTATAGTTGCTCAGCACTTTTTGCGCGACACCGAGGATGACCTCGAGCACCTGCTGCTCGCCATATCCGACTGCATAGAACGCGTCCAAGTCAGTTTGGGTGACATGACCACGGTTGCGGACAACAACGAGCGTGAAGGTGCGCAGGGCTTCCAGTTTTGCATCGTTCAGCGGGGCCTCATTGCGCAGCGCTTCGTTCAGTGCTGGGTCGACGTTCATCATGCCGGCAAGTGCGGTGTGTGCAGGGACGCAGTATGTGCATTCATGCTCGACGTTGATGGTCTGCCAGACAACTGTCTGCTCTTTCGCGTTGAAACTGGTCTTTTGGAAGGCCTGGTGAATGGCACCATAGGTTTGGAGCAATTGGGGCGCACTCGCCATGACTTGATACAAGCCGGGTGCAAATCCAAAGGTTTTTTCGGTCTGTGCCAGAAAGTCTTTTGCGCCTTCAGGTGCAGTTTCAACGGTGTGTCGTGTCAGTCGGGTCATTGGGAAGTTCTCCATTTTAAGGGGTGGTTGGGGAGGTACAGGATCAGGCGACGCTCTTCTGGCCACCGAACCATTTCGTTGCCTCGCGGATGTCGAACAGCAAAGAGATCGTGTTGACGACGAAGGCGAATGCGTAGGCGATGTAGGCGAAGCTCGCATTGGCAGGGGTCTGGATCAGGTAGTTGGCGAGGATCGCAACCTGGGGTGCCCAGAAAACGAGATGCGGTAACGCCATTGCTGCGGAAAACCCGTTCTGCACCCAGGCGATGCCGAGGTTGGGGATGAAGCCGAGCATGGAAAGAAGCGGCACAATCAATCCAAGCGGGCCGTCGACAAGCGCCAGCGTCAGGAAGTTCGCTGGTGCGAGGACAAGCATCATCCAGATTTGGGTCGGCACAGTCAGGCGCCGAAACGAGGTGTAAAGAGCAATGATCTTATTCATCGGATATTCTCCGGAGTGAGTGAGGGGATTAGCTGGCCAAAGCGGTCACAGCGGTGGGGGATTTGTAGAAATCTGCGATTGAGAGGATTTTGCGCAGTCCGTTCTCTTCAACGATCAGTTGGGGGACGCCGCCAAGGTTCAGACCAGTGAGTATTTCTCTTGCATCTGCTGCAGTTTGAGCCGCGGATTTGGCACCATCTTCCAGCGAAGCCGTAACGCCGATGCGCGCCAATGCAGTTTCGACGGCGGTGCGGTCTTGCGCTGATACACCATCGATGTAGCGTTGATTTTGAAGGTCACGGGCCAGCTTGATTTCTGCGCGGGCACCTTGATCGTGCACCAGTGCAGCGGCCCAAGCGGTGAAGGTTGAGTCCAAGACTTCCGTAGGCGAGCCAAGCACATGATCGACGTAGCGTTGATCAAAACCCTCTCCGGTCAGGCCAGCAACCCGCGTGTCATGGGCGAACGCCACCTTTCCAAAGCCGTCGGCCATCCGGTAGGCGTTTGCGCCCTGGAAAAGATGGACATGAAGCATCTCTACTTCAGCGCCGCTTTCGATCAGCGCGGCGATCACGGGATGCGCACCGCGACACCAACCGCAGTAAGTATCGTAGATATATGTAAAGCGGCGGGACATTGAGGCGGCCTTTTCCTAAATCTGTTTCAACTGTTGGAAGGAAGTTAGGCGTTCGAGAATGTCACCTAAAGACAAACTTTTTTTAAGTTGCGTCAACCAAAAGCTGACAATCGATCTGACCCACGCTAAAGTGCCTTCGAAAGAGGGACAGCGGATATGCCAGACAATCTGAACAGGCTTGCCTACTTTGTCGCGATTGCAGAGGAACGCACGATCACAGCCGCCGCCGCGCGGTTGCGTGTCTCCAAGGCAGTCGTCAGCAAACAGCTCCAACTCTTGGAAGATGACCTGGGCGCGACGCTTGTTCTCAGAAACTCCCGGCATTTCAATCTGACAGAGACAGGGGAGGCCTTTTACGAGGCCGCGCGCGCGGCGGTTGCGCAAGCCAAAGACGCGTTTCATCTGGTGCGGAAAGGACGAGATGAGCCGTCCGGAGAGCTGCGCATTACGGCGCCTCTTGAGTTTGGCGTTGGTTATGTTGCGCCAGCAGTTGCACAGTTCAGCCTTCTGTATCCTGCTCTCAAGACTGATCTGACGCTGAGCGATGCCCGGTTCGACCCAGTGGAAGCGAGGTTTGACATCGCGTTTCGCGTAGGCTGGCTGGAGGACTCTTCGAACACCGCGCGGAAACTTACCGGGTTTTCTCAAGTTATGGTCGCAGCGCCGTCAATTATTGAGACCTTCGGTATGCCGCAAACCCTTGACGATCTTGCACGCCTTCCATTCATCGAGAACAGGGCATTGAAGACCCCGTCCAAACTGACATTCACCGACAGGCGTGGCTTGAGCCGAGACATGACGTTTCAACCATCTGTCAGCGGGGACACGACACAGGCTGTGTTGTCGGTGGTCAAGGCCGGTGGTGGCATTGCAAACATGCCAGATTTCATAGTTGTTGATGCACTCTGCAATGGGGAGCTCGTTGAATTGCTCCCAGAGTTTGCATTACCATCCGGCACAATTTCTGCCATTTTCCCGCCGACAGCCTATCGTTCGGCAGCTACGCGGAAATTTACTGAGTTCTTTTTCGAGCGTTTGCGCGAGAAGCAGAGGCGATCAGACGAAACCCAATATGGACTGTGCTAGACGGCCTTCTGTGCACGCAACAGGTATTGACACAGCTGAAACAACTGCTCGACACCACACGGCCCTTTGTTGCCGTCGGGCCGATCGCCAAGATACTGCGGTCGCAAACTACTTTGCAGTCATTCACTGCAGTCGAAAATCCCGAGCAAGATTGAACTCGTGCATCGTCAGCTATTGCGCCATCTTGCTCTAAACGCTCCAATGGCTGACTTTTAGAACGCTTAAAAAAGTAGTCGGTTTCACCTGCAGCAGAAAAACGTCGACCTTGGAATGACGTGTTTTTTGGGCCAGTTCGCAACAGCAAGCTTTACCGACATCCGGTAAAGTGTAGTATTCTTGAGCGCTATTCCCGCTCAAAGACCCGGTTTGGGATAGATTTGAAGTTGCGATTGTTACCATCAAAGAAACGGGATGATTAAGTTATGATGAAACCAACACGCACAGCGCTTCTGTCTTTCCTTTGGTTTGCAATCGTACTCCCAATACAGGTGTTTGCTCAATCGAACATTTCGGTTTTTCCTGGACCGGACAGTCGAAATGGTAATTCATTGAAATACGTGGAAGCCGGTATATCGAGCTCGACTGCAAGCTTGACGCGACTTGGGTTCAAGGTACCGCAGGTTTCGGTGTTTTTATCTGACGATCCCCGTTGGCTTACCGAAAACTATCTCAAAGTTAACAAGCTTGGCGCAGGATTTCGCGCTGGAAAAATGCAATCGTTTTCTACCTGTAACCCTCAGGCGGAGGCTGGATTAGGGGTGGTGTTCCTCTGCGAAGGTGATCGGCTTTATCGAAACAAAGGACGAGTGACACATATTGTAGCACACGAGTTGTGGCACACCGTTGTGCAATATGGCAGGGCTAAACGCCGGTGTTGCACTGACCGAGACTTTGTCAGTGGCCGAGCGCCTGGAGGTACAACCTTCTATGGTCCTCAATGGCTTCTGGAAGGGTCTGCGGAGATGTTTGCAGAGTATGTGGCAGCCAACGGCAATACTCGACGCTTTAGGAACGCTATGAAGAAATATGTGTCGCGAACGTCGTCGCGAACGGAAATCCTAAATCTTACCTCCAGACAAGGGTTTAATGCCAACGATGGTTGGACAGTCGGCCCAGCGGCAGCGTTTGTTTTGACCGACGGTCAATTTGCTCCATTCGCGAAATACTTCTCGTTGATTGGGGCGGGGTCATCATACAGGAAGGCGTTTGAGCGAGCATTTGGGATGACTCAAAAGGACTTCTCAACGAGTTTCCTTAGGGCTGTGCAGTAAGAACCAAGGTCACCTTTGAAGGCCATGGTTTTCAGGTTGCTCCACGCCATCCAAAATTTCCAACTGTGTATTTTTGGCTCTTCGCTGACCTTGGATGCGGTGCGGCAAAGGCCTTGCCGCGGGCATGGTAGTTCTCGGGGACGGCCCAGAGCTGCCGCTGGTCGACGGCTCGTCTCGCTCCAGTGCGGCCCGTCGAATCGGCCATTCGCTGCACTGCCAAAGTCCTAAACCGCACAAACTCATAGTCTGCGGACCAAGCCGACCTTGGTATTCCGCGCTTCGCTGACGCAGCATTACTTTGCGTTTGCGGCACCTCTGTTGTTGCAGCGCGGCACAAATCGTAATTCCGGTCATTCGGAGTTAACACCAACATTTGCGAGGACTGCAGGCAGGCCTTGCCTGAGAAACTCCAGAAACACCTCTACCGCTGGTAGCATGCCGTTTTTTGAAGGCATCAACAGGCTGATTTGTGGCGTGCCCGCTGTCCACCCCGGCAAGACGCGCACCAACGTTGCCGCCTCTACCTCTGACCTGCAAACGTAGGATGGCAGTGCGACAAGTCCCATGGAAACTGCTGCCGCGTTCTTGAGTGTTGACATATCATCGCTCGCAAACCGGACGGTACAAGGTACTGAGGCAGTTTGCCCGCCTTCATTCGTCAGTAACCACTGATGTGTCTTGCGAGGGCGGCCAAGGACCATCGCAGGGTGATTTGCCAGTTCAGCAGGATCTTTCACCGAACCTAGGCTGGAAAGGTAGTCGGGGGAGCCAAACAAGTGCCACTCGACGCGCGCCAATCTCACTTGGATTAGACTTGAATCCGGAAGAGTGTCCATATGCCCACGGATCGCCACGTCGATCCCACTCTTGATCAGGTCCTCCATCTGGTTGGAGGCTCGTTGCACAACAGTGACCCCGGGATTGTCCTGCAGGAACTGCGGCAGGATCTGGTCGAGACCGAACTGCGCCATCCCAACCGAGCAAGACACCGTCACCGTTCCCGCGACAGTGTTGGTTTTCCGACGGACTGCTGTTTCAGCCATCTCAAACCGTGCAAGCGCCTCTTGCGCGTGCCTATAATATTCCTCACCTAACTCCGTCGCGGTGACGACGCGAGATGTCCGCTGCAACAGACGCACCCCGAGGTCATCTTCCAGCTGCTTGACCCGGCGGCTCAACCGCGACTTCGGGATGTTCAGAAACCGCGCAGCCGCCGAAAAGCCACCCTTTTCAACCACCTGAACGAAATAGAACGCGTCGTTGAGATCCACTGCTCACCTCTTATTGTCCTATTAGTAGAACGATAGGTTCTGATATTACCCGATTTTCGCTTCATCGTCTCTCTCATATTCTCAATGCAACAAAAGTGAGAGTATGACATGACCACGCACCTGATTGATAAGCTTGCAGGCGTTCCCTGCGAAACCCACGCCCAAAGCGATGGCCGCAAGATCACGATTGGCGACGGGTTTGCAGCCCAAAGCTACCAACATGCGGATTTCGGCGGCCTGATGGATCCACTGATCATGGTCGATCACTTCGTTATGACGAAGCCGACCTTCGGCACGCATGCGCACGCCGGGCTATCTGCCGTCACAGTCATGTTTGAGGACAGCGAAGGCGCGTTCCACAATCGCGACTCTGTGGGCAACGACGTCGATTTGGCACCGGGCGATCTGTATTGGTTCAAAGCCGCAAGGGGCGCGATCCATAACGAAGTCCCCCGGCCGGGTGCCCGCACCCACGCACTGCAGGTCTTCGTCAATCTGCCCGCCGATCACCGGCATGATGAGCCGTCTGCCTTTCACCTGAAGGCGCAAGGCATCCCGAATCTGACGGGCGACCGCAGTTCGGCGCGGCTGATCCTTGGTCAAAGCCGTGAGATCACAGGTCAAGCCGCACCGGACCTTTCGCTTACGCTGCTAGATATCTCCCTTCAGTCCAATGGGACTTTCACGCACTACGGCACCCCCGATGAACACGCCTGGATCCTTCCTATCAGGGGGACATCCAGCGTCACCTGGAATGCGGGCACAACAGAGCTGCAACCAGGCAAAGCCATCGCCTTTGTCGGCGCCACAGGCATCACTTTTTCCTCCGAACGCGGCGCACATGTCGTCCTGTTTCGGGGCGACCCCCTACGCCAAGCATTTGTGCAGCGCGGCCCATACGCCATGGGCAGCGTGGCAGAGCTTGACGCAGTCGAAGCCGACTATCGCGACGGTCGGCTTAGATCAATTGACTAAAGTCCCCAACCCAAAAAGGAGAACCCAATGACCAATGCCTACAACCCAACCCCATTGACACGCGACAATGCCGCTTTGGTGTTTGTCGACAATCAGGTCGGTCTGATGACCGGCGTGCGCGATTACCCCATCGCGGAATTGAAGCACAACATCGTCGGTCTGGGGAAATCCGCCAAGGCGCTTGGCCTGCCGATCGTGACAACCACGACCTCCTCTGAAACGCTCTGGGGGCCTGCGATCCCGGAACTTAAGGAGGCTCTGCCCGACCAAACCTTTATCGACCGAACGACGGTCAACGCCTGGGACGATCCAAGGGTGGAAGAGGCTATTCGAGCGACTGGCCGCACCAAACTGATATTCGCGGGCCTGTCCCTTGAGGTCTGCGCAGCCTTCCCTGCAATGCGCGCCGTCCGCGAAGGGTTCGAAGCCTACGTCGCCGTCGATGCCAGCGGCACCTTCAACATGACCAAGCGTGAGACCGCTTTGGTCCGGCTTACCCAAGCCGGTGTTGTGGTGGCCGATGGCGCGAGCCTGATGATTGAGATACTTGCAGACAACGCCAGCAATCAGGCCGGCGAGGTTTACGGCGCTTTGGGCATGGATTGGTCAATCCTCATCGGCCAAGTCCGTGAGAGTGCGTAACCATGCATCGGTCTCCCTATGTGTCCCGTAGCAGGTATCCGCACCGGGGTATGCAAATCCAATTCTACCTCATCTACTTCACATCGCTGTTCTGCTTGATCGCGATGGGATGGGCGGCGGCCTTGTTTCTGTAACTGCCGCAACCACCACAACAGCACTTCTTGAACCACATAAACAGGGTGGGCCTGCGGCTCACCACAGGAGAAAACTATGTCCAACGAACCTATCCTCGTCATCGGCGCAACGGGCAAAACCGGATCACGCGTCGCAACAAAACTCGAAGCCAAAGGTGTTTCCGTCCGGCGCGGCGCACGGCAGTCCGACACCCCATTTGATTGGGAAGATCAAAGCACCTGGGCTCCAATCCTGACCGGTGTCTCCAAGGCCTATGTCACCTACTTCCCCGACCTGGCCTTCCCCGGCGCCATCGAAAAGCTGGAAGCTTTCGTGAAGGTCGCCCTCGATACCGGCCTGCAGCACATTGTGCTGCTGTCCGGCCGGGGTGAACACTTCGCCAGCATGGGGGAAGAGGTGATCCGCAACTCTGGCCTCGGCTTTACGATAGTGCGGTCTGCGTGGTTCGCGCAGAACTTCTCCGAAGGCTACCTGCGCGACCCAATTCTGGGCGGTGTCCTTCCGATGCCCGGCGGCGATATCGCAGAGCCGATCATCGACATTGACGATATCGCAGACGTGGTTGTCGCGGCGCTGACCGAAGACGGGCACCTGGGCGAACGGTACGAAGTCACGGGCCCACGCCTAATGACCTTCGCAGAGATGGCAGAGGTGTTGACCGCAACATTGGGCCGCCCCATCCAGCATCTGCCGATCACCTTTGAGGACTTCCACGCCAATGTCGCGGCCTCTGGCGACACATTTGTCGCTGAAGTCTTCACCGCGATCGCCCGCGAAACGCTCGACGGGCGAAACGCCCATACAGCCGACGGGGTTGAACGGGTCCTCGGCCGCAAGCCACGCGACTTCGCCGAATTCGCCCAAACCGCAATGACTGCAGGCGCGTGGCCAAGCGCCGCCTAACCCACATACAACGGGAGGTGGGTGGCGCAAGCCACCTGCCTCCTCTGAGAAAAAGGAGCAAATGCCATGTCCACCATGATCTTTTTCTTGATCCAATTCGCCATTCTCGCCTATGCCCTCGTCGGCGGCGTCTTTCTGGCCTTTTCTGATTTTGTGATGCGGTCGCTTTCGCTTACTGACGGTGTCGGTGGTATGGAAGCGATGCAATCTATCAACCGCGAGGTGTTCCGCTGGATATTCATGGTGCTCTTCATCGGCCTCGCACCTGTCTCCCTGTTGATTGCTGGCTATGGAGGTTGGGTTCTAGGTGGTCAGCCAGGCACGTTGATGCTGATTGCCGGGATCATCTACTTTGTCGGATGTTTCGGTGTGACCGTCTTTTTCAACGTTCCGATGAACGAGGCTTTGGCCGGGATGGATGCCCAAATCGATGCGACACGGGCCTATTGGGAAGGCACCTATCTGCCCCGCTGGACCTTTTGGAATTCGGTTCGTACTGTGGCTTGCGCGGTGTCCGCAGGGCTATTGCTGTTTGCCCAGCTGTGGGCCAACCAACATCAACTGGTTTGATAGGATTAAGGAAGGCGGTCTCAGACGAGCCGCTTTATTCTAACCGCAACGCTTTGCTTTAAGTAGCGAGTGCTGGAGCTCGCAGCCAAGTACCTCACCTTATCATGTAGAGACTTATGTATGGTTGCCCCTTTGCAACGCAGCTCCGTGCAATGGGTAGGTGCAGCGAACTCCTTGCTGCGAGCGCGCGCATTGAGAAAAGGCAATGATCTGCTCGGGTTCACCTTGAAATTTCGCCGCTGGTTGCACGAGCTGCTGTTCCATTACGCCCATTGTCGTCTAGTCAGAATTTCCGGCTAAACTTCAGAGGTTTAACAGCAACGAGGAATAGCCACGCCCAAACATGCACAATGCTGCGGTATGCACTGAAGGCGGCGAGCCTGAGGACAGCCGACTTTGTTCCAATAAACGAAACACAACCCTGCGTCGTGAAGCTATTGCGACGTTTCTGAAGGGGCTCACAGCCCAAGCGGCTTAGAGGAAAAATGACCGCTAGGGTTCAAGTTCTTCGATCAAGAAATCCAGAAATGCCCGCACTTTTGGGACGACATACCGTCTGGACGGATAGACGGCATAAAGGGGCGTTTCGTTCGCCGACCAATCGCTCAGAACGGTTACGAGACGGCCAGATGCCAGGTCGTCCGCCACGTACATCCGGGGAATGAGGCTCACCCCGAAACCTGACCGCAAGGCATCGCGCACCGCAAGGCTGGACGTGACTTTGTAGCGGCCTTTGATGGGCACAGTCTCGGTCTTCTTGCCGTTGCGGAACGTCCACTTGGTCGCGTGCTCTGAAAGCGAGAACTGAATGCAATTGTGGCCTGCAAGGTCCTTTGGCGCTTTGGGCGTCCCGTGATGAGCAAGATAATCTGGTGCCGCACAGAGTACGTGATCAAGCGTTGTAAGCTTTCGCGCGATCAAGCTAGAGTCCTCAAGATTATCGCTGCCGCGAAGGGCCATGTCGAAGCCTTCTTCGACCAGATTGACCCGGCGGTCATCAAGTCTGAGGTCCAGTGAAAGGTCTGGAAATTGTTCCAGAAATTTTGGAATGACCTCGGACAAGCCAACCAGCGTGACTGTCATAGGCGCGCTCACCCGCAAAACGCCGGTTGGCTGGCGTTGGGTGGCCTTAAGTGCGCCGTCTGCATCTTTTAGATCATTGAGAATGCGCACGACACGCTCAAAGTATAGCGCGCCTGGTTCGGTCAGGCTCATCCGCCGCGTGGTGCGGTTGATCAGGCGCGTCGATAGATGCGCCTCCAGTTCGCTGATGTTCTTGCTGATGGCAGCGGGGGACAAGCCCAGCTGCCGTGACGCGGCGGCAAAGCCGCCAAACTCCACGACGGTCCTGAAAACAGTTAGGGCAGTCATGTGATCCATCTTTATATACTGACAGTAAATAGTGACGTGATCAATCGGCGTATTCTGCACTTGCACAAACGCTTTTATCTACTGGCAAGCACTGCAGAGAAGGAAGCCAGACATGCCGATCACGCGACGACCAGATTACCCCATTGAGCCGCTTTTTTTATCGCGTTGGTCACCACGCGCGTTTGACGGCTCGGACATCCCGGCGGCGGACCTTCTGACCATTTTGGAAGCAGGCCGCTGGGCACCATCAGCCTTCAATGTGCAGCCTTGGCGGTTCTTCTATGCGCAGCGCGGTGATGCCGATTGGCCCGGTTTCGTAACGCTTCTTGATGCGTTCAATCAAACCTGGGCCGGGGATGCCTCGGCGCTCATTTTCCTGGCCTCAGATACGGTTATGCCCGGCGATGGGGCGCGCCCCGATGCCAAATCGAATTACAACAGTTTTGATGCCGGTGCCGCCTGGATGCAGATCGCCCTTCAGGCGTCGGCGCTTGGCTATGCCGCCCATGCAATGGCCGGTCTGAATTTCGACACAGCGGCGCAGGTGTTGAACCTGCCGGAGCGTCTTAAGTTGGAGGTTGGGATCGCGATTGGGCGTCAGACCCGCGCCAACCGGCTTCCAGCAGAGCTACGCGAACGAGAAGTGCCAAGCAACCGGATGCCTCTGGATCAGATCACCTTTGCTGGTCCTTACCCGAAAAACGCGACGCACATCGCCACGCGGTAGGAAGTGAACATGCAGAAAATCCAACCTCTCTTGCCTACGACAAACAACGTACCCTCAACTGTCGTCGTGCACGCATTGATGCTCGGCGCGACAATGCTGGTGGCGACATCCTTTCCCGTAGTGTCCGCCATCACCGGCAGTTTGGAAAGCAGTGTTCTGACATTCGTCAGGTTTGCCTTGGCCACACTCTTGTTCGCCCCGTTCGTGGCCTGGCGATACGGTTTGGGGCGTCCAAGCCTCCGTGACCTGGCACGCTACAGTACGCTTAGCTTGCTTCTGGTGACTTTTTTCTGGTGCATGTTCGCGTCACTGAAGCTTACAAACCCGTTGAACACGGCCGCCATCTTTGCTCTGGGGCCCGCCATCACAGCATTCGTCGCGGCGATCCTGTTGCGGGAGGTTATGCCTGTCATAGCGAGGATTGCATTGCCCGTGGGAGCCGTCGGAGCGACTTTGGTGATTTTTCGTGGGGATCCGGCGTCGCTAATCGCATTGGAGATGGGCGTGGGCGATCTGATCTTCCTCCTGGGCACGCTCGCGCTGTCAGTCTACAGCACGCTGGTCAAGCTGCTGCATCGTGGTGAGCCCATGGCACAAATGACGTTTTGGACGTTGGCGACAGGGACTGCTTGGTTGTTGCTCTTATCGCTGCCAAGTGTCGTTGAAACGGATTGGCAGGCAGTGCCTGCCGGCGTCTATGCCGGGATCGCGTATCTTTCCGTTTTCACCACAATCCTGACATTCTTCGCATTTCAATGGAGTACGACACAGATCGGGCCTACCCGGGTGGCTGCGTATACTTTGCTCAATCCTGCTTTAGTTTTAGTCCTCGGCTTGTCGCTCGGTGAAGATTGGCCGCCTTTGTCCACATGGCCCGGAGTAGCCCTTACATTCATTGCAACAATCTATCTGCAAAGCCCCAAAATAGCTCGGAGTAAGACCGTCGCGGCTGCATGACCTGTGGGCGAACCGCGGCTTGCGTCCATTGGTGCTGTTCGCTGCCGACGCGCGACGCACAAAGCGGGCCTGAACACCAGTAAACCAAACGGCCGGTTTGCCCCGCGACCTGTCGGTTGCCCTACCAATCTTCGCTGCGTTGTGATCGAATGGCCGTTATCTCTGCCGCCGCACGGCATCATGAAGTGAGAGCCTGCAGCAATTTTCGCGCTGCGTGCGCGCGCAGCATAAATTATCGATGACCGGGTTGGGCTCAGAGCCGACTTCGGATGCGACGCGGCATGTTGTGATAGGATGTTTCAGTCAACGTCGGGTTGTCGTTGTGGGAGGGCATGGCGGATCGGAGGATCAGTCATGGAAACACCAAACTTACCGGCCATTCGTGCTCTTCGCCCTGCATGGAACAAAGGGCGCATCGTTGGTCAGAAACGACCATTGAAACCAAAGCATGTCTGGGCAGTCCGTGTGCGACTTGAATTGGCAGAAAACCATCGCGACTTAGCGCTTTTCAACATGGCCATCGACAGCAAACTCCGAGGTTGTGATCTCTTGAAGATGAAAGTTATCGATGTGATGTCTTCAGGTCAGATAAAGGAGCGCGCGTCCGTCCTTCAGAGCAAGACAAAGAAACCTGTGCGCTTTGAGATTTCGGAAGGCACTCGCGCTTCGGTCGAGAAGTGGATGGAAGACAAACTCATGATCGGCTCGGAGTATCTTTGGCCTGGCCGCTTCCACGAGCGCCTGCACATCTCGACACGCCA
Organism: Pseudomonadota bacterium; assembly: GCA_039195745.1. Lineage (GTDB taxonomy): Bacteria > Pseudomonadota > Alphaproteobacteria > Rhodobacterales > Rhodobacteraceae > Litoreibacter. The sequence goes on along the minus strand of JBCCVD010000001.1, from coordinate 352,543 downwards.
GTATGCGCGGATCGTCCGCGATTGGGTCACGTCAATCGGACTGGAGGCAAGCGCATATGGCACGCATTCGATGCGGCGAACAAAGGTGACCCAGATCTACAAGAAGACCGGCAACTTGCGAGCGGTTCAGCTTCTTCTCGGCCATACCAAGATGGATAGCACTGTCCGGTACCTAGGCGTTGAACTTGAGGACGCATTGGCAATCGCTGAGGCCATTGAAATCTAACAGTTTGGGCCGTCTTCGCAGGCCCAAAAACGGTGCGTTCAAGACTCACGCAGTTTTGAAGCCAACGCCTCAGAAAACGCTGCCTCCAGCGGTTCCTTAAGAGACGGAGCCCAGAGCTTGTTTTTTGTTGGCCCCGCAAATTCGGGCTGAAGCATAATGACGTGGACAAGGCTGACCTTGGGTTTCCAGCTGGCCTTTCGGAGAGCTTTCATCAGCGCATCGTCGTGGGTTCCACCATCAGCTGTAGGGCTGCCATTTACCCAGCTTTGCGAAACGAGCGCTGCGGAGCCTGAGCCCGCAAGCGCCAGATCAATTTGGAAATCCGCGTATTCTTGACGATACCAAAGAGTTGGTCGCTCATCGCCGTCGCAAAGGCTCCCAGCAAGGCTCATAAGGCCGCCTGCTTCTATGAAACTTGAGCCATTGAATACAATCTCAAACCCAGGGAAAAGGTGTGACTTCTCGCGAAGCGTAGAACGCAAATACGATTGATCGGGCGGGCAATTGAAGACTTCTTGGTCCAAACGCAAAACCAGTCGCGTTCCGCTACTTTCTGATGTAGTTTTAACGTTTGGTCGCCCTTTTGGGTTTCCCGTTTCGTAAGCGTGCGACCATGTACTGTGACCATTAGAAGATACCACCGTGAACTCTGAGCAAAGAGCGTTGACTACTGCCAAACCAACACCGTTGAAAACGAGATGCACATGCGGTGCGTGACCGCTGGCGGTTGCCCCGAAATGCGCATTTTCAAGAACATGTTCTGCCTGCGAACCGGCTCCATTATCGGCATTCACATGAAAGGGCAGTCCTGGTCCGTCATCCTCGATGGTCAACTCGAACCCTCGAAGCTCGACTTCACAACGAGTTGCGGCGTTGGCTAAGAACTGGTCAAGAACGTTCGCGATCAATTCAAAAACCATATTGTTCGCACCGCCAGCGTTGGATACATCTCCGATATACATACTGGGCCGCTTTCTGACCGCTTCTCTGAAAGTCATAATTTCCATGAGAACCCCCTACACGCTTTGTCGGCCATACTCTAGCGAGAGGTCGAATAGCCGCCATTTATGCGTCCCGCAGCATCAAATACTAAGGGCTCTGTAGCCGCCGTTAGATCGATTGCAGCATGGGAACCCTTGGGCCGTCAGGCGTTGTTGAGGAGACGGCCCATCCGGACTCTCAGCGTACGCTCTGGATGCCGCAGTCGCGCCCGCTTTGCCGCCATTCGCTGCAACTGCAAAATCTTACGGCTCTTGAACGCACACATCGCGGACTGAGCCGCCATTCGCTGCGGTTGCACCAAAGTCCGCTCAATTATTGGGTTCAAAATTCACTCGATAGGTGGTGGCTAAATTTTGTAACTCCAGCCAGTTGTGCTCGCTATCCAAAATTTCCTGTCATCAAAGTACAATTTTTGGAAGCCATTTCTGTACCAGTGCAATTCATCCGGCTTAGAGCGATAGACTTGTTCTCTATGAATTTCAGTTTGTCCTGTTAAAAGAACAAAGGTAAGTTCGGAATAATCATGTGTAAGTTCGGCTTCAAGTTTTCCTTCAAGTCCCAGACCTCTTGGTGAACGAGACGCCATAGTCCAATTGTTTCGATAGCCCCCATCAATGAAATCTTGAGCAGTAACAAGAACTCTAGATCGAGGTATTGTGAACCTTTCTTCAATTTTTATCAGGCTCTTATCAAGAAGTTCTACGAGCATTGGATAAAACTCATCTGGCTTGAAGTCCTTAGCAGTTGAAAGCCTTGCCGCATCTGGATGCTCGGGGATCTCAGCCATTAACAAACCATTGCATTCATATGCCTGTTCTCTTAGTGAGTGATGTAACCAGACCGTCACCCTGCTTGGATTAATTTGATCTAAATCCGGCGCAGAGAAGTTTCTGTAGATGTAGTTTCCTAGCGCCTTAGAACGCTCAGAAAATGAATAGGCCCATCTAGGTGTTTTCGGCACCGCTTCTATCGCACTGAAAAGTACGCTTCTCAATTTTAGGGGCATTGGCTCATAACTTGTTGGTATGCGTTCTGATGATGATAGCGGACATTGATGCCCAATGCAGCATCAGTGACTAAGGGCTCTCTTCGCGGCCATCGGGCCGACCGCAGCATCTGGTGCCCATGATCGGATCGCATCGATGAGGACGGCCCATAGCGGTCACTGGGCCTGCCCTTCGATGCTGCATCGCAGCTTCCCTGAAACAGAGATTGGCAATTGGAGATCAGATGTTACGCTGTTGCCGAAGGCATGGGATTTGATGCCCTTGCCGACGTCTCAACGGAGTAACGATCACAATGATTGAGTTTCAAGTCTTCGATGCTCTGGTTTATCTCGTACCCGGCGTTATCCTCGTTGCTTCTGTTGTGCTGTGTTTGCGCAAGGAAAGCATCGAGAGTTTATCGCTTCAGCCTGACACATTTCTCGGAATCGTGGTCTTCGGCGTAGCAGCATTCTCAGCTGGATTTGTAATCCATCTGATCTCAGGGCCGCTATTTGTTTTTTTGAACAAAGCGTTGTTTGGCCTTTCGCCTTTACACCATGCGACTGATGTATTCGTTGAGCGCCAGGATTTGCCAAGGCTCAAGTCCGAACTCGAAGAACACCTTGGAATAACGACGGACGATTTCACTGATTTGTACCGGTATGCCACCTACGCTGTGATTTCATCTGATAACCCGCTGGCGAGCCGGATTGACCGTCTGCAATCACTTGCTCTTATGAGTAGGAATCTGACCGCTACGGTCCCAATAGCATCAGTGTTAGCGTTTTGCGGCTTGCGTTTATGGAATAGCAGGAGGTGGTTCGCATGGGCGGCGATCGGACTTGTGCCGATTGTTGCCGGCGTGCTTCACATAGGGGCCTGGCAGTTTAGTGTGGCCACAGTTCTTGCCACTTACAGAAGCATCTTATTGGTTTTGTAGAGGAAGCGCATAATCGACGGCCCTTAAGAGACATTTGGCATCATCCCGCGATACTGCGATTGCAGCCCGCTTTGCAGACATTCGACTATTCATAGACTTCATCACAATTGCCCCTTGAAAACTCAGCCACATTGAGACACATGTGTCTCATGAAGAGTGAAAATGTATCAAAATCCGAACTGGCGCTAATAAGCGCCGGCTTTGCAGTTCTAAGCCGCAATCCCGGCGCATCTTTGGCAGAAGTAGCGCAAGCAGCGGATGTGGGGCGTGCGACCCTTCACCGGTATTTCTCAAGCCGTGCTGATCTTTTTTCTGCGCTGGCAAAATACGCAATGCACGAACTGGAAGAAGCGGCTTCGGCGGCCGCCGTGGATGCGCAGACCCATTGCGACGCTCTGCGTTTAGTGATGGGGGCGGTCATTCCGCTGGCGCATCGACACATGTTTCTGACCCAAGAGGGCTTGCAGGATCCCGATTTGGCAGAAGCCTTAGCTCAGCAGGCACGGGAACTGCGAGAATTGATCGACGCGGCAAAACAAGAGGGCGCGTTGCGTCAGGAACTGCCGACGGAATGGATCGCACAGGCCTATGACCATCTGATCTATGCGGCCTGGATGATGATCCAGCGCGAAGAAGCCACCCCGCGTCAAGCGGTGGACCTGGCTTGGACACAGTTTTCAAGAGGAGCAGGCTCATGACGGCCGACTGGATATATGAATTGGCAACGCAGATTGACGAGGCCTTCTTTCTGATCGGCGCCGCGATACTGCTGATCGAGATTGCCGAAGCCTTGTTTAAACGTGATCACGTCGGCAAGACGTTTTTGGAGATGCTGGTCAGCGCCTCGACCCAGGTCCCGTACCTATTGGTGGAAACGCTGATCCTCACCTTTGGATATGCGACTTACTACGTCATTGCAGAAACCATGGTGCCGTGGACGATACCGATTACTTGGTGGGCAGTTATAGCGGTATTGGCCCTTGCCGACATTACCTACTACTGGGAGCATCGAGTCGCACACGAAGTCCGGCTGTTATGGACCCAGCATGCGGTGCATCATTCGTCTCGTGATTACAACATAGTAACGGGGGTGCGGTTTGGTCCGCTAGAGGGCGTTTGGTCGTTAATTGCGCATCTTCCGCTGATCTTCATGGGCTTTGCGCCAGAGCTGGTGTTCTTTGGCGTCATTGTGGTCTTGGGCTATCAAACTTGGTTGCACACGGAGCTGATTGGCAAGCTGGGTCCTTTGGAGTGGGTGCTGAACACGCCGTCGCATCACCGGGTGCATCACGGATCGGATGACAAATATCTCGACAAAAACTACGGCGGGATCACCATTATCTGGGACCGGATATTCGGGACCTTTCAGATAGAAGAAGAGACCCCCCGCTACGGCTTGAAACGAGACTTTGACAGCAAGAACCCCTTGGTTGTGTGGTTCTCGGAATGGCCAGCGCTGTTCCGCGATTTCAACGGGGCGCAGAGTTGGTCAGAGGCTTGGGCCTACCTTGTCAAGCACCCAGGTTGGCAGCCTACGATAAAGGCATCAGACAAGACACAGCCCGGAGAATAGGATCATTAGGCTAGACTTTTAAAGCGCGCCCGGCCCAGAGCCGACATCCGGCAGCCGACCCCAATGCTGCAGTAGCAGCCCGCATAGCCGCCATTCGATTCAAGCGCGAAATTCGAAGCAGCCGTTTGATGATGGTCGGCGATCGGCTTGTCTCGACGATCCTGCCAAACCCTTTCACCCAAAACGCCCTCGGACATCCAGTTGTCGAGGGACTTCGGCTCCGCGAACAGCCTTGGGTTAAGATAGGTCCAGATGAGAACAAGCGTCAAAAGCAAAAAAGCGCCCCACCCGAACCACACACGGCTTCATACCGCGAGCGCAAACAGTGGCAGGATCGTGAATCGGGTCCAGCCGCTCCAGGGGTTCGCATGGCGAGCCCAGGTGGCATCGTCCATGCCCATGGCCCGTTCAGTCATACGGTCGACATCCGGTCTTGATTGATCTGTCATCACACCCTCCTGCTTTCTGGGCGCCTCAACTAGATCGCGAAACTCATTGCGATGCAGGTCACCAAATGAAAGATGACGAGCCCATCGAGGTAGGCAATCTCCTCCGCGGATCGGCGGAACGCGTCAGGGACATCCAAGACCCAATCGCGAAAAACAGTATAAAGTGCGATCTGGCTGAGTGCGGCACCGAAGAACGCCCCAATCCCGATCCGGGCCCCGCGCAAGAGGCCAACGACAACGGTCACGTCAAGGATCAGAAACGCGACATCCAACCCCTTCCACTTGGCCGGAGCCTCACCCCAGTCAAAGCCGTTAAGCGATAGCATGTTAAGGATGTGGACGAGTGCACCGTAGGTGTAGAAGACTGAGATGATCCAGAAGATCAGTCCGGCTGAGATCTGCTTTGGGCTTTGGGAAACTGCTCGAAGTATTGCGATCACGGGTTCATCCTCGTGGATTTCCGGAACGTGAATTCACACATCGAAGCGCCTCTAGAAAGCGTGCTTGAGAGGTCGACGCGAATGGGTTTGTCTGAGGCGTTCACCTCTTCTTGCCATGCGGTGTCCCACGCACAAAGGATCGGTGTAAGGTCTGTGCGGCTGACGTTCCAGAAGTAGTCGTGAAAGGGGCAGTTCATTACGCACAGTGAAACGGACCCGTCGCTTCGCCGATCTTCAAGCGTCATACCGTCGCCCCACAAGACCTTGGCAACCGCGGCCGGTCCGCGCGCCGCTACGCCCGCTTAGGGATCTCATTCAACGCGAAGCCACAAACGGACCGTAGCGCGCCCCACCCAACTTCCTGTGCCGACAAATGCCCGACGCGCAGCGGATACGGCTCTAGCCCGGGAAAAACCCAAGTCTTGCTCGAGAAGGATTGCGCTCGCATGCAGGCTTTGGGCCAGTGTCTGATTGAAAGCCCTCGCTGCATCGTTGCCCGGCATGTGGCCATCCGGCAAGCGGCTGATCGCCTTGCGCAGTGTCTTTCGTGAGATGCGGGTGCCCACCACCCGAGAGAGCCGCAGTGCGAACTCGAACTGCCACAGCGCAGCAAACAGGGATCTCATTGTGCATTCTCCTGACCTAAAGCGCGTCGCATCATGTCTTCGTGGAGCTTCGCAAGCGACCGCTGGCGTTCTAATGAAATGTCCGGATCGAGCAGGATGATCCCGCTGAAGGCGGCATACTCGATGATGGCCAACCCTTCAGCCAAGTCTTCCTCGATCCCATAACGCCGCTGATAAAGCGTTCTGACGACATCAAGGCGCACGGCATCGGCTTGTTTGATAATCCTATCGATTGCGGGGAGCCGCCGCGCAAGTTCGCGTATCCCAAGCTCGAGCCGATAGTCGATGCCCATCGCAGCCTCGTTCAACGCGACGTATTGTACTATCGGTGTGTCGTTGGGATCAATCAGATCAGCAACGTCTGTTGTCTGCCTGGCCAACCAGTGTTCGGCGAGGCCGGTCAAAAAGGCCTCGTGGTCCTCGAAGTGATGGTAGAACGAACCACGGGTCAGTTTGGCAGCCTTGCATATCGCCTCAAGCTTCACCGCTTCTGATCCATGGGCGGCCAGCTCTTGCAAACCGAGATCGATCCAGTCTGCCTTCCCGTACCGACGCTTGGTCATATGAAATGCCCCAACACGCCAAGTGCGGTCACAGGCAAGAACAGCCAACCTTGCGGCAGGCGCGAATGGCTTTCGCCCAGCGATATGACGAGTCCCACCCCGACGATAAAGAAGCCGGAAGCCAAGAGGGTCGCGGAGGTTGCAAAGGCGATCGTCCCGGTCATTGCCGCTATACCGAAGAGAATGGCCATCCCGGCAATCGCAACTGTGGTGAAATGCCAGCAAAGATACTGCGTGTGCCGAACGACGGGCTTAAGCGCCTGCGCCTCGACCAGAGGGCGCGCGATCTGTTGTCCTCCAACGAATAGATGAATGGTGAACCAAAGTGCTGCTAACGCGCCAGCGGCTCCGAAAATAAGGTTTGTCATGTGTGAATCTCCTACTTCAGGAGTGACATACCTTTTTGTATGTTTCGCCGCAACAAAAACATACCGATTTGTAAGGAAGAGATGTTCAGCAAGTACTCTTTGGGTTTTTTGCCACTATCGGAGCCCTCGCAGCACATGGGCTTTTACGCTGGCTTACTCAGCTCAGACGGTCCATTCCGGACCTTCAACCGATGGTCAAGATTCTGCAGTCGCGTCCTGTTTTCCGGGCATTCCCTGCATGAGCAAAACCGGTGAAAGAAGGAGCTCACAGTCTGCGGTACAATGGTGTCGTTGGATGTTCAGGCGCAAAGGTCCGCTTAGCGAGCCTCGCGACCATAGCTGAAGTTAACACAGCGTAGAGTTTCGGATGCAAGGGAGCGCCCCATCGAAACGGTGCGCTGATTTACAACCGACCCGACGGATGCATGTAACGGCCCGACTAGACCGGCCAGAAATGACTGCGAAGAAAAGCTTAAACCGGAAGAAGGAATCGCCCGTTAAGCATCGAAAAAAAACGATTAAATGAATTTGATGCAAACGCCCGATCAGAGAAGCTGCTATTGGCTGTCTTACTCCATATAGCGGCTCGGAAAAAGCCAGTCACTCAATACAAGCCACTGTTTTTCCCGGGAACATATCCTGACAGAAAAAGCTGGACTGCATCGAAGCAAGGAATCGTGACAGCGCACTGCTCCTGGCCAGGCACGCCTCATAGTTCGAACTCCAGCATGATTGATGGGAGTTGCCGATGAGCCGATTTCTTATGGCAAAATCCAGATTAGCGTCAGCGTCTCAATCTTGACTGACAAGAATACGGATCGGGGTCTGGTTCGTTCGTTTGTAGTTTTCCCAGATAGGCTTGCCATCGTATTGCATGGTCAGTGTAAAGGCTTCTTGGCCCGGAGTGCGGCCAGCTTTGTAGTAAACAACAAGCTGCTTTGCCACTTTACCTACGCATCCATAAGCGGCGCGGTCCTTCATCACACGTTCACTGATAGGACGGTTTTCCAACTCGAACAAAATAGTGCCATATGTCGGGCGCTGAAAGCGTATTTTGTTTGGAATAGATACCTCGCAACTTGCGCTGTCTACCTTGTATTTATTGTGGATCACTATCTTATCACCGGCCGTAACCTCTTTCATTTCTCCAGCAGTTGCAAAGGTCGTCAGACTTACGAAACATAAGATTAAGACAAGAAATTTTTGCATGAGATGTCCTCGAATTGATTGTTGAGTTTGCGATCAAGTGTTTTCATCAAATTGTCTGGGTAGAAATAGAGTGTCTGTGCTTGAAGCATCTTTGCGTCTGTAGCTCGTTGCTTGATGAGGTGTCCTCCACGTGAAAGAGGAAACAATCTGCTAGCCATTGATGCATTGCCGCTCGGCAATTGCGAGCGGCGGCCCATCAAGGCGTGTCGTCTTACAGGTTTTCCATAGATACTTATCCTCCATTAGCCTCGCTCTCAGGTGCAATGTTCATTGGGCTAGACTTGAATATTGCCATCTAGCTGACACAGAGAGTTTCGCGTCTTGCAGTGAGCGATTGTCATTTTCTCTAAGCTGTTCTGACCTTCTCGATCGCATCGTCGGCTCGAATGGCTTTGTCGATATCGGGCACTTCCGCGCCATACTTCCCGTCCTCAATGGCCACCATATTCAAGCCTTTCCCAGCAGTAGATTTAAGGATCTCTGTTACTTCCTCTACCTTGAGCTGCCGCTTCGCTTCCTTAGCGGCTCGCAACATTTGCGAAATCACCCCCGCTACAATTGCGCTTGAGGCTGAAGTGCCTCCGAACAATGTGTAAAGCGAATTATACCTGTTTTGAGACAGACCTGCGGCTGCCTTGGTTTGCTTTTCTAGCTCTGAGCACGGCTCAGCGAACGCTATCGGATCTTCAAAATCACGGGCTTCACCGTATTGGACATCATATCCCCAGGGTCCCGGAATATCGATCGCCAGAATGCCATATGGGCAATAGGTATTTTCGCTGCCATTTGCTGCCAGTATCGCGCCTACATTCGTGTTTCGGCCCCGCCAGGAGAGCTCGTCAAATCGCTGATGGTCTTTGGAAATAACTTCGTCGTCATTGCTTGGAGCATAGATGAACGGTTTTTCACCGCTTTCAGCCTCTGGCACACCGGCTGAGAATGCAGAGCGCTTTCCATATGCCGTCAGTGCTCCGACCGAGATCAGTGGGAAACCATCGCTTTCCAAGTAGAGCGTTGACAAGCTCGCTGGGTAAGCGAGGCCGCCAATCCCCGTGTTCCCTGCGGCGACGACCGTAGGGACGTGTTTGCAAACGTATCCGAGCACAGCTTCGAACACCAATTGATCAATATAGCGCGCTTTGTCTTCATCAAGTCGCGTATGTCGGGGATCATCTTTGGAATTCGGGAATTGCTTTGTATTTTTATGCTTTGGCGGAGACATCCGTGGGGCTGCGCGCGGGATCAGAATGACATCCGCTTTGGATCGTAGCGCGAATAGCAATCCTGCCGTAAACGGCCAGCACTCGTAGTTATAAACCGTGTTTATGGCGATGATCTCTGCATATGGATCGACCCCTGAATAGCGAATTGCCCAAGGATTTCTCTTGGAGTGATCGGGATATTTTTCGTGCATTTCAGAATCAGATGTTGCGGCAACGAGACCGGCGGTCGCTGTCCCGTGCGCACCAAAACGATGCGACGGATTTTGCACTCCCACATATTCAAGTGGATTTTCAAGAAATTCGTCGATATTAGGCTCTTCGCCCTCCAAATCATTATCTTTCAACTTTTCTCTGATTGAAGCCATAATATCTTTACGGATTGGCCTGCTGATGTTGCGTAGGCCAAGGTCATTTGCCGGCACCGTATCATCAGTGTAGATGATGCCACTTCTGTGGCTGGAAAATTCGACTTGGGTTATACGTTCATTTGGTAGATTTGGGTGGTCGGCAGCGCATCCATTATCGATGATTGCCACACGGATTTGAGCAGGCTTGGGAAGGCTCTTACTTTGCTCAGCCGGAGTTTCGGCATTTGCCTCGCTCGGGTCGGGCGTTTTCCAGTATTCGCTCAATTCTACTGAGCCATCTTCGTTCCATGTGACCAAGCCGATGGCCGCGAGATGCCACAAATAAAATAAACCATTATCAAGATCCTCGGTTCCCGAAGCCCTGCGTGCAAATTTGACGTTATCTTGTGACATAGTCACCCTCCCTCAATACCACTCACGCTGCGCGGCCAGCATCTCGTACCTGCAAATCTGAAAAAGAAACGGTGCAAATTTCGCCGCCAGTTCTTTGCCCGCCTCGGTGTCGGATTCGAAGTGGATACCGGCATATTCGCGGTTTTCACCGATCCTTTGGGCAACAAGAAATAACTCACTCGCACCACGCGCTTCTGGAACGGCCCGGTTGATCGCATGGGCAACAGAGAAGTTCTGAAACGCGTGATTTGACGGGTAGGACAAGTGAGGCGGGTTGGACAAAAAGGGCTTCAGAGCTGGGTCGGCAAAGTTGGGGCGTGGCCTCGCGAAACCTGCCTTGTAGAGGTATCCGACCCGTTCAGTGATTTCCATGACCGAGTGGATCAACTCTTTGGTCGCCGGAAACCCTCCCGCTTCTTCGATACCCAAAGGACGCAACATGTCGATATTGGTCGCTGTCGTTATCTGGCGGGTGACTTCTCTTTGCCGAAGCTCGTCCTTGCGCAAGAGTCTTTGCTTAATGTGCAACTCTTCTGTTTCCAGTCTTTCACCGCTCCCCGGTCCGGGGGGTAGATCGAGATCCAGTTTCTCTGGGTGGGGAGAGTCGGTCTTCTTTTTCTTGTTCTGCACGGAAATCAGCGTGGCAAGCTCTCTTAACTCCGGCCAATTGTTCAGCACAGAGTAAGACGGTTGTAGAAGTGGGTCACCATTGATCGCTGAGACGCGTGACACTGCGGAATTTGCATTGGCGTTAGCATTCGCGTTGGCATTGGCATTGGCATTGGCATTGGCCTGTGGGCCAGAAAGTGCCGTGGCCATTCTGACAAAAAGTACAGCACCCCGACCATACTTAAATGTTTTCTCTTTCTTAGTGCCGGACTTTTTTGGTGTCGCTCCGTCAGTGCGAGGGTTTGCAATTATACCGCCGGTTCTCGTCAGTCTAAGCCGCGAACTAATGTACCGACGAGGCGGCTTCGGCGTCTCATCACAGTCGGGTTTCGAACTTGGCTCGCTCATAAAAACTCCAGGAAAATGCTAGGTGAAAACTGATTTGATTTGATCCTTTGTCGGGAAGACGTTTCGTACCGCATCCGTCGGTGCCATAAAGGCCCGCTCGAAGAATTCGCGCTGATATACACCAGGCGACTGCAATTCCAGTTGCCTGACAAAATACCTGCTCCGATCTATATTCCCTGCTTTGGCATGGGCAGCGGCGAGGTAACGCAGCGATGGCTCATATTTCGTTTCGTTCCCACTTTGGTTGGAGACTGCAAGTTCTCCGAACTCTATTGCACGTTTTAGATTGCCCGTTCCGAGTTCTGCCGCAGTTCTTGCAACATCAAACATGTGGTGTCCGAACAAGGTTGGTCTGCTTCCAGAAAGTCCAGCTGCGGCTTTTTTGGCCTCAGTCATTTGCCCTGTGTAAAAATGCAGAAATGTCTTCGACATATAGTAGAATGGAAGGTCAGGTGTCTGATCGTTCAAGGGGCGAATAAGGGAATGCGCCTGATCAAAATCATGAAGGACGAACGCGTAGACATGCGTTAGCAGGGACCGAGTCAAAGGATTGCTGTGATCGACCTCCAAGGCTTGACGGGCACATTCATCAGCGCGTTCAGCAATCTCCACAGCATTTATGCCTTTTGAATTCTCCAGACGAAACGCATGCATAAAAGCGTGCCACGCTCGATATGTTGAGCGGTTCGGATCAAGATGAATGGCTTTGCCGAGTGCTGTTTCTGCTTTGTCGAGGTTTTTGTCGGTCAATCGAAATATTTGATCTATGCCTTCCATTGCAAAGCGGGCAGCACGGCTTTGCTCTGTCATTTCTCCATCGGTACGCCGTATTGCCAAGCTCATTGAGTCGACGACATCGGACACTAATGCGCTAATCTTTGAAGTACCAAAACCGGTCTTGGGGAAAGATTGCCGATGGCCCCAAACCACTTCATTGTCAGGCAGCTTGCGGGCGATCAGATGGAATGCGACCTCATCAGCCATTGACAAGGCTTTCAGGTCCAAGACAAAGTCTGCCCCTCGGGATACTTCATCGGTCGAAACGCGGAAATCAAAGACTTTAAAGATGTCGTAGCCGCGCATGGCCACCGCAATTCTGTCAAGCAGAAGCCCAGAGAAAAGCGCTGCAAAGTCATCGCTTTTAGATGTGGTCGGAGCAACAATCGCAACATGAAATTGTTTGCGCTGGATCGGACCCGTTAACAGACCATTTGCAGCAACCGGAACGACGTCCAGCGATTGGCGCATATTGCATAGCCAACGGTCAAATTCAGGGTCGCGGATATCGATACCCTGCAGAAACTCATTCTGTGCGAAGGTTGGTCCTCGCTTATCCTGAAACAAGTCCACATTGATATGCGTCAGATTCAGCGTAACAGGTCCGCCACTTGTTTGGACAATGTCGTGATGCGTTGCCGCAAAGCTCTTTTTCAGTGCGGCGAGAGACTTCTTAAGGGAGTCCCGCCCGTGCGGGTTATCTCGATCGCTCCACAACAAGTCTTGCAATGCTGGGCGCGCAATGGGGCGTCCATGTTGCATGGCGAGAATTGCGAGCAACCCCTTGGTCTTTTCGCCTCGGGGCGTGACGTCAGATCCATCCGGATCAAAAAGCTGTAAAGCACCAAGTAGGTCCAGCTGGAATGTCATAGAACTAATATACCTTAAATTAACTACTACTATCACATTTGCAGCAAACTTTCCAATTCCCTAAGAAATACGTAGGGAAATGGGGTGAATTCCCGACTTTTTCCCGCTTTTTCTTTCCAAAGACACACTATGCGCACGGTATGGGCACGCAGACTTCCCCACCTAAAGTTCACGATTTTGATGCGTTTCGGATTTTCTCCGTGACAGAAACCTTCGAAAGGAACTTACCATGCTCAAGACTCTTACAGTTGCAATCACAGTTATCACTGTTTCCGCAACCACCTCTTTTGCCGATGAAACCAAGACTTCCCCATCAGCAGCCGAAGTCATGGGACAAAAATTGCTGGCAGACTGGGAACGCAAGGCGGAAACGAGACCCTCTCCGACTGCAGCGCATGCGGCGATCGCCGCCATTGCAGGTGTGCAATCTGAAGACTATTCGCACCATGAGATCGTTCAGATGCTTGTTGCAAAATCCAGTGGCAGCGCATCCGTCATGGGTGTTGCTATGAATAAGCTGAACGGTGTGACACCGAAGGGAAGTGGCCATGTATCTGCAGGTGAACGAGCGTTGGCACGTCAGTTAGGCCTGAGTGCTGCAAGCTATACGTTGAATGAGCTTGCAACAATGAAATTTGCGGCTGACAACTAGCTGCGCACAATCCTCCCGCCGTAGTGCCCTAGCCTTCGGCGGGGGGGATTCGAAACCGACCTACAAGGCCGCTGTTTTGCTTGGTTGGCCTTGCTCGCTCGCGACACCGATCGGTAGAAAACACAGACCAATTGATGACCTTTCTGGACAAGCCTTCAAGATAACAGATTTTTTGCTTAGAGCAGGTGCGTTGCTGTTATGCACAAGTAACAACAATTGCTTCTTTCACTCAAAGTTTGATCGACGAAGCGTAAGCAATTCTGTTTCTCATCCGACGCGAACGCTAGGCGGCGACAGACGAGCAATTGCTTGGCCTTACCCCAAGCCAATCAGCAACGGCTTCAAAGCAGTTGCCCTACTTAGGCACGCACATCAAAGAAAAATCAACGAGGGGCTCGGTCATGCGAAGTGTCTCGCATCCGAGGTTACCGGAGATATTTGCCGGATCGAGGAAAGTCATTCTAACATAGCGAACAACATTGGCCAGAATGTGCACCCCCGTGCCGAATTCTGTTGCCTATGCGACAAATAGCAAATTGCTGGCGATGATATCGAGCATCCGAAACCATAGCACATTCGAGAATGCGATCCTAAAGAGGAACGATCAAGGAACTTAAGGCCATTGCGTTAGGCGATCATCTCCGATGGTGCTGAGTATCAATTTACCAATTCGCAGCGAGCTTCTGCATTTCCGAACTTCGAGCTATTACTGCAGATATGGCGAACGTCCGCCTTTCGCCACGATGCGGTCTTCCTCGCAACTGCAGCGAAAGTCCGCTTCCCGCCCACAGCTCAAATTGGCGAAACAGTACTCAGACGATATCGTGTTTCAATCAGTTTTGTGCTTCGTTGCGTGGAACTGCCGTGAGCTCGAAACACCATTGCTGTGAAGAACGACCCCAAACTTGTTGCTTCGGCGGCAGCGATTCACGTTGGTGTACTGTGCCGACCCTTAGCCCAAAAAACGCGTCAGGTACGTCAGGTGTTTGGGCGTGGATACGTGTCCCACAATCACCACAGAAGCTCATAGAACGACGCCTGCCGCTGTCGGCGATAGTCTCGAACACCTTGAGCCTACCGGTAATCAATTCGAATTGGTGATCTTGGATGTGAACGATCCAGCCGAATGCCGTACCAGAGTTGATCTGGCAATTCTCGCAATGGCATATCGCACAGCGTTCTGGGTTAACGACGGCCCGATATGTGATCGCCCCACACAGACATCCTCCATCGACATTCATTTTCTCTCCTGACCGATGCACCCAACTGAAACTGAAATGCTATCTCGCATCTCAATAATCGGCAGTCCTATGTAACAGTCAAGGAGCGTCGATTCTAGCGTCCAAGCCGAACGCGGTCATCTACTTGACCGAAAGCAAGGTCCGCTACGTCCCGCGAACTGTGAGTTAGCCAGACGCCAAATATTGCACATGCAGCGAAAGTCCTGTGTGGATGGCTCCTGCATAGCAAGACATTTTTGATTTGATTTGTGCATTTTGTCAGAAGCAGTCATGTGTCCGGCCTGTTTGCGCGGTTTTGACCGCTGGCCCTGATGGGTTCCGCAAACCAAGCTCCCTACAGGAATACGGGCAATTGCGCCCGGGACATTCGGCGGATTTTCTTGGCTTTCGCGGCAGACTTATGCACCATCATTTCGCGGGTCTTGCTAACTCGTTGTTCCTTTCTTCTCAGGCTGCGGCGCGTGGGCTGTAAGGTTCGTTATTGGTGAGCACGGCCCAAACGATGCGAGCTGTCTTGTTGGCCATGGCGACAGTTGCAACACGTGCAGGTTTGCGTTCGAGCAATGACGTCAGCCACTTGCTGGCACGTTCCGGGTGGGACCGTGTTTGTCGCACAAGTGATGTCATGCCGACGACGAGTAATGATCGCAGGTATTGATCACCCATCTTTGTAATTCGACCGAGTTTCTATTTACCGCCGCTCGATTTGTTTGCGGGTGTCAGACCCAGCCAGGCAGCAAATTCCCTGCCGTTTCGGAACTGGTGTCCGTCTCCGATACTGGCGATGATCGCTGAGGCTGTGACCGCGCCAACACCAGGGATCGTGCGCAGCAAACGCACCCTCTCATCTTCCTTGGCAACCTGCTTCAGACGGCCTTCGTACCAGCGGATCCGTGTATGCAGCGCCATGAGCTGTTCAGACAGGTTGCGGATCACTTCATTGGCGATGTCTGGCAAGTCGAGCACTTCACCAAGTGTGATATCCTCAGCAAACCCAATCACGCGGGCCAGCCCTCTGGGGATGTAGACACCGAACTCAGCAACCAGGCCACGTAGACCGTTGATCAGCTGCGTCCTTTGACGGACCAAAAGGTCACGAGCCCGATGAAGCGACAGCAAAGCTTGTTGCTCAACCGTTTTGATCGCAACAAAGCGCATCGTGGGCCGTGTCACGGCTTCACAGATTGCCTCGGCGTCGATTGCATCTGACTTCCCTCGCTTGACGTAGGGCTTAACATACATCGGTGGGATCAAACGCACCTCGTGGCCCATGGTCGTCAATTCGCGGGCCCAATGATGGGCGCTGCAGCAAGACTCCATGCCGATCAGACAGGGTTCTAACTTAGCAAAGAACGGCAGAAACTGCGCCGTCTCAGTGGCTTGTTGAACAACACGTCGTCGTTCTCTGCGATGCCATGGACTTGGAAAACGTTTTTGGCCAGGTCAACGCCGATTGTGGTAACTTGCATGGGGTGGCTCCTCTCAAAGCAGATTTAGACACCTGCATTATGGCGCATTGCGACGCCGGTTGGAGCAGGAGCCATCCACCCCATCAGGAATGCGGGCTGCAATCGCAGCATCTCGACCGGTCGGTGAATGGCAGGAATGGGCCGTCCTTGCCAAGGTGCAGCAAGCTGCCCAGGAACATGCTGCAATCGATCTACAGCGGCTACGAGCCCAAAGTTCCTGATGCTGCATATCGTCAAAATGTCTGCTATTTCATGATGGAACAAATGAAATTTAGAAAGAACTTCGACAGGAGTTGTGCGTGGCTAGAAAAGATTGGTTCGATGCTGGATTCAAGCTAACCGAGGATCCCAGCTATAAAGAGCTATGCGAAATTCAAACGTGGCTTAAGAGAAGCGACTTGGAACAGCTCGAACTTGCGTCTCAGGTGGTGGATAGTTTTCCGTACGAAAGAGAAGGTTGTTTTGGATCGCCGTGGATCGTGCATGCGATATCAAGTGGTTCACTGAAGTCCGTCAAATGGATGATTGAAAAGGGCGTAAGTCTTCAGCCAGTTGCCGTCGATGGTTACCCTCCAGTGATCGGTTGCATGGAACTTGAGGGAAAGGAAAAATATAGAATACTGCGCTTGTTGATAGATACTGGTGCCAACATCAATGAACGTGGGATCAACGGCTGGACCCCACTACACATGGCAGCACTTCACGACGATGAAATGTCGATGCGCATACTTCTAGAAGCGGGCGCGGATCGGACTATCACCACCGAAATTGATGATGATGCAACAGCCGAGGAAGAAGCTCGCAATTTCGGCCACGCAAAATCCGCTGATTTCATCGCTAGTTTCATTTCTGAAGCAAAGCCGCCATTGGCGCAGCCGCGGCGAAAGCTCACTTTGTCAGTGGAAGGTGTCGCTGATGTCGAACTGGCAGGACTACCGCAAGAAGCCATTTATGTTGAACCAAACCTCGCCATTTCGGCCAATTAGAACGTTCCAATAACAGCATTTATTGATGCAATCTCTGAGGCAAATAGTCTTGCTGATGCAGGTGAACGGAACGATACGCGAATTCAAATACCCGACGGGTCCGATACCCTCACGGACATCTCCGGATTGGCTGTGGGCGTAGGCGGGAAGGTCATTAATATTGCAGATATCGCCGAGGTAAGCCGCGCGCGAGTGGACGACCCGGACCTGATGATCCGGTTCAACGGTCAAGAAGCCTTCACCATCGGTGTTGCAGGATTGGCCACTGAAAACATCGTGACTGTCGGAAAACGGGTTGATGTCGAGCTTGAAAGGCTCTTGGCAGACCTGCCGTCAAGCGTCGCTTTCCACCCAATCTACCAGCAACACCTGGTGGTAGATGAGGCCTCAAACGCGTTCCTGATTAACTTGGCAATGTCAGTTGCTATCGTTGTCGTAGTACTCGCCGTTTTCATGGGCTGGCGCGCTGCGGTGACGGTGGGGACGACCCTGTTTTTGACAGTGCTGGGCACGCTGGTGTTTATGTTTGGCTTTTCCATTGAGATGGAGCGCATCTCGCTAGGTGCTTTGATCATCGCGATGGGAATGTTGGTGGACAACGCCATCGTTGTCGCGGAAGGCATGCAGACGGCCATGCAACGGGGTAAATCCTCACGCGAGGCTGCGACCGAAGCTGCGGCGAAAACCCAGGTCCCGCTTTTGGGTGCGACCGTAATTGGCATCCTTGCGTTCGCTCCAATTGGTCTAAGCCCAGACTCTACAGGTGAGTTTATGTTCTCCCTATTTGCTGTGGTCGGTATCTCGCTTTTGCTATCTTGGCTTCTTGCTATCACTGTGACGCCGCTGATTGTGCACTATGTATTTAAGCAAGGACCGGGCGGTGAAGACGATGCGTACTCCGGGTTGTTCTATCGCGGCTACGCCTCTGTCCTGAAGGGCGCTTTGCGAATCCGCTGGTTTGTTGTGGTAGGCCTTGTCGGGGTCACGGCGCTCTGCTTTGCCGGATTTGGATATGTGAAAGAGCAGTTTTTTCCCTATTCAAACACACCTCTGTTCTTTGTGAACTACAAACTCGAGCAAGGCACTGATATTGAACGCACCAGCGAAGATATCGCAGTTCTTGAAAACTGGTTGTCAGAACGCCAGGAGGTCGTATCCTATACCGGATATGCTGGCGACGCAGCGTCGCGCTTCATGCTGACTTATCCAACGCAGAAACCAAATCAGAGCTATGGACATCTGATTGTGCGCACCGAGGATGTGCTCGAAATTCCTGCCCTCATGGCTGAAATGACACGCTTCGCAAAAGAAACCCTGCCTGATGGCGAGTTTAGCGCCAAGCAGCTCGCCTTTGGACCTGGCGACGGGGACCCAATCCAGCTACGTGTCTCCGGGCCAGACCCATCTGTTTTGCGCGCTCTGGCGGCCAAGGCTCAGCAGCAGATGCAGGATAACTCACAGAGCTTTGCTGGTCTGCGTACCAATTGGCGCGAGCAGGAAGTGGTCATAGTTCCAAACTACGCAGCGGAGCGCGCCCAAACAGCAGGCGTCTCACGTACAGATATCGCTGACACTTTGCGATTTGCAACGGACGGTGTTCTATCTGGAGTTTATCGTGAGAATGACCGGCAAATTCCGATTTACGTTCGTGCCCCTCGCCATGAAGTTGTGGGTTTGCTAGACTATCAGGTCTTCTCTGAAGGTACGGGTCGGCTCATCCCTATGGAGCAAGTCATAGACGGGATGCGGATTGACGTTCAGGATACGTTGCATCACCGTCGTGACCGCGTGCCAACCTTGACCTTGTCTGGTACCATTGTACCGGGCAGTTCTGCTGCGCAAGTTCTGGGTCAGATACGAGCTAGCGTCGAGGTTATTGAGCTCCCAGAAGGGTACGAGTTCGCTTGGGGCGGTGAATATGAGGACACGTTGGAAGCCAATACTAGCCTCGCAAACCAATTGCCCTTTGCTTTCATCACGATGATCTTGATCTCGGTCTTGCTGTTCAACGCTTTGCGTCAGCCGTTAATTATCTGGCTCCTTGTGCCGATGTCGGTCAACGGCGTGGTGATCGGCCTTTTGGCCACCAACTTGCCGTTTAGTTTCACTGCTTTACTAGGGCTTCTGAGCTTGTCGGGCATGCTGATCAAAAATGGTATCGTACTAGTCGAAGAAATCGATCTAGTCCGCAAAGAAGGTAAACCCTTGGAAGAGGCCATTGTCACCGCATCTTCGTCGAGGGTGTGCCCAGTCATGTTAGCAGCAGCAACGACAATCCTTGGCATGCTTCCTCTTCTAGGAGATGCATTCTTCGTATCAATGGCCGTGACTATCATGGCAGGCCTTGCATTCGCCACAGTGTTGACCTTGATCGCGGCACCCGTTTTTTACCGTCTGTTTTTTGCTCACGGAGCGCAGATCAGCAACCCTAAGCAAACGGCTGCGGCATGAGCTCCTGCGCAATCAACTGATTGATGAAATACTGACATCGACCTTGCCTTTCGCGGGTCGGTGTCTTCGTCACGGGCTTGGATATGCCCAAGATATGGGCGCGCCCAACCTTTGCGGTGATCAGGACACGGGCCATAGGGCCCGGGCCTTGGTAAGGTTTTGTCTGCGTGACCCATTGCCAATCCATTGATCAGCTACGCTGTAATCTCGGCATCAAGACGCGTCCTGACTATTGGATAGCATCATTGAAATAGCTGAGGATGAAACGGGACCGCTCGGAGAGCTCTGCCCGTCCGATTGCTTCCGGCATGATCGGCGAGTCACCAGCACCAACAGGGTTGCCCCATTCGATTTGACCCTCAACTGTACCCAAGTACTGGAAAGTTTCGCCAGCAGTAGCGCCGTTATCTGAACCCGCTAACAGGCTGATCGTGTTAGGAACGGCACCAGCCTGACTGATTGTCAGCTTGCCGGTCGGGCCACTATCTGGAACGGGGCCGGAAGCGACGCCAAAGTCAAATTCTGGGTGTCTGCCTTCCCAACCTGGAATGTTCCATGGACCTTGCAAGATCATACCAGCTGCGCCTTCTGGAACATATGAGCGGGCTTGCGGAGCGTTGAGACTCATCAGGCTTTGGAAGAAGCTACCATCATCCCTCATAGCGATCAGCAACTCTATTGCGGCGATGTATTGGGCACTGTCGAAGACATACTCACCGGTATGCAGGTCAATATCTGCATCAAGCGGACTGTCACTACCCGCACTTGCGCCTGCCATACGACCCATGTTTCGGACCGCATCTTGCCCGCGGTTCAATTGGGAGCCGCCAAGAATGAAGCCAAAATGGCCACCTTGACCGGCCTCGGTAGTTTTGCGCGCGGCATCGCGGAACTCTGTTTGGGTCAACGGCTTGGCGGCAGCATCATAGTCAGCGGCATCCACATATTTTTTGTTGTACAGCAAGTGTGTGGAGTAGCGCTTGTTTGAGGTAAGCGGCAAACCATTGGTCTTGCCATCAAATACGTTGATACCTGGCAGGAACGCACCTGTCGGGAAGCCTGCTTTCCATGCTTCAATATCAGGAATGAAGTCGTCATAAGGTTGCAGCCAGCCTTGAGCGACTGCATCGGCAAGCGATGTGTTGCGAGTTAAAACAAAGCGTCTGGCGCTGTGCCACTTCGTACGCCAAGTGGGATTACACGAGCAATCTCATTCTATGGCAACGGATCATAAACGACCTCGACCTCGCGGTCGGCTGCGTAATCTGCAAAGAACTTCTTGAAGAAGACAGCCTTTTGGCCGCCAGTGTCAATCCAGCGGAACGTGGCACCTTTTGCTATATCGTTGATGGATGCGGGCACCGATTGTGCCAAACCACTTCTTGCTCTGGCTGCGACAAACGCCGCTTCTGCGGATGATCCAAGCATGATACTGCGTCGGCTCAAGTCAAATGTCTTACTCTTCATCATAATGTCCTGCCTTACGCAGACGACCCAAGGGCGGCATGATAGAAGAACAATGGTTTGACAGAAATTTTTAGAAAAGCTGATAATTTTTCTAAATTGATAAGACTTTGTTATCGTTATTCTAAACATTGCACAGTTATTGCAGCAGTTCCTCGTTATTGTAGACAATGGCACCGTTCACGCCGCAGCGGGTGAGATTTGGATCACACAACCCGCCCTGACCCGAAGCCTGAAGATTCTTGAAGACAGTACTGGGGAGGCTTTATTCGAGAAGAGAGGCCGCGCTCTAAAGCTCACACCGCTTGGCAAGCTGCTTGCCGAGCAAGCGCGCCACCTGCTGCGCGAACAGCAATTGGCCGAAGCAGAGTTGCTTGCGTTCCGCAAAGGTGAAAGCGGCAATTTACGCATTGGGGCCGCGTCAGTCTGGATGACGGAGCTTTTGCCCAAAGTCATCGCACAGGTGCACGACGAATAGGGGCAGATGGGAGGGGCTTTGAAGCGGATGAAGTCACGTTCATGACTTAACTGAGCTGCATGGCCTCGTCGCCCCGCGAGCGGGGAATCTTGTAAGCCATTGATTTGTATATATTTAGGACTTCCAGCGCGCGCGGAAAAGATATCTGATCCGCGCGCATGAGGCTGTTCAAATTACACTCAGAAATTCAGGGTGCCGCGGATGCTGATGGAGCGGCCGGGCTCGCGCAGGGGTTGGACGCCGCTGGATACGTATTCCTGTCCGTATGTCCCGCGTGCGCTGTAGTTTTCGTCAAAGAGATTATTCACTTCCGCCCGGATGGTAAGGTTCTTCATGCTGCGGGGCTGGTACTCCACAAACGCATTGACCACCTGATAGGAGGGCAGCGGGTCGCCCACTGTGGCGGTACTGGTTAAGGCCAGCTCCGCATCAGCGCCAAAGATGAGCCCCTTGGATGGGATCGCGTGGGCCAGTTCGAGGGACACGACTTCACCGATGGGCGTGGTGAGATAGCGGCCAAAAAAGGAATCCGCTGTGGTGCCGTTCACATCGGCATCCATGCGCGCATACCCAACTCGGAAAAAGCCGTTTTGCCAGCTGTATTTGGCGCCAAGCTCAAACCCTTCAACAACCGCATCGCTGGTCAAGGCCGGGCCACGGCGGTAATTTGGAGCGCGTGCGTTCTCGATATCCGTCTTGAAGGCCTTTGCTTTGAAATCCCAAGCGCCCAGCGCAACGTTTGCGGCGATATACATGTTATCGGCCGTCACAGCCTCAATCCCACCTGCGGGGTACACCCATCTCGGGCTCATGATGAAGTTTTCCGCCAGAGCGACCCCGCCCCAGACATGGGAGGCGCCTGCGCTGAATGTCACCGCATTTGAGACATCAAATTCGCCCGAAACATTTGCGGATAGGCCGCTATCGCTGAATTTGCTGCCATCTACACCCTGAAAACGTTGGTAATCGGCGCGCCCTCCGAAAGACAGGCGTGCGCGGTCGGACAGATCAAGCCGGGCTTGAGCATAAAGGCCGATATTACGGGATTTCTCCTGCGCGGCCTCATTAAAGGCGGGCGTCGGATAGTTGCGGTAATCAACATTGCCGCTTTCAGAATAGAAATCCAGACCGGCTGTGATCGAGCCGTTGGCAAGTGCAAATCTGTTCTCGATGCTGCCATTGACGCTTTTCGTCGTGCCGGTTGCGATCTGCGTGGCTTCCGGCAGGGCCAGATCTGTCGCGCTATAGGCCAGCGTGATCGTCGGGTCCCACATGCCCTGCGGTGCCGTGGTTGAATAGGTAAAGACAACGTTCTGACGGTTGAGATCATAGACGCGTGTGTCGGGCACTGGTCTGCCAACGACGACCCGTCCGATATCAGCGCGGTAAGGACGTGCTGCCTCATCATTGACGCGCTCATATGACAGTTCAAACCGGCCACCGGCCTGTGTCTTGTACGCGACCTTGGCAAGCCCGCTGACCAACCCGGCGCCAGAGCCCACGATATCGGTGCCAGAGCCATCCTCACGAATGCCACCATTGGCGGATTTGACAAATGCCAGTGCCTCAAAATTACCCTGACGGGTAAAGAAGGCGGTGCTTGCAGTGAAGGTGTTGCCATTGCTGTCATATTCGCCGGAAGCCAACCCGCCAAAGCTCAGGCCCGGGGCCAGAAGGTCATCGACATCCTTGGTCTCATAGGCGACTGCGCCGGCCAGAGCGCCGGGCCCTGCATCGGCCGGGGCGACGCTGGGGTCGATGCGGACCTGCTTGAGCAGCTCCGGGTCGATCAGTGTCGTCGCATTGTGGTGGAAAATCTTGTTGTTTTGACGCGCGCCATCGATGGTCACGCTGAGGTTCGTTTCCTCGACGCCATTGACATAGAGCTTTTGCGAGACCGGCAGGGAGCTCCCAACGGTGATTGTCGGCTCGCTTTTGAAGACATCTTGCAGGTCAGTTGGTGTCGTGCGGGTGAAATCGCCGGCGTCAATTTCGACAGAATTGTTATCTGGTATCCCCAGGATCAACGTGCCGAGCGACTCTGCCTCGTTGGATTGCGCCTGCGCGCTCGCCGCGCCCAATCCAGTTGCAAGACAGAGTAATACATTGGCGGTTTTCATCGCAGGGCCCCTTCAGTGTCCACTGTTTGGTCGCCGTGCAGATTAGTGCCGCTGCCTGTTGCTTTGGCTCAGATCACATGGCTGTGAGGAGGGCAAGACGCGCAATCTGTGAATTTCCTCAAACCCGACAAAAATACTACATCTTTTATGGACAGCCGTTTTCGAGCGGCGTATGCAACCCCAAACCTCCTATGCAAAGTCAGCCCCGGCAAGCCATGCAGCAGTTCCAAAAGGACGCATGCTATGCTGAGATCCCTTGTTTTGATGTTTTTGCTCGGCAGTCATGCCGCCCTCGCTGATGAGGTGACAATTGATACCTATGCGGGTGCGCAGACGGTTGCCGTGGCGCCCGAGAAGATTGCCGTTTTCGATGTTGCTGCGATTGATACGCTGGATGCGCTTGGCGTGAAGATAGATGCGTCTGTCAGCCCGATCTATGTCTCCTATCTGGATGATGCGGTCGCGGGCAGCGCGGCTGTCGGTTCCCTCTTTGAGCCGGATTTTGAGGCGATCAACGCGATGCAGCCCGATCTGGTGATTGCGGGCGGGCGGTCTTCCAAGCAGGTGCCGGAGCTATCCAAGATCGCACCGACAGTGGATATGACGATCTGGGAAGACACGATTGGTCAAGGGATGGATCGTTTGGCCGCTTATGGTGCGCTTTTTGATAAAGAGGCTGAGGCTGCTGAGCTGAAAGCCGCGTTCGAGGCCAAGTTGGCCGCGGCGAAAGCTGCTGTGGCGGGTCAGGGCAAGGCGCTGATCGTGATGACCAACGGGCCGAAGATCTCTGCCTATGGGGCGGGCGGTCGGTTTGCCTGGCTGCACAAAGCGCTTGAGTTGCCAGAGGCCGTGGAAGAGGTCGAGCAGGCGACCCATGGCGAGGCGATCAGTTTTGAGTTCATCCGCGATGCGGACCCGGATATTTTGCTGGTGATCGACCGATTGGCGGCAATCGGTCAGGAGGGCGACAATGCCAAGACCACGCTCGACAATGCGCTGGTGGCAGAGACCAAGGCCTGGAGCTCTGGCAAAGTCGTCTATCTGAGTGCGGCGCCAATTTACATTGCTGGTGGCGGCATTCAGTCGATGAGCCTGACGCTGGATGAGGTGATCGCCGCGTTTGCGGGTCAGTAGTTTATGTCGATGCGGCTGGCTGTCTTCGCCGCGCTGGCCGCCTTGATCGCACTGTCGATCCTGTCGCTTTTCGTCGGTGTCATCTCACGCACGGATTTGAGTTGGGAGTTGCTGTGGGTGAGCCGCGCGCCGCGCGTGTTGGCGGTGTTGATCACGGGCAGTGCGTTGGCCGTGAGCGGTGCTTTGATGCAGATGCTGGTGCGCAACAGGTTTGTCGAGCCGATGACTGTGGGCACCGGGCAGGGCGCGGCGCTGGGCATTTTGCTGGTTGTGCTGTTTGCGCCAGAGGCGCCTGTTCTGGCGAAGATGGGTCTGTCTGCGCTTTGCGCGCTTGGGACAAGTCTTGGATTTCTGGCGATTGTGCGCCACCTGCCACCGACGCAGCCCTTGCTGGTGCCTTTGGTGGGGCTGGTTTACGGCGGCATCATTGGTGCAGGTGTAACATTCGTGGCCTATCAGGCGGATCTGCTGCAGTTCATTGATATCTGGATGAGCGGCGAGTTTTCGGGTGTGTTGCAGGGCAGGTACGAGCTTCTGTGGCTGGCTGCCGGGGTCGCAGCTTTGACCTATCTGGCGGCGGATCAGTTCTCCATCGTTGGGATGGGGCGGGTGGCGAGCATCAATCTGGGGCTGAATTACGCGCAGGTGGTTTTGCTCGGGCTGGTTGCGGTTTCCGTCGTGACGGCGCTGACAGTGGTGACCGTCGGCATGATCCCGTTTGTGGGGCTGGTCGTGCCCAATATTATCTCGCGCCTTTTCGGGGATAATCTGCGGGCCACCCTGCCTTTGACCGCGCTGTTTGGCGCGGCGCTGGTGTTGATCTGCGACATTCTCGGACGGCTGCTGCGCTACCCGTTTGAGATCCCTGTAGGCACGGTGTTTGGGGTCGTGGGCACGGTGATTTTTCTGTGGCTGCTTTACGCACCGGCGCGTCATGCACGCTAGGCGATTGGGAGGCCTGAGCCTCATTTTGCTGGTCTGTGCGGCGCTTTACATGACGCTTGGCGCGCGGGGGGGATGGGATTTTATCCTGCCGTTTCGCGGCGCAAAACTGGCGGCCTTGATCCTTGTCGCGGTTGCTGTGGCGACGGCGACGGTGCTGTTTCAAACCATCACCTATAATCAGATTCTGACGCCGTCGATCATGGGGTTCGATGCGCTCTACATTCTGGTGCTGACGCTCGCGGTCTATGTTCTGGGCGGCCAGACCGTGGCGCGGTTGCCGCAGATGAGCCAGTTTCTGTTGACAAGCACGCTGCTGCTTGGCGCGTCGCTTTTGCTTTTTGGCACGTTGCTTGCGCAAAGGCGGCAGGATCTCATGCGGATGATCCTGACCGGCGTAATCTTCGGGGTGTTGTTCCGCTCGCTCACAAGCTTTCTGCAGCGGATGATTGATCCGAATGAATACAGTGTCATTCAGGTGAGCTCCTACGCGCGGTTTTCAAGGATGGAGACAGAGCTGCTGGGCATTGCCGCCTTGCTCACGATCGCGGCGCTGGCCGCGACATGGGCGATGCGACACCGGTTGGATGTGCTGGCTTTGGGCCGTGAGGCTGCCATCAACCTTGGCGAACACCCAAAGCGTGGGATGCTGCAAGCACTGGTTGTGATCTCTGTACTGGTTTCTGTCTCTACTGCACTGGTTGGGCCTGTCGCATTTCTGGGCTTGCTGGTGGTCAGTCTGGCGCGTCTGATCACGCCCACGGCGCGCCATGCCGTCTTGCTGCCCTCAGCGGCGTTGGTTTCGGCCATCACGCTGGTCGGAGGGCAGACGCTGCTGGAACGGGTCTTTGCGCTGTCCACCCCGCTTTCGGTTATCGTCGATCTGGTCGGAGGCGCGGTCTTTTTGATTTTGTTGCTACGAGGATCCGGCAGATGATCGAGATTGAGAACCTGTCTTTCAATCGGGGCAAGAACCCGGTTCTGAAGGATATCATGCTGCGTATTCCAAAAGGCGGTGTGACCGGGTTGATTGGCCCAAACGGGGCAGGAAAGTCGACGCTGCTGTCGCTGATTGCGCGACTGGAACCGCTGCAAACCGGCAGCATTTTTGTCGAAGATCTGGAAATAGGTCGATGCGCAGATGATATCTTGGCCCGCAAGCTTGCCATCCTGCCGCAAACCACCGAGACCGCGCCACGCCTGAGCGTGGCTGAGCTGGTCGCATTCGGGCGCTACCCCTATCACAAGGGCCACCCGACAGAGCTGGATCGTGCCAAGATCGCCGAGGCGATTGCCACGTTTGAGCTGCAGGATTTGGCGCACCGCCCCCTCGACAGTCTTTCGGGCGGTCAGCGCCAGCGGGCGAGTGTTGCGATGACATTCGCGCAGGACACGGATTACATTCTGCTTGATGAACCGTTGAACAATCTCGATATCGCGGCCTCACGCGCGTTGATGTCTTTGTTGCGCAGATTAAGCAAAGAACACGGGCGCACGATTGTGATCGTGTTGCACGATATCAATTACGCAGCCAGCTATGCCGATCAGATTGTCACCATGAAAGACGGGCGGATCACCGCAATGGGTCCGCCTGCCGAGATCGTCACCGAAGAGATGCTGCGCAGCGTATTTGCCACTGATGCGACGGTGCATAGGATTGGCAACCGTCCGGTGGTCGAGGTTTAGCCGCTGAAGACCCGGACAAAAAAATGGCAGCGCTGAAGCGAAAGCGCTGCCATTCCCACTCGTTACATCAACTGTCTCTTGACGTCTAAAACTTCATAACTGCCGAGAGGCTTACCGTTCTGCCGGGATCCGTCAGAGGAATTACGGCCCCCAAGTTGATCCCGTCTGAACTGCGGCGGGAAAAGGTCTCGTCAAACAGATTGCGCACATCCAGACGGATATTGAGGTTCTTCATCTGCCGGGGTTGGTATTCCGCAAAGACATTGACCACCTCATAGGCAGGCAGCGCGGGCGCCGTGTCGTCGTTTTTCAGCGCAATCTGGGCATTGCCGCCGACCCGAAGCTCATTGGTCACGTCATACCCAGCTTCGAGCCCGATGATCGTTCCCAAGGGGCGCCCCAGATAATAGGCGGTTGTGCTGGCGGCGGCGCCGTTGATTTCTACATCTGCTTTGGTGAGGTTCAGCGCGGCAAAGCCGCGCTCGGCGGTATAGGCCAACGACATGTCGATGCCTTTGGAGCGCAAGTCAGAGGTTGCCCCGCGCGCCCCGCGACGCGGCAGAACGGCGTTGATATCGTCCACCTTCGTGTCGAAATAGGCGAGCTTTGCAGACCAGGGGCCGCTGGCATAGCGCACACCGATGCGTGCCGATTTGGCGCGTGATGTGGTGAACCCGGCGTAATTCCACGCCCCGCCGAAATTGATCACTGCGGCTTCGCCGAGCTCATAACCGCCCCAGCTGGAAGCAGCACCTGCGTTCAGCGTCCATTGATCGTTCAGGACAAAATCGACGGATGCGTTCACACTCGCGCCACTGCCAGAGAAGCTCGTGCCATCTGCGGCATCAAATTTCTGCCAGTCATAGCGCGCGCCATATGAAAGAGAGACGCGGTCACCGACATTCTGGCGCATCTGCGCGAAGACGCCGATATTGCGCAGATCCTCGCGACCGGATCCGCCAAACGGGCCGGGCCCACGCCCTTGTCCTTGCGCGCTCTCATCAAAGAAATCGACACCTGCGGTCAAACTGCCGCCCGCAATCTGGAATTCGTTCTTGATGACACCGCTGAGGCTGGTGTTCGTGCCAGTGATGCCAACCGCGTCGATTTCCTGTTTGTTGTAGCTGAGTTGAACGGTTGGCGCGAACCAGCCCTGCGGATTTTCATCCGTGTAGGTGAATGTGTAGGATGTGCGCTCGGACAGGCCTGCGACCAATACGCTGGGGCGGCCATTGACGCCTGCAAAGTCCGGCCGGATCGCAAGGATGCCACCGGGTCCGGCTTGTGCGGCGCGCAGCCCGTCATCGGTGGTCTGCGAGGCAGAGAAGGCAAAGCGTTTTCCGCTTTGCGTGGTAAAAGAGAGCTTGGCAATGAAGTCTGTCAGGTCGGCCTCTGTCCCCTGATTGATGGTGCCGCTGCCATCGCGGTAGTCTTTGCCTGACGCGCGGGTGCCGCTGAGCACATAGTCGAACCCGCCTTGCGCGCCGTAGAGCGTCAGCGTGCTGCGCAGGCCTTGCCCGTTTGTCCCTGCCTTGAGGGAAATCTGGCCGCCAAATGTGTCGCCATCGTCCAACAAATCGCGCGCGTCTTTGGTGGTATAGGCGATGGAGCCTGCCAATGCGTTTGGCCCTTCATCTGCCGGAGCCAGACCGGCGCTGATTTCCACCGCTTTGAGCAATGCGGGATCGATCAGGACATTGCCGGTGTGGTGAAAGGCGGATTTGTTCTGGCGCGCGCCGTCGATGGTGACCGAAAGCAGGCTTTCTTCAATGCCATTGACGAAGACTTTCTGTCCAATCGGCGCGCCGCCGCTGGCTGTGATCGCGCTTTCGCCAGCGAAGACGTCTGCGATGGTGTTGGCGTTGCGCTCTTCGATCTGCTCTTCGGTGATCTCGTCATTTCCGAGCACGGCCTGCGCCTCTGCTGTGCCGATGCGCAGCTCGCCCAGATCAACTGTTGCAGTGTCCTGAGCCTGCGCGGTCGCCGCGCAGGTACACAGGGCTGTGGTAAGTAGAAATTTGGTGCTGACAGGTCTTCGGGTTCGGGCGGAGGCGCGCATGGCGATCACTGTTCCTTGTTCCATCTGGAAGGTTTGTATTGCGCTGCCCCCAAGCTCTGGTGTTCTTGGGGGCAGCGGCTGTTTTCGGTTTAGAAGCTCTTCGCGATGGAGAGCTTGACGTTGCGGCCCGGAATGTTGCGCGTGGACAGGTAGGGCGCATAAGCGCGGTCGGTCACGTTATCGATGCCAAAGATGACCTCAACACCTTTCCAGTTCCCGGTGTTTGGACGGTAAGACGCGCCAATGTTGAAAATGGTCGCGGATTCTGTTGGTAGCGTCCCGACCGAGAAGGGGCTGGTGCTGTCGGTGCGCGTATTGGCGCGGTAATGTACGGCCTCGGCATTGAGGTTCAGCTGATCATCCAACATGCGTTTCCCGACCGTCAGGCGGATTTGGTCTGCCGGGGTCTGCTCGAAACGGTTTCTGTTGGTCATATCATCGCCACGGATGACGGCCGCGTTGAAGTCGGTGTACCAACCGGACGTATGCGCGTAGCTCAGTTCGATTTCGACACCTTTGATTTCAACTTCCCGGATACCTCGATAGGTCGTCACGTCCCAGAGGCGGTTTTTGAAAGCGACGATTTCAGCGGCGAACTGATCGCCGTCCGAGAACACGTTCTGTTTGTCGATGTTAAATCCAAGCTCAACGGAAGCCGCTTTCTCAACTCTGTTGATCAAAGCGTCAGGACTGGTTGGGACGCCAGCTATCGCTGTCCGCAGGTCATCGAAAATCGGCAGGCCTTCGGAATAGGCAACTGTTCCGAAGACAGCAACGCTGTCGTTAAACTGGTAGCGCCCGGAGATGCCGCCGCTCCAGCCATCTGCGGAAAATTCTGTTCCGTCCAGAGGGCCCGGTGGTACTGGGCGGAAACTCCCGACCGTGCCGTTGTTGTTGCGCGATGTGATGGTCTGGCGTTCATAGCGCAGAGCAGGGGTGACGGTGAGGGCGCCGAATTGCATTTCATTTGCGACATAGACCGCAATGAAGTCCTTGTCGCCACCCGGGGCGGCAACGGCGTTCTCGCCGGGACCATTGGGAGGAGGATTACGGCGATCCAAGGCGCTGCGGCTTTCACGGCCAATGTCCAAACCGGTCAGCAAGGTGTGATTTACAGCCCCTGTGTTGAACCGTGCCTCGTTGGTGAAGCTTAACACCGTACGTTTTGTTGCGTGATCTGTATTGCCAAGCTCCGAATTGGCTGACGCCGGAGCGGCGGATGTGAAACGGACCTTCTCGTCACTTACCGACAATTGGGCTTTGAAGTTGATCAACTCATTATCGGCCGGATTGAATTCATATGCCACGATGCCCGTCACGTTGCGGCTGTCACGATTGACCAAGGTTGCGAAAGAGCCGGGGTTGAACGCGTTATAGTCGACGTTGCGTTCGGGGATCTCCGTAAACTGGTAGGAGGCCGTAATGGAATGTGCTGAACCGGGGCCAAACTGGTAGCGGCCTTTGATCAGAAGGTTATCACTGGTAAAGCCTGAATCGCGCGCATTGTTACCAGCACCATCTTCGAAGTCATTTGTGTCGCGGCGAACATATGACCCTATGAACTCGAAATTATCCGTGGGTTGCCACGCAAAAATCGTAGAGCTGAGCAAACCGTCGCCATTTGATTCATATCCGAATTTCTGGCGGAAATAGGTTCCAATTTCACCGCCGGTAAAATCTGATGCGTTTTTGGTTTCCAGTTGCACTGTGCCACCAATCGCGCCATTGCCGAACGCGGTAATACCGCCCGGACCACGGATGACTGTAACCTGTTTGTAGAGCTCCGGCTCTGAAATCAGTTGGGTCCCGAAGCGATAAATCTCATCTGACCCTTTGGCCACACCGTCGACCACGATATCGACTTTGTTGTCTGTCCCGAACACGCCTGATTGTGCACCAAGACCGCGAATGTTGATGGCGGAGCCCGCAGGAGAGGAGCCATTGACCAATGTGACACCCGGCACTGTCGTGACCAGTTCCGCCACGGTTGAGCCTTGCCGCTCATCGAGCTCTTCTTGATCGATGACGGTCTCAGTGGCTGCCGTATCTGTCTGAATGTCGCGGCGGCTTTCGCCCAAGACCAGTTCCCCCAGATCAACTGGGGTCTCAGATTGTGCCAATACCGGTGACGTAAATGACAAGCCGACGAACAGCGTCGTCGTGGCGCGCAAAAGCGCACGGTTCGTAGTGTAATACATGTGGTCCCCTCACAGGCATGGTGTTCGACCGGTGCTTGCAGAGGCGCTGGCATGTCGTGGATTTCGTTAAAAAAGGATGAACGCGTGTGCGCGCCACTTGCGCTCATAGTGTAATCTTACTAAAAGTGTCAACTAAATTTCAGGGAGGCGCTCCCTGTTGCCAGCCCTCTTGCGTGCCAGCTCACCGACTTCACAAAGATCACCCAGAGGTGCCGTTTTGGCCAAGCTGCAACCCAGAGTTATGCATGCGCTACGCGAGGCGCGAATATCGACACACGGTGCAGTCAGGCCGAGGAGGTTCTGACATGCGGGGTGCGCGCCGCTTCGTGTTTGCTGTGAGACGCGCGGCACAGGTCATTGGATCGGCGTATGGGTGCAGCTCAAGGCTATGCGGAATTGCCATTGCAACAGCAGAGCCCGGCGACCGACCCTTTTTGCAACATCATCCGTTTTCTTGAATCAAACGTCGGCCAAGCCCGGCTGAACATGGAGCCAGTATGACACGTCTTATTCTTAGTCTCGCCCTTTTGTTGGGTGCGCCTGCCATGGCGCAGGACACCGATATCAGCGGAAAAATTGCGGTGGAGTTGAACTCCGCCGAGACCCGGGAGGGTAGCTGCATGCTGACATTCATGATCACCAACGGCACCGAGGCGGCTGCAAGTCAGGTGGTTTATGAGACAGTGCTGTTTGACACGTCCGGTCAGGTGGACCGATTGACCTTGTTTGATTTTGGCGCGCTGCCGCCCGCCAGACCGCGTGTGCGCCAGTTTATGGTGCCGGAGCTGGCCTGCGAAAGCCTTGGACGGGTGTTGTTCAATGGTGCCAATACCTGTGCTGGGGACGGGTTGGACCCGGGCGTCTGCGACAAGGGTTTGCTGCCCGGATCGCGCCTGAAGATTGAGGTGCTGGGCTGATGGACATGTTGATGACCTGGCTCGACCCGCTGCGCAAAATCGCCGAGATCGGCGGCCCGGTGGTGATGATTTTGATCGGCGTCTCGGTTCTGACACTGGCGGTAATGCTTTATAAGCTGTGGCAATTCTCGGCCTCCGGCGTCGGGCGTCACAAAGCATTGTCAGAGGCCGTAGAGGCCTGGGACCGCGCCGATCGCAGCGCTGCACGGACTGCGTTGAACCGCTCCACCAGCTATCTCGCGCCGGTCATCGACATGGCATTGAGCAGTGACCGGGGCGCTCTGGAACGTCTTCAGGCAGAGGCGGAGATGCGCTTTGGCAAGCTGGAGCGGGGTTTGCGATTTCTCGATAGTGTGGCGCAGCTTGCGCCGCTTTTGGGACTGTTTGGCACGGTTCTTGGGATGATCGAGGCCTTTCAATCCTTGCAGGACGCTGGCGCACAGGTCGATCCGTCGATCCTTGCAGGCGGGATTTGGGTGGCGCTTCTGACAACGGCTGTGGGTCTTGTTGTAGCGATGCCCACTGCGCTGATCCTGAGCTGGTTTGAGGGCCGGATGGAAGCAGAGCGGATTTTCGCGGAAAAGGCCATTCTGACCGTGTTGTCGCCAGCCGGGCGCAGCACATCCGCTCAGACCTCTGGCAATATGGTGCCCGCGCATGGCTAGGCCACGCAAACGGCGGCGCAGACTGCAGGTGACGTCCCTTATCGACATCATCTTTCTTCTGCTGCTGTTTTTCATGCTGACGTCGACCTTCTCGAAATTCGCGGAGGTTGAGCTGGCGGCAGCGTCCAGTGGCGGCGCGGCGCTCCCAGACGCGCCGCCACTGTTTTTGCAATTGGCACAGGACAGTGTGCAGTTGAACGGGGATCGCCTGAATCTGGCCCAGCTTGATGGCTCGGCCCTTGGTGAGGCGGAGCCTGGAACGCAGCTTTTGGTCAGTCTGGGCGAGGGCGTTGATGCGCAGCGGTTGACTGATTTGCTTGTGGCTTTGCGCAAGTTGCCAAAGCTCAGCGTCACCGTATTGGGGTCTTGAGGGATGCGGAAACTGGCGAAAGCAAAATCCCAACGTGAACCAACGATCGCGCTGATCAATATCGTGTTTCTGATGCTGGTCTTTTTCATGGTGGCGGGCACTCTGACGCAACCGCTTGATGCATCCTTGTCGTTGATCCGCACCGCAGAGCTGGACGGGCGCAGCCCGCCCGACGCTTTGGTGGTGCATCCGGATGCACGGCTGAGTTACCGCGGTGCCACGCAGGAAAGCATCGGCGCATATCTCAACAGTCTCAGCGAAGAAGAGCGTCAGGTGATCCGGTTGGTGCCGGATCGGGCGCTTCCGGCTGAAGAACTGGTCAAACTGGCCCGCGCGCTTCGCGATGGAGGGGCGGAGAAGGTGATGATCGTGACCGAACGAGGGCTGAAATGATTGCGAGTTCCAAGCCTGTCAAAGTCGCCGTACTGGTTGGCGCGGCAGCGCTTCATGTCGGCCTGTCGGGCGAATTCTTCGACGGGGGGAGGGTCGAACTGGAAAGCACCCAAGGGGCCGCGCAGGCCGCATTGGGATCAAGCTTTGCTGATATGATCCAGGGTGTGATGACCGCGCAACCGGTAGAGGCGGAGGCCGAGCCCGTCAAACCGGTGACGGAGTTGCAGGACAGCCCCCCGCCAGAGCCGACGGACAGCCCCTTGCCTGAACCGACGGACAGGGCCAAACCTGTCGAGACGGCAGATGCGCCTGAACCGAACTCTGCCAAGACGCCAGACGTCGCCCCGAGCAAGACCGCCGAGGTGAAGCAGACACCTGTGCCGACGGTCGAACCCAGTGCTCGGCCGCAACCTGCTGACACTGTGACGGCGCGCGCGCCTCTGGGTGCCTCGGCTGTTGTGGCTGCTGCAACTCCCGTTTCGCCAACGCCCTTGACGCCGCTGACATCGCAACCCATTCGAGCGGAAACTGCAACGCGGGTGGAGCCTGCGCAGACGCAAACGACCACGGTTGCAACGAGTGTAATTGCGACCACGCCCGAGCAGGCAGCGCCGGTGATCTCGAAACGGCCCAAGCGGCGCGACCCGGCCAAGGAAATCAAAGTCGCCTCCAGACCCAAGACCGACACGCGCGCCAAACCCAAGAAAGAGACACGTGCGAAACCGAAGCAGCAGCCAAAAGGCAACGCGAAGCGCAATGCCCGCGCGGGTGCGGCGACCGGGCAAAAGGAAGCCAAAGCGGCGACGCAAGGCACCAAGTCGGGAAAGGCAAAGACGAGTGGCAATGCCGCGGCCAGCAACTACCCAGGTCTCGTGATGCGTCGTCTGGCACGAGCCAGAAAGGTGCGCGGCGTCGGTCGTGGCAAAGCTGAAGTGAATTTTAAGATTGCCTCCAATGGCGGGCTGGCCGGAGCCAGGCTCACGCGCAGTTCGGGATCGGGCGCGTTGGATCGTGCAGCGCTGCGTGCTGTGCGCAACGCGGCACCCTTCCCGCCGCCACCTGCTGGCGCGCAACGTTCTTTCAGAATCGTTATATCCGGAGGTTGATCCATGTCGGGAGCTTCAAAACCCAAGCGGACGTCTTGTTTGCTCGATGTGAGCGCTGTGTCCTACCTGACCCCGAACATGATCCGCGTGACCCTCACCGGCCCGGAGATTGGCGAGATGGAGAACGGCTGCGAAGGTGCCAATTGCAAGATCATGTTGCCCGAACCGGGACAGTCGCGGGAGCAATTTTCTGGGCAGTTGCGCGATGGACCGCGTCCCACTGTACGGACCTACACGGTCCGTTTTATGCGCCGTGATGCCAATGAGATGGACATAGACTTCGTCGATCACGGGGACGCGGGTCCCGCTTCTGCCTGGGCGCGGGCGGCGACCCCCGGTGCATTTTGCGGCTTTGCTGGCCCTGGTCCGGTCAAGATCGCATCATTCTATGCGGATCGCTATCTGGTTGTCGCTGATATGTCTGCCCTGCCAGTCGCGGCTGCAACGCTTGAAGCGATGCCCAGAGGCGCAAAGGGCCATGCGATTTTTGAGATTACTGATGCGGATGACTGGCAGGATATTGACGCACCATTCGGGGTCAAACAGCATTGGATTGTCAACGCCCATCCGCATCGTCCAACAGGCGAAGTCGTAAAGCTCGCGCGCCAACTGGCTGTTGGTCAGGGGCGGTTACAGACCTGCATTGCTGGCGAAAGCAGCATGATCAAAGAGCTTCGGCAATTCCTGCATAACGAGCTGGGCGTTCCGCGCGAAGACACATATATTTCGGGCTATTGGAAAATAGGTCTGATCGAGGATGAACACCAGAAAATGAAACGCGCCGAACTGGCGTGATGGCGATGGATTTCAGCTGACAAAAGCCGGATCGTTCAAAGGATATCGTCGGTCAATTAGGTGGCAGCCAATTGGCGGTCTACCCGATCTGACGCAGCCCTATGAAAACCGGTTCCAGCAAAAAGCGTGCCTTGGGCGAATGTTCTAACAGCTGCCTGCAGCTTGGCTGCGTGCGAGTTCTTTGCGGTCGGCGCGGATCGCGCCAATGGCTTGAATGTCGTCACCAGCACGAACAAGCCCGGATATTCTTGCAAAGCAGCGACAATCCACGCTCTCTGGCATCTCCGCGCAATAGTCCAATTCCTCGTCGTAGACCGCTTCGAACTTCACTTGATTGACCCCGCTGGACCCAACGGAGCCGCCCGCCGTCAATGCTGGAAAGTGGAAAACCCCGTATACAGCGAGCGCTGCTGCGATGGCCAGGCCACCCATGATGCGATAATCCCCGATCAATTCCGAAACCTCCGCTGCGAGACTGCGGCGTTGTTGACGGATTTCCCTTAATATCACGTTGCCCCGGTGCAGATTTCGCAGCATTTCCTAAGCGCGCTCGCCAAAAATGGCGAAGAGAACGCTTTGTTCTACCGGATTTAGGGGGATTGGTGCCCAGGAGAGGACTTGAACCTCCACGTCCATACGGACACCAGCACCTGAAGCTGGCGCGTCTACCATTCCGCCACCTGGGCAGGTGTCGTGAGGCGGGTGATTAAGCTGCCTCTCACGCCCTGTCAACGAGATTCCGCTCCGAATTGTCGCTGTTGGTATTCTTGTTTGTGTATCGGGCTATATGTAAGGAGGAACGCAAGCCAATCTATAGGGAGTCCTCATGTCAAAGCTCGCAACTGTCTACGGTGGATCAGGGTTCGTCGGTCGCTATATCGTGCGCAGGCTGGCGAAGGCTGGGTGGCGTGTGCGCGTCGCTGTGCGCAGGCCAAATGAAGCGATTTTCGTCAAGCCTTACGGCGTTGTGGGTCAGGTGGAACCGGTGCTGTGCAATATCCGCGATGACGTTTCGGTACGTAACGCGATGGACGGGGCCGAAATTGCCATCAATTGCGTGGGGACGTTCGATAAAGCGGGCTTGAACAGTTTCGACGCGGTTCAGCACGAGGGTGCGGAACGCATTGCGCGGATCGCTGCTGAACTGGGCGTCGAACGTTTGGTGCATTTGTCCGCGATTGGGGCGGATGTGAACAGTGATACACTTTATGGTCAATCAAAAGGGCTGGGCGAAGAGGGGGTCTTGCAACATTTCCCGAACGCGATGATTTTGCGGCCCTCCGTTGTGTTTGGACCGGAAGACGCATTCTTCAATCGCTTTGCCTCCATGAGCAGATTCGGTCCGGTGCTACCGGTGATCGGCGCGCAGACGAAGTTTCAGCCAGTTTATGTCGATGATGTCGCGCAGGCCGCCATGAAAGGTGTTGACGGCGCGACGGGCATCTATGAACTAGGCGGGCCTGATGCCAGTACCTTCAAGGAGTTGATGCTTGAGATGCTCACGGTGATCCGCCGTCGTCGCCTTGTGTTGAACATTCCATTCTTTGTTGGCGGCATCATGGGCGCGACATTTGACATGTTGCACGTGCTCAGCGGTCAGCTGATCCAAGGGCCCGTGACCAAGGATCAGGTGCAGAGCCTGAAATCTGACAATGTGGTTCAGGATGGCGCGCAGACGCTGGAGACGCTGGGCATTCAGCCGACCTCCATGGAAGCAATATTGCCGAGTTATCTGTGGCGTTTCCGGCCAGCAGGGCAATATGAATCGATGATGGAATCGGCCAAGAACTTGCGGTCTGACTAGGGCGCGTAGGCGTATCCCAAGAGGATCAGACCCAGAATGATGCGGTAGATCACATAGGGTGTGAAGCTGACGGATTTGAGCAAGCGCATCATCAGAACCAGCGCAAACAGAGCAGCGATGAATGACAGCAGCGCAGCGATTGCGGCATCTTTGGCCAACGCCGCGTTCATCTCTCCGATCACCTCAAACCCAAGCAGCAGGCCGGAAGCGATGATCGTTGGAATTGACATTAGCATGGCAAGTTTTGCCGCATCTTCCCGCGCATAGCCCAATGCCCGCGCGCCCGAGATCGTCGCGCCAGACCGGGAGGTGCCGGGGATCAGAGCAAGCGCTTGCCACAGGCCCATAATCGCTGCGTCCTTTATGGACCAGCGTGCTGCTGTTTTGGTCTCTGCGCCTTTTTGATCGGTCCAGTACAGGACCAGCCCGAAGATCAGCATTGTCCAGCCGATCAGCGCAACCGAACGCAAAGAACCATCCAGCCCTGTCAGCTTCAGGATGAGGCCGAATAGCAGCACAGGGATGCAAGACAGGACCAATAACATCGCGAGCCATGCGCCCTGCGTATCGATCTTGCCACGGATCAATCGCGGCACGCCATTCGCGGCCACCCGCACGTCGGATTTGAAATAGAGCATCACCGCAAAAAGCGTGCCGACATGGACAGCGATATCAATGGCCTGACCTTGATCATCCAGACCCGTCAGGGCTGGCAGCAGGATCAGATGGCCGGAGGATGACACCGGCAGGAACTCCGTCAGTCCTTGAATGACAGCGACAAGGATCAGGTGAAAGAGCGTCATGATATGGAAGGCCTCGAACAGTGTTGCGCCAACCTAGAGAACTAGAATCAAATGGAAAGGCGCGATTTAAGTCCGAAGCGGACCTTGTTTTTGCAGGATTTTCGGCTATCTGGAGTTTTTGGGGTGGAAAATGTGTATATAGGTCATTAATACTGACTTTTATTCGCGCGATTGGCACAGTACCAAGCGTAGCAACTGAGGAGTGACCCATGGCTAAAGAACCGATGCTTAAATTTGTATCTGTCGATCGCGACATGCCAGAAAAGCGTCCTCCCACATTGCGCGCCACAGACTTTCAAGAGATTTATGCTGAATACGCCGAGGCGAAAGCCGAGGAGCAGGCCAGCCGTTGCAGCCAATGCGGTGTGCCTTACTGCCAGTCGCATTGCCCGTTGCACAACAATATCCCCGACTGGCTAAGGCTGACCGCGCAGGGTCGGTTGAAAGAGGCTTATGAGGTCAGTCAGGCCACAAACACATTTCCTGAGATTTGCGGTCGTATCTGTCCGCAAGATCGGCTCTGTGAAGGCAATTGTGTTATCGAACAGTCCGGCCATGGCACGGTGACCATCGGCTCGGTCGAGAAATACATCACTGACACGGCATGGGAAAATGGCTGGGTCAAACCTGCGCTGCCGACTATGGAGCGCAGTGAGAGTGTTGGCATCATTGGCGCAGGCCCGGGAGGGCTCGCCGCCGCAGACAGGCTGCGCCGCCAGGGCGTGCAAGTCACTGTCTATGATCGTTATGATCGTGCAGGTGGCTTGCTGACATATGGCATTCCGGGATTCAAACTGGAAAAAGACGTCGTCATGAAGCGTATCGACCAGCTTGCGCAAAGCGGCGTGGTCTTCAAGATGAATTGCAATATCGGCGATGATATCTCATTCGCGGAGCTGCAGGAGACC
Organism: Pseudomonadota bacterium; assembly: GCA_039195745.1. Lineage (GTDB taxonomy): Bacteria > Pseudomonadota > Alphaproteobacteria > Rhodobacterales > Rhodobacteraceae > Litoreibacter. Next base: position 312,872 of record JBCCVD010000001.1, on the reverse strand, counting down.
CATGACGCAATTCTGATCGCGACTGGAGTTTACAAATCCCGTGATCTCGCAGGGCCGGGGTCCGGCGCCGCCGGAATTGTTCGCGCGATTGATTATCTGACTGCCAGCAACCGAAAGAGCTTTGGCGATGAGGTTCCGGAGTTTGACTCCGGCGAGTTGAATGCAGAAGGCAAGCGCGTTGTCGTCATTGGTGGCGGTGACACGGCGATGGATTGCGTCCGGACTGCGGTGCGGCAGGGGGCGACCTCCGTCAAGTGTCTGTATCGCCGCGACAAGGCGAATATGCCGGGGTCACAGCGCGAAGTGGCCAATGCCGAAGAAGAAGGCGTGGAGTTCGTGTGGCTTTCCGCCCCGAACGGATTCACCGGCGATGCTGTCGAGGGCGTTATGGTGTCAAAAATGCGCCTTGGTGCGCCTGATGCGACGGGGCGGCAAAGCCCCGAAGTGATCGAAGGGGCCGATTACATTGAAGAGGCTGATCTGGTGATCAAAGCACTTGGATTTGAGCCCGAGGAATTGCCTGCGCTGTGGGATGTCCCCGAACTCGCGGTCACGCGCTGGGGCACGGTCAAAGCTGATTTCGCTACGCATGAAACCAACCTGCCGGGTGTCTATGCCTGCGGTGATATCCAGCGCGGTGCCAGCCTTGTGGTCTGGGCGATCCGCGACGGGCGGGAAGCGGCAGATGCGATGCTTGAGCAGTTCAATGCCGCAGCACGCGTTGCAGCGGAATAGAGACAAAGATTCAAAGAGAATGATGACGATCACTGCCCCGCAGTTGATCCGATTGCGAAGGAGACGAGACATGACCAAGTTTGATGAAAACTGGGTGGCTCAAGAAAAAACAAAGCGCGCCTGGATGGATGAAAACAGTCTCTATCGCAGCGAAGAAGAGCATTCGTCTTGTGGTGTGGGGCTTGTCGTCTCCATCAATGGGAAAGCGTCGCGCAGCGTCGTTGAGAACGGGATCAACGCACTGAAAGCCATCTGGCATCGAGGCGCTGTGGATGCGGATGGCAAGACCGGTGACGGGGCTGGCATTCACGTCCAGATCCCCGTTCCTTTCTTCTATGACCAGATCGAGCGGACAGGCCATACGCCGGACAAGGAACAGATGATTGCGGTCGGTCAGGTCTTCCTGCCGCGCACTGATTTCGGCGCTCAGGAAGCGTGCCGCACCATTGTCGAAACCGAAGTTTTACGCATGGGCTATCGGATCTATGGGTGGCGCCACGTGCCGGTGAATGTTGCTTGCCTCGGTGAAAAAGCGAATGCCACCCGTCCGGAGATCGAGCAAATCCTGATCTCCAACGCGAAAGGCGTCGATGAAGAGACTTTTGAGCGCGAGCTCTATGTCATCCGCCGCAGGATCGAGAAAGCCGCCTCTGCGCTGGAGCTTTACATCTGCTCGCTGTCCTGCCGGTCGATCATTTACAAAGGCATGATGCTCGCCGAACAGGTGGCTGACTTCTATCCCGATCTCATGGACACGCGCTTTGAGAGTGCCTTTGCGATCTATCACCAGCGGTATTCGACCAATACCTTCCCGCAATGGTGGCTGGCGCAACCTTTCCGGATGCTCGCCCATAACGGGGAGATCAACACGCTCAAAGGCAATCTGAACTGGATGAAAAGCCACGAAATACGCATGGCTTCCGGCGCGTTTGGCGACATGGCTGATGATATCAAACCGATTGTTGCTGCCGGGTCGTCCGATTCTGCTGCGCTGGATTCTGTTTTCGAGGTGCTCGTCCGGGCGGGGCGATCTGCGCCCATGGCAAAGACGATGCTTGTCCCTGAATCTTGGTCTCAGCAGGCCGTCGAGATGCCACAAAAATGGCAGGACATGTATTCCTATTGCAATTCTGTCATGGAGCCATGGGATGGCCCGGCCGCGTTGGCCATGACGGATGGGCGTTGGGTCTGTGCGGGTCTGGATCGCAACGGTTTGCGACCCATGCGTTACGCCGTCACCGGTGACGGGCTGCTGATCGCCGGCTCTGAAACTGGCATGGTGCCGTTTGACGAAGCCACTGTGCGCGAAAAAGGTGCGCTTGGCCCCGGCCAGATGATTGGCGTTCACATGGGCAAGGGCAAGCTGTTCCATGATGAAGAGCTGAAAGACAAGATGAGCGCTGCACTTCCCTTTGGGGAATGGTGCTCCAAGATCACCCATCTGGATGAAGTCACTTTGGACGTGCAGGAGAAGCCGCTGTTTACAGGCGCTGAGCTGCGCAAACGCCAGATTGCCGCCGGATATTCAATTGAAGAGCTGGAGCAGATCCTCGCACCGATGGCTGAGGACGGGAAAGAGACCTTGGCATCTATGGGCGACGACACGCCCTCTGCCGTGCTGTCCAAGAAATACCGTCCGCTCAGCCATTTCTTCCGTCAGAATTTCAGTCAGGTGACGAACCCGCCCATTGACTCACTTCGTGAGTATCGCGTGATGAGCCTGAAAACGCGGTTTGGTAATCTGAAGAACGTGTTGGATGAAGACAGTTCCCAGACGGAGATTCTGGTGCTCGACAGCCCGTTTGTGGGCAATGCGCAGTTCGAAAAGATGGTCGAGCAGTTTAACGCCGACATGGTGTCGATTGACTGTACATTTGAGGCCAATGGTGGGTCGCTTAAGGACGCGCTCGACCGTATTCGCAATGAGGCGGAGGATGCTGTGCGCTCCGGTGCGGGCCATATCATTCTGACGGATCAGGAGCAGTCTGAAACCCGTGTGGCGATGCCGATGATCCTTGCGACATCAGCTGTTCATGGCTGGCTGACCCGCAAGGGTTTGCGGACCTTTACCTCCTTGAATGTGCGGTCTGCCGAATGTGTCGACCCACATTACTTTGCCGTGCTGATTGGTTGTGGTGCCACGGTCGTGAACGCCTATCTGGCTGAGGATTCACTGGCAGATCGGATTGATCGGGGTTTGTTAGACACGAATTTGACCGAAGCTGTAGCCCGCTATCGCAACGCGATTGACCAGGGTCTGCTGAAAATCATGGCGAAGATGGGAATCTCCGTCATCTCGTCCTATCGTGGCGGTCTGAATTTCGAGGCAGTTGGTCTGTCGCGGGCGATGGTTGCAGAATTTTTCCCCGGCATGCCCTCCCGCATTTCAGGCATTGGGATCACCGGGATCCAAACGAAAGTCGAAGAAATTCACCGTCTCGGTTGGCAGGGTGGACAGGATGTTTTGCCGATTGGTGGGTTCTACAAATCCCGGCGCAGCGGTGAGAAGCACGCGTGGGAAGCGCAGACCATGCATATGCTGCAAGCGGCTTGTGCGCGGGCGTCCTACGATATGTGGCGCCAATATTCGCAAACCATGAAATCGAACCCGCCGATCCATTTGCGAGATCTGCTCGACATCAAACCTTTGAGCGAACCCATTGCGATTGAGGACGTTGAATCGATCACATCTATCCGCAAGCGGTTCGTGACGCCCGGTATGTCGCTTGGCGCCCTCAGCCCAGAGGCGCATAAGACGTTGAACGTGGCGATGAACCGCATCGGTGCGAAGTCTGACTCCGGCGAAGGCGGCGAAGACCCAGCGCATTTTGTTCCCGAGCCCAATGGTGACAACCCGTCTGCAAAGATCAAGCAGGTGGCCTCTGGCAGGTTTGGTGTTACGGCGGAATATCTGAACCATTGCGAAGAGCTTGAGATCAAGGTTGCGCAAGGCGCCAAGCCCGGTGAAGGCGGTCAGTTGCCCGGCATGAAGGTCACCGACCTGATCGCCCGGCTGCGGCACTCGACCAAGGGCGTGACACTGATTTCGCCACCGCCGCATCACGATATCTACTCCATCGAGGATTTGGCGCAGCTGATCTATGACCTCAAGCAGATCAACCCACGCTGCAAAGTGACGGTGAAGCTGGTTGCTGCCTCTGGCGTAGGTACGATTGCGGCTGGGGTGGCCAAGGCCAAGGCCGATGTAATCCTGATCTCAGGCCACAATGGCGGTACCGGTGCGTCGCCAGCCACGTCGATCAAATACGCGGGTCTTCCCTGGGAAATGGGTCTGACTGAGGCGCATCAGGTGCTTGCTATGAACAATCTGCGGGAACGGATCACGCTGCGCACCGATGGTGGTTTGCGGACCGGGCGTGACATAGTCATGGCCGCGATGATGGGGGCTGAGGAATACGGTATCGGTACGGCGGCCCTGATCGCGATGGGCTGCATCATGGTCCGTCAGTGCCAGTCAAATACCTGTCCGGTAGGCGTCTGTACGCAGGACGAAGCGCTGCGGGAGAAGTTCACTGGCAATGCGGATAAAGTCGTGAACCTGATCACCTTCTACGCGCAGGAAGTGCGGGAGATCCTCGCCTCTATCGGGGCGCGGTCCTTGGATGAGGTGATCGGACGGGCGGATTTGCTGACGCAGGTGTCACGCGGCTCGGCCCATCTTGATGATCTGGACCTGAACCCGCTTCTGATCACGGTCGATGGGGCCGACAAGATCGCATACGATCGCAACAAGCCCCGCAACGAGGTGCCCGATACGCTTGATGCGGAGATCGTCAAGGACGCGCAACCTTTCCTGAAAGACGGGGAGAAGATGCAGTTGTCCTATGCGGTGCAGAATACATTGCGCACGATTGGGACACGGACCTCATCGCTGATCGTAGAGCGGTTTGGCATGCGTAACGCGCTGCAGCCTGACCATCTGACGATCAAGCTGACGGGCTCTGCGGGTCAGGCCCTGGGTGCCTTTGCTGCGCCGGGCTTGAAGCTGGAAGTCTTCGGCGATGCCAATGACTATGTCGGCAAAGGCCTGTCTGGTGGACGGATTGTCGTGCGCCCAGCGCAAGAAAGCCCGCTGGTTGCGGAAGATAACACGATCATCGGCAATACCGTCCTTTACGGTGCCACGGATGGTCATCTGTTTGCAGCGGGTCGTGCGGGGGAGCGTTTTGCTGTGCGGAACTCTGGTGCGAAGGTCGTGATTGAGGGCTGTGGCACGAATGGGTGTGAATATATGACCGGCGGCGTCGCGGTTATTCTTGGCTCTATCGGTGGCAATTTCGGTGCGGGCATGACCGGTGGGATGGCGTATCTTTACGATCCCCAAGGCGTTGCCGAGGGACTGATGAACAAGGAAACGCTCGTGACCTGCGCAGTCAAGGTCGGGCATTGGCAGGCCCAGTTGAAAGGTCTGATCGAGGCGCATCTGGCTGAGACTGGCAGCGTGAAGGCGGAACGAATTTTGCAGGATTGGGAGAGCGAACTGCCCAAGTTCCTGCAGGTCTGTCCGATTGAAATGCTCAAGCATATTCCGGCGCCGCTGGGCATTGAGGATCAAGCGATTCCGGCGGAGTAACGGATTTCCCCGCATGCGGGGGATTTTGTTAAACCACTGAAAACATGCAATTAACGCCGCGCTGTTAGTGCGGCGTTAACCTTTTACAGCTCTGGCAAATGACAGTTGCTATGCCCAGTTCAAAGGCGCTTTCGGCTGAGCAGTGGAGTAGTCCAAACGAACCGCGCGTCGGCTGGATGGGACCGTCGCAGGTTTCGAGGCATGCAGGATCAGCATCTTCAAAATCAACACATCGCCCCGCTCCGCTTCACAGGTTTCAATCGGATGCAGATGTGCCTCCTGCTCTGCTTGGCTGGCGGAAACCAGACCAGCGCGATGGCTCCCCACGGCGATCTGCATGGCGCCATTGTCTTCTGTTGACGGGTCGAGATGTACGCGGACAAAAAGCATCTGCTGCAAGAACGATAAGGGAGGTTCGCAATGCCAGGTTCCTGACTTTCGTGACCAGTTCCCGTAGCCTGACACGTCGTGCCGCTCTGCTAGGGCGATCACGCGGTCCTGATGCCAAGGGACGCCCCAATTCGCGCTATCTGACTTGTTGAACGCAACAGCTCTGACGGGGCGCGCATCAGCGTCGATCTGGGAGATCGCCTGCGAGAGACTACTGCATTCTGACATCAGTTTTGCGAGCGTTTCCGCATTTGAAAGCCGTTGCCCTGGCCTGTCATGCAGGTTTGCCACCTCGTCAAATCTGTGCAAATCCTCCGCTGAGATTGCGTTACGCAACCATACGCGTCCGGTTTGCTCGAAACGTGCATTGAGGGGCTGAAGATCAGGCATCTGCTGGACAGTCAGACCATTCAATCTGACGGCAGCATTTCAACCGGGCCGCCATGGTCTTTCCAAGTGGAAAACCCCTCTTTCAGATGCGCGGCGTCAAAGCCCATATCCTGCAAAGTGGCAACTGTCAGGGCCGAGCGCCAGCCGCTGGCGCAGTGGAAGATGTAGGTCTTGTCCTGCCCGAAGACCTCCTTGAAATAGGGGCTGTCGGGATCGACCCAAAACTCCACCATGCCGCGAGGCGCGTGAATGGCGCCGGGGATTACACCGCTGCGCTGGCGTTCGCGAATGTCGCGGATATCAACGATGACCACAGAGGGGTCGCCGACCAGCTTGATCAGGTCGGCTGTCTCCACCTCTTTGATGCGGGCACGGGCGGCGGCCACCATGTCTGCGGCGGTCATTTTCAGTTTGGGCATGAGTGTCAATTCTCCGCAGGATTGCAGGCGCCACCCTGCGCACAATTCTCAAGACGCTTCACCGCTTCTTGTTCGGGCTCTTTGAAAGCGAAGGAGTAGCAAGGGTCGACATTGAAGGTCAGCTCCGTTTCAGTCTGTTCGACGAAGGCGATGTAGTCGGTATCGGGCGTGATGCGCGCGCACCAGCTTGCGGCGCAATCCATGTTGAGTGTGACGGCCACCCGAACCTGCTGCGTGAAGCCTGCGCCCGTCAGCAAACGGCCGGAAAACACCGAGTCGGTGGAGACGGCTTCAGGGTTCAACTTGTCTGCTTCTGGCACCGCGTTGAAGGCGAATTTCCCTTTCAGGACGACATAGACCAGATCGGACGCGCTGGCCGCCTGAAAGGCCCCTGCGACGTCAGATTTCACGCAGGAGAGCGCGATGGCTTGGTTGGCGGACAGGGTGGCGAGCGTCGTGGCGAGAATGAGTTTTTTCATGCGTTCTTTATGACTGCGTTGACATGTGGGGCTCAAGCCTTCGTGGATCACGCTTCTGTTCGAGCGGCGGCGGATCGCCGAAGCGCGCCTGCCCGCGTGATTGCGACCCTGCCAAGTCTATGGTTTGCAGGGACCGCCTGATATGCAGCGCTGTAATATTTGAACATTCTTGGCGGAAGGCGCGCGGTCTAAAGAGAAGTCGCAAGCGCCTGCATGTTCGATGTAGCGATTTTTGTCCTTTTTGAGAAAATAGATGCGTTCCCTTGCATCGGGAAGGCTGCCACACCATCCGTGAATGCACGACAGCTCTAGCAGGACGGGGGAGGTGAAGCGCGAGACAAAGCCCTGTTTGCTAAGGCTCATTCCGGTGATCTGCGCCCGGTAGCCATAAAGCTCTGTGTCATTTTCGATGTCTTTGGAGAGGGTCTTTTTCGTGGAGTCCTGCACCTGCATCTGGCCTTTGACGATGACAAAACGGTCCGGCGATTCCTTTGCCCAGATGAACTGCTGCGCGATGCTGGCCTCCATACAGGACAGGGCGGCGGCCTGCGTGGCATAGAGGGTCAGGAGCGTGACGAGGAGGGTGGATTTCATGACGTAACCGGGTTTTGGAGGGGTATCAGGCGGATATGCCTGATACCCTAGCGCATTTTGTCGGGATCCAAAAACAAGCGTATAGTCTGGTGAAAGCTGTCGCCAGCGGGCCGGTCAGCCGATCTGTATCGTAAGGTTTTTGAGCGTTGCGCCGAAGGAGCGCAGGGGTTCCTCAGATCAAAGGTCGAAACGCCTCAATCACCTTGGTGTAGGTGTCGCGTTTGAAGGGGACGATGTTGCCCAGCAGATCGTCCATATCCATCCATGTCCAGGTGGAGAATTCGGGGATTTCCGTTTCTATATTGATGTCGCTGTCCTGGCCATTGAACCGGAGCAGATAGTATTTCTGCATCTGGCCGCGATATTTGCCTTTCCAGAGTTTTGGCACCAGCTCATGCGGCAGGTCATAGGGCAGCCAATCGTCGGTTTCGCCAAGGATAGAGACTTTATCAGGGGTCAGGCCGGTTTCTTCTTCCAGCTCGCGCAGGGCGGCGGCGCGGGGGTCTTCGCCTGCATCAATCCCGCCTTGGGGCATCTGCCAAGCCGGGTTTGAAGCGGGGCTGTCGAGGCGTTGGGCGGCAAAGACCTTACCGTCGCCATTGACGACCATCAGGCCGACGCAGGGGCGGTAAGGCAGGTTTGCGATCTCTTCCGGTGTCATTTACTTCGCAGCTGCGATGGCTTCGAGGCCTTTGAGGATGTCCAGCGCGTAGGCCAGTTGGTAATCGCGTTCGCGCAGCTCTGCTGTGGCTTCGGCTTTCTCACGCTCTGCCTCGATGATGGCGCGTTCGTCTTCGGACACTTCATCATTGCTGAGCGAGCCGCGCAGGTCGGCTTCTGAGCGACGTGGGCGATTGTTGGTTTCCTCTTCCTCTTCTTCCGCTTCCGGACGGCGGGGAGGCTGGACGACGATGATATCGGGCGCCACGCCGAGCGCTTGGATGGAGCGGCCCGACGGCGTGTAATAGCGCGAGGTGGTCAGCCGCATCGCGCCGTCACCGCGCACGGGTACGACGGTTTGCACGGAGCCTTTGCCGAAGCTTTTCTCGCCGATGACGACGGCGCGGCCATGATCCTGCAAAGCGCCTGCGACGATTTCAGAGGCCGAGGCAGAGCCGCCATTGATCAGCACGACGATGGGTTTCCCGCCAGACAGATCGCCTTCGGTGGCGTTGTAGCGCTCGCTGTCACGCGGGTTGCGGCCGCGGGTGGAGACGATTTCGCCCTGATCGAGGAAGGCGTCTGAGACGGCGATGGCCTGGTTCAGAAGCCCGCCGGGGTTGTTGCGCAGGTCAAGCACGATGCCATTGACCTTGTCTTCGCCGCCGAGCTCTTCCATCTGCTTTTTCAGCCCGGCCTCAAGATTTGGGTAGGTCTGGCGATTGAAGGTGGAGACGCGCAGGACGACTGAGTCGCCCTCGGAACGGGCGCGCACAGCGGTCAGCTTGATCGTGTCACGGATGATGGAGACTTCGAACGGTTCATCCACGCCTTCGCGCACGACGGTCAGGATGATTTCGCTGCCCACGGGGCCGCGCATGAGTTCTACCGCTTCTTCGAGGGAGAAGCCGATGATGGATTTGCCGTCGACGCCGGTGATGAAGTCGCCCGATTCCATGCCGGCCTTGTCGGCGGGCGTGTCATCCATGGGAGTGACAACTTTGACGTAACCTTCCTCCTGCGTGACTTCGATGCCGAGGCCGCCGAATTCGCCGGAGGTTTGCGTGCGCATATCCTCGAAATCATCGGCGGAGAGGTAGGAGGAATGCGGATCGAGGGAGGTGAGCATGCCGTTGATGGCGGCCTCGATCAGCTCGGATTCCTCGACTTCTTCGACATATTGCGCGCGGATGCGTTCGAAAATGTCGCCAAACAGGTCGAGCTGCTCATAGACGCTGGATTTCTTGGCGGAGTCCTGCGCCAGCAGCGGGCCGGTGACCTGTGTGGTCACGGCGACGCCAGCGACTGTGCCGAGTGCTGCGGCCATCAAAAATTTCTTCATACTGTCATTCCCTGTCGACCACGAACCACTCCGCGGGATTAATGGGCGCATTGCCCTGTCTCAGCTCTATATAAAGCGACTCTTGGCGATTGCCGCTACCACCTTTGTTTGCATTGATCAAAAAAGCGTCAGCATTGAGGGCATTTCCGCCCATCATTGCGACAGCGTCGCCTTGTGCGATGATCTGACCCTCTTTCGCGAGGGTCTGGCCGAGGCCTGCGAGAATCAGAAGGTAGCCTTTGCCGGGCTCCAGAATGATAACAGACCCGAAATCCAGAAGCGGCCCTGCATAGCGGATGGTCGCGGGCCATGGCGCAGTGATGAGCGATTGCGTCGGCAGCGCGAGGGTGAGGCCGGGGCGTTTGACGCCTTGTGCGTTGGTCTCGTTGAAGCCTTGCAGGATGGTGCCATTTGCGGGCAGCGGAAGCTTGCCTTTGCTGGTCTCGAAATCGGCCGGATTGGTGGAGCTTGCGCCCAGATCCAGCAGACCGTCCGCAAAGCCTTGCAACGTATCGGCGCTTTCGATCAAGGAGGCCATTTGCCCAGGGTCAGCGATCAGCCGGTCGGGCAAGTCGGTGCGGTCTGCAACGGCCTGTGCCAATGTAGACCGGGCGGTTTGTATCTTGTCGAGCGCGACGACCAGCTGTTCGGCGGCGCCTTCCTGCAAGGCGCGCAGGACGGAGATTTCTTCGAGTTGGGATTTCAGTTGCAAGGCCTCTTGTTGCAAGGCGGGCGTGACGTCTGACAGGATCATCCCGGCGCGCGCCGTTCCGATCGGGCCATTCGGATGCATCATGAGAAGCGGCGCGGGGGACGTGCCGATGGATTGCAGCACGCCCAGAAGACGCGAGAGCCGGTCTTCTTTTGCTTCGAAATCAAGCGTGATCGCCCGTTCCCGAATGGCCACACGGCGCAGGCCCTCGCGCAGCGCGCTTAAGCCTTCTTCATAGGCGCGCACGGTCTCGGTCAGAGCGGCCACGCGATCAGATGATCTTTGCGCCTCTTCCAACTGGAGCGCAGCCGCATCCAACATCTGCACAGCGCGTTTCGCCGCGATGACAGGATCGGACTGTGCTTGCGCTGCACTGAGCGTAATCAGCAGGAATAGGGTCTGAAGAGAGACGAAAAGCCTATTCAAAACAGCGCCCGCCCGGTCATTTCTTTTGGTTTCTCGATCACCATCAACTTTAGCAGAGAGGGTGCAAGATCGGCCAGTTTGCCGTCGCGCAGCTTTGCGTTTTCCGGACCGCCGATCAGAATGACCGGCACCGGGTTGAGTGTATGCGCGGTGTGCGGATTGCCGGTGTCAGGGTCGATCATGATGTCGCAATTGCCATGATCTGCGGTCACGATCATGGCGCCGCCCGTCACATCCAGCGCCTTGAGCGCTTTGCCCAACCCGTCATCCACAGCTTCACAAGCTTTCTGCGCAGCCTCCAGATCGCCGGTATGACCGACCATGTCGGGATTGGCGTAATTCACCACAATCAGGTCGTAGCGCTCGTAGATTGCATTGACCAATTGCTCCGTCACCTCGCCTGCCGACATTTCGGGCTGCAGATCATAGGTCGCGACCTTGGGCGACGGAGCCATATAGCGCATTTCGCCTTCTTCAGGCTCTTCTTTGCCACCGTTCAGGAAGAAGGTGACATGCGGATACTTCTCTGTCTCTGCAAGGCGGAACTGGCGCAAGCCGTGCTGCGCCACCCATGCGCCCAGCGTGTTGACGATTTTCTGCTTTGGGAAGACGGTGGTCATGTAGGCATTATGCGCGGTGGAATAATCGACCATGCCAAGCCGCGCGGCGAGCTTGGGCAGATGCGCGGTTGAAAACCCTTCGAAGCGGATATCGCCCATCGCGGCCAGGATCTCTCTGGCGCGGTCAGCGCGGAAATTCAGACAGAAGATACCATCCCCGTCCGCCATGCCCTTGAAGCCTGTGATCACAGAAGGCTCAATGAACTCATCCGTCTTGCCCCGCGCATAGGCGTCGCGAATGACAGAGAGTGGATCGGCGTAATCGGGACCCTTGCCATGCACCATGGTTTGGTAGGCTTTTTCGACCCTATCCCAGCGATTATCGCGGTCCATCGCATAATATCGCCCGCTGACGGAGGCGATGCTGGCGCCGTCTGGCAAGTCAGACTTGAGTTGCTTGAGGAAATTGCGCGCAGATTTAGGCGCAACGTCGCGCCCATCAGTGATGGCATGCACGGCAACGGCGATACCTGCCTCCGTGATGGTTTTGGCGGCGGCGATCATGTGATTGGTGTGCCCATGGACGCCACCATCAGAGACGACTCCCAGCAGATGCGCGGTACCGTTGGATTTTTTCAGAGTCTCGATGAACTCCAGCAAAGCCGGGCGGGTGAAGAAGCTGCCATCCTCGATGGCCAGATCAATCTGCCCCAGGTCCATCGCGACGACACGGCCCGCGCCGATATTGGTGTGACCGACTTCGGAATTGCCCATCTGGCCTTTCGGCAGACCTGCATCCGGACCGAAGGTTGTGAGGGTGGCATTTGGACATTCTGCCATCATCTGATCGAAATGCGGGGTGTTTGCGAGCAAGGGCGCGTTGCCGGTTTCGACATCTGAGATGCCCCAACCGTCAAGAATGCAAAGAACCACGGGTTTCGGGTTTGTCATGAGCGCCTGTCCTGTTTTTCGCGCATGTTACGGCGCGGGCGCGCGGCCCACAACCTTGCGAAGCGGAAACGGCTGTTCTTGACGCATCGGGGGCGGTAAGACGGGGCGAACTGGCAAAACGAAAGGGTTTGCGCGTGAAAAAAGCGCTGATTACCGGGATCACCGGGCAGGACGGGTCCTATCTGGCGGAATTGCTGCTTGAAAAAGGATATGAGGTGCATGGAATCAAGCGCCGGGCGTCCTCTTTCAACACGCAGCGCATTGATCACATTTTCGAAGAGCTGCACGATCCGGACCGGAACCTTCACCTGCATTACGGGGACCTCACGGACAGTTCGAACCTGACGCGCGTGATCTCCATGATTGAGCCGGATGAGGTCTATAATCTCGGTGCGCAAAGCCATGTTGCGGTGAGTTTTGACTCCCCTGAATATACGGCAGATGTCGATGCGATGGGCACGTTGCGGCTGTTGGAGGCGATCCGGTTTTTGGGGTTGGAGCAGAAAACGCGGTTTTATCAGGCCTCCACTTCTGAGCTTTATGGCCTCGTGCAGGAGGTGCCGCAAAAAGAGACGACGCCGTTTCACCCGCGCTCCCCTTATGCGGTGGCCAAGCTTTACGCCTATTGGATCGCGGTGAATTATCGTGAGGCTTACGGGATGTATGCCTGCAACGGGATTTTGTTCAATCACGAAAGCCCGCGGCGCGGTGAGACCTTTGTGACGCGCAAGATCACGCGCGGTCTGGCGAATATCGCTTTGGGGCTGGATCAGTGTCTATACATGGGAAATATTGACGCTTTGCGGGACTGGGGCCACGCGAAAGACTATGTGGAGATGCAGTGGCTGATGCTGCAACAAGATGCGCCAGAGGATTTTGTGATCGCAACCGGCACGCAGCATTCCGTGCGTGAGTTCATCCAATGGACGGCCGAGGAGATCGGGCTGCGCTTGCGCTTTGAAGGTGAGGGTGTTGATGAGGTCGGTATCGTCGATGCAGTGGACGGTGATCTGGCTGTGTCTGTTGGGGATGTGATCTTGCGAATTGATCCGCGCTATTTCCGCCCGGCGGAGGTTGAAACGCTGCTGGGCGATCCGTCAAAGGCGAAGGAACAGCTGGGTTGGGAGCCCAAGATCACAGCGCGCGAGATGTGTGTTGAGATGGTGCAGCATGATTTGAAGGAGGCGCGGCGCAAGGCTGTTTTGGATGCGCATCAGCTGGGTCTGCCTGTGGCGCGGGGCGACTGATGCGGGTCTTTGTGGCAGGGCATCGCGGGATGGTCGGCGGCGCCATTGCGCGCAAGCTGTCGGAGCGTGCGGATGTGGATCTGATTACGCGGACGCGGGCGGAATTGGACCTGACCGATCAGGCGGCGGTGTTCGCGTTCATGCGCGATGAGGCGCCCGATGCGGTGATCCTCGCAGCGGCGAAGGTGGGCGGGATCATTGCCAATGATACGTATCCGGCAGATTTCATCTACGAGAACCTGACCCTTCAGAACAACATCATTCATGGGGCGCATCTGGCTGGCGTCGCGCGGCTGCTGTTTCTGGGAAGCTCTTGCATCTATCCGCGCGAGGCGGAGCAACCGATGCGGGAAGATGCGCTTTTGACCGGGGTTTTGGAGCCCACGAACGAGCCTTATGCGGTCGCCAAGATAGCCGGGATCAAGATGTGCGAAAGCTATAATCGGCAATATGGGCGCGATTACCGGTCTGTCATGCCGACAAATCTTTATGGGCCGGGGGACAATTTCCATCCCGAAAACAGCCATGTGATCCCGGCCCTGATCCGGCGGTTTCATGAGGCGGTGCAATCCGGGGCGTCTGAAGTGGTGCTGTGGGGCAGTGGCACGCCGCGGCGGGAATTTCTGCATGTCGACGATATGGCAGATGCGTCTCTGCATGTTTTTGACATGGAGCAGGACGCCTATGCCGCGCTGGTGCCTGAGCGGCTGAGCCATGTGAATGTAGGCACTGGTGAGGACCTGCCGATCCGCGCATTGGCTGAGATTATCGCTGAGGTTACCGGGTTTGACGGTGAGATCACACAAGACACGTCAAAGCCGGATGGCACGATGCGCAAGCTGATGGATGTGAACAAGCTGAACGGGTTGGGATGGCAGGCAAAGATTGGCCTGCGCGAAGGTTTGGCGCAGACCTATCAGTGGTTCTTGGAAAATCAGGACAGTTTTCGGGCGGTTTAGAGCCTAATCAGGCGCCGAGCTCTGTTTGAGTCGGGAACCTGCAGCCGTTCATGATCACGCCGAGGCAGGGTTTTTGTTCAGCGACCAGCCGTTCCGCACGGTCGATCTCATCGGAGGTGCTCTGATCCGCGCGCGCGACCAGAAGCGCCGCGTCGTAGAGATCCGAGGCAGCGACCACATCGTCTTGTGGCAGCACAGCTGGCAGATCGTAGAGAATGAGATCAGGGGCAAATTCGCGTTCGATTTGTTCGATCAGGGCGCGGGCGCGTGTTGTGCCCAGGAGTTCCGCCGGTTCAGGATCGCCGCTGGTGGTCAGGCTGAGGGCCAGGTTATGGCCGACCCGCATACAGGTGCTGTCAAATCCGCGCCTTTGGCCCGACAGCACGCAGCTGCGCGGTGCTGTTGCATTCAGCGCGAATTGATTGACCAGATTCGGTTTGCGGAGATTGAGATCGAAAACCATCACTTTCATGTCGATCTGCCGCGCCATGGACAGCGCAAGATTGGCGGCCAGTGTCGTCACGCCGCAGCGCCGCGTTGGCGATGTCAGTGCGAGTTTGCGCACACCATCCTTGCGCATTTGCCGCAGGATACGACTGCGCAACAGATCGAAAGAGGCGCGCGCCGCAGGGTCCGCATTTGTCAGCACGGGGGCGGTCGCGGGAAGCGTCACTTCGTTCAGACGCAACCAAGCGCGGGCGGGGTCTGAGGGTGTCGCATAGGATTCCGTCTCGCTCAAGCGAGGGGGGCTGTCGCGCAATGCGGTGTCCAGCATTTCACGCGGATTGGTGATCTGTTCCATATCCGGTCCTTTTTACACAGGTTTCATCTGGGGAATGACGGCATAGGGCATGAGCCCGAGCGCACGTTCGAGGTCTTTGGGTCGCCGGATCCGAGTGTCAGCGCGGGCGCGCAGAATGCCGACCCCGATGGCGATCAGGAAAGACAGCAAAATACCGCTGGCGAGGATAATTTTCTGGCGTGGCCCGGACGGTGCGTCGGGCAGTGCAGCGCGTTCCACGAGGGAGAGGCGCTCGCCCTTGCTGCGTAAGGCAATGCGTTCTTCGACGGCTGCTGCTTCCAATCTGTCGACTGCGGATGTGTATTGCACTTCCGCCAGATCGTAATCGCGCTGCAACGTGTCGAGGCGCACCCCATTGCCTGGAATTGCAGCGAGTGCGGCGTCGATCTGCGTCAATTGCTGCAGCAAGGCGGGGTCAGCGTTAAGCTCTGGCGCAGAAACAGGGTCGAATCTCGCGATCTTCGCCTCAAGCGCTTGGACCACCGGATGCTGCTCTGCATAGATCGCGCGGGCGGCGGAGAGCTCTGTCCTCAGACGTTGTTCTGCTGTGGAAGTGACACGCAAGGGCGCGCGAGGAACCAATTGCGAGACGAGCGTTTTGCGTTGGTCATGGTAGCGTGGGGCGTCTTCCGGCAGGGCACCGGCATGCGCTGATTTGAACGCGAAGAGCTTCGAAAACTCCCCGTCGAGCGTGGATTTACGGTCTGCAACTTCCTGACGGAAAAACTTCAGCGCTTCATTGGCGCGCTCCCTGCGGATGATCTGGTGTTCGGCCAGCACGTCTTCTGCCATCAGATTTGCGACGCGCGCGGCCAATTCAGGATCGGTGAGGGTCACGTCAATCGTCATCGTCGTGGCTTTGCCCCGCCCGCTCAGCGTCTCGAACGTGGTGGCGTCACGCAGATCTTCGACGTTCAGTGCGACCTGCAGCCTGTCGATGACGCTTTGCAAGCGGGTCTGGGTCAGCAACCGATTCTCGATATTTTGCAGATGAGCGGCGCTGCTTGAGCTGTCATATGTGGCGCGCTGGTCATTGGAAACGGCGGTGGCTTCAACCAGAAGCCGCGCGGTTGCGGTGTATGTTGCGGGAATCACTGTGGCCACGATACCGGTGGCCGCGATGAGGCCCAAAGCGATCAGCGTGACGATTGGCAATTGGCGCAAAATGGCCCATCTCATGTATCTAAAATCGGGGGTCATCTATACTGCCTTTTTCGTTCATTTCGAAGCAGTTGGCGCAACGTTGCGACCAGCCTGGACAACTGGCTGGGCGGCTTTGCCGGGCCACGCGGCACGCGTCTTTCGAGAGGGCGGGGCCCAACCGAGAAGCCGCTAAGATCAGTAGGATAGGACATGTTGGCTCTGCCTTTTGTGGTGAGGTCTTGCGATGCAACAGAGCCCGAAAAATTTAAGACATAATTAATCCAAATCGTTTCATTTCATTTGTGCTGATCGGGCAAGAGACCGCGTTTTGCGCTTCGATCCGAGACGTAAAGCGGCGGCCAGAACGGCGTCGTGAGAGCCAGATGGAGAACCACTGAATGACCGCGCCAATCCGTGTTTTTGATGTTGATGAAGGGGTTCTGCTGGATGAGGTGAGTTTGGGTCCCGCAGATTTGGCAGGCGGCTACAGCACCATTGGCAAGCGCATTCTGGATGTCACGTTGGTGATTCTGACAAGTGTGATCAGCCTGCCTTTGATAGCGGCGCTTGCCTGTCTGGTGATGCTGGATGGGCGCTCCGCCTTTTTCCGTCAGGAGCGTATCGGGCGGAACGGATCCTCCTTTCAGATGTGGAAATTGCGGAGCATGCATGCTGGTGCGGACGCGCTTTTGCGCCATCATCTGGCGCAGGACCCCGCTGCAGCGCAAGAATGGGCGCATCACCAGAAATTGCGTAATGATCCGCGTGTCACGCGCTTTGGGCGCTTCTTGCGCAAGACCTCCCTCGATGAATTGCCGCAGCTTTGGAATGTGCTGAAAGGGGAGATGTCATTGGTGGGACCACGCCCGATGATGCGCGAGCAGGCGCATCTTTATTCTGGCGAGCCCTATTACAAGCTGCGTCCCGGCATGACGGGACTGTGGCAGGTCGCGGCGCGCAACGCGTCGGGCTTTGAGGCGCGCGCAATCTTTGATGGGGCCTATGCCAAGCGGATCGGGCTTTGGTTCGATCTGGTTTTGATCGGGCGCACAGTCGGTGTCGTGCTGCGCGGGACGGGGCAATAAAGACGGGGCACTAAACAAGGGAAAGGAGCATCAAGATGTTGAGATTTTTTCTGATTGTCGCGCTGGGCTTCAGTACGGCTGCACTGGCGCAGAACTACACTGTGAAACCGGGCGATACGTTGCGTCTTGAGGTCATGGAAGACCCTGATATGGCGCGATC
Organism: Pseudomonadota bacterium; assembly: GCA_039195745.1. GTDB lineage: Bacteria > Pseudomonadota > Alphaproteobacteria > Rhodobacterales > Rhodobacteraceae > Litoreibacter. The sequence continues at coordinate 295,224 of JBCCVD010000001.1, read as the reverse complement.
CGTTCTTGTCTTGCCGGATGGAACGGTTTCGATTCCGCTTGTGGGTCATGTGCAGGCTGCCGGCAAATCGGTGCCTGAGATCGAGGCGATGATCCTTGAAGCGATTGGCCCAAATTACGTCAAGCGGCCGAATTTGACCGTCTCTGTGGCCAGCCTAGCCAGGGTCAAGCCGGTGCGTGCCGTGGCGCCGCGTGCTGCCGTCACGCGAAGGAGCGTAGCCGCGCGCGGGATCACTGTTTTCGCGATGGGCGAATTGGCCAAGCCCGGAAAGCTCGCTGTGGCGCCCGGGACGACCGTGTTGCAGCTGGTGGCTGAGGTGGGCGGGTTTACGCGGTTTGCGGCCTCCAAGCGACTGGTGCTGCGCCGTGTCGACAAGACCGGTGTGATGCGGGCTTACCGCGTCGATGCGAAGAAGATGATGACAGGCGGCGCGCAGCCGGTTGTCTTGCAAGCGGGCGACATTCTTGTTGTCCCGGAACGTAAGCTATTTGAATGAGGAGGTGATCTACATCTGCGTGGCGATCTCGAGAGGGACTGCGGATCAGGCGCATGGACTGAAGCTGGGGTGAACATGCGTGGCATGTTCAAGGGCGGTGCTTTCAACCTTTGGGAAACGGTTTGAGGCATTGCAATGAAGAAGACAGAACAGAAGAGAGTGTTGGCGGTGGCATCCATGGGAGGGCACTGGCGTCAACTGAATGAAATGGCGGGCGCGTTTGAGGGGCATCGCGTGCGCTTTGTGTCGACCTCGAAAGAGCTGGGCGATTTTTGCGTACGCGATTGCAGCCGGACAGAGTGGTGGTTGGGACTGATCACCGCGGCACAACTGCTGTGGATCATGATCCGCGTGCGGCCGCATGTTGTGGTCTCTACCGGGGCCTTGCCGGGGTTGGTCGCATTGATCTTGGGACGTGCCATAGGCGCGCGGACGGTATGGGTCGATTCTATTGCCAATGCGGATGAGATGTCGCTGTCGGGCCGTTTGTCGCGCCCCTTCGCGGAATTATGGATGACGCAATGGCCGGGCGTTTCTGCCCAGACCGGGGCGAGCTATGCGGGAGCGGTGCTATGATCTTCGTGACCGTTGGCACACAGCTGCCCTTTCCGCGCCTGATCGAGGCGATGGACAAGCTCGCTGGGCGGATCAGCGAGCCGGTGCTGGCGCAGACGGGCGTGGCCTGTTCGCCCCGCAATCTGATCGTGGAACCTGTCATGACAGAAGCGCGGTATCGCAAAGTGCTGGGGCTCGCACGGCTGGTCGTCAGCCATGCGGGCATCGGAACAGTGATCGCAGCGCGCGATGCGGAGAAACCGATCATTCTTGTGCCGCGGCGTGCAGAGCTGGGTGAACATCGCAATGATCATCAGATCGGAACAGTCCGCGAGTTGATCGGGCGGCAAGGCCTACAAGCTGTCTGGGACACGGATGAACTGGCAGAGCTTGTGACGCAGGACTTTACCCCACCCGTTGCGACCTCAGGCCCGGCGCTGGATGGTCTGGTCTCCCGATTGCGGAGCTTCATCGGGTGACAGGCTGACCCCATTGATCGCTTTTAGAACGGCCATTGCCTGTGCGCGGTGGCCGTTTTTAATGAATTGCAGGGCCTTAGCGCAGGCGTATAGATAGCCGATTGGCAGAGATACAGGATGGTGCTGACGCAGATACATCATGCGCGCGCGAAACTTGTAATATGTCGAAAACTCACTGGCCACTTGCGTGAGGGTCGGTGAGCCGATGGCCGTGCCCGCACGGTGATAGACCTGCGCCCCTGGCAGGATGACAAGCGGAAGGGGGCCACGGCGTTGGGCCCAGTCCACTTCTTCATAGTAGAGAAAATACTCCTCCGGCATGGGGCCCGATGCTTCAATAAAAGCGCGGGAGGCGACCATGCTCGCGCCAGAGATAAAATCAGCCTGCGCCCCATTGGCGAGCGGCGCATCTGGTCCGGCCCCGAGATTGAGATTTGAGGTTACTCCGGTCCAGCGATTCACGGTGCCCGCGTCGGTCTGCACGAGATAAGGCGGATCGGCGTAAAGAACGCGCCCGCCCATGAGAGAAAATCCCTCCGGCGCGGTGGCGAACGCTTGCGGTGTGCCGGGCGGGATCAAAGTGTCGGGATTGAGGATCCAGACGCGATCAATATGCGGCCTGTCGAGCAAGTAACGCAGACCGATATTCACACCGGCGGCGAAACCATCATTGGCAGAGTTCGCGATGACAGAGATCGCATTTTCCACATGTTGGACGGGAGAGATTTCAAAGGGAAGTCGATCGGGCAGGGTGTGGCTTTGCGGTTCTCCAATCCACGTGCTGACAACAGCCAATGTGTCGTCGGTGGAGGCATTGTCGACCAGCACGATGTCATCCGTCTGTCCTGCCGCAATCAGCGTGTGCAGGCAGTCGCAAATCACGTCCGAGGCATTATAGGTGACAATGACGACGCCCAAGCGGTGCGTCATGGCGCCACCGGACGGGGCCGTGCGAAGTTTGGTGTAAAGCTGCGTTGGAACGTTGCGCGCGGCTCAGGCTCTGCCTTGACCCTCGGTTGCGCTGCATTGGCCAGAAACTGCCCCGAGCCCAGCAAGAAAAAGGTGTAGGAATAGATCGCGGTCCACACATGGACCGTGCAAAGCGTGAAGGTCAGCCCGATCATGCAGAACACCCAGGCGGTTTTCATTGGGCTTTCCGGTCCGCGCGCAACACGCAGGATGCCAATTCCCCAGGCCAGTGCGATCATTCCAAAGCCCGGCAGACCGTATCTGACCGCGAGCCAGAGCCAGAAATTGTCCATGCTGCCGGAATGCATGAAATGCGGCCGGACCCAGTCATTCAGGCCGATTCCGAAAAGCGGATTGTTCCATACGTTCAGCATGCCCCATTCGAAGATGATGCCGCGCCAATAGGCGTTATGTGCTGAAAAGGTCGCGTAGCTGAAGAAGACCCGGACCGGTGTGCGGTTGGAGACCAGATCGACGAAGATGTAGGCAGCAATGCAAACGCCCAGCAGGATGAGCCACCTGTAGCGCAGGTTCTTGAACAGGAGCAGCCATGTGATCAAGGAGAGCTGGATCACAACAGAGAGAAACGCGCCGGAGGAGAGGGCAAGAAAAGTCGTTAGTGTGATGAGCCCAAGCCCCGCAAGACGCAGCGGCAGGCTAACGCTGTGTGACAGACCAACAAAGAGCAGGGCGATGCCGGTGGAGCAAAACATGCCGAAATGAATGGGGTGGGCGAAGACCGCCTGGACCCGTTCCAGACCGAGGCGGGGGGCAATGGTGACGATCTCGACGCTGGTGAGACCCGGGACCGTGCGGATCAGCTGGATGAAGATCGGCTGGCCGGTGATGCTTTCGAACACAGCCAGTGGCAGGCAGATCAGGATCAGGCTGATGATGGTGCGGATCAGGAACCGGAACTGTTCTGACGTTTGGACACAGTACCGCGCCAAGGCATATCCGCCCAGCATTTCAATCGCCGTGATGCCGGTATGCTCAATCGCTTGCGCGGGCGTGTTGATCCACATCGCCAGAAAGACCCATGGGACCGCGGCGAGCAGCAGCAGGTCAGGCAGCTTGCGCGACCGCAGAAGTGGCACGATCAGCAGCGGCAGGAGTGCGAGCAGCAGCAGCCGTACGCTGGTCATTTGCAGCGGTCCGATCATGAACCGCACAGGGATCATGACGCAGCCGAGATAGAGCAAAAGCAGGAGGCATTTGCTCTGTTCACCGAATGCTGTGACATGTGGGGCGCGGGCTGTCATGAGGGTAAATTGCCGGTTAACCGTTATTATTCTGTAAAGATATCCGCCGCTATTCTGCGCCAAAGAACGGCACGGGACGGCTTGGACATGAGCGATACTCCATTCGCGGCTGAAGGGGTGCGCAAAGCGCAGAAACGCGGGCTGAACAGGCTCGCTGGGTTGCGGCGGGTGTTGGTGCGGCTGCGGTGGCTGGTTCTGGTGCGGGGGTACGGCATGGATGTCGATCCCACTGCAGAATTGTCTTTGAGTGCGCGGCTGGATCGGACGTTTCCGATAGGCGTTCATGTCGGGCCGCGCAGCTATGTCGCGTTGCAGGCGCTGGTTTTGACGCATGACCGGACGCGCGGGCTTTATCTGCATACCCATATCGGTGCGGATTGCTTCATTGGCGCACGGGCCATTCTGCTGCCGGGTGTGCGTGTGGGCAATGGGAGCATCGTGGCGGCGGGCGCTGTCGTGACGCGGGATGTTCCGGCCCGTTCTGTGGTGGCGGGCAACCCTGCCCGAGTGCTGCGCGACAATATCGACGTGGGCGCTTACGGGCGATTTGAGGATGCCGATGCGCAGGAACATGCGCTGGTTGTGGCGGGTCTCACCTGATCCTTAATGCCCCGTTCGCGTGGCGCTTTGATAGGCAACCCTGTGTGATCTCGTGCTAATTGGCTGCCGCTGAGGTGAAGCGCGTCTCGCGCGTTCCCCTGTTTTCCTGAGATAGCTCGTGCACGAAGGCATATCTGAGCGGTTCAACTCGAATGGCTGTCACCTTTGGCCGACCAGAACCAAAGGTGACGTTTATGATCACATCGCTTGGCCTTGCATTGGCGGCCACTTCGAACCCCAAAGGTGACATTTTTGTTCCCCAAACGACGATTGGGATTTCGGACTTTTCGCGCGACCGCAGCTTGTTTGACAGCGGTGCGGCGTTTGGGCGTTCCTCTGCCGAGGTCCCGCTGAGCGGATCGGGAACGGCGGGTGAAACCGTGCAATATCGCCTTTTGCCAGAGACAGGGACTGCTACGGTCTGGCAGGACCTGGCGGTGATTGACGGAAGCGGGGACTGGTCTGGTGTGATCACGGCAGAGCGCAGCCCTGACTGGATCCGCGTCGAGGTGCGGATCAAGTCGGAACCCGTGACGCGCGCGCGCAGTATCAACCGGTTCGGTGTCGGTCATGTGATTGCGCTGTGGGGGCAGTCGGAAATCGTGCGCATCCGCTCCACGGCGTACAACTTCGTTCTGCCTGAGACGCTGCTGCGTGAGGATGCGGTGCAGGCGATCTGGTATGAAGGTGGGCCGGTGGTCAAACATCTGACAAACCTTGATCCGCATACAGCGGCATTGGCAGCGATGGCGAATGTGTTTCTGGCGGAGCGTCCGGATGACAAGATCGCGCTGGTCTTTCAGGCGGTCTCAGGCACCGGGTTCAAATCCTTGGTGGATGACAGCGACGCGGGCCGTTTGTGGTCGGAAGACGCAGCGGTGCATGGCTTTGCGACAGCAGATGGGCAGCAGGTCGGGCTGCCATCCGTGTCCTGGTTTGCGACCCCCGGAACATTTGCGGAGCATTATGAGGAAGGCTTGTTCCCGCTCTTTACAGGCAAGACAGAGGATGGCACGCCCGTCAGTTTCCCGGCGACCATCAGCTATGGCAGTGGCAGCTATCAGGCCGATCACTGGTTTGGGGAGCTCTACGATCCGCTGCATTCAAAATGGGTGGCGTTCGGGCCGCATCGCTTCGACATTGATGCGGATATGCAAAGCGCCACGGTTCTGGCGGGAGGGGCACCTCAGGTCAATCTGCAGAACAAGGAACAGGCGCGTGTCAGCTGGCGGGAGATGGTGGCCAATCCGAATGCGGATGGCCTGTTCCTGCCGCTTGGGCTTGAGCCGTTGACCTACCAAAATGGCATCTCCGATGGCATGGACGGGTGGATGGATCAAAGCCACCCCGCGCCGGACACCGATGATGGTGCGCCCATGTTTGCGCGCTTGGTGGCCCATGCGATTCTGCAGTCGTCAGGGCTGACGACCTGGCCGATGCCGCTGTTTGATCAAGCGTATTGGGAGCCCGCTGGTGCTTACGTCGAGATTTGGTCGAGTGCTGGCCCCGTCACGACACCGCGGTTGGCGCGCGGGGAGGCGGCGTTGGACAACAGCCAGCCACATTGGACCGATGTGATGGGGTGGCAGATCAATGGCGCGCCCGCAGAGCGCGCGGAGATCGTTGGCGGACGCGTGCGGCTTTATCCAAATGCGCCGAGCTTCACCGCCGGAGATGTCATCAGATACGGCGAAGGCGGCGCAACGGGCATGGTAAAATTCCCCGAAGATCACATTGCGGAAACCTACAAGAACCTGCCGATTGTCGATCTGGGTCTGTCGGGCATTGACGGCGTTCCGGTGCGACCATTGCCCGAAGCTGCGGTGCTGACCAACACATTGGTCGCAACCTCAGCGGAGTTTGTGACCGGCGCGACGGGTCCTTTCTTCTATGACACATCGACGCTTGGTGCCGGCGTGTCGCGGTTCTTCGTACAGCTTGATCTTGTGCCATCCGTGCCCTCATCGGGGTCTGACAACCTGCTGACGACAACCGGCAACTATCTGCGGTTGGAAATCCTGTCCAACGGCAAGCTGCGCCTGCGCGTGCGAGACAGCGGTGGGGTTGTACATGTCAACAATGTGCAAAGCGGGGCTGGTGTCATTGTCGACGGGGCGCCTGCTGATATTCGCTTCGCGCTTGATATGCCTGCCGGGATTGCACAGGTGTGGGTTAACGGCGTCGCGGTTATTGACGAGGCCTTCACGTCAGCGTCGCCGACCCTTCCTTCGAACCGTGCCCTGGTACTGCTGGCCAACACTGCGGGATCGTATCAGATCGAAAGTACGGTCACGCGGCTTGCAGTCTGGAAGGACGCGCAGACTGACGGCAGCTTGCCCGTCTCAGCCCCGTATAAAGAGATTGTCGGCCCGGCCTCTGCCGTGAACTCCGATCCATGGAAGAACGGTGATGACGCGATTTAGGGCGTTCTGATCTTCTGGCACAAAAGGGCGAAAGCTGCGAGCAATCCGGCAGCTTCCGCCGTTACCGCGATCCACAAGATGTCGTGCAGGTCGGCACCGCTGTCCAGCGCGACATAAATCAGGGGCAATGCGAGAACGCGGGGGATGTTTCCAATGGCCGTGTTCCCGCTTGCTCCAAGCGCCAATGCGGTAATTGAGACACCGGATTTTACCACGCGGATCCCATGCAAAGCTGCGAGAACCGGGAAGAGCGGGACCAAACCTGCAAAGCCTGCACCCAGCAAGAGTGGCAGTGTTGGGGCAAGAAGGGACAGGATCAAGCTCAGCCCGATACCCAAGCACAGACAGAGGCGAATGAGACTTGCGGCGTTGCGGCGGAAAGCCTGCATGTCATTGCGTTGGGCTGATAGCTTTGGAAGCGCATAGGATTGCATGCTTTTGCCAAGGATCAGCGCAGGCGTCAGGGTCAGTGTGAACCCCATCGCGATGATGGCCAGATCACCGGGGCCGCGCAAATGCCCGACCAGTATTTTCTCGCCATGAAAGACGACAAGCAGGAAGGCGCCGTTCAACGCCAATGGTGCCCCGAACCGGGCCACGCGCCAGAGATGGGCCGGTTGAAACGCCACGAGAAATCTGCGCTCCGCGACGAGATGCGACATCACCGTGATGCCCGTCGCCTGCACGACCGCCGCAATCAGCAAAACGCGATAGTCAGCGAAACTGGTGTGAAGCGGCCAGAGCAATAACAGGGCCAAGGCAGCCGGGCCCAGTTGAATGATGACGGACGGACCAAACCGCGCTGCGCGTTGATAGCGCCACGCGTCGAGATGCAGAAAACCACTCAAGAGGGGCACAAGAGCCAAGGTCTGAAAGGCCCAGCGGGTTTCGGGATGGCCAAAGAACTGCGCCACCGGTGCGGCGCTGGCGTAGATGACAACTGCACCGAAAATCCCGCGCAGCATTTGGACCAAGTGCAAGGAGGACAGGAATTCGGTGTCTTCCCCCTCCTTGTCCTGAACGATCAATTGCTGCGTGCCGAGGGTCGTAACCATCTCAACTGCTGAGATGGTAATGGCGAAGGCTGCAGCGATGCCGAACTGTTCCACACCGATAAGGCGGGCGGCGGCGATGTTGCGGGCGAGTGTCAGAGCAGCCAGACCCGCATGCCCTGAGAGCAGGATCATCAAGGGGTGGGCTGTCGGGCGAAAGCCGCCGAGGGTTGTACTCACTGACATTTACGACGGCTTAACCAGTTCAGCCTTAACACTGGGTAAACAGGGGATCGGGAGTGCTGCATGGCTCAGCGCATGGATGTCACAGACAGGATTGTAGATGCGGATCTGTGCGCCGGATGTGGGGCGTGTGCCGCGCTCGCGCCAAAGCAGGTGGCGTTTGGGTTCGATGAGGAGGGGTTTTTGCGACCGCGCCGTACCGGTCCTTTGTCGCGGAAAACGGCAAAAACAGTGATGGCTGTTTGTCCCGGTGGCGGGCAAACGGCGCCGCGCCCGCATAGCGACCCGCTTTGGGGCGGCTATGCGTCCGTGCATGAAGGGTGGGCCGCAGATGACAGCCTGCGCCATGCTGGCGCGTCGGGCGGCGCATTATCGGCGACATGTTTGTGGCTGCTTGAAAGCGGTCAGGTTGACGGCGTGTATCACGTTGCTGCGGATCCCGAAAACCCGACCGGCAACATCATGACGATCAGTCGTTCCCGTGCGGATTTGCGCGCACGGGCTGCGTCGCGCTATGCCCCTTCCGCGCCGCTTCGGGATGTCCCGGCGCTATTGGAAAAATCAGAGCGTTTGGCCTTTGTCGGCAAGCCCTGTGATGTTGCGGGGCTGCGCCGTTGGGCGGCGATCGATCCGCGCATCGATATTACTTTCCCTGTGATGCTGTCCTTCTTTTGTGCAGGTGTGCCCTCTGCTGCGGGTGCGGATGAGATCGCGCACAGCCTGGGCGTTGCGCCAGAAGATGTGGCTCAGTTCCGGTTTCGCGGCAAGGGATGGCCGGGTGCGACGGAGGTGATCGACCGGAAGGGCGTACGCCATGCGATGAGCTATGCGGAGAGTTGGGGCGGTATCCTGTCGAAACGCGTTCAACCGCGCTGCCGGATTTGCGCAGATGGGACGGGTCTGGCGGCTGATATCGCATTTGCCGATGCTTGGGAGACGGACACAGGTGGCTATCCGCTGTTTGATGAACAGCATGGGCGCAGCCTGATCCTCGCACGTACATCGCTGGGCCAATCGGTTTTGGAGGCGGCGATGCGGGGCGAGACAGTGGTTGCCTTACCCTTGAGCGCAGAGAAGATCGCCGCAATGCAGCCCGGGCAGGTGCGGCGGCGGCGGGAGCTGTTGGGGCGTCTTGCTGGCCGCGTACTGGCGGGCATGCCGGTGCCGAAATACCGTGGCATGGGCATCTGGGCCTGTGGGCGCATGACCCCGCTGACGCAGAGCTTGCGCGCGATGCTCGGTACGGCACGACGCGCAATGCTGCGGCGACGGATGGCGAAGTAACGCAACATTAACCCTGCGCGCAACATGCTCAGTCATGATTAACATATGCTTGATTCTCCACGCGTCGCGCTCCCGCAATCTTGGTGTCGGCGCGTTGACCGTTGCTCAGGTCGATCTGCTGCGTGAGATGTCGCGCAAGATCGAGGAGCCGATCCACATCACCTTGCTCGATTGGCACGACACGGGCGATCCTTGCATATCTGGGGATGACATCTCGATTCTGCGCATGTCGCGAGAGGATTTCCTTTGGCCAACCGGCCTTTGGCGGCATATCCGCCGAAGCGATCTCGTGCTTGATATTGGAGCGGGTGACAGTTTCTCTGACATTTATGGGCCGAAGCGGCTGCGTCGGATCTTCTTTCTGAAGTATCTGGTACATCTGGCGCAGCGCCCGTTGGTGCTGAGCCCGCAAACCTTTGGGCCGTTCACCGGCCGCCTGTCGAAACGTTTTGCCAAGCTGACGATTGCGCTATCCACGCTCGTGTTTGCGCGCGATGAGGCGTCCCTGACCCATCTGCGCAAGATCGGCGTGCGCCGTCCGGTTGGTGTGGCGTCCGATGTTGCCTTGCGGATGCCAGCAGAGCCGCAGGACGTGACGCCGCGCAGGCCTGCGATAGGGCTGAACGTCTCGGGTCTGCTGATGTCGGGCGGCTATACGGGCGGCAACCAGTTCGGGCTGGATTGCGATTACCCTGCCCTCATTCGGCAGCTGATCGCACACTTCCTGGCGCATCCGGACAAGCCTGAGATTCATCTGATCCCGCATGTGATCAGCCCCGATATGCCGGTCGAAGATGACGCCGCCGCAGCGCGGATGTTGCAGGCCGAATTTCCAGATCTGATCGTCGCGCCGGCGTTCAAAACGCCGCAGGACGCCAAAGGCTATATTGCGCAGATGGATTTCTTCACCGGCGCGCGGATGCATGCCTGCATTGCGGCGTTCTCAAGCGGTGTTGCGGTGGTGCCGATGGCTTATAGCCGCAAGTTTATCGGGCTTTTCGGGGCGCTTGGCTATCACGAGGTTGCCGATTGCCGGACCCACACGGGCGAGACCATCTTGCAGATGATCTTACAGGGCTATGACGCACGCGTGACCTTGTCAGATCAGGCTATACGAGCCAGCAGGCTCGGGCGGCAGCGACTGGCAAATTATGAAGACTCGCTGCAGGAGTTGCTGTTGCAGATACGCGCAGGCCAAAGAAAACCCGCAGCAACGCTTGCCGCGGGTTTCGTCAAATCGTCCTAGACGCGCGTTACCACAGGGCGACGATCCCGGTTGCGGTTGTGCCTGTCGCGCGCACAAATTCTGCGCGGATCGGCAGCAGGCTGCCGCCGGGGACCGCTTGAAACACCATAGTGTCGCCATCTGCCAATGTGACATCCACGTCGCCGCCCTGACCAATATAGAGCGCACGGGAGACTTGCGAGAGCGCAGTTGCGTCACTCGGGCTTACCTCTTCACCGCCGCGCGCGGGTGAAATTGGAGTGGTTGGGAAATTTGAAAACTTGTCCATCAGGTCCTGCCATTTGTTTGGGGCGCCAGATCGGGCGCCGAAAGAAAAACGGGCCTGTTTGGCCGCGAGCAGGTTTTTTCAGGCGGAGGTTAAGAATTGGAGAGGGGTGCGCGCGGTGAACGCGCTCCTTTGCATCAGCGGGGGCGGGTTTCTAGACCCGGTGATACGGCGATCCGGCCAGAATAGAGGCCGCACGGTAAAGCTGTTCGCTGAGCATGACGCGCGCGAGCATATGCGGCCAGACCATCTTGCCAAAAGACAGAAGCTGACCCGCCTCGGCGCGAAATTCTGGTGCGAGCCCATCCGCGCCGCCAATCACAAAAGCCAGATCTTGTGTCCCAGTGTCGCGCCAATTGGCCAGTTGCTTGGCAAAGTCGGGACTGGTCACCACCTTGCCGCGCTCGTCCAGGCTGCAGATCAGCGCCGATTTTGGGACGGCGCGTCTTAGCAATTGCGCCTCGGCCGCCATGCCGCCGTTCTTTTTGTCTTCGACTTCAATCACCTTGGCGGGGCCCAGCCCCATGTTGCGGCCAGTGCGGTCAAAGCGGGTCAGGTAGTCGGTGATCAGGTCCAGTTCAGGGCCCGCGCGCAGCTTGCCGACAGCGCAGATTGTGACGCGCATCAGGCCGATGAGCTATCCGCGTCACCCTCACCGGCGGGCAGCCACATTTTTTCGAGCTGGTAGAACTCCCGCACTTCTGGGCGGAAGATATGCACCACGACATCACCGGTATCGAGCAAGACCCAATCGCCTGCCGCCTTGCCTTCCAGCTTGGCGACACGGTCAAACTCCTGCTTGAGTTTGGTTGACAACTTATCCGCCAAAGCCGTGACTTGTCGGGTCGAACGGCCTGAGCAGATCACCATATAATCGGCAATTTCCGAGCGCCCGCGCAGGTCGATCTGCACGATGTCTTCGGCTTTTTCCTCTTCGATTGCGCTTACGATCCAAGCCAGCAGCTCTTCGCTGCTCAGCGTTGGCTTTGCGGTGTCAGCTACACCGGCGTTTGCGTGTTGAGACAGTGCTCAAACCTCCATCAGATACAGCGTCACGCCTGCCCGGGTCTGTGGGCTTGCAGCATCACACTACCATTGCTTTGCTTGCTTCTCAACGGGTGTTGCGGTCAGGCCAGCGTCTGCGTGCCGAAGATGCGATCCTGATGCTTGTCGAGATAGATGCGCAACCACGCCGAATAGCGGTCGGGATGGGCATCGACTTCTGTCTTCAAATCATAGGCGCTGATCCAGCGGGTGGCCATGACCTCCTCCGGATTGGGCACGAAGGTGAGATCGTCAGCGGCTTCCGCGCGGAACATGTCAACGAGCTCATGTTCCGTCAGCCCGTCGCCGACGTCAGCGCGATATTCGACCTGTCCGCGAAATTCCAGGGTGAGGCCGGTGATCCCGAGCTCTTCATTCAAACGGCGATGCGCACAGTCTTCAGGCGCCTCGTTCCATTTTGGATGGGTGCAGCAGGTATTCGCCCATTGGCCGGGTGTATGATACTTACACATCGCCCGCTGTTGGATCAGCACTTGATCGCCGCGCATCACAAAGACGGAGACCGCTTTATGGCGCAACCCGCGCTGGTGCACTTCCAGCTTTTCGACTTCCTTCAGGACACCATTTTCCCAAGCGGGGATCATCAAGGCATTGGTCGTCATTTTCGAATCCGATCTCACTCAGTTCCGCCTGGCAGAGTTTTTCGCAAAAAACTCTGTTTCAACTCACTTCGACCCGGCTTTTCGCTGATCGGCCTATGCGGCGCAACCGATTCTAGTGTCGCCAGTCAAAGAAGCCTTCGCCTGCTTGCGCAAGAAGCGTGCGCGCCATGTCCTGCCCGGCTTGCGCGCCGTCTTCAATGGCGCAGCTTACATCGTCATCAATCGCTTCCGATCCGTCGGGGCGCAAGACTTCGCCGCGTAGCCGCATCGTGCCGCCATCAAGCTCTGCCAATCCTGCAATCGGCGTCTCGCAAGAGCCGTCGAGCGTGGCCAGAAAGGCGCGTTCCGCTGCCAGACGCTGGCCGGTTGGCCCGTCGTGAATTGCGGCCAGCATATCGGCGGCGCGCAGGTCGTCTGCCCGACGCTCAATACCAATCGCGCCCTGGGCGACGGCTGGCAGCATGTCTTCCACATCGATGGCGGATTTGGGGACGTCATCCATCTTGAGCCGGTTCAGGCCTGCCATGGCGAGAAATGTTGCCGCCGCCACGCCGTCATCAAGTTTCTTGAGCCGCGTTTGCAGATTGCCGCGGAATTCCACCACTTCAAGATCAGGGCGGCGCAGTTTCAGTTGTGCCTTGCGGCGCAGCGACGAGGTGCCGACAACTGTGCCCGCCTCAAGCTCCGCCAGACCGCCTGCACGCGGTGAGATAAACGCATCGCGCACATCTTCACGCGGCAGATAGGTATCCAGCAACAAGCCTTCGGGTTGCACGGTTGGCATGTCTTTCATCGAATGCACTGCGATGTCGATCTTGCCCGACAGCATGTCCTCTTCGATCTCGCGGGTGAACAGACCCTTGCCGCCGATCTCTTTCAGGGGACGGTCGATGATCTTGTCGCCGGTGGTCTTGATCACGACGATTTCGAACGCGTCAAGCGGCAGATCGAAGGCTTTCGACAGGCGTTCGCGGGTCTCATAGGCCTGCGCCAGGGCGAGCGGGGACCCGCGGGTGCCGATATTCAAAGGCTTGGCGGGGCTGGGCAATTCGTAACTCATGCCCCTTTGTTACTTCTGTAAACTGAGGTTGACAATCCTTGTGTCTCGTTCGTCAGACCCATTTCGCCAGAGGTGGCAGGCTCATCAGAACCGCATTCGCGTCATGTCCGGTCTCAAGCCCAAATTTCGTGCCGCGGTCATAGACGAGATTATATTCGGCATAAAGGCCGCGATGGACGAGCTGCGCGTGCTTTTCTTCCTCGCCCCATGGCATTTCACGCCGTTTGTCGACGAGGGGCACGAATGCAGGGAGGAAGGCAGAGCCCACGTCTTGGGTCAGTTTGAAATCGGCTTCCCAATCGCCGGTGTTGCGGTCGTCATAGAAAATACCGCCGACGCCACGCGCGCGGTTGCGGTGGGGAATGAAGAAATACTCGTCGGCCCATTCTTTCAGCTTATCGTAAAGCCCATCGCCATGGCCCGCGCAGCCTTTCTTCATCTCCGCATGGAAATGCGCGGTGTCTTCGTCATATTCGAGGCAGGGATTCAGGTCCGCGCCGCCGCCAAACCACCACGCATGGGGCGTCCAAAACATCCGGGTGTTCATGTGAACAGCGGGGGCGTGCGGGTTTTGCATATGCGCCACGAGGCTGATGCCGGAGGCCCAGAAGCGCGGGTCCTCTTTCATGCCGGGAATGCCTTTGCGCGCGGCCATGGCCATTTGTGCGCGTTCACCCAGCGTGCCGTAGACGGTGGAGATGTTGACGCCGACCTTCTCGAACACGCGTCCACCGCGCATCACCGACATCTCGCCGCCACCAGCATCAGAGCCATCATCGGCGGTGCGTTTGGTCTTTGAAACCTCCATGCGTCCGGGGGTCCCGTCGCCCTCATGGCGGTCTTCAAGTGCATGAAACTCTGCAACAATCTGGTCGCGCAAGCTGCGGAACCACGCGGAAGCGCGAGACTTCTCGGTTTCGAAATCGGTCATAACATCCAACATAGTCATCTTTCCTTCAGCAGATCATGTTGCATATGCCTTGCAAGCGCCATCCCTTTCTTTGACACAGATCAATCAGCGGTTTCTGGGCAGGGCTGCAGTGGATCAAAGCGCCCCTTCTGCAGAACCTGACGCACAGGCGCGTTGCGGATGATTGGGAAATACGGTCCATCTTCTGCGGTGCGCATCCGAATTGAAACGGTCGCATCTTTCGCCGGACCGGCACCGATTTGGCAGCCCGCAAGCGTCACACTGAGGGAACCGGTCGTGACGTCGGAATCCTTGCTTTCCCATTGCCGGATCAATGCCTGCTGGTCACGCAGTTTCGCATGATCCACAGGATCTACCACATAGATCCGGCTGCCATCTGTTGCGGTCATGGATGCAAGGACATAGGTCCCCTCCGTCGTCTCATTGGTATCGGAGCGGGTTGCGGCGAGCGAGAGGATCGCAGAACCGTCAATGATCGCCACGCCCTCAGGCAAAGTGAGCGAGACGCCTATGTCAGCGGGGTTTGCATCCATGGGAGAGACAGCATTCAGACGGGCAATCCCGCTGGGAACAACGGAGCTGCATCCGCTAAGAAAAGCTATGGCGAGAATAAGATAGCGCATCGGTGGCCTCATTGATTGCAATCATTATTTAATGTAAAACAATAAAAAATGATTCGAAAAGGAAAAATCATGGAGCTTTCAAACCGCTTCCGTGTCTTCGCGAAGAGCTTGTTCTGGTTCACAACCGCCGTGATGATTGCGCTTGTGATCATGGTCCTGACATTCGCTGTGTCCCCGGATTTTGCGAAGTCGACATTGATGCGGAACGCGCCCGATGACCTGACGATCCTTGTGCCGCCGACAACGGCGACAGTTTACGCGCTTCTGGCCAGTGGTTGCGTTGCTTTGGGGTTGCAGTTTTTTGTCCTGTGGAACATGCGCGCACTCTTCAGGCTCTATGCGCAAGGCCAAGCGCTCAGCGCGGCTTGCGGCGGACATATCGCGCGGATCGGGGCGGGCGTGATCGCGATACCGTTTGCCGGGGTCTTCTATGATGCGATGTCGTCTTTTCTGCTGACGCGCCACAATCCGCCCGGTCAGGGCGAAGTTTCGATCGGCATTCAAACCACCAGCATTGGTCTGATGGTGGGCGGCGGCATGCTGCTTCTGGTGGGCGCGGCCATGCTGGAGGCGTCTCGACAGGCCGATGAGAACCGGAGCTTTGTCTGATGCAGATCATCGTCCGCCTTGATGTGATGCTGGCCATGCGCAAGATGCGGTCGCGCGAGTTGGCGGAGCGTGTGGGGATCACAGAGCAGAACATCAGCCTGCTGAAATCCGGCAAGGTCAAAGGCATCCGGTTCGAGACATTGGCAAAGATTTGCGAGGCGCTTGAGTGTCAGCCAGGTGATCTGTTGGAGGCAAGCCCGACAGATGCGCCGTTCATTCAAAAGGCGTCCTGAGCGTCCAGCCCGTCGCCATTTCATAGGCGCGCCCAAGCGCCAGAATGTCTGCATCCCTCCCCCGGTGGCCGATTAGCTGCATACCCATCGGAGTTCCCTCTGGCCCGAAGCCGACTGGCACAGACAGGGCGGGAAGGCCGGTGAGGGATGCAGGCACCACAACTTCCATCCAGCGGTGATAGGTGTCCATCTGGGTGCCCGCGATCTCTTTTGGCCAGTCGAGCTCTGCATCGAAGGGGAATAGCTGTGCGGATGGCAGGGCAAAAATGTCGACCTCCATCGCGGCAGTTGTCCGGAACCAGTCTGACCGGACCTTGCTGGCCTTTGCAATCTCAGCGCCTGACAGCGTTAATCCCCGCTCGACCTCCCAAATTGCCTCGGGTTTCAGGAGCGCGCGTTGTTCAGGGTCTTCATAAAGCGCGCGCGATTTCTCAGCGATTGACCAACTTCGCAACTTGGTCCAGCTGTCCCAAAGTGCGGCGGCAGAAACGGGCGGCGGCAAGGGAACGACCTGATGACCCAACGCCTCAAACGTGCTCAACCCAGCCTCGCAGAGAGGCAGCACGCCGGGCTCCATCGGATAGGCAGCGCCCCAATCAGCAAGCCAGCCGATCCGCAAAGCACATGTATCGCGCGTGGCGACATAAGGCCCGCAGGAGTGCGGGTTCGTCGGATCTTTGTAAGACTGCACCCGCAAGAGCAGTTCCAGATCGTCGATATGGCGCGCCATCGGTCCATTGGTGGAAAGCTGGCCGAGGAACACATCTACCGGCCCGCTATGCGCGACAAGGCCGAGGGAGGGGCGAAATCCGAAGACGTTGTTCCAACCGGCGGGATTGCGCAGCGATCCCATCATGTCTGAGCCGTCTGCCAGAGCCACCATGCGCGCGGCCAGTGCCGCGCCCGCACCGCCGGAAGATCCGCCCGCAGATTTATTCAGATTGTAGGGATTGCGCGTGACGCCATAGACCGGATTGTAGCTGTGCGATCCCAGCCCCCATTCGGGCGTGTTTGTTTTGCCAATGACGAGAGCGCCAGCCGCCTTCAACGCGGCGACCATCGTGCTGTCTGCCTCAGGCACGTTGTCAGCAAAAAGCGGGGAGCCGAATGTCGTCGTGATCCCCTTCGTTTCAGCCAGATCCTTGATCGCAATGGGCAGACCTGCCAAGGGCCCGCTGGCCTCCGCTGCCGCTTGAAGCAGGGTGTCGCGATCCTGCAGGGCGACGATGGCATTGATCGACGGGTTGCGTTCTGCGATGCGGTCGAGCGTTGCGCTCATCAGTTCCTGAGCGCTGATCCTGCCATTCTTGAGGGCCGCGATTTGCGCCGTCGCGGACTGATCCAACAGGTCAGTCAAGCGCGACGCTCTTTGCCGGGCCAGGCATCTCGCCGCCCATGAGCGTCACTTCGCGCTGCGGGAATGGAATGGAGATTTCATGTTCTTGGAACGCGTCCCAGAGCGCAAGATAGACATTGCCGCGAATATTGGTCAGGCCGCCCGTCGGGTCCTTGATCCAGAAGCGCAGGATGTAATCGACAGAGCTGTCGCCAAATCCGACGATATGGCAGACGGGCGGGCGGAAACTCAGGACGCGATCCACGCCTTTTGCCGCATCTATTGCCAGCTTGCGTACCTGATGCGGGTCATCATGATAAGCCGTTCCGAAATAGATATCGAGCCGGACGAAATCATTGGAGTGTGACCAGTTCACCACCTGATTGGTGATCAGGTCTTCATTCGGGATCAGGTATTCCCGGCCGTCGCGCGTGACGACGGAAGCATAGCGCGCACCGAGCGTGTTGATCCAGCCGAACGTGTCGCCCAGCGAGATCACGTCGCCCGGCTTGATGGATTTATCGAGCAGGATGATGACGCCGGAGACGAGGTTGGAGACGACTTTCTGCAAGCCAAAACCGAGGCCTACACCAATCGCACCGGACAGCACGGCAAGCCCTGTCAGATCAATCCCGACCGCTTTCACACCGATATAGAAGGCGAGGCCATAGAAGGCGATCTGCATCATCTTGATGATCAGGACTCGCATGGAGGGTGAGATGTCTTCATTTTGCTCAACACGGCGCGATGTGGAGTTGGTCAGGAACCGTGCCAGTGCCAGCAGGATTCCCACCACAACCAGCGCTTGTACTATGATCAGGAGCGAGATGCGGACCTCGCCCAGATTAAAGCCGATGCTGTCCAGAACGCGGGAGGCCTCGGCCGTGATCCCCAGAATGCGCAAAGTGACATAGGTCCAGGCGCCGTAACGCACGACTTTTCGCAGGAATGGCGACTTGATCAGCCGTGTGGCGAACATCACGACAAGCCACGCCAGCGCCAGAGTGGCGATGACGCTGAGCAGATAGGATCGGCTGGGCCAGGTCACTTCCCGTAGGATCAGGACAGTGGTCCAAAGGAGCGTGACATAGAATATTGCAAGCAGTCTTTGGTGGATGACCACGAGGATCCGCATCCGCCATTTGGGCCAGCCCTCGCGCGTGCCCATCCATGCACGAATGCGCGGCCCCAGGATCAGGCGCAGCAGGTAGGCGATGCCGAAAAGCACAACCGCACCGACGACCTGATAGAGGTTTGTTTCGCGCATGAGTGAGAACAGGAATGCCTCCCCCTGTGCGAACAGGGACTGACCTACATCAAGGATTTCTCCCACGGGTTCGGGGACGGGGGGTTCGAGCTTTGGTTCTGTGCTGTCTGCGGTCGGGCCGCCGGTTTGCCCATCTGCTGCCGGCGTGGGTGCTGCTGTGTCTGCGACATGCTCTGTCATGCGTGGCGTGCCTCCTACTTGGGACCAGCTTTGCATGGGTCCAATTTACAGACAAGTCGCGCACTTGCGAGACTCACCTCTGATGTGTATTTCGGCCTGTATGACACCTGTATTCGACATGGATGACCGCGCACGTCTGAATGAACGCTTCTTCGGCGCGACCCGTGCTGTGCTGGCGCGACTATCCTGACGCGCCTGAGCCACGCTTTTTAGAGACAAGCCAACACATGACATTCAGGAGAGAACCGATGAGTTCCCCAAAGACGCTCTATGATAAGATATGGGACGCCCATGTCGCCCATGATTCAGAAGACGGCACCTGTCTTCTTTATATCGACCGCCATCTGGTGCATGAAGTGACCAGCCCGCAAGCCTTTGAGGGTCTGCGCATGGCCGGTCGCAAGGTGCACGCGCCTGACAAGACCATTGCCGTGCCGGATCACAACGTGCCGACCACCGCAGGCCGCGATAACCCCAAGAACATGACGGAAGACAGCGCCATTCAGGTGGCCGCCCTCGACAGCAACGCGAAAGAGTTTGGGATTCACTACTATCCCGTGACGGATGTGCGTCAGGGCATCGTGCATATCGTGGGACCGGAACAAGGCTGGACTCTGCCGGGCATGACCGTTGTGTGTGGCGACAGCCACACTGCCACCCATGGTGCGTTCGGCGCTTTGGCCCATGGTATCGGCACATCAGAAGTCGAACATGTTCTGGCCACGCAAACTCTGATCCAGAAAAAATCGCTCAACATGAAGGTTGAGATCACCGGCAAGCTGCGCCCCGGCGTTACGGCGAAAGATATCACCATGTCTGTCATCGGCGAGACCGGCACGGCGGGTGGAACGGGCTATGTGATCGAGTATTGCGGAGAGGCAATTCGTGACCTGTCCATGGAAGGACGCATGACCGTCTGCAACATGGCCATCGAAGGTGGCGCGCGGGCTGGTTTGATCGCACCAGATGAGAAGACCTTTGAATATTGCAAAGGTCGGCCGCACGCGCCGAAAGGCGCGCAGTGGGAAGCCGCGCTGACCTACTGGAAAACGCTCTTCACTGATGAGGGCGCGCATTTCGACAAAATCGTAACGATCAAGGGCGAGGACATCGCGCCAAGCGTGACTTGGGGCACGTCACCCGAAGACGTTCTGCCGATCACCGCAGTCGTGCCATCTCCTTCGGATTTCGAAGGCGGCAAGGTCGAAGCGGTTGCGCGGTCGCTCGATTACATGGGGCTGGAGCCCGGCACGCCCTTGTCAGAGATCGAGATTGACGCGGTTTTCATCGGCTCCTGCACCAATGGTCGGATCGAAGATTTGCGCGCAGCGGCTGAGATTGTCAAAGGCAAGAAGATAAAGGATGGGATGCGCGCCATGGTCGTACCCGGCTCTGGTCTTGTGCGGGCGCAGGCCGAAGAAGAAGGCATTGCCGACATCTTCAAAGAGGCCGGGTTCGAGTGGCGTCTGGCGGGCTGTTCCATGTGCCTTGCTATGAATCCAGACCAATTGTCTGAGGGCGAGCGCTGTGCGTCGACCTCCAACCGTAACTTCGAGGGTCGTCAGGGCTATAAGGGGCGCACGCATCTTGTCTCCCCCGGCATGGCGGCTGCGGCTGCGATCAGCGGCAAGCTAACTGACGTTCGGGAGATGATGTAATGGAAAAATTTGAAACCCTGACCGGTATCGCAGCACCCATGCCGCTGGTGAATATCGACACGGATATGATCATCCCCAAACAGTTCCTGAAAACCATCAAGCGCTCAGGCCTTGGGGTGAACCTGTTTGACGAGATGCGTTATGATCGCCAAGGCAATGAGATCCCGGATTTCGTACTGAACAAGGCGCAATATCGCGAAGCCCAGATCCTGGTGGCGGGCGATAATTTTGGCTGCGGGTCCTCGCGCGAACATGCGCCTTGGGCGATCAAGGATTTCGGTATTCGCGCGGTGATAGCGCCGAGCTATGCCGATATCTTCTATAACAACTGCTTCAAGAACGGCATCATTCCGATTGTGCTGCCGCAAGAGCAGGTCGATGTGCTGATGGCCGACGCCGAAAAAGGGGCGAATGCGCGGATGACGATTGATCTGGAAGCGCAGACCGTGACCTCATCGGATGGCGAGGTGTTCAGCTTTGAGGTGGACAGCTTCAAGAAGCATTGCCTGATGAACGGGCTCGACGACATTGGTCTGACGATGGAGAAGGCGTCTTCTATCAAGAGCTTTGAAGACGCTGCGGCGCAAACCCGACCCTGGGTCTGATCCACGACTCATGACAGCCATAGGCCTGCCTCTTGCGGGGCGGGCCTTTAGGCAATCAGAACTGGGAGGGCAGGTGCCCGCTAACAGTTTCTAAAGACGTGGTTAATCCTATATTAAGCACTTCGCCCGACGATACCTCATCACAAAAGAGGTAAGCCCGAAAAGTCACAGTCTCTTAGCCACCCGCCCTTGATCACAACGGGAGCGGTGTCTCCAGCCGTGACTGACGGGCGCACCAACGCACTGGGAAGGGTTTGGTGTGATCGGGATTGGAGATATCACAACGCAAGGCGTAGCGGCTGCCCCGTCACTCTTTGGCGGCAATGTCCTGTCCACGCGCAACGAACTCAATACTGCGGACGGATACGCAGGTGCGATCGACGATCTGGGTGTGACCAACCTGCGGTTTCCCGGCGGATCCCTGACAGAATACTATTTTGATATCACCGATCCAGACAGCGATACGGGTGTTCACAGTGAAACCGGTCAGATCAAATCGCTGATCCCGTTGTCAGACTTCATGGCATTTGCGCAAGAAAATGGACATGCGGTGACGCTCGTCTTGCCATCGCGGCACTACATTTCCGATGAGAGTGATGAGAATGGTGACCGTTTTGCCGAGGTCGATGAAGAGGCGCTGCGCAGCTACATTCGTGATGTCGCTTCTGGCGCGTACGGGACTGCGGAAATCAGCGCTTTCGAGATCGGCAACGAGTATTGGCATTCCGGCGACATGTCAGCGGTGGAATATGGCCGCGTTGCTGCCGATATGGTCCGGATTGTCGATCAGGAGCTTTCTGCTGTCGCACAGGATAATCCAGCGGCAGAGTCTATAGATGTGCTGGTGCAGATTGGTCAGAATGACGGCACCGGGGTTTTGAACGGCCTTGTTGACGGCGATAGCAGCACGGAAATCGTTGAGGCGTTCGAGACGCGCTATGACCTCGATCTGGACGGGGACGCGATCTATCGTGGTGGCGGTGTGAACTACGCCAATATCGCGAATGAGATGATCATTGCCGAACTGGAAAATGACGGCGCAATGGGCGCGGTGGACGGTGTGATCGCGCATATCTATTCACAAGGGGCTGAGTTTGAGGGTTCGCGCACGTTCCTGCTGGATCAGATCGAGGCGACCTGGCGCGAAGACTATCCCACGCTTGAGACATATGTGACGGAATGGAACCTGAAAGGCTCCACCGATTTTCTTGAAGAAGATGAGGATTTCGGGCTCTTTCAGGCGGCAGAGATGCTCAATATCGTCGAAGAGTTTCTCACTTACGATGTGACCTCCGCCAATGTCTGGCCTCTCATTCAGGTCACTGACAATGCCCTCAGTACAACAGGTGTCTATGGTGAGACCAATGCACCGGGTGGCATGTTCAGATGGATGGCTGAGAATTTGCCGGGCATGACCCTGTTAGACCTCAATCCGAACAGTGCGCGTAAGACGGAAGCCGAATTTGAAGACATGTCCGTACATGGCTTCGCGGATGAGTCTGATTTGCTGTTCTACGTCGTTGGCGAACATGAGGAAGGGGTGTCCAGTACCAATCTGGATATCAGCGAGCTGGTTGCTGATTACGGCACGATTGAAATCCAGATCCTTGGCGTTGAAGACGGTGCGAAGACCGGAAGCAATGAAAGTGCCGCCTTTATCGAGACCGTTGATGCGGCAGATGCGGTGGAAGACAGTGTAATCGACGTGAACCTTGATCCGGGGGAGATCGCGCAGATTATCGTGCGCGATTACACGTTCTCAAGCGCATATGCGGATATCTTGAGCCCTTCGCAACGGTCTGACGGACAAACAGCAGATGAGACCGTGCCTCCCCCTGAGGTTGAGGAGGAAGCTGAAGATAGCGGGTCTGGAAGCGCATTTGACTGGGTTTTGGCACTTTTGCCGCTTGCCGGGCTGATGGGGGCTGGCTGAATAGGTGGTCTAAACACGCGGAAATCTGGTCTGGAAACCCCGGAAACCCGTCTCATCGGCGGATTTCGGCTGGAAATGGGGTCTCTGTGTGATGGTATTCGTTAACCGCGTTGTCCCAAGAATCTCAAGACCTTTGCCACGCTCATGCCATTTTCGGTCCCATATCTCGGTGTTTCTATGAGGATGGAACCGATATATGGCTTGCCTCAAAAATCGGTGACACAAGAATACCACTAATTCTCCCAATAAAATCCCCCAGTCTTATCAGACAGTTGAAGGACGATCTGAATAACGGCAAAACTGGGGCGAAAATGAGGCACCTTTCGGCAATAGCCAGAGGCACAAAGTGGGACAGAAAGCGCCTAAGTAGCGTTTTCGACCAGTTTGAAGGGTTGATAGACGTGGTATCACGCTTAGTCGGCGCGGTCGTTCGGGCATTTTTCGTCATGCTTTTGCTGATGACGCCCGCGCTGCTGTTGCCGGGCATTACAGTTGATACGAAGCAGGTTGTGGCACTTGTCGCCGTGTTTGCAGCGGTGATCACGCTGATCGAATACGGCTCGACCTATCCAAGCCTGATCGAGTTCCGTAACGCACCGCCATTTAACCGCATTCGGTTTGTCTCTCTGTTTCTGATCGTGTTCTGCCTTTCGGTGCTGTTCCGCGGGCAATATGATCCAACAACGCTGACCCGCGTGGTTTCTGCGATTGGCCTGCTGATCGGCCATGTGATCGATTTCCCCTACAGCCCGGTGCGCTTGATCATTCTGCTCCTGCCCGACCCGAGCAATGAGCAACATGTCAATGTGATGCGTGCGTCGGCAGGCCTGAGCTATCTGATTTCGCTGACCACGCTTGCGATTTTCATGATTGCCTTGCGTCTCGGCGGTTGGCCGAACAAGACGGAACCGTTCAACTTCTGGACCAATCTGCCGACCTTTGATCCGACCATGGGCGGCGATATCGTTGCGCGGCTGACGCGAGATGCGCGCGTTAACATCATGTTAGGGTTCTTCCTGCCATTCTTTATGCCTGCTGTCGCTCGTGCGGCCTCGGGGCTGTTTGACGCCTCGATGGTATCAACGCCGCAGACCTTGGTATGGATGCTCGCGATATGGACCTTCCTTCCCGCCAGCCTGTTCATGCGCGGCATCGCGATGAACCGGATTGCCGACATGATCGACGACAAACGTCAACAAGGTGCGCGCGCTATTCAGGCTGGCTTGTTGGCAGCCTGATCTGGTTGCTCGCGTGCTTCGGCGCGCCCGCCGATACGTACCGGATGATGAGTTACAATGCGGACCTGTCTCGAAAGGGGCCGGGCCTTTTGGTGCGTGACCTCGCACGGTTTGAAGATGAGACCCTGCGCGCGACAATAGAGTTGATCGCGACCCTGCGCCCGGATGTTCTGGCTTTGCAGGACGTGGATTACGACCACGATCATGTGGCGCTGCAACTCATCCAGGACCGATTATCAGAACTGGGGCATCAGATGCCGTATCGTTTTGCGCGCGCGCCGAATACGGGCGTGGATACAGGGTTCGATGTGGATCGTGACGGCAAGATCGACACGGCGCGCGACAGGCAGGGATACGGTCTGTTCGCCGGGCAGGGTGGTATCGCATTGCTGTCAGTTCACCCCGTCATGCATGATGATGCGGACGACTATAGCGCGCTCTTGTGGCGCGACCTTCCCGGTGCGCAGCTGCCTGCAGGCTACTTCGCTGACGATGAGCTGTCCGCCCTGCGCCTGCACAGCGTGGCGGCATGGCGCGTGCCAATCGAAACGCCTGACGGTGTGCTGCACGTCTTCACAACGCAAACATCGCCGCCAGTTTTTGACGGGCCCGAAAATCGCAACGGATTGCGCAATGCCGATCAGATCAGATTTCTGCGCAGCCTGTTGCCCAAGGATGCACATTTTGTGATCATGGGCGGTCTGAACAATGATCCGTTTGACGGGGAAGGGCTCAAACCGCAGCTACATAGCCTGCTGTCAGACCCTCGTCTGCAAGATCCTGAACCGTTGGCAAGCATTGAGACTGTGTCTGACCCCAATCAGGCCGGCCCCGCTGAACAGGACACGGTGGATTGGGGCCGCAACATTGGCAGTCTGAGGGTCGATTACGTGTTGCCTTCAGCTGGCTTGCGTGTTGCCGCATCCGCAGTTGAACGACAGCAAGCGGCGGGGCAAGCCGTCGAGATGCCTGCGCATAAACCGGTCTGGGTTGATATCTTCTGGAAGTGACGCCTCCAGCACCTGATCGAGCGGCGTCGGCACAAAATCAGGCAGAAGATCTTGCAAGCGATGCGACTTGATCTGATGCGGCGTGTTCCAGAGGTAACGCATTTCCAGCAATGGCGCTGCGAGTCCCCAGAACGGACGTGCAAGCTGGATCGGCAGCCATGACATGCGTGTCAATTCCTGAGGTCTGCCAGAGACACGCGCGATGCTGTCGGTCATGTCCCGACCCGTGAGCGTTAGCCCGGGGACGGAAATGTCTGCAAACCGCGGCAACGCGTCAAGCTTCTCAGCCAAAGCTGCGGCGATATCTGTCACGTCCGGCAGGAATGCCCAGGCATGCGGAATGTCCGGATCGCCGGGATAGGTGATCCTGCCCTTCGCAGATTTGGCGGTGATGATCCGGTCAAACCAATTGCCGCTTGCGCGTGTGTCGATGAAGTCGCCTGCTCGCAGGATGATCGTACGCACGCCAGAGTCTTTGTAGGCTTGCTCCATCTCCATCCTGATCCGGCCGAGCGGGTTGGTCGCACGATGCGGTGTGTGTTCTGAAAGGACCGCGGGCATGTCCTGGCCGTAAGGATAGACATTTCCCGGAATGAGCACCGTCGCGCCGGTGTCTTTGGCAGTCTCGATGACTTGAGCGGTCAGTCGTGGAACGTCATGCGCCCAATCAGTATAGGCCGGATTCCACGCGTTCACGATCAGATCAGCGCCCCATGCGGCATCTGTCAGGGTGTCTGTGCGCCGATCAAATTTGCGCACCTCCCAGCCAGCCCAAGAGAAGGAGCAGGCTGCATTCTGGCCGAAACGCCCAGAAGCTCCGAGTATGAGAACTGTCTTCTTCATAATATGCCTTTCTCATAAAACTTGACGCAGAGTTATCTATTCAGCAGTGAAAGGGAATTGCAGAAATTTGCAGATCTGATATTCATTATTGAATGTTAAGCGGGCTTCATTCTCTTGATTGGTCACTTGTGCAGGCCTTCCTTGCTGTGTCGAAACATGGCTCATTGTCAGCGGCTGCGCGGGCATCCGGAGCCAGCCAGCCGACGCTGGGTCGTCAAATCAAAGCGATTGAGATGCAACTGGGGGTCAGCCTGTTCACGCGGCAGGCGAAAGGCTTTGTTCTAACGGATGCCGGGCAAGCCATCCTACCCGCAGCGATGGCGATGGCTGAAGCGGCGACCAAGTTCGCAACGGCGGCCGCGGGCCGGGATATGTCCGTGTCAGGCACAGTGCGCATTACGGCGAGCATTTTTGTCTCCCAATACATTCTGCCGCGCATCATTTCGGATATTCGCAAAAGCCACCCCGACATTCAGATCGAGCTGAATGCGACGGATGAGGCAGAAAACCTGTTGTTTCGCGAAGCAGATATTGCATTGCGGATGTTTCAGCCGACCCAACTTGAAGTGATCACGCGAAAGCTCGGCGTGCTGGAGCTCGGTTTCTTCGCTTCACAGGATTATGCCGAGCGGCGGACTTTGCCGACGGATGCCGAAGAGCTGATGCAGCATGATTTGCTTGGCTATGACAGGTCGGAACGCATCATTCGTGGTGCGGCCGATATGGGTTGGAAACTGACCCGCGAAGATTTTGTGTTTCGCTGTGATCAGCAGACGATACATGGCGAAATGATCCGCACTGGCTGCGGCATCGGCATCCTGCAAAAAGGCATCGCCGCTGAGATGGAGCTTGTGCCTGTCCTTCCGGGCTTTCCGATGCCGGGATTGGAGGTCTGGCTGACAACGCATGAAGCGCTGCGGCACACGCCGCGTGTCAGTGCCATCTGGCACCATCTAAGGGAAGGGCTTGCTCCATGGCTCAGCCATGACGAAGCGATTCCGATCATGAACCGGCCACCCTCGACTTGACCCTTACCCCGGCCCACGCTACCCCGCTGCAGACAGCGAAATGCATAGCGGAGCGCCCAGATGTCCAATCCTTCCCTTCTTATCTTGCCCGGTGACGGCATTGGTCCCGAAGTCATGGATCAGGTCCTGCGGATCATTGATTGGTTTGGTGAAAAACGCGATCTGACCTTCGACGTCGAAACCGATCTGGTGGGGGGCGCGGCTTATGACAAGCACGGCGTGCCCTTGGCGGATGAGACCATGGCGAAAGCGCTGGAGGTGGATGCGGTCTTGCTCGGCGCAGTTGGCGGCCCTGCCTATGACAATCTCGATTTCAGCGTGAAACCTGAGCGGGGCCTGTTGCGCCTGCGCAAGGAGATGGACCTGTATTCCAACCTGCGCCCGGCGCAGTGTTTTGATGCTTTGGCGGACTTCTCATCACTGAAGAAAGACGTCGTGGCTGGCCTAGATATCATGATCGTGCGCGAATTGACCTCCGGTGTTTATTTCGGAGAGCCGCGCGGCATCCACAAGGAAGGCAATGAGCGCGTCGGCGTCAACACCCAGCGCTACACTGAATCCGAGATTGCACGCGTTGCCCGGTCCGCTTTTGAACTGGCAAAGCGGCGCAACAACAAGGTCTGCTCCATGGAGAAAGCCAATGTGATGGAATCCGGCATCCTGTGGCGCGATGTGGTGCAGGAAATCCACGATGCTGAATACCCGGAAGTCGAGCTATCACATATGTATGCCGATAATGGCGCGATGCAGCTTGTGCGCGCGCCCAAGCAGTTTGATGTGATCGTGACGGACAACCTGTTTGGTGATGTGCTGTCCGATTGCGCCGCGATGTTGACCGGCTCTCTGGGCATGCTGCCCTCTGCCTCGCTCGGTGCACCGGCTGCCAATGGTCGCCCGAAAGCCATGTATGAGCCGGTGCATGGTTCAGCCCCGGATATCACGGGTCAAGGCAAAGCGAACCCGAGCGCCTGTATCCTCAGCTTCGCGATGGCGCTGCGTTATTCCTTTGATAAGGGCGACGAGGCTACACGTCTGGAAAAAGCAGTGGAGTCAGTTTTGGCAAGCGGCGTGCGGACAGCCGACCTGATGCAGGCGGGCGATACCGACCCTGTTTCGACGACTGAAATGGGCGATGCGGTTCTGGCAGCACTGGACGCCAGCTTGTAACGCTAAAGAAAGGGCCCGACGCGGTGAGTGAGACGCCAAAATCCAACACCCGCGGTGCCCTTTATGCGCTGACCGCCTTTGGCATCTTCGCAAGTCATGATGTGATCATCAAGATCTTGGGTGGCGGGGGCTATTCCCCCATCCAGATCGTGTTCTTCAGCGTCATGTTCAGTTTTCCGCTGGCGACGCTCTATCTGATGCGAGACCAGACCAGCGGCACGCTCATCCCGAAACATCCCTATTGGATGGCTGCACGAACGATCGCGGCTGTCATTACGGGTTTTTGCGCGTTCTATGCCTTTTCCGTCCTGCCGCTTGCGCAGGTTTATGCGATCATCTTTGCCTCGCCATTGCTGATTACGATCCTTGCGATCCCGATATTGGGTGAGGTCGTGCGCATAAGACGCTGGATTGCCATCTTCGTTGGCCTTGCGGGCGTGCTGATTGTGCTGCGTCCGGGGCAAACGGAGTTGGAGCTTGGACATATCGCGGCGATGACGGCTGCAGTTGGCGGCGCTCTGGCCTCGATCATTGTGCGCAAGATCGGGCGGGAGGAGCGCACTGTGGTGATCATGCTGTATCCGATGATGGCGAACTTCATCGTTATGGCCGCAATGTTGCCGCTGGTTTATCAGCCGCTGCCACTGGTTGATCTGGGCAGGCTTGCAGTGATTGCTCTGCTGGCTTGGATCGCTGGTCGTTTTCTGATTGCAGCATATAATAGCGGCGAAGCGGTGATCGTCGCACCTATGCAGTATTCGCAGATCATCTGGGCCAGTGCATACGGCTTTCTGTTCTTTGATGAGACGCCTGACAGGGCAACCATCCTCGGTTCCTCTGTCATCATTGCGAGCGGGCTTTACATTGTGCTGCGCGAAAGCAAGTCGACAGATACGGAGGCGCCAGTCTTGCGGACGCGCAGCCGGCCTGAAACGGGCACAACACCACGCATCAGCCCCATGTTGCCCAATCGTTCGCGGTGGAGCCGTGATGAGGATGGCGACGCAAAGTCCTGACCGACACAAGCTTGATGATGTGGCGTCGGCATTGTATCATTTGTGATATCATTTTTTGATACAGAAGTTGTCAGGATAGACCAGTTATGGCGCGCAGACCTACGATCAAGGATATTGCGAAAGAGGCAGGCGTCAGCGTCGCAACTGTCAACCGAGTCTTGGCAGGAACCGTGGCGGTTCGTGAAGAGACGGGGCGCAAGGTTGCGCGCGCTGCCCAACGCATCGGGTATCACGGAACGAATTTGATTTCCCAGCGGCTAAAGTCGGATCTGCCTGTCGTGCGTTTCGGGTTCGTCCTCCAAAAAGAGCGGCAAACGTTCTACCAATTGCTGGCCGAGACGCTGGAGCGCACAATCGCTGAGTTGGAAGGGATCAGAGGTGAAGCCGTGATCGCATTCGCCCCGTCACAATCGCCTGCAGATGTCTGCGCGATCATGGAGGATATGGCTGGTCAAGTGGACGTCCTTGCCGCGACAGCCGTGAACCACCATCAGGTCAATGATGCGGTGCGCCAATTGATGGATCAAGGTATTCCCACATTTGCGATCCTGTCGGATTTTGCACAAGGAGAACGCGTAAACTACATTGGTCTCAATAACTTAAAGGTTGGACGCGGGGCTGCCTGGTTGCTCTCTACGACCACCCGAAAGCCCGGCAAGCTTGCTATCTTTGTCGGTGGCCACAGATGGCATGGTCATGATCTGCGCGAGGCTGGATTTCGCAGTTTCTTTCGCGAGCATCTGCCACGTTTTGACGTACTCGACACGCTCGTCAATCTGGAGACCCGGCAGTTGACCCACGAAGCCACCCTTGATCTGCTGTCACGACATCCCGATGTCGTTGGCATCTATGTGGCGGGTGGCGGTATGGAAGGCGCGATCACCGCCCTGAAGGAAGAACGCAAGCCCGGTGAAGTCGCGCTTATCGTGAATGAGCTGACCGCAGAATCGCGCATGGCGTTGGCAGATGGGTATGTGACATCGGTGATCGGCGTGCCGCTTGAACAGCTTTGCGCCGATTTGGTCGAACTGATGTCTGCGGCTGGTCAAGGGGCAGAGAATTCGGTGCGCGGGCAGCGTTTTCTCGAACCCGTTCTCCACATCCCCGAGCTGACCTAAAGGCCGTTTTGTATCATTGCAACCGGTTGCATCATCTCATGATTGAGACGTTTTGAATCATTTTATTGACGCAAGACCTCCCTTGCGCCCAGCATGTCCTTGGTCCGAACAGCCGCGGGCCGTAGATCGCTTGATGGCGCGGGGGAAGAACTGGCGTGTTGCCGAAAGCCTTGAATCACATGACTGCGCCGCAGATGCGCTACGACAGCTTACTGGCTCTGGCAGCGGAGACAGGGTGCAGTGGCGTTGAGTTCCGCAATGACCTGAGCGCGCCGCTCTTTGACGGGGACAGCCCCGAGCAGGCGCGCGCCTCAGCCGATGCGGCTGGTATCGCGATCCTCACAATTGCGGAGATCAAATCCTTCAACGACTGGTCTGACGAAAAAGCGGCAGAGGCGAACGCCCTGATGCAAACCGCTGCGGCGTGCGGCGCAAAAGCGGTAAGCCTGATCCCGCGCAATGATGGTCAAGGGCTTGGCAATGGGGAGCGGCAGGCCAATCTGCGCATCGCACTGCGCGAGTTGACGCCCCTTTTGCAGCAGCATGGATTGCTGGGCTATGTCGAACCTCTCGGATTTGAACAATGCTCCATGCAGTACAAATCCGAAGCAGTTGAAATCATCGAGGCCTTGCGCGCCGAGGACCAGATCAAACTTGTGCACGATACGTTCCACCATCACCTTGCTGGGGGCGGTCCCGTTTTCCCTGAACACACGGCGCTCGTGCATATTTCCGGTGTGATAGACCCTGATTTGTCCGTTCGGGAGATGGGCGATGCGCATCGTGGTCTTGTCGACGGGCAGGACCGTCTGGGCAATCTTGCACAGATCGAAGACTTGATGGCAGGCGGATATAGCAGTCCGATATCCATCGAGGCCTTCGCGCCAGAGGTACACGCATTCACCGACCCGAAGTCAGAGATTTTGCGGTCGTTCAGCTTCATCGAAACCAGTTTGGGGGACAAAGCCGCCTGACTGTCATGCGATGAATTCAACGCCCCGAACAGGGCCTCCGGCGAAACAGAAAGTTGGGTGTGCCGGACACCATCATTGGGAGGAAGACCATGAAGAAACTAATTATCGGCGGCGCGTTGGCCGCGTTGATGGCGACATCCGCCATGGCAGAAACCATCGGCGTTTCCGTCGCGCGGTTTGACGATAACGGGCTGACCATTATGCGCAACGGCATGACAGCACATATCGAAACACTGGATGGCGTTGACCTGCAGATGGAGGACGCGCAAGACGACGTGGCGCGCCAGCTTGACCAGATCAATAACTTCATCGCGTCTGGTGTCGATGCGATCATTGTCAACGCCGTGGATACCAACGCAACCGAAGCAATGAGCCAGGCCGCTGCTGCCGCGAACGTACCGCTTGTCTATGTGAACCGCCAGCCGATCAACATGGACACGCTGCCAGAAGGTCAGGCCTTTGTGGCCTCAAACGAGATCGAGTCCGGCACGCTGAAAGCGTTTGAAATCTGCAAGAACCTGCGTGCAGAAGGCAAATCAGGCGGTGCAACCGCCTATATGCTGATGGGCCAGCTTTCGAACCAGGCCGCGGTTCAACGTTCCAAAGACGTCGAAGACGTGCTGGGCATGGATATGTGCAACTTCATCACGCTGATCGACAAGCAGACTGCCGAATGGTCCCGCGACAAAGCGCAGGATTTGATGACAAACTGGATCTCCTCCGGTGAGCCATTTGACGCGGTTTTCGCGAATAATGACGAAATGGCAATTGGAGCGATCCAGGCCATGAAAGCAGCTGGCATCTCGATGGACGCGGTGCAGGTGGGTGGTGTCGATGCGACCCCTGACGCGCTGGTTGCAATGGAAGCAGGCGAAATGGACGTCACGGTCTTTCAAGACCTTGCAGGCCAAGGCGCGGGCTCCATCGATACAGCGTTGAAACTGGCGCGCGGTGAGGAGGTCGACAAAACTGTCTTCATTCCGTTCAAGCTGGTCACGCCTGACAACGTCAGCGCATTCAAGTAAGTCCAAGCGGACCTGACATGCAGGGTGGCGCACCAGCGCCACCCTTTCTCGCCGCCGGATGAGGGGCGGTTTTCATCATTACGCAAAGGGGTGCACAGATGTCCGATACGTCGCATGGGACCGGCGGGCTCAAATTCGACGCAAAGAAAAGGTCATGGCCGAATGAGCTGAACATCTTCTTTGCGCTGATCATCATCATCGTCATTTTTGAAATTCTAGGGCAAGTGCTGCCCTATATGAACGATCAGAGCTTCCTGTTTGACACGCGCGACCGGTTTGACTCGATCTTCAACGAGGCGCGGCTCAGGATCATCATTCTGCAAGTTGCGATTATCGGGATCATTGCCTTAGGCGTGACGCAAGTCATCATCTCCGGGGGGATTGATCTGTCCTCCGGCCCGCTTGTGGGCGCAACTGCGATGATCGTGATGTCCTTCGCGCAAACTGAGCTGGTCAACGGAAATCCGAACCCGAAAGCGGTGTTCGGGGAATGGGCTTTCGATCTGCCGGTCCTTGTTCCCGTCCTTGTCGGCCTCGCCTTCGGTGCAGTGATCGGCGCAATAAACGGCAGCCTGATCGCCTACACACGTATCCCGCCATTTATCGCCACACTCGGCATGTTCCTGATTTGCCGCGGTATTGCGCAGGCTTGGACACGCGGACAGCCCGTATCATTTCCCACTGAGGGCTATGCGTTTCTAGGCAAAGGCATGATGCCGGTTTTCTGGTTCATAGCGCTGGCGATCCTGTTCCATATCAGCATGCGATACACGCTCTACGGCAAACACACCTATGCTATCGGGTCGAATGAAGATGCCGCGCGCATGTCCGGCATCAATGTGCAACGCCACAAGGTGCGCGTTTATATGATCGCCTCCATGCTTGCAGCATTCGCAGCGGTGATCCTGAGCTCCAAGAACCTGACAGCGCAGTCTGGCATGGGTATTTTCTACGAGCTCTACGCGATTGCTATGGCCGTGATCGGTGGGGTGAGCCTGACCGGTGGTCGAGGTTCCATCATCGGAACCGTCCTTGGCGCAATGGTATTCGGGGTGATCCAGTCAGGCTTCACCTACATCAAGCTTGATGCCTTCTACCAACTGATGGCGATGGGCGCGATTATCATCAGCGCTGTGGTTCTCGACAAATACCGGCAAGAACGCGCTGTGTCGCGCAGATAGGGGAGGCAGATATGAGTGATATTATTCTCGAAACCAAGGGCCTGACCAAGCATTACGGCGGTGTGCATGCCCTCAATGACGCGGATTTCGTCCTCGAAAAAGGCGAGCATGTCGCGATCATGGGCGACAATGGTGCGGGTAAATCCACGTTTGTCCGCCAGATCACCGGCGTTGAGCAGCGCACAAGTGGGGAGATCATTTTTGACGGCCAGCCCGTTCACTTTGCGGGCCCGATTGATGCGCGTGAGGCAGGGATTGAAACGGTGTTTCAGACCCTCGCACTTGCAGATGCATTGGACGTACCTGATAATCTGTTTCTGGGGCGCGAAAAAACGAAGTTCAATTGGCTCGGGCCTTTCCGCTTCCTCGACTATAAGGCAATGCACCGCGAAACCATGGAAGGGCTGGAGCGCACCGGGGTAAAGATCCCCAATATTCGCAATTCCATCCAGAACATGTCCGGCGGACAGCGCCAATGTGTTGCCATCGCGCGGACAGCGACCTTCGCATCCAAACTGACGATCATGGATGAGCCGACAGCAGCGCTTGGCGTGCAGGAAACGGAGCAGGTCGAAAACATCATCCGGACTTTGAAAGAAGCGGGCGAGCCACTGATCCTCGTCTCTCACAACATGCGGCAGGTGTTTGATCTGGTGGACCGTATCATCGTCTTTCGTCGCGGCCGGATTGTGGCAAACCTCAAAAAGGAAGAGACGGATGGTCAGGATGTTGTCGCCTATATCACTGGGGCAAAGACCGGAGCGGAATTTGAGGGTGCAGCTTAGATGATCAGATTTGGTGTGCTGGGTGCGGGCCGCATCGGGCAGGTGCATGCGAAGGCGATTGCCTCCGTTCCCGGCGCCGTGTTTGCGGCTTTGGCGGAGCCGATGGAAGCGGTCGCGCAGCGGGTTCAGGCAGAGTATGGATGTGATCTGCGCAGCATTGATGAGATCGCGGGATCAGATGACATCGATGCCGTTGTTATCTGCACGCCAACGGATACACATGCTGACCTGATTGAGCAGTTCTGCCGCGCGGGTAAAGCGGTGTTCTGCGAAAAACCGATTGATCTGAATCTTGAGCGCGTCAAATCCTGCCTGCAGGTTGTAGATCAATCAAATGGCACGCTGATGCTTGGCTTCCAACGTCGCTTCGATCCGGATTTCAATGCCCTACGCCAAGCCATCGATGAGGGCCGTATCGGCGAGGTGGAGATGGTGACGCTCACCAGCCGTGATCCCGGCGCGCCGCCCTTGGACTATATTGACCGCTCCGGCGGGATTTTCCGCGACATGACGATCCACGATTTCGATGTCGCCCGCTGGATGCTGGGCGAAGAGGTGCAGACGGTCTATGCAACGGCGTCTGTTTTGACTGACCCCGCGATTGCCGAGCATGGCGATTATGACAGTGCCACAGTTGCGATGCGCACGGCGTCAGGCAAGCATTGCACGATTACCAATAGCAGACGGGCAACCTACGGCTATGATCAACGCATCGAAGTGCACGGTTCAAAAGGCTCTGTTTCAGCGGAAAACACACTGGAAGCGAATATCACTGTGGCGGATAGTGACGGCTATCATCGCCCGCCGACACTCGATTTCTTTATGACGCGCTACACTGCGGCTTATGCGAATGAAATCGCTGCGTTCGTAAAATCCCTCAATGACAAATCGGAGCCCCCAACCACTGGCCAAGATGGTATGAAGGCGCTCGCATTGGCCGAAGCGGCGCTGTTGTCGATCAAAGAACGGCGCGAAGTCGAAATGTCTGAGATACTCGGATGAAGGGGTTCGATTTCAATCACCCGTTCTTCAAACCCCTTTGGGTGCGCATTCTTGTATTCGGGATTTGCATCGGCTGGGGCCTTTTCGAGTTCGCGGCGGGGAGCGTGATCTGGGGTTTGCTTTTTTGCGGCATGGGTCTTTGGGCCGGACATAGTTTCTTCATCGAAAATTTGCACCGTGGAGGAAAATGATGGATTTGCAGCGCAAACCATCTGGTGACAAAGGGCTGATCCATGACATTTCTCCCGAGGGTGCGGGTTGGAGCTATGTTGGTTTTGCGGTGCACCGCCTTGATCCCGGCCAAATGGTCAGCGCTGCGACTGGTACGCGAGAAGTCATTCTGGTCCTCGTAGAAGGTAAAGCAAAGCTCAGTGCCGGAGGACAGGAGTTCGGTGAGATGGGTGATCGGATGGACGTGTTCGAACGCACGCCACCGCATTGTCTCTATGTGCCCAATGGAAGTGCTTGGACGGCAACCGCCACGACGAGTTGCACGCTCGCAATCTGTTCAGCGCCGGGTTCCAGCGGGCATGACGCGGCGGTGATCGGGCCAAACGGAATCGCGCTGGAAGAACGCGGCAGCGGGACCAACACGCGCTTCATCAACAATATCGCGATGGAAGGCAGAGACGTGGCAGATAGCCTGTTGGTCACCGAAGTTTTTACGCCGTCTGGCCATTGGTCTTCTTACCCGCCTCACCGTCATGATGAAGATGATTTCCCCAACATGACTTATCTCGAAGAGACCTATTACCATCGCCTGAAACCAGCGCGGGGTTTCGGCATCCAGCGGGTCTTTACCGAAGATGGTAGCCTTGATGAAACTATGAGCGTCGGCAATCATGACGTGGTGCTGGTGCCCAAAGGGCATCATCCTTGTGCGGCGCCGTATGGCTACGAGATGTATTACCTGAATGTCATGGCTGGGCCGCTGCGGAAGTGGCGCTTCAAAAACCATCCAGATCACGACTGGATCTATCAGCGTGATCTAAAATAGACCCTATTTTAGCGCAGAGAGCACTTTGCGCGCGGCAGCCATAACGGGTTCATGCGTGTCTTTCAGGATTTGCGCGCGGTCGAAACGTTTCGGATCCGAGGCAATAGATGCTCGCAACGCATCGCCAAAGGCCATCCGCAGCTCGGTCCCGATGTTAAATTTACAGATTGCCGAGTTATGCGCGAGTTCTGTGCGTTGGGCCACCGGCACACCGGAGCCGCCATGGATCACCAAAGGAACATCCGTCACAGCCTCAATGGCGCGAATGCGATCAAGGTCGAGGCCCCCTTCCTTATTCTCCTGCAAATGCACATTCCCGACAGAGATCGCCATTGCATCGACCCGTGTCTCACGCGCGAATTGAGCGGCCTCATCAGGGTCTGTGCCAGCGGAGTTCTCGCCATTTGCATAGCCCACAAAGCCGATCTCACCTTCGCAGGAAATCCCGGCCTTATGCGCCATTTCCGCAATAGCGGCAGTC
Organism: Pseudomonadota bacterium; assembly: GCA_039195745.1. GTDB lineage: Bacteria > Pseudomonadota > Alphaproteobacteria > Rhodobacterales > Rhodobacteraceae > Litoreibacter. Next base: position 258,443 of record JBCCVD010000001.1, on the reverse strand, counting down.
TCTTCGATATTTTGCTGTAAAGGCTTTCGGGAGCCATCGTACATGAGCGAGGAGAAGCCGCAGTCCAGCGCTTCACTACACTCTTCAAGCGTGTAACCATGGTCCAGATGCGCGACAACAGGCACGCTGACCTCTTCTGCCAGATGCCGGAACATCTTGCCCAGAACCGGCAGCGGCGTGTGTTCCCGACATCCGGGCCCGGCCTGCAATATCACCGGGCACCCTTCTGCCTCCGCCGCATAAGCAAAGGCGCGCATGTCTTCCCAGCCCAAGCAAACCAATCCACCGACAGCATGACCGTTTTTCAAGGCAGGTTGCAGAACCTCTGCAAGTGTCGCCAGTGTCATTTGAATTTCGCGATCATGTCTTTGATGCCCGGGATCGTCTCGATCTGATCAGCATGAGACGGTTGGAAATACTGGATGAGGCTGCGTTGGGACAGGCCACCAAGGATCGTGAAATAGTACATCTCATAACCCGGCAGCACGCAGCACGGATGATAACCGCTATCAAGACAGATCGTGGAGCCATCGACGATGTGATAAGCATCTCCGGGCTTGCCGTCTTGGCGTTGCAGCATCTGCACGCCGGAGCCGTGATCCGGTTTGAAGCGGAAGTTATATGTCTCATCATGTCGTGTCTCGATCGGCAGCCGATCTGTGTCGTGCTTGTGGCTCGGAAACCCGGACCAGCCCCCCGCACCCACGGTGAACAATTCGCTTACCAGAAGTCGACCTACCTTATCGTGCTGTTTCTGACCCAGAATATGCTTGATCTTACGATGCGTCTTCGTATCGTCGGATCCGTATTGAACCAGATCAATCTCGTCACTGCGCACAGCGAAAGGCTCCAACACCTCTTCATAGAACGCGCCTGCGACAAATACCTCAGCCTCGTCACTGGTGCATACCATCGTTGCTTTTGCACCAGTGGGAACGTAAACGCCTTCGGGCTCCCCGCCCCAAACGTCACCGACACGTCCGCCAATGTCATCGGCCTTGAATCCTTCGACATCAATATCGACAGAACCGGTTGCTGGCGCGATGCAGGTTTCATAACGCGGCACCTGATACTCAAATGCTTCGCCCTTTTTCAGTTTCACGATGTTGAAGTAGTTCAGGGGAACAGTGGCATCGTCAACGTCAACGATGGGTTTGTTTTGATTGTCAAAGGGAGCGATATGCATGATGTCCTCTCAGGCTTTATTCGGGCCGGGATGCGTGTTCAGGAAAGAGTCTAATTCGGCCAAATCCGGTAAAGCAGGCGCGCAGCCGGGTTTGCCGACAACGATGGCGGCACAAGCGGATCCGCGATGGATTGCGTCTTTCAACCCATGCCCCGAAGCAATCGCAGCCATCATTCCGGCCATAAAACTGTCGCCGGCGCCTGTGGGTTTGAGTGCTGTAACAGGATAGATACCAGTTGTGATCACATCGGCGCCGGCATATGTCACAGCGCCTCTTTCGCCCATCTTGTAGATGACGATTTCAGCACTTTCTTCTGCAAGGTCCTGCGCTTTCGCTTGGCCTTTGGCAATGTTGCCGGCCATGAAGCCAAACTCTTCATCATTGCCAACAATCATGTCGGAAAGTGCGCCTGCGCGGCTGAGCACATCTTGCGCAATTTCCGCAGAAGGCCATGAATAGGGTCTGTAATCAATGTCAAAAATGATCGGCAATCCGGCCGTGCGCGCGAGTGCAAAAGCATAAAATGCGGCGCTGCGTGAAGGCTCAGCGGCGAACACTGTTCCCGCCGTGATCAACGCGCCATAGGCGGCATAATCCAGCGCTTCGACATCTTCGATATTCATCTGGAAATCGGCGGCGCCGTTGCGATAAATCACCGTCTGATGATCCTCCACACGGCTCTCATAGACGGCGAGGGAGTTGCGAAATTCACCGCCAACAGGGCGAACGTGCTTTCGCCCGACGCCGTAATGATCAAGTTGATTTATGCAGTACCTGCCGATGCTGTCGTCAGAAACACAGGTGACCAAATCCGCCTTGCCGCCGAACCGGCAGATTCCAGCGGCTGTATTCGCAGCAGAGCCACCGAGCCCGGAACGAAATTCAACGGCTTCTTCCGTCTTTGTGCCAGGCGGATCGGGAAAAAAGTCCATCCCGGCGCGACCAATCACTAGAAAATTGTTCTGACGGATCCCATCCAGAAGCGCGCTCATCTCAGACACCTTTCCGTTGTTTAACGCGGGAGCTTTCCCATTCTTCGTGCGCGGCCTGCACCTTTGCATTACTGGTGACATGAGGTGTGCCGACCTCCCACCATGTGTGTCCTTCGGTGGTCCAGCCCTCATAGGGGTCCACCGACATGACGATCACACTGGTCTTTTCCGCAGCCTTTGCACGTTTGAAGGCTTCGCCAAATTCTGCCGGATTAGACACTGTTTCGGCATGCGCACCCATGGATCGCGCATGGGCCTCAAAATCTACACCAAAGGCTTCCGGCACTGTCGGCGTATCGACAAACAGGTTGTTAAAACTTTCATTGCCCGTGTTGTTCTGCAACTTGTTAATGACGGCAAACCCGCCATTGTCCAATACGCAGATGATCATTTTCTTCTGCGTCAGGACCGAGGAATAGATGTCCGAATTCATCAGCAAATATGAGCCGTCACCACAAAAGACGATGGTCGCCAAATCGGGGTCACTCTCGGATTGGGCGATCCGCGCGCCCCAGCCCCCGGCGATTTCATATCCCATACAGGAGAAGCCAAATTCTACATCGACTGTCCCAATCCCAAGCGTACGCCAGTTTGCGGTGACTTCTGCGGGCAAGCCACCTGCGGCTGCGACGACACGATCATTCGGATCGCAGAGCGCGTTCACGACGCCAATGGCCTGTGCATAGGAGTTTGGGCGGTTCCCATGAGCTACATTATCGGCGACATAGGTATCCCATTTCTCTCGTTCGGCTTTGGCCAAGTCTGTCCACGTATCCGGTGCCGTATATCCGCGCAAGCGACGTGACAATTCTGGAAGGCCCAGTTTTGCGTCACCAACAACTGGCAAGGACATGTGTTTCCCGGCATCATGGCGTCCCGCATTGAGGGAAATGATCTGCGCGTCTTGTGCAAATGCGGTCCACGACCCGGTTGTAAAGTCTTGCAATCGACATCCTACGGACAGGATGACGTCGGCCCCCTCTGCGATCGTATTGGCAGAATCAGAGCCTGTTACGCCGACAGGACCGATGTTCAGAGGATGTTCCGCCAATAGGTTTGCGCGCCCAGCAATCGTTTCAATGACTGGGATATTATGCGTCTCGGCGAATTCCGTCATTTCTGCCACGGCGCGGGAATATTGCACCCCGCCGCCAGCAATGATGACGGGGCGTTCCGCGCGTCCCAGGCATTTTGCTGCCGCCGTGAGTTCACCGTCATCTGGCATCTGCCGCCGAATGTGATGCGTCTTTTGCTCAAAGAACGACGCCGGATAGTCATATGTCCAGCCTTGAACATCTTGTGGCAACCCCAAAAATGCAGGGCCACAATCAGCGGGATCCAACATTGTGGCCAAGGCGGCGGGCAAGGATTGAATGACCTGCGCGGGATGGGTGATCCGATCCCAATAGCGGCTGACCGCCTTGAACGCGTCATTAACACCGAGGGTGGGGTTTCCAAAATGTTCAAGCTGCTGCAGCACCGGATCGGGCAGCCGCGTCAGAAACGCGTCACCGCAGAGCATCAACATTGGCAATCGGTTCGCATGTGCCAAGGCGGCCGAGGTCAGCAGGTTCGCTGTACCGGGTCCGGCACTCGCAGTGCAAAACATGAAGCGCTGGCGTAGGTGATATTTTGCATACGCCGCCGCTGCGAAGCCCATGGACTGCTCATTCTGGCCCCGATACAGCGGCAGGACATCTTTGTGATCATACAGCGCTTCGCCCAAGCAAGTTACATTGCCATGACCGAAAATGCCGAAACCACCGCCGCAGAGCCGTGTCTTTTTGCCGTCGATGACAATGAATTGTGCCGCAAGGTAACGCACGATGGCCTGTGCCGTTGTTAGGCGGATCGTCTTGGGGGCTTTGCTCATCTGCGGTCTCCCTCGGCAGAAAAGAATCGGACATGTCGATTGCCCTATTGACCAGAGGGCATGGTTGAAGATAGTCATTTTGCAACCGGTTGCAAACTGTTTTTGGAAGAGGCGTCATGGCCGAAATTGGAATTGGGATTATTGGGGGCGGATACATGGGGAAGGCGCACGCTGTCGCCATGTCCTCCGTCGCGTCTCTTTTTGATACACGGTTGCGGCCTCGACTTGAGGTTGTCGCCGCATCCTCGCAAGCCTCTGCCGAAAGGTATCGCCAATCCTTCGGCTTCCGGCGCGCAGCGGTTGACTGGCGGGATCTGATCGCAGACCCAACTGTAGGAGCGGTCGTTATCGCCTCCCCACAGGAGACCCATCGCGAGATTGCCGAGGCAGCTTTCGCACGCGGGCTGCATGTGTTGTGTGAAAAGCCGCTGGGCGCGTCCGTTGCCGACAGCGAGGCGATGGTCGTCGCCGCCAATGCCAGCGGGTGCCGCAATATGGTGGGTTTCAACTACATCCGAACACCTGCCACGCAATATGCGCGCAAGTTGATCGCTGACGGTCGCATCGGCGATGTGACCTATTTTCGTGGCGAGCATACTGAAGACTTCGACGCCGATCCCGATGGTCCGGCAACATGGCGCAGTCAAGGCGTCTCCAACGGTACGATGGGTGATCTAGCCCCGCATATGATCAACGCCGCACATGGGTTGATCGGACCAATTGCGTCCCTGATTGCCGAGGTCGAAACGGTGCATGTTGATCGCGGTGGTGTGCAGGTCACCAATGATGATCAGGCGCAGATGATGTGCCGGTTTGAAAGTGGCGTAATGGGTCACCTATTCTTCAGCCGCGTCGCCACTGGCCGCAAGATGGGTTACGCCTATGAGGTCCATGGCACACGCGGTGCGATCCGGTTTGATCAGGAAGATCAGAATGCGCTCTGGCTCTATCTCGCCGAAGGGGCAGAGGCAGAGCGTGGCTTTCGTAAAATTCTCGCAGGTCCGGCCCATCCCGACTATTTGCCCTTCTGTCAGGGGCCGGGACATGGCACGGGCTATCAGGATCAGATCATCATTGAGGCGAAAGACTTCCTGACCGCCATCGAGACCGGAGAGGATATTTGGCCGACATTTGAAGAAGGCCTGAGAGTTAACAAAACCGTCTATGCGGCGCTGGAGTCCAGTAAGCAGAAGACTTGGATCAACGTCTAACCGAGAGAGACGCGCTATGATTAAGATCGGCAATGCGCCCTGTTCCTGGGGTGTGGAATTTGCAGATGATGCCCGCAATCCTACTTGGCAAACAGTGCTGAAAGAAAACGCTGACGCTGGGTATAAAGGCATCGAACTTGGGCCCGTTGGTTTCATGCCTGAAGACCCGCCCCTGCTTGCAGAGGAACTGGCAAAACATGATCAGACCTTGATTGGCGGTGTTGTATTCCGTGCTTTTCACGATGCTGATCAGTGGGACGATGTGCTGGATGGGGCTACGCGGACCTGTAAGGCTTTGGTTGCGCATGGGGCAGAGCATCTTGTTCTGATCGACTCCATTTCGCCGCGCCGTGCGCCAACGGCGGGTCGCGCGGACGAGGCCGAGCAGATGGACGATTCAGAGTGGTCTGCATTCCGCGACCGGATCGCCACTGTCGCCAGGATGGGGGCGGAGGAATACGGCCTGACGGTCGGAATGCACGCCCATGCAGGTGGCTTCATCGATTTTGAGCCTGAACTGGAACGTTTGCTGGATGAGGTCGACGAAAGCATCCTCAAGATCTGCTTTGATACGGGTCACCATTCCTATGCCGGGTTCGATCCCGTGGCCTTCATGAAACGGCATATCGACCGCATCAGCTACATGCATTTCAAAGATATTGATCCTCAGGTGAAGGCCAAAGTTGTGGCCAACCGCACTGATTTTTATGACGCCTGCGGGCAGGGGATTTTCTGCAATCTGGGCGACGGCGATGTCGACTTTCCAGCGGTCCGGCAAGTGCTGCTCGATCACGGGTTCGAGGGCTGGTGCACAGTTGAACAGGATTGCGATCCATTGCTTGATCCTGATCCGTTGGGCGATGCGCAGAAGAACCGCGCTTACCTGCAATCTATCGGTTTTTGAGGCATTGACATGACACGTTTGAACTGGGGAATGGTTGGCGGCGGCGAAGGCTCGCAAATTGGTCCGGCGCACCGTTTGGGTGCGGGCCTGGACGGAGAATTCTCAATGGTTGCGGGGGCTTTGGACCATAATCCAGACGCCGGTCGCGACTACGCGCAGCGTTTGGGAATCGCGCCTGATCGCGCCTATGGCGATTGGCAAGAGATGCTGGCAGGCGAAGCCGCGCGCGATGACCGGATCGATCTTGTGACCGTCGCAACGCCCAATGCGACGCATTTCGAGATTACGAAAGCTTTCCTTGAAAAGGGGTTCCATGTGCTTTGTGAAAAGCCGATGACAATGACGGTTGAAGAGGGCGAAGAGATCGTCAAAATCGCAGCGGCCGCGGGCAAGACCTGCGCTGTGAATTACGGCTATTCTGGCTACTCTCTTGTGCGCCATATGCGCGCAATGATCGCGCGGGGCGATCTGGGTCAAGTGCGCGTGGTGGTTGCCGAGTTTTCGCATGGGCATCACGCAGACGCGGCGCAAGCCGATAATCCGCGCATCCGCTGGCGCTATGATCCGGCGCAGATGGGTGCTTCTGCGCAATTTGCTGACTGCGGGATCCATGCCATGCATATGGCGTCTTTTGTGACGGGTCAGGAGGTCGAAAAACTCTCCGCTGACTTCGCCTCCACAATCTCCAGTCGCCAGTTGGAAGACGACGCAATGGTCAACTTCCGGATGACCGGCGGCGCTGTCGGCAGGCTCTGGACCAGCGCAGTCGCAGTGGGCCGGATGCACGGGCTTACCATTCAAGTTTTCGGTGAAGAAGGCGGCCTGCGTTGGGCGCAGGAGCAACCAAACCAGCTCTATTGGACGCCTACCAATGGCCGTGTTCAGATCATCGAAAGGGGCGAAGCCGACCTGTCACCTGAGGCGGATCGTGCCACGCGGGTCACCATCGGGCACGCAGAAGGCATGCCGTTGGCTTTCGCGAATATCTACTCCGATCTTGCCGAAATCATACGAGCGGAAAAGGACGGGCGTGCGCCTGATCCGGCTGCAACGCATTACCCAAAAGCGGTTGATGGCTTGCGCTCTATGGCGGCCGTTCATGCTTGCGTGGCCTCCGCAGCAAATGATGGGGATTGGGTAAACGCGGTGCCAGAATCGTTAAAGTGACGCCGCAGGCTGTAAGGTCGCACGTTCCACGACATGGCATGGAAACAACCGCGCTTCAGGGTAGCGATCGGGGTCATCAAGCATGGCGACGACCAGCTCAATCGATGAGGAAATGATCTGCTGAATAGGCTGGTGGATAGTGGTCAAGGCGATGTTGTCCCAGCCTGCCATCTCCATATCATTCAGCCCGATCAACGCGACATCTTCTGGCACGCGCAGGCCGCTTGATCGCACAGCACTCAGCGCGCCAATCGACAAAACGTCATCGCCGCAAAAGAACGCCTGCGCGGGCGTGCCGGCCAACAACCGCTTCATCTCGTCACGCCCAGCGTCGAAGCTGTAGCTTTCGGCAAAGCTATGCGTTTGGCTGACACCCGGTGTTTCGCGAATGATTTCGCGAAATCCGGCGAGCCGGTCCTGTGTGGAGGTTGCGGCCTCTGGCCCACCCATGAATGCCAACTCGCGGTAGCCGCGTTCAATCAATGTGCGCGCGGCCATGCGGCCGCATTCAACATTGTCAATGCCCACCACATGTACATCCGGACTTGTCGTGTGACGACCGAAGGAGTTGACCACTGGCACGCCTGCATCTCTGAACGACTTCGCAAAGCTCGGCGGCAGGGTAGAGGAGGCAACGATCACACCATCGACCGAATATTGCCGCAGCAGGTGCAGCGCCTGATCACGGTCTTTTTGTTGCGACAGGTTCACCAGCAATGGCCGTAATCCACGCTCTTGGAGGCCTTTGGTGAAAAGGTCGAACACTTCCAGAAAAATCGGATTGTGGAAGTTGTCACTGACCAACCCGATGAGTTTCGTCCGCCCGGTTGTCAGCGAAGAGGCAAGCGCATTGGGCCGATACCCAAGTTCTGCTGCTGCTTTTTGCACCTTCTTGCGGGTTTTTTCGGAAACGGAGGCGCCTTCCGTAAAGGTGCGCGAAACGGCTGAACGCGAAACGCCTGCTCGCAAAGCAACATCTTTAAGTGTGATTGCCATAACGCCCTCGCCTAATTTGCAACGCGAGAGTGGCCCATATTGCAATTTTGTGCAACCGGTTGCACGCTGGGCAAAACCGCAGTTTTCGGTTAACCCAACGCCATGCTCTATGCGGAAGACAGTTTCTTTACCCTCAGTCTTGCAGGACGGATTGCCTTAGCGAGCCTTTCCTTGGTGCTTTCTGTCGGCTGCCTTTGGATCGTTTTCTATTGTGTAGAAGGTCTGGGCCGCTTTGTGCGACTGCTCATAGCATTGGCCGTGTTTTACCTGTTCATATGGCTGTCCCCACAAGTCTATTACCTGTTCTACCTGATCATCATCGACGGATTGCCGTTACAATGGGTCATCCAATCCCCGCCTGGATTACGCAAGATCCTGAGGTTAATGACGTTCACAGAGAGGGCAACCCTCACGGAACACGGACAAGGCGTGCTGTGGTGGGCACTGGCCGTCACAGCACTTATGCGCCGCAGGACACGGGTGAGTGAATGAGCGCTCCTGACCTCTATGTCACGAATTTCAATCGGAATTTTACAGGAGTCTCTGCCACGATTGCGGGACTGGTTCCTGTTCAGGACTATGATTTGCGCCTCGTCGGTCATGCGCTTCCGGGATGTCCCGCGCCGATATCACGCGCAAAGGCCGCTGCGCAAAGCGCAACAAAGCCATTGGGCAAACCTTTCGCTATCTGGCACGTCCGCCGCAATACGGAGATGCGCGCCGGGCTTTGGGCGCGCGACATGTTGCGCCGTCCAATCAAACTGGTGTTTACAAGCGCGGCGCAGCGTCGTCATTCTGCGTTGCCGCGCTGGCTGATTTCAAAGATGGACGCTGTGATTGCGACGACAGATTTGGCTGCAAATTTTGTGCCACACGTCCGTGCGGTGGTGCCACATGGCGTGGATACGACCCGTTTTGCGCCTGCGATCAACCGGGACGCTGCCTGGGCCGCGCTGGGCTATGGGGGCGCGCGTGGCGTTGCAACCGTTGGGCGCATCAGGCCTGAAAAGGGCACCGACCGGTTCGTTGAGGCCATGCTGCGGGTGCTGCCGTTGCAACCGGATGTGACGGCTTTGGTGATCGGCAAGGCCGGGTCCGCGGATCAGGCCTTTCTGGCCAATCTAAAAGACAAGATCGCTGCTGCTGGCCTGTCTGATCGGCTGCTCTTCCCGGGCGAAATCGATGGTGCGCAAATGCCCAATCTGATGCGCGCCTTGAGCTTGCTTTGCCCTCTGCCGCGCTACGAGGGGTATGGGATGACACCGTTGGAGGCGATGGCTTCCGGCGTGCCATTCGTGGGCACCGATGTCGGCTATTTCCGGCAATTCAGCGATCAAGGCCAAGCCGGGCAGGTCGTTGAGGCAAGCGAGGCCTCGGAGGCAATCAACGCGCTTCTTTCCGATGAGAACAGATTGGCCAAATTGTCAGCGGCTGCACGAGAGACCGCATGTGGGCATCATGGGATAGAGACTGAGGCGGCAGGTATTGCACGGGTCTATGAAGAGCTGTGGAGTGCCGGTTTATGAGGACTTTCGTCATTCATCTCGCGCGCGCCACGGCGCGTCGCGTACAGGTCGCGCATATCGTCGCCTCTACCCCCGATGCGCAGGTCTTGCCTGCCTGTGATGGGGCTGCTTTGCCTGAGGCGAAACGAAAGGCCCTTTATCCAGCCTCTCCGCTCTTCAAGCCACGCTATCCGTTTGCTTTGAGCAACGGTGAGATCGGGTGTTTCGAAAGCCACAAAGCCGCGTGGCGCAGGATTGTTGAGGAAAATCTCAACGCGGCACTGATTGTCGAGGATGATGTTCAGATTGATCCCGCAGTGTTCAAGCCTGCCCTTTTATTCGCGTGCACGCAGATGAACGACTGGGGTTACATTCAGTTTCAGGTGCGTGCGGTGAAGGGCAGTGGAACCATGATCGCTGAGAACGATGGTTGTCGTTTAGTGCGTCCTGACCTCATTCCGCTGCGCACGTCGGCCCAGTTGGTCAGTCGCAGGACCGCAGCGCGTTTGCTGGAAAAAACCGAGCAGATTGATCGGCCGGTGGATACGTTTCTGCAAATGCGTTGGGAAACGGGTGTGGAGGTTGCTTGTGCCATCCCATCAGGGGTCAGCGACCGGACGGCAGAAGCAGGCGGCAGCACATTATCGAAGAAGCGCGGGTTGATCGACGAGGTCAAAGTCTCTGTCCCGCGGCTGCGGTATCGATCCGCGATCAAGCGGCTATCCGCGCGCTCCTAACTCTCTAAAATCAGAGAGCTGGCGCGCTTGTGCAGATTGGCGAGCGCCTCTGCCGTTTTGAAATTCGCTTCAACCGACTTGTTGCGAGATGCGTAGTCTTCGGCCGACATCTGTGCCAAAGCGCGTTCAATATCGGCTTTGCTGTCGCAAATGATCATGCCATCCGCTTCGAAATGCTCCGTGACATCAGGCGAACCCCAATAGATCGGGACTGTCCGACACAAAGCCGCGTCGATCAGTTTTTCGGTGAAATAGCCGGGTTCTTGCACATTCTCGATCACGACTGAATAGCGGAATGGCAGCAGGCCGTCGGACTTGTTGTCGAATGGTTTATATCCGCGTCCCATGACATCAACATCCAGCTGCTTTTCGCGGACGAGATCAACCACGTCATGCCGCAAGACATGCCCCGGAAAATCCCGTTTACTCGACGCGATGAGCGAAGCCATGTGTGTCTTCGGTGCGGGCTGCGCGGGCCATGTCTGTAACCACGTTGCGGCGGGGTTCAGCTGAAGCGCATTGGGAATGTGTCCCAGCAGCGTCGGGCTATGGGTCAGGATGCGGTGGAAGCGGTGATGGAACCGTTTTGCGAGGGTCAGGTGCTTCCCATGGATCGCGTCCGGCTCGACAATCATCACCGATAGTTTCGGCTGCAGATGAGGACGTGGCTGCCAATAGACCTGCTTGCGTGAATAGATCAGAAGATGGTCGAAATCCTCCATATCGGCAACTGTGCCGGTACTCAGCCGGGCCGGCCTGCCAAGCGGCCAGTCCAGCTCATCCAGCGGAACATTTCGAAAGCTGAAGCGGGGGCGGATTACATAAGGCAGCACCGCGATTGCAGGTTCATTCGTCACCGCTGCGGCAGCAGGGGCAGCCGACTTGACCATTCCTATGCCACTTCCCGATTGCAGGCCATGCAGGTTGGCGTAAATACCGCCCTTCTCAAGCAGCGCATCATGCGTGCCGATTTCGGCGAGTTGCCCCTGATCCAACACTGCTATCTGGTCGGCGTTGCGTATGGTCGACAGCCGATGCGCGATGATCAACGTCGTGCGCCCCTTGGACAATTCATCCAAGGCAGTCTGAACAACCTGCTCCGATTCCGCATCCAGCGCGGAGGTTGCTTCATCCAATAGCAAAATAGGCGTATCCTTGAGTAAGGCACGCGCAATGGCGACACGTTGCCTCTGACCGCCCGACAAATTCGATCCGCGCGGCCCCACTTCTGTATCCAGACCATCCGGCAGGTTACTGAGAAAGTTCGTGACATTGGCTGCATCCAGAACGTGGATCAGTTCCTCATCTGTCACATCCGTGCGGCCCAGCAGAATGTTCTCGCGCAGTGTTTCATCAAACAACAACGCGTCCTGCGACACGACAGAAAACATCGACCTCAGGTCATCCAGCTTCAGGTCTGTGATATTTGTTCCACCAATCTTCACCGTGCCGGTTTGTGCATCAATCAGGCGGGTCAGCACGTTGAAAACGGTGCTCTTGCCCGCGCCTGACTGCCCAACCAGCGCCGTCGTGGTACCTTTGGGCACGGTCAAGCTCAGCGCGTTCAGCACTGGCAGATCCCCGTAGGACAGGCTGACAGTGTCGAATGTGACGGTGCTGTCTTCGGGCAATGGCGCGCCCGCGCCTGCGATATCCTTCACCTCTGGTTTCAGATCCATCAAACCGAATATCCGCGCAAGGCTGGCCTGCATGACTTGCCAATACCCGGCCACATCGGCCAAGCGGCGTAGCGGCTGGAACGCAAGCGACATTGCAGCGAAGAAAGACATGAACTGGCCCACGGTTTTCTCGCCTGACGCAATCTCCGGTCCGCCATAGAGCAACACGCAGAAGAACCCAAAACCAACGGCGAGATCGACAAGACCTGGAACTGTCGCCTGACCAGCGACTGTTTTGACGCTGGAACGCACCCAGTCATCTGACAGCCGCGTGAACCTACCGCGTTGATAGCTTTCCATCCGGTTTAGCTTGATCGGTGTGATGCCATGAAAAATCTCGTCCAGCCGGGTTGTGCGTTTGCCTGCAATCTCACGCAAATAGTGGCTCTTCTTGCGAATGAACCGCTGCACAAGGATCGACGGCAATAGCAGGATCGGCGCACCAATCACGGCGACCGCCGCCCATTTCCAATCAATTGAAATCGCTACGACCATCAAGGAGATCAAAGAGATCAGGTCACGCCCAGCGCCTGTTATGATCACATTCCAGAGGCTCTGAATGGAAATCACATCGCCTTGCACGCGTTCAATCAACGCGCCGGGCGACGTTCGCGAATGAAACCCGTTGTCCAATTCAAGCGTGTGCCCCAGCAGATCAATCTGCAACTCCGTCGAAGCCATGTGCGAGGTACGCGTCATCAAGACGCGCTGTGCCAAGCCGGAAAATGCGCGGATCACAAACAGTCCGAAAATCGCGATCGCGACGAGGAATGCCATGTCTGATTGCCCGTCTACGAAGACCACGTCGAACATCGGCTGCAACATGTAGCTGAGCAGCCCCAATGTGCTGCCTTCGATTACCATCAAGATGAAAGCGACGGCGATCCAGCCTGCATGTTTGCGCAGATAGCCACGCCATAACCGGCCAAACAATTGGCCGGGCGTCTGCGTCGACACGATACTTGCGGGGTCTGGGGCCTGATTTTGCACGGGGACAATTGCCTTTTTGCGGCGTCTCAGGCCGAATTTCGGATCATATTTAGCGTGAATCGCCGCATTGCGGCAAGCGGGCACTGCATTGGGTCTTTCAACCGCCCTCACATGGGGGTATGCAGCCGCGTCCGCAAGGACTCAATCGTAACACAAAGGACCCTTAGGATCATGGGCTATAGAATCGCCGTCGTCGGCGCCACAGGCAATGTGGGCCGCGAAATGCTGAACATTCTGGCAGAGCGCCAGTTTCCCGTAGATGAGCTTGCCGCGCTTGCATCGCGCCGGTCGCTCGGAACAGAAGTTAGCTTTGGTGATACGACACTCACGACGAAGGACCTCGACACGTTCGATTTCACTGGCTGGGACATGGCGCTCTTTGCCGTAGGCTCTGACGCCACTAAGAAATATGCTCCAGCCGCAGCAAAAGCGGGCTGCGTGGTGATCGATAACTCTTCGCTTTATCGCTACGATCCGGACATTCCGCTGATTGTGCCGGAAGTTAACCCCGATGATGTTGAGTTGTATTCCAACAAGAACATCATCGCGAATCCGAACTGTTCCACCGCGCAAATGGTCGTGGCGCTGAAGCCGTTGCATGACCGCGCAAAAATCAAGCGCGTCGTCGTGAGCACATATCAGTCGGTGTCTGGTGCAGGCAAAGATGGCATTGATGAGCTGTGGGATCAGACGAAGTCGATCTATAATCCGACTGATGACAAGCCTGCGAAGAAGTTCACCAAGCAGATCGCGTTCAACGTTATTCCGCATATCGACGTCTTCATGGATTCTGGTGAAACCAAAGAAGAATGGAAGATGGTCGCTGAGACGAAGAAGATCGTCGACAAAGACATCAAGGTCACAGCGACATGCGTGCGTGTGCCGGTGTTCGTTGGTCATTCCGAGGCCGTGAATATCGAGTTTGAAGACTTCCTTGATGAGGATGAAGCGCGCGATATCCTGCGCGAAGCGCCCGGTGTCATGGTGATCGATAAGCGTGAGGATGGCGGCTATGTTACGCCCGTGGAATGCGTCGGTGATTTTGCGACATTTATCTCTCGCATCCGTCAGGACTCGACGATTGAGAACGGGCTGAACCTTTGGTGTGTTTCCGACAACCTGCGTAAAGGTGCAGCATTGAACGCCGTACAAATTGCAGAGCTTCTGGGCAACCGAGTTCTGAAGATGGGCTAAGCGCCCGACAAAACCAGACAATTGGAAGGCCTCGCACCGATTGGTGCGGTGCCTTTTCCTTTCCTAGCCCAAGTCGTCGTAAGGCGCGTCCGGGACGGTCAGATTGATTTGTTCCACGACGGAATCGTCAACGAACACCTCCTCCGCCACCGGTGCCAGATCATCGGTGCGGTTGGCAACAATCCCGTCATCCATTGCCGCGATCTGTGCATCTTCGGCATTCGGGTCAATCGTGAAATCAAACTTGTCCTCTAGGACTGGACGCTCGATTGCCATGTTGAACATGCTTTGTACTGCGCCTGTGACAGACACCCCGGCAATTTCCAGCAATTCAATCGTGTAGCGCTGTTCAGGATCACCGCCATTGATGGTTGAAAACAGCGCCTCTTCGAGCAGTTGATTGGTTTGTGCCGTGTCGGAAAGGTCTGGCAAAGCGTCCTTGCTGACGGAGAAGACCATGTCACGCCATCCGTTTCCGTCAGAAAAGCTGAGGTTAAAGACCTGTTTGTTGTCTGGCCCTTCATGTGAGGTCCATTTGACGTCAAACATCTCAATCAGGTTGGGCAATTCGCGGTCGTTCAGATGTTCGCCATTGATCAGGATATTGTAGTCGCTGAGTGCAATTTCGGCCGAATTCGGATCTTCAGAGACATATCGGTAATCAACGCTCGCCTCCCCCAAAGGGGCTACGAATTGCAGCTTTGCTTCCTTCACGTCGGAGACTTCGTTGTCTTCGCTCGTCGTGATCTCATACCCATTGACAGTAAACGTCGCCATAACTCACCTCATGAACTTACAAGAGGCGGTCTAGCGGGCAGGCTTTTAAACGCGGCTTAACGGTGCAGCAGCGTCTTCTCAGAAAATAGGAACAATTGTCGCCATTTAAGGCGCGTCAAACGGGAATAAATCCTTGCGTGGTGGTATAATGTTCCAATCCGCCCTCCCCGATATCGGTCCAGAGCCCGTGCAGGCTGAGATGTCCGCTTTCGACAGCCTCTTTCACGAACGGAAAGCCCAGTAGATTCGTCAAAGAAACCAGTACAGCCTCTTTTTCGAGCGCGCGTTTGCGGGCTTCTTCGTCCGCGATGTCTTTCACCCGCTCAAAACCGGGGCGCAGAATGTCCATCCATCTGCCGATGAAGCTGGTGTCCTTTTCCAATTCCGGCGCATTACCGGAGCACATCTCGTGACACCCCTCAACGCCGCCGCAATTCGAGTGACCCAACACAATGATATGCGCAACCTTCAGTGCGGTGACCGCATATTCAATGGCAGCGGAAGTGCCGTGGTGATCAGAATCAGGCTGATAAGGCGGGACAAGATTGGCAATATTGCGGTGAATGAAGAATTCGCCCTGCTCCGCGCCAAAGATCGATGTGACATGCACGCGGCTGTCGCAGCATGAAATAACCATTGCCCGCGGGTTCTGGCCTTCCTCAGCCAGATGCCGGTACCAGGGTTCATTGCTTGCATAGGTCGTTGCTTTCCAACCGTGATACCTTTGTATCAGATAGCTTGGCAGCGGCTTTGTATTGATCATGTCTGCCCCTTTGGATGGCTGTCGTCGACACGTGACTATGTAAGAATTGAACGGAATTCGAGCGATAATCGGGTTTCAGGGCAAGACTTTCTTCATGTCGTGGTATCAGAACCGCAGCAACATTTATGCGGGGGCATGCAGAAGGGGATCGCGGGATGCATCCAATGGAACTTAAATTTGCGGAACACGCCACGGTCGACAGTGACCGTCTGGTTGAACTGTGCATCAGGATGGGTGAGTCGCGTGCAGAAGAAATGATCTCAAGCTCGATTGAGGAATTGTGGTCGGGGCTTGAGGAGTTGCGCAGCGCGTATGCGCAACAGCGGCTTTCGGTTGTACAAGAGCAAGCGGCGCAGATGGCGGATATTGCGGACCATCTTGGTCTCTACCTGTTTGCCAAGGTCTCGCGCGACGTCAAGAATTGCGCAGCTGGCGGCGATGGCACGTCTTTGGCGGCCTGCATGTGCAGATTGCACCGCTTGGCCGACAGCACGATCAATTCAGTATGGGATTTGTGCGACATTAGCAGTTAGCTTTCTTGCGCAGCTTGCGCCAAACGCCCCGCTGGTTAGGTTATTCGCCAAACCATGCTGGAAACTTTTATGCTGACATTTGCCGAGACGACTGAAAACCCGATCCCGCTTCATATCCTTGGTCCGGATGATGTCGAAGTTTGGCGCAATGCGCAGACCAGCCAGACTTCAAACTGGCTGCAGGCTACGGGTTTCGGTGCACAGGCAGGCGAAACATGCGTAATCCCTGATGCGGATGGTGGAATTGCGATGGCTTTGGCCGGAACGGGTGCGCCAGCTGCCCGGCAGCGAACAAGGTTTGTCTTGGCGACGGCGGCTTCTGCCCTGCCTGCTGGATCGTATCAGATCGCCACCGAACATGCAGAGGATGATCTGCAGGAACACGCGCTTGGCTGGCTTCTGTCGCAATACCGGTTCGAAACATACCGCGCCTCCCCCCCGCATGACGCGCGCCTCGTCTGCCCCCCTGCACTGAACAAGGACCGGATCGAACAGATTGCTGCCGGGGAGGCGCTGACCCGCAATCTGATCAACACACCGGCCAGCGATATGGGACCCGAAGCGCTTGAACAGGCCGCTCGTGTCTTGGCAGAAACGCATGGGGCGAGCATCGACGTGACTGCCGGTGATGCGCTGTTGGAGCAAAACTTCCCGATGATCCACGCGGTCGGGCGCGCCGCTGCGCAGGCCCCTCGCTTGATTGAAATGAACTGGGGCAGCACCGGCCCGACCGTCACTCTGGTGGGCAAAGGTGTTTGCTTCGACACTGGCGGGCTCAACATCAAGCCTGCGGGCTCCATGGGCTTAATGAAAAAGGACATGGGCGGCTCTGCGGCTGTCCTTGGGCTCGCGCATATGATCATGGCAGCCGAGATGCCCATCCACTTGCGCGTTTTGATCCCGGCGGTGGAAAACTCTATCTCGGCCAGCTCTTACCGCCCCCAAGACATTCTGACATCACGCAAAGGCCTGACGGTGGAGATTAACAACACCGACGCCGAAGGCCGACTCGTCCTCGCCGACGCTTTGACTTATGCCGATGAGACCCCGTCAGACATTATGATCTGTATGGCGACGCTCACCGGTGCGGCGCGTGTCGCCGTCGGCCCTGACCTGGCGCCCTTCTACACAGATGACGACAGTTTCGCCGCCACGCTGCAAACTGCCGCCAGCCAATCGCGTGATCCGGTCTGGCGCATGCCGTTCCACGATCCCTATGAAGCAATGATTGAACCCGGCATTGCTGATCTCGATAATGCGCCAAAGGGCGGGTTTGCAGGCTCTATCACGGCTGCATTGTTCCTGCGCCGCTTCGTGGAGCAGACGCGCAGCTTCGCGCATTTCGACATTTACGGTTGGCAGCCCAGCGCAGCACCTGCGCGGCCGAAAGGTGGCGTTGGTCAAGCCACCCGCGCCCTGTTTGAGGCTATCCCAAAGGCGCTCAACCTATGATTGATCCCCGCATTACCCCCGCAAATGGCCGCGTCGCCGCTTCGTTCCTCGAAGGCGAGATCGACTCCAAAGCCTATGTTGAGGGCGAGATCAGACAATGCGGCGCTGCGGCTGCTGACATCGTTGGCAAACCCAATGGCCGCCGTACCTCTCAAATCCTGTTCGGCGATCTGTTTCACGTGCTCGAAGAACGGTCAGGATATGCGTTCGGCCAGTCCGTCTCGGATGGTTATTGCGGCTATGTGCGCCTCGATTTGCTCGATACAGCGCAAGATGCCACCCATTGGGTTGCCTCCCCTCAGACGCATCTTTATCCGGGCGCGAACATGAAGCTGATGACCAAAGGCGCGCTCTATTTCGGTTCGGAAGTCGCGGTCGAAGCTACAGAAGGTACGTGGTCGAAGATCGAAGGTGGGCTTTACGTGCCCAGCTCGCATCTTCTGCCGGTCACGACCCGTCTCAATGATCTGGTCGACATCGCGGATCTGTTTCTTGGCACGCCTTATCTGTGGGGTGGAAACACGCGCTATGGCATAGATTGCTCCGGTCTGGTGCAACTGTGCTGCCGTGCCTGCGCGCTGGATTGTCCGCGAGACAGTGACATGCAGGAGGCCGAGCTTGGCGAGACGCTTGATCCGGATGATGAGCCGCAGCGCGGCGATCTGGTCTTCTGGAAGGGCCATGTCGGCCTTATCGCTGGGCCAAACCGCCTGCTCCACGCGAATGCACACCACATGTCGGTCGCTTACGAGCCACTGGATGAGGCGAAGAAACGCATTGCGGCTGCAGGCGACGGGCAGGTGACCAGCACGAAGCGGGTCTTGCAGGGTTAACCGCTCGCCTCCGCGCGCATGCGCGCCTTCAGTTCCGCTTCGTAAAGATCTGCATCTATCGGAAGGCTGACCTCTTTCTCTAACCAGCTCGACAAATGCATGGCATTGGTGATCTCAAGCGCGCGAATGCCTTCGCGCCCCTCCGCAATCAGGGGCGCGTTCGTGCGGATCGCGTCGATAAAGTTCTGGATCACATCGTAATGCTGCTGTCCCCAGACGCTGTCGAATTCGAATACCTCCTCAGAAATGTAGTCATTCAAATCAATCACGCCTTTGAAGATATCCGCCGCGGCTGCCGGGTCCATGCTGTCGCTGATCTCCCGCTCCGGCTTTGACAGGCTGCGGAGGATGATCTTGCTTGAATCCTCCACGATGATCTTGCCGCGATCTCCCAAAATCTCGAACCGGTCGGTGCCCATCAGGTCATGCGTGCACGTGCGAAACACACCGGTCGCGCCGCCCGCATAGGTGACCATGGCCACGACATCATCTTCTACCGCGATATCACGCTGCGATCCGTAGCCCGCTTTTGAAAAAACAGTCTCTGGGACACCGCAAATCCACTGCCATAGATCAATCTGGTGCGGCGCCTGATTGATCAAAACGCCGCCGCCTTCCCCCGCCCAGGTCGCGCGCCAGGCGCTCATGTCGTAATAGCCCTGTGGACGCCACCAATTGGTAATGGTCCAATCGCAGAAGCGGATCGCGCCAATCGCCCCGTCCTCCACCAGCGCTTTCAATTTCTGGTAAAGCGGGTTGGTCCGTTGATTGAACATCATCGCAAATTTCAAGTCAGGCTTGGTCGCGGCCATGTCATTCATGCGCTGTACGTCATTGGTGAACACACCTGCGGGCTTTTCCACCAGCACATGAATGTCGCGCGCCATGGCGTCTATTGCCATCTGCGGGTGAAAGTAATGTGGCGTCTCGATCAGCACAGCGTCCAGCCCGCCTTGCTCCAGCATTTCCGCGTAATCTGCATACACGGCTAAAGCGGGAAATTCTGTTGCGATCCGCGCACGCTTCTCGGCATCGCCGTCGCACACGGCGATCAATTGCCCGCCCTGCAGCATGGGCAAAGTAATGCCGGGCTTCACTTCCCGGCCATGAAACATGTTCGTGTAAAAGTCACCCTGTTGACCTAAACCCACGATCCCGATTTTCAAAGCGTCTGTCATATCGTGGTCCTTCCAACTGAGGTTACCGCGACTAAGGCCGCAAATTCAGGGAACTTCAAGCCGGATAAGCCGTTTGTGTGGCCTGCAGTTTTGCGCTTAGGTAAGCCACGTTCGAACCAAAGGCAGACCCACATGCCCCCTTTTGTCAAAGCTGATGTACGCCATAACCGGACCAAACTACGCCCGCGGATCGTGCATATTGGTTTCGGAGCCTTCCACCGTGCACATCAAGCGCTGTTCACCGATCAAGTCGCGCGGCAAGGCGATAGCGATTGGGGCATTTGCGAGGTAAGCCTGTTCAACGACACTGCAATTGCAGCCCTGAGGGCGCAAGATCATATGTTCAGCGTGCTGGAGACGGGGGCAGAGAGTACCGAGATCAAGATCGTGCAGGCCGCAACCTGCGCACTCACCCCAAGCCTTGACGGACCGGAGGCCGTAATCGCGCAGCTTGCAGCAGCGGAGACTGCGATCATCTCCCTCACCATTACCGAGAAAGGCTATTGCATTGACCCTGCAACGGGCAGGCTCGACATGTCCCATCCCGAGATTCTTTCCGATTTGAAAGGCTCTAATACGCCTCAGACTGTCCTTGGCTACCTTACGGCGGCACTGAAAAAGCGGCGAGAACTAGGGCATCCACCCCTCTCCATCCTGTCTTGTGACAATATTCAGGGCAACGGTCAGGTCGCTAAAGCCGCGTTGCTTGCCTTCGCGCGCCAAACGGCTCCTGATCTCGCTGATTGGATCAATGCAAAGATCACCTTCCCCTGCACCATGGTTGACCGCATCGTTCCTGCTGTGACGGACGATACTGCAGCAGACATTGCTGCGCATTTGGGCCACCCTGACCCGTGCGGTGTCGCCTGTGAGCCTTTCAAACAATGGGTGATCGAAGACAATTTTGCCGCTGGCAGGCCTGATTGGGACATTGCAGGCGCGAAGTTTGTCGCGGATGTGACGCCTTACGAAGAGATGAAGCTGCGCATGCTCAACGGCGCACATTCCTTCCTTGCGTATCTCGGTTACCTCGCAGGCTACACGCATATCTCTGACACGATGGACGACCCTCATTTTCGTTCCGCCGCTTTTGATCTTATGACACAGGAAGCGGCCCCGTCTTTGACCATGCCAGCTGGGGCAGACCTGCGCGCCTATGCCGAACAACTGATTGTCCGGTTTTCCAATCCCGCGCTCAAGCATAAGACCTGGCAAATCGCGATGGATGGCAGCCAGAAAATTCCACACCGTTTGGGCGGAAGCCTGAAGCACCATCTGGCCCAAGGCACGGATTTCCCCATGATCGCTTTGGGAATCGCCGCTTGGATGCGTTATGTCTCTGGCATGGATGAACAGGGCCATTCGATAGACATATGTGATCCGCTGGCCGCAGAGCTCTACAAGCGCGCAAACCAACCAGATCCCGTCGCTTCGTTGCTGGGGATGGAGGCGATCTTCGAGCCCGAGATCGGCCGCAATTCAGATGTGATCACAAAGGTCACGCAGGCTTATAATGCACTTTTGCAGCATGGCGCGAAAGCTGCTCTTGCGGCGCTCTAAACGGACAAAACCCATGAAAGACTTTCTCGGCGAAGACTTCTTGTTAGGCTCTAATACAGCCCAAAAGCTTTATTTTGATCATGCGGTTGACCAGCCAATCTATGATTATCACTGCCATTTGCCGCCTGCTGAAATCGCCGCTGATCGTCAATTTGAAAACCTGACCCAAATCTGGCTGGAAGGCGATCACTATAAGTGGCGCGCCCTGCGCACGGCGGGGGTGGACGAGACGTTGATCACCGGTGCCGCCTCGGACAAAGAGAAGTTTATGGCATGGGCCGCAACGGTGCCGAAGACCATCGGCAACCCGCTTTATCACTGGACACATCTTGAATTGCGCCGACCCTTTGGTTTGACCAGCAGGCTGCTGGGCCCAGCTACTGCGGACGCGATCTGGGAGGAAGCGAACGAATTGCTGCAGAGGCCCGAGTTTAGTACACGCGGCATCATGCAGCAGATGAATGTGGTTATGAGTGGCACAACGGATGATCCGATCGATACATTGGAGCATCATAAGGCGATCGCAGGGGATTCTGGGTTCGCGATCGATGTGCTGCCCAGCTTCCGACCGGACAAGGCCGTGAAAATAGATGCAGACGGGTTCGCAGAATACATATCTTTGCTGGGCCAATCAGCCGGGATTGAGATCACGAGTTTTGATGCGTTGAAACAGGCCCTTGACGCGCGGCTTGTGCATTTTGCCGCGCATGGTTGTCGCGCAGCGGATAACGGCATTGATATCCTGCGCTTTGCACCGATCCCGTCGTCAAGCGCACTCACAAAGCTCTTGCGACGTCGGATCGACGGAGATGTGTTGACGGAAGAAGAAGTTGCGCAATTCTCAACCGCGCTGCTGGTGTGGCTTGGGACGCGCTACGCGGAGTTGGGCTGGGTGATGCAATTGCATATCGGCGCGTTGCGCAACACCAACACGCGCATGTTCGCGAGGCTAGGACCAGATTCAGGCTTCGATTCCATCGCGGACAGACCCTATGCTGCCGCTCTGGGAGCATTGCTGAACGAAATGGATCGCGTGGATGCCTTGCCGAAGACCATTCTGTACGGTCTTAACCCGGGCGATAATGAAATGCTCGCCTCGATGATAGGTAACTTTCAAGGCGGCATGCCCGGCAAGATTCAGTTTGGATCAGGCTGGTGGTATAATGATCAGAAAGACGGGATGGAGCGGCAGCTGCAGCAATTATCTCAGATCGGGTTGCTCAGTCAGTTTGTCGGCATGTTGACGGATTCCCGTAGCTTCCTGTCTTACACTCGCCACGAGTATTTCCGGCGGATTTTATGCACGCTGATCGGCGGCTGGGTTGAGAATGGCGAAGCGCCAAATGACATGGAACTGTTGGGCGCGATGGTGGAAGACATTTGTTTTCACAACGCGAAGCGCTATTTCGCGCCGTCCCGATGATAGAGGTGCGGTTGTGATGACCATCGAGGTCATCACAACCGCTGCCGCAGCGGCGGCTTCTTCGCGCTGAATGAGACGGTTGGTGTGGATTTGATCCGGCTTTCCTCCAAAGAAAAATCGACTAGGGTGACGCGACCACTATTATCGGGGACCACGGCTATGACGCGCAGCATCGATCTGAATTCCGATCTTGGGGAGAGTTTCGGCCCCTGGAAAATGGGAGACGATGCGACGATGCTGCGTCTTGTGACCAGCGCGAATATCGCCTGTGGTGGTCATGCCAGTGATCCTGAAACCATGTTCGAGACATTGAAGCTCGCCGCGGAAAACGGCGTCACTGTCGGCGCGCACCCGGGCTATAATGACCTTGAGGGCTTCGGGCGGCGTGTCATCCCGATGGCGTCGGAGCAGATTGCCCGCATGTGCCTTGCGCAAATCGGCGCGCTGCAGGCATTGGCAAAAATCGCTGGCACCGAAGTGGTATATGTCAAACCCCATGGCGCGCTTGGCAATCTTGCTGCGCGGGATGCTGGAGTGGCGCGCGCGATCTGCGCGGGGATCAAGCATTTGAACCCGTCTCTTGCGGTGCTCGCAATCTCAGGCGCTGAATTGGAACTGGCTGCGCGCGAGGCGGGCCTCTCTGTATTCTCGGAGATTTTTGCAGATCGCGGCTATCTTTCCAATGGGCAACTGGTGCCACGCGGGCAAGACGGCGCGATGATTCATGATGCGCAGGCTGCGGCGGATCGTTTGCTGATGTTTCTGGAAAGCGGCAAGATGCCGGTGATTGACGGCGATCCCATTCCGCTTGATGCGCATTCCATCTGCGTGCACGGAGATGGGCCTGCAGCGGTCGCGATGGCACAGAGCATCCGCGAGAAGCTGAAGGCGGCTGGTGTCAAAATTGCGCCTTTCGCGGTCTAGCCCCTATCCGACAAGACCGCATTTGTATTGAGCAGATACTGCGAAAAAATCGGGCTGCAAGCGGCGCCGATCTCACGCGCTTGCCCCCAGCTTCGCCAGACCCTGCGCAGTTTAGTTGATCAAAGGCTCAGCATTACGGGCATAGGGACACCAATCGCCGTTTTTTTGGCCAATACGGCACGTGCTGCAACTGAAAGGCCTTCGCCGCGAAGCCTGCGATTTGAAGGAAGTTGTGGCGCAACAAACGTTGGAACTTCGCTTGACTAATAAAGCATGACAAGTGACGAAGGTGATCACGAATGAGAAACCTATCACCCGGCAAGCGCTTCGGCTAAGCCTAATCTGCTAAGAGGGTGGCATCTAAGAAGCTGTAGATCATACGGCTGATCGAGGAAGGTCAACCATCGACATGCCGGACGCTTGTCGAGCACGGCATTCCGCGCACCACGTTCTAACTCCTCCTCGCGGTGAATGCATTCATTCACCAGCTGGCCAATGGCGTACCACCGCTTTCTACAGCTTGGCGAAGCTGGCTTGTAGGATCAATCTCCCAAGCGAAAGCACGTATGGAACCGTGTGCCCGACTAGCTGAAACACAAGGTTGTCGACTTCGCCTTGCAGGAGGCGGTACTGTCGCCGCGCGAGCATGCGGTGAAGTTCACTTATCAAAGAGCTTCTTTCGTCTCGGAATCCACGGTAGCCTGGACATTGAAGACCCATCATCTGATCATCAGCCCTGCCTTCATCGTGCGCAAGGTGATCAGTGAGTTTAAAGACAAGAAAACTGGGATCAATGGGCTTTGGCAAGCAGACTTCACCGACATCAAGGTATTGGCCTGGTTGTGGTTCTACATCAGCGTGTTCCGCGACGACTAACCAAACCAACTAGATGAGCCAAACTCTCGTGTAGTTCAGGCCGCATTTGGTTCCAAAAGCCCTGACAACGGGCACGGCTGATCCAAGACGTCAAATCACGGGGTATCCCGATCATTCTGATCAGCCATAACATGCCCCATGTGTTCGAGGTCGCAGATCGCATTCATCTCCACAGGCTCGGCCGACGCCTGTGCGTCATCAATCCGAAGGACTACACAATGTCCGACGCAGTGGCCTTCATGACCGGCGCGAAGGAAGCACCTTCGGAACGCGAACCTGCATGAGCCTTGATGAACTCTCGACACGTATCGACGCTGTGACGATGGACGGAATTCACCTTTGACAGTGACATCCTCCCGCGAATTGGTCCGTTCCATGCAGGATGAAGACGCCGTTAAGTGTGGAGAGATCAACGACATTCGGAACTTGTAAATTGTTGTGTCTCGGGCCGATGGTTCCCTTACTGATTAGGACAATTCGTCAGATCTCGATTTCTGACAAGAGCGCTGCCCAGGATGCACCATGCATATCACGGTCCAGGACTGATCCCTGAACCTCGGGGCGTGGCAAGCTAAATTTAACTACATTCAAATCGCTGATATCGAACCGCTTCAAGTTCTGGGCTGAAGTATCGAATACCTGCGCGACCCGCGCTGTCTCCAGTTTTTCTACAATGAATTCATAGGCATCTGGCGATCCACAGCAGATATCAATCGTCAGCCAGAAGGGCCCCGCATTCTTGCTCCGCACTTTTTGAACGTGATCTTTCAACTTAGCCAATCTTATGCACCTCTAATTGGAATGCATCCATCGGATCATCCAACGTAAGCGTATGATTCAAAACAAATTCATATGTCGCACCACGCGGCATTTCTGCCGGGGAGAACAGAAATGCAAAGGTCGGAACCTCTTCTTCGACAGTCAAAGGATGGTGCAACAGATAGGGATTTAACAGCTTTCCAATCTCCGATGACAAGGCTTCTGTCTTTGCGGTGACGATCCCAATCGCCCCGATTTCCTTCGGCTCAGCGGCGTTTGTCTCAAGCTCCCCAAAGCTCGCATTCTGACCTATCAGTCTGATTTGTATAGAGAAACCTGCATCAGTTAGACCAAGTCGATCACGCGCCTTCTCGCTACATTTGGCAATGATGTCATCAGCCCATTGCTGCGCATGGGTGACATAATGTGCGTCTCTGAGCAGAGCCATGACAACGGTTTGGTAGCCCGACACCCGCGCGCCTTCCAGCTTGACTGTGTAGCGTTCAGACGGCACCCATTTCGATCCCGTCACACGGACTGACGTTTCGTCTAACGCTGCGTATTTGCTCCCAGTTACATCCAGATGCCCGCCAGGTTCATAGAGGATAAACGGGTCGGAATTCTCATAAAGCATATGCGCAGACACTGTATGCGGCGTGGCCTTTGCGCCGTCAGCAAGGGGCGTAACTGTGAAGCCATCCGCATCGAAATCAATCAGGATGACGCCCGATTGCGGATTGGTGGCGCAAAGCGCCCCGCATTCTCCAATCTTTGCGCCATGCCAGGCGGCACCTGCGTTAAGCTCCTGATTGATCGGCAAAGCCGCGATGATCGCCGTATCCGTCGTGCGGCCGGCAATGACGATATCAGCACCGGTTTCCAGCGCTTTTGTGATCTGCTCGACCCCTGCAAGCGCTACGATATTGGTGCAGTCATGAATCGTGTCGGCATCAATTTCTGGCGCATTGGCCAGTGGCATCACCCTTGCGTCATGATATGATTGCGCAATGAAATCCGGGTCTTGAGAGCTGCGGAGCACCGCTATTTTTACGGGCCGGCCTTGCTCTGCTGCGATTTCACGCGTGATATCCAGCATCCAATCCACAGCACTATCCGTTCCACAGGTTCCGGCCGTTCCAATGACCAGCGGGCAATTCGCCTCGGCTCGCGCTTCCATCAACCCGGCCCACTCGATCTTCGTCGAAGACCGCGCGTATTTCGACACACCCCTTCCAAGGTAAGAGGGCCCACTATCTGTGGACCCTCCATCGATGGCGATGATGTCAGGCTTTGCTAAGATACCTCGCTGCAATGCTTTTTTGTCGTAGTTCAGGCCCAATGCCCCCGAGGGAACGAGAACTTTTACCATCAGTCTTTATGCCCTTCCGGCTTTTTCAGCAGACCCCGCAAGAACATCGGCGCGACGAAGCCAGCAATGGCTGCAATCCAGAATCCAATCGCGATAGGGCTGGAGAACAGATACATCACATCGCCGTCCGAGAGCGTCATGGCCCGCCGCAACGCGTCTTCCATATTGCCGCCCAGCAAGATGCCCAGAATGACAGGAACAGTTGGCACGTCGAGCTTACGCAGGAAGTACCCCAAAACCCCAAAGCCAATCATTAAGAGCAGATCGAAATAGCTACCGGAAAGGGAGTAGATGCCCACAAAGGAAATCATTGTCACGCCGGGTAACAGGACCCAAGCGGGAACTGACAGGATCTTGACGAATATCTTCACCATCGGCACGTTCATCAGCAGCAACACGATGTTGGCGATCAGAAGTGAAGCAATCAGGCCCCAGACAACATCGGCCCGCTCTGTGAACAATGTCGGTCCTGGCGTGATGTTGAGTGTCATCAACAATGCCAGCAGCACGGCAGTCGTCCCGGACCCAGGCACGCCAAGGGTCAGCATCGGCACAAGTGCTCCGCCGGCCGCTGAGTTGTTGCCAGCTTCCGGTGCCGCGATGCCTTTCGCCGCACCGGTGCCGAATCCGCCTTTCGGTCCGGCCACGGACTTTTCCGTCATATAGGCGAGAAAAGACCCTAATGACGCCCCGGCGCCGGGCAAGATACCCGCGATGAACCCGACGCCAGAGGCGCGCAGCATGGTCCATTTCGTCGCCATGATGTCTTTCCAAGGGATGGTCACCTTTTCCAGCTTCACACCGATGGAGGAGCCTTTGCCGTGGCTTTCAATGAAGAAGAACACTTCTGCAATCGCGAAGAGCCCGACAATTGCGACGAGGAAATCAATTCCGTCGAACAAATGTAGGTTGCCACCAGTTAAGCGTGGCAGGCCTGAGGAACTGTCAACGCCGATCATCGCGATGCCAAGGCCGATACACGCGGCCAGTGCCGCTTTGGCCTGGTTGTTTGAGGCCATACCACCAAGGGTGCAAAAGGCCAGCAAGTAGAGGGCAAAGTACTCAGCCGGCCCGAAGTAGAATGCCACCCTTGCGAGTGTCGGGGCCAACAGCATCAGCCCGATCGTGGCGAGCAATGCGCCGACAAATGAGGCCACGCCGGACAAAACCAACGCGTCTCCCGCGCGGCCCGCTTTTGCCATTGGGTAGCCGTCAAGCGTGGTCATCAAGGCGGGCTCATCGCCGGGGATGTTGAGCAGGATCGAGCTGATCCGCCCGCCATACATCGCGCCGTAATAGACGGCGGTCATCAGCACCAGTGCAGAGGTCGCATCGAGGCCGAGTGTGAAGGTGATGGGGATCAGGATCGCGACACCGTTCGACGGGCCAAGCCCCGGAAGCGCGCCGATGATGGTTCCCAGAAAGCAGCCACAGACTGCCAGAAACAGCGTATAGGGCGACAGTGCGACCGAAAATCCAAGCGCGAGATTTGCAAAAATATCCATCTCAGTGGCCTCCGACGAACGGAATGAGGATTGCGAACGCGTCCCAAAGCTTGGCAGCCGTTGGGATGCGGTACGCCACGATGTTCCCAAGGCCGAGTGCGTATTTGAAGAGCACGAACAAGCCCAGTGATAGGCCGATACCAGACAGGACAGCTGGTCCGACACGGGGAGAGATCTGGTAGCTCAAAACCCCCGCTGCGATCATGGTTGGAAAAATGAAGCCAAGCGGCGTCAGCATCACGGCATAGACTGCCAGCACCGCAACAGCGACCGCCATCGCACCCCACGTGCGCGCGGCAGGCCAGTCCGGGTCCGGGTCCGGTTTGAACATGATCGAAAGAGAACAGAGGGCCGCAACACCGCCGATCATCAGCGGGAAAAGCTTGGGCAGAAATTCACCCGAGAAGAAGTTTGTCTGGATTTGCGTGGCGGCCGCGATATACGCGACCGCCGTGATGAGCATGACCAGACCGAAAATCCGGTCAGATGCCATTACTGGAGAACTCCCAGCTCTTTGGACATTGCGTTAATGTCAGCAACTAGCCCGTCAACGTAAGACTGGAAGTCGCCGCCAACTTTGGTGAATGGCGCCAGACCGTTGTCTTTCATGGCCTGTGCCCACTCAGCGCTGTCCGCGACTTGCTGCAGCTTGCCGGCCCACTCGTCGAACTTCTCGTCTGAGATGCCCTTCGGTACATAGAGCCCACGCCAGTTCACAGCGACCACATCATAGCCCTGCTCTTTTGCGGTTGGGATATCATCGAAGCCCGGAACCCGCTCGTCTGTCAGTACGGCAATCACGCGGATGTCGCCATTTGCGAGGAAGGACACGACTTCGGACATGTCACCGGTCATGGCTTGCGTGAAGCCACCAACTGTCTGCGTGATCGCATCAGCACCGCCGTCCACACCGATGTATTTCACCTTGGTGATATCGGTGAAGCCACCTTCTTTCAGGATCATCAATGGTTTCAAGTGGTCAAATCCACCGACAGCGGAGCCACCAGCGAAAGCAACAGACCCTGGATCGGCTTTGATCGCTTCAACCAAATCGCCAAGGTTCTGATGCGGGCTGTCCGCGGCTACGACGATCACGCCGGGATCTGCACCAATCGCGCCCACGAAGCGCACTTGATCAGCAGTCATGCCTGCATAAGCGTTTTGAGCAAGACGGGTCGTCGTTGCGGATGAAGCAGCGACGATCAGATCAGCGTCATCGCCACGCTCAGATACAACAGTGTTATATGCCAACCCGCCACCGGCACCCGGCATATTGGTGACCTGCACTGGTTTATCAACTGCGCCGATGTCGAACATGATTTTACCGATTTGGCGGCATGTGAAATCCCAACCGCCGCCCGGATTGGCCGGTGCGATACATTCGGCCGCAGAAGCCGCGCCGGTTGTGACACCAGTCGCCGACACGGCAACAACAGCGCTCGTCATGAGCGCTTTCAAAAGCGTTCTTGTCATTGGTTCCTCCCATTTGACAGGCACGGTTTTATCCGCGCATGTGACGAGGAAAGGCTAACAACCTGACACCAACCTGTCACGCTTTTGGGGGAGAGCTGGAAAGATGCGTTTCCTGCTTGTCGAAGACAATTTGAAACTTGCCAAGGCGCTCTGTGATCGCTTTGCGCTGGAGGGTCACGTAGTCGATCACGCGGAGAGTTTGGCAGACGCAGACCTGAGCAGCCGCACGGTGTCTTATGATATGATTTTACTCGATATTATGTTGCCGGATGGGGATGGACGTGAGTTTCTACGCGCTCATAGATCGGCACATAACCCGACCCCTGTGATTGTGTTAACCGCAAGATCCGAGGTCTCTGACAGGGTTGGTCTGCTTGATCTTGGCGCGGATGATTACATCACCAAACCCTTCGATTTCTCCGAGCTTCAGGCCCGTGTCAGAGCCGTCATGCGGCGACTTGGTGGGGCTGCGGACAACGCAAAAACCTATGGCGATGTCGTGTTTGATTCGACAACTGGCGCCTTGATTGTCGCTGGCATGCCGGAACAATTGCGCAATCGGGAGATGCGGCTGCTCGAAGTGTTCTTCGCCTCACCCGGACAGATCTTTTCAAAAAGCCATCTCATGGATCGTTTGTTTTCATTCAGTGATGATGTCTCTGAGAACGCGATTGAGGTCTATGTCGGACGTTTGAGGCGTAAGCTCGAACCCTCGCAAGCCAGCATCGAAACAGTGCGCGGGCTTGGCTACCGCATGGTTCTGAGCGGATGAGGTTGCGTAACCCGACAGGCTCTATCCGAAGGCGGTTGGTGATCCAGCTGGCAGCGATCGCGGCCTTCCTGTCGGTGGCTTTCTTCCTGACTGTGCGGGTTGTCGCAGAGCAGGCCGCAACTGATACACAGGATAACATTCTTGCAGCCTCTGCCACATCAATTGCGGATGCGGTCTATTCTGACGGCGGTGAGGTGCGGCTGGAATTGCCTTACTCCGCGATCTCCATGCTCAGTACGATTTCAGAAGACCGCGTTTTCTACCGGGTGTTGGTCAATGGGGCAACGGTGACGGGCTACGATGATTTGCCCTTGCCTGATCCGCGCAATGCAGTGCCTAACCCACAGTTCGAGACCTATCTCTATCGCGGCGAAAACCTGCGCTCCGTTCTGGTTACGCGCACTCTGAGCGCCGGGGATCGTGCAGCGTCAGTTCAGGTTGTTGTGGGACAAACCCGGCTTGGTTTGGCGGCAATCTCTTCCCGGATCACGTCGACAGCAGTTGCCATCGGGGTCGGCTTTTTTATGGTTGCGACAGCGCTCAGCTTTCTTGCAGCGCAAAATGCAATGTCACCGCTTGATCACCTGGCGGCCTCTGTCGCGCGTCGAGGCCCGAATGATTTGCGCCCCGTGACAGCCGCAGCGCCAGCTGAACTGGCACCGCTTGTTGGCGGGTTGAACGGTTTCATGGGCCGCTTGCGCTCTGCGCTGACGCGTTCGGAAGACCTGATCACCGAGGCGGCGCACCGGGTGCGCACACCGCTGGCAACCGTGCGAACCCAAGCGGAGGTCATTCACCGGCAGATGGAACGTCCGGCCAATAAGAAAGCTTTGCGAGAGATGATCCGCGCAGTGGATGAAAGCTCTCGTTCTGCCGGTCAGCTTCTTGATCACGCGATGGTCACTTTGCGCTCGGATCAGTTGGAGACGGAAACGCTTGATGCCGCAGAATTGCTACGCGATGTTGTTGACCGATTGTCCCCGACTGCAGAGCTGAAAGACATTGGGATTATAATGCACTTGCCCGAAGCGACTGTGCATGTGCAAGGCGACGCGATCTTGCTGCAAAACGCAGTGCGCAATGTGCTAGATAACGCGATCAAGTATTCGCCCGCAGATACGGATATTGACGTGCGCCTCGGCGCCAATGGCACTTGCCGGATGGCGTTTACAGATCAGGGCAGGGGGTTTGCCGAAGCCGATCTTGAGAAGCTGACGCAGCGCTTTTCGCGTGGCTCAAACGTGGGGGATGTCGTGGGCTCTGGTCTGGGCCTGACCATTGCCGATGATGTGGCCCGCGCCCATGGCGGTGGTTTGGAGATCAGCCCAAACAAGGGAGGGCCCGGCGCATGCGTCACTTTGGTTTTGCCGTTGGTCTGATTTTTATGGCCACCGGGGCTCTTTGCTTCGAACTTGAAGAAAGCCGACGCTATCCTGCGCCGAGCGGGGAGGCGACGTTGCGCATTTTGTCCACGGCAGATGTTGATGTGTTCGAGCCGATCCTGCTCGCTTTCAGGGACAGTCATCCAGCGATATCAATCCAGTATGACGTGGCCAGCAGCGCTGAAGTCATGCGCGCATTGTATGAAGAAGGTGCGCAGTATGATCTTGCGATATCCTCCGCGATGGATTTGCAGATCAAGCTGGCCAATGATGGATTTGCACTGAGCTACAGATCTGATGCGACGGAATCCTTGCCCCCTTGGGCGACATGGCATGATCAAGTTTTTGCCTTCACTCAGGAGCCGACGGTATTGGTTGTCTCGCAGGAAGCGTTTGCGGGCATTTCAAAGCCTACAACGCGCGCCGAACTCATCGAGCTTTTGCGCACCCGTGCTGATCTGTTTGACGGAAGGGTCGGAACCTATGACGTGCGGGTCTCTGGTGCCGGATACCTGTTTGCCACGCAGGATTCGCGCAACACTGAAAGTTTCTGGCAGTTGACAGAAGTGATGGGGCGGCTGAATGCAAGGCTCTATTGCTGTACCAGCCAGATGATCGACGATGTCGCTGACGGCACGCTGGCCATTGCCTATAATGCGCTGGGCAGCTACGCGCAGTCGCGTTTAAAAGACACACCGGGGATCGCGATCATCGAAATGGATGACTACGTCTCTGTCATGCTGCGTACGGCCCTGATCCCGGTTGGTGCCCAGTCGGTGGCGGAGAGCGGGATGCTGATTGATTTTCTTGCCGGTCTAAGTGCGCGCCCGGATCTTGTCACGCAGACTGGGCTGCCTGCGGTCGAAGCGCTACGTCCTGATGAGGCGCCAGAGCGCCGTCCGATCCGGCTTGGCCCGGGTTTGCTTGTGTTCCTAGATACGATGCGCCGGGAGACATTTCTGCGCAGTTGGGTCAGTTCGATGGAGCAACGTTAGCCTGCGCGGCTCAGCATGCCGAAAAGATCGCGCGGATCGTCTGGATCAGCCAACATGTCCAGCATCACGAAATGGCCCGTCTCTGCCAATCGATCATGGATGTAACGCAGAGCAGAGAAGTCTTCCGTCGCGAAGCCAACGCTGTCGAAGAGGGTGATTTGCGAGCTGGAGCTCCTGCCAAGCTGCTTGCCCGCGATGACTTTCCAGAGCTCGGTTATCTCATGATCCGGGTCCAACTGCTGAATTTCGCCTTCGATCCGTGTCTGTGGCGGGTATTCCACGAAAATATCTGACCGTAGAAGGATGTCGCGATGCAATTCCGTCTTGCCCGGGCAATCCCCACCAATCGCGTTGATATGCTGCCCAGCACCAACCATGTTGTCCGTGAGGATTGTCGCAAATTGCTTATCTGCCGTGCAGGTCGTGATGATCTCTGCGCCCGTCACAGCCTCTTGAGCGGATCCGCATGTGACGATGTTCAACCCGGTATCAGCCAGATTGCGCGCGGCCTTCTTCGTGGCCCCGGCATCAATGTCATAAAGGCGCACAGTCTCTATGCCGATCACCTTCTGAAAGGCGAGCGCCTGAAACTCGCATTGCGCGCCATTACCGATCATCGCCATCGTTCTGGACCCTTTTGGCGCGAGGTATTTGGCGGCCACTGCGGATGTTGCTGCTGTGCGTAACGCGGTCAACACGGTCATTTCTGAAAGCAAGACCGGATAGCCATTATCTACCCGTGCAAGCACCCCAAAAGCCGTGACGGTCTGAAACCCACGCGCCATGTTCGCCGGATGGCCGTTGACGTATTTGAAACCATAGGTTTCTCCATCCGAAGTTGGCATTAGCTCTATGACGCCTTCTTCGGAATGGGCTGCAACGCGTGGAGTTTTGTCGAACTGCTCCCACCGCAAGAAGTCCGCTTCGATATAGGTTGCGATATCGGCAATCACTTGTGCTGGGCCGATCTGATTCACGATTTTCATCATGTCGTCGACGCTGACAAAGGGAACCATTGCGAGTTTCGAAGGAGAAGGTTTCATCAGTGCCTCCGCGTTTTGCGATCCAGAACAGTACGGCCCATCAGGCTTGCGCAGAGATCAACCATCAGCTGTGCTGTGCGCCCGCGTTCATCCAGAAATGGGTTCAGCTCAACCATGTCCAGTGATGTGACGAGGCCGCTGTCACACAGCATCTCCATGACCAGATGAGCCTCCCGAAATGTGGCGCCCCCTGGGACGGTCGTGCCAACGGCTGGCGCGATGTCCGGGTCCAGAAAGTCCACGTCGAGGCTGACATGCAGTGCCCCGCCGGTGTCGCGGACACGCGCCAAAAATGCGCGCAAAGGGGCGGCAATCCCGTATTCGTCAATCGCCCGCATGTCATGCACATCAACCCCGCTTTCCGCGATTGCGATCCGTTCTGCAGGGTCCACCGACCTGATACCAAGCATGCACACATTCTGCGGCGGTACAGCGACATTCAGCTCCGGATATACGCCCTCAAATCCGTGCTGACCGGTGAAGTAAGAGACAGGCGTGCCATGCAGGTTCCCGCTGTCGGTCGTGTGCAGGTTATGGATGTCAGGATGTGCGTCCAGCCAGAGCACGAACTGCTCTTTGCCTTGTTCCGCTGCATGTTCTGCCACCCCCGGTACGGTTCCGATCGACAAGCTGTGATCACCTCCCAGAAAGATCGGGACATCGACTGCACATGCAGCCTCGTATGCGGCTGAATTAAGTGCCGCACCCCATCCGATCGTTTCGGAGAGGTCATGCACATTGGCATTTGGATGCGTCGTTTCCGGCACGGGCTTTGGCGCGACATTTCCCAAATCTGAAACTTGGTGTCCAAGCGCGCTCAGCGTAGTGGCAAGGCCGGCGGTTCGGTAGGCGTCTGGTCCCATTAAACATCCTGCCTGGCTTGCTCCGGATTGTACGGGTGCGCCAAGCAAAGCACAGGATCGCGTCTTCATAATTTCACTCCTTGGTTGGCGCGCACCCTATGACCAAGATGAGAAACTCTAAATCGACAATTTCGATTTATTTGACATGTTAATTGTGCAAAATGATAAAGAGAGTTTGCATTTTGATAAGGGAGGGTTGCGTGGAGCGTCTCGATAAGCTGGATCGGCAATTGCTGGATGAACTGACCCTCGATGGACGGGCCACGACCACCACCTTGGCTGCTCGGCTGAACGTCGTGCGCGCCACCGTCAAGTCTCGCGTTGAACGCCTGCAGCAGGAAGGCATAATTCGCCGGTTTACAATTGACGTGAGCTCCGAAGTGCAACCCGATATGGTCCGCGCCGTGATGCTGGTACAGTTGGAGGGGGCCATGTCGCGCGCTGTCATTTCGAAGCTGCGCCGTATGCCGGAAATTTCCGAACTTTATTCGACAAACGGCGCTTGGGATTTGGTGGCCCAACTGCAAACAGTCTCATTGCCTGAATTTGATCGTGTTCTGCGTGAAATACGAGAGATCAAAGGTGTCTTGAACAGCGAAACCTGTCTTCTTTTGAACAAGGCATAAGTCATTAAATCTTTAATTGTTAAGATTGGCTTCATCGCCCGTGGACTATCTGGACATCGCAACCAGAGGTCCCATTCATGTCAGATGATGCTGAACGCCCAATTATCATCAAGCGGAAAAAAGTCTCCGGCGGGGACGGACACCATGGCGGTGCGTGGAAGGTAGCATATGCCGACTTTGTGACGGCCATGATGGCTTTTTTCATGTTGATGTGGCTGCTGAACGCGACGACGGAGAAGCAGCGCAAAGGGCTGGCGGATTATTTCAGCCCGACAATTGCCATTGCGCGCGTTTCGGGCGGTGGAACAGGCGCGTTTTCTGGCGATAGCCTGATGTCGGAAGAAGTGCTGGCGCAAAGCGGGACTGGCGGCGTCGCGGAAGAAACCCCGACAGGTCTGACCGAGCAAGGCACGGACGGGCTGGAAGAATCAAGTAGCTCTCGTGAGATCAGCGAGCTCGAAGCCGTCGAAACCGGAATTATCGGGCGCGGCGGCGAAAGCCTGGTTCAGGAGATGGCCAAGAAGCACATTACCACCCGGCTGACGGATGAGGGGTTGGTCGTGGAGATTTTTGATCTAGAGGGTGCGCCACTGTTCGAGCCCGGGACAGCAGAGCCGACACCGATCATGAACGCGATTGCTGAGATTCTGAATGATGCATTCGATCTCGTGACCAACAACGTGTCCATCTCAGCCCACAGTCAGGCATTTAGCCCGCTTCAACTCGATAATCCGTCATGGCTGCTTACGACAGATCGTGCGCAATCGACCCGCAATCTGATGGAAGGGTTGGGCTTTGATCAGGAACGCGTCTCTCGGGTGACGGGTCATGGCCAGCAGCGTCCGCTTTTGGAAGACCCTATGTCTGCACGCAACAATCGCCTTGAAGTGACGCTGTTGCGCAAAGGCTTCGACTAGAAAGATAGGTCGAATTTTATCTGTTAGGCGAGATTTAAGAATACGCCCGGATAGTCGGGCGAAACACGGTAATGCCTCAGAAAGGTGCATGTATGACGATTTCTTCTTCTTTGAACGCTGGCGTCGCCGGATTAGCAGCCAACGCGAACCGCCTCTCGACTATTTCGGATAACATCGCAAATTCGAGTACGTACGGCTACAAGCGTGCAGAGACGAGCTTTCATTCCATGGTGATTTCCGATGGCACCGGCACCTATTCTGCCGGTGGGGTCCGCGTAACGTCCCAAAAACTGATTGATCAGGCCGGTTCTCTCGTCACGACAGGTAACTCTACAGACCTCGCCGTGCGCGGACGCGGTTTCCTCCCCGTTACAACAACCGCCGCCATTAGCGGTGAAGATGATGGTGACTTTCCGTTCCGTCTGGCGACGACCGGCTCATTCCGGACAGATTCGCAGGGATATCTGACAACTGAAACCGGCATGGTTTTGTTGGGTTGGCCTGCTGCTGCCGACGGGACTGTTCCGACATTTCCGCGCGATACGGCTGACGGGCTAGAACCGGTTCAGATCAACGTGAACCAGTTTGCGGGCGATCCGACAACGCAAATGAATTTGGGCGTCAATCTACCAGCGACTGAAACCGAAGTTGGTGCAAGCGGCGATCCGATCGAGTTGTCGGTGGAGTACTATGACAACCTTGGCACATCCCAGAGCGTCAATGTGACCTTCACCCCTGACGTGCCTCCGGCAGGTATGCCGAATCGTTGGACAATGGTTCTGGCTGATTCTGCGCAGGGCGGCGCAACAATTGGTGAATACACACTGGATTTCGACGCGGATAGGGGGACCGGGGGGACACTTGATGCCGTCGGCACGGTAAGTGGCGGACCATATGTTCCCGCAACGGGATCGTTCGAAGTGCAGGTCGCGGGTGGACCCATTGAAATTACGATTGGTGGTTTGAATGAAGGCACGGGCTTGACCCAGCTTTCTGACAGTTTTGCGCCGACACAAATTACCAAAGACGGTTCACCGATTGGAAACATGACCTCGGTTGACGTTGATCAGAATGGATTTGTGCAGGCCACTTTTGACATCGGTATCACGCGGACGGTTTATCAAATCCCACTCGTGGATTTGCCAAACCCGAATGGATTGCAAGCGATGGATGATCAAACCTATCAGACAACACGCGATTCAGGTTCATTCTTCTTGTGGGATGCAGGTGACGGTCCGACCGGCGATATCATTGGCTTTGCGTTGGAAGAATCAACCACCGATGTTGCGGGCGAACTGACGCAACTGATTCAAACGCAGCGCGCCTATTCGTCAAATGCCAAAGTCATCCAGACGGTTGATGAAATGCTGCAGGAAACGACCAACATCAAGCGCTAATCAGGCTAGGAAAGTAGGGTTTTGATATGAGTTTAACCAGTGCACTCGCGAATGCGAATTCGGGATTAGCTGCTGCGACGCGGACGGCGCAAGTGGTGTCGTCAAACGTCGCCAATGCCCTGACAGAAGGCTATGGCCGTCGCGAAGTCAACTTGGGCGCTGCCGTTCTGGGTGGTGGCGGCGCAGGGGTGCGCGTGACCGGTGTGGAACGGGTAGTTAATCAAGTTGCTATCAACGAACGGCGCCTATCGGAAGCCGCCTCTGGTGCCGCTGAGAAAGAGGCAACATTTTACGCGCAACTGAATGCTGTTCTCGGTTCATCTGAAGATCCTAATTCCTTGACAGGGCGCATCGCAGGGTTCGAAGCTGCGTTGATTTCTTCGGCGGCAACACCGGAAAGTACGACGCAGCTATCGACAGCGGTCAATGCTGCACGAGATTTGACGAGTGCGTTTAACTCCGCAGCGAAAGTGATCCAAGACGCCCGACAGTCCGCCGATCAATCGATTGCCAATCAAGTCAGCCAAATCAACGACGCTTTAAGCATAGTTGCTGATCTAAACAATCAGATCCGAACGCAAAGCGTTTCCGGGTTCGATACAACAGCATTGTTTGATCAGCGCCAACAACTCGTCGATCAAATCAGCGAAATGATCCCAATACAGGAGATACCGCGAGAACACGGCCGGATCGCTTTGATGACATCTAACGGTACGATTTTGGTTGAGGAGAAAGCTGCACAATTCGATTTTTCCCCGACATCAACCCTTGTCCCCGAGATGACCATTCAATCAGGTGGATTATCAGGGCTATCAATCTCTGGTTCAGCAACGCTTGCCGGATCAGCCTTGTCTGCGATATCTGGTGGCGGCTTGGCCGCAACTTTCGCATTGCGTGACGAAGCAGCTGTGAATGCACAAGCCTCGCTTGATGCACTTGCCAGAGATCTTATTGAAAGGACAAACGCGCCGACAGTCGATCCCACAATCGGTGGCGGCCCCGGGTTGTTCACAGATAATGGCGCGGTTTTCGACCCATTGGATGAGGTTGGTTTGTCAGCAAGGTTGTCCTTAAACGCTGCCGTTGATCCCAGAGCTGGCGGAGAAATCTGGCGGTTAAGAGATGGGGTGGGTGCTGCCGTGCAAGGACCTGTTGGCGAAACAGGCATCATCAACGCAATGCATGAGGCTTTGTCGCAAAACCAAAGTGGAGCAACGCGTTTGCCGTTCTCAAATTTGGCGAGCGAGTACCAGTCTGGAGTTGGTTCTGCTCTTTTTCAGGCAGAAAATCGGCTAACCTTCGCTACGTCCCAAGTCGCGGCATTCGGTGACGCGGAACGTGCCTTTGGTGTTGATACAGATCAAGAGATGCAAAAGCTGTTGAGCATCGAGCAGAATTACGCAGCCAACGCGAGGGTTATCCAAACCATCGATGAAATGATGCAATCTTTATTGAGGATCTAGAATGACCATCAACAGTGTAGGCGATCTTGCCTCAAGCCTTCTGGCGCGCAGGAACAACTCGGCTCTTAAAGGGAAATTTCAAATTCTCGCTCAGGAGCTGTCGACGGGGCGCAAAGCGGACATCGCAAAGGAGCTTGCTGGCAATACTTCACAACTCAACGCATTGGAGCATTCCCTCAGGGCTATTGACGCTTACAAGGGTGCTCAAACAACACTTGAGCAAAAGCTGAACCACGCTGAAATTGCACTGGGTTCAATCAGCGACGTTCTTTCTGGCATCGGTACGTCGGCGCTTGCCAATGTCGGTGCAGGCCCCGTTGCTGTTGATCGGGCCGTGATTGGTGCGGAAGACCGATTTGAGGCTGTCATATCTTCACTGTCAGTGCGAGCTGGCGGGACCTTTGTGTTTTCCGGGACATCGTCACAAACCGCACCACTAAACGACTCGACGACAATTCTTACCGCGCTTGAAGCCGCAACCGCTGGTGACATGACTGCCAGTGACTTCAGTCAGAGTATTGAGGATTGGTTCGCACAGCCAGGCGGATTTGACGTTGTCGGTTATGTAGGCGGTGACGCACCTGTTAACGGCGTTGGTGTAAGCCCCACCACCGAATTGACATTCGAGTTGACCGCCGAAGCTGAAGAAATACGCGATGTCCTAAAGGACCTGGCAGTGTTTGCCCTCATGGAGAGGGAAGCACTGTCTGGATTTCCCGACGAACGGGATACGCTTCTTGCAACGGCGGCCCAAGGTGTCATGCAAAGTGAGAACGTATTGATAGGCATACGCGCCGAGTTGGGTCTTTTACAGTCCCAGGTCTCTGACGCGCGTGCTGAAAATTCCGCTCAAGAAAATGCGATGTCAAAAATGAAAAGTGACTTGGTGTCGGTGGATCTATTTGAGACAGCATCGCGATTTGAGGAAGTTCAGCTACAATTGGAAAGCTTCTATCTTGCTACGTCTAAGACCGCGCGTTTAAGTTTGACGGGGTTCTTGAGATGAGACAACTTGTTATTGTCTTTATCGCGTTCAGCGTTGCGTTTTCCAGCTTTGCGCATGCGAACTCTGTCAGACTAAAAGACCTTGTAAATTTTGACGGAGTACGCGGCAACGATCTGGTGGGTTACGGATTGGTCGTCGGTCTCAATGGTACAGGTGACGGCTTAAGAAACTCGCCATTTACCGAAGAAATGATGTCTTCAATCCTTGAGCGGCTTGGCGTCAATGTGACTGGTGAACAATTTCGCCCAAAAAATGTTGCCGCTGTACTTGTGACATCTGTGCTTCCGCCATTCGCACGCGTCGGTGGCAGATTGGATGTGACCGTGTCTACAATTGGCGATGCGAAAAGCCTGCTAGGAGGCACGCTTATTATGACACCGTTAAGCGGCGCAGACGGTGAGGTTTATGCCGTTGCTCAAGGGAACGTTTTGGCCGGTGGGGTGAGCGCCGAAGGCGATGCCGCCCGCATAGTCCACGGCGTCCCGACAGGCGGGACAGTGGTTGCTGGAGCGCGAGTGGAACAGGAAGTGAGCTTTGACTTCTCATCGCTCACCCAGATGCGGCTCGCGCTCAGGGATCCTGACTTCACTACAGCGGAAAAGATCGAACAAACAATTAACCGTTCTCTTGGCCCTCGTGTAGCCACGATGTTGGATTCTGGGACTGTTTCAATTGACTTGCAAGCGGCCGGACTGCGATCTCCTGCCCACGTACTCAGCCGCATAGAAAGGCTTTCAGTAGAACCCGAACGTGCGGCAAGGGTGGTTGTTGACCAGCGATCGGGCACAATTGTGATGGGCGAAGACGTCAGAATCTCACGCGTTGCAGTTGCGCAAGGAAACTTGACCTTGACGATTGAAGAAGCCCCGATCGTCGTGCAGCCGAGCCCGTTCTCTGATGGTGAAACGATTGTTGTTCCGCGTACCGCGGCGACCTTGGACGAAGGAAGACCGGCATCACTTGCGGAGATTGACGGCGGG
Source organism: Pseudomonadota bacterium (assembly GCA_039195745.1). GTDB lineage: Bacteria > Pseudomonadota > Alphaproteobacteria > Rhodobacterales > Rhodobacteraceae > Litoreibacter. Next base: position 217,139 of record JBCCVD010000001.1, on the reverse strand, counting down.
GCGTCGCTGTCAGAAGTGGTCGCCGGTTTGAATGCGCTTGGCGTGTCGCCGTTGGACATGATTGATATTTTAAAGGCTATCAATGCAGCTGGCGCAATGCATGCTACTTTTGTGGTGCAATGAATGATGTTCCCTCACTTAAAGTCTAACAAATCAAATCGAGGAGGGTTGGTTGCAAGGTAAGAGTACGGTTCGGCATCGCATCAAAAGTACTGTTGCTAGTAACAAGATGTGGTTGATCAGCCGCACCTGAGTGGTCCAGATTGATTGTTAGTGCATGATCGGCCTTTGGTCCATCTGGGCGATGGTTTCCGGAGCCGGAGGGCGGTAGCCCAGAGCGCTGTGTGGTCGTTTGATATTATAGTGTTTTCTCCATTGCTCGATCAGGATTTGCGCCTCACGCAGGCTATAGAAGATGTCGCCGTTCAAGACCTCGTCCCTGAACCGGGCGTTGAAGCTTTCGCAGTATCCGTTCTCCCAAGGGCTGCCTGGCTCGATGTACTCAGTCTTTGCACCGACCGCTTTGATCCAACCCTGGACGGCCTGAGCAATAAACTCCGGGCCATAACACCTTCGGAATGTCGTTGATTTAGAGGCTATGATTGCCTGCGCAGCCCCCAAATAGCGCAGCAGGTGATCATAGCCGGGTTTCAGGTCCCTACAGTGGTTTTGCAACAAACCACACCGCAAGGGAGACCGACTATGACCAATACCATTATTGCTCAGAGTGAACCTGTTTTGGTTGCGATTGACATCGCAAAGGCGCGCCATGAAGTTTTGATTTCGGTTCCGGGCAAAAAGCGACGACGCCGTTTGACGGTTCTAAACCAGCTCGACGACTTCAACCGATTGATCGCCACACTTTCCGATTATGACCGTCCTGTCCGCGTGGCATTTGAAGCCACGGGCAACTACCATCGCGCTCTGGCATACCGACTTGGGGCTGCCGGTTTCGAGGTGAAGTTGGTGTCTTCAGTGGCCTTGGCCCGAACCCGGGAAGCCTTGAACAACAGTGGGACAAGAACGACCCAAAGGATGCGCAGGTGCATCCTGCACATGATGCAGATCGGGAACGAGCAGTTCTACCATGACCCCATGCTCTGTGGCACGAATAACCTTCAAGAACTATCCAAGACGCACGACATTGTCTCGCGTTCGAAGACCGAACTTTGGCATCGGGTTCTGACCCATTGTCTGCCCTTGTATTGGCCTGAGGCAGAACGCTTCCACCGCAGCTCCCGCAGTGACTGGTTCTTTGCCTTTCTCGAACGCTATCCTTCACCGCATTTTATTTCTGCCATGAGCCAAGAGACCTTCATCGCTGACGCCTGGGAGGTTGTCGGCCGCAAAGTCTCGAAAGAACGTTTGCTTGCAGATATTTATCAGACCGCCAAGTCATCCGTGTGTTTGCCCATTGCGCCGGAATCAGATGCCGCGAGAATGTTTCGGTTGGTGTTGAACGAAGGACGTAGATTGATCGCTCAACGCAACGAGATCGAGGACCGCGCCGTGGAGTTGCTCAAGACCAACAACGACTATCAGCTTCTGACATCTATCCCGGGGATCGGGTCGATCAATGCGCTGACCATCCTGGCCGAGGCAGGCGATCTGCGCCGCTTTCAGCATCACCGGCAATTCTTGAAGTTCTGCGGCATGGACCTTGCAACCATCCAGTCCGGTACATTCCGCGGCCAGACCAAGCTGTCCAAATATGGAAACACCCGACTGCGACGAACACTCTGGATGGCTGGTCAGGTCGCCATCATGCAGCGCACCAATAGCTTCCGTGATAAATTCGAGCGTTACATCGCCAAAGATCGGCAAACTACCCATTTACGTCGCAAGGCGTATACCGCAATCGCCGCCAAAATGGCCCGCACAGTACATGGGATCATCAAATGCGGCGAACCCTATCGTCCCTTCTTAGAGGGATGATCGACGGCAGAAGGACCTTTCTCTGTAAGGGCCGTAGAGGCGAGTATTCGACCTCGTAGATAATGTTCAGGACTTCTGCCCAACGACCCAAAGATCTCGTCTTAAGGACGGTGAGAGCCGCAAAAGCATACTCTGTGTTTGTTATGGGAGAGACATGTTGTTGACCAAAACGCCGAACTGACACACATTCAAACGTGCTGGAACGCTTCAGCATGACAACGACCTGATGCCAAATCAGCCATTCATTCCGCCCATAGGACGTTGTCTGGCCGAATGAAAGACGGGATTCTGCGCAGGATGAACAGGTCGCTCAGCGCGTCGATGACGTTGCCCGAGTTCAGCTTGCGATCCACACGGATCGCCAAGCATTCACGGCTGTATTCGTCGATGATGTTCAATGTCCGAAACGCTCTGCCGTCATCTGTCCGGCAATGCACGACGTCATATGACCAGACATGGTTGCGATACTCGGGTCGGAGCCTGACGCACGATCCATCTTTCAGCCAAAGCCGCCCCTTCTTTGGTTGTTTCATCGGCACTTTCAGCCCCTCTCGCCGCCAAAGTCTTTCGACCCGTTTGTCGTTCACATGCCAACCCGCCTCTCGCAGCAGCGCTGCGATCCCACGATCGCCGTACCGGCCATATTCCCGGGTCAGCTCGATCATGTCGGCCACTAAACGATCTTCGTCTGGGCGACCAACTGGCACCCTCCGCTGCGTGGATCGGTGTTGCCTCAAAACCCGGCATGCGCGGCGCTCGGAGACATTCAACTCGGCACAGACATGATCAATGCAGGCGCGACGGCGAGCGGGGCTCAGAAGTTTCCCTTTGCTGCTTCCGCCAGGATCAGTTTATCCAACGTCAGATTAGACACCGCCTTGCGCAACCGCTCGTTGTTCCGCCTGACAAACGATCCCCCGGATCGTTTGCTTGACCGGCTCCAATTCTGAAGACGCTTCAGTTCCTTCAATTGATCCGTGCCCACTCCACCGTACTTGTTTGGCGGGAAAGCGCCCCACAGGGGCCTTTCCTGATCCGCATGCACTCCAGCGATAATAGGTATGTTCAGTCAAACCAATCTGACGGATCGCATCCAGACGCGGCATCCCTTGCCCCGTCAGAACCTCAACCTGCCGTAACTTCATAACAATCTCTTCGGGCTTTGGTCGCTTGTTGGCCATGGTCTTCCTCCGTTTTCCTAAACATAGCGGAGGACCACTTCAGTGCGGGTGGATCACTCGCGCGGGTGATCCGGCGCGCGAGGCAGCGTGTATCTGGTCCTTACTTTGATCTGGCTCGGACAAGCCACAGCAGAACTGTTTCCAGCTTCACCTCAGAAGTGAACGGACAGGCTGTCCAAAGGCTTTTTCAGTGGTGGCGCAAATTTGGTCAGATCTATGCCTTCGACCGCTTGCTTGTATTCCTCAAGTGTCGGTGTGCGGCCCAAAATCGCGGATAGAACGACGACCGGGGTCGAGCCTAAAAGCGACTCTCCCTTTTTCGTCTCGCTATCCGCAACAACGCGACCCTGAAACAAGCGAGTCGAGGTCGCAAGCACAGTGTCTCCTTTTGCGGCCTTTTCCTGATTGCCCATGCACAGGTTACAGCCCGGACGTTCAAGGTAGAGGATGTTCTCGTATTCTGTTCGCGCGACTTGTTTCGGATCGCCATCGTCAAATTCGAACCCGCAGAATTCCTGCAGAATGTCCCAATCTCCTTCCTCTTTCAGTTCGTCGATGATGTTGTAGGTTGGGGCAGCGACGACGAGCGGTGCCTTGAATCTAACCTCGCCGTGGGCCGCCTTAAGATTGCGCAACATTTGTGCGACAATCTTGATATCCCCTTTATGCACCATACAAGATCCTACGAAGCCCAGATCGACCTTTTTCTCGGCGCGATAGAAGGAAATCGGACGGATCGTATCATGGGTATAGCGTTTCGATACATCGGCATTGTTTACATCCGGATCGGCAATCATCGGCTCGTTGATGGCGTCGAGGTCAACAACGACTTCGGCGAAATACTTGGCATTTGGGTCGGGTTGAAGGGCAGGTTTTTCCCCGGATCGGATCTGAGAAATGCGTGCGTCTGCCAAATCGATCAATCGTTGAAGCATGCCGTTCTCATGCTCCATCCCTTTGTTTTTCATGATCTGAATGCGGTGTTTCGCCAGTTCCAGCGACTTTATCAGAGTGTCGTCATTCGAGATGCAGATCGATGCCTTGGCCTTCATTTCAGCCGTCCAATCGGTGAAGGTGAAGGCCTGATCTGCAAGAAGTGTGCCGATATGCACCTCGATGATGCGACCCTGAAACACGTTGTCGCCATGTTGATCCAGCATCTGCGCTTGTGTGGCGTGCACAACGTCGCGGAAATCCATGTGGTCGGCCATCTGACCTTTGAAGGTCACCTTGACCGAGTCCGGGATCGGCATGGACGCTTCTCCTGTCGCCAGAGCTAAGGCTACCGTCCCGGAATCTGCTCCGAATGCCACGCCTTTGGACATGCGTGTATGGCTGTCGCCACCGATGATGATCGCCCAGTCATCGACTGTGATGTCGTTCAGCACTTTGTGGATGACGTCTGTCATAGAGTGGTAGACGCCTTTGGGATCCCGTCCGGTGACAAGCCCAAAATCATTCATGAATTGCATCAGTTTGGGTGTATTGGCTTGCGCTTTAGCGTCCCAGACAGAGGCTGTGTGACAGCCCGACTGATAGGCGCCATCAACGCTCGGTGACAGGACAGTGGCGGCCATTGCTTCAAGCTCCTGAGCGGTCATCGGCCCCGTGGTGTCCTGGCTGCCCACGATGTTGACCCGAACGCGCACATCTGAACCAGCGTGCAAGACGGTGCCGGGTTTTACGCCCAGAGCATTCGCATTGAATATCTTCTCTACGGCGGTCAGTCCTTGCCCTTCATGCGTAATTTCTTTGGACGGTGCAAAGACAAGTGGCGCCTCCGCGTCCAGAGTTTCAGCAGCGAAGGTCTGCAGTTTCTTTCCAAAAACAATGGCGTAAGAGCCACCTGCCTTCATGAACTCTACTTTTTGTGGGGTAAAAGACGACGCCATGTCGACGAGTTCTTCATCACCATCGGCAGAGTAAAGCTTTTTCTCTTTCGTGTTGATCGTCAGGACGGTCCCCGTTGCAACCGAATAGCGTTCTTCCAATACGGCGTTTCCGTCATTGTTGAGGATCGGCTTGCCATCTCCATCGACTTTTTTGACCCAGTTCTTGAGATCGACACCCACCCCGCCGGTCACACCAACAGTTGTAAGAAAAATCGGAGAGATCCCATTAGTACCCGCGACAACAGGCGCGATGTTGACGAACGGTACGTAGGGGGAGGCCTGTTTGCCGGTCCACAGCGCTACGTTGTTCACCCCGGACATCCGCGAGGACCCAACACCCATCGTGCCTTTCTCAGCGACCAGCATCACCCGTTTGTCAGGGTGCTGCAGTTTCAGTGCCTCAATTTCTTTCTGAGCAGCTTCTGAGATCAGGCACTTGCCGTGTAATTCACGGTCGGCCCGGGAGTGCGCCTGATTGCCGGGAGACAACAAGTCGGTGGAGATATCACCTTCGGCCGCGATGTAGGTCACAACCTTTATTTCTTCGTCGACCTCGGGCAGCTTGGTGAAAAACTCGGCCTGCAAATAGCTTTCCAGAAGCTCTTTGGCGACGGGGTTTCCAGCGGCATGGGCTTTGGCGATACGGTCCGTGTCTGCTTCATAGAGGAAAACCTGGGTTTTAAGAACTTCGCAGGCCTCTGCAGCATGATCACCATCATCCTCCAATGCGAGGTCCAGAAGGACCTTTACCGATGGGCCGCCCTTCATATGCGACAGCAATTCAAACGCGAACGTTGGTGTGATCTCCGCCACATCCTTTTTGCCGATGATGATTTCCTTGAGAAATTCGGCTTTTACCCCTGCAGCGCTCGTGGTGCCTGGCAGTGTATTATAGATGAAGAATTTCAAAGAATCCGTGCGATGCGGGTGTGATGTGTCGCAAATCTGCTCGATGATCTCTGCCGTCAGGGCGGCGTCATCAATAGGTTTAGGGTTCAGCCCTTCGGATTTACGGGTTGCGATCTCTTCGAGATAAGCTGTGTAGTGGCTCATGGCGGCCTCGATTAGGTGTCATTGTTGCGAAAGGTCCAACCAGAAACTAGGTTGAAGCAACGTGTCGGGGTGGCGTTTGTATACTGCTGTATACCGTAGAGTCTGATCCCGCAAGTCGAGAGTCTGCGACACATTGTTTCCCGTTGCAGTTAAGGTGATCCTTACGCCAGGTTTACTCATATGCCGAGCGCAATCCGGGCCTGCGCTGCATCAATTTTCTGACGCAGAGCATCTTTGCCGGATCGCGGAATGTTCGATGCTGGCCTGATTCTAAAACGCGGAGCTTCTGAGCTGCTTGGATAGAGCGAGGGAAACGGTTTTGAGAGAGCGTCGAGCAGATGCTCTTCTTCATCCGAGAGAAGCGCATCATTTCGACATCCGCCGCTTTCCGCAATCACAGAAAACACTGCGATCATGTTCGGCAAGGCCTCCCCCGCTGCGTCCGCGAAGAACGTACTTGCAACGGCATCGTCAAAATCATCCTGCCTTTCTTCCGCTTTGGACCATTCACGATAGATACAGACGGAAAGCGCTTCATCACTTGTGAGGTCTGAAAATCCAATCCGGTTCATCGACACGCTCCTGCAGATAAAATGGGGTGAGTGGCGATTGCGACCTAAGACCCGATTGTATTGAGACCCGTTTTGAATTTCAATCTTGAAGCCAGTTTGGGATTGCAACGCCCGACCAGGTTGATTTCGCACTCCAGATGGAAAGAAGTACCGTTCCGTCAGAGCAGTCTTTGAGGAAACGTAAAAATGGCTATCCCAGCAACCCTTCTCAATGGCTTTCTTGGTGCTGGGAAAACGACCCTACTGCAAAGCCTATTGGTGCAGGCCCGCAAGTTGCCGGGTGTCACATTGGGCGTGATTGTCAATGAGATGAGCACGCTTGATGTGGACGGCACGGTTTTGGACACAAGCGAGGTGATTTCACGCAACAGCCCGCATTTTGCTTCGGTCCCCGGTGGGAGCATAAGCGCGGCGGACGGGCTGCAGCATTTCTCCGAGGCTTTGGAACATGTATTGTCCGACGGAAAGGTGACGCATTTGATCATCGAGACTTCAGGCAGCACCCATCCATGGCCGCTCCTGAGTGTTCTGCGTCAATCGCCAGCGGTGCGGCCGCACGGATTCTTGTCAGTCGTGGATAGCGTGGTGCTGCGACAAGATCATGATATGGGGCGTGCAATTCACCCGAAGGCCAGTGCCAATTTGCAGGCTGGTCGGCGTGGGATCGAGAACTTGCTGGCGGAACAAATCATGTTTGCAAGTCGTATCCTGCTGAGCAAAGCGGACAAGGTGTCGGAGGCTGATTTGCGACAAGTGGGCGCTGCAGTGCATCCCTTGAACCCATATGTCGACATCGTTGCGATGAAATGGGGAAATCTACGTCTCGACACTATTTTAGAAATGCCCGCATATGATTTCGCCCGTGTAGAGACGCTGGGGGCCGAACTGACGGAGTGGGACGCACAAAATAGCGTCACGTCCATCGCTCAGCCTGAAAGCTATGCCCTTGGCAGCCGCGTCGTGACCGACCCGCGCCCATTTCACCCGCAGCGTCTTTGGGATGTCTATAATCAATTCTTGAGTATTGGCATTTACCGAAGCAAAGGGTTCTTCTGGCTGCCAACACGAGACTCTTTGGTTTTGCTGTGGAACCAGACTGGAGGCAGTGTGGGTCTTGAGATCGTCAACTATTGGAAAGTCAGTGCTCTTGAAGATGACAGCCTGAATCTGTCGGATTGGGAGAAAGAGGCGATGAAGGCGAAGCTCGCCGAAGCGCATCCAGAGTATGGAGACCGTCGATGCCGGTTGACCGTGATTGGCAATGAAGCGGAGCTTGATGCGTTTGTTGCTGAGCTGGAAACCTGTTTTTGCACGGAGGCAGAGATCGCTGCCTGGAAGCAGGGGGAGAATTTTCCCGATCCCTGGCCAAAAACTGTTGCGACATTGATTGGCGCATAAAACCCAATTTCAGGAACTTTTATCAATGCCTCAACGGAACTCTGCATTACTTCGCGATTTGGGTCGACGGCAGTACCATTAAGACATGTGCACCCTTCAGTGCGCGTGACCGAGATGTGCGAGATGTGAGTATCCAGACCAGATAATGATGATGCCGACCACAGCAATCAAAGCTGCAGAAATCCAGGGGGCCGCATCCAGAAGCCGTTCAAATCGCGATGTTTTTGAGGAGACGACTTTTAAGCCGACCGCCGCGACCATGCCGATCCCGACAAGCGTCACTGCAAGACCGATGGAGAATGCACTTACCAGAGTGATGCCAAGGGCAAACTTTCCAAGGTGCAGGCACAAAATAAAAACCGTGATGGCGGCGGGGCAGGGGATCAGCCCTCCAGAAAGCCCGAACAGAATGGTCTGCCAGGTTCCAATTTTGCCGGATGCCAAACGTGCCTTGATATCGGCCGCGTGAGCGCGCGCATGAGCATCAAGATGCGGTGCATCAAGCGCGTCATGATCGTGTGAGTGATCATGATGATGCGTGTGGTCATGCCCGTCATGCGAATGACCGCCTACATGTTCGTGATGATGATCATGGTGGTGATGTTCACGCCCTGAACGTAGGCCTTGCCAAAGCATCCATGCCGCAATTCCGAGCACGAGGATGCCGGAAACGATCATGAAGTACGGCTCCATTTGCTCGCCGATCAGCTCGTTGCCCCATGTCAGCGCGGCAATGGCGAGTACCCAGACAATTATGGAATGGCTGAACGCCGCTGACACGCCCAATAGCACTGCTTGTTTTACAGTGCCCTGAATTGCGACAATGTAAGCGGCCATCATGGTTTTGGAATGCCCCGGTTCCAATCCGTGAAGCGCGCCCAGCAGGAGCGCGAAACAAAACAATAAGACGGGGTTCGCGCTGCCGTTTGCGATCATGTCAGTCAGGTTCATGATCGTGTCCTCTTTACAGGTAACGTGTTATTTCGCGCAAATCCGCCACGGTTGATGCATGCTCTTGCGCATTGGCAGGTGGTTGGCTGAGGCAGTGATCAATGTGGTCCTGAATAAGCGTCTTTTTGGCTGCAGAGATCGCACGCTCAACCGCGTGGAGTTGCTGGGCAAGCTCAGCACATGGCCGCTCTTCCTCAAGCATTTTGATGACTTTTTGCAGATGGCCTGAACTGCGCTTCAATCGATTTCCGACATCTGCATGGCTGGCGTGTTTCATACCCTCTTATATCCCCCCGGGGGGGATATGTAAATCCCACGGGGGATCAGCGCCAGAACGGTTCGGGATCGGGCCGCACATCCCGGCAACGCAGGAGGTTTAGTCAATCGGCTTCAAGCCCAAAGCGAACCGCCAGGCCCGCCATTTATCTGGTGAGAGAGCCCGTCGTGAAACTTGGTCGGTTTACGCGGATTTTGCGTAGCCGCCATTATAGGCGTCACTTTTTCTGCGAACTTCAGAATGCTGGACAATTCTTTCCCGCGCGATTCCTCTGAACTCTTCGATAGACGCATAGCCCTTGCGCTGCAGATAGTCGTCCAGATCGTCTTTCAGTTCTTGGATTAGGCGGACGCCGATGCCCCCACTGCCTTTTTCTTCCATCGCTGCAGTGCAGACTTGCAGATTACCTGCGCCATGCACGATGAAATTGAAAGCCTCACGAAATCCTCGAATTCCGCCAATGCCGGAAATGGATTTATCCGGGAATGCGCGCGAGATATCGGACACACGCTGCAGGGCTTGATGCAAAATAGCCAGGCCGCCCAGACCACCTGACGTCACCAACCCGTCCACTTCTACTTCAAATTTCAGCGTTTCCGGGTCCATAAGAGGCAGTGAAGGAAATGTATTGCAGAGTGAAATGGATGAGGCACCCGCCGCATAGGCGGCGGCTGCTCCGTCGACGAGCGCGGAGCTTGACGGGGTCAATTTGACCCAAATCGGCACGCTCACAGCGCCGGTGACGGCATGAAGGATCGAGCGGATGATGTCTTCATCATTGGCGATGTTTGCCCCCATGTCCTTTCGGTCCATGTGAGGGCAGGAGAGGTTCAGTTCGAGCGCATCGCACCCAGCGTTTACGCAGGCGGTGGCCAGTTTGCGCCAATTGTTCATCTCGTTTTCGCCACCAGCCCCAGCCATGATGGAAGCGATGAGCATGCGGTCGGGATATGTTGTTTTGACCTCCTCCAGATCAGGAAGCCAAAGATCCAGAGGTTGATCCGAGATCAGTTCCCAATTCCACGATGAATGCGATACCGTATCAGGCCGTTTGGAGCGCGACACATAGGGTTTCGCCTCGCTTGTGCGCTGGAAGATCGTTTTGGGGCCCGCGACATTCTCGACAGGGTGGAGACCGATTGTTTTGGTCACGACGCCACCCCAACCCGCTTCAAACGCTTTCAGGATCTTGCGTTTGCTCTCTGTCGGAGGCGCAGATGCCAGAACAAATGGATTAACGAAATCAAGCCCTGCGAAATGTGTAGATAGTCTCTGCGTCATGCCAATCTCCTTTATTTTATTTGCCTAGGCAAATAAAATTTTACCAAAAAGTCAAGAAATTCGATGGGCTGTGACTTGCTTGACTGGCAAAGGTGCTGATCAGAGTGGCGGTTGCTTGAGGTTTGATGCCGATTTCAGCGCATAGTTTCTGCATTTGAGCGGACGGCAGGACGCAGGGATTTAACATCGCCGCCTCATTTCGGATCTGCTGTCAACGAATGGATGGTTTGGGCTTTTGTTTGTTTGAAGAAGTGGCAGCGTAACCGCACAACTGGCCGCTCCAGCAGACCACAAGCGGCCAATGTTTCGACCCTGTGCGGTACGCCGTGCGGAGTGGCCCAGTCAGTAGAGGTCGATCACGTTGCAACGGGTTTTGCCTCCAGCGATGGCGTAAATGGGGGCTGGACAGCGACAGCTTGACTGCTCTAATGCGCAGGTGCGAGCACGCGCCAGCATCCCGAAAATTAAAGATTCCCAACTCAACGGAGGTTCTCTGATGGGACGAATATCTCTTGCGGCAATGTTTGCATCGACCGCGTTTGCAACACCTATATCCGCGGCGACTTTTCAGGCTTTGTTTTCCGATCAAACCACCGATCAAGTGCTCTACGCCGCCGACCTCAATGGCGATGGCGATGCAAATGACGACGGTGAAGTCAGAGTGTATTTTGATGACGCAAACGAGAGCGGCATCGCGGCGCCAACCAACAGTGTATTTCAGCTGACCCAATCCGCTTCAGGTGATGTCTATATAGGGGATGGGGCAACTGATTCTGTCTATCGTCTCAGGGATCTGAACGGCAATAACACTGCCCAAGATGCCGGAGAAGCATCGGTTTGGTTCTCGAGTGAAAATGCGAATGGATTTGCTTTGCAAACCGCCAATGGCGTGGCTGTCGGTGGTGATGGCGCACTTTACATTGTCGAGGCAGACACATTGGCAAATCCCGATGGTGATGTCGTCTACAGAACCCAGGACCTCAATGGCGATGGTGACGCAAACGATGCTGGAGAAAGCACGATCTGGCTGGATCTCGGTGCGCTTGACGCGTCTTCCTCACCATTTGAAATCGCCTTTGATGGTGATGTGGCTTTCATCACAGATACGGCTGGCGGTAGCCCGCGAATTTACCGCGCAGAGGACACAAACGGAAATGGCTCAATCGACGACACCGAAGTGGTGGAGTTCGTAGCGCAAGGGGATGCACCATTCGCGCTAGGTCTTTCGGCCAGTAATGGGAACCTGTTTGCGCAGGACCTCTTCACAGATGGGTTGATCCGCTACACGGATTTGGACCTGAACGGGGTGATTGATCCCGCAACTGAAGCGTTCTCTGTCTGGAGCCCGATTGGTTTTCTTGATGGCGCGATATTTGACTTTGCCATTGAGGGTGATCGCGGTCTGGTTCCCAGCAACGAGTTCAATGATGATGATCAGATCGTTGCACTTTTTGACGCGAACGGAGATGGCGATTTCCTTGATGATGGAGAGACGATTTCCTTCCTGAAATTCAGCGATCAGGGGGCTTTTCCGCTGCGCCCGCGGGCTGTGACTTTCTATCAGAGCGTGACCCCGACGCCTGTACCCCTTCCTGCAACCGGTGTGTTGCTTATTGCAGCGCTTGGCTGCCTCAGAGCGTGTCGCGCAAAGCGTTCCGTATAGTTGCGGACGTGATCTAGGCCCGTCTGAGCGGCTGAAAGAAGATGTATGTCGTACCGCGCATACCATTCTGGGCGGTACGACTTAATTCCTCTTGCAATATCCAACTGTTTTTGTCAGATACCAAACTGCCTAGCTACATTTTTGCAAAAACTCGCCCGGCTTTTGGACCAAAAAAGCGTTGAAGGTGCGAATAATGAAGCGCAAAATTTTGACTGACCTCCTCGCAGTCGACAAGGTGGCTCAACAATTTAACTGCGGCCTAAATCCCAAGTTAAAACGCGTGATTGAGGCCGACCTCAGATTTCCGACACAAGCCGCTGTGCCTTTGCCCACAGCCGCCCAAATGGCTGCCCCGCTTCCTGACTGTGTGACACGGATAGCGGACCGAACGCCTCAAGGCACAGAGGTGTAGGGATGGCCGTTCAGCAGCGCATCGAAAGTGATATTCGGCCCCTCAGCGATTTCGAGTTTGATGAATTTGAAACGGGAATTCTTGCGGTCGCACGGTATTTCTTGATCGCGATGAACGCGCCAGAAACGATGGCTTGGCAAAAGGCATTCATTGTCTCTCGTGAACGCTGGGGCGAAACGATTGGATTCCCTGCTGCGTTCCTCTTGTCGAAATCCATCACGGCTCTGTTTCAACTGCGCAAAAGTGGATTTCAATTTCAGGATCCACTCTGCATTGAAGCTCGGGAATATGTGACTGACGATGAGGTCGTGTTTCTTGAGATGGTGCACCACATGCGTCGCGACAACACGCCGATTGCGCGACTTGCTGTAGAAGAGCTGACTTTGGGCCGCATGGACCCGGATATCATCCGCACAGCGCTCGCTTTTGCTGCGCGCTTCTCATGCGGGACACAAGCACAATCCGACTCCCAGGCCAGACCTAGCCTAAGCGTTGTCCAATAAGGGCGGCAGCAGCTTGATACCGAGCCATTTGACTACCACTTCTGAGCACGTCATCCCGCTTCGGGCGTGCACCAACCCGGATCGGTAATCTCAAGCTATCGCCGCCAGAAGCCCGAGATGCGTAAATCACCTGCCTCTCGACCAAGCGCTTTTGCTTCATCTCTTAGCTTTCGGGCGTCTTCTCGTTCTCCGGCGAACCAGATTTTCGACGCTGAGTGTTGCGGCAGGGCGGTCAACGCAAAGTCAAGCAGCCTTTCGCCTTTTGCCCGAGACAACCATGTCAGCGTCACGCCAGCCGGTGTCTCAATCGGATAGTCACATTCGGCGCCTTTTTCTGCTTCAAGAAAGACTTGGCCAGTGGCGCCGTCTGGCAGGTTCTCCAATATGCGTGCAGCTGCCGGAAAACCAGTTTCATCACTGGCCATCAGCACTCTGTCGGCAGGCATCAATCCACCCCCTGATGGTCCAACCAAGCCGACCAAGCGTCGCGCATTATCACCTTCAAGGAGCTGCATCGCCCATTCGGTCGTGCGCCCGCCCTCATGGATAAAGATATCCGTTATCAGGCGATTGGTTTGATGATCAACGCTGCGTGTCGTGTAGACTGGCTTATGGATGGCGCCGGGACCATCGGCCCAGACAACGGAGCCATTAGCCGCGACGCTTGGCCATACAGGGTCCGTACCTATTGGGGGTTGAGCCAGCCTGAAATGGATTGAGTCGTCGCCATGGCTTGACAGATCGTCGCCTTCTAGCGTGGCCCGCAAAAACACCGGCCCCAGTTGGATCACCTCACGGACCTGCACAAACGTAAAGTTGGGCGGCAGGGAGGTCTTTTGCAGACTGTTTTTCGTGGCGATAATCGTCAATGCACGGTCTCTGGCGCGAATGAGATCAAGTCAGCGATATGGTTCATCATTTTCTGGGTGTCTCCCCCTTCGCAGAGGAGCATGGCATTCATTTTGGCAGATGCCATGTTGCGCTCACGCATCTGATGAATGATTGAGACCAGATAGCGTTCTTCCCGCGTCAGGAATTCACGGCAGGTTGGGCAAAACGGATCGCAATACTCGAAGCCGGAGGTTCGCGCGATGCGAAGCTCATTCACTGTATCAAGAACAGTTTTTGTAATCAGAGCCCCGCTTTGTCGACCGAAAGTGTCCTCTCCGAACTCAAAAGCGCTGACCCAGGCGTTTCTTTGTGGAAGGTGAAAAGACACAAAGAACATCCGAGCAATAGACAGGGTATCACTCTCGAACTTTCCAAATGGATAGGTATCGAAGCGATTGCGCGCACCGCCATTGCCCTGCAAATCCATGTGGTGATGTTCCGAATGGCTCGGCGGACGGTTCATGTTATTCCCCTTGATGATTTTTCACTAAGCGTCCGATCTCAGAACGCACGAATTGCCTAGCGTCGCAGGAGCTGCACACGGGGTGGCTTTTTCTGACTATAATTGTCAGAAAAAGTCAATCCTCCCATATAGGCGCTTGCGACCGCTCGGAAAGTAGGTCACGAAACATCAGCCACGCGGAAGCAGCCATACGCCCTTCGTTGTACAAGAACTGGAAGAATGCTTCATGCAGCTCACCGATACCATTCGTGACCTTTTCCCGGGTGTTTTGATTTCGGGCCTGATTGCTTTGGCTGCGCAATTCATTTCCGAACACTATGGGGCGCCAGCGATGCTTATGGCGTTGCTGTTCGGGATCGCATTGAACTTTCTCTCAGAAGAAGGCCGTTGCAAATCAGGCATCGCATTCTCCGCCAGGACGGTGCTGCGCTTTGGGGTCGCCCTTTTGGGGGTCCGGATCAGTTTTGAGATGGCAGCCAATCTGGGATGGTACATGGTCGCACTGGTCATTGTCGGCGTGATTGCCACAATCGGATTTGGCATGCTGGTTGCGCGCCTTTTCGGACATGGACCGCGATTCGCCTTCCTTTCTGCCGGTTCCGTTGCAATTTGCGGCGCCTCTGCAGCAATGGCGATTTCTGCGATTCTGCCGAAGGATGAACGAACCGAAGAGCGTTTGGTGTTCACCGTTGTCGGTGTGACGTTGCTATCGACCGTCGCAATGATTCTGTATCCGATCTTCGCCGATATGATCGGTTTCGAAACCCAATTGGCCGGCGTGTTTCTTGGAGCCACGATTCACGACGTCGCGCAGGTTGTGGGTGCCGGTTTTTCCATGTCTGAGGAAACAGGCGATGTGGCGACTGTGGTCAAGCTCATCCGGGTTGCGATGCTGGCGCCGGTTATCTTAGTTGCATCGCTGGTGATCAGAAAATACGTCACGGTCGAGCACGCAGCAGAGCGCCCCCCGATCGTTCCCCTATTCGTTGTCGCGTTTGTCGTGCTGGTCACGTTGAACTCCTTTGGTTTGTTTCCTGCCGTTGCAATTGCTTTGGCTGCGGAGGTCTCACGCTGGGCCTTGTTGACGGCAATCGCAGCCGTTGGGCTCAAAACATCTTTGCGCGATGTGATTGATGTCGGCGGTGCTGCAATCGCATTGCTTGTGGTCGAGACGGTATTTATCGCGGCCCTTACGATAATCGCGCTGCTGTCGATCCAAGGATAACGCCCGCGACCTTGGCTGATTCACATCAATCATTGCACCTCAAGACGCTTGATGCGAGGCAGATGTGGGCACCACCTCGATGCCTGATCAATATGCGCAAAGGCCGGGATGATTGTGTGCTTCCCACATTTCATGTGTTTCGGTAGGGTTGCGAAACGACAGATGTGACCAGGTGCTATGAGACGGCGTGATGTATTTATGGGCAGCGGAGCGGTCGGGCTGATGGGTTTGGCAGGTCATAGGGCCATCGCGGACGATGCAGGGTATTATGTGCCGCCCGAAGAATCCCTCCATCAGCGCACATTCATGCAATGGCCTGTCAATCGACAGGTTCATCCAGATCCCGACTTTCTGGAAATGACGCAACAGACAATCGCCGACATTGCAAATGCCATTGCAGCTTTCGAGCCCGTGACCATGCTTGCTGCTGCTGCGGATCATTCTAGCGCGCGTTCCAAGTTGTCCGAAGATGTCTCACTTTGGGACATCCCAACCGAAGATCTTTGGTGCCGCGACGCGGGACCAATCTTCGTTGCCAACGATGCCGGGGGACTGGCTGTCAGTCATATACAGTTCAATGGTTGGGGCGAGAAACAAGTGAACAAGAGGGACTCGCAGATTGCGATGCGTGTTGCGGACAGGCTTGGCCTTGAACTGCGACCGACCGGTCTGCTCGGTGAAGCTGGCGGTGTCGAGCAGGACGGTCATGGGTTGTTGATGGCGCATGAAAGCTCTTGGGTGAATGACAATCGAAATCCCGGTATGTCGCGCGACGAGATCGAGGCGCGGCTGCTGCAAGCCTATGGCGCAGATCAGATGATCTGGTCAGACGGGGTTTGGGGCGAGGACATAACCGATTACCACATTGACAGCCTTGCCAGATTTACAGGTTCAGGGCGCGTCTTGATAAACCTGCCAGATGATCCTGATCTGGATGATCCATTCCATCTGGCCGCGCTTGATACTCACGATCGTCTGATCGCAGAGGGTCTGACTGTTGACGTTATCCCTGAACCGCACCAGCGTCGTGTGAGCAGTATTGATTTCGTTGCGTCCTATGCAAACTACTATGTTTGCAATGGTGCTGTGATCGCGGCAGAGTTTGGCGATCAAGAGACTGACCAAATCGCGCAGGAGGCGCTCGCGCGTCATTACCCCGGTCGCGAAATCGTCGCCTTAAATGTCGATCCGTTGGGCGAAATGGGCGGCGGTATACACTGCGCCACACAGCAAATGCCCGCCACATGAGATTGCTTTCGGTCTGATCGTCGCATGATCGAACAGAGACTGCGACGCAAGTCTCTTCTTGCCAGACAAATAAGTTTGGTGATCGAAGATCAGCCCAACCTGCATTCCATTTGCGAATTTTATCTGCGCAACATCATTTTGCCATCAAGAACGTTATTCTTGAGAAGTGCTGGCCTCAAAAACCGGCAGCAGGTCGAAAACGCGGCCGGCCGTTCATCAAAACGTCACAAAAACTTAGCCACACTGTAACAGTGGCGCAGGAGAGTTCAGGCCTAAGCTTTCAAACAAGAGGTTATAGTAATGCTCATGTCTCGCTTTCTGCTCGCAACTGCACTTTGTGGCACCATTGCAATGCCTGCCTATGCCGAACGCGCCGCAAAGAACGTGATCCTAATGATATCCGACGGGATCGGGTTTAACGGCTGGCTCGCTGCTGATTACTATCAGGGTCTGGCCAATCAACAAGCCTATCAGGTGAAGCGCCCTGACGGCACTGAGCCAATGATGTACGGGCTCGACCATCACTCCTTGAATTTGCTGGACGGTGTTGGCCGTCTGCTTCCAAGCGCGGAAGATGTGCGTCTCGCTGCTGGCGCTGTGGCGCAGGGCTATGATCCGACGACACGCTGGAACCGCTTCGAAAACACCATACGCAATGATTTTCCTCCGATTGAGGAACGCTACACGTCTTATACTGACAGCGCTGCAGCAGGTACGGCATTGATGGCCGGTCGCAAGACGTCGAACGGGCGCATCAATCAGAATTGGAATGGTGAAGAGGATTTCCGCACCATTGCTCAGATCGCTATGGATCAGGATCGCGCGGCAGGTGCTGTTGCCTCTGTCATGCTGTCACACGCGACCCCCGCCACTGTGATCGCACACAATATTTCCCGCAATAATTATGTCGACATTGCCAATGAGATGTTTGCAAGCGATCTGAAGGTGATCATGGGCGCTGGGCATCCACTTTATGACAATAGCGGTAACCAGATCGAGCCGGAGGATGAAGATGCCTATCGCTATGTGGGCGGGTCCGACACGCTTGATGCCTTGACCAGTGAAGCTGGTCTGAATGGCTTTAGCTTTGTTGAGGCAACCTCCGATTTTGACGCCCTCGCCGCAGGCGCTAACCTGCCTGACCGCGTGGTTGGCGTTGTGCAGGCTGGTGCGACCCTGCAAGCCAGCCGCGAAGACCTTCCTGCAGCGGACACGCCATCGGGCATGGCTTATAATCCAGCAGTGCCTGATCTGGCGACAATGAGCCTCGGCGCGATCAATGTGCTCAATCAGGACCCAGATGGCTTCTTTGTCATGATCGAAGGCGGAGCTGTCGATTGGATGGGACATGCGAATAACATGCCGCGTTTTATTGAAGAGCAAATCGACTTCAATGTGGCGGTCGGCGCCGTAATCGATTGGGTGGAGAAGAACTCAAGCTGGGAAGACACGCTCCTGATCGTTACTTCTGATCATGAGACTGGCGGTATCTGGGGCGAAGGCACTTGGACCAACGGTGTTGGCGGTGCAGTGGCCGAAGATCGCAGTGATGAAGCTTTGCTCGCTGCCCGCTTCGACCCCGCCGAGGATGTTTTCAATGAGTACCTTGCGGTTCAAGATCGGGGCGCGGGAAACATGCCCGGGTACATGTTCTCTTCACGCAACCATACCAATGAGCTGGTGCCACTTTGGGCGCTCGGCGCAGGGTCGGAATTGTTTGCTCAGTTCACTCAGACAGACATGCGGGCGGCTGAACTTTGGGGTGATCAATATGGCTGGGATGGTCATTATGTTGACAACACTGCCGTATTCCACGTCATGCATGAAGCTTTGACAAACAGAAACGCGACCCAGGTCTTGGGGCAGTAGAGGCAACAGCCACTCGGTCGAAGGCAGGGTGAGCCCATTCTCTCTAAAGAATTTGAAAATTTAAGGGGGCCAATGGTTTGGCCCCCTTATGACGTGATCAATTGGCGATTAAACCTGAAGCGCTGATGCGTTTTGGCCGGAAAAACCCACCGATGCAAAGCGCGAAACTGAACCAGAGAAAGTTCGAAGGGCAAACGTCACTGAATCGCGGTAACAGGATTGTGCCTCGCATGCCAAACGACGCGCGTTTGGAATTAAGCTTTTACGGTATATAGTTTGTAAATTGTTTCAGTGAGGGACCAACCCAATGCCACGCAGCTTTACTTTTCCGCGTCTTTTAAAAGTTCTTATGGCGAGCACGGTGCTCACGCCGGGTGTTGCTGTTGCACAGAATGGCATGGAGTTGGAAAGACTGCTCAGTAACGTGCCAGGATTTCAAGCGTCACGAGCAATCGACGTCGAAACACGCGCCTCAAAACGCTATGCTGTCGTGATCGGCAACTCCACCTACACGGCGATCCCATCGCTTCCAAATGCGCATTCCGATGCGAATGTGATGAGCGATTTTTTCAAGCAACAAGGTTACGATGTTCACACCCACCTAGATATCACCAAGCGCGGTTTCGAGGACACGCTGCGCCGGATTTTGTTTGACGTCGACAAAGATACGGAAGTTGTCATTTTTTTTGCGGGTCACGGATTTCAGATCGGCTCAGAGAACTATCTGGTTCCTGTCGATGCTGATCTTGACAGTATCTACGATGTGCCATTCGAAGCGGTTTCCCTTGGGTCTTTGGTCGGGATCGTTGGTGCGCGTGCGCGGCTACAGGTCGTGATCCTGGACAGCTGCCGGGATAACCCTTTTGCCGGTAAGGCTGCAGTCACGCGGATCGGCAATGAGCTTCGTGAAGCCCGTACAGGGTTCTCATCTCAAGCGGCGCCCCTAAATTCCATGATGATTTTCTCCACTTCTCCCGGATCTGTGGCCTTTGACGGAGATGGCGACAATAGCCCGTTCACCGCCGCTTTGATTGAAGAGGCAACGGAAACACCGGATGCGTTGATAAAAGACGTTTTTGAAGGGGTGCGGCGCCTCGTTTATCAAAAGACCAACGGTCGCCAAGTGCCGTGGGACAGTTCGACACTTGTTGAACCTGCAAGCTTTGGGTTGGGGAATGCCATCACAAAACCGATCCTCACCAGCAGCATTGGCCAAGGTATCACGCGTGGGCTGGCGCGTATTGTGACCGTCGATACAAGCACGCCAGCCCAAGCCACTCCGATAGCGGACGCGACAGCAACGCTTGAAGTTGACTTCGTTCCAGAAGTTGAAATTGGCCCTGCACTCGAAGATGGCCTGTCGATCTCTGACACTGATGTTGTGCGTATCGACAAGCAGCCCGAAACCGGCCGGTTGGTGCTTGCGGATGAGACGGGATTTCAGCGCAATGTCGAAGGAGAAACCTTAACCGGGGCTGATATCAGACGGCTTGTATTGGCCAATCAGTCGGTTCAGGTGCCTGCAGCAAGTCTTAAAAACGGCCTGCTTCAAGACCGGATTGAAATCACTGTGAATGGGGCGCAGCAAGTTGTCGGCTTGTCCTTGAAACCTGACGCTTGTGATTTTGAAGCTGGCGATCACCTTGACCCAGACGGGATGGGTTTGACCCGTTACGCCAACGAACTGCGCCCCGAACTCGCACTGGCCGCTTGCGAAGCGTCTCTGGAGCGGGAGCCGGAAAATGCGCGTTTCCATTTCCAGAAAGCGCGCGCGCTGACGGCTTTGCGCCAGTATGATCGCGCAGGTGAAGCCTTGGAACGCGCCAAAGAGCTGGGGCATACCCGTGCCTGGCAAGCGCTTGGCAATCACTATTACAACGAAGTGAAACGCAGTGGTGGGCGTACCACCCAGAAGGCGTCCGAAGAGGTTCTTAAACTCTACGCTCAAGGCGTGGATCGCGGAGATCCCTATGCGTTCTATTCTCTCGGGCGCCAATTCATGCGCCATGGTGAAACCAATGAGATCGAGATTGAAGGCTATGACCTGATGATGCGGTCGCTGGAGGTCGGTCATACATTTGCGATGAACGAGCTCGGGTATTTTTACCTCAATGAAGAGAGCGAGTTTTATGACGCGGAGCGTGGTTTGCGTTACCTGCGCGAAAGCGCCGCGCGGGACGACATCTATGGCTATAACAACATGGGCCTTGTTTATCTGCGCGGGATGGGCGGCACGCCCGTCGACAATGCGGCTGCCTTTGACATGTTCCAAAAGGCTGCCGATGGCGGGCATCCGAAAGGACCATACAATCTCGCACGTATGTATCGCGACGGGCTTGTGAGTGGTCAGCCTGATCTTGTGTCCGCAGTTGAGTGGTTTTCGCGCGGTCTTGAACGCGGTGATGCATCATCTGGTGGGAATGCGTCATATCTTATCGCGATCAATGAAATTGACGGGTTCGACATGACGGATGCGGCGGTGCTCGGGGCCAAAGCGGCCGCACTTGTCAGCCAGGGTCAAGTTGCACAACAGTCACGCGACTTGATCACCTCCTATACGGAAGAAGCGCTTCACTCCGGGACGCGCAGATTGATGCGCGATCTGGGCAGTGACATTCAGCCCGGGTTGGATTTTGACGCTTCAGCCGCGGCGGAATATGAACGACTTGTCACGGAGTTGGGGGCTACGCCGGACGCGCAGACACCGGTAGATCGTATCATTCAACTGGCCGGGTTGGTTTGGCAGGCTTCTCCATTTCGCGTTGATCTATACTGATAAACCCTCCGGCGAGTGGGTGTTATGCGCCCCGTCTGCGAATTTGAATTCCCATGCGGCTCAATCGGCAGATTGGGCCGCATTGAATTCCGCCTCGCTCAATGATTGCCCGATAAGATGGCGCTGCGTGAGAAGCGAGATGCGATACGTATCTTCCAGGAATCCATTTGAAGCGATCAAGACCCGTTTTTGATCTGCGGTCAGCCGTTCATCAACGCGCCGCTCCAGCAGCTTCCCGTAGCGCAAATCCTCAATCAGTTTTTCCGTCGTTTTGGGCGACATGTCATCAATCAAAAGATGCCCGTATTCATAAATTGCAAAAATGGGCGTGTTGAATTCTCGGATCGTGTCCAGAATCTTGGCCTTCCGCTCAGGTCGCATGATCGCTTTCTTGAATTCTTTCACACTCTTCAGGAAGCCGGGGTCATTAATCTGGCTGTTTATCTTGTCATTATGACTTTCGATGAAATTCGAGATCTGGTCCGCATCCGTGCAATCAAGTGCTTTCAGGAAGAACAGGAATTGCGTGAAATGAAGAAGATAGTCATGTCCATTCGACCCCATGATCGTCGGAAATTCTGAGAGAGGGGCGGTCTCCTCAAGTTTCTTGCGGATCGTCTCGAAAAACCAGTTTTCAGCGCGCAGCGACGCTTCAACGGTTTCAAATGCCCGGACGATACTTTCGCGTTCGTTCGATATGTCTGCAGAAGCGTCTTGCACAATGGCCTCGAAAATACCCCGTGATCCTCACCCGGGATGGTCAGCAAACTCTATGTAGGTGTCAAGTCCGCCACGCAATATCTCTGGTTGCGCGGTAAATGGGAATCGCCTGTTTCTCCCTGTGTTGCCGCTGTCTCAACTCGCTAATTTCGCGCAAAAGGGCCAGAAATCAGTTTGTTTAATAGCAAACTCGGGCAAGTGTTGGTGGACGTAGTTGGTTTCGCATGGTTTGATGCGCCTGTGGGAAGAGGGATGGTGCGGGGCCTCGCACCCAAAACGATGTGGGCCTAAATCCGAAACAATTCACTATCGTGTGATAAGAAGAGTAACGCAAGAATAGGAGTTCGATATGTTTCAGAGACTTGCCGTCGTACTCGTTCTTTCTTCAGCTGGTGCTGTACATGCGCAAAGCTGTGAAGAGCTGGGATTGAAGAGCGCTTTTCTGACAAACCATTTCTGTACTCAGTTGCAGGAGCTTGCGCCATCCGACGCGACCCGCAGTGTTACGGGAAGTATCGACGCTCCGTCAGGGGTGCCGGACCTCCCGAATTGGGCAGAGGTCGAGGTTATTCAGGATGCGTATCGTGCTGATCCGCGCAAGACCCTTGAATTGATCAAACGGATCAAGAGCGCGGGTGGCCTGCCGGATAGTTAACGCGCCAAAAGTGAACGAAAAGTGACAGAGGGAAGATTGAAATGAGTATCAGAGGATTGCGGCTTAGCACCGCCATTGTAATTTGCGCCGTTGCCGCTTCGGCATGTGCGCCGGTCAAACGCGTTATCGTCCAGCCAGCGCAGCCGCAGGCGAGTGCACCTGCCGCGCAACAAACGACGACACGACGCGTGGTCCGCAGGCCTGCTGCGCAAACCGTTCGTACAACGACCCGCGTCAGACAACCGACCCCTGTCGCGGCACCGGCACCGGCCGTAAGAGCTTCTGCTCCTGACCCTGTGGTGCCTGTCGCGACCCGAGTGACACCCGCGAAGAAAGACTGTTCAGTTGCCGGAACCCCGGGCTGCCCAGCTGTTCCTGCCTTCGGTTTTGAAGGTGGCCAGGGGGATGGTGGTGGTGGCGGTGGCGGCGGAGGTGGCGGCTGGGACGGCTAAAGCGAACCTGTCATACCTCGTGCTGATATGCATACGCTCCGAGAATTTTGGCGGCTCTGACGGGCCGCCACTTTTGTTTGGCGTTAGCTGAACACTTTATTTCTTGCTAGGTTGCCAGTTGAGTAATGAGACTTGGCGGGCTGTTTCACCGGGCAGCGCCCTGAGTTGCGATGCTCTTTCCGCCCCGTCCAGCTTTGCCAATTGCGACTTGATCACCGCTGGATGCTGGTCTTGCAAGGACGCCATTGGAAAATCGGCAGTGGGGTTCTGCTGCTGTGCGGCAGCATTCGTCGCTATGTGAACTGGTTCTACATTTTTCTGTATTGCCGCAGGCCGCTCTGATTTTTGTAAAGCAAGCGTCGCGCCTATTGATTGAAGATGCGCCGCAAGCCCTTTGACACGGTCTTTCAAGTCTTTGGAGTCGTCAGCCGCAAGCTGCCCTGCCAATTGCTGCAATTCTTGAAAGAAAGAATCCGGGGGCTTTGGGATGGTCCCGTCTTTGATCAGTCGCAACAGCAAACGGGCTTTGACAGCCTTGTTTTCGTCAGGTCCACTGCCAGCGTTTTGCGCTTTGTTTGAAATTGGGTTCGGATAGCCTGTCATTCGAAGTAACTCCTCACTAATGCGGTGGCCAGAAGGCTCCACCCGTCGGCGACTACAAAGAATGCGAGTTTGAAAGGCAGTGAGATAATCGCAGGTGGGACCATCATCATACCCATCGACATCAAGATAGCGGCCACTACGAGGTCAATGATCAGGAACGGCAAGAAGATCAAAAAGCCGATTTGGAACGCCCGTTCAATCTCGCTCAACATGAAAGAGGGGATGAGCAATGACAGTGGAGATTGCTCCATGCTGACATTGCTCAGACCGGGACGTAGCTCAGCGAGGGTCGCGAACGTGTCCGGGTTCAAACGAGCAGCCATAAACGTTCGGAAAGGTGCGATGGTCTGCGTGAAGGCCGGCTCCAGTTCCAGCGTGCCTTCTGAGAGCGGTTTCAGGCCATTTTGCCAAGCCTGCTGGAACACAGGATCCATAACGAAATAGGTCAGAAACAATGCAAGCGACACGATCAGCATATTGGGCGGAGATTGTTGAAGACCGATAGCCTGCCTGAGGATCGACAGGACCGTCACCACGAAGGGGAAGCAAGTGATCATCACCGCGATGCCCGGCGCAAGGCTCAACAGCGTGATCAGCGCCATCAATTGCAGCGCACGCCCACTCAAACTGGCGTCATCCCCCAGTGAAAAGGAGATGTCCTGTGCCACAGCGGGTTGCGCCAGAAGCACGACCCCGAAGATACACAGACACAATGTGCTGCGCATCATCATTCAGTCCGATTGTTGCGCGATAACGCGGCTGATCCGAACCCCAATGCTGCTGCCCCCCTCATCCGATATCTCTTCCAGCATGCCTTCAGCGATCAACTTGTTCCCGATGTAAAGCTGCACGGGATCGTCAATGGCGGTATCCAATTGGAGGATCTCGTCCACGTCCAAAGTGCTGAGCGCGGCCATCGTCGGGTGCGCTTTGCCGATCAGAACACCCAGCTCGACCTTGACCGTTTCAAGAATCCGGTCGTTTTGCGACGATGGAGATACGTCATCAGGCATATTGTTGGTCCTCGGATTGCTCCGGCGCAAAGAAAGCTTCGATCGCGGCCTGAATGCGTTTCACGGTTTCTTCCGTATCCACTGAAGAGAAACCATCTGCGTAGCGTAGCTGAATTTGAGACGGTGCCAGAATGTCTTCGCCCACAACTTCAATCGGCAATGACTCGTTTTGGCTGACGATTTCCTGCAGATGGACGACGTTCTGCGGCGCGCAAATTAGTTTGATGGGCGGCTCAACCATGTCAGCAAGCTTGCTCATTTCCTGTTGAACAAACGGAATCAGCGCGGCGCGTGAGGCATGGGGTAGAACGCCCTCCATCATGGCTTGTAGCAAAGGCTTGAACGATCCCATGATATGTTGCCTTGCCTCGAAATAGGTGAAGCTAAGTTCTTGTAATGCATTGGAAATATTGCTGCGTGCTTTGCTGTCTTCTGTCCGGGCTTCGGCAAATGCATCATTCCACCCATCGCGGTAGCCCGCATCAAATGATTTCTTCTCGACTGCCTTCGTATCGACTTGCGTTGTCGGGCTCGCAATGCCCGCTGTTGGATGTGCGAAGTCTTCAAGTTGAACGATATGTCCCATCAGGCTGTCTCCTCTGGTGCTTCAATCCATCCGCGCAGGATTTCCACGGTTTCGTCCTGGCGCTCATCTATGAGGGCTTTCAGGCGTTCGACAGGGTCTGCGGCGAGGTCAGTCGCAGGTGCTGCGAACGCTCCGCTTGGCGCAGCCAGTTCGCCCATGATCGGGTCAGATGGGGATTGTATCTCGCCGGTTAATCCCGGTGGAGCTGCCTCGCTATCCAAAGCAGGTGTTCCGGGTGCTGGCAATGCCGGTGCATTCATGGAGGCTACCAAAATCGGCCTTACCACAAACAATCCAAGGATAAGTACCACCAGGCTGGTGATGCCGACCTGGGCCAGTTTCACGATGTCGAGCGGCCTTGATGTCGCCCATCCGGCGGCTGCTGCGGCATCTTCGACCTGCTCAATCGGGGCAGGCAGTTCCATGGAACGGATAGTGACGCTATCGCCACGCGCTTCATCGAAGCCAACCGCGGATTTGATAAGCTCTTCAAGCATGGCAATTTCTTCGGTCGATCTGGGTTGCCAGGCGACATTGCCTTCAGCGTCGGTTTGCTTGACGCCGTCAACCAGTACCGCGACGCTGACGCGCTTGATGGAGCCGGGAAGTTTGCGCAATTCGCGCGTCGTTTCCGAAAGCTCGTAATTGATCGTCTCACGCGTCTCCGAATTCTGATTGTTGGACTGATCGCCACCGGCACCGGCATCCCCGTCGGGCAAGTTGGAGGCCACCGTGACATCGCCGCCTGCGGAGTTCTGACTGCTGTTGTTGCTTTCTTGTGTTTGCGTGCTGACGACGACGCGCCCTTCCGGATCAAAACGACGTTCCACGATCATCTCATCGTCTGTCAGCGTTTCGACATTCACCTCAACGACTGCATTGCCTACACCGGTTCGGGCCTGAATCAGCCGCTCGACATTGCTTTTTAGCAGAGCCGCGCGGTCAAGCCCGACCTGATGCGGACTGCTGGCTGTATCCTGTGCCATTACGGTGCCAAGGTCAGCGTTGATAATGGACACATTGGAGGGTTTCAGGCCAGAGACGGCAGAGGCAACAAGGAATCTGATGGCGTCTGCCGCGTCTGGAGAGATATCGCGCCCGGATCCGCGCAGAGAGACAGATGCGGTCGGTTCGGATGTCTTCCTAAATGGGGACGTGGCGTTCTGTGCGATATGAACGCGTGCGGCGCTGATTTGCGGATTGGCAAGGATCGTGCGCGCCAACTCTCCTTCTTTGGCGCGAAGATAAGCGGCGTCAAACATTTGGGACGTCGTGCCGAATCCAGAAAGACCATCAAGGAGTTCGTAGCCATTGAGATCGCCTGCGGGCAGTCCCTCGGCAGCGAGGGTTAGTCTCAGAGCATCGCGTCGCGCGCTGTCGACATAAATCGCAGAATTGCGCACGTCATATGCGACGCCTTGGGCGTCGAGCGCGGCCAATACCTCCCCCGAGGATTTCTGACTGAGCCCGCTATACAGCAAGGCGTAATTCGGTTGCGCTGCCATGCGCGTAAGCGCGAGCACTCCGATAAAGACGATGGCGGTTGCGCCGATAACAATGACACGGCGACGGTTATCAAGCTGATTCCAGATACTTGTGAATTGCTGCACTGATTTGCCTCTGATTCTGTCCGCGCCTTTCTGACCCGGTGACCTCAGATAGAGTGAGCAGCCTTAACAATCGGTTAGCCAGTTGGCGGGTATAGGACAAAAAGTGAACTTCGAGAGAGATTCGTATGTCCGAGAGTGAAGAAACCGACGAAACCGAAGCCCCGCCGAAAAGCAAGAAGGGTCTTTTGATCGGATTGGTGCTTGCCGCCGCTATGGGCGGGGGGGCGTTCTTTGCCGTGTTTTCCGGGATGATCCTCGCGCCAGCAGAAGAGAAATACGCAGGTGAGGCGCCTGTGATAATCGAAGACACGAATCCGGCATCCTTTGTCGCCCTTACTCCGCTCGTGATCTCTTTGGGATCACGGTCCGACTACCAACTGCGCTTCAATGCACAGCTGGAGGTTGAGCCAAGCAAAAAAGAAGACGTCGAAAACCTGATGCCGCGCATTCTTGATGTTCTGAATGGCTATTTGCGGGCGGTCGATATTCGCGAAATGCAGGATCCGACTGCGCTTGTGAAATTGAGGGTTCAGATGCTGCGCCGCGTACAACTGGTCACCGGGACCGGTCACGTGCGCGACCTATTGATCACGGAGTTTGTATTCACATGATGAGTCTCATCCTGGAATTTATGTCTGATATCCTACTGGCGGTGGGCGCTCTCGCCGCGGCATTCTACTGCGTGGTCCTCTCGCGTAAACTGAACCGGCTTACTGGCCTGGACCAGGAGCTTGGCGGAGCGATCGCGCTTTTATCGCAACAGGTCGATGAAATGACGACGGTTCTGCATTCTGCACAAAACTCCGCAACGGGTGCGCGTGACGAATTGGCTGATCTGACCCAAAAAGCAGAGGAGATCACCGCACGATTGCAGTCGGTAACCAGCCAAGCCCCACCGGCCATGCAATACCCTGTCGAAGTGACCCCCCCGCTTCCCGAAGATGAAGGCGGTCTGAAGGAAGGCGCGACATCGCTGTTTGTCCGACATGCAGAGAGGGTTGCGCGGTGAAAAAGCTCTTTATCCAAAGATCCTCTTCCGGTGCCTTGTTTTGCATTGTCGGTGTGCTGGTACTGTCTGGTATCTTGCGTGTCGGCGGCGTTGGTCTTGCGGTCGCAAATGAGTCTTCAGAGTTCTCCGCTGCGGCGGAAACAGAATTGCCTGAAACACCGGAGATGACGCCAGACATCAAAGCTCTTCTGGAGATGATCAAGACACGGACGGCTGAATTGAATGCGAAGGAGGCGGAGCTTCAGGAACGCACCTACGCGTTGAATGCAGCACGTGAATTGATTGACCAGAATCTCGCTCGGCTTGAAGAGGCCGAAAAGAGATTGGAAGCAACGATCGTCAACGTGGATGGCGCTTCTGAAGGTGATCTGGATCGTCTGACAGCGGTTTACGAATCCATGAAACCAAAAGTTGCAGCCGGATTATTCGAACAGATGGAGCCGGAGTTTGCAGCAGGATTTTTGGGCCGCATGGCGCCGCAGGCTGCTGCTGGCATCATGTCGGGACTGTCTACAGATGCAGGATACGCCATCAGCGTCGTCTTGGCCGGACGCAATGCCAACGCGCCAAAGAATTAAGATACTCAGCCACCCTTAATCAGTGAGAGTTCAATTGTATGATCGGAATAGTAGGTATTGTCATCGTGTTTGTGATGGTGTTCGGCGGCTACCTTGCTGCGGGTGGCAAGATGGGCATCATCATCAAGGCATTGCCGTTCGAAATGACGATGATTGGCGGTGCTGCATTGGGGGCTTTCGTTATCAGCAACGACATGGGTGGCATTAAACACACGGCCAAAGACATGGGAAAGGTCTTTAAAGGTCCAAAATGGCAGCAGTCGGACTATCAGGACTTGCTCTGCCTGTTGTTTGAACTGATCCGAATTGCCCGCAAAAATCCGGTCGAACTGGAACCGCATATCGAAGCGCCTGCTGACTCCGCAATTTTCGCGCGCTATCCGAAAATTCAGTCTGACAAAGAGTCGGTCGAATTGATATGTGATACTCTTAGGTCCGCCAGTATGAATTATGACGACCCTCATCAGGTTGAAGAGGTGCTGGAAAAACGACTTGAGGCCAATCTGCATCATGCCATGCACTCCAGTCACGCTTTGCAAACCGTTGCGGACGGCCTTCCCGCACTTGGGATCGTTGCGGCGGTTTTGGGGGTGATCAAGACAATGGGCTCGATAGACCAACCCCCAGAGGTGTTAGGTAAACTTATCGGCGGCGCGCTCGTTGGTACATTTCTAGGTGTTTTTCTGGCCTATGGTTTCTTTGGGCCTTTTGCTGGGAAGGTAAAAACGATCACGGAACAAGACAGCCATTTTCATCTGCTGATCCGCGAAGTCCTCGTCGCAAATCTGCATAATCACGCAGTCAACATTTGTATTGAGGTCGGCAGACAAAACACGCCGGGCCATCTGCGGCCCAGCTTTGCTGACTTGGAGCAAGCGTTGAAAGAAGCCAAGCAGGTCGCCGCATGAGGATAATTCTTGCTGGCGCGATCGCTGTCACATGCTTAGCTGCCTCCAAAGCTGCGGCGCAAGCAACGATACAGGCCGGTGAGCATGCCGATTTCAGCCGCCTGGTCGTTTATCTGCCGAGATCACAAGGATGGGAGCTGACCCCGTCCGATGCAGGCTACACTCTCTCAGTCGAAGGCTGGACACGGGGTTTCAATCCCGCTGAGGTGTTTGATCTTATTCCGCGCACGCGCATCTTTGCGTTGGATGTAAGCGACAGCAGCGTGGAAATTCAGCTTGCTTGCGATTGCAAGGCGGTTGCAGAACCTTTGGACAGGGGGGGCGTTATCATTGATGTTTCGGCGTCCGATGAACCCGAAATTGCGTCAGAACCGGTCAGTCTGCCTCGTGCCGAGCCACTTGTGCTGCCGGGCTTGCAAACCAGAAAGGAATTCATCGAACCGCTGGTCGTAGAGGAACAAGAAAACAAAGAAACGCAGTCAGCCTTAGCGAATTTCCGACTTTCTCTTCTCGAAAATATCGGCCGATCTGCGTCGCTTTCTCTGGTTGATCTTGAGTCCGAGCTTCCTGAAGTGGACACAAAAAATCAACCTGCGGCTTCATCACGCAAAGACGAGTTGAATGGTCTTAAGCAATTCACCGAGTCTGGTCGCGTTCGCGTCACAAGCGCGCTTGAAGCGGCTATTCAAGATGATCGACTTAAGCCTGCCGATCCGAAACCCCAAATGTGCCCCCGATCTTCGCGTTTTGAGATTACAGGTTGGGCGACGGATGCTCCGTTTGTTGATCAGATTGGGCCAGCGCGAAATGCAATACTTGGTGAGTTCGATGCCCCCGAACTCGTAGCCGCGCGATCGCTCGCAAGACTTTATATTCACTTTGGTCTTGGCGCTGAGGCGCGTGCGGTCTTGGCGCAATTTGAACTCTCGTTCGGCGACAGCCAAGCTATCGAAGCACTTTCCCAGATCGTGGATCCGTCGATTGGCGGCCAATCCGGTTCGCTTGCACCCTATATGAAATGCGACGCGCTCATTGCCATCTGGTCGGTTCTAGACGGTGCAGACACACGCGCATTGGCAGATAGCAAGATCAAAGGAATTGTTGCGGAATTCTCAGCTTGGCCGATTCATCTTCGTAATGATCTTGGTCCCAAGCTGGTCGAAGCCTTGCTTCAAAACGATCACGAAGAGGCGGCTGGTGTTGTCGAGAATGTGGTGGCCCGACCAGAGGACGCGCCGGATGACGCTTTGACCATGGTGTCCGCGCGCCAAAGTGAGCCTGATAATTTCGAACTTCAGGCCGTTGAAGAAATCATTTCGAACGATGGCGAAGAGGCACCTGAAGCGCTTGTTATCTATCTTAATCGGGTTATGGATGAAGGGCTAAATGCAGATCCGGATTTGCTTGAACTGGCCAGAGCTTATTCAAAAGAACTGGAGACTCTTGAGATCGGTGCGAGGCTGCGCAACGTCCATCTTAGAGGTTTAGCGCATTCCGGACGGTATGAGGCCGCAATTGCTGATCTCAAAGAAGCGGAAAGCGGTGCATTTCCACTTGAGCCTCGCCTATCAGAAGACATCCTGCGAAAGTTTTTGGACGGGGCTGGCAGTGATCTGATCGCGCGGCTCGCGCTTCACTATCTTGGACATGAAAGGTTTTCAGAAATCGATAGGAAGACATCATATGACTTGGCGGAAAGGTTATTGAATGATGGGCTACCTGAACTGAGCGCGGAAGTTCTGAGCGCATCATCTATAGAAGGGTCTCCCGATGTTCTTGCGGCTCAGATCGAAAAGGCCCGAGGTAATCGGGAAATTGCTGAACAAATCCTAAGGCAAATTGGGGATGAAGAAGCGGATGCACTTCGCGTAACCTCCTTGTTGGAAGCTGGGCAGGCAGAGGCCGCTTGGAGCGAATTAGCCGACCGCTTACCGCAAAACTTGAGCTCCCAAGTGGCCTGGGCGGCTGCGGAATGGAAGAATGTTGATGATGATGGTCCAAGAGGCCGGGTCGCACAACTTTTGACCGAGGCTGAAGAGCCGAATTTTCAGACAGCGCCGCTAACTGCAGCAAGAGCATTCACTGCAAACAGCCGCGAATCCCGCCTAGCACTTACAGAATTGTTGGGGGCCGCAACGCGTTAAAGGCCGTCCGTTACCGAAAATAAACCCTTTGCAGATAGCTCTGATGTGACCGCAAGAATTGCTGGTATTGGAATGATGCGTATCGAAATTCGCGCGAATGAGCGCAACGTTTGCACTAGCCGTATTAGGTTGGGCGCACTGTTTTTAGAGGCTGGGCCAATTGTTGTATTCAACGCGCCTCGCACTGATGAAAGCTCCCTTGGAATTGTCCACTACGTATCGGGACAGGGCTAAGCGCATGCGTTTGACGTTGCAACCCACCGTGCTGCTGGCGCTGTTTTTGATGGCGATCATCGTTATGATGATTTTGCCGATGCCCGCCTGGGTTCTGGACCTTGGGCTCGCAGCCAGTTTCGGTTTGGCCATATTGATATTTACCGTCACTCTGTTTCTCGACCGGCCGCTGGACTTTTCATCCTTTCCAACTGTCCTGCTCGCTGCGCTCATGTTGCGCCTGTCACTCAACGTGTCTTCGACCAAGCTGATCATCGGCGAAGGGCACAGCGGAACCGGTGCCGCGGGCGAGGTCATCGAAGGATTCGCCATGTTCATCATGGGCGGAAATGCCGTCTTGGGCCTGGTGGTGTTTTGCGTTTTGTTGATCGTCAACTTCATTGTGATCACAAAAGGCGCCGCGCGCATGGCGGAGGTTGGCGCGCGCTTCGCCCTAGACGGCATGCCGGGCAAACAGCTTGCGATCGACAGTGATATGTCAGCGGGCGCGATTGACCATCAGGAAGCCAAGCAGCGCCGTGAACGCGAACAACAGGAAACCACCTTCTTTGGCTCGCTTGATGGTGCATCAAAATTTGTAAAAGGCGACGCCATTGCAGGCTTGCTTATCACACTGCTCAACCTGGTGGTTGGCGTCATTATTGGTGTGACGATGCATGGGATGCCACTGGGAAAAGCGTTCGAAACTTATTCCATTCTGACGGTTGGTGATGGGTTGGTCACACAGATACCTGCAGTCATTATCTCCATCGCGACTGCATTACTGTTGGCGCGCGGCGGTGTGAAAGGCGCGACCGATCTTGCGTTGAGCGCGCAGCTCGGTCGCTATCCGGCAGCCCTTGCAACTGTCGGTATCTTGATGGGTTTCTTCGCGCTGGTGCCTGGATTGCCATTTGTTCCGTTCCTGCTGGGTGCGCTTGCCCTTATCGGCAGCGCCTGGTTGGTTCGTAACGGCATCGTGTCAGAGGTCGAGGCAGAGGAAGTCGTCGCCCCTGTCCCGGAGCCAGCCGCGAAATCCATGGGGGACATCCTAGATCTGGACGAAATTCACGTGGAATTCTCTCCTGACCTTGTGAGCATGGCGTTGGACCCTGCGACAGGGCTGGATTCGCGGATAGCAAACATGCGCAGGCATGTCGCAAAGACCTTTGGGCTCGTTTTGCCAGAGGTCCGCCTGACAGATAACCCAAGCCTGCCGACCGGTGCGTATCGTATTCAGATACAGGGCGTCGATCACGCGCAGGACTCATTGCAACCTGACCGAATTCTGGCGCTTTTACCCCCCGACAGACCCAGTTCGCTCTCTGGCGATCAAGTGGATGAGCCCGTCTACGGCGCGCCTGCGCTTTGGATCGAAAAATCGGCGCAGGAGGATGCAGCCATTGACGGCTGTACCGTGGTTACACCGGCGGAAATCCTCGCCACGCACCTATTGGAAGTTATCAAGCAGAACATGTCGCGTTTGCTGTCGATGCGCGCTTTGCGGCGGTTGCTTGATGAATTTACCAATCTAAGTGATGAGGCACGTAATGAAGCCAATCGGCGTCTGCTGAGCGAGTTGGTGCCCGAAAAAATCTCGCTCGACCTTTTGCTGCAGGTGCTTCGATTGCTTTTGGATGAACAGATTTCCATAAGAAATCTTGCGCTTATCCTCGAAGCAATCGCGGAGGGGCGCACGACTTATGCCACCGCTGACGGATTGTGCGAGCATGTGCGGCAACGTTTGGGTTTTCAAATCGTTGCGCAATTCAAGAGGGAGGATGGCTCCCTGCCTCTGCTTCAACTCGCGCCGGAATGGGAGAGCTTGTTTCAGAAGTATCAGTTGGACACCGACCTGGGCAGTGACGTGGCCTTGCCGCCAGAAGAATTCAACAAGCTCGCCGGCAACGTGTCGACCAAGCTTAACAAGGCGAGCGAGACCGGGGTATTTCCGGCTGTGGTCACATCACTCCATCGTCGGCGGTTTTTACGCACAGTGCTTCAGGCGAAGGGAATTTCTGCGCCAGTCGTGTCCTTTGAAGAGATTGCGCGCGACGCCAAACCGTCTGTCGTGGGATTGGTGCCGGCTTGATTGAGGTTCTGTCATCCCTCAGCGGTATCACTGAGAACGCTGTTTGGACATTTGCCATCATCTTTTTTCGCATAAGTGCAGCAATGGCGCTGTTGCCAGCATTCGGCGAACAAGCCACGCCTATGCGCATTAAGCTCGCAGCGGCCGTCGCGTTCACATTGGTGGTCGCGCCGGTCATGTGGTCGGACGTTTCTTTTGCGCTGGCCCAAGGTGGTTGGATGCCGCTCATCGGGGTTGAGGTGGTGGCCGGTCTGCTCATCGGAATCATGTTCCGCTTTTTTGTCATAGCATTGCAAATCGCAGGTACAGTCGCGGCTCAAGCGACGTCCTTATCGCAGATTTTCGGCGGGGGTTTGGGGGCAGAACCTCAACCGGCCATGAGCACGTTGCTGGTCGTAGCAGGGCTTTGTCTCGCGGTGATGGCCGGCCTGCATGTCCGTGTGGCGGAGGCGTTGATCGAATCCTATCAACTTTTTCCATTGGGTAACCCCGTCGCAGCCGCGGATCTGTCCATGTGGGGGATTGACCGGATTGGTCGCGCTTTCGCCTTGGGACTGTCATTGGCCAGCCCGTTCATTTTGGCCTCTTTCGTCTACAATCTGGCACTCGGGGCAATCAACAAGGCGATGCCGCAACTGATGGTGGCCTTTGTCGGCGCACCCGCGATCAGTTGGGGTGGCCTTGTTCTCTTGTTGCTCTTTGCACCTTTGATGTTGATGGTGTGGTTAAAAACTTTTCTTGAGCAGACCTCGATCTCTGGCGGTGGTTTCTGATGGCTGAAGAAGAGGACGCCGCTGAAAAGTCGCATGAGGCCACCCCTCAGAAACTTGAGCAGGCTCGCAAACGCGGGGAGTTACCAAAATCGGCGGATCTGACGGCGGCCGCATCCTATTTGGGTCTGATCTTGGCCATCATGCTTGTGGGCCCAGACTCCGTGAACCGGCTTGGGAGCATGTTTCGTCAAATCATCGCTTCGCCGGACCGCATCGCTTCAGGTGGGTTGGCAGCGTCCGGGTCTCCATTTCTGGGGCAGATCATGTCTGACCTAATGATCGCGATGCTCGCCTTTTTCGCCGTGCCAGCCATCATCGTGATGCTCGTTTTGACAGTGGAAAGGGCATGGGTCTTTGCGCCAGACAAACTCATCCCGAAGCTCTCTCGCGTGTCTTTCATTTCAGGGGCGAAGAATAAATTTGGCGCAAACGGGCTCTTTGAATTTGCAAAATCTGCCTTCAAATTGATCATCGTTTCCGCGCTGCTCGTCTGGTTTGCCTATCGCAATTACGACACGCTTACATTTTCTGTTGTCGCAACACCGCGCCAGACACTTTTGCAAATGATCACTTTGACTACCGAATTCCTGTTGTTGATTTTCGTGCTCTCACTTGTAGTTGGCGGCGCGGACTATCTTTGGCAGGTCGCAAGCCATCTGCGCAAAAACCGGATGACGCGCAAAGAACTTGAGGATGAAACGAAGTCTACCGAGGGCGATCCTCATCACAAACAAACCCGCAGGCAACGGGGATATGAAATCGCGATGAACCAGATGCTGTCAGATGTGCCAAAAGCAGATGTTATTATCGTGAACCCTACCCATTACGCAGTTGCGTTGAAATGGGATCGTAATGCGCTTGGTGCACCGCTTTGCGTTGCAAAAGGAGTTGATGAAATCGCGGCGCGGATCCGTGAAATTGCCCAAGACGCAGAGATTCCGATCCACTCCGATCCGCCGACGACACGCGCCGTCTATGCCAGTGTAGAGATCGGAGAACAGATTCTGCCGGAGCATTACAGGGCCGTTGCAGTCGCCATCAGATTTGCAGAAGGCGTACGCAAGAAAGCGCGAAGCATATGAAAAAAGATCGCAAGACACTCGCAAAATTGGCAAACTTGAAACGCGCAACAGACGCGATAGGACAGGCAGATCTCGCCCGTCTCGCGAACGCCACGCAGCAAGTCGCTAAGCTTGAAGCCAAGATTGAAATGCTCAGGAACCAAATTCTACAGCCAGAAGGTGGATCATCAGCTCCAGACATGCTGATGGTGAATGCGCGGCACAGGGTGTGGATAGAGCGCTGTTTGCGCGAACTGTATGCTCAGAATGCGCGGGCACGGGTGGAGCAAGAAGCTGCGCGTGTCAGACTTGCGAAGTCAAATGGACGAACCGAGGCCATAAAAAAACTGCTACGGACGAAAGATTAGCTGTCTTGCCTGATAATATCGGTGATCAGTACGTCTGACACCGCATCTTTCGCAATCGCGTTGATCGCTTCGACCAAGGCTGTGCGCAGCGTACCAAGCTTGGAGGGGGCAGTGAACTGACCGTCAAATCCACCGGCATATGCATGGTCAAAGAGCACTCTAAGCGATGTGTCGCGAATTTTTGGTTCGATATCATAAAGTTGCTGGGTCGCTTCTTCGGTCGTTTCCAGTGTCAATGACAAGACAACCAAGGCTGAGACATTGTCACTTGAGACTACCGGGACTACAAATTGATTGTTGAGCTTGACAAAAGCTGGCGGAGTTTCGTCTTCCGCAGATTCCTTCTTTTGAACTTTCTTCGAACCATCCTGCGTCCCGTCCTCGGTGATCTCAGGAACGGGCCGCAGGAAGAACCCGGCGCCTCCACCTGCGGCGACGCCAATAACTATTAAGAGAATCGGAAGTAGCTTGCTCATGCGCTTGCCTTAGAAGGGAAGAAGTATGTCTGCGACCTGCTGACCATATCGGGGTTGTTGTACATCCGTGATTTGTCCGCGACCGCCATAGGAAATCCGGGCCGCGGCGATCTTGTCGTAAGAAATTTCATTTTGTCGGGTGATATCGGTTGGACGCACATAACCGTTGACCAGGAGTTCGCGTAGTTCAAAATTGACCCGCACTTCTTGTGAACCTTGAACGGCTAATACACCGTTGGGCAACACGTCAACGACTGTTGCTGCCACGCGCAGGGTCAATTTCTCATTCCGCCGTACTGAACCGGCCCCGTCAGAGGCACTTGAGGAGTTCGTGTTGACGGCATTGTCCAGGCTCGCACCGTCCGGGAGTTTTTTGTTGAGCGATTGTGGCAACCCGAGCAATCCGGGGATGCTGAGATTTTCAGAGCCGGAACGGGAGCGCGACGTGTTATTTGAAATCTCTGCCTTGTCATCAATCTCGATCACGACCGTCAATATGTCGCCTACTTTTTCAGCGCGCTGATTTCCGAGCAGGGATTCGCGGCCTGAACGCCAAAGGGAGGCTTTCTGCGTTGGTGTCTCAGCAGTTGCGGTTTCAGGGAAAGGCGTGCGCATCATCGCGAAATGCTCATTGCCTTGTTGTGGAGCATTGAACTCTGGCGCCTTTCCGACTTGGTCGAGACGGCCGCATCCGGCGATGCAAAGAACTAGGATGGACGCAACAGATACAATTTTCATGACTACTCTCTATTCTCCGACCCAGACGGTGCCGGTCTCATCAATGCGACCTGAGATGGTCGTTCTGGATTCAAGATTTATGACCCTTATCCGGTCGCCAAACCCGCCACGTGCAAGGGCGCGTCCCTCTGTTTTGATTGTCAAACCATTCACTCTGAACGCCAGTGGAATGACCTGGTTGCGGTCGATCAAAGCTGGTGGACCAATATCACCCAATGGAATAGGACGTCCGGCATAGATGATCCGTCTCGCCTCCATCCCCGCAACATCCTGTTTTCTTGAGGCCATGCCAGCGATTGTGTCGTCAATGATCTTCAGATCAGTGGATAGAATGATTTCCTGCGCCCGGATTGTACGGGACGCAATGATCGTCTCCGCTGTTGCGGATGGTGCCAGCAGGATCGCCGTCAAAGATATGAATGCGCGCCACCTCATCGGATTTGTGTCGTGGCTCCTAGCATTTGGTCAGCAGCGGTGATGACTTTTGCATTCAGCTCGTAGCCACGTTGCGCTTCGATCAGCTCTGTGATCTCGCGGACCGGATCTACAGAAGAATCCTCCAGAAATCCTTGCCTGAAAAACCCGAGACCTTCTGTGCCAGCGTCGCCGATGATGGCTGGTCCCGATGCGTTTGTTTCCAGAAATAGGTTGCTGCCCATCGCTTCGAGGCCCTTTTCGTTGGAGAAACCGGCAAGCGAAATCTGGCCGAGATTCTCTGGCTCAATCCGATCCGCAAAATAGGCAAAAATCTCGCCATCGGCGTTTATTGAAATGGATTGGGCATCTTCTGGGATCGTCGTGTTGGGGACCAGCGGGAAGCCGTCAGATGTAACGATCAAACCATCGCCTGAACGTTTCAACGCGCCATCGCGGGTATAGGCCGAGACCCCGGACGGCAAAGTGATTTCAAGGTAACCGCGTCCCTCGATTGCCAAATCCAGATCACCGCCTGTTTGTGACAGTGCACCTTGCGCGACATTGATGCTGACAGCAGTGGGGCGCGCGCCCAACCCCATCTGTACCCCTGCTGGTACGACTGTGCCATCGGCGGCATTGATTGTGCCTGCCCTAGTCAATTGCTGATAGTGCAGATCTGCAAATTCCGCACGTCTGGTATTGTAGCCCGTTGTCGACATGTTCGCCAAATTGTTGGAGATTACATCGACCCGCGTTTGTTGTGCCGCCATACCAGTCGCAGCGATTTTTAAAGCGTCCATACTCTGTTCCTCGTTACCTTTGGATCAACGACATGATTGAGCGCAGTCGTTCATCTTCTTTGTTCAAAAAATTCTGACCCATCTCATAGGCACGTTGCACCTGGATCATGCGGGCGACTTCATTGACCGGATCGACGTTAGACCCTTCCAAGAAACCCTGCAGGATGGTCGCATCTTCAACGGGTTCCGTATCGCCATCGACGGCAAACCTGGCGCCATCTTCGCGCACCAGTGTCGCACCTTCTTGCGGTTTGACCAGACCAATCTGCGTCAATGGATTGCCATTCACACTCAGCGTCCCGTCTTGTGCGAGGGCGATGGTGCCCGCATCGGCAGGGACGAAAACCGGAGCACCGCCCGCGTCGAGAACGCGATTCCCGTCAGCAGTGACAAGCTCCCCTTCGGCCGTTGGAAAGAAGGCTCCGGCCCGGCTCAGCCGAATGCCGTTAGCGGTCTCGATTTGGAAAAAACCTTCTCCCTCAATGGCAAAGTCAAAGGTTCCTCCGGTTTGCGTCAGAGTTCCTTGGGTGGCGGCAACCCTGTGACCATCGGCTGTCGCAAATGAAATCGATTCCTGCCCGGGGCCTGTCGCTTTGACATGTTCTGAGAAGATAACACCATCCGCCCGAAAGCCGGTTGTCGCCATGTTTGCGATGTTGTTCGCAACGGACTGCATCTCTTTCATCAGCCCGGATTGACGTGTCAGAGCCGCGTAAACTGAATTGCTCATATCAACTGCCTGCTACCAATGGGATGACACTGTCAGCCCAGAAACTCGTTAAGGTTTGCGTCATAAACGTCATCGATACCCAGAAAACGCCCAGCATTGCGGCCACCTTGGGGACGAATGTCAGCGTCATTTCTTGAACTGAGGTCAGCGCCTGAAAGAGACCGATGAGCAGGCCGACGATCAGAGCGGCAGCCAGGATCGGGGTCGACATGACGACCGCCGCCATCAATGCCTGCCTCAAGACATCAAAAAACTCCGCCTCGGCCATCAGACCGGCATCCGCAAAATCTCTTGATAGGCCCCAACAACCTTGTCGCGGACTGCCGCCGCTGTTTGCACTGCTAATTCCGATTGTGCGAGCGCTTCAACAAGAGCGTGCGGGTCCGTGCCTGTGGTCACCGCTTTCATTGCAGCCTCTTCGCCCTGCTGCAATACATCGGCGAATTGCTGGGTCGCCGTGGCCAAGCTCTGACCTTCCTGTGGTTCGGTTACAGGTTTGGCCGCGCCATATCCTTGGGCTGCAAATTGCGTCGAAATATCCATAGGTTTCTCCTATCTGCGTAGAATATCCAGAACCGCGGAGGACATTTTCCGCGTCTGCTCGAACATTTTCAGGTTTGCCTCGTAACTGCGCTGTGCTTCGCGCGCGTCGGCCATCTCAACGATCAAATTTACATTTGATCCTTCGTAATATCCGCCGGCATCAGACATCGGATGTGCCGGGTCAAAGATTTTTGGGAGTTGCGATTTGTCCAATCTGACATCGCCTTGCTTGACCAAGCCTGAGGTCGTGGCACTATTCATTACTTGCTCAAACGCAGCTGTTTTGCGTCGAAAGCCCGGCGTGTCCATATTTGCCATGTTCTCGGAAACAAGGCGCAGCCGTGCGGCTTGCGCCCGCATGCCACTGGCAGCCAATGCCAACGAGTCGCTCAGATCTGTCATGATTGCTCCTTACCGCCCGCGCCCGATGCTTGCCTTCAAGATCGTCAACGCGCTCTGATACACTGTCATCGCCCGTGAATGCGCCCGCTCTGCTTCAATGGATTTGAGAATCTCCATTTCCACAGAGACGGAATTTCCGTTCGGTGCCGTTATTGCATTTGGGTCTTTGATGGGTGCTGCCGCGGTTGCTGATCCTGCAATTGCGATGTGATCAGAGCGCGCGAGATCACGGCCGGATTTCATGGGTAAAGCCGTGGCTGTTGTATCGCGCTCGGGCACCATCATTGCCTTGAAGCCGGGGGTGTCGGCATTCGCGATGTTACGCGCAACAACGGATTGCTGGCTTGCAGCGTGCCGCGCCATGGCTTGTGCAGATTGAAAAATCTCTAGCGATGTAAGCATCGGGGCTTCTCCCTCGATCGGTTTCAACGAAGCATTAAGAGAGAATCCTTTAGAAATTGTAATCACCAGACCAAAAAGGACCGCGTCACTCATGAAAGTCTCCAGCTTTGCGCCATTGATAAGTGATGTCACTTCCATACAATCTGTAGAGAGGTTTGGCCTCGTGACCGCGACTGGTGGTGGTGTGGTTGAGGTGTCGGGCCTGTCTGGTTTTGCGAGTGTTGGTGACTTGGTGCGAGTGAGCACCCGAAAACAGGAAGTTATGGCTGAGGTTCTGGCCGTGACAAAATCCAAGATTTCAGTCTTACCAGAAGCGGGAACATTTGGCGTCACAGTTGGTGATGCGGTCCAATTCATTGGGAGTGGCCATATCTATCCCGATATGTCATGGGTCGGACGCATCATCGATGGATATGCAAACCCATTGGACGGCAGCCCTCTGTCTCGCGGTTTGGAGGGGAGATCGGTTTTGGCGAATCCCCCGCCAGCTGCAAAGCGAAATCGACTAGGCGGCCCATTGGAAACAGGGCTTGCGGCGTTCAATACCTTTCTGCCTTTGGTGCGTGGTCAACGCATTGGGCTTTTTGCGGGGTCTGGCGTCGGCAAATCAACTCTCCTTGCATCTTTGGCGAAGCAAGTGGCCGCTGATCACGTCGTCATCGCGCTTGTCGGTGAGCGGGGTCGTGAAGTGCGCGACTTCGTAGAAGATACTCTTGGGGAGGATGGGCTGGAGCGGTCGGTTGTGGTCGCTGCCACGTCAGATCAATCACCCGTTGCGCGGCGTCGGGCGGCATGGACCGCCATGAGCGTTGCCGAATATCTGAGGGACCAAGGTGGGCACGTATTGCTGCTGATGGACTCTGTGACCCGATTTTGTGAAGCGCACCGAGAAATCGCGACGACAACGGGTGAACCTGCATCTTTGCGTGGGTTTCCTCCATCGACGCCGCAGGCCCTCATGAGTTTGTGCGAACGCGCGGGTCCAGGTGCCGGTCAATGCGGAGA
The DNA here is from genome assembly GCA_039195745.1 of Pseudomonadota bacterium. Classification (GTDB taxonomy): domain Bacteria; phylum Pseudomonadota; class Alphaproteobacteria; order Rhodobacterales; family Rhodobacteraceae; genus Litoreibacter. The sequence continues at coordinate 175,251 of JBCCVD010000001.1, read as the reverse complement.
CATCACCGCCGTATTTTCTGTATTGGTCGCTGGTTCTGATATGGACGAACCCGTGGCAGATATGGTGCGCGGTGTCCTTGATGGGCATATCATACTTGATCGTTCAATTGCAGAGCGCGGCAGGTTTCCCGCGATTGACATATTGCGATCTGTGTCAAGATGCTTTGACAAAGCGACTCCAGATGAATTTCGACCTGTAATTGCGGGTGCGCGGTCATTGATGTCTGCTTATGATCAGGCCGAGATCATGATCCAGACCGGCCTCTATCAGCCGGGATCAGATGTCGCAGTCGATAAGGCAATCGCTGCGAGGCCAAAATTCGAAAGCTTCCTGTCGTCGCTTGAGCAGGATGAAACACGTCAGATTTCAGAGCATCGCGAGATGTTGAACCGCATGTTGGTCGAGATTGATGGCGTTTGAGAGCTTGAGGCGAAGAATGCCAACTCCAGAGTTTCCCGTAGGTATTGGTTGCCGTTGAAATTCAATTGTGGCTTTGCACCCATGGGCTCCTGGCAAACGTTTTATTGCTCGTAGCTGATAGTTGATGACTGCAAAAGAGTTAGAGCCGTGCTTTGGCTGCTGAAGGTAGAGAAATTCGTCAGTTGTGATTGAAGCAAAAAGCGATCGACAATGCGATCTTGCTCTGCAGGATCTGAAAACTGTGACAAATCATCCGTCCCAAACGCTGATTGTGCTCTGTCCTTGAAGACACCAAGTTGGTCGTCAATCGGCAAGTTGGCGAACGACGTGGGTAGCCGGAATGCCACCTCGAACACTTTTCGCATTGGCGGTGAGCCCATCACCGAAAACCACTTTGCATCATTTGAGATGGATGATGATGCAAGGTCACCCAAGCTACGCTGCAAATTAAGCGCCAATCGAAAGTCTTCATTTTGCTCGCCAACAGCCAGTTCAAACGCTTGATCGACATAGGCGTCGGCGACACTGGATGTGAAGCTTGGATCAAAACGGCTGGAGTTTGGAAAACTAAACGCCGATGCGAGCTCTTCATAGCGTTTGTCGGAAAGCAGATTTGACAATGCTGATGGATCACTCGTTCCATCCTCAATGACACGTTTTATGAAGTACCGATTGTCTATGTCGTCTTGGAGTCCGAATGAGCCCAAGGCCACGCCGAGCAATCGACGATCATTTACGAGTTCATCGGCTGAATTTACTTTCGGGAATTCCTCTTTGAAGTAATCGAGGTCTCGTTGAACAACACTGCTGTTGCTAAAGACCTCTTTCTGAGTATCAACAGTGCGTGACAGAAAGTTCCAACCTGCTAATCCCCCTGTCGGTATCACAGGATTGAATGTCATAATTGACCCGCCGCTAACAAACGTTCCTCGCGCGGTAGCAATGCGCGCAGGGATTTCAGTGCTGGATAAACATTTTCATCTTTTAGCTGGTTTGTTGCACGATCCAGCAAGGTTCTGCTGTCAGCATCCATCAAGACCTGGCTGAGTTGCTCGATTCCGCGAAGGGCCTGATGTTTTGCTTCAGAAACGTCAGCATCGCCAGATAAAATCAACTGCAAAACATAACAGACGCGCCGGACAGGCGTGTTGGCTTCATGTGGATGAATGGCATCACGCAGGCGAAGAATGTTAGCATTTGGTGTAAGGATGCTAAAACGACCACGGCGGTCACCGTTTTCAATCACTGCACCGTTTACGAGGACACGCTCTTTCGGCGCGAGTTTGAGAACTAACCCGCTCATGACTGAGACCCTTGGTTCAAGCCACGTAGAATGGCGAGATTTATGTCGACCAACGGATGAATATCAGCATCACCTTTTAGGACTTTACGAGAGTGCAAAAGAGTGAACTCATACAAGTAAAAGAGGCGTGCTTTCAATTCCGGGGGAAATTGATTTTCCGTATCACCGACGCTTGAAGCGATAAGGGACCACATGCGTCGATTGTCATCGATCACGGTTACAAGATTGGAATAATCCGCTTCCTTATGCGTCGCCGCTTTGAGATTGCTGGTGACGCGTGCAACAACATCATATTCCAGCGATCTGTCGGTTTTTATTGGGGCTGCCTGTTCGGAATATGCGTTGAATGCGTGTTGGGCGTTGGTCACGAGTCCTTGCTCCTAAATTGGGGTGTTGCGGAGCGCCGTTAGGCGCCCCGCTTTTGTATTACCGGAACAGTGACAAGATTGACTGCGGCGCCTGGTTTGCGATCGACAGGGATTGAACACCAAGCTGTTGCTGGACCTGCAGGGCCTGCAGGCGCGCAGATGCTTCTTCCATGTCGGCGTCGACCAACGCGCCGATGCCTGTTTTGAGGCTGTCGGTCAGATTGCTGATAAAGTCGCTCTGTGTAACAACACGTCCTTCAGCTGAACCAAAAGCAGCAGACGAGTCGATTGAGTTTGCAATCATCGTTTCGATATTGCTAAGCGCTGCTGTCGCGCCATCTACGCTGGTCACATCGATCTTATCCAAACCGACCAGACCACCTGTGGCCGTGCCGCCTTGTTGACCCGAAGCTGCAAAGACGACGTCAGCACCATCATTGTCGACCTGAAGGAGGAAATTCCCGTTAGCGTCGGTCGCGACATTCGTCGAGATGTTCTCAACGGCCGCGCCGTCGATCACCGTTTTCAATCCGCGCGTTACATCTTCGAATGTCTCATTTTTGCCAGCAACGTAGTCATAGTTGCTGCCATTGATGGAGACACGGAAGCTGTCACCTTCAGAGACACCATTCGCATAGTTAAAGGTTACGTCAGACGAACGTGAAGCAATCTCTGCACCGCTAACGTCACCCGCAGCAGCCGCGCCGTTTACGGAGAATGTCTGTGCAGCATTGCTTGAGTCTGCGCTGATCGCAACGTCCTCAAACGCACGTGTGGATGTCAGAGTGATGGTCCCAGTGGCGGAGGTGGCCGAGATACCTTCAATGCCCTTTTCGTTGATCGCTTGCGCCAGGGCGGTCGCGATAACCGTTTCATCAGCACCTGCAGCGGTGAACGTTACATTCTCACCAGCAATTGTGAAGTTGAAGACGTCGTTTGCTGCAGCGTTGTCGGTCAACTCGATTGTCATCGTGTTACCGGCATTCGAGAATTCTGTTCCCGCTACGCCCGCGAGGCTGTTTGCGCCATCTGTCGCCGTGACGGTCAGGGCTCCGCCGCCGCCAAAGACACCCGCGTCGGTGCTCAAGTCTTGACGAGCGACTGTGATGCTGTTGGTTTCCACAGTTCCGTCAGCGCCGCGATCAAGGGATGACAAGATGTCAAGATCATCCGTGCCCTTCAGCAAGTTCACACCGTTAAATTGTGCAGCGGATACGACCGACTGGATTTGATCTGTCAGTGCAGAAATGTCGGCCTGGATTTTAGCGCGTTCGTCATCATTGCCTTCCTGGGCGGCCACGATTTTGCCTTTGACGTCTGTCAGAAGGTCAGTAATCGTCTCCGAACCTTGACGGGCAACGGCGAGCGTAGATTCACCGCGAGACAGGCTATCGGAAATACCCGCGAAAGCCTTTACGTCAGACTCCATGACTTTGGAAATGGCCCAGACAGAGGCGTTATCTTTAGCAGACCCAACGCTCTTACCGGTGGAAATTTCGGACTGGATTTTGCCCAGGTCCATGTTGATGCTTTTGAGTGTTTGCAGCGCAACCATTGCGCTGGTGTTGGTCAAAATACTAGACATTCTTTTTCCTTTTTAAGGGGGCGCTTTCGACGCCATAATTTTCGAACCGCCAGAGGCGGGGTGAATGTCGTTCTGACATTTGCGGAACAGTTTCGTTCCGAGCCGATAGTCCCAATTCGGGTCGCAGGGCGGTTATGAAACGATGTTCCCTAATGGTTTGCTAATGCGCTACTTCCGAAAAGTTCGAGTTTTAACGAACTTGTCGCACTATGCCTTGATCGAGATCGATGGTGCCTGCGTATTTGTTGTCGTGACCTGGCCCCGGTCATCATAAGTCTTTATTTTTCCAAGCGTTGAGCGGATCTCTGAAATCCGGTCGATGGCCTGACCAAGTCCTGACAACGCCGCCACATATAGCTGCGCGTTCCGCTCCGCTTTTGACTTTATCGCATCAGTTTGTCTTGGGTTTTCCTCTGCACCGCGTGATTTCAACGCGTCGACGAGCGCTTCCTTTCGTTGAGAAAGTGCCGAAAGACTCTCAAAATCAGCCTTCAAAAGAAGTAATTGCTCCTCTTCGAGGACATTCATGATTTCAGCTTCGAGTGATTGGATTGATGGCTGTGTCATGATTGTTGCCTTTTCATTGCGTTGAAGATGTGTTCGGCGAGACCGATGCCGCCACTATCGGCAAAAGCCTTGGCTTGTTGTTGCGTCATGAAAGACGCAAACTGTTCTTCGCCGACACCACCGCCGAATTCCGCTGACGTTTCCCCAAAACCGGCAGATTTCAACATCTCAGCAAGAAACACGGCTTCGAGCTCTTTTGCGGCTTCTTTCATTGCGGCGTCGTTTTGCGGCGTCATCACAATAGGCGGAACTGAAGGGGGGAGCTGCATGTCGAGTGCCTCAAATTGTTTTCATTGAACGCGTCTTAGGCCGGGAGGAGTAAAGAATCGGTAATCAATGACCTGCATAAGCGGACGAAATCTTGAAGTGGAATCAGAATGAGTTTGCTTGAAACACAAATGACCAGAAGTCCGTCAGCGGCCGCGCCCAAGGCAACCCGGGATGCTTTGGACGCAGAAAAGAGTGAACAGTTCGCCGATGCATTCGCGCAGGTTTCAGGTGATAAACGTGATGCTCCGCAGACCGGTATTGCAAAGGTAGACGAGCTCTCAATTGCCGAGCTTGAAAAGACTGAAAGTCACGATGCATCCCTTGGAAAAGATGACGCTGAACATGCTTTGACATCTGAAGCGCAACTGCCAGCAGCAACTCCTGCGCACGGTCGTTACGATCTGGCAACGAAGCCAACAGACGTCGGCGCAGCGGAGCTGCAAGAGATGGGGTCTGACGGCAAGATGATCGCTGAGGCAGATGCAGAATTTTCGAGTTTTAGTGATCATGTAACCACAGCAAATCGCCTTGAAAGAGATGCTGTTGTGTCTGATTCTGGTCGACTTGATGTAACCCGGCAAACTGAGACGTCAGAGCGAGCTGCGCTTGAGCCTCCCGCATCTCTTGCCGTTGGTACGGCTCCCGCATCAACGAGATTAGAGGCGGCTCAGCCGGAGTCAGACCGTAAAAAAATGGACCCTCTTTCGCCCGGCGAACAGATGCGCCTTTACGTCAATGAAGGGAGGGCGCGCGGGGCAAGCCTACCGACGGTGGCGAGCCAAATACCGGCTGGCGGATTGATGCAGAATACTCAGGGCGTACATCAGTCGCTCAGCAGCGCAGCCGCTGCGGATGAACGTGTGCAGATGCTTCTGCATTCGCCCAAAGGGCCAGATCAAGCGACCGATCTTATATCAACGCAAACCCAAACAGCTGTGCCTGTACGCGTGGACGGCGTGAAGCAGCCACTCGTTGCACCGTCTATCCAGGTAGCCGCGTTGCAAACTGGTGGCGCTTCTGTCGCGGACCTCGCCGTCGAAAATGTACAACTTCGTTCTGATCAACCAGGTTTGCAAACGACGCAAGTCAATACAACAATCGGGGCACAGACTAGCGCGGCAGTTCAAGCTCCACCGCCGCTGACACAGCAGGTCCTCGCGCAAATTGCCGTCAACAGTGAGAAAGTTGCAAACGGCGGTATCGAGGTCCGGCTGGAACCCGAAGAATTGGGCAAACTTCGGCTCAACTTCATCTCCCGCGAAGGGGGCATGCTGGTTTTGGTCACAGCTGAACGTCAGGAGACTTTAGACCTCCTGCGGCGCAACGCGGATGATCTGAAAGCAGGCCTTAGTGACATGAATTTTGAAGGCGCAGATCTGGAGTTCTCAGAATCAGAAACAGGACCTGCATGGAAGGCGGAAGAAGACGTTGCGACTGAAGTCAGTAAGCCTGAATTTGTGCAGTCGCCAAGCATCGAGGTGACCGCAACATCTGCAGATGATCGACTCGATATCAGGCTTTAGGAAGGACAGCTCTAAATGGATGTAACCAACACACTTGCTCCCACGGCCTCGGTGGACACAAAGAAAGACACCGGGAAGCCGTCCATCAGCGCGGACTTCGAGACGTTTTTGAAGATGCTGACAGCCCAGATGAAGAATCAGGATCCCCTTAATCCGCTCAACTCGCAGGATTTTGCAACGCAGCTCGCGACCTTCTCTGGCGTAGAGCAACAGGTCCGGACCAATGATCTTCTTACCAGTCTCCAATCTCAGTTTACTTCCTCCAATCTCGGCGAAATGTCAGGTTGGGTCGGGATGGAAGCACGGATGGCCGTCCCCGCGCAGTTTGACGGTACCCCAATTGAAATTGTGCCAAATCCACCCGTTTTTGCAGATCGTACCGAACTAGTCGTCTGGGACGGCAACGGTGTGGAACGGCAACGCCTGTCGATCCCAGTAGGCGACGATCCTTATCAATGGGCGGGTGTCTCCGGCTCGGGACAGCCGTTTGAGGACGGGGAATACAGCTTCGGCATTGTGGCATATGCGAATGATGAAGTGATCGACGAATCCGTGCCCGAGACTTTCGTGAACGTCAAAGAAGTACGGAGCATTGATGGTGAAGCACTTGTTATGGTGGAGGGCGGCGCGCTCTACCCGGCCACATTAGTGCGGGGCCTGCGTTAGGATCGTTCAGCCGATAATCAGCCAGAGCAGCCAGAAATTGGAGCCAAGCAAGATCGCAATTGCGATCAACATCAGTTTTTGCCTGAAACTGGTCTTAGGCGGTTCTTCTGGCGGGTTTTCCTGGCGTATGAGAATGTTCTCGACAAGTCTTGGCAGCCTCGGACCGAATCTTGCGACGACCAGGGCTGTTTTCGCCAGATCACGCAGCGCTGCTTTCGGTCCGACGGTGTCGCGGATATAGGCCTCTACGACCGGTTGAGCGACTTCCCAGATATTGATCTGCGGGTGCATGGTCCGGGCGACGCCTTCCACAACAACCATTGTGCGCTGCAGCAAGATAAGTTCCGTCCGCGTTTCCATGCCGAAACGTTCCGTTACCTCGAACAGGTAACTCAGGATGCGGGCCATTGAAATCTGTGAGGCGTCCATGCCAAAAATTGGCTCGCCCACTGCGCGCAGCGCCTGAGCGAATGCATCGACATCACGGTCTGCCGGAACGTAACCGGCTTCAAAATGGACTTCGGCCACGCGCCTGTAATCCTTTTGAATGAAACCCATCAGAATTTCTGCATAGACCCGTCGTGTATAGGCATCGATCCGGCCCATTATCCCAAAATCATAGGCGATCACATCGCCATTCACGTTCACTTTCAGATTGCCCTGATGCATATCTGCGTGAAAGTATCCATCGTTCAGCGCATGCCGCAAAAACAGGCGCAACACCCGCTCACCCAAAACGCGCCGATCATGTCCTGCCGCCTCAATCGCCGCGACATCGCCGAAGGGCAGCCCTTCGGCCCAGTCCATCACCATAACCCGGCGGGCGGACATGCTGAAATTTGCCTTGGGGACGACAAACCCTTCATCCTCGATCGTGTTGGCCGAATACTCCCCTGCGGCGGCGGCCTCCAGGCGCAAGTCCAATTCGCCCTGAACGACCCCGTCAAAATGGCGGATCACATCAGACGGGCGCAGGCGGCGCGACGCGGGGGAGATAAACTCGATGACCGCAGCAACGAAGTAGAAAGCGTCGATATCTTTGCGAAACGCCCGATCAATCCCGGGGCGCAGGACTTTCACCGCCACCTCTTGCCCTGTTTCACTCAATCGCGCGCGGTGGACCTGCGCAATGGATGCAGCGGCCACAGGTTCCGAAAACTCGGAGAAGAGAGAATCCACCGATCCACCGAGTTCTTCTTGAACCATGTCCTTGGCAACAGAGAGAGGGAAGGGCGCCAGTTTGTCCTGCAACACCCGCAATTGTACGGCCAGTTCATTTCCCACTACGTCGGGCCGCGTTGACAAAACCTGACCGAATTTGATGTAGGCCGGGCCCAGCGCTGTAAGCGCGCGCGTTGCTGGTGGCAGGCTTTCATCGCCCTTGAAGCCCAACCAGAAAAACAGCCCCCCGACCACCCGGGCCGCAACGCGTAGAGCGGGCGGCGCACTGAACGCATCAAGCACAATCGGCATCGCGCCCGTGCGTTCCAGTGTTGCGCCGGTCCGAACCAAACGCCAGATATTGAGTGGTCCGCGCACTTAGATTTTCCAGCCCGCATGCAAGGCTGCGACGCCAAATGTCATGTTGCGATAGCTGACATTCTCAAACCCTGCCGCGCTGATCATCGCGGCAAAGCGGTCCTGATCAGGGAACTTGCGGATCGATTCCACAAGGTATTGATAACTTTCGCTATCATTTGCGATCAGCTTGCCCATCCGTGGGATCACGTTGAAAGAATAGGCATCATAGGCTTTCTGCATCATCGGATTGGGCAGTTGTGAAAACTCCAGAACCATCAGCCGCCCGCCGGGTCTCAAAACCCGAAACGCTTCCGACAAGGCATCGGCGATCCGCGTCACATTTCGAATGCCAAAGCTGATCGTGTAGACGTCAAAACTGTTATCTTCAAAAGGCAAGGCCATCGCGTCGCCGACGATCCAATCCAGTTTTGTAGACAGGGCCTCTGCCTCAGCGCGTTTGCGCCCTTCAACCAGCATGCTCTCCGTCATATCCAGCACGACAGCCTCTGCTTCACCCGCGCGGGCGAGAAATCGAAATGCAATATCGCCTGTACCGCCTGCTACATCCAGCAGGCGCTGACCCGCGCGCGGCGCCAGCCAGTCCATCATCGCGTCTTTCCAAAGGCGATGAATGCCGCCCGACATGACATCATTCATCACGTCATATTTCGATGCCACATTGGTAAACACCCCGTGCACCATTCCGGCTTTTTCGGCCTCCGGTACATCCTTGTACCCAAAATGCGTGGTTTTTTCCGAACTGTCTGTCATCTTACCTTGCAACCTTTGTGACGTGAGCTTCCTTATAGATGGGCTTTGTCTGAGGACAATGCGACGAAACACACTTCTTGATGGGGGTACCTGTGCCAGAATTGCCAGAAGTCGAGACTGTGATGCGCGGCCTTCAACCCGTCATGGAAGGCAAACGTATCGCGCAAGCCTTGGTCCACCGCCCCGATCTGCGCTGGCCCTTCCCTGAGAACATGGCAGGCAGGCTTACTGGACAGACCATAACGGCCATGCGCAGGCGGTCGAAATACATCCTCGCGGACCTGTCTTCGGACGAAACACTGTTGATTCATTTGGGCATGTCGGGCCGCATGCAAATCGACGATGCACCAACGGCCGAGTTTCACAAAAGCCCGGGTCTGATCGAAAAACATGATCACGTCATTTTCGAGATGGACAGCGGCGCGCGTGTTCGTTTCAACGATGCGCGCAGATTTGGAGCGATGGATCTGATCCCGACAAATGACATAGAAAGCCATTGGCTGATCGAGAAAATCGGCCCGGAGCCTTTGGGAAATCAGTTTGACGAGACCTATCTACGATCCAAACTCAATGCTCGCAACACACCGATCAAATCCGCCCTGCTCGATCAGCGTATCGTGGCTGGGCTCGGCAATATTTATGTCTGTGAGGTGCTCCATCGCACGGGCATTTCGCCCAAACGAAAGGCCGGTGGCCTCAGCGCAAAACGGATTGCATCCCTGGTGCCGGCAATTCGGGCAGTGCTCACCGAGGCGATAGAGGCTGGTGGATCATCCCTGCGCGATCACCGCCAGACCAATGGCGAGCTGGGGTATTTTCAGCATAATTTCGCCGTCTATGATCGTGAGGCTCAAGCTTGCGCAAAACAAGGATGCAATGGTCAGATCAAACGCATTGTTCAATCGGGACGCTCCTCCTTTTATTGTACAACATGTCAAAGATGATTTGACGCCTCCTGTCGGGCTGATAGGTCTTGTGGCCAAATCCACAGACCCAGCAGGTGTCCGCCATGGCATTCAAAACCATCAAGGTTAAGACCGAAGACCACGTTACGACCATCACATTGGACCGGCCAGACGCTCTGAACGCGTTGAATGCGGAGCTGTTGGGGGAACTGGGCACTGCACTAAAAGAGGCAGAGACCAACGATAAGGTACGGTGCATTGTTCTGACCGGATCGGAAAAAGCTTTCGCTGCAGGTGCCGACATTACAGAGATGAGAGACCTGTCTTTCGTAGATGCCTTTACGACAAATCTATTCGCAGACACAGCAAACGCGATTTCGAATGCGCGCAAACCGATCATCGCCGCGGTTTCCGGCTATGCGCTGGGGGGTGGATGTGAACTGGCTATGATGTGTGATTTTATCATAGCATCCGAAACCGCGAAATTCGGTCAGCCGGAAATCAACCTAGGCGTCATGGCCGGACTTGGCGGCTCGCAACGTCTGACCCGTTTCGTCGGAAAATCGAAATCCATGGATATGCATTTGACCGGCCGCTTCATGGATGCGGAAGAGGCGGAACGTTCCGGCCTTGTCAGCCGCGTTGTCCCTACGAAATCGTTGATTGCGGAAGCTGCGTCAGCAGCACATAAGATTGCTGAGAAGTCGATCATCGCCAGCATGGCCGTTAAAGAAGCGGTAGACCGCAGCTATGAAACGACGCTGCAAGAAGGTCTGATGTTTGAACGCCGCCTTTTCCACAGCTTGTTTGCCACAGAAGACCAGACCGAAGGCATGGCCGCATTTGTCGAGAAACGTGAACCGCAGTTCCGCGATAAATAAACCGCGCAAAACCCTCTTCCCAACGACCGCCAAACCCCCTATACGCACCGCATCCATGCGCGTGCGGTCCGCTTTGACCAGAATCACCCAGTTCCTGAAACCTGGGTCGGGCCGAATGTGCAGATGTAGACATATTTGACCCGATGAAAGGGAACCGACATGGCCAATTCGCCACAAGCCAAAAAACGTGCTCGCCAGAACGAGCGTCGTTTTGCCGTAAATAAAGCCCGCCGCTCGCGCATCCGTACCCATCTGCGCCGTGTGGAAGAAGCCATCGCGTCCGGCGATCAAGCTGCGGCAGCCGCAGCATTGAAGGCAGCGCAACCTGAATTGATGCGTGGGGTATCAAAAGGTGTGCTGCATAAAAACACCGCCGCACGCAAAATGTCGCGTCTTTCTTCGCGGGTCAAAGCTCTCGGCGCATAAGTCAGAAATTAATATTTTGCTAAGAAACGCGTCGCATTCCGGCGCGTTTTTTTTCGACTCAAAGGGTTAACAGGTGATGTGAAAGTCGCGGTCAGATTCGGTTTTCAACTAAGTCTGAGTCAAGCGCGAAGATCAGTTGCGACAGCCCCGTCACTGTCGCTAGTTTCAGCCTGCGATTCACTTCGTCTTTGGGGGACATGGAATATGAGCAGCGGCTCAGGTTCCGGAGTTTCAGAGCGTTTGCCAACTGAAACCTGGGACCATCTGAAAGAGAATTCAGACGCCGTGCTCGTCGATGTCAGGTCAAAACCGGAACTTGGTTTTGTGGGGATACCTGACCTATCGGCACTGGGACATACGATGCTCTGCGTCGAATGGGCCAGTTATCCGGATATGTCTGCGAATGCTCGATTTGTCGAGGAAGTCATGCAGAAACTGGACGGCGTCACTCCGTCCACGATGCTCTTCCTTTGCCGATCAGGTGTTCGTTCCATCGGTGCAGCGCGCGCGATGACCGAGGCCTTTGCTCAGCAGGGCAAGTCGGTCCCGTGTTTCAGCGTGGCCGAGGGCTTTGAGGGCGATCTTGATGCGCAAAAACACCGGGGGGGCCTTAACGGTTGGAAGGCTCGCGGGTTGCCATGGGTGCAATCCTGAATACTAGAAATGACGGGTAGGAAATGACGGAAGACGATTGGGGAAAAACGCGTGCAGCACTTGAACACACAGTTGGCAAAAACAACTACCTGACATGGATCGAACCGCTAGAGTTTCTGGGCTTTGAAAATGGTGTGGCCCAGTTCCAAGTTAAAACAACCTTCATGGGCGACTGGGTTTCCCGCAATTTCGGCGACGAAATCAAGCGCGAATGTTTCAAAGCTGGTCATCATGTCGACCGCCTCGAATTCACCGTTGAGTCCAGCAAACGCGCTGCAAAAGCCAACTGTACCGCACAATCTTCTTCGGCGGTACAGGCTGCCACCCAGACAATCGTGAAAAAAGCGGCGAAAGCCGCTGCGGAACTACCCGGTGCCCCGCTCGACAAGCGTTTCACTTTTGACCGTTTCGTCGTCGGCAAGCCCAATGAACTGGCCCATGCCGCCTCCCGCCGTGTCGCCGAAGGGGGCCCCGTAACCTTTAACCCGCTTTTCCTGTATGGTGGCGTAGGTTTGGGCAAGACCCACCTGATGCACGCAATCGCGTGGGAGCTTCAGGAACGTTCTCCCGGTCTTCGCGTGGTTTACCTGTCAGCCGAACAATTCATGTACCGCTTCATCCAGGCGCTGCGCGACAAGCAGATGATGGACTTCAAGGAGCTCTTCCGTTCTGTCGATGTGTTGATGGTTGATGATGTGCAATTCATCGCCGGAAAAGACTCCACGCAGGATGAATTCTTCCACACATTCAATGCTTTAGTTGATCAGGGCAAGCAAGTCATCATCTCCGCTGACCGTGCACCGGGCGAGATTGACGGGCTTGAGGACCGGATCAAATCCCGTCTGCAATGGGGCCTTGTTGTAGACCTGCACCCCACCGATTATGAGCTGCGCCTCGGCATCCTGCAGCAAAAGGTCGAGAATTACCGCGCCCAATATCAGGAACTTCAAATCTCCGACGGCGTGCTGGAATTCCTCGCCCACCGCATCTCAAACAATGTCCGCGTGCTCGAAGGTGCGCTGACCCGTCTCTTTGCCTTTGCCTCCCTCGTAGGCCGCGAAATCACGCTGGATATGGCGCAGGAAAGCCTCGCAGATATCCTGCGCCAATCAGACCGCAAGGTTACGATGGACCAGATCATGCGCAAGACCTGCGATTACTATAATGTGCGCATGTCAGACCTTCTGTCGCCCAAACGCTCCCGCAACATCGCGCGTCCGCGACAGATGGCGATGTGGCTGTCGAAAAACCTCACGCAGCGCTCTTATCCCGAAATCGGCAAGCGCTTTGGCAATCGCGATCACACAACAGTCATCCACGCTGTGCGTAAGATCGACGAATTGAAGGCGCAGGACAGCCAGATCGCCGAAGACGCGGAACTTCTGCGCCGCATGCTTGAGGCTTGACCCCAAGCGCGGAACACCGGACAGTCAATTAACCATTGCATATCAGGGCGGAGAGGGTACCTTCTCCGCCCCGACTGTTTGAATAAGTCTGCCGAAAGAGGGATTTGGCCCCATGAAAATCAGTGTCGAACGCGCCACTTTGCTGAAAGCCGTGGGCCAAGCCCAATCTGTCGTCGAACGTCGCAATACGATCCCGATCCTCGCCAATGTTCTGATTGAAGCCGAAGGCGACACGGTCAGCTTCCGTGCCACCGACCTCGATATTGAAGTGGTCGACAAGGCAATCGCTCAGGTTGAGCGCGCTGGCGCCACCACAGTCTCTGCCACGACTTTGCATGAGATTGTCCGCAAGCTTCCTGATGGCGCGCTCGTTTCCCTATCGGATGATGGCACGAATGGCCGCCTGACCGTCGAAGCGGGACGCTCCAATTTTTCTCTTGCGACTTTGCCGAAGGAAGACTTCCCGGTCATGGCGTCGTCTGAATATGAGGCGAATTTCTCTGCGGCGGCACCCGTGTTGCGCCGCTTGTTCGACAAGTCTAAATTCGCAATTTCAACAGAAGAAACAAGGTATTACCTGAACGGTGTCTATATGCACACGGCCGATGCAGATGGCGGGAAAACGCTGCGCTGCGTGGCCACGGATGGTCACCGTCTTGCCCGCATCGACGCTGATCTGCCACCGGAGGCCGCCAATATGCCGGGCGTCATCGTGCCGCGCAAAACCGTGGCAGAACTGCGCAAACTGCTCGACGATGATGACATGCAAATCGCCGTTTCTGTCTCAGAGACTAAGGTTCGCTTCGCCACGCCTGACATCACGCTGACCTCCAAAGTGATCGACGGCACCTTCCCCGACTACACCCGCGTGATCCCGCAAGGAAACACCCGCAAGCTGGAAGTCGATGCCGCTGAATTCGCGCAAGCCGTAGACCGCGTCGCGACCGTCTCCTCTGAGCGCTCCCGCGCGGTGAAACTCGCCCTTGAGGAAGACCGGCTGACCCTTTCCGTCAACGCGCCAGATTCTGGCGCTGCAGAAGAGGAACTGGCCGTGGCTTACGGTGACGAACGCTTAGAGATCGGCTTTAACGCGAAATACCTGCTCGAAATCGCAGGCCAAGTGGATCGCGAGAATGCCGTTTTCATGTTCAATTCCGCCGGTGATCCGACTTTGATGCGGGAAGGCAATGACCAATCCGCCGTCTATGTCGTCATGCCGATGCGTGTCTGACACATGAATGGCCGACCTCGCCCTCACTGAGCTCACGCTTTCTCATTTTCGCTCCCATAAATCGGCCGGCCTCTCGCTGGATGGGCGACCGATTGCGATCCACGGCGCCAATGGCGCGGGCAAGACGAACATTCTTGAAGCTGTATCTTTGCTGTCCCCGGGGCGCGGGCTGAGGCGTGCCAGGTCCGATGAAATTGCCCGTGCGCCTGAACATCTCGGCTGGAAAGTCGCGGGCGTTTTGCAATCACTTGGCAAAATCCATGAGGTCGACACCCGCGCCGAGCACGGCGCCAACCGTTCCGTCACGATCGACGGGAAGACCGCGCCGCAAATCGCCCTTGGTCGCATCGCCCGCATCGTTTGGTTGATCCCTGCGATGGACCGTCTTTGGATCGAAGGCGCGGAGGGGCGTCGTCGTTTCCTCGACCGTATGACGATGAGTTTCGAACCGAAACATGCCGAGGCCTCCGTCGCTTATGAGAAAGCCATGCGCGAACGTAACCGCTTGCTCAAAGACATGGTGCGTGACGCGATGTGGTACAAAGCCCTCGAAGACCAGATGGCGGACTCCGGCGCCGCCATCATCGCCAACCGTTCCGCCGCCATCACGCGGCTGCGCAGCGCGATGGATGCTGCTGAAACCACCTTTCCCACAGCTGACTTATCTATCGACGGCGATCTGATCGACGGCAGGGACAGTTTGCTCTGTGCTCTGGAGGATTCCCGCCCCAATGATCTGCGCGCCGGGCGCACGCTCATCGGCCCGCACCGCGCCGATATGTCCGCGATCTACACCGCCAAGGGGGTTGAGGCGAAGCAATGCTCCACAGGTGAGCAAAAGGCGCTTCTGATCTCCCTAATCCTCGCCAATGCCCGCGCCTTGTCGGAAGACTTCGGCGCTGCCCCGATCATTCTTCTGGATGAGGTCGCCGCACATCTCGACGCCAACCGCCGCGCCGCCCTTTATGACGAAATTTGCGCGCTTGGCGCCCAGGCTTGGATGACCGGCACGGGTCCCGAACTATTTGAAGAGCTAGGCAGTCGCGCGCAGCACATCGCAGTCTCCGAGTCTGAGGCAGGATCGAAGGTTCTGATCACATGAACAGTGCAAGAAATCTTGTACAAGTCGGGTATTGGGGCGCGAGGAACGGCTCCATCTCATACAAGATATGACGATTTCCGTCATTGAGTTACTGTTCTACGCGGGCGGCCTTCTGGTTCTGTTCCTGACCCCCGGACCCGTTTGGGTCGCCCTCTTGGCACGCGCTATGGCAGGCGGGTTTCACTCTGCCTGGCCACTCGCAATAGGCGTCGCAATTGGCGACATCTTCTGGCCGCTGGTCGCTGTTCTGGGCGTCACATGGCTGGTCGATCAAGTCAGCTGGTTTATGGATGTCCTGCGTTGGGTGGCCGTGGCGATGTTCGTGGTGATGGGTATCCTGTTGGTTAAAAACGCGGAAAAGCAGCTATCTGAGAATTCGCGCCTGACCCGACCCGGCATGTGGGCGGGCTTTGTCGCAGGGCTCGCCGTGATCCTTGCCAACCCGAAAGCTGTGTTGTTCTACATGGGCGTCCTGCCGGGCTTCTTTGACCTCACTCAGGTCACCCCGCTCGACATCGCAGCGATCTGTTCCCTAAGCTTCATCGTGCCCCTTCTGGGCAACCTATTTCTGGCCATGTCCGTTGATCGGGTGCGCGGCGTCTTGAGATCCCCTAAGGAATTGAAAAATATAAACATAACAGCAGGCTGGTTATTGATTGGGGTCGGGATTGTCATTGCCTTGACCTAACATACTCGAAGCTGCTGAGCGACTGTGGCGCACAGGCCATTCCCAGACACAATATCTTGCGGCGATAGCGTGACAATCCAGCTGAAAACGCCTATATTTCGGGCAAATTAGCTGGGAAAAGCCACATGGCCGATAACGAAGAAAATAAAGAAAACTACGGCGCCGATTCTATCAAAGTTCTCAAAGGGTTAGAGGCCGTACGCAAGCGGCCTGGCATGTATATCGGCGACACGGATGACGGCTCTGGTTTGCACCACATGGTCTATGAGGTTGTTGATAACGGAATTGATGAGGCTTTGGCCGGACATGCGGATGCCGTCAACGTCAAAATCCATGCCGATGGGTCGGTTTCGGTCAGCGATAACGGGCGCGGCATTCCGGTGGGCATTCACGAAGAAGAAGGTGTATCTGCCGCCGAAGTGATCATGACCCAGCTGCATGCTGGGGGCAAATTTGACAGCAATTCTTACAAGGTATCTGGCGGTTTGCACGGTGTGGGGGTGTCGGTCGTCAACGCGCTTTCCGATTGGTTGGAGCTGCGCATCTGGCGCGAGGGCAAGGAGCATGTCGCGCGTTTTGAGCATGGTGACACGGTCAAACATCTCGAAGTGGTGGGCGACACGGATCACACCGGCACGGAAGTGCGCTTCATGGCGTCCACTGACACGTTCTCGAACCGTGATTACGTCTTCGAGACACTTGAAAAGCGCTTACGAGAGTTGGCATTCCTGAATTCAGGCGTGCGGATCATCCTCGAAGATGAACGTCCGGCAGAAAAACTGAGGACAGAACTTTTCTACGAAGGCGGCGTCAAGGAATTCGTCAAGTATATCGACCGCTCCAAACAATCGATGATGCCGGAGCCCATCTACGTTGTCGGTGAAAAAGACGAAATTGGCGTCGAAGTGGCAATGTGGTGGAATGACAGTTACCATGAAAACGTCCTGCCCTTCACCAACAACATCCCGCAACGTGACGGTGGCACGCATATGGCGGGTTTCCGAGGGGCGCTGACGCGGACCATCAATGCCTATGCGCAGTCGTCAGGCATCGCGAAGAAAGAGAAGGTATCTTTCACCGGTGATGACGCCCGCGAGGGGCTGACTTGCGTTCTGTCGGTAAAGGTGCCCGACCCGAAATTCAGCTCGCAAACCAAAGATAAGCTGGTCTCTTCCGAGGTGCGGCCGGCGGTTGAAAGCTTGATGAACGAGAAGCTGGCAGAATGGTTCGAAGAGAACCCGAATGAGGCCAAGATGATCGTCACCAAGATCATCGAAGCGGCGCATGCCCGCGAAGCTGCACGAAAGGCCCGCGAGCTGACGCGGCGCAAGACAGCTTTGGATGTGAACTTTCTGGCGGGTAAGCTGAAGGACTGTTCGGAGAAGGACCCATCAAAGACGGAGGTCTTCCTGGTGGAAGGGGACTCTGCTGGCGGCTCAGCCCAGACTGGTCGGGATCGGCAAACACAAGCGATCCTGCCGCTGAAAGGGAAGATCCTCAATGTCGAACGCGCGCGTTTCGATCGCATGCTTGGCAGTCAGGAGATCGGTAATCTCGTGATGGCGCTCGGGACAGGCATTGGACGGGATGAGTTCGATATCTCCAAGCTGCGTTACCATAAGATTGTCATCATGACCGATGCGGATGTTGATGGCGCGCATATCAGGACGCTTTTGCTGACGTTCTTCTACCGCCAGATGCCCGAGCTGATCGAGAATGGGCATCTCTTCATCGCGCAGCCGCCGCTCTATAAGGTTTCGCGGGGGAAGTCGGAGGTTTATCTGAAAGACCAAGCCTCGATGGAGGAGTACCTTATCGACCAAGGGGTCGATGGTGCGGTGCTGAAGCTTAAATCGGGCGAGGAAATTGTAGGGCAGGATCTGCGCCGCGTGGTTGAGGAAGCACGGATGGTCAAACGGATCCTTGCGGCCTTTCCGACGCATTATCCGCAGCATATTCTGGAACAGTCGGCGATTGCCGGTGCATTTGATGGCGCGAAGCTTGAGGCCGATCTTCAAGGCGTGGCCGATACGGTGGCGCGCAGGCTTGATCTGATCGCGCTGGAATATGAGCGGGGCTGGCAGGGGCGGCCGACGCAGGATAAAGGCATTCGGCTGTGGCGGGTCTTGCGCGGCGTGGATGAGGTGCGGGTCCTTGATGGCGGAGTGCTGAGGTCTGGGGAAGCGCGGCGGTTGGGGCAGTTGACCCCGTCCCTGCAGGAGACCTACGGACAGCCGGCGCAACTGGTTCGCAAGGATCGGGTGCAGCCTGTTTATGGCCCGATTGATCTGCTGCAATCCATCCTTGAAGAGGGTGAGAAAGGGCTGTCGCTTCAGCGATACAAAGGGCTGGGTGAGATGAATCCGGACCAACTTTGGGAGACTACTTTGGACCCGGATGCGCGGGTTCTTTTGCAGGTGAAGGTCGAGGATATGGCCGAGGCGGATGATATCTTCACCAAGCTGATGGGCGATGTCGTGGAGCCTCGGAGAGAGTTTATCCAGACAAACGCGCTTTCTGTCGAAAATCTCGATTTCTGATGATCGCGAGACTCCCCGCATGCGGGGATTTCTCTAACGCCTTGAAAGAATTGGATTTCACTCGCCTTTAAGACGTTGTTAACCGTCGGAATTTCTCGCCTGATTGACCCCGATCACGCGACAATTGCATAAAAATCGCCTCAATTGCCTCTAAATCCTGACGCAATCGGCTGCTTGTCTGGACAGCGAACAGACAAGCAGAATCCAAGTCAGGGCAGGCCGATGTTACATGAACCAGAACTGCAGAATATTGCCGATGAACAGGACACCGCGCAGGCATCCAAATTCGCGATGTTTGGCGAGCGGTCATCCGGGCTCGATTATGTCGAAGATCTGATCACGTTGAACTTCCCCGAACTGCGACGAACGGATGAATATGGATGGCGCCATGGTTTCGTAAATCCGGGATATATGCGGGACAGCACGGTTTGCGTTGCTGTGGTGCGCAATGCGCTGGATTGGGTCTGTGATTTCTACGCCAAGCCTGAGCAGGTTGGCGGATGGTGCAAGGATCTATCGCTGTCCGAGTTTATTCGCCACGAGTGGTCGGGTTCTGTGCGCGGACGTGTGTTGGGCAAGCCGAACCGGAAGCTTGGCCTGTCGCGCCACGAAGAGCTGATGCTGGAACGTCACCCGATGACTGGCGCGCGGATCCGCAATATCATCGAGTTGCGCAGCCTCAAACTGCAATCGCTTCTCAAACTGGAGCAGATGACACAGAATGTCGTCATGATGCGGTATGAAGATGTACGCGACGCGCCCGAGGAAATGATGCAGCAATTGCAAAGCCGACTGGGTCTGCCGGAATGCACGGATATCATGCGGATTGAGGAACAGCGCGATGACGCGGCAGAACCCGCCCCCGTTTCTGAAGATGACATTGGCTTCATCCTGAGCGAATTGAACATGCCGCTGGAAGAGGCCTTCGGCTACAGCTACGCGTGACCTGACAGAACATGCATTCATTATTGGATGAGACGGGTTGCGCTTTGGCTTTGCCAGTTGCGCTGGCTGACGTGCGCCTTGAGGACCTGTCGGACCAGGTGTCGGTTTAATCAACACCTGACTTGACTTTACCGAGCCTCAGCCAAACGATGGCGCGTCGGTCAAACCAGCGCAGATACGCGTCTTTTGGGACGCCCAATGCCCAGCTTTCGCTGTAATCACCACCCGGCGTAGCGCCGGATGGTGATCTAAGTCTTGGGTTCAGAACAGGAAGTCGTCGGCTTCCAGAGTGAAGGCATCTGTCGCGGTCAGAGTGACCTCCACCTCGCGCCCGTCATCGTTTTGGAAGGTCAGTCGGGCCGTGCTGTCGGTGTCTTGCGTGATTGTCAGATCATCGGAGCTGTCCACGTTATCGGCGCGCGAGAAGTCGATCAGATCAACCCCATCCTGCCAGTCGGTGATGTCTGCCCCGCGCAGATTGCCAAAGAAGACAAACTGATCGGCCCCTGCGCCACCCGTGGCCGTGTCCTTGCCTGCAGAGATGAAAATCGTGTCATCCCCAGCACCACCATCGACCGTGTCAGCGCCAAATCCGCCATCAATGAAGTCATTGCCGTCGCCGCCATTGAGCGTGTCGCGTCCGCCTTCGCCAAAGAGGAAATCATCACCGGCCCCGCCATCTATGGTGTCATCGCCCTTGCGGCCATGCATGTTATCTGCGCCGGAGGTGCCGGTCAGATCATCTGCCTCGTCACCGCCCGTGATCAGATTGGGCAGATCCGCAATTGGCTCCATGATGTCGATGCCGTCGAAGACTTTGGCTTTCACTGTGATATCATCCGCAGTGACCTTGTCGCCATAGACTTTCAGCGAGCCCAGCGGATCTTCGTCATGTGCGCCGCCGCCATCGCCTTGTTGCGAGCGCAAGGAGATCAGGGAGAAATCGCCGCCCTCATCCTCCCCATAGGTGATATCTGCGATCTCGACCGTATGGCCACGGATGGTCAGCGTGTCGCCGTCCTGATTGGAGTAATCCAGCAAGACATCCTCGCCGATCCCTTCGACCCAGTGATCATGAACCGCATCGTTTTCGCCCGCGACTTTGCGCCAGTTGATCGTGCCATCGTCACGCGTATGACGCGCCATAACCTCGGCGGTGGCGTTCAGGAGCGCGTTGAAGGTGAAGCTGTCCCTGCCCTGACCGCCAGAGACGACATCGCGGGCACGCGCCGGATCGGTGGCCGGGTTCTTGCGCCCCGCAGCCCCCTCTGTCTGAGCCGGGTCAGGTTCGCCCGCGTCACCGTAGACGCGGATGCTGTCGCGCCCGGCCCCGGTGGAGACGGTTTGTGCGCCAGAACCGATTTCGACCGTGTCGCGCGTCTTGATCGTATCAGGTGCGGTGACAATCGCCGCGCCATCGGTCGCAGATTGCACGGCCACAACGCCGCCATTGTAAGCTGCCAGCGCATCGACGCTGTTCAGCCGGTCCACGCCATCAAAGACGCCCGCAGCTTCAACTTTGATGTCGCCTTCGCTGACTTTGTCACCATAGACCTTGATCGTGCCAAGCGGGTCCTCATCATGGGCGCCGGTTTCAGTATTGGCGCCGCCTGCGCCGCCATCGCCTTGCTGACTGATGACGCGGATCAGGGAGAACTCGCCGCCGTCGTCGCTGCCATACGTCACTTCGGCGATTTCAACGGTGTGGCCCCGGACGATGATCTTGTCGCCCTCTGACTTTGAGTAGTCGGTGATCACATCATTGCCGAAGCCTTCGACCCAGTGACCGTGCACATCGTCATTTTCACCTGCCACGCCGCGCCAATTGACATGCCCGGTCTTGCCAGTGTGCTGGGCAATGATGTCCGCGCGCGCGTTCAAGAGCGCGTGGAATTCGAACCGGTCGCCTTTGTCACCGCCGGTCAGTACGTCATCGCCAGTGCCTTCGGGCAGGGCCGGGTTGATCCGTCCGTCCGCGCCATCGGTTTGCGCCGGATCGGGCTCCCCCGCATCGCCATAGGAGATCAGACGGTCCTTTCCGCCGCCGCCGTTCAGCGTCTGTTGACCGCTGCCTGCTTTGAGCAGATCGCCGCGATCCGTGCCTTCAAATGTGAGGTTGATCGCTTCGGGATTGGCCGCGCCCCAGGTCGGTTGGGTTATCTCCCGCTCCGGGGTTGAGGCTGGGGCCTGTGCTTCCATCTCCGCGATCTCGTCAAGCTGGTCGACGCCGTAGAAGACTTTTGCCTTCAGCTTGATGTCATCGCGTTCCACGCGGTCGCCATAGACTTTGATGGTGCCCAACGGGTCTTCGTCATGCGCGCCGCCACCATCGCCCTGTTGGGAGCGCAGGGTGATCAGGGAATAGTCGCCGCCGTCATCCTCCCCGTAGGTCAGGCTGGCGATTTCGACGGTATGGCCGCGGATGTCGATCTTGTCGCCGTCCTGATTGGAGAAGTCGAGGATCACGTCATTGCCGATCCCGTTGACCCAGTGGTCATGCACATTGTCATTCTCCCCCGCGACTTTGCGCCAATTGACCGTGCCGTCATCTCTGGTGTGCTTTTCGATGATGTCGTCCTTGGCATCGAGCAGGAGCCGGAAGGCAAATGTGTCTTTGCCCTGGCCACCCTTGATCACATCATCGGCCTGCCCGTCTGGCACTGGTGGGTTTACGCGTCCGTCTGCGCCGTCCGTTTGCGCCGGATCCGGCTCCCCGCCGTCGGAATAGCTGTAGATCCGGTCATTGCCGCCGCCGGCGTCGACGCTCTGCCGCCCTTCGCCGATATGCACGATATCTCTCTGGCGATAGAGGCTGCCGTCGTAATTTGTGCCGTCTGTGTTGGAGGCCACTTCCTGCGTGATGCCGCCCGCAATCGAGGCGAGGGCATCTGCATGTTCCAGCCGGTCAATCCCGTCATTGGAGTTTTCGACCGTGACGTCGTTTTGCGTGATCTTGTCGCCATAGACCTTGATCAGTCCCAGCGGGTCCTCGTCATGGGCGCCTGTCGCCGTATTGGCCCCGCCTGCGCCGCCGTCGCCCTGTTGGCTGATGACGCGGATCAGGGAGAAGCTGCCCTCACCATCCTCGCCATATGTGACATCCGCAATTGTGGCGGTGTGGCCTTTGATCAGGATTGTGTCCCCTTCAGACTTGGAGAAGTCCGTGATGATATCGAGGCCGAACCCTGCGACCCAGTGGTCGTGCACATTGTCATTGTCGCCTGCGACATTGGCCCAATTCGTACGGCCTGACGTGCCGGTATGCTCGGCGATCACCTCGTCTTTGGCGTCGATCAGCGCGTGAAATTCGAAACGGTCTGCGCCGCCGCCGCCGGTTATCCTGTCGGCGCTGTCCTCCGGCGGGATTGGCGCATCAACACGTCCATCTGCACCGTCGGTCTGGGCCGGGTCTGGCTCCCCCGCATCGGCGTAGGAAATGATGCGATCATTTCGATCCCCTAAATTGACTGACTGGGCACCGCTGCCGATGACAACACTGTCCGATTTGTCCGTTCCATTTATTTCAACTGGCATTTCGAAGAGTCTCCCTATTCTCGTTTCGAACGATCTCCGTGCGGGCTGTGGAGCAGCGGCCACACGAAAATCTGCGGACGTGTCTGTGGGATGTATGGTTTTCGTGAAGTTAATTTTTTTCCTGACGCGGATTCCGGCGGTGAATCGCCCAGAAACCAGAGGCCATCGGCGGCGATGAACAGATTGAAAAGGCGAGAAAATTTCTAGGAGTGGAAAGCAGCAAATCTGCGCCGATAGAATCAGCGCGAAGCTGCCGATGGGTTGAGTTCGACGCTATGCAACCGCTGTATGTAACGCTGCGCATCAGCCATGCAGGCGCTGCTATGGCATCTCGGACGCTGCCATGGCATGAGGCGGTATGGCTGAGATCGTGGAAACAGAGATATTGATCGTCGGCGGCGGGCCTGCGGGTCTGTCCTGCGCGGCGCGGCTCAGCGCGGATGTGGACGCGCTGATTGTTCATCAGGACAAGGAGATCGGCAAGCCAGTGCGCACGTCTGGCGGGTCATGGCTGTCTGATATGACCCGTTTGGGGGTCCCCGAGACCCTATACAACCGGGTGGCACAGATTGACGTCTATTCCGACAATCGCGAGATGACGCTGGACACTTCCGACGATCCGGCGGTCATTCTGGATGTGACGGGTCTGTATAAATGGCTGGCCGAAGATGTCCGGGTTCCGATCCATTGTTCCACGAAATTTCTGGGTGCGCAGCGCGTCGAGGGCGGTTTCCTGTCCAGGATGCGCACAGCAGGAAAAGGCGAATGGCAGGTCAAATCACGCAAGATCGTCGATGCGTCGGGGTGGCATTGTGCCGTGCTGGAAAGCCTTGGTCTGGGGAAAAAGCCGGACCGGACCGGCGTGGGGTATGAGTGTGAATTCCCGATTGGGGAGTTTGATCAGAATCGTGGGATCCTGTTTTTCGGCTCCTCCGCGCTGACGGCATATGGCTGGGTCTTTCCGACGGGCTACGGCACGATCCGCGTCGGTGTCGGCGTGTTGAAACCTGTGTCGGACCAGTCGCCCAAGGACGTGATGACGCACTTCATGGCATCGGACGATTGGGCACGGATGGGGCTTCCTGAGGTGACGGACAGCCATGTCAATGCAGGCACGATCCCGTCTGTGGCCTACGATCCGCAACTGATTTTCGGGGATGTGATCCGCGTGGGTGACAGTGCGAATATGGCGACGCCGACCTTGGGTGAAGGGCTTCGGATCGTGATCGAACAAGGCCGGTTACTGGGAGACGCGCTCTCTGCCGGACCCGCCGCCGTGACCGCGTGGGAGCGGCAAGCGACGCGAAAATTCAAGCGTAACTACTGGATCGGTTTCCTCGTCAATTCGGCGGCGGCCCAGTATACGCCAGCCCAGTGGGACCGCTCCGTCGACCGGATGGCGCGGCTGCCGGGGCCGGAACTTCGGCGCTATTTCAAGAATGACTTCACGACGGGTATGCTGATCCGTCGGGTCTGTTTGCTGCTGTGGCGGAAACTGACATATCGCTTCATCAAATAGAGGGCTGATTGACGCGCTCTGACAATTTCTCAGCCGATTCAACGCGTTCCGAATAGCGATCCACCAGCCCGTCGCGGATATCACGGGTCAGGGTGGTAAAGCGCATCAGCTCTTCCATCACATCCACCATACGGTTGTAGAAGGGCGAGGGGCGCATGCGGCCCTCGGGAAACTCATCCCAGGCTCTGGGGGTGGAGAACTGATTGGGGATCGTCAACAGCCGCATCCAACGACCCAGAATGCGGAGCTGGTTGACCGTGTTGAAGGATTGCGAGCCACCATTGACCTGACCTATCGCCAACACCTTGCCTTGCGTTGGACGCACGCCGCCCATCGACAGGGGGATCCAGTCGATCTGGGACTTCATGATGCCGGTCATCGCCCCGTGTCGTTCCGGACTGACCCAAACCATTGCGTCGCAAGCGGTGACCTTGTCGCGCAGTTCCTGCACTTTGGGGTGGCTCGCCTCTGCATCATCGGGCAAGGGCAGGCCGGTCGGATTGAATGTGTCTGTCTCCGCCCCGAATTTTTGCAGAATGCGGGCGCATTCCTCTGAGGCCATGCGAGAGTATGACGTCTCCCGCAGGGACCCGTAGAGCAGAAGGACTTTCGGGGCCGGACCGTCGAACGGGATGGCCTGAAACTGCGTGTCGTCAATATTGGGCGTGTCGGTCATCCCAGGTGTTTCTCCCCCCGTGCATGGGCCAGCGTGATTTGTTTCTGGCGGTCGCGGAAGCGGGCTTTGTCACCCTCGCTCGTCTCGTCCACGCAATGATGGCAGGAGACGCCTGCCTCATATTCCGCGCGCTTCAGGTCTTCGGGCTCCAGTGGTCGGCGGCAGGCAAAGCAGAGCTTGTGCTTGCCTTCTTTCAGACCGTGCCCAACAGAGACGCGGCCGTCAAAGACGAAACATTCGCCATCCCATGTGCTTTCGCCTTCTGGCACACGCTCCAGATATTTCAGGATCCCGCCCTTGAGGTGGAACACCTCTTCCACGCCTTGGCCGAGCAGGTAATTCGTTGATTTCTCGCACCGAATCCCGCCTGTGCAGAACATGGCGATCCGCTTGTTGTGGAAGCGATCCTTGTTCTCTTCCCACCATGCGGGAAACTCGCCGAAGCTTTTGGTCTCAGGATCAACCGCGCCCTGAAATGTGCCGATGGCCACTTCGTAGTCATTGCGTGTGTCGATGACGGCGACGTCGTCGCTTTGAATCAGGGCGTTCCACTCCTCCGGCTCCACATAATGGCCGGTGCCCGCCGTCGGATCGACATCGGGCTGGCCCATGGTCACGATTTCGCGTTTCAACCGGACCTTCATGCGGTTGAAGGGTTCTTCTGTGGCGTGGGATTCCTTGTGCTCAAGCCCGGCACATCCCGGCAGGCTCCGCAAATGGGCCAGCAGCGCGTCGATGCCTGCACGGTGTCCCGCGACTGTGCCGTTGATCCCTTCCCCGGCGACAAGCAAGGTGCCTTTGGTGTCATGCGCTTCGCAAACTGCGCGGATCGCAGGGCGCAACGCATCCGGATCCTCGAAGCGCGTGAAGTGGTAGAGGGCGGCGACAATATACATGTGGGCGGAGATACGAGCCTTGCGCGTTGCATTCAAGGGGGTCGGCGCGTAGCAATTAACCAACTCGAAGGAGATGAGCCATGCGCAGCGCAGAAGACGCCCTGATCGTGATCGATGTGCAGAATGATTTTTGCCCCGGCGGGCATCTGGCGGTGGCCGGGGGGGACGAGATTGTCGGCGGGATCAATGCGCTGATGGATGAGTTCGCGGTTGTTGTCCTGACGCAGGACTGGCATCCGGCGGGGCATTCTTCCTTTGCCTCTTCGCATGGGGCCGCGCCGTTTTCGATGACGCAGATGCCCTATGGGCCGCAGGTCTTGTGGCCGGATCATTGCATTCAAGGCACGGATGGCGCGCTGTTTCATCCCGATCTGCGCACCGATCCGGCGCAGATGATCGTGCGCAAAGGGTTTAATCCGGAGGTCGACAGCTATTCGGCATTTTTCGAGAATGATCATGTCACGCCCACGGGGCTTGGCGGCTATCTGACAGCGCGGGGGATCAAGCGGCTGACGATGGTGGGGCTTGCGACCGATTACTGCGTCCATTTCTCAGCCGTCGATGGCGCCAAGTTGGGATTTGACGTCACGGTTGAAAAGCGTTTGTGTCGCGCGATTGCGGATGACAGTCTGGCTGAGGCGATGGATGGTATGGCGGCGGCGGGAGTGTCTGTGAATGGTTGATATCGCGACCAGAGTTTACAATCACAAGTGGAAGATCGACCCGATTGTCCGCTCCCTGATCGACACGGATTTCTACAAGCTGTTGATGTGCCAATCGGTGTTTCGCAACAAGCGGGACACGCATGTGCAATTCTCGCTGATCAATCGGACCAAGAGCATTCGTTTGGCTGAGATCGTGGATGAAGGGGAGCTGCGCGAGCAGTTGGACCACGTGCGGTCCCTCTCACTGTCGCGCGGAGAAAGCACGTTTCTGCGGGGCAATACCTTCTATGGCAAACGCCAGATGTTCCGCCCCGATTTCATGGAGTGGTTCGAAGGCTTTCGTATGCCGGACTACCATTTGGAGAAGCGCGATGGGCAATATGAGCTGACCTTTGAGGGCAAGTGGCCTGAGGTGATGCTTTGGGAAATTCCCGCGCTGTCGATCCTGATGGAGCTGCGCTCCCGTGCTGTATTGAAAGGCATGGGGCGGTTCGAGCTGCAGGTTTTGTATGCCCGCGCGATGACCCGGCTTTGGGAAAAGGTTGAGGGGTTACAAGGTGTTGATGGGTTACGCGTCGCGGATTTCGGCACCCGCCGACGGCACAGTTTCATGTGGCAGGACTGGTGCGTGCAGGCGATGGAAGAGGGGTTGGGCGAGAAATTCGTGGGCACCTCCAACTGCTTGATCGCGATGCGACGCGAGGTCGAGGCGATCGGGACGAACGCGCATGAATTGCCGATGGTCTATTCTGCTTTGGCAGATGATGACGCCGCGTTGAAGCAGGCCCCATATGACGTTCTGGAGGACTGGCAGGAAGAGCATGACGGCAATCTGCGCGTCATTTTGCCGGACACATACGGCTCGCAGGGATTTCTGAATGATGCGCCGGACTGGCTGGCGGGCTGGACAGGCATTCGCATCGATTCAGGCGATCCCGCTGCCGGTGCGGAGATGGCGATCCAGTGGTGGCATTCGCGCGGCGAGGACCCGCGCGAGAAGCTGGTGATTTTCTCCGACGGGCTGGATGTCGAGAAGATCGTGGAGTTACAAACGCAATTTGCGGGCCGCGTGCGCGTGTCCTTTGGTTGGGGCACGATGCTGACCAATGACTTCCGCGGGTTGGTGCCAAATGACGGGTTGAAAGCCTTCTCGCTGGTGTGCAAAGCGGTGGAGGCGAATGGCCGGCCGACCGTGAAACTATCGGACAATCCGAATAAAGCGATGGGGCCTGCATTGGAGATTGAGCGCTACAAACGCGTCTTTGGTGTCGGGGCGCAAGCGCGGATGGAGGTTGTCGTTTAGGCGAGAGAGCTGATCATGTTGCACTCAGCCAGCGTAGCCGGCCAGCTCCCGAACCCTCCCCGCGGGAGGGGGCTGGCCTTGAGCCATAAGATCAAGATTTGCAAGAAACTGGGATAAGCCACTAAGCCGCCAGATATCGCGTCGCACAGCGCAGGGCACGCTCTGCATAGAGACGCTGGCGCGGGTCCGTCGCGGGGGCGCGGGAGATGATCCAGCCGCAGGAGGCCAGCCCGCGCAGCATGATGAACAGCGGCATGAGATCGGGCGCGCAGCCATAGCCCGCGCAGAGGCCATCGGTAAGCGGACCCAGGTTTGGATCGTCTTCATGTTGAACCAAGGCTGTGCCTAGATCGAACAGGCGATAGCCGGTGCCGCAATCATCAAAGTCGATGAGATGCAGGCCGCACTCGTTTTGCAGGATGTTTTCCTGAAGGATATCGGCATGGATCAGGCCTACGCTTAAGGTGTTGTTTCTATTCAATTGCTGCGCAGCATTTTTGCGGGCGGCCTGCAGCAATTCCTGTTCGTCAGCGCTTAGCGCCGGGTTCAGCCAGAAGCGGCCCCAATGCGGGTCATCACCCAGAAGCGCATCGAGCTTCCAGCTTGGGCGGGTCATGCCTGACGTGTCGATTTGGTCGGTCAGATCGTGCATCTGCCGGATCAACTTCCCCAGCTTTTCGTAAAGCGCAGGGCCATCACCGACCAACGGCACGCCGTTCTCACCGATGCAAGTCGCGTCGATCCAGGAGACCGCGGAGGCGAGTTGCCCGCCTTCAAGCGTGGCGGTCAAGCTACCAGTTTTACTGCGCAGGGGTTGCGGGCAGGGGAAGCCGTTTTCTGCGAGTGCTTCGGTCCAAAGCAGCTCTGACGTGATGGAGGTGGCGGATTGATAGCCCGCTCTGTGAAGGCGCAGCGCGGCGCGGGTGGCGTCTGTAAATTCCACTTCGAACACAGCGTTTTCACGTTCGCCGATCAGGCGCGGCGGCCTCGCGAGCGGCCCCCAGGCTGCGGCCGCCTCGACCGCGCAGGCCATAATATCAGTCATGTTGTGTCTCGTGCAGAACCTGCTCCAGCGTGTCGATGGCAAAATCTGCATCTTGGATGCTGAAAGGCATGGGCGGGCGCATTTTAAGCGTGTTCATATGCCGCCCGATCCGGTTCATCAGGACGCCCTTTGCGACCATACCCTCGACCACATCTGCGGCAAAATCCGTCGCGGGGCGGCCATCGGGCATGAGAAATTCGATCCCGAAGAACAACCCGTTGCCGCGTGCTTCTGCTTTCAGCGGGTGGTCGACCTGCCGCAGTCGGTTGAGAGCATGTAGCCCCACGTCACGCGCGTTGGATTGCAAATCGTCCTGTTCGATCACATCAAGCGTCGCCATGGCGGCGGCGACGCTGACGGGATTGCCACCGAATGTGTTGAAATAGCCGAACGCCTCTCGGAAGGCTTTCATGATGTCGGGCCGCGCGATGACAGCAGCGCAGGGATGGCCGTTGGCCATGGGTTTGCCGATGGTGACGACATCCGGCGCAAAGCCCAGCCACTCATGGCCCCAGAAATGCGAGCCGAGCCTGCCGAATCCGGGCTGCACCTCGTCACACAGTATCAGCCCGCCCGCGCCTTTAACGGCCGCAATGGTCGGATTGAGGAAGCCCGGCGCAACCGTCGGGATCCCCTCATTCGCGAAGCTTGGGCAAAGCATGAACCCTGCAAAGCCAAAGCCGCTGGCCTCCAACTCTTTGATCGCCTGCGCCACATTGGCAGCGAACGCGTCCGCCTGTCCCTCAAGCGTGCCGCCCACAGGGGCCACGGAATTGGGTGCGGGCACCAGACGGATATTGCCGGGATAGCCGCCAATCGGTGGGCGGCGCGTCGACAGTTGCGAGGTCGTCGCGGTGTTGCCATGATAGGTGTTGTCCGTCGCGATGTAGCCGGTCTTGCCGGTGACAGCCTGCGCCATGCGCAGCGCGATGTCGTTGGCTTCAGAGCCGGTGCAGACCATGATCAGCTGGCTCAGGTCATGGCTGAGTTTGGCGGTCAGCCGCTCCGTATAGTCCAGAATGCCTTCATGCAGGTAGCGCGTATGGGTGTTGAGGGTGCGGGCTTGCCGCGTGATCGCGTCGACCACATGCGGGTGGCAATGGCCGACATGCGGGACATTGTTGTAACAATCGAGGTATTTGCGCCCATTCGCATCCCAGAGCCAGACGCCTTCGCCGCGCACGATATGGACGGGATTGTCGTAGAAGGTCGGCACGTTGGGGCCGAGAAGCCGCGCCCGCCGAGCCAGCAGATCAGTCGTCATAATTCACTTTCCCGCGCAGGGTTTTGACTTCGCCGCGTTGTTTCTTCGCGGCAAGCCTGCGTTTCTTGGATCCCAAAGTCGGGCGCGTGGCAATCCGGCGTTTGGGTTTTTGCAAGGCGCTCAGGATCATGTCGCGCAGGCGCTTCTCAGCCAATTCGCGGTTGCGGGCCTGGCTGCGCGTGTCCTGAACCTGGATGATCAGTGCGCCGTCATTGGTCCATTTGCGCCCGGCGATCCGTTTCAGACGTGCTTTCACGGGACCCGGCAGATGCGGTGAACGCTCTGCTTCAAACCGCAATTCGACCGCCGTTGAGACCTTGTTGACGTTCTGGCCACCCGGCCCAGAGGCGCGGGTGAACTGCTCTGACAGCTCCCAGTCTTCGATGGTGATGTGGTCATTGATCCGGATCATGCGCCGCACCCTAAAAGGGCTTGGCACAAAGAGAAAGGGCCGCCACAGCAATGGCGACCCTTCCGAGATCTGATGGAGGCGGGGTCAAGTGGTTGTTTGACCTGATACCTCGGTGTGGTTCAGGGGGCTGCCCCTAAAATCGCACCTCCGCACCTTGCTTAACACCTTGCTCCAATATCACTCTAGACATGGACACCTCCTTTCTCTGGTTGCTGTTGAGATTGATGGTGCCACATCTTGTGTATAACTCAAGAGTTTTTTACGCGGGGCGCTGTGAAAGTTTTATGACCAGTATTCTGAACGGGATCAGCGCGAGCAATGCGACGCCCAGTTTGACGCCCCAATCGGCAAGCGCCAGAGACACCCAGAGCGGCAAGACAGGGCCTGACCCCAGAAGCGGCACGGCCTCCCATGACCAGTTGACCGCCGCATCCGCGCCCGCGCCAAAGAGGGTCACGGAGGCCGAGAATGCGATGGTGAAGAAAAGCGCAGTGTCGACGGCGGACCCGATCAGGGTGGAGGCCAGCGGCGCTTTCCACCAGACACCCGCGCGCAGCTTGTCAAAGATGGACACGTCGAGCATTTGCGCGGTCAGGAACGCAATCGCGGAGGCCACGGCGATACGCAGTGGCACAGCGGGGCCGAATTCCAGCATGATTTGCGAGCCGATCAGCGAGCAGATGATCCCCACGATAAAGCCCGTGAACACCACTTTGCGCGCGGCAGACACGCCATAGACACGGTTCATGATGTCGGTGATCAGGAAGGCGATCGGATAGGTGAACGCGCCCCAGGTCAGCCAGTTGCCGAAGAGGAATTGCACAAGGATGTTGGATGCGACCACAACGGTGGCCATGGCAAGGATGCCGGGAAGGAGACGTGTCATATCGATGGGTTCCGTTTTGACAAGGTGGCGGAGAACTTGATGTTGCGACGCTCGGTCTATGCAAAGTGACGACAGGGCGCAAGTCATATCCTCTTGAGGCGGATGTTTCGATGCTGCCGTGAAGCGGACGGCGATGGCTCATGCCTGCTGCAATCCTGCCTTGATTTGTCCTAAATTTGACCAAATCCTCGTGTTAGCGCTCGTGGCCGTTCCCTTTCAGCAAGGAGTTGGCCTGATGATGAATTTGGAAAAGCCGACAAGCCGACGGAAGAAAGATGCGCCGTTGAAGCGTCAATGTCACCGGTGCAACGGCACGGGGCTTTCGCCTTGCAGGATCTGTGCAGGCTCCGGTCGGGTGATGACTGGCACGGATGCGAACGGGGCTGCGGAGTTTAACAGCTGCAGCGGATGCCTTGGACGCAAGACGGGCAAATGTCCGACCTGCAATGGTGAGAAATTTCTGTAACCCGGCCTTTGATGCGCGCGATTATTGCCCGGTGGATTGATCCGCGCGGGTCCATGATTTTGCCAGCCAGATCACGGCGCCCACGACGATGCTCCAAAACGCGCCGCTGATGCCCAAGAGCGTCATGCCGCTGGCGGCGATCAGAAATGTCAGCGCAGGTGCCTCCAGCTGTGCCTTGTTGCTGAAAGCGCCTGAGAGGGAGCCGACCAGGGCCGGGATCAATGCAAGCCCTGCGACGCCCGTGATCAAGGCGCTTGGCGCAAGGCTTGCCCAGGCCGTGACGAAGCCAGCAGCACAGGCGAGGCAAACATATGCCAATCCCGACACAATCGCGGCCCAGTAGCGTGCGGCGCGATCAGGGCCTGCATCCTCCCCGGCCATCATGGCTGCGGTTATGGCGGACATGTTGACGGGAATTGATCCGAAGGGCGCGATGGCGCAGCTCATCAGGCCGGTTTTGCGCAAGAGCGGTTGGCGTTCCACCTTGTATCCGTTCAGTTCCAGAACCGCGAAACCCGGAATGTTCTGCCCGGCCATCGTCACAAGATAGAGGGGCACCGCGACGGAGAAGACCGATTGCAGGGTGAAGACTGGCGGGATGACGGCTATCGGTGGCAGCCCGAGGTTTTGCTGCGGAATTGCTCCGCTGGATGTATCCACTGTCATCACCAATACGATGACGAATGCCACGACCGCAAAGGGCATGGCGGCCAGTCGGTTCCAAATCAGGCCGATGAGCCAGGCCGCCAAAACCGGCAGGATCAGGAACGGTGCGCTGCCCAAGGCCAATGCCGGTGCAAAGCAGAGCTTCAGCAGGACGCCAGCCAGCAATGCGTTGGCGATGGGTTTGGGGATGGCAGCGACGAGGCGGCCGAGCGCAGGGATGAAACCTGTCAGCACAATTAACACTGCGCAGCAGATCATGGCACCGACGGCTTCCGCAAACCCGCCGGGCAACAGGGTCGCAGCGGCGAGGAACGCCGCACCGGGAGTCGACCAGGCGACGGCTGTCGGGATGCGTGTCGTCAATGGCAGCCAGATGCTGCACAGCCCCATGCCGAGCGTGGCAAAGAACAGGCCTGTTGCGGCTTGCGCCTCTGTCGCGCCAGCGGCTTTGATGCCGGCCAGTACAATTGCAAAAGATGCCGCATAGCCCACAAACGCAGCGAGCAGTCCCATATAGAGCGCTTGTGCATTGAGGTCGCGGATCATTGGGCGGAGCTCTTGGGCAGTGGTCGGGGCTCAGACGGGTGACCCGTCTGGCCCGGACCATTTCACAGTTCTGCGTGCTCTGCCGCAGAAAAATGACCGGACATTTCCTAAGTGGTTGATTTTCGTTTCTGGCGCTGCTGCGCCAGTGCTGCAACCGCACCTGCGAGCGCGGTCCAGAAAGCGAGCAGCGCCAGATGCGCAGGCGACCAAACGGATCCGTTGACCGCTGCCCAACTCAACTCCCCCATGGCGCGGGTGGGCGTCCATTCCGAAAGTGCATTGATGACTTTTGGCATGGCCACGGGCGGCACCCAAAGCCCGCCGAGATAGGCCAGTGGCAAGTAGATCAGGTTTGCCAGCGGCACCGCCGCGCGCGCTGAGCAGAGCGACCCGAGCGCGATGCCCATGGTCGTTGCCGTCCCCACGCAAAGCACGCAGACAAGAGCGAGGCGCAGCCATGCAACGGTGGGCAGATCAACCTCGACCATCAGCAGCGCCACAGTGACGACCAACAGCACGGCGATGGTGCAAAAGACCAAAGAGGACAGGCCGCGCGCCACCCATTGCGCTGTTTGGGGGCCGGGCAAACTGCGCTGCCATGCGGCAAAGGCGCTCTCCCGGTCCTGCGCGACGCTGACCCCGAATTGGAAGAAACCGACGCCCAGAACAGCATAGACCGTGAAGGAGGCCATGGCATTGACGGCCCAACGCCCACCACCGCTCTGCGCGCCGAAGAACGCATAGAGCATGGCGGGAAACAGCACTGTCGGGATCCAGAATCCCGGTTGGCGAAAGAGAATGCGCAGGGTCAACTGACATTCAGCTTGCAGGTGCCTGATCATGATACGTCCTTTTCATTGCGGATCCGATGGATCAGATCCTTCAGTTTCAATCGCTCCAGCGTCAGCCCTTCAAACGGTATTGCCTCACGCACCATGCGGCGCAGGGCGGCGTCGCTGTCAGCCGTTTCCATGTGCCAATCATTTCCGGCGCGGGTCGCTTGCATCCATGCGGGCGGGGTGTCTTGTCCGGTCAAACCAAAGCTCAGGCGGTGCACGGATCTGCGCGCGCGGATGTCTTCGATCCGTCCCGTCAGGACAACCTCCCCATGATCAATCAGGGCGATGGTGTTGCAGATCGCTTCGATTTCGTCCCAGTGATGCGAGGTCAAAACCAGTGTGCCGCCCGCTGCGACGAATTGCTGTGCGGTTTGCCGAAATTGTTCCTGTGACGCGGTGTCGAGCCCTGTCGTGGGTTCGTCGAGAAACACGAGCTTTGGCCGACCGACAAATGCCAAGGCCAGGGCCACGCGCCGCAGCTCCCCGCCCGAAAACCCTGCGACGCGGCGTTCCATAAGGTCTTTTAGCCCGAAACGCGTCGCAAGCGTCGCATGGTTGGCTGAGGTCCCATAGCGGGCGGCGGTGTAGTCAAGAATTTCGCGTGGTGTCAGTTGGTCAGGCAGCTCCGTGGCCTGCGGCGTCGCGCCGATCAGCCGCCGCGCGGCGGCGCTTCCTGCCGGGTGACCAAAGATCTGCGCGGTGCCGCCGTCGGGCTTGAGCAAGCCGAGCAGCATGGACAATGTCGTGGATTTTCCCGCGCCATTCGGCCCGAGCAGCCCGAGCGCCTCGCCCTGTTGCAGGTGCAGATTGATGCCGGAGACGGCCTGCAGCGCGCCGAAGCGCTTGCAAAGACCAGTGGCAGAAATGGCAAGTCGCGCGGGTTGTTCAGGCATGTGAAGGTCCAAGGCTTGTGTCTTTGTCTTGCCTCAGTTTTCATAGCGCGATGAGCCGTCCAATCGCGATTACGTCTGCAACATGAAAAACGCCGCCAATAGCAACCTTCTGTCATTCGCGCTTCGCCAACTGCAGGTGACGCTCGCCAAGTCGATCTATTGGGTGATCATCGGCGCGGCGGTTTTTCTGACGGCTTTGGCCGGACCCTATTTCACGCTCGAACGGATGAGCTTTCCCGAGCGGCTGGTCTATTGGTCGGTCACCATTGTCTTTTCGGCGGTTTTGATGAGCTTTCTGTCGATCCTCGCGTTTCGACTGTCTGAACGCCGTGGCTGGCACTGGGTGGCTGTCACCGTGGCGGCCGGGCTTATCGGCACCGCCCCCGTTGTGGGTTCGCTCTATCTTGCTGAGGGGGTTGCAACTGGTTTCGCGACGAGCTGGGCGGAGCGTAGCAGTTTCTTCAGCCTGGCGCTTTATGTAGGGCCGTCTTTGATCGCGGTAACGCTGGTCGTGAATGTGATCCTGAATGCACAGAGTAGTGCGGAGGATGCCGTTGAAACCGGGCCGGGTGTCGGCGCGCATCGGCCCCAGAGCTTGCTGCAAAGCAAGCTGCCTGCGCATCTGGGCACGGACATCATTTCGGTGCAGGCACAGGACCACTATGTCGAGGTAACGACGCCAAAAGGCCGGGCGACTGTGCTGATGCGGTTGCGCGATGTGGTGCAGGATCTGGAACCTTTGGGCGGTCTGCAGGTGCATCGTTCATGGTGGGTGCGCCTGTCGCATATCGCTGCGGTCGAGAAGACACCGAACGGGCCCGAACTGCTGCTCAGCTCCGACCAGCGGGTGCTGGTCGGGCGCAGTTTTCGCGCGGCGTTTCGGGAGGCTCAGGCGCGTTTTGCGCAAGCCTTTCCGCAAGCCCCGCGCCGGTGATCGGTCGGTCGTTGATGGGTCACCTGTTGCCACGCCTTGCTCCGCTGATCTTTGTCCTCCTTTGGGCGACTGGATTTGTCGGCGCGCAGGCCGGGATGCCCTATGCGGAACCCGGCACGTTCCTGTCGATGCGCTTCGTGCTGGCCTTCGCAGTCCTTGCTTGCGTCTCTCTTGTGCTGCGCGCGCATTGGCCCTCCCGCCGGGAGGTCGCAGCCTCGTTGGTCGTGGGGATGCTGGTGCATGGCATCTACCTGACGGGCGTGTTCTGGGCCGTACGGCACGGCATGCCCTCAGCCGTGGCCGCCGTGATTGTGGGGCTACAACCGCTCGTGACCGCCTTGCTGGCCGCTAAGTTTCTGGGCGAGCCGTTGAAGCGGCACCATGTCATCGGTCTGGGCGTCGGGTTTTTAGGAGTGGTCCTGGTGCTGGCACCCAGCTTGGATGTGACCGGCTCAGGCATAAATCCGGTGACGATCAGCGTGGCACTTCTGGCCTGCCTCGGTATCTCCTGCGGCACGGTCTTGCAGCGCGCGGTGGGCGGCACGCGGGATTTGCGCACGGGCACGGCGATCCAATATCTGGGCGGGCTGATCCCACCCGCGCTGTTGATGCTGTTTGAGACGCGAGAAGTCATCTGGACCGGAGAACTGGTCTTCGCTTTCGTCTGGCTGGTGCTGGTCCTGTCTGTCTTCGCGGTGATGTTGCTGATGTGGCTGATCAGTCAGGGCTCTGTCACGCAGGTGGGCGCGCTGTTCTTTCTGGTGCCCGGCGTCTCCGCCGCAATGAGCTGGGCGCTTTACGGCAGCGCGCTGGCACCGGTGCAACTTGCAGGCATGGCGCTGACCGCGCTGGCGATCTGGTTCGTGCAACGCAAAGCGTGATCCGGGCTTAGCTGCGCAGAGCGTCCGTGAGGCAAGTGACAAAGGCCTCCACCCGCCGCGTCGGGCGACGGTTTGGGGCAAAGACTGCGTAAAGGTTCAGCCCGTACCACGAATAATCGGGCAGCGCTTCGGTCAATGTGCCTTGGCTCAGATGGGCCTCCACCACAAATTCCGGTTCCACTAAGAAACCAAGCCCGGCAAGGGCCATCTGCGCGAGAAAATCGCCATTGCTGGCGCTGACCCGTTGCGGCGGAGTGATCGTGCCTTCGGTCCCATCGGGGCGACGAAACGGGACTATGCCGCGCCTGCGCAGATTGACGTAGCGCAGGAAGGGCAGTTCTTCCAAATCTTCGGGGCGCTGTATCTCAGGGTGCTCTTGCCAGAATGCAGGGCTCGCCACAGCGCGGTGCCGGACAGAGGTGATCTTGCGCGCGACCAGCGAGCTGTCGGGCAAATCGCCAATGCGGATCGCGAGGTCAAACCCGTCTTGCACAAGGTCGACATGACGGTCGGAGAAATCCACATGCAGCGTCACATCCGGATTGTCGATCATGAACTGGGTGAACACCGGCTGCATCTTCGTCAGCCCGTAGGATACAGGCGCAGCGACACGCAACAGCCCTGAGAGTTCGCAGGCGTCATCGCGCACGGAACGCTCCGCCTCGTCCAGCGCGTCCAAAGCCGCCTCGGAGCGGGACAGAAAAGCCGCGCCCTCCTCCGTCAGGCTCGATTGTCGGGTTGTGCGCTGTATCAGTTTCACGCCCAGCCGTGCTTCCAGATCCGACAGCCTTCGGCTGACGGCGGATTTGGCGATGCCGAGTTGATCCGCCGCTTTGGAAATGGAGCCGCTGCGCGCGATCACAAGGAAGGTTTCGATTTCAGCCAGTCGGGACATTGTTCTCCTTAAAGCAAATATGATTTGCAATTTATGTCTCTGGTTCCATTTTTGGCAACGCATATATCTGCGTCAACATCGGTTCAAGGAAAGACACGCAGATGACACAGACCATTTTGAACATCCAAGCCAGCGCCCGGCATGAAGGGTCGGTGACCCGCGATCTGTCGGGACAGGTGCTGGAAAAATTGGGCGCGGATCAGGTGATCACGCGCGATTTGAGCGATCCGCTACCCTTGCTGGACGGCGTATGGATCGGCGCAAATTTCACGCCAGAGGCCGAGCGCAGCGCGGAGCAGAAAGAGACGCTGGCGCTGTCTGACAGCCTGATTGCTGAGATCAAGGCCGCAGATACGCTGGTGATCGGTGTGCCCGTCTACAATTTCGCGCCGCCCGCAGCGCTGAAAGCGTGGATCGACCAGATCTGCCGTGCGGGCGTGACGTTCAAGTACACAGAACATGGCCCGAAGGGGCTGCTGGAGGGTAAGCGCGCGATTATCGTTCTGGCCTCCGGTGGGACGCCAGCGGGCAGCGAGATGGACTTCGCCTCCGGCTACCTGCGCCACATCCTGGGCTTCATCGGCATCACCGATGTGACCCTGATTGCGGCCGACGCGCTGGGCAATGATGCAGACAAGAAACTGGACGCGGCGAAAACAGCCATTGCGGACCTGTGAGACGGAAAGGATAGAAAGATGCTTACTGAAAAAGAACAACTGACCCTGACGAAACGCCCCGCAGATGCGCGCGGACAGGCGGATTTCGGATGGCTCCAATCGGCCCATAGCTTCAGCTTCGGGCAGTATCACGACCCCGCCCATATGGGCTTTGGCAACCTGCGCGTCATCAACGATGATCGCGTTGCAGGCGGCCAGGGGTTTGGAGAGCACCCGCATCGCAATGCGGAAATCTTCTCCTACGTGTTGGCCGGTGCGCTGGAGCATCGCGACAGCATGGGCAATGGCTCCATCGTTGGAGCGGGCGGCGTGCAATACATGTCTGCAGGCTCTGGCGTGACCCATTCGGAGTTCAACCCCTCGCAGACGGATGAGATGCGCTTCCTGCAGGTCTGGCTGCTGCCCAAAGCGGCCGGTACCACACCGGCCTACGCCACGATGGACCTGACGGCTGCAGACAAAGACGGGCAGCTGAAACTGTTCCTGTCACCTGATGGCAAGGACGGCTCCATCGTCACGCAAGCCGACGCGCGGGTCTATGCCGCGACGCTGAGCGGTGATCAGGTGATCGACACCGCTCTGGCGGAGGGTCGCAAAGGCTGGGTGCAGGTCGCTGATGGCGCGCTTGAGGTAAATGGCACGCCGCTCAGCAAGGGTGACGGGCTGGCCATAGAGGGGTCCGGCGCGCTGCGCTTTGCCAAAGGGCAGCGGGCGGAGTTTCTGTTCTTTGACCTCGCGCCCTGAAACATCTTGGAAATCCGGGTCCGCCATAAAGGTGGGCCCGGCATGTTGGTGTCAGACGCCCGCCTCGACAATCGCGTCAGCGAGCACGGGGATGGAGGCCTCATTCAGCCCCGCGATATTCATGCGGCTGTCGCCGATCATGTAGATGCCGTTCTTTTCCCGCATCTGATCGACCTGCTCTGGCGTGGCGCCGAGGCGAGAGAACATGCCGCGGTGATCGGCAAGGAAACCGAACCGGTCCGAGCCCGTGCGTTTTTGCAAAGCCGTTGCAAGCTGCTCGCGCAGTTTCAACATGCCCAGACGGACATCTTCCAGCTCCGCCATCCAATCGGCGCGCAAGGCATCATCGGTCAGGATCATTGTCACCAAACGCGCGCCGTGATCGGGCGGGAAGGAGAAGTTCTGGCGGTTCAAGAACGCAAGGCTCGCTTGGTTCAGTTTGGTCTTGGCCGCATCCTGCGCGATGGTCATCAGCACGCCCACGCGTTCCCGGTAGACGCCGAAATTCTTCGAACAGCTCGCCGCGATCAGCAGTTCCGGCTGGGTCTTGGCGAGGTGACGTACGCCGTAAGCGTCCGCCTCCAACCCGTCGCCGAAGCCTTGATAGGCGATGTCGACGAAGGGGATCAGGCCCTTGGCGATCAGCAGGTCTGCCACCTCTTGCCATTGGCTGGCATTGAGGTTCGCGCCGGTAGGGTTATGGCAGCAGCCGTGCAGCAGCACCACATCGCCCGCCTTGGCGTTCGACAGATCGGTCAGCATGCCGTTGAAATCAACTGCGCGGGTCTCAGGATCGAAATAGCGATACTCCGCCATCGGAACGCCGAGATATTTGATGATCGAGGGGTGGTTCGGCCATGTCGGGTTGGACAGCCAGATCGTGGCATCGGGTGCGGCCATCTGGATCAGCTCCAGCCCTTGGCGCACGGCACCCGTGCCGCCGGGCGTGGCGGCGGCGGCGAAGTTTTCAACCGCGACCGTGTCGCCCAGGATCAACTCCCGCATCGCGTGGTGAAACGCCACGTCGCCCACTAGGCCCGTGTAAGATTTCGTTTGCTCTGCTTCCCACAATTGCTTCTCCGCCTCTTTGACGGAGCGCATGATCGGTGTCTGGCCGGTCGCGTCCTTGTAGACGCCGACGCCAAGGTCGATCTTGGCCTCGCGCGGGTCTTCTTTGAACGCCGTCATCAGCGCCAGAATCTTATCGGCGGGTTGCGGTTGCAGGTTTTCTAACATGTCTTATCCGGTTTCGATTGGAAGTTGGTCAAACTGGCCCCATTCGGCCCAGGACCCGTCATAGAGGGAGTGCTCGCGATGGCCAATGCGTTCCAGCGCGAGTGAGAGGATTGCCGCCGTCACCCCGGACCCGCATGTGGTGATCACGGGCTTCGACAGATCGGCACCGGCTGCTTTGAAGACGGAGGTGATTTCAGAGGGCGGGCGCATTGTGCCGTCTTCGTTCAGAAGCGCGCGGAAAAAGATGTTGTGCGAGCCGGGGATGTGTCCCGCGCGCAGGCCCTCGCGCGGCTCGGGCGCGCTGCCCGCAAACCGCTCTGGCGCGCGCGCATCGAGGATCGTGTGATCGCCGAGCTTGGCGGCTGCCGCCACTTGCGTCACATCGCGCACCAGCTGTGCCTGACGTTGCACGGTCATGTGGCGTTCTTTCAGGACAGGCGGCAGGTCTTCGGTCGGGCGCCCTTCGGCGATCCATTTCGGGTAACCGCCGTCAAGCACGGCAATGTCCGATTTGCCCATCAGGCGGAACAGCCACCAGACCCGCGCCGCCGAAAACATGCCTGCACCGTCATAGACGACCACCTGATGCCCGTCACCCACGCCCATCGCCCGCAGGCGGGACATGAATTTCTCAACCGGTGGGGCCATGTGCGGCAGGGCGGAGCGCGTGTCGCTGATCTCGTCAATGTCGAAAAACCGCGCATTGGGAATATGGCCGCTATCATACTCTGCCTTCGCGTCGCGGTTCATATCTGGCAAATACCATGACGCGTCGATGATGCGCAGGTCCGGGTCATTGAGGTGCTTTTCAAGCCACTCAGTGCTGACAAGGGTTTGCGGATCATCGGACATGCTGTCACCTATCTGTTCGGGGTTGAACGATAGGTAGCTTGAGGGGCGAAGGGAGTCTAGCGGGCGCGGTGGTTCAAGTAGCTGCCAACAATCAGCATGACGATCAAAACAGCGGCCGTACTTATGACAAGCGACAATGCCGGACCAGCAGATGTGGTGCTTTGCGCGACAGCAACAGAGCCGCCGACCACGACACCAATCAGCGAATTCAGGCCCAGACCCAAGTTCAACGGCTTTGCAAAGAATGCAAGAAGGTTGCCGGCCAGAAAACCTCCCAAACCGCCAACCACGAAAATCAAAAGACGAAACGCATCCAGCATTCTAATGCTCCTTGAGAAGCCGCGCTTTCTGGCGGCCCCAATCGCGCTTGGCGGAGCTTTCACGCTTGTCGTGGTTCTTCTTGCCCTTGGCGATACCGATCTTCATCTTCGCCAAGCCTTTGTGATTGAAGTACAAAACCAGCGGCACGAGCGTCATGCCTTCGCGCTGCGTGGCTGACCACATCTTCGCCAGTTCCTTGCGGGAGACCAGCAGCTTGCGCCGCCGCCGCTCGGCATGCTGGAATGTCTTGGCTTGCGGATAGGGCGGGATATAGCTGTTGACGAGCCACAGCTCGCCGTCTTCGACAGCGGCGTAGCATTCGGTGATCTGCGCCTTGCCGGTGCGCAGGGATTTCACCTCTGAGCCTTCCAGCACCATGCCGCATTCCACGTCATCCTCAATGGCGTAGTCGTAGCGCGCGCGCCGGTTCTCGGCGATCACCTTGTAATTCTTATTGTCGTCTTTCTTTGCCATCACCCGCATATAGGTGCTGTTGCCCCCCAAGGGCAAGGCAGCAGAGCATATGGCCGGTTTCCTCATGCAGGCGGCTATGGGTCTGGCGAAACCCGTGTTTCGCGTAGAACCGTCGCGCAGGTGTGTTGGCTTCAAACACTTCCAGCGTCCGCGCATCTTGCCCGGCCAGAAGGGCTGAGCCGATCCCCATCCGCTGCTCGAACGGGTGGACAAACAGCGCAGCGACCTCCGTGCCCAGCATGCAGATAAACCCCTGGATCTGACCATTCTCTGCCACGGTGGTTTGCAGCTTTGGCAAATAGTCGCGCTGGATATTGCCCAGTTCGCCGAGGATAAACCCCTCGCTCATTTGTGGTGGAGCAGACCGAATTGCGGCCTCCCAACAAGTCAGGAGGCCGCTTAAGTCATTTGGCTCATAGGCCCTAAAAATCATGCCGTGCGCGGCAGTTCGCGCCAGCCTTTGTAGATCAAAAGGACGCCGACACCCAGCAATCCGAAACCAGATATCTTATCGACGCTGAACCGCCGGGCAGCGCCTTTGGTCAGGGTTGCATAGGCCAGCATCGCATAGCCGAAGATTGAGGCCGCATCGATCACGATGAAGATCAACCCGTAGACAAGCGATTGCACAAGGATCGACAAATCCGGATTGATGAAACCGGG
This sequence comes from Pseudomonadota bacterium, assembly GCA_039195745.1. Lineage (GTDB taxonomy): Bacteria > Pseudomonadota > Alphaproteobacteria > Rhodobacterales > Rhodobacteraceae > Litoreibacter. The sequence goes on along the minus strand of JBCCVD010000001.1, from coordinate 132,191 downwards.
AAAGAGCGCGGCAAAGAAGACGATGGCCTTGGGGTTGGTCACACAGGCAAAGAAGCCCGACAGAAAGACCGATCGTTGAGACGCCGTTGTAACGGCGTGGCCTTCAGATTTTGTGCTGAAAGACTGGTAGGCGAGCCAAAGGATGTAGAAGCCGCCCGCGATTTGCAGCGCGGGCAGTATCTGCGACGCGACACTCATCAAGGCTTGCAGGCCCGCAACCGCCACGCAGATATGCACCACCGTCCCAAGTGCATCCCCCGCTGCTGTGATCGCCGCTGCACGAGGCCCGTATTTGACGGCCTGCGCAGAGGCAAGAGCCACGGATGGCCCCGGTGTTGCAGCGATCAGCAAAGTGGCGACCATAAAGGCCGCAAACAGGGTTGGGTCCATCAGTTGATCAGACCGGCATGACGCATGGCCGCTTCGATCTTCGCTTTGGTGCTGTCTTCCAGTGAAACCAGTGGGGAGCGGACCTCGTCTGTGCATTTGCCCAGCAAGGACGCGCCGTATTTCGCGCCGACGAGGCCGGGTTCGGTGAAGATCGCGTCATGCAATGGCATCAGCTTGTCCTGATAGGTCAGCGCTGTCGCATAATCGCCCGCCAGCAAAGCGTTCTGGAACTCAGCGCAGAGCTTCGGCGCGACATTCGCTGTGACAGAGATACAACCAACCGCGCCATGCGCATGCGCGCCCAAGGCAGAGGCATCTTCTGCCGACATCTGGCAGAAATCAGTCCCGCAGGTTTCGCGCTGTTGCGAAATTCGCGCCATATCAGCCGTGCTGTCTTTGACGCCGATGATCATTTCATGCTTGGCGAGCGCACCCATCGTCTCCGGCGTCATGTCGATCACTGAGCGACCGGGGATATTGTAGATCATGATCGGCAGGCCGCAGGCGATTGCAGCCTCATAATGCGCGATCAGGCCGCGTTGCGTGGGCTTGTTGTAATATGGTGTGACCACAAGTGCGGCATCCGCGCCGACCTTTTTGGCGTGCTCGACCAGACGCACAGTTTCCACCGTATTGTTCGACCCGGCCCCCGCGATCACAGGCACGCGGCCCGCAACGGCTTTCACGACAGTTTCAACGACTGCGTCATGCTCATCATGGCTCAGCGTTGGGCTTTCGCCGGTTGTGCCCATCGGCACCAACCCGTGCGAGCCTTCTTCGATATGCCATTCGACCAAGTGTTTGAGTGCGTCAAAATCCACTGCGCCGTTTGCGAACGGCGTGATCAGCGCGGGCATAGATCCCTTGAACATGACACGTACTCCTTGGTTTCTCAGCAACAGGTTTGTTGCAGTTCTGTAATGCAGGCCGGATAGCCTCGGCGGAACCTAGCCGCAAGTGTCTTTGTTGCCAAGTTTGTGTGTTTGCGCTGCGCCCTCAGCGCGTTAAATTGCATGCTCTGATGATGTGGGGAGGGGCAGATGCTCCGGTATCTATTGGTTGTTTTGCTGGTTCTGGCCGGACCTGCGCGCGCACAGGACAGGGACGCGCTGGTGGAAGCACTGTCTGCCGGCGGGCAAGGCGATTGGGCCAAGGTGACGGAGTTGCGCCCACGTGTCACGGCGCGTATTCCCCGCGATCTGGTCGACTGGGTGCGCCTGCGCGGGCGGCAAGGCAGCTTTGGCGAATGTCAGGATTTCCTCAAGCGCAACGCCGATTGGCCCGGCCTTAAATTGCTGCGCCGCCGCTGCGAATACTCCATCCCGCGCGGCTCTAACCCGACGCAGGTGATCGATTATTTTACCCTGCAGAAGCCGCAAACCGGCACAGGGTCCTTGCGTTTCGCCGAAGCGCTGATCACCAAAGGACGCGGCGTAGAAGCCGCAACGGAGCTAAAGCGCGCGTGGCTGACGTTCAATCTGTCGGGTACCGAGCATAACGCCTTCATCGAGCGCAACAACGCCACGATCAAAGACTTGCATGACGCGCGCATGGATATGCTTTTGTGGCGCGACAGTGACCTTGCTGTGGAACGGATGATGCCGCTGGTCAGCGATGATTACCGCGTCCTCGCCAAGGCCCGCGTTGGCCTGCGCAGCCGTTTGCCGGGCGTGGATAATCTGATCAAAGCAGTGCCAGAGCAGTTTCAAGATGATCCAGGCCTGCAGTTCGAGCGTTTCCTCTGGCGCGTCCGCAATGGGCGCGATGATGCGCTGGATGTCGTGCTGGAGCGCTCGATCTCTGTCGAACAACTGGGTAAGCCGGAATTCTGGGCCAAGCGTCGCCGTTCCATGGCGCGCGACCTGTTGCGCGAGGGCAAGCCTGCGCAGGCCTATAGCGTGGCCTCCTCGCATTACCTTGAAGCAGGTTCAGATTTTGCAGATCTGGAATGGCTGTCTGGCTATATTGCCTTGCGTTTCCTCGACGCGCCGGAACAGGCGTTGGAGCATTTCAAGTCCTTTGAGGCCGCGGTGCAGACGCCGATCTCCCTTGGTCGGGCGGGCTATTGGATGGGCCGCGCCTTTGAATCCATGGGTCGCGATGATGAGGCACGCGCGGCTTACGGTTTTGGCGCAAGCTATCAATCCTCTTTTTACGGCCAGCTTGCGGCAGAGCGCGCGAACCTGCCTGCGCCAGAAGGCATGACCGGTCGGGAGAAATTCCCCGACTGGCGTGACGGGGCGTTCACCGCCTCCTCCGTCTTCAAGGCCGCACTGATCTTGCAAAAGGCGGGCTTGCGCGATCTTTCCGAACGCTTCTTCGTCCATCTGGCGGAAACCCAGACCCGCACGGAGCAAGGCCAGCTTGGCGATCTAGCGCTGGAACTGGGGGAGCCGCATATCGCGCTGATGCTCGCCAAACAGGCCGCGCGGCAGGGGTTCGAGATGTACAAGACCTATTTCCCGGTCTCGACACCTGCAGGCATGGAGCTGCCGGTAGAAGAGTATTTTGCCCTGTCTATCGCGCGACGTGAAAGCGAGTTTGATCCCGTTGTCACCAGCCCGGTCGGCGCGCGCGGGTTGATGCAACTGATGCCCGGCACGGCCAAAGAGGTCGCGGGTCGTTTGGGGGAACCTTACGAGCTTGGCCGTCTGCGCAGCGATCCCGAATATAACGCGCGGCTCGGTTCTGCCTATCTTGCTGGTTTGGCGGAACGCTATGACAACAATCCGGTGCTGATGTCCATCGGCTATAACGCAGGGCCGTCGCGGGCGGATCGCTGGCAAACGGCCTATGGGAACCCGCGTAATGAGAGCATCGATATTGTCGACTGGATCGAAGGCCTGCCCTTCAACGAAACGCGCAACTACGTGATGCGCGTGACCGAAAGCTTCATGCCCTATCGCGCGCGCCTGTCAGGCGAGCTGAAACGCGCCACACTCACGTCTGATTTGCGGCGTTGACCTTCGCGCGCCAAAGCGTGAATAGCCCCGCGCCGATGACGATGGCCGCGCCCAAAGCCACGTTCGGCTCGATCGTTTCATGGAACACTGTGACGCCGATGACGGAGGCGAAGACCAACTGGAAATAGGCGAAGGGCTGCACGGCTGAGGCCTCTGCCAATTCATAGACGCGGATCAGCAGGTAATGGCCCGTCGCGCCCGTGATGCAAAGGACCGCCATCCAACCCCAATCGGGCAGGGTCATGTTCTCCCAAAACCAGATGCCGACGATGGTCATGCCCAAAGCGCCCATCGTACCGGTCCAGAAAAACGAGGTCGCGGCACTGTCCTTGCGCGCTGCAAAGCGCGTCAGCAGCGAATACAGCGCGAACATCAGTGAAGAGAGGACAGCGATCAGCGCGTAAGGGCTGAACACGCCGACGCCCGGTTTCAGCATGATCAAGACGCCGATGGTCCCGAGCCCAATGGCCGCCCATCTGAGAGGCCCCACTTTTTCGCCAAGGATCGGCCCCGACAAGGCGGCGACCATCAACGGGTAGCTGGCGAATATCGCAAGGCTCTCGATCAGGCCCAGAAGCGTGAAGGCCAGCACCATGACGCAAACCTCAGCGGCCAGCAATAGCCCGCGAAAGGACTGTAAAACCGGTTGCTTCGTACGCGCCGCATTGGCCACTGATCCCGCCTTCTTGGCGCTCACTGTCAGTACAAAAGCCGCGAAAAACCAATAGCGTACCATGACAACCATGATCACATTGTATTCCCCGGCAAGGTGCCGGGATATCCCGTCCTGCATGGCAAAAATGAACATCGTGAGGATCATCAGCCAAATGCCGCGCTGCGTGTCGGTCACGGTTTGCGCCCCACGCTCATATGCCGCTTGCGCCCGAAGCCCGTGATCCGTTTCACTTCAAACCCCGCCTCCTGCAAGGCCCGCCGGACATGGCCCGCTGCCGTGTAGGTCGCAAACGTCCCGCCTCGCTTGGTTTGCGCGCCAACATCGGCCATCAGCGTGTCGCCCCACAGCTCAGGGTTTTTGGCGGGGGAGAACCCGTCCAGAAACCACGCATCTGCTTTCTCTGTCATCTTGGCGACCGCTTGGCGCGCATCGCCCACGATGACTTGCGCATGCAAATCCGGCGTCTCCACCGCAAAACTCTCTTGCTGCCAAGCCGCCAAAAGCAGTTCGGCCAGAGGCCCAAGCTCTGGAAAATGCGACAGCGCCCCCGCCGCCTCTTCGCGCGTCATGGGAAAGGCTTCGAAACTGATGAAGCGCAACTGTCCTCCGACGCCTGCGGCACGAAACGCTTGCCATGCCGTCAAAAGGTTCAGCCCGGTGCCAAAGCCCAGCTCTGCCACATGAAACCCGTCGCAAAACCGCGCGGGCAGATCATTGCCCGCCAGAAACACGTGTCGCGTTTCTGCTAATCCGTCATCAAGCGAGAAATACGGATCATCAAACCGTAGCGAGACCGGCACTTTCCCGTCCCGCCATTCAAGCTCTGCCCGCTGGTTTGTCATGGTGAATTATCCTAGGTTCCGCGCCAGACAATGAGCAAGGAGCAGCAGCTTGTCCACGGCAGAAATCAGCCCGGAAATCACCATCCTCGGCGGCGGCATCTTCGGCCTTTCCATCGCTTGGGCTGCGATTAAGAGCGGCGCAAGGGTGCGGGTGATCGAGACCCAGGGCATCGGGGCAGGGGCCTCGGGCGGGATCGTCGGCGCGCTGGCGCCGCACACGCCGGAAAACTGGAACGACAAGAAGCAATTCCAGTTCGACAGCCTGATCATGGCGCGCGACTGGTGGCCAGAGGTGGAGGCCGTCTCGGGCCAGACCACGGGCTATATGCGCACCGGTCGCATTCAACCGGTCGCAGATGATCGCACGCTCGCATTGGCCCGCAGCCGAGCAGAGAACGCGAAGACCCTTTGGCAGGGCATGGCAGATTGGTCGGTGGTTCGAGCAGACGGCGATCCATGGCAGCCCCAAAGCCCCACTGGATGGCTCATCAAAGACACGCTCAGCGCCCATATCCACCCGCGCCAAGCCGTGCAGGCTTTGGCGAAAGCGATTGAGGTGAAAGGCGGCGAGATCGTGATCGGTGATGCCAGACCGCAAGGGAAAGTCATTCACGCGACGGGTTATGAGGGCTTGCTTGAGGCCTCCAAAACCCTTGACCAACCTTTTGGCAACGGCGTCAAAGGCCAGGCGCTGCTGCTGGGTCACGACGCGCGTGGACAAGCACAGCTTTTCGCGGATGCGCTGCATATTGTGCCGCATGGCGACGGCACGGTCGCGATTGGCTCGACCAGCGAGCGGGAGTATGATGCGCCCGACAGCACCGATGCGCAGCTTGATGCCGTACTCGCCCGTGCGCTTCTTGCTTTTCCTGTTCTCGAAGGCGCGGACGTACTGCGCCGCTGGGCCGGCGTTCGTCCGCGCGCCAAAAGCCGCGCACCGGTGCTTGGGGCGCATCCGGTCCACAAGGGGCAGTTCATCGCCAATGGTGGTTTCAAGATTGGCTTCGGCATGGCGCCGAAAGTGGCCGAGGTTATGGTTGATCTGGTCTTGGAAGACCGCGACGCCATACCTGATAGTTTCCGTCCCGCCGCCTCACTGCGCTGATGCGCGCATGCATAGCCGACCGTCAGAGCCACGCACCCACATCTCCAGGCCGGTTGTGGCGGGTTTTGCGCAGAAATCAGCGCTCTCGAAATCAAAAACCGGAGACATGGCGCGGAATTCGAACGTCTGAAGCGTGCCCAATTCCTTCTCCGCCATCAGCATCAGATATTGCGCCAGCAGCGGGCCATGCACCACGAGCCCCGGATACCCCTCCACCTCGCGCGCATAGTCGCGATCATAGTGGATGCGGTGCCCGTTGAATGTCAGCGCGGAGTAACGAAACAGCTGCGTCGTCGTGAAGCTGCGCGTCTCGCTGAGCGTCTCTTCGCTGGGGGCCTCTGCATAGACCGGGGCAGGTGCAGAAGGATCAGCTGCCTCCCGATAGATCAAATCCTGCTCATCCTCCAGAACACACTGGCCTTCCTGCTCGATCACATGGTGCAGCGTGACAACGCCTAGATCGCCGCTACGCCCGGTTTTTCGTTCTGCCCGCAACAGCTTCGTTCTGCGCAAGGCCGCGACGCCCAAGCGCAAAGGCGCATGAAACCGCAATCGGCCCCCGGCCCACATCCGCCGTGGCAGCCCCAGATCAGGGATCAGCCCGCCCACCTTCGGATGCCCGTCCTGCCCAAGCGCATCTGCCGCTTGTGCATCCCAGAAAAACACCTGATGCGCGAAAGGGCATGGCGCGGCCCCCTCAAGACCCAGCGTTACATTCAATGCCGCAACCCTCGCAGGATCAATCACATCGCTGATTTGCGTTTCGCTTTCACTCATGCTCCATAGTCTCAAACCGCAATCCTTCGAGGTGCAAGCGAAATGAGGCCAAGCGTTACCGCACTTGATCATCTGGTCCTGACTGTGGCCGATATCGACGCGACCTGCGCCTTCTACCGTGATGTGCTCGGCATGGGGGTGGAGCAGTTCTCCCCCGCAGATGGAAGCACCCGGACTGCGCTGCGATTTGGCGCGCAGAAAATCAACCTGCACGAAGCGGGCGCGGAGTTTGAACCGAAGGCCCAGCGCGCCACAGCCGGTTCTGCCGATCTGTGCTTTCTGAGCGATCAGGCGCTGTCCGACTGGCAAACCCATCTGGCGGCGCAAAGCATAGCGGTTATCGACGGTCCAGTCGCTCGCACAGGCGCGACGGGGCCAATCCTGTCGCTTTACATCCGCGACCCGGATGGCAACCTGATCGAGATTTCCAACCGCGCTTAACGGATCAGATCCACCTCGGCCCGCAAGGCGGTCATGAGTTTTTTCAGCGCCTCGATGTAACGCTCATTGGTCAGCTGGCCGTCCTCGTTGAATTCGCTAAAATTGCTGCCCACCAGCACCTCGGGCCCTTGCAGGATGCGCGACCCAAACGGCATCATCGCGAGCCGCAAATTGAACTGCGCGCGTTCACCGCCCGCGCGCCCTGCCGTGGCTGCCATGATTGCCACTGGCTTGCCCGCCCACGGGCTGCCCTCCGTCCGGCTGACCCAATCGAGCGTATTCTTCAAAACGCCCGAAATCCCTTTGTTATATTCGGGCGTAGAGATCACCACCGCATCAGCCGCCTTGATCTGATCGGCAAGCGTCTGGACCGCGGCAGGGATCCCTTCCGCCTCTTCCAAATCGCCATTGTAGAGCGGCAGGTTCAGGTCCGCTTCGGTGAAATCGGTCACATCCCCCAACCGTGCAGCCTCCCGGATCAGCAGCCGATTAGTCGCGGATTGACGAAGAGAGCCGGAGACCCCCAGCACGTTGAATGACGCCATGATTGCAGCCTTTATGTTGATGCGATTCACCAAAGAATAGAGCAATGCTCGGCTTTGTCATTGCATTGCGGGACGGATGCGCAAAAGAATGCACCAAAGACTGGATCGGAGACGGATATGACCACGCGCCATGGCGGAAAAATACTGGCGGACCAATTGGTGATCCAAGGGGTTGAACGCGTCTTCTCCGTCCCCGGAGAGAGCTTTTTGGCGGCCCTTGATGGGCTCTATGACAGCGGTATTCAAAACGTCGTCTGCCGTCAGGAAGGCGGCGCTGCGATGATGGCGGAGGCGCATGGTAAACTGTCTGGCACCCCCGGCATTTTGTTTGTCACGCGCGGGCCGGGTGCCACAAATGCGTCATCGGGCATCCATGTCGCGATGCAGGATTCCACGCCAATGGTGGTTTTCGTGGGCCAGATCGACAGCGCCCATCGCGATCGCGAGGCGTTTCAGGAAGTTGATTACAAACGTTTCTTCTCGCCGCTTGCGAAATGGGTGGCAGAGGTCGATCAGACAGAACGCCTGCCCGAATACATCGCGCGCGCCTTCCAGATCGCCCAGTCCGGCCGCCCCGGCCCGGTTGTGTTGGCGCTGCCCGAAAACATGCTCTCCGCCGAGGCCGAGGTGCCCGACCGTCCCCGCGCCCGCATCGCGCGCCAAACCGCCACCAATCGCGATGCGCATCAGATCGCCAAAGCGCTTGCCCGCGCAGAACGCCCGCTGATCATCGCAGGCGGTTCAGGTTGGAGCGTTCAGGCCCAGAGGGATCTGGAGCGCTTTGCGCAAAGCTGGGATATTCCCGTCGCGGTGCCCTTCCGCCGACAGGACTATATGGACAACCGCCACCAGTGTTACGCGGGTGATTTGAATGTCGGCATCAACCCCGCGCTCGCCACCCGCCTGCAAGGGGCTGATTGCCTTCTCGTCCTCGGCGCGCGTCTGGGCGATATCACAACTGCTGGCTATACGCTGCTCGACCCGGCGAGCCATGGCAAAACCCTGTTGCATGTGCACGCGGATCCAGATGAGCCCGGCCATATCTATGCGCCTGACATCGCGGTCGCCGCCGCCAGCCCAAGTATTCTCGCGCAACTTGTTTCCCTCACACCGCCTGCGCGGCCTGACTGGTCTGACTGGCGCTCCGAAGCCCGCGCCGATTACGAAGCTTGGCTGAGCCCAAAGGAAACGCCGGGCTCGGTGAAGATGGAACAGATTATCCCGTGGCTTTCGGATCACTTGACTGACGACGCGATCCTGACAAATGGTGCAGGGAATTACGCCGCGTTTTTGCACCGCTACTTCAGCTATAAACAGATGCACACCCAGCTCGCGCCAACCTCCGGCTCGATGGGTTACGGCTTGCCTGCCTCTATCGCCGCCAAGCTGAAACACCCGGACCGTGACGTGATCTGCTTCGCCGGTGACGGCTGCTTCCAGATGACCTGCAACGAGATGTCGACGGCCATCCAACACGGTGCGGCTGTGATCGTGATCGTCGTCAATAACGGCAAATACGGCACGATCCGCATGCATCAGGAAAAAACCTACCCGGCCCGCGTCTCCGGCACGCAGATTGCCAACCCGGATTTCGCCGCGCTCGCGCGCAGTTATGGCGGCTGGGGCTCTGTGGTTACGCGCACCGAAGACTTCGCCGATGCATTTGAAGAGGCGCGCGCACAAAATCTGCTCTCTGTGATCGAATTACAGCTTGATGACGAGGTTCTCTCCACCGGTCAGTCCCTGTCCGAAACCCGTGCAGCAGGACAACGAAAAAGCTAGGCTGCCCTGCGTTCGTGTCAGGTCCTTGGGGAGCAGTCAGCGCCGCTCCCCAAGCAAAAGAAACACGAGGGTAAGACACCTCGGCTTCACCTTGGACGGCCATCGGGTTGCCACCCTGTACCGCAGACCGACGATTGCGTGATTCTGGTTTCATCTTGGTAAAAGTATGCCCCCGCCGGAGGCGTCCGCGTCCAGACATGCAGATAAACATTGCGATGAAGGCGCACCGCCCCGTCGACAGTCCGATTTGAAAGGGTCTGCCATGCATATTTTTGCCAAGATGAAACGGTAAGGGGCGCCTAGAATTCTACGCCGATCTGCGCTTTGATGCCCGAACGAAACGGATGTTTGATGAGTTCCATCTCGGTCACAAGATCTGCGAGATCAATCAACTCTTCCTTCGCATTGCGACCTGTCAGCACGATATGGGTCATATCGGGTTTTTCGCTGCGCAGAAAACTGACGACATCGTTCACATCGATATAGTCATAGCGCAGCGCGATATTGATCTCGTCCAGCAGCACCATCTTATTGGCTGGATCGCGGATCAGCTCTTTGGCTTTCTCCCATGCGGCAGTCGCCATCTCGATATCGCGGGACTTGTCCTGCGTCTCCCATGTGAAACCTTCGCCCATCGTGTGGAAAGCGCAAATGTCGCTGAATTTCGACAGGATCAGGTCGCGCTCGCCGGTGCTCATGCCGCCTTTGATGAATTGCACGACAGCGCATTGCATGTCATGCGCGATGCACCGGAAGATCATACCAAAGGCGGACGAGCTTTTGCCTTTGCCCTTGCCGGTATGCACGATGATGAGGCCTTTCTTGTCGGTCTTTGTGGCCATGATCTTGTCGCGCGCGGCCTTTTTCTTGGCCATTTTCATCGCGTGGCGGTCGAGGTCTTCTGGCGTGTCGCTCATCTGTTCTCTCCTGTCTGTGCTCTATCTTGCGGTGTCACGCGGACGCGCGCAACTGGTCAATCAGGACGCGGGCGGAGTTTGACTTTGGCACCCAAAGTCCGCGCTCGATGGCCTCGTCCAATCGCTCTGCCATTTCTCGCAAGGCGGGGGCGTTGTGCTCTTCGATGAAGTTGCGCGTGTCGTCATCTTCCAGAAACGCCTGATGTACGAGGTCGAAATGATGGCCGCGGACAGCACCTGTCGTAGCCGCAAATGCGAAGAGGTAGTCGAGTGTCGCAGCCATCTCAAACGCGCCCTTATAGCCATGGCGTTTGACCCCATCGATCCATTTCGGGTTAACGACGCGGGAGCGGACCACACGTCCAATTTCATCTTCCAGCGTGCGGATGGCGGGGCGTTCGGGGCGGGAGTGATCATTGTGATAGATCGGTCTGTCGCGGCCCTGCAGGGTTGAGACTGCTGCAGCCGCGCCACCTTCGAATTGGTAGTAATCGTCGGAATCGAGCAGGTCGTGTTCGCGATTGTCCTGGTTTTGGACGACTGCGTCGACCTGTCTTAGTCGTTCAGTCAATGCTGGCTTGTTCTGAACGCCGTCACCATCCTTGCCATAAGTGTAGCTGCCCCATTCAATGTAAGATTGCGCGAGGTCGGCTTTTTCGGCCCAAAGCCGTTCGTCGATCATTGCCTGCAATCCCGCGCCATAGGCACCGGGCTTTGAGCCATAGACGCGCGCGGCGTTTTCTCCAGACTTAAATCGCGCGGCTGCCGGATTCAGTTCTTGAGGCTCATCCAAGGCCATCACTGCACGGGCGGCGGAATCGATCAAAGCGATCTGCTGCGGAAACGCATCACGGAAAAAGCCTGAAACCCGCAGGGTAACATCAACACGCGGGCGGCCCAGCACGCTTTGCGGAAGAATTTCGAAGCCTGTGACGCGCCTGTTGGCGCTGTCCCATTGCGGCTTGCAACCCATCAAGGCGAGGCATTGTGCGATATCATCCCCGCCTGTGCGCATATTAGCGGTGCCCCAGGCGGTGAGCAGCATGGTACGGGGCCAATCACCGTGATCTTGTAAGTGTTTTTCGATCAGTAAGTTGGCAGATCTCCAGCCCAAGGCCCAGGCGGTTGTGGTAGGCACGGCTCTGCTGTCAACAGAGAAGAAGTTGCGGCCCGTGGGCAGCACGTCCAAGCGCCCGCGTGTGGGCGCGCCGGAGGGTGCCGGGGCGACGAAGTGTCCTGAAAGGCCGCTGAGGAGCCCCGCTCCTTCCTCACGTCCGCAGGCGCGAACAATGGGCTGCACCTGTCCTTTGATATGGTCTAGGATGTCGTTTGACGCTCGGCTTGCGCCATCGCCCCACCCGCCATCCCGTACGAGCTTGATGGCAAGCAATTCAATCCGTTCGACTGTGTCACCTTGGCTGCGCCAGTTATCTTGTGACACACCACGCAAGGCGTCTGGTTTTGCACCCGTCCAAGGCGCAGCCATGTCGCAGTCGAGCGGATCGAACCCAAGCGCCAGATCGTCAGCAATAGCGCGGATCAGAGAGGCACGCGGGCCCTTGCCATCTCCGCGCGGTACACGTGTCAGAGCAATCGTCAGATCGCGTGCCAAATCGCCCTCTGGCGATTGTCCAAATACATGCAATCCGTCACGGATTTGCGCTTCTTTCAACTCACAGAGATAAGCGTCAAGCTTGGCCAGATCGCTATCTTCATCCTCTCCTTTCATACCGACATCTGCATCGAGCCCACTCGTTTGCGTCAGCGACAGGATTTCGCGGCGCAGGTGGGTGATGCGGCGCGGATCAACGCCTGCCGCTTCGTAGTATTCATCCACCAGCGCCTCGAGGTCGCGCAGGGGCCCATAGGTCTCAGCCCGCGTCAGCGGCGGTGTCAGGTGGTCGATGATCACCGCCTGCGTGCGCCTTTTGGCCTGGGTGCCTTCGCCGGGATCGTTGACAACAAACGGGTAGAGATGTGGCATCGGTCCCAGCACAGCTTCAGGCAAGCACTCTTCGGACAAGGCATTGGCCTTGCCAGGCAGCCATTCCAGATTGCCGTGCTTGCCCATATGCACCAGCGCATCTGCATTCCAGTGATGGCGCAGCCAGAAATAGAAAGCGAGGTAGTTATGCGGTGGCACCAGATCCGGCGCGTGATAGGTTTCTGTTGGATCGATATTATAACCACGCGCGGGCTGCAGCCCGACCACAGCATTGCCAAAGCAGTGGATCGATAGCTTGAATCCAGCCGCGGTCAGAAATGGATCGTCTTCCGGCGTGCCCCAGCGGTCTTCAATGCGCTGGCGGACGGCATAGGGCAGGGCGCTATAGGCCGCCCTGTAGACCTCCAGTGGCAGCGCTACGCCGCCCTTTTTCTCCGCTCTGTCGGTCAGCCAATTGGTTGGCCCCGCCATGATTTGGTCCATCAGCGACTTGCTGTCTTCGGGCGGGGTAACATCATAACCTGCCCCTTCCAACAACCGCATCACGTGTACGGTGGAAGCGGGCGTATCGAGGCCCACGCCATTGGCCAATCGTCCGTCTTTGTTGGGGTAATTTGCCAAAACCAGCGCGACTTTGCGATCCGCCGCAGCTTTGCGGCGTAGCCGCGCCCAGCGGGCGGCCAGTTCGGCAACGAAGGTGATCCGATCACCGCGCGCGCGGTAGGTGGCGATAGGACATTCCGTGGCTTCGTCAAAATAGGCTTCACCCTTGAAGCTGACAGCGCGGGTCAGGATACGGCCATCGACCTCTGGCAGGGCCACGTTCATCGCGATGTCGCGGGCGGACAACCCTGTCAGGCTTTCCTCCCATGCGGCCTCTGACGATGCCGCGAAGACCACCTGAAACACGGGCGACTTATTGGCTGAGGTGTGCACCAGCGGGTTCGTCGCCGCCGGGTCCCCATCATGCGGCGAGCCGACTGCGAAGGAGGTCGCGTTCAGGATCACCTCAGGTGGCGCCTGTTCAAAGAGGGTCTGCAACGTGGCCTGACTGACCGGGTCCTTCAGCGACGCCACAAAGACTGGCAGCGGATTCATCCCAGCCCGCAAGAGCGATTTGACCATCCGGTTGATCGGCGCGAGCCCTGCGCCCTGAACCAGCGCGCGATAAAACACCAACGGCACGACCGGCGCGCCCTCCGCCCATGCCGCCCGCGCTGTCGCCAGATCGGAGGCGCCCGCACCCGGCCAATAGACGCCTGCGCGCAACAGTGGCGTAGCGGCCTGTGGCCGATCACCATCCGTCAAGATCGCTCCCGCATAGCGCAGGAAATTGGTGGCATTGGCAGGGCCACCTTCCACCATATAGGCCCAGAGTGCGTCGTAATCGGCGCCGGGCACAGTCGAGAGTTCGCGCAATTCTGCGTCAGGCTTGTCATCGCCGGGTAAGGCCACGAAAGGCACGCCGGCGTCATGGAGCAGTGCGGCATACTGGGTCAGCCCGTATTTCCAATATCCCGACCCGCCAAGGCAGCGTGCGATCACCAGGCGGGATTTTGCAGCACAGGCTTCGAGATGCAGATCAACCGACATGGGATGCTGCAAATGGGTCAGGTTCGCAAGCCTCAACGAAGGCGGATCAGACATCTCCGTACGGGCCTGTGACAAGGCGGCCAATTCGGTATCGGCGGCAGAGATGAACACAACATCAGCAGGTGTCTGACCAAGGTCAACAGGCTCCGTGCCATCGTCAATGGCACCCGGTGTGGCGGCTAAGAGGTGCATTTTGCACCATTTTGTGCTACGATTGAGTCGTTCGTATGTTTGTAACCAGTACCCGAAAGGATGTTTTCGTCATGATCGACGCAGCCTTTGATCACATTGTCAGTGATCCCGAGCCCGCCCCGAAAGTTGAACCAGAAACCGACCCGAAACAGCTTTGGGAGGAGGACTGGCCAGAGCCGTCTGATGCCGATTTCGGTGCAAATCCGGTCTATGACACCGGCACCTGAGCCGCGCGTCACAGCGCTTTTTCCATGAACAGGCTGGCAGGGTGATCCGGGTACTCCCCGAAGGGTCCACGCACCACATAGCCAAGCTTGGTATAAAGCGCGACGGCGCTTTCCAGCTTCTCGCCGGTCTCTAGCTTGACGCTGTCATGCCCCATCTCTCGCGACATGTTCTCGAGGCGATCCATCAATTGCCGGGCGGTGCCCAGCCCACGTCCGGCTTCCGGTACATAAAGGCGTTTGACCTCGCCATAGCGATCATAATCGCAGAGCGCTACACAGCCTGCCGCCTCGCCATTTTGACGCGCTACGAGAAATCGGATCTCCGGTTTTGCCAACTCATCTGCGGTGAACGTGAAGCACTCATCTTCCGTGTATACCGCGCGCAAAGCCCGCTCTGACCCATCAATCAGCGCGCGCCCATCTGCGGTGAGCGGATCCTCGATATGGATGCTAAGCGTCAAGCTCTCAGCGCCGCTTCGATCGCTGAGTGATCCAGCCCTGCCTGACCGATCACGACCAACCGGGTTTCGCGTGGTTCATCCGCCGTGAAGGGGCGGTCAAAATACGTGTCGATCCGCGGGCCAACAGCCTGCAAGGTCAGGCGCATCGGTTTGCCTGTGACAGCGGCGAAGCCTTTAAGCCGCAAGATATCATGCGCGCGGATCACGTCAGCCACCTGCTCAGCAAAGGCTTTGGGATCAACGATCTCGGGACGGGTCACAACGAAACTTTCGAACTCGTCATGATCATGCTCGTGGTGATCCTCGTCCCCATGCTCATCGTCATGATCATGATGGTGATGATGCACCTCGTGGCGCGCGGCCAGATCACCCTCGGCACCGATGCCCTGACCCAGCAGAACGTCGACCGGCAATTTGCCCATGGAAGTCTTGACGACCTGCACGCTATCCCGGCTTTCCGATTTCAGATTAGACACCAAAGCCGCGCTTTCATTGTCGGACAGCAGATCGGATTTGTTGACCACGATCATATCGGCGCAGGCCACCTGATCCTCGAACAGTTCAGACAGTGGCGTCTCATGATCAAGATTTTCATCCAGCTTGCGCTGCGCATCAACCGCTTCGACATTATGCGCGAACCGCCCTTCGCTCACTGCCTTGCCATCGACCACGGTCACGACGCCATCAACGGTCACTTGGGTTGAGATCTCTGGCCAGTTGAACGCGCGCACCAGAGGTTGCGGCAGCGCGAGACCGGAGGTTTCGATCACGATGTGATCGGGCTTGTCTTCGCGGGCCAGCAGCTTCTCCATCGTTGGCACAAAATCCTCGGCCACGGTGCAGCAGATGCAACCATTGCTGAGCTCCATCACATCCTCTTCGGTGCAGGTCTCATCCCCGCAGCCTTTCAGAATGTCCCCGTCGACACCCAGATCGCCGAATTCATTGATGATCAACGCAATCCGCTTGCCATTCGCGTTTTGCAGCATGTGGCGGATCAAGGTCGTTTTACCGGCGCCCAGAAAGCCTGTCACGACGGTCGCAGGAATTTTCGCAGGCATGTTCAGGCCTCCCCTGTTCTAAATAGAAATGATTGACGAACGGACCGCGCATAGTGCGGGATGCAACCGGATCTCTGCACAAGTGCCTCGCAGCACCAGTGAAAAGAGCGCGGGGCCCTATGTGGCGCGCCATTTGCTTACTGAATGGGGAAGATGCCCGCTGCAAACACTGCGGTCAGAGCCAACAGAACCGTAGTTCCGATCCTGAGCAGGTCTGCATTTGAACTCGCCTTCGATTGCGTCTGGGCAATCGCAATTGCGTCTTTTCTCATGTCTCATCTCCTGAAAGCCGTCACACCCGACAGCCCTTGGGTTTCAATGCACATGGCAGGTCTCCTGGCTCACGGGTCGAAATGCGATGCTGGCCTTCCCGGGATTTCCCCAGTGGCATTGTCAGCACGCACTCTCCGCTTACAGTCGCGGGGGCGGCTTCGGCATAGCGCCCCTGTTTGGGTCACGCGCACCGAATTCCCATTTTACCCCCGCACCGCTTTGCGGAACCGCAGGGGACCATGCAGGCTCACCATGCGCCCGCATCGTCCAAAGGGTCAAGGCGGATTCCGACAATTCGCGCCGATGACGCGACGGACAGGATCAGATGATGAATGGCAATGAAGCTCAGGCCGTGCTCGCCGCAAAGCCCAGCACAGCTACGCTCGCCATCGTGAAATGCAAAAACGGTATCGCAGATAGCAAGCTGACAAACCACTCCTTACGGGTTTTGTGGCGAAAGACTTTCTGGCCGGCCTTGGTGCCGAGCCACCCGCCAGAGGCGGCAAATGTCAGCAACAGGGATTCGGGCACGCGGCGTGCCCCGCATTGGGCGCATCTTTTGTCCCAGCCGATGGCGGCAAAGGCCGCGGCGTTAACCGCAACAAAGTAAGAATAAACGAGGATCAAGATCAGCAGCATCTCAAAAGTCCCATATAGCAGCGCATCGAGTTTCCCTAAAATTCGCGGCAAAATTGTGAAAACCGCGGTGCATCTTCGGGGCGCGTTCTCTTTCCTTGCGTCAACATCCTGTGGATAAGCGGCGCGATCTGGCCATATATGGACAATTCCCGTTGACTTGCGGGGACGCGTTCCAAACAATCGCGGGATCACAGACCCGATTCCAATGGGCGAGCAGGCATTTGCGGTTTTCGAAACTCAGATTGAACGGCTTCAAAAGCTTCGTTGATCCGACGGAGCTGATCATCGCCGACGGTTTGACCGGCGTTGTCGGGCCAAATGGTTGTGGGAAGTCCAATTTGCTCGAAGCTTTGCGTTGGGTGATGGGCGAAAACCGCGCCAAGGCCATGCGTGGCGGCGGTATGGAAGATGTGATCTTCGCCGGTGCCATGTCGCGCCCGGCGCGCAACTTCGCAGAAGTCTCCCTGCAGATTGATAACGCGGAACGGCTGGCGCCTGCGGGGTTCAATGACCTCGACAACCTCGAAATCATCCGCCGTATCACACGTGATGCGGGCTCTGCCTACAAGACAAACGGCAAGGATGTGCGCGCGAAAGACGTGCAAATGCTCTTTGCAGATGCGTCCACCGGCGCGCACTCGCCTGCATTGGTGCGCCAAGGCCAGATCAGTGAGTTGATCAACGCGCGGCCCAAAGCGCGCCGTCGTATTTTGGAAGAAGCTGCTGGCATATCTGGTCTTTATCAGCGCCGTCATGAGGCGGAATTGAAGCTGAACGGCGCGGAAACCAATCTGGCCCGTGTTGAGGACGTGCTCGAACAGCTCGCAGCGCAACTCAGCCAGTTGGCACGCCAGGCACGGCAAGCTGCCCGCTACCGTGAGATTGGCGATCAGCTGCGCCGCTCTGAAGGTCTGCTGCTCTACCGTCGCTGGAAAGAAGCGGACGAGGCGCGCGCCGCCGCGGCAGCAGAACTGACCGAGCGTACGCAAATTGCCGCGCAATCGGAACGCCAAGCCCGCGAGGCCGCGAAACTGCGTGAAACGCAGGACGCCGCCCTGCCGCCATTGCGGGAAGAAGAAGCCGTCGCCGCCGCGATCCTGCAACGCTTGCAGGTTCAGCGCGACACATTGTCGGATCAGGAAGAGCAGGCCAAACGCACGATTGAAACGCTGACAGCCCGCATCGCGCAGCTTGGCAATGATATTGAGCGGGAAGCCTCACTCAACAAAGACGCGGGCGAGACAATCGCACGGCTCGAATGGGAAGAGACAGAACTTACCAAAGCCTCCGCTGGACACACGGACAAGCTGGACCTAGCAGGGACTGAGGCGCGCGAAGCGGCCAACATACTGTCGGATCGCGAAACCGCGCTGTCAGAGCAAACTGAAGATGTCGCCCGCCTCGCTGCGCGCCACCAATCGGCCCACCGCCTGCTCGAAGACGCAACCAAGACCCTGGAACGCTATGAGGGCGAGGCAGTCAAAGCGCGCAGTGCTGTGGGTGAGGCGGCAGAGACGGTCACGAAGGCGGCCGCTGATCTGGCTACCGCACAGACCGCTTCTGTCGAGGCTGCGACACTGGCGGAAGAGGCCGACACAGCACTGGCGGAAATCGACGCTCAACGCGGAGAAACGCAGACCCGAGAAGCCGCCGCCCGCGCACAGCGCTCCGAGGCGGAAGGCGAAGCGAACGCCTTGCGGGCAGAAGCCACTGCGCTTGCCAAACTGGTTGAACGCGACACCGCCGATGGCAGCCAGCTGCTTGATGCGGTGCAGGTGAAATCGGGTTATGAAAAAGCGCTTGGTGCAGCACTTTCAGACGATCTGCGTGCGCCGCAGATCGACCCGGACGAGCCGACCGGTTGGGCGCAGATGCCCGCTTATGACGAGACGCAACGCCTGCCTTCCGGCGTCAAATCCCTGACCGAGTTTGTGACGATCCCCGACGTTCTGGCCCGGCGCATGAGCCAGGTCGGGTTGGTTGATGCGGAAGCCGGGCCGCGGCTGCAAAAGGAGCTCTATCCCGGCCAACGGCTGGTCTCAGTCGAGGGTGATTTGTGGCGCTGGGACGGGTTCCGGACCGATGCCGAAGACGCCCCAAGTTCTGCCGCGCTGCGCCTGCAACAGCTCAACCGGCTGGAGGAACTCAAGCAGGGTCTGGAGCGTGCCACAGCCAATGCCGACGGGGCCAAGGCCGCGCATGAACACCTGATCGCGCAGCTTGAAGACATCACGGCAAAGGACCGCGCTGCCCGTGACGCGCGCCGTGACGCCGACCGAAAAATGGCAGAGGCCAGCCGCGCCCTGTCGCGCGCGGAAGGCGAACAGTCCATGGCCGAAGGCAAGCAGGAAACGCTATCGCTTGCCGTGACGCGGTATGAGGAAGAGGCCATGGCCGCCCGCCAACGCCAGCAAGAGGCCGAAAAAGGCGTGGCTGATCTGGGCGATCTGGATGCGGCTCGGGCGCAGATCGAAGACGTGAAGATGACCGTTGAGGCGGCGCGCATGACTATGCTTGCCAAACGCTCCGCCCATGATGAATTGCGCCGTGAAGGCGAACAGCGCCTGAAGCGTTCTCAGGAAATCACCACGGAAATCAGTGGCTGGAAGCACCGCCTCGCCACGGCTGAGAAACGTATCGCAGAACTGGAAGAGCGCAAGCTGACCTCTGAACAGGACCTGACAGACGCCTCCAGCGCGCCCGAGGAGATCGCGGCGAAACGTGACGAGCTGGCCTCCGCCATTGAAGAAGCCGAGACCCGTCGCCGCGCCGCTTCCGACAAGCTGGCCGAGGCGGAGATGATCTTGCGTGAGGCTGTCCAGACCGAACGTGATGCGGAGCGTAACGCGTCCGAGGCCCGCGAGGCGCGTGCGCGATCTGAGGCCCGCGCGGAAGCCGCAAAAGAGACAGTCACCGTCGCTGTCGACCGCATCCACGAAGAGATGGAAACCACGCCTGGCGCGCTGTTAGAGACGCTCGATGCGGATCCGGAGAAAATGCCTGCCTCCGATCAGATCGAGAATGACGTGAACCGCCTCAAACGCCAACGCGACGCGCTTGGCGCGGTTAACCTGCGCGCCGAGGAAGACGCGCGGGAAGTTCAGGAAGAGCATGATGGGTTGGAGAAAGAGAAGACCGATCTCCACGATGCCATCGCCAAGCTGCGCAGCGGTATTGCGTCTTTGAACAAGGAAGGGCGCGAACGCCTGCTGACCGCCTTCGAAGAGGTCAATTCCAGCTTTGCGACCCTTTTCAAACACCTTTTTGGCGGCGGCGAGGCCAAGCTGGTCATGGTGGAATCGGATGATCCGCTGGAAGCAGGCCTTGAGATCATGTGCCAGCCTCCGGGCAAGAAGCTGTCGACCCTAAGCCTGTTGTCTGGTGGGGAGCAGACATTGACCGCACTTGCGCTGATCTTCGCGGTGTTCCTCGCCAATCCTGCGCCGATCTGCGTGCTCGACGAGGTTGATGCGCCGCTGGATGATGCCAATGTCACGCGGTTCTGCGACCTGTTGGATGAGATGACGCGGCGCACCAACACGCGCTTTTTGATCATTACGCACCATGCGGTGACTATGGCGCGCATGGACCGCTTGTTCGGCGTGACCATGGCAGAGCTGGGCGTGTCGCAGCTTGTATCAGTTGATTTGAAGAAGGCCGAGCAATTGGTCGCGTGATGGCTGGCTGACGCGCGGCTGCGCCGACGCCCCACCCACCATCCCGCCGCAGCGCTTCCTTAGAAGTGACATAATCCTTGGTGATGGTTCAGCGTATGTTGCGTCTGCTCTTCACTATTCTTTTTCTTTGGCCCGGCTTGGTTTCGGCTCAGTCTGATGGTCCGCTTCAGGCCTTGAATACCTCCGATCAGGCCCAGCCATGGCTTGCTGTTGGACGGCTCGATATGAAGCGCGGCGGATTTTGCACTGGTGCCTTGATCAGCCCGAAGCTGGTGCTGACGGCCGCACATTGCGTCTATGATCGCGGAGTTCTGCGTCAGGCATCTGCGATCACCTTCCATGCGGGCTACAACAAGGGAAAGGCCATTGCCTCGCGGCGTGGTGCGCGGCTTTTGACACATCTTGAATATGTTGATGATGGCAAGAGCACTGCAACACCAGCCTCCATTGCCCGCGACGTGGCCATCATCGAGCTTGAAAGTGCTATTGACGCGCCCGGTGTGATCCCGTTTGAGCGGCATCGCAAACCGCCGCTGGATGCGCGGGTCGTTGTCGTTTCCTACGCGCGCGGACGCACGGAAGTGCCCAGTCTGGAGCGGGGATGCAAAATGTTCGCCAGACGTGAGGGCGTGCTGCATTACACTTGCGCGCTAGATTTTGGCGGCTCAGGATCACCTGTGTTTACGATGACCAGCGCCGGGCCGAAGATTGCCTCCATCCTGTCTGCTGGCACTGAATGGGATGGCACGAAAGTGGCACTCGGGGCACCGCTCGGTGCTGCGGTGGATCGCATGGTGCGGGAGCTGCAGACCACCAATCGCGATCCTGTCTTTGTCAAGACGACCGAACGGGGCGGGGCGTGGAATGGGAGGAGCGCTGTCAAACGCAGCGGCCTGCCGCAGATCAAGCGAGATTAGGCTATAGGTTGGACAACAGCGCCCGCGTGGGCCATGCATCCGCCGGAAGACCGAGGCGCTGCTGTTCGGCCTGCACCGCGGCACGGGTGCCCGACCCCAAAATGCCGTCGATCTTGCCGACATCATGGCCGCGATTCGCGAGTTTGCGCTGCAAATCTTTCATCTGGCTGTCCGTTAGGCCGGGTTCAGGGCTCATGGCATTGAAGACTGGCGCGCCTGACAGTCGTGTCGCGAAATAGGCAGCGGTGGTCACGTAGACATAGCTCTGGTTCCAGTCGAAGTAGATCCGGTAATTCGGATAGGCGATGAAAGCGGGCCCTTTGCGCCCCTGCGGTAGGAGGATCGACGCAGCGCCGCCGCCCTGAAATGCGCCGCTGCGGGCTTTGACACCCATCCGCGCCCAATCCGCGACGGGCAGCCTCGTGTTCAAGCCGGTTTTCGACCAGTCCATTTGAGCGGGGACGGTGACCTCTTGCAACCATGGCTGGCCCGGTTGCCAGCCAAACCCCTGCAGCATCCTCGCGCCTGACAGGATCGCATCCGGCACAGAGCCCTTCAAATCCACGCGTCCGTCCCCATCACCGTCAACACCGTGGCGGATGATGTCTTCGGGGAGCATCTGCACCATACCGATCTCGCCCGCCCAGGCGCCTGTTGTACGACGCGGATCGAATCCGTCGCGCGTATATAGCTCAAGGGCGGCAAACACTTGCGGCCGGAACAGATGCGGGCGTCTGCAATCATGTGACAGGGTCACCAAAGCATGCAACGTGTTGAAATTGCCCTGAAAGGATCCGTAATCCGTCTCCAGCGCCCAAAAGGCAAGGAGCACGCCGGGTGGAATGCCGTACTCCCGTTCCGCGCGTTTGAAAATGGACGCATATCTGCGCGCATTCGCCCGACCCTTATCCAGCCGGTTCTTGCTGATCACCGTGCGGGCGAATTCGGTGAAGGTCTTCTTGAATACGCCCTGACTGCGGTCGGCTTTCAGGACTTTCGCGTCCTGCCGCACGCCGTTGAAAAACGCGTTGACCTGCGCTTGTGCATGCCCATTCGCCACGGCCTCCGCCTTGAGCTGGGCCACGAAGCTGCTGAAACTGCCGCCACAGGATTGCGCCACAGCCACCACAGGCAAAACCAACAGGACACATCCCAAAAACAAACCGCGCATCACATCCCTTACCTCAACTCGCCGTCGCAAATAGAATCGCCATGACCAGACACAGCCCCCATGCCCGCCACAACACCGCGACAGACCGGTCGATATCATCCGCCGACACCTGATGGCGTCCTTCGTCAAAAACAAATGGGAAGTCTTGCATCTGTCCGTCATAACTGCGCGGCCCCGACAGGGCGATGCCCAGGATTGCAGCCATGGCGGCCTCCGGCCAGCCGGCATTGGGGGAGCGGTGCAACAGCGCATCGCGGCGAATGACAGGCCATATCGACCAACGCAGATAGGCAAACATAATCAGCATTGCGCTTAGGCGGGCCGGAACCCAATTTGCGACATCATCAAGCTTGGCAGAGGCCCAGCCGAAGGCTTCATAGCGCGCGTTGCGGTATCCTACCATGCTGTCAGCTGTGTTGATCACCTTGTAGATCAGAATGCCCGGCAGGCCGAAGATCATGAACCAGAAGGCAGGGGCGACAACCCCGTCACTGAAGTTCTCAGCCGCACTTTCTATGGCGGATCGGGTGACGGCTGCCTCATCCATGGATGTCACGTCCCGCCCGACAATTTTGGCAACCGCGTCCCGCCCTTCCGCGAGGCTGATCCGCAACGCATCTGATACGGCGCGCACGTGATCCACGAGGCTGCGTTGCGCCAGCAGGATCGCTGCCAGAAGGATCGTCAGGACCTCGCCAAAGGGCAGCGCACCGATCCCGCGCGCGACGACCCATGCGAGGCTGATCATCAGGGCGATCATCATGACGCCCATCATCCGCTGCGCGCCCCTGTTCATCCGCTGTTCCAGCCAACCGATCAGTTTCCCGATCACAACGGCAGGATGCGGCACCCGGTCCCAGAGCCATTTCGGCTCCCCGAAAAGCGCATCAAGGATGAGGGCGATGATCAGGCTCATGACAGTGCGGCTTCCAACTGGGACCAACGCTCCGGCGCGGGCAGGCCAAGGCGCAACCAATTGTCAGAGTACGGAAAGCGCCGCGACCAGACATGTGCGCGGGCCAGTTTATCCTGCCATAAAGCCGCTTCCCCGACATCGTAGAGTCGGAACAGTGATGTTCCGCCGACAAGCGTCGCACCGTGGTTCGTCATCAGCTGATCGAGCCGCTGCGCCTCCTGCGCCAAACGCGCGCGGGTGGCTTCAGCCCATCCCGCATCCTCCAATGCGCGCGCGCCCAGTTCCAGCGCGGGGCCGGAGACGGGCCAGGGCCCCAGCATGTCAGTGAGCGAGGCGCGCGGCAAAATCTCAGGCGTGCCCAGCCCCACGTCAATCTCATCGACCGGTGCCAGTGTGCGCGGTGTCGCGATGGCAAACCCGAGCCGCAGCCCGGCCAGCCCCCAAAACTTGCCGAAGCTTTTCAGAACAACAACGCCGTCTTGCGCTGTTGCCCCGATATGAGAGGCCTCCGGCATCAGGTCGCAAAAGCTTTCATCAATGATGGTGAGCCGGGCTTGTCCAATCGCATCTGCGGGCCAAACGCGCCCCGTCGGGTTATTCGGATGCACATAGATATGTGTCGGTGCGTTCGCGTCATCAGGATCGTTGAGCTTGTAGGCCGCAGCGAACGCTGCTGCATGCTCATTGTAGGTCGGTCCGGGAATATAAGCGCCGCTGAAATCGGTGAGTTCCGGCATCCGTGCAATCAAGGCCGATGTGCCTGGCGCGATGACAATCTGCGCTGCATCTGGCACCTGCCACGCGCGCCGCGCAGCCGCCTCAAGCCGTGCCATGGCCGTGCGATCAGGCAGGGTCGCCCAAAGGTCAGTGTCTAAAGTGCCAACAGGATATGGCACGGGATTGATGCCCGTCGAGATATCCAGCCATTCAGACCGTGCGCCGCCATATTGCGCGATGGCGGCGTCCAGATCTCCGCCATGGTCGCGCGTATCAGTCATCGCTTGGCAGCGGCGGGTGGCGGGTTACGAAATGGCCCTTGATCGGCTGCGGCCATTGGCGAAACGGGACCTGGCCGCTTTCGCTTTCGGCATGCAGCGCGGCATACGCCACGAGCGCTTCTGCGGCTTCCTCGGTGGGTTCAAATTCGCCCAATGTGTAGTTCAGTTTGCCCGCGCCCTGAATGGCCACATTGCAGCCGCGCACGCAGCCCATCAGGCAGGAATGGCGCCGTGTCGTGACATCCGCGCGCCTTTCCGCTGCCGCTTCAATCAGCACGGCAAAGGCTTCCCCATCCGTCACGTCAACGCCACGCGCAGCCCAATCGTCGCGCTTGCATGTATCGCAAATGGTGATCAAGCTGCTCATATCACTCCCTCGACGGTTCGGCGCTCCTGCCAATCCCCATCAACCGGATTCGGACCGAAGAAGCAAGATCACGCCGATCGCCATCGGCTTTACGTGCACGTTAATTCTTTGTTAACTCAGCCCCCCCAAGAAAGGGTTACGTGCTAGTTAAGGGGGAGTGTACCGGCCCATGAGAAAGGTCGGACAGCTGATGAGAGTATTAATTGTCGAGAATGACCCGAACCTGGGTCAAATATGGTGCAACCATATTCAGAGGCTTGGGGCCTTGGTCGATGTCGCGACCTCCCAATCGGAGGCAGTCGATGCGATCCAGGACTTTCGCTTCGAGATTATGGTCGTCAACCTGGATCTATCGCGCGGCAGCGCGATGGCAGTAGCGGATTATGCGAGTTACAGACATCCTGAGTGCAAAGTGATTTTTGTCACCTCTAGCAGCTTCTTTTCGGATGGCTCGATCTTCCACTACATGTCCAACGCCTGCGCGCTTATGCCAACGGCTGTGCCGCCCGAAGATATGGCGGCGCTGGTCGCCCACCATGCGCGCTAACCGCGCCCATGCGCAGCATCCCAATCGATGTCTGGATTGATTGGGATGATGCGATGGGGGTTAATGGTCTCATGGCTGTAATGGTAATGACGCACGATATGGTTGAAATTCACCGTCTCCGCGACGCCGTCCCATTGGTAAAGCTCGCGCGTGTAGGCCCAGAGGTGGGGATAATCAACGATCCGCTTCCGGTTGCATTTGAAATGCAGGTGATAAACAAGATCGAACCTAACGAGTGTCGTGAACAAGCGCCAATCGGCCTCAGTGACCTGATCGCCCATCAGGTAACGGCTTGAAGATAAACGATTTTCGAGCCAGCCTAGCGTTTCAAACAAAGGGCCGATCGCCGCGTCATAGGCGGCTTGCGTCGTTGCAAAGCCCGACTTGTACACGCCATTGTTGAATGTGTCGTAAATCCGCTCATTGACCGGGGCGATTGCATCGCGCAATGCCTCTGGCCAGAAATCCAGACTGTTACCCGTGATCCCGTCAAAAGCTGAGTTGAACATGCGGATGATCTCCGAGCTCTCGTTTGAGACAATCGTCTCACGCTCCTTGTCCCACAGGATCGGCACGGTGACCCGACCTGACACATCCGAAACCGCTTTCGTGTAGATGTCGCGCGCGAAGGGCAGGCCATAAAGCGTATCACCTGTCGCGCCATGCTCATCTGTTTCAAATGTCCAGCCGTCTGACAGCATATCGGGATGCACTACGGACAGGTCGATAAGGTCTTTCAGACCTTTCAGCGTCCGAAAAATCAGCGTGCGATGCACCCATGGGCAGGCATAAGAGACATAGAGATGATAGCGCCCCGCTTCGGCTTTGAACCCGGCCTCGCCTGATGGTCCGGCAGACCCGTCCGCCGTGATCCAATTGCGAAATGCCGCAGTCGAGCGTTTGAACGCGCCACCTGTCGATTTCGTGTCATACCACGTGTCCTGCCAGACGCCGTCGACCAACTGTCCCATCTTGAACTCCTCATCTTCGCTTTGCTGTGACTTAACGCACATACAACCGCAGGTCTTCCGGTATCCGCGCACAGATGCTGCGCATGCCGCAAATGCCCCCGCGTCCGCCGCTTCCCCCATTGCAGGCCGTGCGCCACATGGATACACCTGCGACTCATAGACGAGGGGAGAAACCCCCAGAGAGGTTGGCGACCTTCGGATCGACCCAAACAGGGGGTCCACCGGTTGCATCGTCAGACAAGGGCCGCCTGCGGTCTCCTCTCCGATATTTGAGATGAACGAAAGGTGCGCCCATGACCCGCTTGCTACTCGCCTCCACCGCATTTCTTGCGACCCCCGCATTGGCCCATGTCGGCCATTTGGGGGCTGCGGCTGGCCATGATCACTGGATCGCTGGTATTGCCATTGGGGCCGCCGCAGGCGTCGCGATCTGGGGGCTGGTGAAAGGCCGCAAAGAACCTGAGGTCGAGGCCGAAGACGCCGAAGAGGAAACAGAAGAGGAGCCCGCATGAGCAAGACTGGTGTCATGATCTGCGGCCACGGCTCGCGCAGTCAGGCGGCGGTGGATCAATTCTCCATCCTCGCCGAAAAACTGCCCGGCTATTTCCCTCCCGAATGGGAGGTGGAATATGGCTATCTCGAATTTGCAAATCCGGTGATCCGGGACGGGCTTGATAAGCTGCGTGCCAAAGGCTGCGAGAAAATCCTCGCCGTACCCGGCATGCTCTTTGCTGCGATGCATTCGAAAAATGACATTCCCACGGTCTTGAACACCTATGCCGCAAAACACGGCATCGACATCTCTTACGGTCGCGAGCTTGGCGTCGATCCCAAAATGATCGCCGCCGCCGGTGCCCGTATTCAGGACGCTGTCGATCAGGCCAATGCCACGCAGCCGATTGCCAAGGAGGACACCTGCCTCGTCGTCATCGGGCGTGGGGCCTCAGATCCGGACGCCAATGGCAATGTCGCCAAAATCGCTCGCATGCTTCATGAGGGTCTGGGTTTCGGCTGGGTCGAGGTCGGCTATTCCGGCGTCACCTTCCCACTGGTGGAGCCCTGCCTGCAGCATGCCGCCAAACTCGGCTACAAGCGTATCATCGTCTTTCCTTATTTCCTCTTCACCGGTATCCTGATCGACCGCATCTACGGCTTCACCGATCAAGTCGCCGCCGAACATCCGGGCATCGAGTTCGTCAAGGCGGGTTATCTCAATGACCATTCCAAAGTGCTGGAGACCTTTGCCGAGCGGGTGACGGAACAAATGGGCGCAAACCCGCCTCCAAATTGCGGCATTTGCGCTTACCGCGAGCAGGTTCTGGCCTTTGATACGGGCGAACACCGCCACATCACCCCCGAACAACGCGCACATCCGGCCTTCGGTGACACACCGCCCCCCACATGTGTGCTCTGCAAGTATCGCACGCAAGTTTTGGGCTTTGAGGGCGAAGTCGGCGCGGTCCAGGAATCCCACCACCACCATGTGGAAGGCCAAGGCGCCTCCGCCCCCGGCTCAAACGTGGCCGATTGCACGCATTGCGACACATTCTGCACCGGCATCTGCCGCCTCATGTTGGCCGACCACCATCACCATCATCACCACCACGATCACGGGCACCATCATGACCATGATCACGACCACCATCACCACGCGCCATACCCCCATGCCAAACACAAACATGGCCCCGAAAGCGCGCGCAAAACGAAAGCGTAGCCTCCGCTTCATCTTGGCAAAAATATGCCCGCCGGAGGCTCCCATCCCAACCAGAAGCACCGCCCGTGAGACCTTACGAAACCGATCCACAAAAAATCTACGCGCAGAGCTTCGCCACAGTTCAGGCGGAAGCCAATCTGACTCGTTTCGATGCGGGTATGGCCGCTTTGGCCACGCGGATCATCCATGCGTGCGGTATGGTAGAGATTGCGGATCGCATCGCCTTCAGCCCAGAAGCCTATGCGCAAGGACATGCAGCCCTCATTTCCGGCAAACCGATTCTGTGCGACGTCGAAATGGTCGCTGCCGGGATCATCCGCAAATACCTGCCCGCAGATAACCAGATCATCACCACGCTGAATGACCCGTCTGTTCCTGACCGGGCGAAGCAGATCGGCAACACGAGGTCGGCCGCGGCGGTGGAGCTTTGGCAGCCACATATTGAAGGCGCAATCGTCGCGATCGGCAACGCGCCGACCGCTTTGTTTCACCTTCTCGATTTGATCGACCAAGGCTTCCCGAAACCTGCCATCATCCTCGGCTTCCCGGTGGGCTTTGTGGGCGCCGCGGAAAGCAAGGCGGAGCTCGCCGCCAACCCGCGTGGCTGCGATTTCGTGGCCCTCAGGGGTCGAAAGGGTGGTTCAGCCATTGCATCAGCCGCCGTCAACGCATTGGCTGCCGGATTGCCGGAGGTTGCGCATGGATAATCTTGTCGTATTAGGGTTTTGGGCCAAAAAATCCTGTGTATACTGGGGTAAGGCACATGGCTGAGCGCGCAAACGCGAACAGATGGTTACATATCGTGGGCATCGGCGAAGACGGCATGGATGGCCTGACGCCTGCGACCCGCGCTGTGGTTGAGGCGGCTGAGATTATCATCGGCGGTGACCGCCATCATACGCTCTCCGCCAGCGTCAGGGCCCAGCGCGTCGCGTGGCCGTCACCCTTTGATGCGCTCATTGACAAACTTTTGGAATATAAGGGAAAACGTGTCGTTGTTTTGGCAACGGGCGACCCGCTTTGGTTCTCCATCGGGGCCCGCATTGGCCGCTCTATCGATCCGGCACAGATCGTTTATCACCCGCAACTCTCCGCCTTTCAACTCACCGCCGCCCGTATGGGCTGGAGCCTCGCTGACGTTGAAACCCTCACCGTCCATGGCCGCCCTGTCCAACAGATGGTGGCATTTATCCAGCCAGATCAGAGGCTTATTATCTTGACGACTGGCGCGAACACTCCCGCGCAAATTGCCAAATTCCTGACCGAGCGTGGTTTCGGCAAGTCCGAAATGACCGTGCTCGCGAATATGGGTGGCGAAAAAGAGCTGCGTTTTGACGGGATTGCCGATAGCTGGGACCATGACGTGCCCGCTTTCAATACGCTCGCGGTAAACTGCATCGCGGCTCATGACGCGGCCCTTTTGCCGCGTGTGCCCGGCCTTGATGACAGTCTCTTTCAATCCGACGGCACCATGACCAAACAGGAGGTCAGGGCGGCCACGCTGGCAAAACTCATGCCCATGCGCGGCGCGCTTCTATGGGATATCGGCGCAGGTTCCGGTTCGGTCGCTATCGAATGGATGCGCGCTGCCCGCTATGCGCGCGCCATCGGCATCGAGCCCCGCGCCGACCGCCGCGCCATGGCCGGTGAAAATGCTCTCGCCCTTGGTGCCCCAAAGCTCGAACTTATCGACGGTTCTGTGCCCGAAGCGTTGAATGATTTGGCGGCCCCCGATGCGATCTTCATTGGCGGCGGCCTCAGTGAAGAAACCTTTGATATCGCTTGGGAAAATCTGCGCCCTCTGGGCCGCCTCGTTGCAAATGCGGTGACGCTGGAAAGCGAAGCCCTGCTGATTGTGCTGCATAAGAAACACGGCGGTCAGCTGGTCAAGATCGGTGTGGAACGTGCCGAACCTGTGGGCCGCCTGACCGGTTGGCGCCCCGCAATGACCGTCACACAATGGAGCCTGGTGAAGCGATGAGTGGGACGCTCTACGGTATAGGTCTCGGCCCCGGTGATCCTGAACTGATCACGCTGAAAGCGGCACGATTGATTCAAAATGCCACCACCATTGCCTATCCCACGCTCGCAGGCGGTGACAGTTTTGCCCGCGCCATCGCTGCAGGCCTGATCCCGGAAAGCGCGCGCGAGATCCGCATGGATGTGCCCATGAGCACGGAGCGCGCGCCCGCTCAGAAAGCCTATGATGCAGGGGCGGCCGAGATCGGCCATATATTGAGTTCAGGTGAAAATGTCGTCTGTCTGTGTGAAGGGGATCCATTTTTCTACGGGTCCTTCATGTATCTTTTCGCGCGCCTGACCGACAGTTTTGACGTACAGATCATCCCCGGCGTGACATCTATCACAGCCTGCGCCGCGCGCGCAGCCATGCCGCTTGCCGCGCGCAACGAGCGCCTGACCGTCTTGCCGGGCCCATTGCCTGAAGAAGAGTTGACCAGCCGCATCGACGGCGCCGAAAGCGTGGCGATCATGAAGGTCGGGCGGCATCTGCCGAAAATTCGAAATGTGATTGACCGCCTCGGCCTGACAGATCAGGCGATGTATGTCGAGCGCGCGTCTCTACCTGAAGAAGTCGTGCTGCCCCTCGCGCAAGCCCCTGAAAAAGCGCCCTATTTTTCGATGATCCTGCTTACGAAAGGAGCCGATCCATGGCTCTAGCGCCTGCTGTACTTTGCCTCAATCGCGCCGGAGAGGCAGTGGCCCACCGGATTGCCAAGCTGCTTGGCGCATCGGTCCATGGCCGCGAGGGCCGTGTGGATCAGGCGGATCTGTTTTTTCCCAATGCGCTGGATCATACCCGCACACTCTTTGCCGCTGGCACGCCGATTATCGGTGTCTGTGCATCAGGCATACTGATCCGCGCCGTGGCCCCCTTGCTGGCAGATAAGATGACCGAGCCTCCGGTTCTGTCCGTCTCTGATGATGGGGCGGTGGTCGTCCCGCTTCTGGGCGGGCATCGCGGTGCAAACCGGTTGGCGCAAGAACTCGCGGATGAGCTGCGCGCGACGGCTGCCGTGACAACCGCAGGTGACGTGGCGCTTGGTGTGGCGCTTGATGAACCTCCTGCCGGATGGGTTTTGACAACTCCAGAGGCGGCGAAAGGGGCCATGGCGGCCCTCCTTGCAGGGGGTGGTGCGACACTTCGCGGCGAAGCGGTGGGCCAGGCGGATTGGTTGCACGCGTTGCCGAAGGGAGGCGGCGTGTCTGTGATGTGCTCGTCTGCACGGCAACCCTCCGGCAGCACAGATTTGGTCTTCGCACCGCAATGCCTGACGCTCGGGCTCGGTTGCGCGCGGGATTGTGACCCGGAAGAGATGCTGGCGTTGGTTGATCGTATTGTGACCGAGGCAAACATTGCTCCCGCAGCGATCAAGGCAATCTATACGCTGGATTTGAAAGCTGATGAGCCCGCAGTTCATGCGGTGGCTCAGACTTACGGCTTGCCTGTGCGGGTCTTTGATGCTGAAGAGCTTGAGGCCGAAACATCGCGCCTTGCCAATCCGTCGGATGTTGTCTTTGCAGAGGTAGGGTGTCACGGCGTGTCCGAGGCGGCGGCGCTTGCGGGTGCCGGTCCGGATGCTGTGTTGCACGTTGAGAAGACGAAGACGAAGAATGCGACTTGCGCGCTTGCACTGGCACCCGCGCCGATCACTGACAAGCGTGGTCGCGCACGGGGCAAATTGTCGATCATCGGGATTGGTCCCGGACAGCATTCCTGGCGGACGCCTGAGGCCTCCAGATTGGTGCAGGAAGCTGAGGAACTGGTGGGCTATGGTCTCTATATCGACCTGTTGGGTCCCTTGGCCTATGGCAAGCAGCGATCTGATTTTCCGTTGGGCGGGGAAGAAGATCGCTGTCGCTACGCATTGGAACGCGCAGGTGAAGGGCGCAATGTTGCGCTGATTTGTTCTGGCGACGCAGGCATTTACGCGATGGGTGCATTGGTGTTCGAACTGCTGGATCGTGCACCGGATGAGATGGGCGTCAGTGATGCGGCGCGGCGCATCGAGGTTGTTTCCAGCCCCGGTGTGTCGGCATTGCAAGGGGCAGCGGCCCGCGCCGGCGCACCGCTTGGCCACGATTTCTGTGCAATCTCCCTGTCCGACCTGCTCACGCCACGTGAGGACATCGTAAGGCGGCTGCACGCAGCTGCCGCAGGGGATTTTGTGATCGCGTTCTACAATCCAGTTTCGAAACGGAGGCGGACCTTGCTGACTGAAGCGCGTGATATTTTGCTGAAGCACCGGCCCGCCGATACGCCGGTTATGTTGGCGAGTTCGCTCGGACGGCCGGAGGAAGCACTTCGCTACCGCAAGCTGTCTGACCTAGATGTTGACGAGGTTGATATGCTGACCGTGGTTCTGGTGGGTTCCAGCCACTCAAAGCTGGCTGCTTTGGGGGAGGGGCCACGTATGTACACACCGCGTGGATATGCGCGCAAAATAGATGGGGATTTGGCCAAGAAAGAGGCGTGATGGTGTTGCGCCGCTCGCGCTTGCGCGCGTCGCCCCGCCCACCATCCCGTATTGAAGCCGGTTTTGGAGAGATGAGATGACGGTTTACTTCATTGGTGCGGGTCCTGGGGACCCGGAACTGCTGACACTCAAAGCGCAACGCATCATCGCGGCCTGTCCGGTATGCCTTTACGCGGGCTCGCTGGTGCCAGAAGCGGTTGTGGCGGGTGCGCCGGAGGGCGCGCTGGTCATGGATACGGCACCGATGGTGCTGGACGAGACGCATGCGCAGATTGTCGCAGCCCACGCGCGCGGCGAAGATGTCGCGCGGGTGCATTCAGGAGATCCGTCTCTTTATGGCGCAATCGCGGAACAGATCAGGCGATTGAGGGCGGATGGCATTGACTATCAGATCATCCCGGGCGTCCCGGCTTATGCAGCGGCAGCGGCAGCCTTGGGACAGGAATTGACTGTGCCTGAGATTGCGCAATCCATTGTGCTGACGCGGGTTTCGATGAAATCGACATCCATGCCTGTAGGCGAGACTTTGGAAAATTTTGCGCGGACCGGCACCACTCTGGCGATCCATCTTGGCATACGCGCGCTGCGGGAGATTGAACGGGTCTTGACCCCGCATTATGGCGCGGACTGCCCGGTGGTCGTTGCCTATCGCGCATCCTGGCCGGATGAGCTGTATCTGCGGGGCACGCTTGGTGACATTCAGAAGAAAGTCAGGGCGGAAAAACTGACCCGGACGGCGCTCATTTTAGTGGGTCCTGCCCTCGCAGATGTGAAGGACTTTAAGGATTCCGCTTTGTATGATCCCGAAATGCCCCATGTGTTGCGCCCCAAGGCGCCAGCGTAGCTAAATCTGCCTTATCTAGGCATATGTCACAGAATTGAAACGTATTTTTAGGAAAATACCTCCAAGTTCGCTACACTACCCAAGTTGTTTACGAGGGAATCACCATGTCCACTTTTGTATCACGGGAAGTTCAGGCCGGTCTTGAAGCCGCGCAGAAGCGGGCGCAGCGCAAACGCTCCAGACTTCGGGTGCATGCGGGCGAAAAGATCTACACAATTCTGGCATTTGGCGAGAACCGGTTTTCTGTTGACGCGGAAGCTGCGCCTAATCTGCGCGGGCTTGTCGACATTTATGATGGCGGGCGTCACCTGTATCAGGCGTTGATTGTCACGTCGCAGGAAGAGCAGGGCGAGCGGGTGTTCGAGTTCAAACGCAACACGGTCGCGGCCACCGCACCTGCTGTGGATTTCGTGGTCGACGAGAACGCGCCGGTGGGATTGCTTCCCGCAAGCTAGGCGCTGAGTGCAGCCTGCAGCCATTCCGTAAAAGCCCGACGCCCCTCGCTCTGTGGCTTCGCTCCCTCGATCAACCAATAGGATCGCGGGGAGGGCCAGTCATGCGGGTGCAAGCGGATCAATTCGCCACGTGCCAGATCTGCGGAACTGGTCAAGGCATCGCCAAGCGCGACACCCTGTCCGGCACGTGCCGCCGCCGCCATGATCGCAATGTCCTGAAAGATGACACCGCCTTGTGGCAGGTCACCTTCCCAACCGGCGGCGCCAGCCCATGAGGACCAATCCTGAGGTCCATCAAGATGCAACAGCGGATAGTCCAGAACCTGACTGACGCTATTGAAGCTGCGCCCTGCTGTCAGATGCGGGGCGGCAACAGGAAAGAACGCGACATCCATCAAGTGAACGGCATCAGGCGGGGCCAAGGCTTGTGGGAGGAATGTGATGTAGAGATCCTCGTCCCGGGTGCCCAGATCGCCATAACCGCGCGGTGCGTTCATCGTCACGTTCAATCCGGGATGTGCGGCGGTGAAACCGCCAATGCGCGGGGCCAGCCAACTGAGGGCAAAGCCGGGCGCCACGTTCAGACGCACGGTGCCGCTGATTTCTGTCATGCCGCCTGCCTCTGACAGCGTTTTCAACGCTGGGGCGATTTCTGCTACATATTGACGGGCACGTGGCGTCAGTTCTACGCGCCGCCCTGCACGGGTCAGCACAGGAAATCCCAGCCGCTGCTCCAGTGATTTCATCTGATGGCTGACTGCTGATTGTGTTAGACCGATTGCAT
This sequence comes from Pseudomonadota bacterium, assembly GCA_039195745.1. Taxonomy (GTDB): domain Bacteria; phylum Pseudomonadota; class Alphaproteobacteria; order Rhodobacterales; family Rhodobacteraceae; genus Litoreibacter. Next base: position 97,505 of record JBCCVD010000001.1, on the reverse strand, counting down.
CGGCTGTCTGTGTGATGCTGCTGGTCTGGGACAAGCTGACCAAGGCGCGCAGTGCTGAAAGAGGTGGGATCAATGCATGAATCCATTTCACGCTTAGTTTGAATTTTTCCCGTATGACATGAATTCTTTTCCATGTCATCCTGCTGCATCACCGCAAATGGAGACCAGCCATGGATGCAAGTTTCTCACGCCGCAAAATATTGACGCCGCAGGAACTGCGCGCGCTTTCTGAGCGGTCCGACATGCGGGGCTTTTTACAGCTTGGTTCGCACTTCGGTGCTATCGCAATCGTCGCCGTGTTGCATGGCATGGCGATGGGTTCGCTCTGGGTGATCGCCACGGGCTTCGCGTTGGGTGTTCTGTTGAACTTTCTCTATGCAGGCCAGCATGAACTGTCCCACGCGACTGTGTTCAAGACCCGCAAGCTGAACGAGGTTTTTGGGCGCTTGATCGGATTCATCCAGATTTTCCCGCGCGATTTCGACCAGATCATGCATTTTGCGCATCACCAGTACACGCAAGACTGGGAACGTGATGGGGAGCTGGTGCGTGAACCCTACACCTTGACCACCTACCTGCTCTGGCTCAGCGGGATTACCTATTGGCGCAACCGGATTGTGGGCAATGTTCGCCGGGCGCGCGGTATCATTCTGGAGCCCTATATTCGGCAGGAACAGGAAGCCAAGGTCATCTTTGAAGCCCGCGCGCATCTGGCGCTTTATGTGGTGCTTGCACTGGTTTCTGTAGCCGCAGGCAGTTGGGCGATGCTGACCTTCTGGCTGATCCCGATGATCCTGACCAAGCCCGTGCATCAGTTGCAAAACACCATCGAGCATCTGGGCCTGAGCCATGAGAATGACATTCTGGAGAACACCCGCTCCACCCGGATCAACGCGCTTGGCCGCTGGTTGTGCTGGCAAATGCCCTATCACACGGCGCATCATACCTTTCCGGCCGTTCCGTTCTGGAAGCTCAAAGAGCTCAACGACAAGATCGAAGACAAGGCGGGTGAGGTCCACCGCATGGGGTGGATTGAGTTCCAACTGGAAGTGATCGCAAAACTGCGGGCCAAGGATGAAAGTCAGTACCCGATGGATGAGGTCTGGGTCGTGCCTGTGACGGGAGGGCGTTCAGCACGGATCCCTGCGGAATGAGGCAGCTTAAGACCTACACGTCGCTCTGGGCCATGCAGCCGCATGACCAGACCGGCGTCAAACTGCCCTATGATCAGGTTTGCGAAATGGTGGCGGGTGCTGGGTTCGATGGCATGGCGATTGACCTGGGCGCGTCCGATGTGGCGACGGCCCATGCTGTGCGTCCGCATATGGAGCGCCACAACCTGACGCCGCTGATTGTGGCTTTTCCAAAGACTGTTGAAAGCCTCGATGACACGCTGCGTATGGCCAAGGACTTCGGCGCGCCGTTTGTCGATGTGATCGGGCAGGTCATGCCGATTGCCTTGGACGATATGGTGCCGGTGATCGAGACATGGATGGAGATGGCAGACAAAATCGGCCAACCAATCCAGTTTGAGACGCATCGCAACTGCATTACCAACGACCTCTACACCACGCTGCAGCTGATAGAGCGCATTCCGGAGATGCGTATTTGCGCGGATCTCAGTCACTATGTTGTCGACCGCGAGTTCTGGTTCCCGCTGTCGGACCATGATCTGGGCCTGATCTCCCGTGTCCTTGAGCGCTCTGACAGCTTTCAAGGCCGCGTTGCCTCCCGACAGCAAATCCAGTTGCAGCTCGATTTCCCGCAGCACCAAAAATGGGTCGAACTGTTTAAAGGCTGGTGGCGGGAGGGCATGGCGTCATGGCGCGACCGCAATGAGAGCGGCGATTGCATCTTCGTCTGCGAGCTTGGCCCGCCCGAATATGCCATGACCGGCCCCGATGGCCGTGAGCTGTCAAACCGGTGGGACGAAGCTCAGGTCATCAAAGGCTGGGTTGCGGATATCTGGCAGGATCTGGGCGGCTAAAGCGCGCGCACACGGTTGTTGCGGGCGTTGTGTTCCAGCTCGACCAGGCCCAGCATCTCCATCACCGGGGTCATATAATTGGCAAACCGCCCGCGATAGCCTTTGCGCAGGCCGTAATAGCCGCCGACCGGGTTGCTCTCATCCCGTGCCCAGGCCTCAACCGTGCCGTCTTTGACAGGTTTGCCTTCATCAGCATTGCCCAGCGGCATCCAATCGCCATGGGCTTTCAGCATTGCTGCGCAATCCTCCAGACCACGCAACTGGTAGGACAGTTTTGTTTTGCCGACCTGTACCCAGATCGCGGGCGGATCTGCGGCCTCATCCTTCCAGACCAGAAAGTCGGAGCTGAGCGGGGGTGTCTTCAACTGCCATGGATCATCCGCGCTGCCGGTACCGTAAGTGACTGTGTTCATGTATGGGTTCCTTTTCTTGACGACTCATCTCATAGCGCGGCTAATGTGACATCTTCTGTCACCTTTGGGAGGCTGCTATGCGGGCCGCGCGCTTATTGCAAATTTTGTTGCTGCTGCAGAACCGGGGTCGGCTGACCAGCACGGATTTGTCGCGTGAGCTGGAAGTCTCGCGCCGTACAATCCTTCGAGACGTTGATGCACTGACGGAGGCCGGGCTGCCGATCATCGTTTATCAGGGCAATCAGGGCGGGATCGAGCTGGGATTCAACTATCGCACGCGCCTGACAGCTTTCGATGCGCAAGAAGCAGAAGCATTGGGCGTTATCCTCAATGCGCGCCTAGGTGTGCTGCATGATCTGGGGATGGCGCAAGCCGCAGCTCGCGCCCGGAGCAAACTGATCGAGTCTTTCACCGATGTGATCCGCGCGCGCGTGGCTGATGCAGCAGATCAGTTTGATATTGCACATGACACGCCCGCGAGCGATCCGAGGATCGCAGCCCTGGCCGAAGCGGTGCGGGGTAGGCGGATCGTGTTGCTGAAGGCCCGCAGCACCTGCCCGGTTGAATGCCATCCGGTAAAGCTGATCTTCGATAGCGGCGATTGGGCTTTGCAAAGCGCATTGGAACCGACCGATCTGATCAAACGCACAGAGTGGGGCGATATCAACATTTCGCGCCGCTCCTTTCCCACGTGATGGAGCTTAGGGAGAAGAATATTGCGTCAATATGTAAATCTGGCTCGATATCTTCACCAAACTGGCGCTATCGCGCTGACTTTCGCAAAGGCATGACACGCAAGACGCGCTAGTGTCGCGCCAGATTAGATTCGCCAACATATCGGGGACCCCTGCCATGATCCAAACACCTTATCTCTTGTTCCTCGGCGACGCGCCGGATGCGCTTGCTGCAAAAGTGGCGCAAGGCATCAAGGACTGGCGTCCTGAGAATGCCGTGGGCCAATTCCGTCTGCCAGAATGCGGCACAACTGTTGGTCTGACCGACATGACCCTGCAAGAAGGGCTTGATGCAGGGGCGAAGACGCTTGTGATCGGCGTGGCCAACCGGGGTGGCGTGATCTCTGACGCGTGGAAGAAGGTGCTCGTTGAGGCACTTGAGATGGGCTATGACATTGCGTCTGGCCTGCACAACCTGCTGCGTGACGAAGACGAAGTGCAGCGTGCCGCGAAGGTCCATGGCCGCACGCTGCATGACGTACGCATCCCGTCCGTCGCCTATCCGATTGCTTCCGGCGTCAAGCGCACTGGCAAACGCATTCTTGCAGTCGGAACTGACTGTTCTGTCGGCAAAATGTACACGGGTCTTTGCATGGATGCAGAGATGCGCAAGCGCGGAATGAAGTCGACCTTCCGCCCCACCGGTCAAACCGGCATCCTGATCACCGGTGGCGGCGTGCCGCTTGATGCTGTGATCGCGGATTTCATGGCCGGCGCCGTCGAATACCTGACGCCCGACAATGATGAGGACCATTGGGACCATATCGAAGGACAGGGATCGCTGTTCCACGCCTCCTATTCCGGCGTGACTCTCGCATTGATCCATGGTGGCCAACCAGACGCGCTCGTTCTGGCGCATGAGCCGACCCGCGCGCATATGCGCGGCTTGCCGGATTACCAGCAACCTGCGCTGGAGGATCTGCGTGATCTCGCGCTGACCATGGCGAAGATCGTCAACCCGGCCTGCAAGGTCATCGGCATCTCCGTCAACACCCAGCATATGGGCGAGGATGCGGCCAAAGCCTATCTGGCCGAGGTCGAGGGCCGCATGGGTCTGCCGACTACGGATCCATTCCGCTTTGGCGCAGAACGTCTGGTCGACGCGCTGGAAGACCTCTGATGATCACGGTCACGGCGGACACGTTCAAACTGGCGGAGGTTTTCACGATCTCCCGCGGGTCGCGCACAGAAGCCAAAGTGCTGACCGCGCATGTCACGCGCGATGGTCTGACCGGCCATGGCGAATGCGTGCCCTACGCGCGTTATGACGAGACGCTGGCCTCCGTGACCGAAGAAATCAACAGCCTGCCTGTGGGGATCACGCGGGCAGAGCTTCAATCTGCGCTGCCTGCAGGTGCGGCCCGCAATGCGGTCGATTGCGCATTGTGGGATCTCGAAGCGAAATTTGCAGGCAAACGGGTCTGGGAGCTTCTGAACCTGCCCGCTCCGCAGCCAGAAATCACTGCTTTCACGCTGTCGCTGGCGTCTCCGGACCATATGGAAGCCTCCGCGCGCAAACATAGCCACCGGCCGCTTCTGAAGATCAAACTTGGCACGCCTGATGACATGCCGCGCCTTGAAGCTGTGTGTCGCGGTGCGCCTGATACGCCGATCATCATTGACGCGAATGAAGGCTGGACGGCGGAGGTTTATTCGGAACTCGCCCCCCACCTTGTGCGCCTTGGCGTTAAGCTGGTGGAGCAGCCCTTGCCTGCAGGTGCCGATGACATGCTGGCCGAGATAGAGCGCCCGCTGCCAGTCTGCGCTGATGAAGCCTGTCATGACCGCGCGTCGCTGCCGGGACTCAAGGGCAAGTATGACGTGATCAATATCAAGCTCGATAAAACTGGCGGCTTGACCGAGGCGCTGGAGCTCAAACGCGAGGGGCTTGCGCAAGGCTATGGCGTGATGGTCGGCTGTATGGTCGGGTCGTCGCTTGCCATGGCGCCTGCGACAATTCTTGCACAGGGTGTCGCTTTCACGGACCTTGACGGGCCGCTGCTTCTGGCCGAAGACCGTGACACACCACTTACCTTTGATGATCAGGGCGTGCATGCGCCTGATGCCAACCTTTGGGGATAGAATCATGAGCCGCACCGTTTACCTGAATGGCGAGTACCTTCCTGAATCCGAGGCGCAGGTCTCCGTATTTGATCGCGGCTTTCTGTTCGCAGATGCGGTCTATGAGGTGACAAGTGTTCTGGACGGAAAACTCATTGCTTTCGAAGGTCACGCCGTTCGGCTCCAACGTTCGGTCAACGAGCTTGGCATGAACTACACAGTCGATATGGATGAGCTGCTCGACATCCACCGCGAGCTGGTCAAGCGCAATGATCTGAAAGAAGGTATGATCTACTTGCAGCTGACCCGCGGCAACCCGGGTGATCGTGACTTTGCTTACCCGCCGGAAGAGACAAAGCCGACACTGGTTCTGTTCACGCAGACCGCGAACCTGCTGAACAATCCGAAGATCAGCACCGGTATGAAGGTCATCACGGTTGAGGATCAACGCTGGGCACGGCGTGATATCAAGACGACCCAGCTTTTGTTCCCGTCGATGGCCAAGATGATGGCCAAGGGTGCCGGTGTCGATGATGCGTGGATGTTTGAGGATGGTGCGATTACCGAAGGGTCGTCGAACAACGCGTATATCGTGAAGGACGGCAAGATCATCACGCGCCATTTGGGCAATGAAATCCTGCACGGGATCACCCGCGCAGCCGTGCTGAAATTTGCGAAATCCGCACAAATGGACGTGGAAGAACGCGCCTTTACCGTCGAAGAAGCGCGCAACGCGGATGAAGCTTTCATCACCTCAGCATCGACATTCGTGATGCCTGTCGTGGAAGTGGATGGTGAAGCGCTGGGCGACGGGAAGCCGGGCTCAGTTGCGGCACGGTTGCGGGAAATCTACCTAGACGAAAGCATGAAACAGGCGGTCTAGTCCTCCCAGCCTAGGATTACCTTCACCTCTTGTCGCGTGCGGACGCGCTGGTGGAAATCAGCGTAGCGCCCTTGCAGCTTCATATGCAATGCACCCACTTGCGCGGTGCTGAGCGTGCTCACATCGACATCGCGCATGCCAATTATTGCCAGCCGGTGCTCGACAGAGCGGACGAGTTGCGCGTTGGGCGCTGCAAGAGCGGGCGCAGTCAGGGCCAACAGGCTCGCGATCAAGCCTGCGCGGATCATCTGGGTGCGCCTCATTTGAACAGGGTCCGGATCAGGCTGTCGCCCAATACTGCGCCGATATTGCCCCTGATTTTCGCGACGCTTTGATCGGAATAGATCAGGTGCTTGATATGGCCCAGCTGGACGGGTGTCAGGCTGCGCACATCGACATCGGTGAAACCGTAGTTAGGCAGCTCACGCGCCACATCTGCTTGCAAGGGCGTCAGGCCGCGATCAGCGGCGACGGGGCCAGCCAGGCTGACGGCCAAACCGGTCGCGGCAAGAAATTTAGAAAACGTCATACTCAACCTCCAATCACTGAAGATAAGGTAGCACGGCTCAAAGGGACTGCCCAAACACCTTTGCTCACGCCTGCGTTAAGCGGCGTCTTCTTGCGCTTTCAGCAACGCGATCCCTTTGTATAGCGCTGCAATGATTTCCGCCTCGGTGATGCAGAACCGGGCGGAGGGGGAGATATCGACTGTTCCATCTGCGCCAATTGGCGTGTGCTCCCCTCCCGCGCCACGCACCGAAAGCCCCAAAGGGCGGGCGATTTCTTTCGCGCGCTTGTCGGTGCCATCAGCCGTCAGGTTTGGCAGTTGAATATGAACGGAGGCGCGCATGCCGGTGCCCAGATTTGTCGGGCAAGAGGTCACGACCCCGTAGTCTTCCGACATGGCAAAGGACAACCCTTCGATCCCCGACACAACGTCCAGCGCGGCTTTCAACCGGTCAAAGACGCGGTTCAGAACCGTACCGCGTTCCATGCACATGATCCGCAGGTGATCTTCTTCGCCGACCCAGATGATAAAGCTGCGATCCTCAGAGACATAACAGCCACGCCCATAGGGCCAATCCGCGGCGATCCCCGCTGCCGTCAGATAGCTGTCATTGCTCATATCCTTGAACATCACATGCGCATCGACCAGCGCCTGATACGCAGCTGCATCGATCTCATGCGGGTTGCCGGGGGTCAGAGAATGATAGGCACCGCCATAATCCGGCATCGTGATCAGGCTTTCAAAGGCTCTCATCATGCGGGCTTCGAGGGCCACACGATCCTCGCGGTTCATGGCGCCCGGCAGGGGGAAATCGGCCAGATTTCGCCCGACGCGCACCCGCATCGACAGCGGTGGCAGACCAAGCTCCGCCATGTCGAGCAAGCCGCTCTCCGGCAGTCCCTCAACGCTGTCCAGTGACCAGTCATTGCGGTGCTGCGCGTCCTCGCTCACCTTGTGGTAAGCCGCCAGCGCTTTGGCGAAGAAAGGCCGGAATCGGTCGTAATCGCTGGGCTGACAGGCATAGCACCCCATCTCGCTATCCGGGTTCTCGATGCCTGAATTCATACAGTGCAAAAGCTGACCCTGCGCCGTTTCATCAAGACCTGCGAAATACTTCGGATCGAAACTCTGCAGCGCAATGTTCTGCGGGTTTTCAGATGCCAATGCTGCAATCCGGTCGAGCTGGTTTTGGTTTTGTGCCATATGATGGTCCCCCTCTCTCAGACGATAGGTAGGGCAAAAATCAGTGCCTTCAAATCCGGCCTGCGCGAGGGAGGTTAGCCCTCCCAGCCGCTCACAGCTTTCACCTCGCAGAACTCTTCCAATCCGAACAGCCCACCTTCGCGGCCATTGCCCGATTGCTTGTAGCCGCCGAACGGTGAGCCTTGTGCAAACCCTGATCCATTTGTCTCCACCATGCCGGAGCGGACGCGTCGTGCCACGCGGCGACGTTTCTCCGTATCTGAGGTTTGGATGTAGTTGGTCAGCCCGTAAGGTGTGTCATTGGCAAGCGCGATAGCATGCGCCTCGTCGTCAAATGGCATGATCGACAAAACAGGGCCGAAGATCTCCTGCTTGTAGATCTCCATATCCGGTGTGACATCAGCAAAGACCGTGGGGCGGCAATAGTAGCCGCGGTTGAGGTTCTCGGGCCGTCCCGGACCACCGGCGACCAATCGCGCGCCTTCCTTGATGCCTTGCTCAATCAGGCCCTGCACTTTGTCGAACTGCATTTCGCTGACCAGCGGCCCGATATGCTTGCCTTCCTCGGAGGCGGGACCTACGACGGTGGCATTGGCCATCTCGGTCGCTTGTTCCACTGCTTCGTCGTAGCGGGAGCGTTCGACCAGCATGCGGGTTGGCGCGTTGCAAGACTGACCTGTATTGCGGAAGCAGCGCACGACACCGGATTTCACGGCCTTTTCATCGGCATCAGCGAAGATGATGTTGGCGCCTTTGCCGCCCAATTCCAGCGAGACACGCTTCAACGTGTCAGCCGCCGCGATGGAGATCAGCTTGCCTGCACGCGACGATCCGGTGAAGGACACCATGTCGACTTCTGGATGCGCGCTCAATTGCGATCCGACGCCGGGCCCGTCCCCGTTGACCATGTTGAAAACGCCTGCGGGAAAGCCTGCCTCATGAATGAAATCAGCAAACAGAATACCCGAGAGGGGCGAAATCTCCGAGGGTTTCAGAACCGTCGTGCAGCCAACGGCCAAGGCCGGCACGGCTTTCAAGACGATCTGGTTCATTGGCCAGTTCCAGGGTGTGATCAGTGCGCAAACGCCGATTGGCTCGCGCAGGGTCATTTCTGTGTCGGTGAATTTCTGGTCGAATTCGAAGCTCTCCATGGCTTTGAGGAAGCCGCCCAAATGCCAGGAGCCTGCGCCGACCTGCTGTGCACGAGCGAGATCCTGTGGAGCGCCCATTTCGAGGGAAATTGCTTGCGCCATCTCCTCAGCGCGGTCGTTATAGACTTCAGACAAGATCTTCAGCAGTGCGACACGTTCGGATTTGTCGGTCTGAGACCAGTCATCAAAAGAGGCGCGCGCCGCAGCGACAGCGGCATTTGTATCCGCTTCCGACCCGAGAGAGATGGTCTCGCACACTTCCTCGGTTGAGGGGTTGATCACGTCAAAATCATTGGGCTGGGATGGGGCGACCCATGCGCCATTGATGTAAAAATTCTTCGCGTTTTTCATGGTGGTCTCCCGTTCGGTGCGACGTGCACCATGGGGGTGTCATAGCGCAAGCGCAAGGGGGCTTAAACCGCAGGGGCGACAAGCTTGAGAAAAGCCGCGACACGTGCTTCTGCCAGCGTGACGATATGGGCCTCTGAAGGTTCAGGCACCGCGCCGGTGACCCGGCGTATCTGAGCATCGCCTATCACCAGGGCAATGTACCACTCTGTTGCGATACGGGGCGAGGGGGCTGCAACCTGGCCGCGCTCAATCGCTTGAGTGATGACGCTTGCAATCAATGGCGCAATCGTATCGCGCCCACCCTGCGCGATTGCAGCGCCAAGCGTTCCCGTCTCATCGGCCGCCGCTGCCCGGTTCAACGCAATCACGCGGGCAGAGGTCAATGTCCCCAGCAAAAGCGGTGCGAGAGATTTGAGCGTTTGAACGGGATCCTGGTCCTCGTTTAACGCGGTTTCCAGCGTTGCTTTCAGGTGCGCGGCATTGTTTGCAATGAGCGCAGCAAACAGCCCGATCTTGTCCCCGTACCACCGGTAAAGCGTTTCGTTCGATGCCTTGGCCGCTTTGGCTATGGCGAGCATGGAGGTGCCAGCGTAACCCTTTCGGTGCAGCACATCATACGCTGCGAGTTCGATCTGAGCGCGGCGAGATTTTTTGGACGAGTCTCTCATTGACTATAATCGTACGCTATATTACGGATTTGCAAAGGCGTAATTTAGTGTACGGAAAAGGAGGGCCGAGATGCTCGCTTTGAAATCGGTTTCGTTGTTGGGCCTCCTGTTGATCGGGGCCATGTTCGGATTTTTCTACGCTTGGGTTTGTTCGACCATGTGGGGGCTCGATGCGGCTGACCCGCGGGTCGCCATTGCTGCGATGCAGGAGATGAACGCCTCCGTGCGCAACGCAGTGTTTGCTCCAGCAATGTTTGGAACCCCGTTTGTGTTGGCTTTGGCCGCGGCCTTGGCGCGACGCTGTTCCAAGACCGCCGCCTGTCTGTTTGCCGCCGCCGCACTCACATATCTGCTGTTTGGGGCCGTATTGACGTTCTCAGTCAATGTTCCGATGAACGAGGCGCTGGCTCTTATTGCTGTGCCAGACACTGTCGAAGAGGCACGTCAGATCTGGCAGGATTACTCGCCGGATTGGCAGTTTTGGAACCAAATGCGCACTTTAGCCTGCGGTGTTGCTCTGCTGCTGACCGGGCTTGGTCTTGTTTTGCTCCCGGGCCGTCAGGGGATGTAAACCGGCTGCGAGAGGCGTATACCTCCTCCACACGTTATTTCAGAAAGGATTCGCCATGGGGCTGCGCATCAATGACACTATTCCGGATATGACGGTCACAACCGATCAGGGGGCCGTTTCGCTGCATGATTTTGTGGGTGACAGCTGGGACGTGATTTTCTCACACCCGAAAGACTTCACGCCTGTCTGCACAACAGAATTTGGTGCTGTCGCGCAACTGGCGGATGAATGGGCCAAGCGGAACACCAAAGTGTTGGGCGTATCGGTTGACGGTGTCGAAGATCACGTAAAATGGAAAGCTGACATTGAAAAAGTGGCTGAAGCGAAAGCCGAGTTTGCCATTGTCGCAGATGACGGTCTGGAAATGGCGAAGGCGTTCGACATGTTGCCTGCTGAATACGTGCTTCCGGACGGCCGTACCCCTGCAGACAGCGCGACAGTGCGCTCCGTTTTCATCATCGGGCCTGACAAGCAGGTCAAACTGATGATGACTTACCCAATGACAGTCGGACGCAATTTTGCGGAGATCATCCGCGCATTGGACGGGCTGCAGATGTCTGCAAGAGGCGTTGCCACCCCGGCAAACTGGGAAATCGGTCAGGACGTGATCGTGCCGCCGGCTGTCTCGACGGAAGATGCAGAAGCCAAGTTTGGTGCCGTCACCACGGTTCTGCCTTACCTGCGGACTGTCAAAGCGCCCGGTTAAAGCGCAGCTGTTCACGGCTCGACGAGGTACCAACAAAAACGGGCGGCTCTGATATGCAGAGCCGCCCGTTTTTCATCGGAAAGGCGCTGCTTAGTGCAGCACGACTTTCGTGCCCATCGGCACTTGTCTGTAAAGATGCGCGATATGTGCGTTGGTCAGACGTACGCAGCCATTCGAGACTGCCGAGTTGATTGTCCATGGCGCGGAGGTGCCGTGAATGCGCAGAAATGTATCGCCGACGCGCGGCGCAAACAAGTATAGCGCCCGTGACCCAAGCGGATTGTCAGGCCCGCCCGGCTGTCCGTCTTCCCATTTCTTATAGGATTCCGGATCGCGCTTGATCATGTCCTGCGTCGGCGTCCAAGACGGCCACTCCTTCTTGGCACCCACACGGAATGTGCCGGACTCGTACAGACCGGCGCGACCAATGCCGCAGGTGTAGCGCAGGGCCTTGCCCTCAGCCAGCGTCCAGTAAAGCGCAAAGGCTCTGGGATCGACGTGGATTTCACCCGCCGGTAAATCGCCTGCCAGCGTGATAATCCGCGGCTTGAATTCCTCTGGCATGGTCCATGTCTTGCGCTGCGCGATAGCAGGTGTGGTTCCAAGCGCTGCGGCAGCAAGGCCCGATGCCAATAAAGTACGTCTATCCATTCTAATTCCCCTTTTGCTGCGGCATCTGCGCGGCAGCCATTCAGACATCGACTGCAGTCTAACCGGTATTTTCGGGAGGTGGAATAACAGGCTTGTGAGCGGTGCGCATCTGCAACACCGCTCACAGCCAATGTCAGTCTTGCTGATCTGCGTCCAGCAGGCCGCTTTTGAAGAGCAGACCCGCCGCAACGGCGCCAAGGATCGGCGCAACGATGAAGAGCCAGACCTGTCCAATCGCGCTCGCACCAGCAAAGAGTGCGGGGCCGATAGAGCGCGCTGGGTTCACGGAGACACCGGTGACATTGATCCCGACGAGATGGATTGCAACCAGCGCCAGGCCAATCGCGAGCCCTGCCAGATGCGCAGGCGCGCCTTCACCCGTTGCGCCAAGAATGACGATCATAAACAGGAATGTCGCGATCAGCTCGAACAAGAAGGCGGCCGCCAAGGAGTACTCTCCCAGATAGCCCGCACCCCATCCATTCTGCCCCAGACCGTTCTCCGCAACGGAGTAACCGGCCTGTCCGGATGCGATCATCATGAGGATAAGCGCGGCGATGACGGCGCCAGCCACCTGCGCAATCATGTAGGGGACCGCTTCTGCAATGCGCATGCGGCCTGCAGCAACCGCGCCCAGCGACACCGCAGGATTGATGTGGCAACCGGAGATCGGCCCAATGCCGTAAGCCATGGCGATCAGAGCCAGGCCAAAGGCAAAGCTGATCCCTGTCAGGCCAATATCGCCGCCTGCCATCACTGCAGAGCCGCAGCCAAATAGAACGAGAGTGAAAGTGCCAATGAACTCGGCGAGTGGTTTTTTCATGAGGATACCCCTGTTGAGCGTTTGCCTTTGACCTGCGTGCGGGTTGCGGCAATACGAGACACGGGGAACTCGGACAAAGAAGTGACGGCGCGGTATCACGATATGCGGTTGCGTCATATCTGAGAAAAAGACCAGAAAAGGCCCCGCAGTTTCCCGCAGGGCCCCGCTGACGGAGAAGTCAGACTTTGGGAAGACTAGGCCTGCTTTTGGCGGCGTCGGACGCCCCAACCTGCAAGGCCAAGCGCACCAAGAAGCAATGGTGCACTTGCGGGAAGAGGGACAGGAGCGACCTCTTCAACCCCGATCCGGAAGAATACCGTGTCGCGAGTGATGGAAGAGACATCCCCCAAACCAAACAATGTGGCGAGGTTTTCAAGCCCGTTATTTCCAGCAGCATCCTCGTCAAAGATGGAGGTGATGACGCCACCCTCATCGGCGCCTTTGAGTATCATCGCTTGGGTTGATGTGGCGAAGTCGTTGATCTCCGTGCCTGCATCATAGATAGAGCCCGCTGTGATCTCGATCATACTTGTTGTCAGATTGCCCATTGCATCAAACAACTCATAGGCGAGCGGATTGTCGTTTCCGAAAAACGTGTCATTTGACGGCACGACCATAGCGAGGAAAGACGCGTAGCGGTTAACTGTAGGGTCTGCGATATCGACCTCGACAGTGGCAGAACCGCCGTCAGCAATAGGGCCGCCATTTGCGATAAATGTCCCTTGGGAATCGACGCCGTCGCCATCCTGATTGGCGCGACGTTCAGCGGCGAGCAAGTTGCCGCGACCGTCAAGGTTCGGGGGGATTGGCAGCTCTGCGACCTGCTCCACGCCTTCGCTGGCGGCGGAGCCTGCGTCGAAGGCGTCAAAGCCGCCATCATGAAATCCTGCATAGACAGGTGTGACGAGGAAGCCTGCGCCATTCACGTTTTCAAACGTGATAGACAGGGTCGTCGCGCTGGCAGCAGATGCCGTTAAAAGCGCTGCAGCGCCCGCACTGACCCAGAGGGAATGTTTGAGTTTCATAGGTGGTGTGTCCCATCGTTGAATACCCCTGACAGCGCGTTCGCCCGGATGGCGAACGACTTCAGGTGGGGACAGGCTAAAGATGCGTCACAGGCTTGGGGCGTCACGTGCCCGTGAGACTCCTCTCAATCAGGCAAATGTGAGAAAACGAACCGGCAACGGCGATCAGTCTGAAGCTGAAGTTTGTCAAAAGCACAAGTTTTTTAAGGTTGTTCGAGCCGAAGTGATTGACCGATCACCGGCTCGTGACTTCGTGCGTCTCAAGATTTGTTTGAATTCGAACAGAGCTCACAGCCTCGTGAATAGAAGGTGCCCCGGCATGTTGGCCGGGGCTATGCGGGAACATCAGCCCTTTGGATCAAGCCGTGGCACGCCTGCGCGCAGCCAGACCGATCAATGCAAACGCAGCGAGTAGCAAGGGCGCTGTTGCTGGCAACGGCACTGGGGCAAGCGCTTGACGTGCTGCGGCCTCAATCAAACGGTGCCCGCTTCGTGTGGGGTGAACCTCATCCCAGAAGAGGAATCCATCCTGTACAGAACGAGGTCCAGAAATACAGGCGACAGTTGCGATGCAGGGCGCTGTGGCATTCGAAATTCCAAATGTGGATGAATCCTCCATCAGCGCATTGAAGATGTTGAACGTATCCACGCGGTAAATGGTCAGGTCAGGATTGGTGAATTCTAACAGATCCAGGGAAGTGCTGAGTGTCGCATTAAAGGCGGTAACGGCATCAATGGCTTCGTCCTGAAGGGGGTTGGATGCGTAGCGTGGCAAAACGCCAAAGTCCGGCAGGTTGAAGACCAAGAGGTTCTTCGCCGAATTGGCCACCAATGCACCCAGGGCGGTGACAACGTCGTTGGCCGTGTTGTTGCCGACATCTGTTCCTATTCCTCCTTTAGCCACATCTTGAAAGATATCATTTGCTCCAGCCCAAACTGATACGAGCGTGTCGGGTTGAAAAATGCCACCGCTTCCAAGGAATAGTCCAAGCTGCACCAACAGTGACGGAATGGGGCCGCTAGAGTTCGTGTCATTGTCGGCTCGTGCGCCGCCGAAAGCCATGTTGACAGCCCCGGTGACGGAACCGCCAAGGGCCGGGTTTGTCAAACCTCCCGCAAATTCTGCGCCGATCGCCTCGTTCCAGACCGGCCCATTTGAAAATCGGCCATCGACGTAGGGGCTTACAGGCTATCCATCGATTCCAAACAGATTTCCATTGTCCGACAAGCTGTCGCCAAGCACCACGAAGCTGGAAAATGCATCCGTAATAGGGGACGCTTCAGCCGCCCCGCTTAAAGTCAGGCAAGCGGTTGCAACCGCGATCAAGTGTTTCATTTTGATTCCTCCCAGATATCGTTCAAGAGAACAGTAGTGCCTGATGAACTTTGGAGAGAAATACGTGACGTCAACGTCATGCTGGGGCGGGAAATCGCGCATGAAAAAGCCCCGGTGCGTCCACCGGGGCTTCTTTTCTCTTTGAGGTCAAAAGGGCTTAGTCGGCCGCTTCTTCCTTCTTGATCTCTTCGCCGGTTTCCTGATCGACGACTTTCATCGACAGACGCACCTTGCCGCGATCATCGAAGCCCAACAGCTTGACCTTCACTTCCTGGCCCTCTTTCAGGACGTCGGAAGGGTGGTTCAGGCGACGGTTCTCGATCTGACTGACATGTACCAGACCATCGCGCTTGCCGAAGAAGTTCACGAAGGCGCCGAAATCGACGATCTTCACGACAGTACCGGTGTAGATCACGCCTTCTTCCGGCTCCGCCACGATGGAGTGGATCATGTCATAGGCTTTCTTGATCGCCTCACCGTTTGGCGATGCGATCTTGATGATGCCGTCGTCGTCATTGATATCGACCTTGGCGCCGGAGACTTCCACGATCTCGCGGATGACTTTGCCGCCCGTGCCGATGACTTCGCGGATTTTATCCGTTGGCACTTGCATCGTTTCAATGCGTGGCGCGTGGATGGAAAACTCGCCAGCCGAGCTGAGCGCCTTGTTCATCTCACCCAGGATGTGCATCCGGCCCTCTTTGGCCTGCGCCAGAGCGGTCTTCATGATCTCAGGCGTGATGCCCGCAACCTTGATGTCCATCTGCAGAGAGGTGATCCCGTTCTCCGTCCCTGCCACTTTGAAGTCCATATCGCCCAGGTGATCTTCGTCGCCCAGAATGTCGGACAGAACTGCATATGACCCGTCTTCTTCGAGGATCAGGCCCATGGCCACACCAGCAACCGGTGCTTTCAGCGGAACGCCCGCATCCATCATCGAGAGCGAGCCGCCACAGACAGACGCCATGGAGGACGACCCGTTAGATTCAGTGATCTCGGACACCAGACGCACGGTGTATGGGAAATCCGTTGCTGCTGGCAGCACCGCCTGAAGCGCACGCCATGCCAGCTTGCCGTGACCGATTTCGCGACGACCTGGAGGGCCGAAGCGGCCGACCTCACCGACGGAGTATGGCGGGAAGTTGTAATGCAGCAGGAAGTTCGACTTATACATGCCTGAGAGGCTGTCGATCATCTGCTCGTCATCGCCGGTGCCCAAAGTTGTCACAACCAGACCTTGGGTCTCGCCACGTGTAAACAAAGCGGAGCCATGCGTGCGGGGCAGAATGCCAACTTCCGACACGATGTCACGGATTTCATCCAATGCACGACCGTCGATGCGTTTCTTGTTCTTGACGACATCGCCGCGCAGAACTGTGGATTCCAGCTTCTTGAGCGCAGAGCCGAGGTTTTCGTCTTCCAACTGCTCTTCGCTCAGACCCGCCATTGCGGTCTCTTTCGCTGCAGCAACCGCCGCCGTGCGGTCCTGCTTGTCAGTGATCGCGTAGGCATCGCGCATCGCGGTTTCACCTGCGGCTTTCACGGCCTCGTAGAGATCGCTGTAATCCGGTGCCTCGAAATCGAACGGCTCTTTCGCGCAGTCTTCTGCAAAGTCGATGATCAGGTCGATTGCAGGCTGGATCTGCGCATGCGCAAATTCTACAGCGCCCAGCATTTCGTCCTCGGTCAGCTCATAGGCTTCCGATTCCACCATCATCACGGCGTCTTTGGTGCCCGCGACGACGAGGTCCAGACGCTGCTCTGGGTTCTGACGCAGCTCGTGCATGTCGTCCATTTCAGGGTTCAGGATGTAGTCGCCATCCTCAAAGCCCACGCGGCAGGCACCGATTGGGCCCATGAAGGGTGCACCAGAGATCGTCAGCGCCGCAGAGGCCGCGATCATCGCCACCATATCAGGGTCATTTACGAGGTCATGCGAAAGAACCGTGCAGATGACCAAAACTTCGTTCTTGAAGCCCGGCACAAACAGTGGGCGGATCGGACGGTCGATCAGACGGCTTGTCAGCGTCTCTTTCTCCGTCGGGCGTGCTTCGCGTTTGAAGAAGCCACCCGGAATTTTGCCGGCGGCGTAGTATTTCTCATTGTAATGAACGGTCAGCGGGAAGAAGTCCTGACCGGGCTTTTGCTTCTTGGCAAAAGTGACCGCGGCCATAACGGAGGTCTCGCCGTAAGTGGCAATCACGCAGCCGTCCGCTTGACGGGCAACTTTGCCGGTTTCGAGCGTCAGAGTTTCCTCACCCCACTCGATGGATTTTTTAGTTACGTTGAACATGTATCGTTTCCTATCTGGAAGCACTCGCGGGCCTTCCCGCGTCTCCCATTCTAAATGGCGGCCCCATTGCCGCCGACCCCTTGGTCCTTTGTATGGTGCCGGGATCAAGGCACCACGTCTCAGATAGCGCGCGTATATAGAAGGTTTTGGGGTTTGGGAAGTGGGGGAATACCTGCGTCTATGACCAAATCTTTATTGGTCCATTCGCACCTTCCAAAACCATCGATTCCGGACCAATGTAGTCCTTGTCGGTCAAGCCTACTTTTAGCGAGATTCCGTTTTCAAGTATCAGCGAGAATGCGTCTTTGGTAGTGGTGACAACTTGAATTTTGGACGCGATCAAGTCGGCAGGCTTAGAACCGGAATGCTGCCAATCATTGTAGATTGTCAGAATTGCACCGTTGTCAAAAACGAGCTGAGCGTAGTCATGGATGAAGACAACCTGCTCGATTGTAAGCCCCCGAACGTCAGATGTGATTGTCTGGCTTGTGTGCAATTTTTGCCCCTTTCAAAGAACCAACGTTAGATCCTAGTAACATGTCGCACAATGTTTTTGACCTCGTCAGGAACGAAGCCGAAGGCGCCGGACCAGCAGCAAAACGTATGTCGGATTGCTGAGTTTTGCTTCCACGTTGCCCTACAATTTCTAGAAGACGTGCTCTGCCGCCATCAGACCCGGTAGATCAGACCAAGTGCCATGTCACACATTAACGTCTTTCAGTATTAACCAACTTCCCATTTTCTGCGTTCAGCTTCTCTATGCCGATTTGCAAGCGCGACAGGCTAAGGTTACGCTACGTGAGTCGAGCCCGATCTGTGCAAAGGATTCGACCTCTGGGGATTTAAGTTAGTACGATGTTAGGGGGTAGCATGCGTTTTCAGTACTTGAGGAATTTGGCCGTCATGGCTTGTGCAGCTGGTACGGCTGCAGGCGCACAATCCATACCATGTGACACGCCATACACGATTGTTCGCGGCGATACGCTCGGTGTTATTTCCACACGGGCCTTTGGGCCCGGCAAGCTTTCTCAATTTTACGCGCTCAACCAATCCGTAATCGGGCCCAACCCTGATCAGATCGACATCGGCATGGTGCTGACAGTCCCTTGCAGCCTGACAGCAGCCGCGCCGGCACTTGCCGAAACCAAGGCAGAGGCGGTGGCGGCGCAAACCGCCTCCGCTGTCTCAACGCTGCCTGCGCAGACCTCTGCGGCTGATTTCTCCGCTGCGCCGCTGAGCAATGAGCCGCAGTCACCAGATGCAATGCCCGATGAGGCGGAAGTCGTGTTGACCTTCAACAAAGCGTCCGCACCGAAATTCGTCATCAATACCGCCATTATCGATCCGTATCTGAAGAAAATCAGCGAAGTCACCGAAGGTCGGGTCCAGTTCATCGATCCACCGGTTGTCAATCGGGACGCCCGCGCGCAGTTGGAGCTGGTCGAAAAGGGGCAAGCCGATGCGGCCTATGTATTCAACGGATATCTGCAAGCCTCGCACCCTCTGCTGCAATTGCCCATGCAGCCCATGATGGGCGGGACGGCTTATCAGACCGCTGTCGCGCTTTGGGAACTTCACGATGCGCATCTGTCTGATGTCGACTCATTTGGGGATGTGCGGCTGCTTGGCTTTGTCGGTGCGCCGGCTGCCCATATCTGGCGGCTGCGCGAGGCGCCCGTTGTGCCGGGTGAAGATCTGGTCAAGACCAACGAATATACCGTGCCCTATTTTGACGGGTTGGACACACGCGGCGCTGCGGCCGTGCGGGAAGAAAACGCCAGCTGGCTTGCGGCTTATGACGAGAAACAGGGCAACCCGTTGACATTCGCTATGGCGCATGGCGCGGCGCGTGCTGGCGGCATCTGGAACGACAATCGCACCGTCACGGAGATCCCCAACGGGGTCTATACGCCGACATTCTCCGTCATCATTTCCGACGCGGCTTGGGATCGTATCTCCGAAGCAGATCAGGAGGCCATCCTGTCGGTTTCCGGCCGTGTCCTGTCAGAGGCGTCGGAACGGTGGGACGAGTTCGACAACGGGCACAGGCGTATCATGATCGAGCAGGGGCTTGATGTGGTCAAAGCCGATGTGGAGTTGCTGGCCGAATTGCAGGACCGCTCCCGCGCGGGGCTGGATCGTTGGATCATCACGGCAGACCGCATGGGCTTGCAGGGCTATGACGCGCTGCAATTCTACTCCGACACGCTGCGGGCCGTCGCCAAACCTTCCGAATTCTGACGCTGTCCTGTTGTGGTCGCGTGGCCCATTGCCCGCGCCGCCAAAGTGGCTCTGTATTTATGAAAGAAACACTATGAAGAACAAAGCAATTGGGGCCGCGAGTGCGATTTGTGCTGCAGTATTGATGACCGCAGCCCAAGCACAAGACGTCGTCTTGCGCACGCAGGACGATGCGATCCGCCTGACCGGTGAATTGCTGTCATTCGACGGGTCGGTGTACGAATTGCGTTCGGAAATCGGGGTCGTGAAACTCGATGCCGCGCTGGTGTTGTGCGAAGGCGAAGCCTGCCCGGAAATTGAACCCAGTAAGGATTTCGCGGTCACCGGTGCGCCGGGGCTCGCGGAGCTTATCCTGCCTGCAGCCCTTTCAGCCACGGGCGAGGACGCCTTTGCAGTCGACACCAATGGCGACACGCAAGTTTTTAACGTCACGCGTGACAGCGAAAGCTATGCTCAGATCGCGGCGACAGCCAAATCATCAGAGGCGGCCTTTGCAGATTTGGCCAGCGGTGCAGGTGCTGTCGCACTGACGACACGTGGGGCAAATGATACAGAGCTTCAGGCTTTTGAGGCGGCAGGCGTGCTGCCGCTCTCTGAGAGCATCATCGCGGTTGACGGGTTGGCCATTGTCACGCCGTTCAACAACCCGCTTCCGTCCATCTCTCTCCTCGACGTTGCGCGGATTTTCTCAGGTCAGGTACAGAACTGGTCAGAGCTCGGTGGCCCTGATCTGGCGATCACGCGCTATGTGCGGGGGTCAGATACGCTCATTGCTGAAGTCTTCGACACGCTCGTGCTCGACCTTGCGGGTGAAGAGCTGAGCGCTGACGTGGTTGTCATGGACAGCGATATGGACTTGGCCGAGCGCGTCGCAAATGACCCTTCCGCCATCGGGTTCAAGCATTTCTCCGATCTCACCACCGCCCGGCAGATGCCCATCATCGGGCGTTGCGGGCTCGTTGTCTCGCCCAACGCGTTCAACATCCGCGCTGAGGAGTATCCGCTGAGCTTCCGCCTGCGCGCCGTGACGGCCAACCGGCCCGCTTCGCCCTTCGTGGAAGAGTTGATGGCCCGTATTCCATCGCAACAGGTGCAGGATGCTCTGGCAGAGAGTGGTGTGATGAGCCAGACGTTGACCCGCAGCCCTGTGGATCAGCAAGGCATGCGCTTTGCCTCGGCCTTGCAATCGCGCAAGATCGTCGATGCACTCCCGCGCCTGCAGGCCATGGTGACGGAGATGGTGGTCAGCGAGCGGCTTTCTTCCACCTTCCGTTTCGAATCTGGCTCCCGCACGCTGGATGAGCGCGGTGAACGTGACATCGAGCGGGTCGCGGAGCTTTTGATGCAGGAAACCTCTGACGGGTCCGGCAAAACCGTGCGCGTCATCGGTTTCACAGATTCCTTGGGTGATCCAACGCTCAATCAAGAATTGTCCGAACGACGTGCGCAACAGGTTCTTGACGCGCTGCTTGCCGCGGAACCGGCTTTGGCGGAGCGTGTCGACCTGCGCCCGATGGGCTTCGGGGACGTCTCCCCGATTGGCTGCGATCAATCGACGACCGGCCGCTGGATCAACCGTCGCGTCGAAATCTGGATCAGCGCCGCCACAAGATGACGTTGCACCGCGCATATCGCGCCCTGATGGCGACCATAACCTTGAGCCTTTGCGCTTGGGGCGATCTGGCAGGCGCGAATACCGTGACGGTGACCCTACAGACCAAAAGCGGCGGGGTGGAGGTTACAGGCGGGCTGATCACCTCAACGTCCGACAGCTTCGTGGTGAAGACCCCAGCTGGGGCTGTGACGTTTCAACCCGATGATGTCACATGTGAAGGAATGGCCTGCCCGGTCGCCCGCGCAGACAGCACGCAACGCGTGCCCGAACAGTTTCAGCGGATCGAGCTTTCCTCTCTGGACAAACAGATTGTCGTCAAAGGCAAGCTCCGCGGCGTATCTGATACGCATTTCACCGTCGATGTTCCGCGCATCGGGCTTGTCAAGCTGCAGCGTCGCGGCTTGCGTTGCTCCGGGCCCGGATGCCGGGCAACAAGCGCGATCGTTGCGCGACCACAACTGCCCGTTCAAATTGTTGGCTCGCATCACCTGACGAACAAGCTCTTGCCTGCCTTGTTGACCTCATTTGCTAAAAAAGACGGTGTGGAAGGCGCGTTGCAGCGCTTCTCTAGTAACACT
The DNA here is from genome assembly GCA_039195745.1 of Pseudomonadota bacterium. Classification (GTDB taxonomy): domain Bacteria; phylum Pseudomonadota; class Alphaproteobacteria; order Rhodobacterales; family Rhodobacteraceae; genus Litoreibacter. The sequence goes on along the minus strand of JBCCVD010000001.1, from coordinate 75,707 downwards.
TATGCGTTTGAGATCGGATCGCCAGAGAAGAGCCTTTTTGTGGGTGGAACCGGCACATCGGCTGCTTTCAGTGCTTTTGCGGCGGGTGCTGCCGATTTGATGATTGCCGGGCGCCAACCCACAAATGCGGAAGTGGCCGCATTGACCGCGCAAGGCGCGCCGGATCCAAGAGGTGCCGATACGGAAACTGTCATTGCAAATGTGCGGCTCGCAATTGTGATCCACCCGGAATTGGATATGCCGCCCTTGCGGAGGGACCAGTTGGCGCAGATTTTCCGGGGTGAGATCAGCAATTGGTCCGAGCTTGGCGGCCCCTCAGCGCCCATTACCCGCGTTATTCGGGATCATGCCACTGACGAAAGTGCGATTTTTGCCCGATCCATACTGGGCGGCCCTGCACCGTCTTTGCTGCGGGGTGCGGTCATCGCGGCATCACAGCAGGAAATGGTCGATCTGATCGCGGCGAACCGTTTTGCGATTGGCTATGCTTGGAGCGATGTTTCCGATCAAGTGGCGGAGCTGCCGCTGATTGGGTCCTGCGGTATTCCAAGCCATGACACAGCGTTCGCGCTGGAGGCCGAAGACGTTCTTTTGGGGTCACGTGTCTATTTGTATGGGCATAAAAAAGCGCGTGAGGGCCTTGCGTCTGCCCTGTCAGACTACATGTCGCGCGCCTATTTTGTGATGGACCCTGAACGAGCCTTTGAGCCGAAACGCGACCCCAATCGCGCGCGCCAATCCGTCGATAGGATCATCCGTCGAGACTTGTCAGGAACGGAAGCGCAAATCGCAGCACAACTCGCGGCGGCACTGCCTCGCTGGGACCGGCTCAGCATCACAATTCGCGGAGCCCGAGACGGTGACCTTCTGGATCGAAAAGCCCAACAAGACATGAGACGCCTCGTCTCTTTCCTCGGCACGACGCCCGAGAGCACGCCTGTTGCGATTGTGGGGTTCACTGATCGCAAAGATGATTTTGAGCAGAGTATCCGCCAATCCTTGAATGCTGCAAATTTGGTGATGGAGGTGCTGAAACAGTCCGCAGGGGAAACCCTTGGCAAGCGGCGTGTGTTGCCCGTCGGTTATGGGGACCTTGTCCCTGTTGCCTGTGACACCGATCCGCTCGGCCCTCAATTGAACCAACGCGTTGAGATTTGGCTGCGTAACGCGCAGCCGTAAGTTGCCGCCAAAAAATCTGATTTCCTGATAGCGCAGTGATTTAAAATCCTTACGCCTGCACCAATGCACAAAACCGGCGAAAAACTGCCGTTAATAGAGGGTAAGGGAACACTTACTGTTCGAATCGCTGACCATGTGTGAGGTAAGTGGCATCAGGTGTGCAGACGGCTAGCACGGTACTGATGAATAACAAGAAAATTGCTGGGTAGGCAAACGAAGTAAAAAACGCCAATGGTGCTAACCTGATGCGTTTTTACTTTTCTTTAAGACTCATGAATAGCGGCAATTCGGAAACAAATCGTTTTCCGTAACGTCACCTTTACAAAATCGAACATTTTGGAGGTCAGAACGCGTCTTTCCGCGCTTCAAAATACAGCATGCGCGCCGCGGTCATCTTCAACTTCACCATTTGCGGACTTGAAAAAATGCTCTTTGAGCGTGTCGGTTCCGAATTCTGGCGTTGCGTCTGCATCGTATCTTCCCGCCTCCGCATCCCATACCAGCATGGATTCCGTGGCATAGTAACGCCCGATCCGCGCGAGCTCTGCTTTCGCTGCCAATTTGGGATGGAACTTGCCAAGAAGGCCAAGCACAGCGACGATTGTGCACATTATGCCAAGCGGGACCCGTCGAAATCGCGGTTTCTGATCGAAGGCGTCAAATAGAGCTGCTCCTTGCTGCATCGGGGTCAGCGCGGGACCGGGACCGCCAATTGCAAGAACCCGGTTCTGGCGGGCGGGATCTGTCAAGCATGTGCAGAGGTATCGCCCAAGGTCTGTATCGCTGATCGGTTTGCAAGATGTGAGAGCCCCATCACCAAATACCAGATACGGCTTGCCGGATCTTACCCGCCCGATCTGGCCGGACAGTGATTTAAAAAACGCTGTAGGCCGCACAATGGACCATGTAAGGCCAGAGGCTTGTAGCTTTTCCTCGAAAGCCAGTTTCGCTTTCTGGAATTCCAAAACCGGTTTCTGAACGCAGATTGCTGACAGAAGCACGAAGTGCGGGATACGTGCTGTAATGGCTTGTCGCAGGACGTCGCTTTGCAGGTCATGTTCCACGGCCCAGGCCTCGTCTGGCGCACCTGTGCGCGACGCGAGGCAGGAGATCACAGCATCGAATTTGCCGTCCTCCAGTTGCATGCTGGACAGGTCGCCGCGTCGTATCTCGCACCCCTGCAATCCGCTGCTTTTGGCATTGGGTCTGAGGAAGCAAGTGACCTGATGTCCCGCCTCATACAGCGCTCGGGCCGTGGCGCGCCCGATCGTGCCACTGGCACCAAGAAGAAGGACCGATGTTTTCATCAAGCGCAGCTTACGGACCGGTCTTGGCATCGCCAAGAGCCTATCTCTCCCAAAAAAGGGATGTCGCCTGAGGCCATACACTATGGATCTTGCGGCGGTTTAATTCAGTCCAATCTGTACGAAACCGGTTTTCAAACGAAAAACGCCCGCCAAAGGCGAGCGCTTCGAATTCTTGTGCAAAGGCGTCGATATCAGCGACGAATGCCCAGTTTTCCAATGAGCGTTTTGTAGCGCTCTTCGTCTTTCGCTTTTGTGTAGTCCAGTAGCTTCCGACGCTGCGCAACCATTTTCAGCAGCCCGCGGCGGCCATGATTGTCTTTCTTATGTGTCTTGAAATGCTCGGTCAGCGTGGTGATGCGCGACGTCAAAATCGCGACTTGCACCTCAGGGGAACCAGTGTCGCCCTCTTTCGTGCCAAACTCTTTCATCAAGCGTGCTTTTTCTTCAGCAGTGATCGACATCGGGGTCTCCTTCATGAGCTTAAGGGTTATGGCGCAAGCCGGGATGTCGTCCAGCAAGGCCCGTGGAGGGGTCTGCAATTCACATGCAGATGCGCGCGTATAGGGTGATTGCCACAAAATGAAAAGAAGAATCTTTCTTCGCGTTTCGGCTGATCCAAAGCCAATTCAGCGCTGGAATTGGGTCCAGGGCATGGGCAACGTCGCGTCCTCATCGTGATTGTTTCTGCAAAAGAAACAAGGAACACGAAATTTGCCTAAATCATGGCAAAATAAGGATTTCTTCTGGCACATTCGCAGAGGGTTAACATATCATTAACGGAAATTCTCTGTAACCCGGGACTGTTTGCCATGATCGCTTTGTTCACAATTCTAACGCTTGTTGGCGTTGGCCTGATAATTGATGTTTTCGACAGCGGTGGAAGTGGTGGTGGCTCAAGCTCAACGGATGAAGGCAGTGACATCGAAGGCACGCCTGAGGATGATACGCTTCAGGGCACCGACGGCCCTGACATGATCACTGCTCTTCGTGGAGATGATGTTGTCAATGCAGGCCCCGGTAATGACGTTGTTCAGGGCGGTGAAGGCAACGACACCATCAACGGCGGCGGCGGCGATGACGATCTTCGCGGCGCGCAGGGCGAGGACACGCTTAACGGCAACCTCGGCAATGATACGCTCGAAGGTGGCGCAGATAATGACATCCTCAATGGCGGGCTTGGTAACGATTCGCTGAACGGTGGTGCGAATGCTGATACGCTGCGCGGCGGTGAAGGCAATGATGTGCTCTTCGGTGATACGGGCGATGATAAACTTTCCGGTGGTTTGGGCGATGACACGCTCAATGGGGGGAATGGTGATGATGAGCTGTTTGGCAATACCGGTGCAGATATCCTGAATGGCCAGGACGGCAATGACCGGCTTGATGGTGGCGAGGGCAATGACGTGCTCAGCGGCGGCGAGGGCAATGACAACCTTGTTGGTCTGTCCGGTGATGACATTCTAAATGGCGATGGTGGGAACGATACGCTCGATGGCGGTGACGGAGATGACACGGTCAACGGGGGTGACGGCAATGATGGCCTCGTCGGGGCTGCGGGCAATGACCGCCTGACCGGCGGTGCTGGAGAAGACGAGATTGACGGCGGCGCGGGTGATGACAATGTCGATGGTGGTGACGGTAACGACACGGTGACTGGCGGCGCAGGGCAGGACCAACTGTTGGGCCGTGCTGGTGATGATACTCTGACAGGCGGCGCGAACAATGACACGATCATTGGCGGCGCCGGCGAAGACACAATGAGCGGTGGCGACGGCAACGACTTCCTTGATGGCACGTCAATCCTGCCAATCACCGGTGTGCTGGATACGGATGCTGACGCGATCGACGGCGGTGCAGGCGATGATCAAATCCTGATGGGTGAGAACGATGTCGCTACCGGTGGTGCCGGTGACGATACGTTCAACTTCAGTTCCACCCGTTTGGCCACGGGGTCATCTATCACTGATTTCAATCGCGATGATGACGTGATCCGTATTCTCTATCCGGATGGCGAAGCAGAGCCGACTGTGACGTTCAATGTGGTGGCAGAAGGTGTTGAAGTGCTCGTCGATGGAGATGTCGTCACGACTGTACTCGGGGCTGCCACGCTTGATGCGAGTGATGTCACGTTCTTTGCTGCGACGGACACCAATGGCAGCGAAGCGTTTGCCGGTGCGGGCGTGGGCTCAGAAGAAGTGGCTTAACACTACAAGGATTGCTTTTGCTATGTCGGCCAGCGCTACAGCTGGCCGTTTCTATGTTTGTGGTGCCCATAGCTCTGGTTGCTGCGCGTAGCTGATGTAGAGCGGGTGCTTCGGATGACCCGCTTTGCTTAACCCCAGATGGTAAAGATCAACCTGAGTTCTGCGCATCAGCGCCTCCACCTCTGGCCCTCGCGCGCGGTGGGCGCCATGGGTTCCCCAAGCGCAGACCACACGGTCAGCCCAGTGGCATGCATCGATGATGGCTTGGTCATTTGCGGGGCCCACGGGCTCGGGCGCTTTACGCATCTTAAAAGGGTCTGTGTCGCGCCATGCGAAGATGTTGCAGACACGGAATGCGCCAAAACCCAACGCGCGCGCGCGTCTCTCGCAGCGCTCAACTGTTGGGTCGTTCTGGATTTCGGTTGCTGTTGAGGGGTTCAACATAACGAAGGAGATTTTCTGGCCTTCTTCGTCCCAAACTCGCGTCAGATCATAGCGATACTGTTCGCAGTCTGAATAGGTGGCCGTGCTGGCCGCATCGTCTTTAAGAAATCTGCGTGTGATCATGGCCCGCTTGTGGCAGGCCATGATCCGCTGGGCAAGACTTAGGCCGTGAGTGGCGTGTTTGCTTGCGTGCGTGGTTTCAGCTCGATCACCGCGGCGAGGACGACGGCGTAGAGGATGTGACCCCAAAGCGCGACCCATGTGATACCGGTCCAGCCGAGAAAGGGTTCGTTGCCAGCGATCAGATGCGCGACACCGTAGAGCGCGAAGATCCAGAGGCCGATGCCATACACGACTGCGGTAATGCCCCAATGTAGTGATGGCAGAATTTTCTTCTGAATTGGACGGGCGACCAAGACCCAACCCAAGGAATAGATCAGCAATCCGTTTACGATGTGAACGATGTCACCAATTCCTTTGGGAGCCGCGCCAAAAACGGTTTTCACTGTCGCCTGAGCCAAGCCAACCGGCGCGAGTTTTGCGTATCCCAGAAGTGGGGATAGGCCCTGACCAAATAGATCAAATGCGAGTGTGGCGAGGGCGCCAGCGGTGAGAACAGTCCAGATGTTTGTGCGTGTCATGATGGTGATCCTTGAATGAGCATGTCTGTTGCGCTCAGTTCTATGCGTAAGCGGGTGTCTCAGATAACCCACCTCACGCGGACCTTATCCGCTCACTGGTTTCGTGAGGGTTACTGTAACAATTGAAGCCGCAATTGGGCCCTCAGTGATAATGATAGGGGTGTCGATGTGCATCAGCGCACCGATTTGTAACAATTTGCCATTTTGGCGATAGTTATTGTCTGAAAACCCGACTCGGATGCAGCTCTCCTGCCTTGTACCGACCTACGGCAACGGCTTTCCCGTCAAGCGAGGCCCAAGCCTCTTCACCGTATTCAACGTCAGCAGCCAAAACCAGGCCGGGGTTGCCATTGCGCAGTTTGGCCGCGCCGTCTTGTGTGGTGGGCAGCTCAGGTAAGTCCGACAGGCCAGTTTCCAGAGGCAAGAGCAAGTCATCGATTTCCGGTGTTTTGGCAAGGGCATCGATCTGTTCCACGGTCACCGCGTCCGATAGCTCAAACGGGCCAGACCAGACACGGCGCAAGCGCTCGACATGGCCGAGACACCCAAGATGCGCGCCCAGATCGCGCGCGATGGAACGCACATATCCGCCTTTGCCGCACACCATATGCAGTGTGACATGATCAGCATCGGGCCGCGCGACCATGCTCAGTTCATCGACATAAAGCGGACGCGGCTCCAATGCGACGTCAGCGCCGCTGCGTGACAGCGCGTAGGCGCGCTTGCCGTCGATTTTCACAGCAGAGAATTTCGGAGGAACCTGCAAGATGTCACCGGTGAAATGCCCCAGCGCGTCCACGATCTGCTGATCATCTGGCCGTATTTCCGCCGTTGCGATGACCTCCCCTTCTGTATCATCGGTATTGGTGGCTTCTCCCAGTTTCACCGTGAAGTCATACGCTTTCAGCGCATCGGTTATGAAAGGCACGGTCTTTGTTGCCTCGCCAAGGGCCACAGCGAGAAGACCGGTCGCGTCAGGGTCGAGCGTGCCTGCATGTCCGGCCTTGTTGGCACTGAACGCCCAGCGCACTTTACCAACGAGGTTGTTGGAGCTGATGCCTGCAGGCTTATCAACCACCAGCCAGCCAGAGATATCGCGACCTTTCTTGCGACGTGCCAAACCTGCATTCCTTCACATAAAATCGGAGCGCGCGTGCTATCGCCGCAGCGCGTCGCGGTCAATCCCCGGTGATCACACCGAGGATCGGGCCCATCCGCGCGCCACCGTCCTCGCGCCCAAGCTCCGGCGCATAAAACCGCGAAATAGTGCCATCCAGAAACAGCGCATTCGGGGTTTTCAGCACGTCGCGAAACAGCGTTGCGAAGTCATGGAATCGCACCGTCGTGTCAGAGATTGCGAAATAGGTCGTGCCGTTTGCATCTACGCCAATCCCATTTCGCCACTTCTTCGAAGGGCTGTCGGCCAGAAACTTCGGATGCAACGCGCCGTTGATGACCAGCATCGGGCCGGATTGGGTTGCAATACGGCAATCCAATTCAGCTTCTTGAAATTCGAGGCTCTGCATCACAAGCGCGCGGCCCTCTGCCACGCAAAAAACGCCGTTGGGTAGCAGGCCAAAATTCCCCGGACCCTCGCGTGTCATCAAGCTTTGCTGCTGGCCTTGATCATTGATGAACAGCCCGACTGCGCGTCGGTCATCATGATACATGCCGCCATTCATCGCAAAAGCGAGGGTCTGACTGTCCAGCGCAAGTTCGGTGTTCAATTTGTTGAAATCACCATAAATCTCGCCCGTTTCATCAAGCAGCCAAAGCCCGATCCTGGACGCATCTGCGACGGAGCAGACCGTATAGTCGTCATTTAAGTGGCTGACGCTTCTGCAGCTTTGTGCTGACGCTCCGGCTGCCCAGAGCGACAGCAGGATCGTCAGCAACGCCTTAGGCATCGCCATGGTCCGCTTCAACGTCACGCCGCACATTGTCTTGATTGAGCAGCCGGTTGGTTTCATCCATTCGGTCGAATGTATCATCAAGCACGAACCGGAGATCAGGCGTGTGTTTCGTCGTCATCTCTTTCGACAGCAAGCGGCGCAGTTCCCCCTTGTTGCGGGCAAGCGCGTCAATCGCGTCCTCTTTGCCCTTGCCACCGAGCGGCAACACATATGCAGTTGCAATGGACAGGTCAGGCGTGACCCGCACTTCAGAAACTGTAATGGACATGCGGTTGAGATCAGGATCATGCACGTCTGCGCGCAGCAAAACATCCGACAATGTACGCCGGATCAGTTCACCAACACGCAGCTGACGTTGTGAGCTGCCTCCACCAGAGAATTTCTTGTTCTTTGCCATGCACGCCACTTAAGCCCCTTGCCTGTGCCTTGCAATGGGTCCTACATCATAGTCGAGTTGTAGAGAAGGAACGCCATGACCAGCTTGCCGGGAATTGTTATCACAGGCGCTTCGGGCCGAATGGGTCAAATGCTCATCGCGACAGTGCAAGCCTCTGAGAAATGCAAGCTCATCGGTGTCACAGAACGCGAGGGGCATGATTGGATTGGTCGAGATCTCGGGGAGTGTTTGGGCGGCGCAGCAATTGGCGTCCCTGTGCTGTCTGATCCTTCTGAGATTGTGAAGAGCGCAGAGGCGATCATCGATTTCACCACGCCCGCGGCGACGATCACTCATGCGGAATTGGCCGCAGAGGCGGGTGTTGTGCATGTGATTGGTACAACAGGCATGACCGAAGAGGACATTGCCAAGGTCGATACCGCAGCGGGCCAAGCAACCATCGTGCGGGCCGGTAACATGAGCCTCGGCGTAAACTTGCTGACGAAGCTGACGCGGATTGTCGCCCAAGCTTTGGACGAGGATTTTGACATCGAAGTGATCGAAGCGCATCACCGTTACAAAGTAGACGCACCTTCAGGAACGGCTCTGATGCTGGGGGAGGCAGCGGCCGCAGGCCGCGGGGTTAAGCTGGCTGAGGTGCGCGACAGTGGCCGAGATGGGATCACAGGGGCACGAACGCGCGGTGATATCGGGTTCACGGCGATACGCGGTGGCGATGTCGTCGGCGAGCATGACGTCATCTTTGCGGCTGATGGTGAACGCATTGTCTTGCGACATTTGGCAACGGAGCGTGCCATATTTGCGCGGGGAGCCGTCAAGGCAGCGCTTTGGGGGCAAGACAAATCACCCGGACATTACAACATGATGGATGTGCTCGGATTATAAATCTCGGGGAAATTTGAAACCAAACCGGGGTTTGTTACGTATTTGAAGCAGACACCCGGAGAACACTGATGCCCTTACTTCGCATAATCGGCCCCTTGAGCGCGTTTTTCATCACATGCACAGCCCCCTTGGCTGCGTATGCCTTCGAAAAGGTGACCTCCCGCGACCAATTTGTTCAAATTGTCGAGGGCAAAGATCTGCGACTGACAGGCATTCGCGTCAATGTAACGCCGTCCGGCAAGATCAAAGGCCGGGCATATGGTTTCGGTGTCAGCGGCGAATGGCAATGGCGGGACGGCTATTTCTGCCGCTCGCTGTTCTGGGGCAAGCAAGACCTGGGCCCGAATTGCCAGCAGGTGGAGGTGAAAGGAAACACGATCCGGTTCACATCGGATCGCGGCACCGGCCAGTTTGCGGATCTGCGCATGCGCTGACATCGCATTTCATGCGGCGGTCGCAATTCTTTCGACATCCAGATTTCCCTAAGGTAATGACGTAGCCTGACTTCAATGTAACAAGTTGGAGACCAGACCCATGACCGCCCTCCGCAACTTCCTCACGACACTCACGATTGCTTCGGCAATTGCGCTTCCTGCAACGGCAAAAGCGGGGTTTGTCCCGGTCAAGACCAAGACCGAATTCCTCAAGATCATACAAGGCAAGAACCTGAAATACTCGGGCGCCTCGATCCATTTGAGCAAGGCCGGAAAGATCATCGGCAGAGCGTATGGTAAAAAAGTCTCCGGGACATGGCAGTGGAAGGGCAATATGTTTTGCCGCTCCATTATCTGGGGAAGCCGCGACTTGGGACCAAATTGCGAGGTCGTGAAAGTCGATGGCAAAACGCTGCGCTTCATCACCGATCACGGCAAAGGAAAACGTGCAGATATGTCGCTGCGCTAGGGCTGCCTAGAAGTCGACCGCTATGCCTTTCTTCTCCCAATCGCCATAGCGGACCGGTTCGGGTCCGTCTCGCCCGCCCAGTTCTGTCGGTAATTCAAGCTCTTTTGCGGCTGCACGGCGCGCCTCGGCTTCGGCTAGGGCGCGTTTTGCTGCGGGGGGTAAGTCTTTGGCTGGTTCTTTACTCATACCTCCTGATATACGCGCGACAGGACAGGAGACAAGTATGGCCAAAAATGACAGCTCGGCTTTTGCGGCGCGCGAGGGCGCGTTGGGGCTCTTGAGCGGCGTCATGGAAGACCGTTTGCAATTGTCTGAACTCACGCGCGGTATTGGTCCTTTGTCGGGGCTGGCGCCAGCGGATAAGGCACGTGCGCAACGACTGGCACTATCGGTCTTGCGCAATGTCAGCCGTGCCGACACCGTCATCGCGCGATATGTCGAAAAATTGCCACCGACGCCTGCATTGAATGTGTTGCGCTTGGCAGTTGTCGAGCTGCTGGTGGAAGGCGAGGCACCCCATGGTGTCGTTGACAGCGCAGTGTCCTTGATGCGGCGCAACAGACAGTCGCGGAAGATGTCCGGGCTCGCCAATGCGGTGCTGCGCAAAGTCTCTACAGAGGGGGCGGACTTCTGGTCAACCTTGCCCGTCCCGACCTTACCCAAATGGTTGCGGCGGCGGATCGTGCATATCTTCAATGAAGAGATCGTGCAGAGTATCGAAGCTGCACATCTCGCAGGTGCGCCGTTGGATCTGACGGCAAAGGACAGGAAAAATGCGGCGCCACTGGCGCAGGCGCTGGGTGGCGAAGTGCTTGCAACCGGGACCGTCCGGATTGCCCAAGCCGGTCAAGTGTCAACCCTTGAAGGGTTTGAGAAGGGTGAGTGGTGGGTGCAAGATGCGGGCGCGGCTTTGGCTGTCAAGCTGCTGGATCCGCAGCCGGGGGAAGACATCCTCGACTTCTGCGCAGCACCCGGTGGGAAAACGATGCAACTGGCCGCCGCAGGCGCGACTGTGACTGCGCTTGATATCAGCCCGGTCCGCATGAAAACGGTGGAGGAGAACCTCACGCGTACTGGTCTGAGCGCCGATCTTGTGATTGCCGATGCGATGGAATGGGAGGCGCAACATTTCTATGATGCGATCCTGCTGGATGCGCCATGCTCCGCCACGGGAACGATCCGACGGCATCCGGACCTGCCTTTTGCCAAGAATGGCAAAGACCTCGACCAGTTGTTCGCTTTGCAAGAGGCGATGATCGACCGTGCGCTCATTGCGTTGAAACCGGGCGGGCGGCTGGTCTACTGCACCTGTTCCTTGCTCACAGAAGAGGGCGAACGCCAAGCCAAGACCGCGATTGCACGCCATGGGTTGAGTGAAATTCTGCCCGACCCACAAGCGCTGGGGATTGATCCAGCATGGTTGCACTCAAATGGCGGTATTCGCCTAAGACCTGACTATTTTGCACAGTGTGGCGGAATGGACGGCTTTTTCATGATTTCGCTCCGCAAACCTGACTGACCGGTGACAAGGCCCATGCTGCTTGGTTAGAAATTAATCTAACAATAACAAGCAAAACGTTGCTGGAATGAGCGCTGGGGCACAGAGAATCCTGCCTCCCGAGTTGGGGCAGAAAATCACGTTGATGGATCGCGTTCATGCGCGCCTGAGCGGTATGCGGACGCAGGTCAAAGGCTTTGTCTACCAGCCGGAGCCGCGGGCAATGGGGTCTTTTGCCAAAGGCAAGCAGCTCGTTGCTGGCAATTTTCAGTTTGGTGGTCATCTCGTACAGCAGCCCGGCGTGCGCCTTTGGGACATTGATGCGCCAGATGCGGCCTTTGCAGCAGAGCTCAACGGGTTTGGCTGGCTCGACGATCTGGCCGCTGTCGGGGACGGTACGACACGAAAGATCGCGCAGGACTGGGTCATGACATGGATTGCGCGACAGGATGGCGGCAAGGGTGCAGGCTGGTCTCCGGATCTGACGGGACGCCGGTTGATCCGCTGGATACATCACGCGATCTTCTTGATGAATGGCCAATCCGTAGAGAACAACGCAAAGTACTTTAAATCCCTTGGCCAGCAGACCGCCTTTCTGGCGCGTCGGTGGCCGGTCGCTGTGCCCGGTTTGCCCAGGTTTGAAGCGCTGACAGGTCTGCTTTATGCGGGCATTTCGCTCAATGGCGCAGAACACCATGTCGAAGCGGCGAGCAAAGCGCTCGCGCGGGAGTGTGAGCGGGAAATTGACGCGCAAGGCGGGTTGAGTACGCGCAACCCGGAGGAATTGCTGGAGGTCTATACTCTGCTCAGCTGGGCCGCCGCGGCATTGCGCGGCGTAGATCGGGAGCCTCTCGAAGGACATCGCCATGCGATGGAGCGGATCGCGCCAAGCCTGCTGGCATTGCGCCACGAAGATGGCCGTCTCGCGCGGTTCCATGGTGGCGGTGCAGGTCAGGAAGGACGGTTGGATCAGGTCCTGTCCGGGGCTCAAGTGCCGATGCTGGCTCCTGGTGCACAGGCCATGGGATTTGCGCCGCTCAAATGCGGCCAGACCAGCCTGATTGCCGATGTTGCGCCGCCGCCCCGCCGAAAATCATCGCTGAATGCGCATGCCAGCACATTGGCGTTTGAGCTGACATCGGCGCGCAACCCGCTGATCGTGAATTGTGGATCAGGCGCGCCCTTCGGGATCGAGTGGCGCAGAGCCGGACGCGCGACACCATCGCATTCAACACTGTCGATTGACAGAGTGTCTTCTGCCAAGCTGACGCCCAGCGCAGACGGTGAAATCCTGTCCAAGGGTCCGAAATCTGTGCGCGTCATTCAAGATCGGGACGCCGCAGGTATCCGCTTGACGGCGAGCCATGATGGCTATGTGCCAGCATTCGGCCTGTCGCATGTTCGCAAACTCAACCTACGCGCCGACGGATCTGGGCTTTCGGGCGAAGATACGCTTGCAGCGCTCAGTGAAGGGGATCGTGCTGCATTCGAACGATACATGGATCAGAATGCGCTCGAAGGCGTGAATTATTCTATTCGTTTCCATTTGCATCCGGGCGTTGAAGCGTCCCTTGATATTGGCGGCAATGCGGTCTCACTGGCGTTGAAGAATGGTGAGATTTGGGTCTTCCGCTGCACCGGACAGGTCGAAATGCGCGTCGAGCCGAGTGTTTTTCTCGAAAAAGGGCGATTAAAGCCGCGTGCGAGCCAACAGGTCGTTTTATCTTCCAGAGTGATGGAGTATGCGAGCCAAGTCAGTTGGAATTTGGCGAAAGCGCAGGACAGGCCGTCTTACATGCGCGACTTTGAGCAGGATTTGCAGCTGGCATTGGATACATAGCTGCTGACCTGACAAAGGAATTCCATGACCGATCTTGCGCCCCTCCGCCGCGCCCTGCTTTCTGTTTCTGACAAAACCGGCCTGCTTGATCTGGCCCGCGCTCTGTCGGAGCGCGGCGTCGAATTGCTGTCAACCGGTGGGTCTGCAGCCGCTTTGCGCGATGCTGGTCTGGCGGTCACGGATGTGGCGGATGTGACAGGCTTTCCAGAGATGATGGATGGTCGCGTGAAAACCCTGCACCCTGCCGTGCATGGTGGCCTGCTGGCGCTGCGTGATGATCAGACCCATGTTGCGGCAATGGAAGAACACGGGATCGGCCCTATCGATCTGCTTGTCGTCAACCTTTACCCATTCGAAGAGACGGTGGCCAAAGGCGCGGATTATGACACCTGTATCGAGAATATTGATATTGGCGGTCCTGCGATGATCCGTGCGGCATCGAAAAACCATAAGTTCGTCAGTGTCGTGACCGATGTGGAGGACTACGACATCCTGCTGACAGAGCTGGATGCGCATGATGGCCAGACCACCTATGCTTTCCGTCAGCGGTTGGCGCTGACCGCCTATTCCCGCACAGCCGCCTACGACGCAGCAGTGTCCGGTTGGATGGCCGGGGCATTGGGCGAGGTGCCGCGCAGGCGTGCCGTTGCGGGGCGCTTGGCCCAGACGTTGCGCTATGGAGAAAACCCACATCAGTCCGCAGCGTTCTACGTTGACGGGTCCGCGCGTCCCGGCGTTGCGACAGCGACACAACATCAGGGCAAAGAGCTGTCCTACAACAACATCAACGACACGGATGCAGCATTTGAGTTGGTGGCAGAATTCGATCCCTCCGAGGGGCCTGCTGTCGCGATCATCAAGCATGCCAATCCCTGCGGAGTGGCGCGCGGGGCGACTGTTGCGGAGGCCTATGAGAAGGCATTCCAATGCGACCAAACCTCGGCATTTGGTGGGATCATCGCAGTAAACCAGCCTTTGGATGGTGAAACGGCCGAGGCGATCAGCGGAATTTTCACCGAAGTGGTGATCGCGCCAGGTGCAGACGCAGATGCCGTGCATATTTTTGGCAAAAAGAAGAACCTGCGCCTGCTGACCACGGATGGGTTGCCGGATATGTCCGTTGGCGGGCTAACCTACAGGCAGGTCTCCGGCGGATTGCTCGTGCAGGACAAGGATGTCGGGCAGATCACCGCGGCTGAACTTAAAGTCGTCACCAAACGCGCGCCCACTGATCAGGAGGTCGCGGATATGCTTTTTGCATGGACGGTCGCGAAACACGTTAAATCCAATGCGATTGTCTATGCCAAGAATGGCGCAACTGTCGGGGTTGGCGCGGGACAAATGAGCCGCGTGGATTCGACGCGCATAGCTGCGCGCAAGGCGCAAGACATGGCGGACGTGTTGGGCCTAAGCGAAAGCCCAACCATCGGCTCCGTCGTGTCGTCAGATGCGTTTTTCCCTTTTGCCGACGGGTTGATCACAGCAGCGGAGGCCGGGGCGACGGCGCTTATCCAACCCGGTGGCTCTATGCGCGATGATGAGGTGATTGCAGCCGCCGACGAGCTTGGTCTTGCCATGGTCTTCACCGGCATGCGTCATTTCCGGCATTAAGATGCGGTTCCTCTTTCTCGCAGCACTCTTTGGGTTTTTGACAGACCAGCTGTCGAAAGTGTGGGTCATGTATGGCCTGAACATGCAGGTAGGAGACGAACTCGCAATCCTGCCGCCATTGCTCGTCTTCAAATTCGGCTGGAACCCCGGTATCAATTTCGGCCTCTTCAGCGGCAGCCCAGACACGGCGCGCTGGATTTTGATTGCACTGGCTATTGGTATCTCGGGTTTTTTAATTTGGTGGGCGCGGCGGTCTCTCAGTCGTACGGTGACTTTTGCGGGCGCAGGATTGATCGTTGGGGGGGCATTGGCAAATGCGCTTGATCGCGTCCTCTATGGGGCTGTCGCGGACTTTCTCAACATGTCCTGCTGCGGTATCAACAACCCCTTCATCTTTAACATCGCCGATATCTGGATATTTGCAGGTGCCTTTGCAATTATCATCTTCACGGATGAGAAGGCGGATCAGAACACCCCGTGACGCCCGTTCGCGAATGGGTTAAACAGGGCAAAATGCATCAGAACGCGTGACGAGGAGAAGGGCATGAACCGCAAAGCGATGATCCTGACGGGTTTGGCCGCCGTGCTGGCGCTCAGTGCCTGCGACCGTAATCGGGAGCCGCAACTTCTGAACGTGAAAGCACAGGGCACTGGACCCGATGAGTTTGCCATTCTGCCAGTCAAACCCCTGACTCAGCCTGAAAGCTATGCAACCCTGCCGCCGCCCACACCCGGTGGGACAAACCGGACGGATCAGACGCCCTTCGCTGACGCAACACGTGCGCTGGGTGGCAACCCCGACGGTGGTATCCGTGATGGTGGACTTGTGAATTACGCCTCGCGTTACGGTGTGACGCCAGCGATCCGCTCGCAACTTGCAGCTGAAGATGTAGAGTTTCGTCGCAAGAATGATGGCAGAGTGCTGGAGCGCCTGTTCAACGTGAATGTCTATTTCAAGGCCTACCAGAAGCAATCCCTTGACCAATATGCCGAGCTTGAGCGCTTGCGTCGTCTCGGTGTGCGGACTGTGTCGGCCCCACCGGAAGGCTTCGAGGCGCCGGAATAGATGACATAACAGCGCGCTCACAAGCACGTTGATGGCATTGAAACACTTGCGCGCTAGGTCTTAAATCAACGATGAGATTGAACGAGAAGGACCCTCAATGCTGCGCTTGACCCTGTGTGCTTTGGCCTGCCTTTTGGCCGCCCCCTTATCTGCCGCGGAAAACGTCACGACTTTCAAACTGGACAATGGCCTGCAAGCTGTCGTGATCGAGGATCATCGCGCGCCGGTTGTGGTGCATATGCTTTGGTACAAGGCTGGCGCCGCGGATGAGAAACCCGGTGTCTCGGGCATTGCGCATTTCCTGGAGCATTTGCTGTTCAAGGCCACAGACAACATGGAGGCGGGTGAATTCTCCGCCACTGTTGAGGCGAATGGCGGCACGGATAATGCTTTCACGTCATGGGATTATACGGGCTATTTTCAACGTGTCGCCGCTGATCGTTTGGGCCTGATGATGCAGATGGAAGCCGATCGGATGCGCAACATTCGTCTGACCGAAGAAGATATCATTACAGAGCGCAACGTGATCTTGGAGGAGCGCAATCAGCGCACCGATAGCGACCCCGGTGCCCTTTTTGCAGAGCAACGCCGCTCTGCGCAATATCTCAACCATCCCTATGGTGTTCCGATCATCGGCTGGCGTCATGAAATGGAAGACCTGACACGTGAGGACGCGCTGGAGTTTTACGAGACATTCTATGCACCGAATGCCGCCATTTTGGTTGTCGCCGGTGACGTCGACCCGGCGGAGGTCGAAGCGCTGGCGAAAGAGCATTACGGCCCGCTGGACCCAACGGTTGATTTGCCCGTGAGGGAACGTCCGCAGGAACCCCCGCAATTGGCCGAACGGCGCATCAAGTTTGAGGATCCACGTGTCTCCCAACCCTATGTGATCCGCACCTATCTCGCACCAGAGCGCGACAGTGGTGATCAGGAAACGGCAGCGGCGCTGACGGTTCTGGCTGATATCCTGGGCGGCAGCTCCGCCACATCCGTCTTCGGCCGACAGCTTGAACTGAACAATCGCAAGGCTGTTTATACCTCCGCCTTCTATTCGGGGATCAACTACGACGATACGAATTTCGGCGTGCTGATCGTGCCGACGCCGGATCTCACTCTGGAGCAGGCGGAGGCTGAGATGGACGCCGTCATTGCGCAATTCATCGAAGATGGTGTGGATCCGGAGCATCTCGCTAGGATCAAGGCGCAAATTCGCGCCGCCTCAATCTATGAGAATGACAATGTAAGTGGCCTTGCCCGCCGCTACGGCGCGGCGTTGACGTCAGGGTTAACTGTCGAAGATGTGCAGGCTTGGCCCGATATTTTGCAAGCGGTTACCGAAGAAGACATCATTGCCGCCGCGAAGATGGTTTTCAACCGCGACAAGGCCGTCACAGGCTGGTTCCAGAAACCTGAAGTGGAGGTGACACAATGATCCGTATTCTTCTTGCGCTCAGCGTCGCTTTGGCCTTTGCAGGCCCTGCGCGTGCCATTGATATTCAAGATGTCACTTCACCCGGCGGCATTAAGGCGTGGTTGGTGGAAGAGCGATCTATCCCGTTCACCGCGCTTGAAATCCGCTTCAAAGGCGGCGCTTCGGTTGATCGGGAAGGCAAGCGCGGTGCGATCCATCTGATGACCGGGCTGATCGAAGAAGGCGCTGGGGATATGGATGCAACAGCTTTCGCTGCTGCACGTGAAGCGCTTGCTGCGAGTTATGATTTTGACGTCTATGACGATGCTTTTTCAATCTCTGCCCGCTTTCTGACAGAGAACCGGGCAGAAGCAGTTGCCTTGCTGAAATCCGCAATCAATGAACCACGTTTTGATGAGGCTGCTATCGAGCGTGTGCGCGCGCAGATCGTTTCCATCATTAAATCGGAGGAGCAAGAGCCCAATGACATTGCCAGCAAAACGCTGATGTCGATGACTTTCGGTGATCACCCCTACGGCTCTGCTCTTGAAGGTACGGTTGAGAGTGTCGAAGCCCTGAACCGCGAAGACATTCTCAATGCCTACAGAGATGTCTTCGCACGTGATCGTATTTATGTGGGGGCCGTCGGCGATATCTCTGCAGAGGAACTTGGCGCGTTGCTGGACGATTTGCTTGGCGGTCTGCCGGAGACCGGTGCCCCTATGCCGGTTGACGCAGATTTCGCTTTGGAAGGCGGCAAAACAGTGGTGCCGTTCAACACGCCGCAATCCGTCGCGCTCTTCGCGCATGAAGGGATCGAGCGCGACGACCCAGACTTTTTCCCGGCCTATGTGATGAACCAGATTTTCGGAGCTGGTGGCTTTGGATCACGCCTAATGGATGAAGTGCGGGAAAAGCGCGGCCTGACCTACGGTGTTTCCACCTATCTCGTTCCTAAGGATTACGGGGAGCTTGTGATGGGGCAGGTCGCGTCCTCCAATGACCGTGTTGCGGAGGCCATTGACGTAATCAAGGCCGAATGGCGCAAGCTCGCGACGGAGGGTGTCACAGCGCAAGAATTGGCCGATGCGCAGAAATACCTCACCGGTGCCTACCCGCTGCGTTTCGATGGCAACAGCCGCATCGCCAGCATTCTGGTTGGGATGCAGATGGATGATCTGCCGATTGATTATGCCGATACACGTAACGACAAAATCAACGCAGTGACGTTGGAGGATATCAAACGTGTTGCCGCGCGCGTCCTGCGGCCTGACGATCTTCACTTCGTTGTCGTCGGTCAACCCGAGGGGATCGAAAGCACCAACTAGGCTCATGGCCGAATCGGGAAGGGACATGCTATACCTAGAGGTATGAATGTCCACGACCGCAATATAAGCCAAGACTTGCCCAAAATCAGGCAGTTAGACGACGTCGCCGTGAACCGCATCGCGGCAGGTGAGGTTGTCGAACGTCCTGCTTCGGCCGTGAAAGAGCTGATCGAGAACGCGTTGGATGCTGGTGCCACCCGGATTGAGCTCGCCGTGAAGGATGGCGGCAAGACGCTGATCCGCGTCACGGATGACGGGCACGGTATTGCCGAGGCTGACCTTCCCCTTGCGCTGTCGCGCCATGCCACCTCAAAAATTGACGGCACGGATTTGCTCAACATTCATACGTTTGGGTTTCGCGGTGAAGCTCTGCCTTCGCTCGGCGCTGTCGGTCGATTGACAATCACGTCACGGGCCAAAGGGGCGGAAAGTGCATTTGCCATTGCCGTCACCGGGGGTGCCCATGAAGCCCCACGCCCCGCAGCGCTCAACACCGGCACTGTGGTCGAACTGCGTGACCTCTTCTACGCGACGCCAGCACGGTTGAAATTCCTGCGCACAGACCGGGCGGAGATGCAGGCCATCAATGATGTCGTGAAACGGTTGGCCATGGCAGAACCCTATGTCGGTTTCACGATCCGCGATCTGACCCAAGGCGACGAGGGCCGCATCAGTTTTCGTGCGGACCCTCAAACGGGTGATATGTTCAATGCGCTTGGCGCAAGACTGCGTCAGATTCTTGGCTCTGATTTCGCAGAAAACGCGCTTCAAATCGATGCTGAGCGTGATGGCATCACACTGACAGGGTTTGCCGCACTTCCTACCTATTCGCGCGGGTCCGCCACGGCGCAATACCTGTTCGTCAATGGCCGACCTGTGCGTGACAAGTTGTTGATTGGAGCGTTGCGCGGGGCCTATTCGGATTTTCTCTCACGTGACCGGCATCCTGCGGTTGCGCTTTTTCTCGAATGCGATCCACAGCGCGTCGATGTGAATGTGCACCCGGCAAAGGCGGAAGTGCGGTTCCGTGACCCAGGCGTTGCGCGGGGGCTGATCGTGTCTGCGCTGAAACACGCATTGGCAGAAGCCGGTCACCGTGCCTCCACAACGGTGTCTGACGCCACGCTCGGCGCGTTCCGCGCAGAGCCCAAAGGCCGGATCTACCAAATGGACCGCCCCTCGCAGGCTGCGCTGCGCCAGTCTTATCAGGCTCAAACGCCCGGATTTGCAGAGACTGCGCCGGTTTTTGCGCGGGTAGAAGAGGTGGTCGAGGCCTCGCCCAAAGACGAGCCACTCGGTGCAGCCCGCGCTCAGGTCCATGAGAATTACATCATCGCTCAAACTGCCGACGGCATGGTGATCGTGGACCAGCACGCCGCGCATGAGCGGTTGGTCTATGAGAAGCTGAAAACCCAAATGGCTGAAAATGGTGTCGCGACACAAGCGCTCCTGATCCCGGAAATCGTCGAGCTGTCAGAGGCTGATGCCGCACAGGTGATGGAACATGCCACCACATTGGCGCGCTTCGGTCTGGTCATCGAGCCTTTTGGTCAGGGCGCGGTCGCGGTGCGCGAGACGCCCGCGATCCTTGGTGTGATCAATGCAAGTAAGATGCTGCGCGACATCCTTGATGAAATTGATGAACTGGGCGACACGCAGACGCTGGCCGACAGAATCGAAGCGGTGCTGAGCCGGGTTGCCTGTCACGGCTCGATCCGCTCGGGTCGCATCATGCGTGCAGACGAGATGAATGCGCTGCTGCGCGAAATGGAGGCGACGCCGCATTCCGGTCAGTGCAACCACGGTCGCCCCACCTATGTAGAGCTGAAACTGGCCGATATCGAACGTTTGTTTGGGCGCACATGATCCAGATCGGTGACATGTCGTTAGACCTCAATGACCCGTTGGTCGTTACTGGTATGATCGCTGCTGGAGTCGTGCTCTTGATCCTCCTTCTGCTGATCCTGTCCTTACGCGCCGCCGCCAGATCCGCACGTGCGGCGGAGCCTTTGACGGGGCAAGTCAGCCAACTCTCTCAGGTCGTTCAATCCCTAAGCCAGGGGCAGGCTCAGTTGACGGGCGGGCTTGAGGCGGTCTCCAAGTCACAGACGATGACGATGCAGACGATGGAAGTCCGTATGGCGGATGTGCAGCAAAAGATGGCCGAGCGGTTGCACGAGAATGCAATGAAATCCGCACGGTCATTGTCTGACCTGCAGGAACGGATGAACGATGTGCTGCATGGCTCGTCTGAGAAGACCACGAAGTCGCTGACCCAATTGCAGGAACGGCTTGCCACTATTGATAAGGCCCAGACCAATATCGAGAAGCTGTCTGGCGACGTGCTGTCTTTGCAGGACATCCTGTCGAACAAGCAGACCCGCGGGGCGTTCGGGGAGATTCAGCTGAACGATATCGTCTCCAAGGCGATGCCTGCCGATAGCTATTCGTTGCAGACCACGCTGTCGAACAACAAGCGGGCGGATTGTCTGATTAATCTGCCGAACCCACCGGGGCCGATCGTGATCGATGCGAAGTTCCCACTGGAGGCCTATGAGGCCTTCGTCGGAGCCGAGACCAAGGAGGCGCAGGCGCGGGCGTTGACGGCGTTGGGCCAAGCCGTCCGCGTGCATATCAAGAAAATCGCGGAGAGCTACATCATCGAAGGAGAGACCGCAGATGGCGCGCTGATGTTTTTGCCGTCGGAGGCTGTTTACGCTGAGCTTCACGCCCGCTTACCCAATATCATTCGGGAGGGATTTGCGGCGCGGGTCTGGATCGTGTCACCGACGACCTGCATGGCAACGCTGAACACGATGCGCGCGATCCTGAAGGATGCCCGCATGCGGGAGCAGACCGGAGAGATCAGGAAAGCGCTGCGCCAACTCCACCGCGATGTAGAGATCATCGGCGAGAAGGCGGGCAAGCTGGAGACCCATCTCAGGCAGGCCGGTGACGATGTGGCGGGGGTCATTACAGCAGCCACACGGGCGGGCAAGCGGGCGGACCGGTTGGACAATTTCGACTTCGAAGAGCTCGCCCCCGAGGCGGATACGAATGTGGTTCCGCTTGGAAAATCAGCTGACTGACCCGAATTCCCCGCATGCGGGGACTCTCGTCAAGGCACTGATGTAAGTACCTTTTCGTAGTATAATTGACAAGATTGAAACCCTTCAATTCTGCGAATTAGAGCCCGATACCCAATCTGGGGTATGCGGCAAAGTGGTGATCCGTGGGACGTATCCTCAACACGTTTGAGGGAAGGCCATGACCATTTTGACCAGTATGCGCTGCACCGTTCCGACAGAGGAGATGCGCTGATGCTTTTCTCGGACGCGACCGCTTATGCCCTATCCTTGATCACTTTGACGCTGGCGCCCGGCCCATTGGTGCTGCTTTTGATGGTGCGCGCGGCCGGCAATGACAGGCGCGGCGCGATAGGCTTCGGTCTGGGCGTCGCTGCGGGCGACATTCTGGTGATCGCCGCGATCTGCCTCGGGTTTGGCACGTGGCTGCAATCGGCCCCAGGCCTCTACGAATTCGGCAAAGTGGCGATGCTGCTATATGTGGGCTGGCTGGCCTGGGGCATCTGGAAGGGCGGATTTGACATCGGCGACGCAGCGTCGCGCAAAAGCGGTGGCGTGTTTAGCGCCTTCTTCGCCGGGTGCACGACCTGCATCATTTCCCCCCAAACGATTGTGCTTTATACGCTATTCCTTCCGCGCCTCGTCAATGTGGCAGAGATCGACCTTGCACTTTTCGCCCTGATCTCCGCCATCACATTCGGTGCGCTCGCGGCCTGCTTTGCGATTGTCATCGCTTTCGCCGCCAAGCTGCGCGATCTGGCACATAATCCCATTCACGTCGTCACAGTAAACCGCAGCCTCGCGACCGTACTCTGCGGCGCAGGCGTGTGGATGGTGGCGGCGTGAGAGATGTCGCCGCTACGTCCTACGATCTGCAAGGAGCCGGTTGCACAGTTGGACGTGGTGGCTTTCGACAGCAGCTGCCGCAAGCGCTTTTGAGACGCGAGGGGTCCTCGGCTTAACCCGTGATAGCGATTGATATGCGCGCGAGTTCGTTTTTGTGGATACTTAATGCAGCAAGGCATCGACCTGCGCGCCGGCCTTTCTCTGATCAGGATGGATGCATGAGCCTGCGGGGCGCGGTCTGGCTTGCAAGATCGAGGGTGGCGTAATGGCGCGCTCAGGCCGCGAACTAATTTGGAATGTAGACCGTGCATCGCATTTAGGACTATTTTGGAGTGTGTCTTTGTGAACGGCTTGTCACGCGCGGCACAGTCAGTCATCTGGCTGTTCATTGGGCTTGCGCAGTCTTCTTGAGCACCGTGCCAAGTTCGCAAACCCACCGGGTCGGGACGATTACCTATATTCAATTTTTACGATCCCTAATTTTTCCCGCAAACTTCGCCAGAAACACCCTGAGCGGCGCATCGAATGCTGGAGGGAGACGCTGAACGACCTATTTCTTGAGCGCGATGGGACACTGGCGCGTCTTCGCATTCTGGCGGCGGCGAGCACACGGCGTTTACTCTTGGCGACGCCGGGACGGGGAAAATGACGCCGCAGCAAGCATTTTAACAGCAAATGAGCAATGCTACGCCTCTGCGCTGTGCGTGCGAGGACTTATCCATCCTATAGCCGTTAGGCCCGTCGCGTGAGCTGGCTGTCGGTGCTTGGCTTGATCTTTACGGCGCCTTTGGCGGTCGGGCGATTGCTTCGCGGTCTACCTATAGCTTTTGGATGCTATCCCGGATGAGAATGATCTAACCCTGCTGCAGATGGAAGATCTCCATTGGGCGGATGAAGCCATGCTGGATTTTATACAGTTCCTTGCGCGGTGCATTTGCTACCACAAAATCCTCTTGGTCGTGACGCCGCGTGATATAGAGGCTCAGGGAAAAACCTAACCTCTATGCGCCCTAGGTGGGGTGCCGCCGACCGATACCAGCAAGCTCGCGCAATGGAACTGCTTTCCGTCGCTGCGGTGGAACGGCTGACAACTGACACGGGGATGTTTGCACCGGAGATTCATGCACGAACTGGAGATAATCCTTTCTACGTTATAGAGCTTCTGCGCGGGTCCAAAGTGACGCTTTGTACAGCGTGCAAAACACCGTACTCAATCGTATTTTCCCTGCTTCGCCCGATGTCCAGCCCGCGTTTGAAGCTGTCTCGATCTTTCCACGCCGTGCTGAAAGAAACCTTGCAAGGATAGTCGCCAATGTTGACGACGAGGCATTTGATGGCGCCGTCGAAGCGGGGCCTCTTGAAGATAGCGTTGCCTTCCAAGATATCGGCACGAAATTGCGTGCCAAGCGGTCGAGCAGACGTCGCGCCCAGCTAGTCAAGCGCCACCGTCTCAACAGGGTGCTTCTGGATCAGCTAGAGCGCGGTGAGAGCGTTTCGGCCTCGTACCAACTCCACCGCGCGCGCGATGCTGACGAGAGTACTGAAGTTGCGCGCCTCGCATCTTTGGCTGGGCGCGAGGCTATCGCAGTGGGGACAAACCGGTGGGCCGCAGATCACTTGTCAATTGCTATGGAGCTGGCCGACCAGGATGAGGGCGCAGTCTTGGTGCATCTCATCTTCAATGCAGGGGAGGCGTGCCACCTTTGTGCGCACTGGTCGGCCAAGGTTCACTCTAGCGATGCTGAGCATTGCGCGTCCGATTTCAATTCACAAACTGCAGTTAGATTTGGGCCACACGCACACCGTGAGCTTTGGCCCCATCGTCACTGAGAAAAGCCAGATAAAACATAGTCCGGCACAAAACGCGACGACGCAACAGCGCGCTCAAACTCGGTATCGCTCAGCTCTTCATGAATTCCAGTTCGAACCAATGCTGTCTTGAAACCGGCGGACGCACCGCCAGCGATGTCGTGATCCAGGCTATCACCAACACACAGCACGCGGCCCCGATCAATGCCTTTCAACAGGTGATACGCACAGTCATATATGTTCTGATGCGGTTTGCCGAACCATCTTACGCTTCCGCCAAACGCCTCATACATTTGTGCAAAGTATCCTGCCGACTCAGTCGTACCATTGGGTGTCAGCATCTTAAAATCAGGGTTCGTGCACAAACAGGGAACCTGACGCGCCGCAAGCCGCTGAAGAATTGGCTCATAGCTTGCAATCTCACGCATCGGATCACGATTGACGAGCAACAGAATGTCTGTGGCCTCCGGGTCGGTGGTCCGCTGCAGAGGTAGATCCAGAAATGGGAATTGATCGCCGTCTCGTAAGACCACATACGCGTTCGCTCTCTCCGGGGCTTTAGCCCCTAGCATTTGACGTAAATGGTTATATGCAACCTCCCCCGAGGTCAGAACGGTTTCAAAATGGCGGCGCTCAAACCCGTGTTGAACAAGACGAGCTGTGTTCACCTCAGACCTCTTGCCAGAATTTGACAGTATCACAACGGGCTTGCCGCGTTTGGCCAGACCCGCAAGGGCCACTTGTGCTCCTGGGTAAGGTCCAGTGCCGCTCAATAGCACACCGAATTGATCAATCAAAAAGGCTTCATAGCGGTCAAACAACAATGACAGATCTTCATAGGTCATGCTCAATTTTGCATCCCGTACCGCGCTAAGACGGCAGCACCATAAGCAGCGTGGGGATTGGTCGGACGTTGCATCTCAACATCCAGGGTGCGGGCCCGGATAAGGTGCCAAGCATTACTTTTCGCGCCTCCACCGACGCTGCGCACGGACCTAAGAGCTGGAGCGCCAAACTCTTGCAACCTGCGATACCCCAAGGCTTCAACCTCCGCAATGCCTTCCAGCATGGCTTGCAAGAACTGCTCAGGTGCATCGGGGCGAGGTTCCATCTTAGGAGGATAGTTTGGATCATTGATTGGGAACCGCTCGCCGGGATGACGCAACGGGTAATAGGACAGGTTCAGCTGTTTTTCGGGATCAATAGCCTGGCTTAAAGCGTCGATATCCGTTTCACTAAAATGTTCCAACAATACGCCGCCGCCGGTGTTCGAAGCCCCCCCGGCCAGCCAAAGCCCCATGATGCGATGCGAGTAAACTCCGCTTTCGGGCGCAAAGATCGGTTTGTCTGACAACAGCTTCAAGACCAGCGTTGTCCCTAGGGATGTTACACCATCGCCCGGTTTGCTCGCCCCTGTTGCAAGAAAAGCGGCGCAGCCATCCGTCGTGCCAGTCAAAACCTCAGTGCGAGTCGGCAACCCGAATTCAGCCGCTACATCTTTGAGTAATGGTCCAAGGCGCGTCCCGGGACGTTTGACCTCTGGCAGCATATCCATTCTGGCGCCCGTTTTAGCTATCCAATCGGGCCAATGGATGTCCACAGGATCGAACCCGGTCTTCAGCGCATTATTGTCGTCAGAGGCTTGAATGCCGCACAAACAAGACGCGATCCAATCGGCTTGATGCAAGATACGGGTAGCCCCCGGCGTGTCTTGAAGCATAAGCAGTTTCGCAAGGCCGCTTGTTGCCCCATTTGCTGCACTCTCTGATCGGGCATTGGCGGAGATTAGGTCCAAAACTTTCCTGTCAGTACATGCATCATTATACATCAGGCCGTCAGTCAAAGGTATGCCTGCTTCATCGACAGGCAGCATCGTACCGGATGTACCATCAACACAGATGGCCCGTACCTGAGTCCGGTCAATACTTATGCAAAGCTGCGCCAAGGCGGCTCTTGCAGCCCCCAACCAACTTTTTGGGTCGCGAAAAGACTGGCCATGATTCGCCATGAGGGACTGGCTTGCCCCGATCTCGACGCCCTCAGACGACATCGCAATGGCGCGGGCACCTGATGTGCCAATATCGAGGCCAATAAAGAGCTCAGACATTCAGCTGCTGCCGGTATTTCTCAGCATCCCAATCAAGCAGCTCAATGTCTTGTTCGCTGCTAAGATAAGTGAGCCGCGCCTCTGTTGGCACGCGTGCCATCACATCCGCGAGGCATCGCATCATGATTCGAGCGGGGGGCGCGGCGTCACAGCGCACAAGTGCACCGTGTTCAGCTGACAACATCCAAACCGGCGGCGGGGCACCTGTATCGACCGCTTGCGCCATAGCCTGCTCGGGTGTCTGGTCTCGCATCAACTCCACTACAGCAATACCACAAAAAATAACATGATCTGGATACAGACTGCCTGCTGTGACTTGTCTTAGCCTACCCGGGTCAAGGGCCAATTGATGCAGAGCCAGATCCTCGGTCGGGGCATACTTCCCACCAGCTGCAATCTGGGCCAATGTGTTTAGATTTGGTCTCAAGACCGGCGCCAGAGGCAAGGCAAGCGCGGCATGCACCTGAGATTGCAACGTCTCCACTTCAGCAACACTATCGGCCGCTACGATGAGGCCGTGATTACCTAGGATCACCACATTGGTTTCGGGTTTCAGAACGGCGCCGACACGGCGGGCCAAAGTGGCGCCGGGTTTCGCATAGTCCACAAAGGCCCAGTTAAATGCGCCCAAGCGAGAAGCCAAAAGGGCTTTTGCATCTTGGCGAACCGCATGCGCCAAGGTGTGAATGCAATGGCTATGCAAGACAATATTTTGGGAAAACACTGCATGTAGACTGGTCTCAATAGAAGGACGCAACCCAGAGCCACCCGGCAAGAGGAATTCCGCTGGCTGGTCTGCGATGGGATCATGTGCCCTCAACGCATCGCGTATCTTGCGCAAGTCGGTGGCCACGAAGATGTCTTTTTTAACGGCGTCTGCAAGCAAGGTGCCCGACGCTTTGATCCACATTACATCGCCAGATTTGATGGATGAATTGCCGCCGGCCCCTTGGATGTGCATTGGGTCTGCACCAAACTGCACCGAAAGCGCTTTAAGGTCGTCGAACGAGTCATGCGCTCTTGGCCATCCGTTCATGGAACCAATCCTCCAGTTTCTGTGTCTCGGTCTCGCTTATGTTCAAACCGTGTTTGGTGCGCCGGATGAGGATGTCTTGCGCGGTCTGCGCCCATTCATTCTCAATAAGATAAAGCACTTCGGCCTCATATAGCAGAGCACCAAAATGCTCACCTAGACTCGCAAGGGTCTGGCCTGTGCCGATGATGTGATGCGCTCTCGTGCCATAAAGCCGGGCATAGTGCTTTGCAAGATCGCGTGGCAACCACGGGTATTGGTCCTGCAATACCCCCAAAAAAGTCTCGAAATCCGCGCTTGGCATGTCACCCCCCGGCAGTGGGGCCTTTGCGGTCCACGCCTGGGTCATGTTCGGAAATACCGTTTTGAGCTCGTCGACCGCATGTTCGGCCAGTTTCCGGTAGGTTGTGATTTTGCCGCCGAACACATTCAAAATTGGCGCGCCACGCGTGGTTTCAAGATCCAGCACATAATCTCGGGTCACCGCACTGGGGTTTCCTTGTCCATCATCAAACAATGGCCGAACCCCAGCGAATTTTTCAAGCACATCGGATGGCCGCAGCTTTTGCTTGAAGTAACGGTTCACAGCCGCGATCAGATAATCAACCTCATCCTGGTCGGCCTCAACCGTATCCGGGATGCCATCATAAGAAATGTCGGTCGTGCCGATCAAAGCCTTGTCGCCTTCATACGGGTTGATAAAGATCACGCGCTTGTCGTGGTTTTGCACAAGATAGGCCTGCTGCCCTTCCCAGAACTTTGGCACAATGATGTGGCTACCTTTAACCAATCGTATCGAGCGTTTGGAGTTGCTGCGCGCCACCCGGCCGATCACATCGTTCACCCACGGTCCGGCGGCATTGGCGACAGCTTTGGCATGTAATGCGTGTTCTTGCCCAGTCTTGGTGTTTTTTAACACAGCATGCCAGCCATTGCGCTCAACCTGCAGTGAATGAACAGCGGTCCTTGTCAGAACCCCGGCACCGGCCTCTTTGGCTGCCACCGCATTTAAGACCACAAGCCGAGCGTCATCAACCCAACAATCTGAATACTCAAAGCCTTTGATGAACTTATTCAAGATCGCAGCGCCCTCAGGATCGCGTCGCAAATCCAAAACGCGGGTGCCGGGCAGCTTTTTGCGCCCGCCGAGGTGATCATACAAAAACAGGCCAAGCCTCACCAGCCAAGCCGGTCGATCCGTCGGGCTGTGGGGAAGTACAAAACGCATGGGCCAGATGATATGCGCCGCGGCATTCATCAAAACTTCACGCTCGATCAAAGCCTCTCTAACCAAACGAAACTCGTAGTATTCCAGATATCGCAGCCCGCCATGGATTAGTTTGCCTGATCTCGATGAGGTACCTTGGGCCAAATCGTCCTTCTCGCACATGACAACAGACAGCCCGCGCCCTGCGGCATCGCGCGCGATCCCAGCGCCATTGACGCCCCCTCCGATTACAAGAAGGTCGACTTGATCGGACATCAGCTTTCGTCTACCTCCTGCGGCCCATAGGACTCAAATGACTTGGCCGTCTCGGCAATCTGAGAATCGCTCAGGATGTGGGGCTTGCCAGCAAGAAGGCTGTGGTAATACTGGCTGGCAATCAGCTCAAGCTCTCCGGCAAGCCACATGGTGCGGGTCATGTTGGGACCGGCGACGACCATGCCGTGATTTGCCATCAGGCAGCCATTTGCCCCCTGCATCGCAGCTAAGACAGCCTCAGAGAGTTTTGGCGTGCCATAGGTTTCATAATCAGCCACTTTGATTTCAGTCGTGCCAAACGCAGCCATCATGTAATGCACTGCAGGGATCGGTTTGCGCAGGATCGACAGGATCGTGGAGAAGGGGGCGTGGCTATGCACAACCGCGCCCGCATCGTTGCGATTTCGCAAAATGTCGCGATGAAAACGCCACTCTGAGGACGGCTTGCACGGACCTTCGTAAGTCCCAGCATCATTATCCAAAGGCAATTTGGCAACTTGCCCCGGCTCCATCAAGGCGGACGGAATGCCTGACGGCGTAACAAGCATATGTTCGCCAAACCGGGCGGAGACATTGCCCGACGCCCCTTTGTTCATGCCCTCACGGCTAAGCTCTTGGTAGGCAGCAACGATTTCTTTTCTTAGGTCAGTTTCATTCATTAATTTGCCTCAGCATTGGTTCAAAAGTGGTTCGCCAACAAAATAGCGACGGATATCTTCAGCGAGAACTTCGGCGGCATAGGTTGCCGTACGCACCGAAGCCCCGGCGATATGAGGCGTCAGCGTGACATTTGGAAGCTGCAGTAATGGCCATTCGGGGGGCACGGGTTCGACACCAAAGGTTTCAAGCATTGCGCCCCCGATGACGCCATCGCGCAATGCATCATAAAGATCATCATAATTGCACAAAGGCCCACGTGCAGTATTGATCAACAAAGCATCGGGCTTCATGCGTGCCAAACTTGTTCTGTTGATCATATGGACCGTTTCGTCTGTCACGCGTGGATGCAAGGTCACAACATCGCTATGCTCCAGAAGAATTTCCAATGACACTTGTTCGACACCAGCCTCAGCATCTTCGGGGTCCAGTTGTACATAGGGATCACAGACCAGAACCTTGGAGCCAAAAGCGCGCAGAAGTCTGGTCAGACGCGTGCCGATTTTCCCATAGCCAATAACGCCGACCGTCATCTCGTTCAGTTCGCGCCCTGTTACATCGGCACGGTAAAGGTCGCCGCGCCAATTGCCCAAGCGTAACGCTTCGTGCCCGGCGCGGATTTTCCGACTTTCGGAGAGGATTGCACCGATGGTAAACTCAGCCACGGCACTTGCATTTCTGCCGGGAACGCTTGTCACAGCCACGCCTCTTGTTCGGGCGGCTTCAACATCGATATTTACAGGGCCCCCACGTGAGCAGCCGATCAACTTCAAACTTGGCAGTTGATCCAGCATTTTCGCAGTCATGGGTGATTGATGCATGATCAAGACTTCGGCTTGGCCTATAAACTGGACGACCTGATCAAAGTCACCCAAATACTCTTTGATGGAGACAGTTCCATCGCCGACATAGCCGTGCTCTACTGGACTATTTGGCCAGTCGCTTTGGTCCAGGCGGCATGTAATGTTAATTCCCTCGCACGCGCGCCGCAGCTCGCGCTCAAACACCTCGGGCAAAATGAAGAAATCCCCGATGATCGCGACATCTCGGTTCATAAGTCTGACCTCCTAAGATTCGAAAGATCGTGCCATACGGGTTGTATGCAACGCCGCGATGCCTGATAGAGGCCAAACAGATCGCTGTACTGCGCGTGTCGTTCAGCGCAATGACGTTCCGGTGCGGCCAATGTGGGTCTGACCCAATCTTCGATGCAGTCGGCTATATTGGAATATACGCCGGTGCCTACCGCAGCCATCATTGCCGCACCCGCAGCCCCCGCCTCGACCCGAGACGATCGCTGAACTGAGGCGCCCAATACATTCGCAAAAGTCGCGCGTAAGCTGTCAGAACGGGCCGCGCCCCCCGTCAGCGTCACAAGCGCTGGTAAATCGCCCATGGCGCTGTAGCAATCGCGTGACGCCATCGCCAAGCCTTCGATGGAGGCGCGGATCATGTCGGCAAAGCCATGAGACATGGACAGTCCGATCAGGTTCGCGCGGGCGTCTTTATCGATGAACGGCCCACGCTCCCCGGCATCAGACACATGAGGGTGATAGATAAGGCGAGCCGGCGCGCTTTGCGCCATCCAGGTCTCAATATGGGACAGCAAATCATCATGGGTGACCTGCTGGCCTAGGCTTGTGGACACGTCCTCGGCCAGACCCAGAACCCAGTCGATGTTCATCGTACCCGCCATGTTGGTTTGCAACTGCGCAACCACATTCGGGGCTGGCATCAGCATCGTGTACCCTGTCCGCGCATCAGGGTTCAAACGAACGGCGCTATCCGTTTTACACGCAATGTGTACGCCCGTCGTGCCCACGATTGTGCAGCCCATTTTTTGTCCGGGTAGATACCCACCCCCGCCCAGTGCCGTGCAGATTATGTCCACGTAGCCCAGTACAATGGGCGTGCCTTCTGGCAAGCCCGTGGCGGTGGCAGCCTCGGCGCTTAAGGGGTGCTGTGTTGTTACCCCGTCACAGATCGGCGGCAGAAGGTAGCGTTGGTCGGACAGGCCCAGAAAATCCACGACCTTGTCATCATATGAACGTGTTCTGAAGTCCCCGTAGGTGAAGCACGCCTCGGATGGATCGGTGACACGTTCACCGGTCAGCTTGAGATAAAGCCAATCCTTGCAATGAAGAGCGCATTCGGCTTGCTGCAGAAGCTCAGATGAATGTTCTTTCATAAAGGCCAGCTGCAGACCCTGCTGGCAAGCATTCAAACCGGTTCCGGTGCTAAGGTAACGGGGCTTGTCACCCTGTTGCGCGCGTAGAGCTTCGGCCAGATCGCCCGCACGCGCATCAAGCCAAAGCCAAGCATCCCCCAAAGGTATGTTGTCCTTGCCCACGAGCCACGTCCCATCGCCCTGACCTGTCACAGCAACTGCCAGGACGCGAGAGTGCAGATTTGGGATCACTTCGCCTAACTGGCGCAATGTGGCAGCGCAATCGGCCCAGGTGCGCTCCATATTCTGCGTGGCGGCCCCGTCTGCGCCGCTGTCATAAGCGTTCGGGAGCGATGCAACCTGAAGCTGTATGCCCTTCAGATCAAAGGCCACCGATTTCATCACTGACGTGCCCGCATCGATCCCTATGATGACATCGCGGCTCATGCGACCAGCGATGCCCCATGTGATATGGCGCGCCCTGTTTGGGGGTCGAAGATATGCAAATCGCCCGCATTCAGATGCACCGAAATGGCATCGCCCTCGGCCAATTCCACCCGGTCATGCTCAACCAGAACCAACTCTCCACCTGCGAATTCCGCCGAGATGTGTGTTTGATCACCTAGCCATTGGTTCGCAAGCACCCGCGCGAATGCTCCATCCACCTGACGTCGCACAGCATACGGACGCACGCCCAATGTAATCTCGTCAAGCCCCGTGATATGGCCCTGCAACTCGTCCGCAAATGCCGCTCTGGGAAAAGACAGGTTTGATCCATCCTGAAGAGTAAAGACTAATGCATTATCTGAGACAGCAGCCTTTGCCGGGAACACATTCATGGGCGGTTCCCCCACAAACGTCCCTGTAAAGAGGTTTGCCGGTGCCTCCTTGATCTTCTCTGGGCTCGCGTATTGCTGCATCTCTCCGTCTTCCATGACGGCAATTTTGTCAGCAAGCGCATTGGCTTCGGTCTGGTCGTGGGTGACCAAAATCGCGGTGAGCCCACGTTCTTTGATGTAGTATTTGATCCGCCCGCGCAGGAGCGTGCGAAGCTGTGGCTCTAGCTGGCCCATGGGCTCATCCAGCAAATACAAATCTGCTGCACGGATCAAAGCGCGTGCAAGTGAGGCGCGCTGTTGTTGTCCACCAGAGATTGACATCGGGTAGCGATCCAAAATGTCGGTTATCTCGAGCATTTCGGCTACTTCTGCGACATTTTGGGCGATGTCTGCTGCACCTTTGCCGCTGCTTTTGAGGGCAAAGGCGATGTTGTCGCGCACCGTGACGGTTGGATAGAGCGAATACCCTTCAAATGCCATAGCCACGTTGCGCTTGACCGGCGGGAGCATGTGCACTTCGCGCCCGGCAATAGAAATGCTGCCCCGGCTGACTTCTTCAAAGCCCGCAATCATACGCAAGGTGGACGTCTTACCACAGCCCGATGAGCCCAGAAGTGCGATGATGTCGCCCCGTTTGACGCTCAGGGACACGTCTTTCACCGCGTGGACGCCTCGATCAATAGGCCCATAAAATTTATCGACTTTACGGATTTCCAGCATATGCGCGCTCATGCGACTTTCCCCGCCGTGCCCAGATCATTTGATGGGATTAACGCTTGGCTTTCGGCGTCAAACAATAGCGTGACCTGGTGGTTGATGGCGATGTGTGCAGGCCCGGTGGTTGGGCCGGGCGTACCCGCTGGCCGCGACAGCATGACCTCACGCCCCCGCGCGGTCATAGCCAAGGTGATGGTTTTCTCGTTCAGCGGTGTCTCGGTTTCCACTGTTACAGGGATCGCGCCTGGGGCGCCCGCGTCGACGAAATGCAAGGCCTCGGGTCGTAGCCCCAAAACGCAAGATCGTCCGGCAATGCTCGCATCGCTTGTCGGCAAGGCCAGCGGCTGATCCGAGACTAAGGCATGGAGCCCGTTTGGCCCCATTTGCGGCGTGACCTCCAATAGGTTGATCACGGGATCACCGAAAAGCTGAGCGATATCCATGTTCGCCGGGCTTAAATAAACATCTTCAGGCGTGCCAACCTGTTGGATCCGTCCCCGATTCACCACGGCGATTTCGTCGCCGAATGCCATGGCTTCTTTGTAATCCTGTGTCACGTAGATCACGGTGGCGTGCTGATGCTTGATCAACCGGGGCAGCTCCAGTCGCATTTCAAAGCGCAGCTTTGCATCCACGTTGCGCAAAGGGTCGTCCAAGAGCAAAATGCGTGGCTCGCCCGCCAGTGCGCGGGCAAGAGCGGTCCGTTGCTTTTGTCCGTTGGAGAGCTCCTTAGGCTTGTGGCCCAACACGTGATCGATTTTGAGCAGTCGCGCGAGTTTCTCGACACCGGACTGAATGTTGCTCTTGTCCTGCCGCCGGGCAGCAAGAGGCGAAGCGATGTTATCGAGCGCAGAGAGATGTGGGAACAAGGCAAAGTTTTGAAAAGCCATGCCGATCCCACGATCTTCGGGCTCAACGCCTTCCATGTTGCAACCCCCTATAATGATGTCGCCGACATCGGGTTCGATGACCCCTGCAATCAGGCGCAGCAGCACCGTTTTGCCCGCACCCGAGGGGCCAAAAAGCACCAGGGTCTTGCCCGTTGGCACCTCCAGCGACAGATCATCAAGCACGACGTCGTCTTTGAAGCTCTTGCTTATTTTGTTGAGTGTCAGAGACATAGCCTATCCTTTCACCGCGCCGAGCGACAAGCCTTCAACGAGATACCGTTGGGCATAAAGGGCCAGGGCGAAGACCGGGGCAATGGAAAGCATAATGCCCGCAGCAATCTGACCGTAGTTGATGCCAGAGGCCGTAATGAAGGCCAAGGCGCCCACGGTCACGGGTTGCTTGTCCGCCGATGCGAGCACGAGGGCGAAGATGAAATTGTTCCACGCGAAGATGAATGCGAGCAGGCCCGCCGCCGCGATCCCGGGCCCGGCAAGCGGCAAAGCGATTTTGGTGAACGTCGACCAGAAACCGTGACCTGCGATCCTGTGGGCGTATTCGATGTCGCTGGGGATGTCCTCAAAATAGCCGCGCACGATCCACAAAATCAGCGGCAACACAATCAATTGGTACACCCAGATCAAGCCAAAGTAAGTGTCCGCCAACCCGATCTTTTGAAAGTAGATTGTCAACGGCAGCAACACCAACAGAGGCGGTGCGAACCGAAACGAGAGTAAAGTGAAGGCGATGTCTTCCGACCCGCGGAACTTCAGCTTTGCAAAAGCATAGGCCGCTGGAACGCCAAGAATCAGGCCAACGCTTACGGCGGCTACCGACAGGAACAGCGAGTTATAGAGGTTCCCCATGAATTGGATTTCCAAGGTGGCGGTGCTGCCATCCAAGCTGCCCGAAATGAGCGAGCGATAATTGGTCAGGGTTGGCTCAAAGAACATCGACGGTGGCACGCGCAAGATCGTCTCATTCGTCTGGAACGACATCAAAAAGATCCAAAAGATCGGGAACATGAAGAAAAAGATCACTAGGCTGAGCGCGACTGCCCGCAGGATCCGTTCGATGGGGTTCATGGTTTGCATCGCTGCCTCTTACGCTTCGCCGCGTGCGCGTTCGCGCAGACGGAGCCAGTTTTTGATGAAGATTGTCGACAGGATGTAGGTGATCACCCAGAGGATCATTAATAGAGCCGCCGATCGCCCCACATTCGTCGATTGGAAGAAGTTCAGGTAGGCTTCGACTTGAAATACGGTGAGCGTGTCTCCGGGGCCGCCTTGGGTCATGGCATAGATGATGTCGAACTGCTGAATCGACTCTATTACTCTGAACAAAACCGCCGTCAGCAAGAAGGGCGTGAGCATTGGCAGCGTGATTTTCCAAAACACAAAGAGGCGTGGCACGCCATCGAGCTCGGCCGCTTCGAACGGTTGTCGTGGCAAGGACCGCAGTCCTGCCAGCAGCAAAATCATGATGAACGGCGTGTAGACCCAGACATCGACAATCACGACAGTGAGCATCGCGGTGGAGGGGTCAGAGGCCCATTTCATATCCTCGATGCCCAACAAAGTGGCCCAGTAGCTCAGGATGCCGAAACCGGGATTGGTCATCAGCTTCCACATTAGCGACGCGAGCGCGGGCGCGGTCATCAGCGGCATCAGGAGCATGATCGAGACGAAGTTGTTGAACCGGGTGCGCCGTTGCAAAAGCAGCGCAATGCCCAGCCCCAAAAACAGTTCGATCCCAACTGTCAGGAAGGCGTAAGTCATCGAGACCTGTAGCGTGTTCCAGAATGCCGGATCGCTCATGAAGTTGAGGTAGTTCTCGCCCCAATTGTATTTTTGCGCCCAAGGTTGAGATAGCCGGTATCTCTGCAACGAATACGCGACGGCTGTAAAGAACGGGATCAGAATTCCGATGCAGGCCAGCAAAGCCGGAAGGCTTAGCACATAGGGCAGCATACGCTTGTTGATTTTGAAGCGCGATCGTCGTGCCGCGTCAGCGGAGTGAACTGACATTCTTAATAATCCTCATCCCTTGACAGCGAGCCTGGCAGTGTAAGCGTGCCCCACCCAGCGAGGGGTGAGGCACTGGGAGAAAGCGCATAGCGGGGTCAACCCAAGCCGGCCTCTTTGAGTTGCCGGTTCACGCTGGCTTCCAACTGACCGAGCCCTTCATCCACGGGCACTTCGTTAGCCACCATCTTCTGGAGCGTAGCCGCCCACTCGGTGGTCAGATCGAAGAAGAGTGGCTGTGCGGTGAAGTGGATTTTGGCTCCTGGAGCTGACAGATCGTGCATTTCGACGTAACCTGGGTAGCTGTTGTCGATCCGATCACGGAAACCCGCATCGGCCCAAACGGACTTACGAACAGGGTTCACAAAGTCCATTTTGGTGGCGCCAAAGAGGCCGTGTTCCGGACCGGACGCCCATTGCAGGAAGTACCAGGTCGCGTCCTTCTGACGACCCGCACTTGCCATGGCCAGTGACCAGATCCAGATGTTGGGGGTCGGCGCATCGGCAGCAGGGTTCGCAGCAAAGGGTGCAAATTCGAGGTTCCCAGCCTCCGCATTGTCACCGCCATTCATGAAGTAACCCAGAATGTCCGCGTCAAAGATCATCGCGGATTTGCCCGCACCGAGATCTGTGCCGGCCTGATACCATGTATGGGTCGACCAATCTGGCGCACCGCTGTCCTGGATCATCTTGACCCATTTCTCGTGGAACTCGCGCGACACATCCGTGTTCATCGCCGCCGACAGTAATCCGTCGCTGGATACGTTGAGGTCCTTCTGGCCGAAATTCGCATAGCCTGACAGGAAACCGGGGTGGATGGTTGCCCAAGACCGCGATCCACGCACGCCGATACCATAAACGCCATCAATGTTGGCTTTGGCGGCGGCGGCCGTGTCAACAAGCTCGTCAATATTGCTTGGCACCGTCAAGCCCGCTTCGCGGAACATGCGGCCATTATAGGACAGGTTGTTTTGCTCATACCCCCAAGGGATGCACCATTGCTTCGCGTCAGCGGACCCAAGTGCACCACCTGGCTGGCCGTTCCAGGCGCAGGAGTTGCGCACGCCTTCTAGCATGTCTTCCCAGTTGTAATCCGGGTTCGTCTTTTCTGGGTCGCTGATGTATTCGTTCATATCGTCGATCCAGCCTGCAGGGCCATAGGTCCAAGTCATGTAGGCACCGGTCATGAACGCGTCATACTCGCTCGACCCGGACGACAAAGCCGCCGTGACTTTGTCGAAATAGACGTCCTCTGGGAAGATGTCGTACTCCACGTCCATGCCCGTCAGTGACTTGAAGTTTTCGAGATTGGCGATCATCGCGTCAGCATAGGGGTGCTGGTTCAAGAGCAACTTTATCTTGGTGCCGGAGTGTTTTTGCCAATCAAAGCCATTTTGCGCCAGGGCGTCTGTTGCGGCGGCATTCACGAGGACGCTGGCAGTGGCGGCAGTCACCCCCATCGACGCTAATCCACGCAACATACCACGACGGCTTATGTTGCCGTTCATGTAGGACTGAACAAGCTTCTTTTCTTTATCGTACATAGTAATTTCCTCCCTAGGAATATTAACGAAGAACCGCGCGCGCGGTTTTTTCGTCGGTTATCAAACCATCCAGGAGACCACTCCTAAGGATAGCCTGAATTGCAGTAACCTTGCGGGTGCCGCCTGAGACCGCGACCGTTTTGCTTTGCGACAAAGCACTTATTTCGATGGACAAAGTCCGGTTTGACAGCTCGGTTTCAACAAGCTGACCGTCCTTGTCGAAGAAATGTCCCACCAGTTC
Source organism: Pseudomonadota bacterium (assembly GCA_039195745.1). GTDB lineage: Bacteria > Pseudomonadota > Alphaproteobacteria > Rhodobacterales > Rhodobacteraceae > Litoreibacter. The sequence goes on along the minus strand of JBCCVD010000001.1, from coordinate 37,636 downwards.
GCCGATGCCGCCCCGCTGGCGTACGTCTTCTATGTTTTCAGGCGCAATAACCCCGGCCATGACCGTCTGCGCACCTGTTCCAACTTCACCGATGCCAACAAATTTCAGATCCGCTTGCGCGGCCATCGCCATGACCTCTGGCACCCCTCGCTGCCCCAACATGGTCTGACGATCTTGGACATTATTGGCGAAAAACGGAACCGGCATAAAATAGGCCTCGGCCCCCGTTTTCTCCGCCAGCCGGTGCATCACATCATGCGGGTTGGCTGCAAAATTCCTGGTCAACCCTCCCATCAGCGACACGAATTTGGTCTTTTTCACGGGCTGAGAAACCATATTCCGTACACAGGATTGCAGCGTTCGACCATTGCCGATGCCAATAACCTTGTTGGTATGGTTCGATATTTCTCGTGACAACCATCTCGCGCCGCCGAGACCCAAAGCACGCAAGGGCAACTCGGCTTCATCTAAATCAGGGACAACCTCACAGTAATTTAGCCCAAAGCTGTCGCTGAGTGACATCTCCAACGCAGCGCATTCCGCGATCTCACCATCAAAACTGACTTTTACAAACCCTTCCTGGTTCGCCCGATTGATCAACCGATGAGCTTTTACCTTGGTGACATTCAAGCGCTTCGCCACGTCTGTCTGTGACAGGCCTCCGCCATAGTGAAGCCAAGCAGCGCGCGTCGCCAAACTCAACTCATCTTGCAAATTCTGTCCCATACCAGAACCTCGCGAATCTATACATTGTAATAAATTACATGATTTGAAATTTATTACAAACACTTCGCTTAGTCGATGGATTTTCATGTCGTAATTTGCAGAGCAATCAGCTCAAGATCTGCGTGAGTTTTGTCAGGTTTCGCGCCCCCGGCCAGAAAGCAAATTTACGTTAAGTGAAGAGGGCTTTTGGTTAAAATGGATGTTGAGAAACCAAGCTTTTGGAAACAGTAAACTGACCTGACATGCTCGCTAACCTTCGGATGAGTCAGCAGGTTTCCCCGGCGCGCCGTTATGCCAAACAGTAGTGCGTGAGCACCGATACCCTCTGCGCACGCTCGCAGTGGAGGAGCCGAGGTCACGGAGTGGGCTGAGATCTGCCAAACAATCGCGTACATGCGGCCTGAATGAAGTTCCGTCCATCATTCTCTCTCGGATGGCAATTCTGTCTTGCGTCTTCCGAGTTGATCAAGAGCGCAGCGAAAAGGCGGCTCCAGAAGTGGACAAAACCCCGCTGCGCCAAGAAAAAATGACGAGTATCCCCGCCGCCGCTTAGAGTTGCAAATCGAGCAAATGCGAGAATTTCATCCTGCGCGCGTAACGAAAGACTGAATAAACAGCTTACGCTCAAAGCGGTCATATGACGATTTCTGTTGGGGTCTAAGTTGTCATCTTCGCTTCGAGCAACGGTTCAGTGGGGCCTATCTGTTGTTGGAAGTCTTGCGACAGACGTCCGGTTTCGATTGCCCGCTTCGTTGCAGTGGCGACGTCCGTTTTTTGGACAGATCGCCGCTTGATGTCGTTTCGAAGTATCGGATGGGAAACAGGACGTGTCTCGAATGCATCGGAACATGCGTCTGGGGGATTGGCGCAAGGGTGGCGGACTGATCTTGCGCTATGGTTGAGAAAGGCCGGATCGTTCCCGTTGACCTTATTGAGCGATATTGATCCAGCATCATCCGGTTGGGGGTGATGTGGCGCGGGGTGTTGCGCCACATCTGTTTATGACGATTATTTCTTCAGGTTGGTCCAGATCTGGTCATAGACCGCCTGAACTTCCTGGCTGCAGACCTGAATGAAGACGCCGTCGCCAGCCTCTGCGGGCGGGTTTGATTCAGGCAGGGTTGCCAGCGCAGGGTCGAGATGTTCGGCCACGTCTTTGACGCCTGCGCCGTAGCGCGCATAGTTCGAGACCGCCGCGATATTCTCTGGCTCAAGCAAAAAGTCCATGAATTTCAGGGCATTGTCGCGGTTGGGCGCTTGGTCCAGCAAAACCACATTGTCCATCCAGACCACATAGCCTTGCGAGGGGAAGGCATATTCCACATTTGCGCCTTCCTCGCGCGCCTTGGCGCCGAAGCCGTCATAGATCTGGCCGACAGCGGCATCGCCGGAGACAAGCACCTCCTTCGCTGTGTCGGAATTGAACGACGCCCAGTGCTGTTTGGCGCCCTGAAGCATGTCGTTCAGAGCCTTAAGTTGCGCGCGGTCGCTGGAGCATTGCGGGATGCCCATATGTAGCGCGGCCATCGCCAGAACCTCGCCCTGACTGTCGAGCATGTTGATCTTGCCGGACAGTTCCGCAGGCGGGTTGAACAGGATGTCGGTGGTGTTGATGTCACCGGAATAGACGTCACGGTTGACCGAAAAGCTGGTCGAACCCCACTGGTACGGGATCGAACTTTGGCGGCCGGGATCGAAGGAGGGATCGGCCCATTCCGGCGCGATATTGCCCTTGTTGGACAGTTCGCCATCGGTGATCGTGTCGAGCATTCCTTCGCCAGCCATGATCTCGACCATGTAGTCACCGGGGACTGCCACATCATAGGTTCCGAGCGCGCCGGCCTTCAGGGATGCGAGAAGTGCTTCGTTGGAATCGTAAGTGTCCATCACGACTTCGATGCCGGTCTCGCTGGTGAACTTCTCGATCAGTTCCTGCGGCATGTATTCGAACCAGTGGTAGACAACCACTTTGCCCTCGGCCATGGCGGCGGTTGCGGTGGCGCTGAAAGCAATGGCCGCGACGCCTGATTTTAGCAGTGTTTTCATAATACTCTCCGTCTGTTGGTTACTTTGTGTTGTCCGACTTGCTGATAAGGTAAGAAAGTGTGACGAGGACAATCGACAGGCCCAGAAGCATGGTCGAGATGGCCATGATGTTGGGTTTGATGCCCTGTTTGACCGAGCCGAAGATCGCCGTCGGCAGCGTTTCAACCCCGGCCCCTTTGACAAAGTTCGTGATGATGAAATCATCAAGCGACACGATGAAAGCGAGCAGAAAGCCCGAGACGATACCCGGCGCCATCAAGGGCAGCAGGATCTTTGTGAAGGCCTGCCGTTTGGTCGCGTAAAGGTCCTGAGCGGCCTGCTCAAAACTGTCTTCGATCCCCTGCATTCTGGCCGAGATCGGCAGGTAGGCGAAGGGGATGCAGAAGGCGATATGGGCCACGAGGATCGTCATGTAGCCGCGCGTGAACCCGATGGAGTTGAAGAAGATCAGCGTGGCAACGGCCAGCACGATCTCTGGCACCATCAGCGGCAGGCTGATCAGCCCGAAAGAGACGGTCCGCAGCCTGAATTTGCCGCCGCGCACCATGGCTGTCGCGGCCAATGTGGCGATAGAGGTCGCAACGGTGGCCGCGATGATCGCGATGGTGAAGGAATTCCACGCTGCAACTTTGAATTTCGCGCTTTCTGGTCCGGTAAATACATCCGCATACCAGCGGAGGCTGACTCCCTCCCAGTTTGTGATCGAGTTGCTGTCATTGAGCGAATAGATCGTGACGACAAGAAGTGGCGCGTAGAGGATGATCAGGCACAGGACGGTGATAGGGAAGAAGCCTGGAAAGCTTTTGATGTCATATTTGGCACGCGCCATCAGCTTGCCTCCTTCCCGGCTTTCGCCTGTTGGCGCGCAAAGATCATGAGGATGATCAGGACCATGGATAACAGAACCATCGAAGCGGCGGCCCCGAATGGCCAGTTGCCCGCATTGCCCTTGAATTGCTCTTCAATGAGGGAGCCGATCATGAAGTTCTTGGCCCCGCCCAAAAGGTCCGGCGCAAGGAAGGATCCCAGCGAAGGAACAAAAACAAGAATGCAGCCCGCCACCACGCCGGGTTTGACGGCGGGCAACAGGATGCGCCGTAGCGTGGTCATTTTAGACGCATAAAGATCGGCCGCAGCCTCGCTGAGGTTGAAATTATAGCGCTCCACGCTGGCGTAGATCGGCAGCACCATGAATGGCAGATAGGAATAAAACAGACCCAGTTGCACAGCGAAATTCGTGTTCACGATTGTGATCGGATCGTTGATGATGCCGATGCCAAGCAAAAAGTCATTCACCGGTCCGTTGTCGCGCAACATGAATTTCATCGAGACCGTCCGTATCAGCAGGTTGACCCAATAGGGGATGGTGATCAGAAACACCCAGATCGCGCGGGTTTTTTCCGGCCGTGTGGCGATGAAATAGGCGGTTGGAAACCCGATCAGCAGCGACAGAAGCGTGGCGGCCCCGGCCTGCCAGATCGAGCGCCAGAAGATGGTGATATAGGTCCATTCGATCTTCGGCGGCTCGTCCCCGAAGAGGCCGCGATCAAAGAAAAACTGGTCATAGGCGTCGGTGCTGAATTCCCAGATGACGCCGCCGCGGAATTCCTTGGTCAGGAAGGAATAGACCAGCATCATCAGAACCGGCATCAAGACGAAGATACCCAGCACCAGCCAGGATGGCAGCAGCAGCCAGTTGCGGGCTTCCTTGTAGGTGTCGGTTGTGGCGCTTCCGCCGCTTGCTGCGCCTGCTGCCATCAGTCCACCAGGAGCCGCGCGGCCCCATGCTCCATATTGACGAAGACTTCGTTTCCGGGCTCGAAAATCCGTCTGTTGCCGCGATCCGAATTGGAGGTTCGGACGATGAAATCGAGCCCTTCGGCCAGATCAACAATCGTCGAGATGTCGGTGCCCACAAAGATGTTCTCTCGTACCGTGCCTTTGAGCCCTTCGGCATCGGTCGGCCGGTCCGAGATGAAGAGCCGTTCCGGTCTGAGCGACATATGCACCTTGGCGCCAACACCGATGCCGTCAACTGCGTTGCAGGTCAGCTCGTGCCCGCCGCCCAGATGGCAGGTGGCGCGCCCGTCCGCGATGGCATCGACCGAGACCTCCAGCAGGTTCGTCTCGCCGATGAAATCGGCCACGAACATGTTGCGCGGTCGCTCATAGATATCGCGGGCCTCGCCCAGTTGTTGAAGTTCGCCCGCCGACATGACGGCGATGCGGTCCGACATGGTCAGGGCTTCTTCCTGATCATGGGTCACGAAGATAAATGTGATGCCCGTCTCACGTTGCAGGTGTTTCAATTCGATCTGCATCGCCTTGCGCAGCTTGAGATCCAGCGCGGAGAGCGGCTCATCCAGAAGCAACAGCTTCGGCTGCGGGGCCAGGGCGCGGGCCAGAGCGACACGCTGTTGCTGCCCGCCAGACAACTGCGACGGTTTGCGCGCGGAGAATTGGGACAGCTGCACCAGCTCCAGCATTTTGCCTGCGCGGGTCTGTGCATCTGATTTGGATGCGCCGCGCATCTCGACGCCAAAGGCCACGTTTTCGAGGATCGTCATATGCGGGAACAGGGCGTAATTCTGGAACACCGTGTTGATCGGGCGCTTGTTGGGTGGCAGGTCTGCAATCGGTTCGCCGTAAAGCAGGATGTCGCCTTCGGTCACATCCTCAAATCCGGCGATCATGCGCAAAAGCGTTGTCTTGCCGCAACCCGATGGGCCGAGGAGTGTAAAGAACTCGTTGTCCTTGATGGACAGGGAGATTTTCTTCAACGCCGTGAAGTCGCCATAGCGTTTCACTGCATTTTGAACGTCAATCGCGTTCGTCAATTCTTGTTTCATGCGTGCATCCCCGGCCCACCGTCCAACCTAGAGCATAGGCAACGCGTCGCCGCGAGATAAGAACGGAGTCTCTTAGTATTTCTTAGTCAAAGCCTAACAAATGTCGCGCTTGATGGGAGATGCCCGTTTAGCGTGCTCTTCGCAAACGCTTGAAAATGACGGTGTTGACGTGTCTTCGATAAGGTTTTCAATGGCTTCAGGCGCATGCATGCTTGCACTTACCCTGATGATCACCTGATGGGCATTGGGCTGGCCCGAGGTTCCGAGCACATCACCTGCAATGCTCAAATTCGCGAGTGGTCGCATCTTCAGCAAGCTGTTTCTTGAGACCCCATTTGCCCGTCGGCGCGCGCATCGCGTTTGACGGATGGGTTCTTCCTTGTCCGTTTTTCGGAGCGGCTTTGGTGGTTATGCCGAAATCTCGGCAAGGGCGCGGGCCAGCATTGCGTCACAGGCTGCCAATGCCGCGTGGGTGACAAACTCATCTGGCTTATGCCCCTGATCCACCATCGAGCCCGGCCCGCACACAATGGTTGGCACCCCAAGCTCGGCGAAGACACCGGCCTCGGTCCCGAAAGCGACTTTGGTCGTGCTGTTGGTGCGGGCGAGTTTTTGTGCGAATGCAATTGCGGGATCTGAGTCCGACAGGGCTAGCCCCGGATAGGTGTTATAGCGGTCGATCTCGATCATCGAACCCGGCCATTGCTTCTTGTAGCGGGCCGCGATCCTTGCGGCTGCGCGCGTTATTCTTGCGAAAATTTCGTCGGCATCGTCTTGCGCCAGATTGCGATACTCAAATGTCAGCTCCGCGTGGTCGGGCACGATATTGAGCGCAAGCCCGCCGGTGAGCTTGCCGATGTGAACCGTTGAAAATGGAACAGAATAGGCCGCATCCTGCGCACCCGTCATCTTCAGATCGCTTTGAATGTCGCGCAAGGCCCCGACAAGATCCGTTGCCATATGCAGCGCGTTGACGAATTGCGGGGCAAGGGCGGAATGCCCGCTTTGCCCATTGCAGGTTGCTTTCAGCGCCGCTTTGCCCTTGTGGCCGATGGCGATTTGCATCTCGGTGGGTTCTCCGACGATGCAGAGTCTCGGGGTGCCGATCAAGGGTGCAAGCCAGTCGCGCATTTCTTGGATGCCAACGCAGCCGATTTCTTCGTCGTAAGACAGCACGATTTTCAGCGGCTCGGTCAAAGCGGCATTGGCTGCCCGATCCGCCAGCGCGAGCACGCTAGCGACAAAGCCCTTCATATCCGTGGTGCCGCGCCCATAGGCTCGTCCGCCTTCCGATATCAGCCGAAAAGGGTCACGGGTCCAGGGTTGACCAAGGGCAGGCACGACATCCGTGTGCCCGGACAGCAGGATGCCATCGCCAGCGGGGCCGATCTGGGCATAAAGCCCGGCTTTCTGCCCGGTTTCGTCTTCAAGACGGTGCACAGAAAACCCGCGTGACCTCAGCATGTCTTCGGCAAACGCAATCAATGTCAGGTTTGACTTTGCGCTCGTTGTGTCAAAGCCAATCAGGCGCTCAAGGATGGCAAGTGTGTCCATGGTCAGGCCCGGGCTTTCTACAGCCCTGCGGCCACTTCCTCGATTGACTCGCGCAGGATGCCTTCGATCTCGTCGATCATTGCTTCATCCATGATCAGGGTTGGCGACAGGATCAAGACATTGCCCAAGGGGCGCGCGATCAGGCCGCGTCTTTGGCAGGCCTGCGCCACCTTTAGCCCGACCTCAGCTTCATCGCTGTGACTTTCCTTGGTCGCGCGGTCTTTGACGAATTCGATGCCCATCATGAAGTGGCTGCCGCGCACTTCGCCGACAAGTTCGATATCCGCCAGTCCGCGCAACTGCTTTTCGAAATGCGCCCCTGTAACCTTGACCCGCTCCGGGATCTGTTCGCGCTCCATGATGGCGATGTTGGTCAGACCTGCCGCGGCAGCCGCAGGGTGGCCGGAATAGGTCATCCCGTGCAGAAACTTGCCGTCAGGGCCTGAAATCACCTCGTGAATCTCGTCCGACACGATGGTCGCAGAGAGCGGCTGGTAGCCGGATGTAAGGCCCTTCGCGGTCGTGATGATATCAGGCACCATGCCGAAGACGTCTTCAGAGGCAAAAAAATGCCCCAGCCGCCCGAACGCCGTCACGACCTCGTCCGCGACGTATTTGATGTCATTGGCCTGACAGACCTCCCACATCCGGCGGTGATAGCCCTCCGGCGCGGTGATCACGCCGCCAGCGCCCTGAATGGGCTCAGCGATGAAGGCGCAAATGTTCTCAGCACCCAAGCGCGCGATGCTGCCCTTCAGATCTTCGACCAGCGCGTCAAGAAATTCGGCTTCTGTCATCTCGCCGCCCTCGCGCCAGTAATGGGGGGAACGCAGGTGGTGCACGATTTCAGAGGCGGCATGCCAGCCTTCAGAGTAGAGCGGTGTCGTCATCGCCATCGCCAGATGGGTAGAGCCGTGATAGGCGCCGTGACGTGACAGGACGATTTTCTTCTCCGGGCGACCGAGGCGGATGTTGTAGTGATGCAGCATCCTGATGGCCGTGTCATTGGCGACCGAGCCAGAATTGCCGAAATACACCGCATTCAGATGCCCTGGCGCAAGCTGAGCCACTTTTTCAGCAAGCGCGGCAGCCGCGGGGTGTGTGAAGTTGTAGAAGGTCGAGTAATAGTCCAGCGTGCGAAGTTGATCGGCAATCGCATCGACCATTTCGGAGTTGCCGTGGCCGATATTGACGCACCAAAGCCCGCCAATCCCATCAATCAACTGTGCCCCGTCATTGTCATAGACATACGGACCTTTGGCCTTTGAAATGACGGTGCGTGCGCCCTGCTGCTTGAGGGCATTGAGATCAGCGAACGACTGAATGAGATGGTCGTCCTGCGCAAGAATTTCGTTTGTGTCTTTCATTTCAGTTCACCGCCAGTTCTGTAATTTCACGCCGGAAAGGCAGGGTGTCGCCAATTTCTGGCATATCAAGCTCCCGGGCATAACGATGCCCGGCATATGTGGCCCAGGCAATGGGTCCGGGCGCATTCGCGTCGCCAATCAGTTGCACCTTCTTGATCCCCGCATCCGCCCATTCAGCTTCGCGCGCTTTGAGGTCCTGATAAATGCCGTTCACCTCTTGCCGGGCGGTAACCATGACCACGGCGTCAGCCTCATAGTGCTGCGTCCGGTCCGTGTAGACACAATTGCTAACGACGTAATCGGGGCAGATTTCGGTCACACCACGATTGAGTACGATGTTTACGCCAGCTTCAACCAGCTTGGGATGGATTGCAATTTGTTCCAGGGTGTTGTTTGTCCAGTCGCTGACATAGGCAGAGGGCGTGATCAGGGTCACATCGGCGCCGTTCTGGGCCAGCAGTTCAGCCAGAACGCCGCCCATGTAATAGTGATCATCATCAAAAACGACGACCTTGCCCGTCGGAAGTGTGCCGTCCATCAAATCGTCAGGCGTATAGACTTTGGCGCCATCAGCGATGGGCATCGGGACGACATGCTGACGCGCGACGCCGTCCCGACGCCATTTGGCTCCGGTGGCGAGGCAGACATTTTCGAACCCGAACTCCAGAATGCTTTCGGCATCGAGGTGACTGTCGAAATAAGTCTCCACGTTGGGTTTCTGGCTGATCTGGTATTCGCGATACTCCAGCACCCGTCCCCAGGCATTCAGGCCGGGCAACTGCCGTTCCCGCGCCACGCGCCCGCCGAGTGTCGTCGTCGCTTCGGCAATAGCAACATCATATCCGCGTTCAGACAGCGCGCGCGCGGCCTCCAGACCGGCAGGGCCGGAGCCCACCACTAGCACATTCTCGCTGTCCCCTTTGGCGTTCATCTTTTCCGGGTGCCAACCCTTGCGCCACTCTTCCATGAAGGTCGGGTTTTGCGTGCAGCGGCTGATCGACATGGTCATGTCGCCGGTTATGCAGATATTGCAGCCGATACATTCCCGAATGTCTTCGATCCGGCCGTCCTCGATCTTCTTGGGCAGGAACGGATCAGCAATGGACGGGCGCGCGCATCCGATGAAGTCGAGGAGCCCGGATTTGACCTGCTTGACCATCACATCGGCAGAGGTGAACCGCCCGACGCCGACAATGGGTTTGTCGGTCAATTCATGGATGCCGCGGACGAGCTCTTGCTGCTGGGCTTCTTGCTTGAAGCGCGACGGGCCGGAACAGTCTTCCCATGTCCCTTGCGCCAGGTCCCAAAGGTCGGGCAGGTCCTTGTTCATCTCGATATAGTCCCGCACCTCGGCGTTCGAGAATCCCAACTCTCCGATCGTTTCATCAAGGCTGACGCGCAGCGTTATTGCCATCGTGTCGCCCACAGCATCGCGCATATCAGCGATGACTTCCTGACTGAAACGCGCGCGGTTTTCCAGGCTGCCACCGTATTCATCGCCCCGTTGATTGGTGGCGCGGCTAAGGAAATGCTGGAAGATGCCAAAGCCATGCGCGCCGTAAAGACAGATCAGGTCAAAGCCTGCCTGCTTTGATCTTTTTGCGGCATTCACGAACCAACGGCGCAGGTCTTTGATGTCTTGCCTGTCGAGCGCGCGAGCCTGCACCGGGTCATTGGTGAAGGTGCGGATTGGCAAGGCAGACGGGGCCAGCGGTACCTCTTTGGTGTAGAGGTTTGGCCCGTTGATACCGGAATAGGCCAATTGGATGCCCGCCAGCGCTCCGTGCTCTTTCATCTTCTCGGACATTTTGCGCAGTTGCGGGATGTCTTTGTCTTCCCACAAGCGCAGTTCGATGAAGGGCGTGATTTCCGATGTATGGTGCATTTCGCATTGCTCGGTGAAGATCACACCCCAGCCGCCTTCGGCTTTGATGCCGCGCATCGCTGCAGCGGCAGAGGGATCGCGGTAGCCGCCCCCATTGCAGTGAGGCACTTGAAAAAAGCGGTTCTTTGCTGTCAGAGGCCCGATCTTCACCTGCTCAAACAAAATGTCATACCGCGGGTCACGCATTAAATTTCTCCCGTATTTGGGCGTATGTTTACGGCAATTCGTTCGACCATAAAGACGGCCTTTCCAAAGCGCTTCCTCAGCCGATCCGAAGTTGTTTGTCTGAGAAGCTGCTAGCGCAGGCCGGGAAATTCGCTGGCGTTTATCTTTGCCGCGCAATGCTCAACAAAGGTGCGAATTGTGATGTTGGTCTGCGCCCCGCGCGCCATGATCAGCCCCAGCTGCATCGGGCGCAAATCGCCTTCCAGCGGAACAAAGCTGAGGTCCCGACCATCTGGCGACAGGTTGTTGAGAGGGCGCAGATTGGCAATCGAATACCCGTATCCATTGGCCACAAGGGACCGCATGACCGCCATGTCACGCGTGCGTTCGCCGATATTGGGTTTGACGCCGATATCCGTGAAGAAGGAAAGGAAGTATTCCGCGCTATAGGGCAGATCGAGCAAGACCATCGGAAAGGACGTGAGATCCTCCACCACGACCGAGGCATGCCCGGCAAGCGGATGATCGGTGGCCACGAGCACGTAAGGTGGCAGAGGAACAATCGGTACAAACTCAAGATCGGAGGGGATGTCCAGATCGTAGGTCAGCGCAACATCCACCTCTGCGCGTCTGAGGGCGCTGAAAATTTCGGACTGGTCCATTTCAAACTGGCTGAGCGCGACTTCGGGATGGGCGTTTTCAAAGTCGGACCGCAAACGCGGGACGATGATTTGCGCAAATGTCAGCAGACATCCAAGCCTGAGCGGCCCCTGTACGTTGCCAGACACTGCCCCGGCGAGGCTGTTCAGTTCGATGGCCGCCGCGATGATCCTTTTGGCTTGCTCCAGAAGCCGCTCTCCGTTGCTGGTCAGCGTCAGCCCATGCGCGCGCTTTCGTACGAACAATGTGAGCCCGAACTCGGCCTCCAGCTGAGTGATAGACGCAGAAATTGATGGGGAGGAGACGTTGAGCTTCTCGCTTGCAGCCGCGATGCTTCCGCATTCGCCGGCGGCGATGAAATACTCAAGTTGGCGCAGCGTGTAGCGCAGGGCCATATTTGCCAGCCTTTCGGAGCCGAAGGATCAGGTCTGATACTTGATCCAGGTGGTCTTCAATGCAGTGTATTTGTCAAGGGAATGCAATGACAGATCGCGCCCGAAGCCTGATTGTTTCATGCCGCCGAATGGGGTCATAGCCGACAGGGCATCGACGGTGTTTACCGAAACCGTTCCCGCGTGCAGGGCGTCCGAGACCCGGTGCGCGCGGCTCAGATTGTCCGTCCAGATCGACGCGGCCAAACTATAAACGCTGTCATTGGCCATCCGCACGGCGTCTTCCTCCGTATCAAAGGGAATGACCGACAGCACCGGCCCGAAGATTTCATCGCGCGCCAGCGGGTTTTCATGGTCCACATCGTCAAAGATCGTCGGCTGCACGAAACAGCCCGCACCGTCCACGGTGACACGCGCGCCGCCGGTCACCAGATTGGCCGTCTGTTTGCCTGCCTCTATATGACGCATGATCCCTTCGGTTTGCGTCTCATCAACGATTGCGCCCATCTTTGACGCTGGATCAAGCGGGTCACCCGGTTGGGTTGCTTTTGCCCGCTCAATCAGCCTTTCGACAAAGGCATCCTTGATCGCGCGCTCAACATAGAGCCGCGAGTTGGCGGAACAGACTTCGCCCTGATTGAAAAAGATACCGAAAGCCGCCATATCCGCTGCCGCGTCAAGGTTTTCGCAATCCGCGAAGACAAGGTTCGGGCTTTTCCCTCCCGTTTCGGGCCAAACCGATTTCATGTTGGATTGCCCGGCATACTGCATGAAGATTTTGCCAACAGCCGTTGATCCGGTGAAGGCAAGCGTGTCGACATCCATGTGAAGCCCAAGGGCTTTGCCTGCGGTAACGCCATAGCCCGGCACGACGTTCAGGACGCCCTCGGGGAGGCCCGCCTCGGCCGCGAGTTCGGCGAGGCGCAACGCTGACAGTGGCGACTGCTCCGCCGGTTTCAACACGACCGAATTGCCAGCAGCAAGCGCTGCTGCGGATTTCCATGTCGCCATGTCGAGCGGGAAATTCCAAGGTGTCACGGCACCGACGACACCCAGTGGCACCTTTTTGACAATGGCAAGATCACCGGGCGCGGTCGGGGCAACCTCGTCATAAATCTTGTCGATGGCTTCGGCATACCACTGGAAAAAATGCGCAGAGCCTGGCGCATCAATCGTGGCCGCATCCGTCACCAGTTTGCCCATGTCGAGACTGTCGAGCAGGGCCATTTCTTCAAGGTTTTCACGGATCAGATCGGCGAGCTTCAGCAAAACCGTTTTGCGATCTGCAGGCGCTGCACGCGACCAACTGCCTGCATCAAACGCTGTACGTGCCGCCTTGACTGCGCGGTCCACATCTTCTGCATCGCAGGCGGCTACTTTGGTCAGAACCTGCCCGGTCGCCGGATTGACGCAATCGAATGTCTCGCCAGAGGCCGCATCAACGAATGTGCCACCGATAAACGCCTGATGGCGAAAGCTCAGCGCCTTGGCCCGCGCTTTCCAGTCTTCGTGGGTGTAATCGAGCATGAAAGTCCTTTCAGATTGCGCGGGCTCAGTCGTCTCCTGGAACGCCGTAGGATGGCGCGTCGCGGGGGTCGAGGGCGCGTTGAATATAGGCGTCGAGCTGGGGCTTATAGACGTCCCAGGCCGTCGCGATGTTTTCTATGGGGCAGTCTTCCGTCCAATCGCAGCGCAGATCAGCCACCGGCCAACTGACTTTATCTACGATCTTCATGCCTGCCGAATGCACTGGCCCGGCCTCTCCGCCTGCGGCTAGTCCTGCGCGCATCGCGGCAATCAAACGGTCGCCAATGTGACCGGAGGCGGTCAGAAACCCTTCCACGATGGCCTGCGGCACGCGGTCATTGGCCAGAAGGTTGCCGCCAGATGCGACATTTTCCGTCTGTGCCTGCGTCCAGATGCCAAGCGAATTGGGGCCGGAATGGATGGCCGTCCCCCCCGAGTTACCGACCGCCAAAATCTGGCGGTACTCAATGAAACTGGCAGAGGCCTTCACTTCATAGACCGCTTCGGCAGCACTCAGGCCCCGCTCCATCTGATCCAACACGGACGGACCCAAAGACGGGTCGGTGACATTCTGAGAGGCAACCGCGCCAACACCTGCGCGCGCGAAAGAGCAGCGCGCGGCAACAGCGGGAGAAGATGATGAGATGGCCAAGCCAAACATACCGGTTTCTGGGCAGCGTGCGACAAGCGAAAAGGTCATGGGATCAATCCGGAATGACGGCCGTGCCGTCTATTTCAACCAGCCATTCGGGGCGTGCCAAGGCCTGAACCACAAGCCCGGTCGAGACAGGATGCACGCCTTTGATATATTCACCCATCGTGCGGTACACGGCCTCGCGATGGCGCACATCGGTGATATAGACGACCACTTTCACCAGATGCTCCATCGACCCTCCGGCCTCTTCGATGAGTTGCTGAATATTCTGCATCACCTTGTGGGTCTGCTCTGCTGGATCGTGACTGTTGAGGTTAACGGCATCATCAAGGTTCTGCGGACATTGACCGCGCAGATACACTGTCTTCCCGCCTTGGGTGACCACCGCCTGACACAGGTCATTGTCAAGGTTCTGCTCAGGGTAGGTCTCTTTCGTGTTGAATTTGCGAATGCGTGTATGGGCCAACATGCAGCTCCTCTTTCAGGTCTCATTCGGGCCGCGATAGGCCTGATACTTCATTTGGTTGGCGATTTGATCGGCGATATGCTTTGCATCATGCCAGACGCCCCAGATAAATGTCGATCCGCGACGCGACTGCCATGGCAAGCCGAGGAAATAGACGCCCGGCTCTGACGAGACACCGCGTTGATGCTTGGGCTTGCCCGTCTCATCAAAGGCATCAACCTTCAGCCAGCTGAAATCCTGCCGAAACCCCGTGGCCCAGATGATGGTTGTGATCCCGGCCTCTGCAAGGTCCAGCGTGCGGATCGGATGGGTCAGGCTATCCGGGTCCGGCAGAAGTACGCGCGCCTCCGGCTCTTCCGGCAGATCGGTGCCGTTGCGCGCAACATAGGCATCTGCGTCATCGAGCATTTTGAAGTAGCTTGCGTCTCCCGCCGCGATGTTTTTTTGCAGGTCATCGGCAAAGGTCAGCCTGCCTGCAGAAAAGTGCTCGGTCATGCCAAGGAGCGTTACACCAGCATTGCCCAAACGGCGGAAATCCATGGTATGCCCGCCATAGGCCCCGCTGACCGAAATCGTGACATGCTCTGTCCCGGGCGCCATGGCGGCGACATCCCAGAGGCCCAGGACACCGAGCCACCAGCAGAAATCACGCCCCCTATAGGCTCTCGGCGGACGATCATGCGGTCCTACAGACAAGAAAACCTTGCGCCCGGCGCGTTGCAGCTCATCAGCGATCTGCGCGCCGGAGGATCCCGCGCCAACAACGAGCACCGCACCGTCGGCCAGTTGATCGGGGTTTTTGTAGAAGAAGGAATGGAGTTGATCGACGCCGCTGTCTTGCGCGATCAGCGGCGGGATGACCGGATGCTGAAACGCGCCGGTTGCTGTGACGATGTTTTGCGCTTCAATAGCGCCGTCGCTGGTCTGAACGGTAAATCCGGGTCGTCCCGCGTTGCGCTTGGCTTCGGTCACTGCGACGCCCGTGCGGATCGGCGCCTTGATCATCTTGGCATAGTCGCACAGATAATCTGCCACATTCTCCTTTGATGCAAAGTCATTTGGCCCGTCCTTCTGAAACTCAAGGTTCGGAAAGCGGTCATGCCACGCTGGACCATTGGCCACGAGCGAGTCCCAACGACCGCTGCGCCAGGCTTCGGCGACGCGGTTTTTCTCAAGGACAACATGCGGAACATCGTTGTTGCTCAGATGTTCGCTCAAGGCGATCCCTGCTTGACCGGCTCCAACAACCAATGTGTGAACGCTTTCGGTGGTCATCTTCGAACATCCTTTGCAGAAATCGTCACTTCATCCCTGGACGAAACAGAATACTCGACCGGCTGGTTCTTTGCATGAGGCTTGTCGCCGTGCAGCGCCGGAACCTGACATTGGTACATCCGCCCGACTTAGAAGTTCCACACTTCGCCCTGGCTCAAAAGAACTCTCTCTCTTATTGGCTCTTTGGGATGGCCTAATTAGGGGTGGTCAGCGTCCGAGTCGAAGCGGGACGCAATTGGTATTGGACCTGATTGCGCCTCTGTTCGGTCTTTGGTGGTCGTGAAGACCTGAAACGGGGTCACATGGTTTCGACATCAAGGTCTTTGAGGACCTGAGGGATCGCTTTTTTCACTTTGAAGAAACCGGCAGTGGCGTGGGGCCAAAGCGCGGCGTCCCAGTCGCGTTGCCATTCAGTCAATGTGATATTGGCCTTGTCGAGGGCGGGGCGTGCCGCAGTCATCCAATCATGCAGCGGGCCTTGGGGGATGAAGGCAGTGGCGATCTGCTTTGCGCCTGCTTTGCTGGCCCATTTGGCCAGATCGGCGGGGTCACGGGCCTCCAGCCTGTCGGGTGTCAGATCGAGGCGGCTTGCCATGTCTGCGAGGGCTTGGGATTCGAACGCCTGGACGATCTCATTCACTGGTCGGTCAGAGCGCAGGTGGCTGGCGGTGAGCGTGGCCGAAGCGCAGAGGTTCAGGTCATGCGGCGCGAACTCTTCGAGGTGGCAGTCCTCTTCCGTGATCAGCAGGGCGGTTGGAACGCCCGTTTTTGGTGTTTCTAAGCTGCGCAGAGCAGTCACGCTCGGCAGGCCCTCGGGCTCAGTGCTGTCGAGCGGTTCAATCCCGTCAGCAAGCTCGCCAGGGCGGGGGGTGAACCGCTGGTTGGTGAATTTGGCGATGTTCCACGCCTCTGCCGGGTAGGCCTTGCCGCGCGTATGCAGACCCGCGACCCAGCGCCAGCTGAGCGTGTTGGAGGCCGGATCCCCGTCGAGCAGATTACGGTAGAAAAAATCCGCGCCAAGGCGCCAGGGCAGCTCCAGCGTGAAAATCCAGATAGAGGCGAACCACATGCGAGCATGATTATGCAGGTAACCGGTCTCCACCAGTTCTTCGGCCCAAGCGTCGAAGCAGTCTATCCCGGTTTGGCCCGCTTCTGCATTGTGCACTGCTTTGCGCAGGCGGCGGTCTTTATCGAGCGCGAATTGGTCTTGTGTCAGTCCGTCGCGATAGGCGGTCCAGATGGAAGGGCGGCGTTCCAGCCAGCCTTTGAAATAGCCGCGCCAGACGACTTCCTGCACGAATTTCTCAGCCGCCTCTGGCCCGTGGGCCTTGAGCGCTGCGACGACGACTTCCTGTTCGGTGATCACGCGGCGGCGGATATATGGCGACAGCGTCGACACAGCACTGTGCTGGCCGGGTCCGCGGTCATAATTGCGGCCTGATGCGTAGCGTTTGCCCATGCGGGGGGCAAACGCCTCCATCTTACGGAGGGCGTCCTGGCGCATAAGGTGCAGATCAGATACGGGCGAACCGCTGGGCGATTTTGGGCAGAAGGCCGCGGAATTTCAGCGGAGCATCGGTCGCGGCGAGGCAGATGCAATCCGGCCCATCATCGGCGATGGGTGTGTGATGATCATCCTCGGTCGCAATTTCGATATCGCCGCGTGCGAAGCGGTCACTTTCGTCTTTGAACGCGCCTTGCAGCACAAGGGTCAATTCCGTGCCGTGATGGCCATGGTCCGGCATCGCGGTCCCGGCCGGGATGCGCAGCAGGCGCACGCTGGCCTTGTTCGACGTTTTCAGGATCGCCTGTTTGACGCCCATGCCGATGCCGCGCCATTTTACAGCCTCAAGGTCCCCGCCAACATAGTCTTGCAACGCGGTTGGAAACACACCCGGGGCGCGTTTGGGCTTTGGGGGCTCTGCGGGTGCTGCATCAATGGCGGCCAGCACAGCGTCAAGCTCGATAGCCAGTTCTGCTGTGCCCGCATTCATGCCGACTTCTTCCAGCATAGCACCGCCGATGGCTTCATAGGCGCCTAGGCGCGCGCGGCATTCGTCGCAGAGGGAAATATGGGTGGCAACCACGAGGTTGAAAGCTTCAGGAAGGCTGCCAGCGGCGTAGCCCAGCAAGAGCTCGTCCGTGAGATGGTGGCTGATATCTGTCATACTGTTCACTTCATTGCGTGGCGCAAACGTTCCAGCGCCAACCTAATTCGGGATTTGATCGTGCCAAGGGGCAGACCGGTTTGTTCGGCTATTTCTGAATGGGTCAGGTCGCCAAAATAGGCTTTCTGAATCAAGCTACGTTGTTTTTCGGGCAGGTCGGCCAATGCTTTGCTTAGAATTGCGCTTTCCTGTTGCAGTGCGATCACGTCAGTTTGCTCGGGCTCTGCCTCTGGCCCCCATGTCAGTTCATCAGGTTCAGGGCGCCGTTCCTTGCGGAGCAGGTCGATGCGGCGGTTTCGGGCGATCGTGAAAATCCATGTCGACACAGAGGCACGGGCGGGATCAAACATATGCGCCTTACGCCAGAGCGTCACCATGACGTCTTGCGTGCATTCCTCTGCCATCGATGCGCTGGAGCCCGATTTCATCAAAAACGCCTTCACCCTAGGTCCAAAATGATTGAACAACGCCGCAAAGGCCTCCCGATCCTGAGAGGTGTGGATGCGGGACATGCAATCGATCCACTGTGTTTCTTCGGTCATGCTGGACGAGACACTTTTCAGTTTGGCCGTCGGGGTTGCGTTGGAAACCTGCGCGGACGCTTTGGCGTCCAGCAGCACCCTACCCGGTGGCTCTGTCGTGTCAATTTCGCTCAACATGAAACTAGTACGGCTCTGCTGCGTGACTGGATCACTTTATCTTCTTTAATCCGAACCGCAGGAGCAACCGTATGACTATCAATACCAAATACCGTGCTGGAGACCTGAATGCCCTTTGAAATAGCCCCCGTGGCGCCGAAACGAATTGCTGTGATAGGCGGCGGGATTGCGGGGATGGGTGCAGCGCATCTTTTGTCGCGCGACCATCAGGTCACCTTGTTTGAAGCGGAGCCGCGTCTGGGCGGTCATGCCCGCACCGTGCTGGCTGGTAAGCGTGGCGATCAGCCCGTGGATACTGGCTTCATCGTTTACAATGAGATCAACTACCCGCATCTCGTGAAGCTGTTTGCCGATCTTGACGTGCCAGTTGTGAAAAGCGACATGAGTTTCGGGGCCTCCATCGGGGGTGGAAAGCTGGAATATGCGCTGGCGAGCTACGATGCCATTTTCGCGCAGCGCAAGAATATCGCAGACCCGCGCTTCCTGAAAATGTTGCGCGATATCATGCGGTTCAATGCGAAAGCGCCGAGCCTCGCGGAGAGTTCTGATGTGTCCATCGGTGATTTTCTGGCTGTGCTTGGGACCGGAAAATGGTTCCGCGATCACTATCTGTTGCCGCTGACCGGCGCGATCTGGTCCACCCCGCTGGAACGGATGCTGGATTTCCCAGCGCAAGCCCTGGTGCGGTTTCTCAAGAACCACGGTTTGACCGGTTATTATGATCAACACCAATGGTACACGGTCAAAGGCGGCTCGGAGCAATATGTGCAACGGTTGGCCGCGCGCCTGACCTCGAATGGCGTAGATATCCGCCTTGGTGCCCCTGTTCAGGGCGTATCACGTGAGTTGTTGGGTGTGCAGGTCACGCCCGTGGGCGGTGTGGCGGAGCAATTTGACGAGGTCGTTTTTGCCAGCCATTCCGATCAGTCGCTGGCAATGCTGAGTGACGCATCGCCTGAGGAGCAAGCAGCCTTGGGCGCTGTGCGTTATCAGCCGAATACGGCCGTGTTACATGCGGATGCGAGCCTGATGCCCAAGCGCAAGAAGGTCTGGGCCAGCTGGACCTATTGCGAGGATAAACAGGGTGCGCGCAATGAGATTGATCTGACTTATTGGATGAACTCCCTGCAGCCGATCCCGCAGGATGACCAGATGTTTGTCACGCTGAATTCGACGCGCAGCATTCGCGAAGACCTGATCTATGACACCAAGCTTTTCATGCATCCGGTCTTTGATATCGCGGCGCTGAAAGCGCAGAAGCAAATCGCTGCGATGAATGGCACAAACCGGACGTGGTTCTGTGGTGCGTGGATGAAGAACGGTTTCCACGAGGACGGGCTGTCGAGCGCGGTTGATGTGGCCGATGCCATTTTGAATGGCAATCTGGGGCAGGTCGCGGCTTGAGCGAGATCCACCATATCGCAGGAACCACGTTCCACGGGCGGAAGGGCAGCGTTGAAAACGCGTTCTCTTACGGCGTGGATTACGTGATGTTTGATCCGGAGGCGGATGTCGCAGGGCCTGCGCTGTTCTCGCGTAATGGGGGCAATCTGGCCTCTTTGTGGGACCTTGATCACGGCGGTGCGCCCAAAGCGGGACGCGGTGCGGCTTGGTTTCGGGAGGTGCTTGCGGCGCATGGTATTTCAGGTGTCGCGCGGGTGGCCCTGCTGGCGCAGCCGCGTGTGCTGGGTCACGTGTTCAATCCGGTGTCGTTCTGGCTGGGCTTTGATGCGGAAGGCGGCTTGCGGGTCGTGGTGCCGGAAGTCTCCAACACCTATGGCGACCGGCATTCCTATCTGTGTGCGCATGAAGATGGCCGCGTGATTGCGGCGTCCGATACGCTGACGGCCAGCAAGATTTTCTACGTGTCGCCGTTCCAGCCGGTTGAAGGAGGCTATGCTTTCCGTTTCGACATTCGCGACGACAAGATCGGGATTTGGATCGATTACAATGCGGCCGAACACGGGCTTTTGGCGACGCTGACCGGCAAGCGGCAGGCTTTGACGAATGGATCCATTCTGAAAGCCTGTTTGCGCCGTCCGTTCGGGTCGCGCCGTGTGCTCGGGCTGATCCATTGGCAGGCGCTGAAACTCTGGTGGAAAGGGGCGATGTTCCGCACCCGTCCGACCCCTCCGTCCGAGGAGGTGTCGCGATGAGCGCTATTGCTTTGCCTTCTGCGCGCCTTCCGGCTTGGTCGCTCTTTGGTGCGGTGCTGTCCGGCGCGGGCCTGCCGATCTATATCTATGCGCCGAAATACTATGCCGACACATACGGGATCAGCCTGACATTGCTGGGCGCGGTGCTGTTCGGATTGCGATTGTTCGATGTGGTGCAGGACCCGGTTCTGGGCTGGATCAGCGAGCGCTTGGGCAAGCTGCGCGTCTGGGCCGTTTGGCTGGGCGGGCTGGTGTTGGCGGGGTCCATGTACGGCCTGTTTGCGGTGGAGCCGCCGGTCTCGGCCGTTCTGTGGTTCGGGCTGATGATCACGGGGCTGTTTACCGCTTTCAGCTTCATGACGATCAACTTCTACGCGGAGGGCGTCACAAAAGCCTCAGGGCTGTCGGGTGGCCACACGCGGTTGGCCGCATGGCGCGAAACCGGCGCGCTTCTGGGCGTTTGCGCGGCAGCTGTTGCACCGAGCGCATTGCAGCCGGTCGTCGATGCACCTTTTGCGATTTTCGCGGTGTCGTTTTGCCTGTTTGTGCTGGCCGCGCTGGTCTGGATGACGCCGGAATGGACAGGCGGGGGCACGCAAGAGCCGACGCCGATCCGTGCGATCCTGAGCGACGGCGTTGCGCGGCGCTTGCTGATCCTCGCGCTGATCAACGCGACGCCCTTGGCGGTGTCTTCCACGCTGTTTTTGTTTTATGTCGAAAGCCGCCTCGGCGCGCCGGGATGGGAGGGGCCTTTGCTGGTGCTCTTTTTCCTTGCCGCTGCCGCCTCAAGCCCGTTTTGGGCGCAGCTGTCGGATCGGATCGGTCCAAAGAAAGCGCTTTTGTCGGCGATGGGGCTGGCAATCGCCTCTTTCGCCTGCGTTTTGGCGCTGGGCGAAGGTGACGTTTGGCTTTTCGCAATCATTTGCGTGCTATCAGGGGCCACAATCGGCGCCGATCTGACGCTACTGCCCGCAATGTTCGCGCGCCGCATGGCCCGTGTGTCCCCGAATGGGGGACAGGGGTTCGGCCTGTGGTCGCTCGTCTCGAAATTCACACTCGCCTTCGCGGCGGCTGTGTTGCTGCCCATTTTGCAGCTCGCCGGATTCAGTTCAGGGACCACTGATAACCCGGCTTCCGCGCTCAGTACCTTAACGCTGCTCTATGCGTTGGTGCCGTGCCTCTTGAAACTCGTAGCCATCGGCCTTTTGGCCGCCACCCCTTTGGAGGAGTGAAGACATGGAATACCTGATTTTTATAATACTTGGCGCAGGCGCCGTGGGCGCTGTTGCCTATCTGAGACGTCAGAAGATGACGTTTATTGCGCAGCATCCTGACGACTATAATGCGGACGGTCCGACCTTGGATCTGCGCCATCATCTTAACGGTCCGATCCTGTGCGAAGGGGTGCTGTATGGGCCGACGGGCCGTGTGACCTCCCGCTTTGTGGCGGATATGAATGTCACGTGGGACGGCAACACCGGCACGATGACGGAGAAATTTACATATCATGACGGCTCTAGGCAGGATCGCTGCTGGACGCTGCGGCTGGGCAATGATGGCTCTGTCAAGGCGACGGCGCCGGATGTTGTGGGCGAAGGGCAGGGTATGGCGAAAGGCCACGCGTTGCAGTTGAAATACCGCTTGAAACTGGATGAGAAAGCCGGCGGCCATGTGCTGGATGCGGTCGATTGGATGTATCTGGTTGAGAACGGCACGATCATGAACCGCAGTCAGTTCCGCAAATTCGGCTTCAAAGTGGCTGAACTGGTCGCGACCATGCGCAAAGTTGATGTGGGCGCGAAGCAAGCGGCATGAGGTCTTTCGCGGGCAAAAGATACTGGCTGGTCGGCGCCTCTGCCGGGCTGGGCGAAGCCTTGGCGCATCGCTTGGCGGCAGATGGCGCTGAGGTGGTCGTCTCGGCCCGCGGCGAAGAAGCGCTGCAAAAGGTCGTTGCCGATATTGGTGGCAAGTCGTCTTACGTGACGATTGATGTCAGCGATGCGGACGATGTCGCCCGCGCGGCCTTGGAGGTGGGCGAGGTGGATGGTTACGTGCATCTCGCCGGTGTGTACTGGCCGATGGATGCGCAGGATTGGGATGCCGAGCAGGTCAATGCGATGGTGGATATAAACTTCACCGGCATGACGCGGGTCTTGGGCCATGTGGTGCCTGCAATGGTTGCGAAAGACACAGGCCATATCGTGATTACGTCTTCTTTGACGGGTTTCAGGGGCCTGCCCAGTTCTATCGGCTACACCGCCTCCAAGGCGGCAGCGATGAGCCTGGCGGAATGTATGGAATGCGATCTGCGCAAGACAGGCGTGGACGTGCAGGTTGCCAATCCGGGCTTCATCAAGACGCAGCTGACCGACAAAAACGACTTCAACATGCCCTTTATCATGGAGCCCCATGAGGCCGCTGAAATCATGTATCAGCACATGCGTTTTGGGGGGTTTAAACGCAGCTTTCCGACTCTGTTCAGTCTGGTGTTTCGGGGCAGTCAGTTCCTGCCTGATTCCCTCTATTTCCGTCTCTTCGGCAAGTAACACGCCGCAAATCATCGCCTTCGCGTCGCGTGTGGCAGGCTGAATGAAATGCATTTTTAGTGTACAAATGCATGCAAGGAGACCTGCATCATGTCTGACACGATCAAATTTACATTGGATGGCCAAGAGGTCGAAGCCGAGCGAGGCGAGACCATTTGGGAGGTTGCCAAACGTGTTGGCACCAAGATTCCGCATCTGTGTCACAAGGATGAAAAAGGCTATCGCAGCGACGGCAATTGCCGGGCCTGCATGGTCGGAATTGAGGGGGAGCGGACGCTCGCGGCCTCCTGCATCCGTGAGCCATCCGCAGGGATGGTGGTCAGTTCTCAGGGCGAGCGGGAGACCAATGCACGCCGGATGGTGATGGAGATGCTCGTCGCCGACCAGCCTGAGCGGGACGTGGCGCATGACAAGTCCTCGCATCTTTGGGACATGGCCGAAGCGCAAGGCGTAGATGCAAGCCGGTTGCCCGAGCTTGAGAAAGAGCGTGTGCCGCTTCTCGATGACAGCCATGTGGCGATGAGCGTCAATCTGGATGCCTGCATTTCCTGTGGTCTATGTGTGCGCGCTTGCCGCGAAGTGCAGGTCAATGATGTGATCGGCATGGCCGGTCGTGGCCATGATTCTTATCCTGTGTTTGATATGGACGACCCGATGGGCGCGTCCTCCTGTGTGGCGTGTGGCGAATGCGTTCAGGCATGTCCAACCGGGGCCTTGATGCCGTCAAGCGCGCTGGATGAGAATCATCAGGGCGACAGCAGGGATTACGACCGCGAAGTGAAATCGGTCTGCCCGTATTGCGGCGTCGGATGCCAGCTGTCCTACAAGATCAAGGATGACAAGATTGCCTGGGTTGACGGCATTGACGGTCCGGCGAATGAAAATCGCCTTTGTGTCAAAGGGCGCTTCGGCTTTGACTACGTGGCCCATAGCCACCGTCTGACCAAGCCGCTGATCCGCCGGGAGGATGCGCCTGCAAAGGGGTTGAATGTGGACCCCGCCGATCTATCCACGCATTTCCGGGAGGCCTCATGGGACGAGGCTTTGGATTTTGCCGCGAATGGCATGAAAGGCCGTGGGCGTGAGATTGCGGGCTTTGGCTCTGCGAAATGTTCCAACGAGGAAGCCTATCTGTTCCAGAAGCTGATCCGTCAGGCCTTCCGCCATAACAATGTCGATCACTGCACGCGGCTCTGTCATGCGTCATCGGTGTCCGCCTTGCTTGAGAACGTGGGCTCCGGCGCTGTGACTGCGACCTTCAACGAGATTGAAAACGCTGATGTTGCGGTTGTGATCGGGTGTAACCCGCTGGAAAATCACCCGGTTGCTGCGACCTATTTCAAACAATTCACCAAACGCGGCGGCCAGTTGATCGTGATGGACCCGCGCGGCCACGGCTTGAAGCGCTACGCAAGCCACATGCTGCAATTCCGCCCCGGCGCAGATGTCTCCATGCTCAATGCGATCATGAACGTGATCGTGGAAGAGAACCTATATGACGAGCAGTATATCGCGGGCTACACGGAAAACTGGGATGAGATGAAGGCCCATCTGGGCGCGTTCACGCCTGAAAAAATGTCGAAGATTTGCGGTATTGAACCCGACATGCTGCGCGATGTGGCGCGCACTTTTGCAGGTGCCAAAGCAGGCATGATCTTCTGGGGGATGGGCGTGTCGCAGCACATCCACGGGACGGATAACTCCCGATGCCTGATCTCTCTGGCGTTGATGTGCGGCCATATCGGGCGTCCCGGAACCGGGTTGCACCCGCTACGGGGCCAGAACAATGTGCAAGGCGCCTCGGATGCCGGTCTGATCCCGATGTTCCTGCCGGATTATCAGTCGGTGACCGATGATGGGGTGCGTTCTGCGTTCACGGATGTTTGGGGCACGGAAGACTTCTCCAACGAGAAGGGGCTGACCGTCGTCGAGATTATGGATGCAATCCATAACGACG
This sequence comes from Pseudomonadota bacterium, assembly GCA_039195745.1. Taxonomy (GTDB): domain Bacteria; phylum Pseudomonadota; class Alphaproteobacteria; order Rhodobacterales; family Rhodobacteraceae; genus Litoreibacter. The sequence continues at coordinate 12,583 of JBCCVD010000001.1, read as the reverse complement.
AGATCAAGGGCATGTATATTCTGGGCGAAAACCCGGCCATGTCTGATCCGGATGTCGATCACGCACGCCACGCTTTGGCGAAGCTCGACCATCTGGTCGTACAGGATATCTTCCTGACCGAAACCGCGAACTATGCTGATGTGATCCTGCCTGCCAGCGCGTGGTCTGAAAAGACCGGCACGGTGACGAATACGAACCGTCAGGTGCAGATGGGACGGCCTGCTGTTTCGCCTCCGGGTGAGGCGAAGGAAGACTGGTGGATCGAGACAGAATTGGCGAAACGGCTGGGTCTGAACTGGACCTATACCCATCCGCGCGAAGTGTTCGCGGAAATGAAGATGAACATGGGCTCGCTCAACAACATCACGTGGGAACGTCTGGAAGGGGAGGCTGTGACCTATCCATCGCTCAGCCCCGAAGATCCCGGCCAGCCAATCGTGTTTGGCGATGGGTTCCCTCGTCAGGAAGGCCGCGCGCGATTCACACCTGCCAATGTGATTGCGCCCGATGAGAGCCCAGATACGGAATATCCGTTCATTCTGATCACCGGACGGCAGCTGGAGCATTGGCACACAGGCTCAATGACGCGCCGTGCGACTGTGCTGGACGGGCTGGAGCCTGAAGCGAATTGCTCCTTGCATCCAAAGACCCTGCGCAAGCTGGGCGTGGAGCCCGGCGGCATGATTCAGCTGACGACACGGCGCGGATCAGTCACGGTGATGGCACGTGCGGACCGGGCGGTCTCGGAAGATAACGTGTTCCTGCCCTTTGCCTATGTCGAGGCGGCAGCGAACATCCTGACCAACTCGGCCCTGGATCCGTATGGAAAGATCCCTGAGTTCAAATTCTCTGCAGTCCGCGTGGAAAAGCCGATACAGGCGGTTGCGGCGGAATAATGCAGCTTCAGGTTGGCGTCTAATATGCGCCAACCGCCCCGCGAAGAAGTGGCAAAGCGGTGGCCGCGACGATTCCCACAACGGCGCCGATTCCAAAGCGGAGTAAAGGTGTGCCCAAACTCGGCGCGAAGAAGCTGAGCGCGCCGCAGACAACTGCGTAAAATCCAAGTGCAATAATATCCATCATTTGAACGTAGCAGAGATTTGTTGCGGCGTCATTTGTTGGTGTCTTGAATTAAATGAACGTATGTTCAAAAAATATGTTTGACGTGAGGGCATCTGGGCGCACAGTATGACGGCGCGGGATAGATGTTTGCTCTCGCTAAGGAAGGCTGACGTGATCTGGGAGGACAGCGTGGCATCATCTGAAACCGGTCTGAAGACCATTCCTGAGCTTTTGGCACGCAATGTGGCACAGCATGGCGCGCAGCCTGCCTATCGTGAGAAAGAGTTTGGTATCTGGCAAAGCTGGAGTTGGTCAGACACGGCGGAAGAGATCGAAGCGCTCGCACTGGGGCTGATGACGCTGGGCATCGCGGAAGGCGATCACGTCGCCATCATCGGCCGCAATCGGCCGTATTTCTATTGGTCGATGGTGGCCGCGCAAAAATGCGGGGCGGTGCCTGTCCCGCTCTATCAGGACGCTGTCGCGGACGAGATCGCCTATGTGCTGGATCATTGCGGCGCGCGCTTTGTCATCGCGCAGGATCAGGAGCAGGTCGACAAGGTCATTGATGTCAAAGACAAGCTGCCGGGGATGGAACATATCGTCTATCTCGATCCGCGGGGGTTGCGGAAATATGATCATTCGGCGCTCACGAAGTTTCAGGATTTGCAGCATGCGGGGCTTGCCGCACGCGCCAGTCATGAGGCCGAACTGACTGCGCGCGCAGGCCGTCAGGACTATGAGACCACTTGTGTGATGCTCTACACCTCCGGGACGACGGGCCGACCCAAAGGTGTGGTGCTGTCGAACCGCAATGTGATCGAGACGTCAAAAAATTCCTCTGAGTTTGATGACCTGCGTGCCGGTGATGAGATTCTGGCCTATCTGCCGATGGCCTGGGTCGGCGATTTCATCTTCTCCATCGGGCAGGCCTATTGGACGGGGTTCTGTGTCAACTGCCCCGAAAGCCCGGATACGATGCATCATGATCTGCGCGAGATCGGGCCGACTTACTATTTCGCGCCGCCGCGCGTCTTTGAAAACCAGCTGACCAATGTGATGATCCGCATGGAGGATGCAGGCCGGTTCAAACAACGGCTGTTTCATCACTTCATGGCGCATGCCAAGAAGGTGGGCCCTGATATACTCGACGGGAATGAGGTCAGTTTCGGGGACCGGTTGAAATACCGGCTGGGCGAGCTGATGGTCTATGGGCCATTAAAAAATACGCTCGGGTTCAGTCGCGTGCGCGTCGGCTACACGGCGGGGGAGGCCATCGGGCCGGAGATATTCGACTTTTACCGCTCTTTGGGGATCAATCTGAAACAGCTTTACGGCCAGACGGAAGCTTGCGTGTTTATCACCCAGCAACCTGATGGAGAGGTGCGGTCTGACACGGTGGGTGTCGCGTCACCGGGCGTGGAGTTGAAAATCGCGGAAAGCGGGGAGGTGTTCTATCGCTCCCCCGGTGTGTTCGTGGAGTATTTCAAAAATGCGGATAGCACGGCGGATACGAAAGACGCCGAAGGCTGGGTCGCGACGGGTGATGCGGGGTTCATTGAGGAAGGCTCTGGTCATTTGCGGATCATTGATCGCGCAAAGGACGTGGGAAAAATGGCCGATGGCTCGCTTTTTGCGCCGAAATATGTTGAAAATAAGCTGAAATTCTTCCCCAATATTCTGGAAGCGGTGGTCTTTGGAAACGGCCGGGACCGCTGCGCAGCCTTCATCAATATTGATTTGACTGCGGTCGGCAATTGGGCGGAGCGCAACAATATCGCCTATGCGTCCTATCAGGAATTGGCGGGGCATCCACAGGTGCTCGCGACCATTCAGGGCCACGTCGAGGAGGTGAATGCCTCCGTCGCGCAGGACCCGATGCTGGCGGGCTGCCAGATACATCGATTCTTAGTGTTGCATAAGCAGCTTGATGCCGATGATGGCGAGCTGACCCGGACCCTGAAAGTGCGGCGGCGGATCATTGAGGAGAAATATGCGGACCTTATTGCAGCACTTTATGACGGGTCGAACACGGTCTCTACCGAGACGGAAGTGACGTATGAGGACGGGCGCAAGGGGGCGATCAAGGCGACGTTGGAATTGCGTGATGTTGCCGTGCAGGCGCCGGTCAAGATGGCTGCGGAATGATGGTGCGACGCTCGGTTTCACCTTCGCCCCGCCCACCCTCCCTTGAGGATGCGCGATGAAAGATATGATGGCAGGCAATTATGTGACGGCGGATGGGCGCCAGATCGGCGGCACGCTGATGGAGATGAAGCATATCACGTTGCGCTTTGGCGGAGTGGTGGCGATCAAGGACATCTCTTTCGACATACATGAGGGTGAGATCCGCGCGATTATCGGGCCGAACGGCGCTGGTAAATCCTCGATGCTGAATGTGATTTCGGGCTTTTATCATCCGCAGGAGGGTGAGGTCTGGTTCCGTGGCGCGAAACGGCCTGCGATGAAGCCCTATCAGGTGGCGCATCAGGGGATTGCGCGGACCTTCCAGAACATTGCGTTGTTCAATGGGATGAGTGTTCTGGACAATGTGATGACGGGCCGGTTGACCCATATGAAGACGGGTCTCATTGCACAGTCTTTCTGGAAGGGCAAAGCAGAGCAGGAAGAGGTTGAAAATCGGGAAGTCGTTGAGAAGATTATTGATTTTCTGGAAATTCAGGCGATCCGCAAAACGCCGGTGGGGCGCCTGCCATATGGTTTGAAGAAGCGGGTGGAACTGGCGCGAGCACTGGCGGCTGAGCCGAAACTGCTGTTGTTGGATGAGCCGATGGCGGGGATGAATGTTGAGGAGAAGGAAGATATGTCGCGCTTCATCCTCGATGTGAATGATGAGTTCGGCACTACGATTGCGTTGATTGAGCATGATATGGGCGTCGTCATGGACCTGTCGGACCGGGTCGTCGTCATGGATTACGGCCGCAAGATCGGGGACGGGACACCAGAGGAGGTGCGCAACAATCAAGAGGTGATTGATGCGTATCTGGGGGTCAGCCATGACTGAGGTGCTCCGGAAATTGGGCGTCGGAGTCGCGTATGAGACCGGTAGGAGGTTTGTAGGACCCCTGATCGGCCTGGCGCTGGCCGCCACCGGTGCGCAAGCCGGGGCCTGGGAAGAATTCGAGCGTCGGTGTTTGATGCCGATGATGGATTTCTCCGCACCAGACCTAACCGGTCTGATTGTCACGACTAGGTCCAACGCGAAAGTTGATCCGGACCTTGAGGTTACCTTTGGGCACTACCAAGAGGGCGACCCAAGGGGATTGGACGGATTTATCATGTTGATAAGCCAGAATCCTGACCGAGTAGATGAATGCTTTCTTGTCGTCCGCAGCGGTGACGTTGATCAACTTGGTGAAAGTGCACGGGTGAGTTTGATCGGGTCAGACTTCCCCTATGTTCGACAAGCCGACGAAGATGGGTTGAAAATTTGGTATAGCGATATTTGGCGTGAACCGGTCTTGTCTGTAGCATTTGGCGATTTGTCGGAGTTGGGTGGATACGTGTTCTTAGCTAGGGAGACCGACCTTGACTCGTAACCTCTTTGCCACCTTTGCACTGGCCTTTGCATTGCCTGCGCTTGCCGCCACGGGCGGGCAGGCCGGGGTCTGGGAAGAGTTCGAGCGTCGGTGTCTGGTGCCATTGGAAACCGTGTCGCCGCCGATCACAGAGGGGCTCGCCGTTGGTGCAAAAATTGATGGAGGGCGGTTCTGGGAAAACCGGAGAGGGGGCTGGAGCCTCGCTGTGGGTGAGCGAGACGGGCTGACCAACTGCACGCTTTTTGTTGCTGATGCACATGCCGACGCTCTGGCATCGGGATATCGCGCTTGGGCGGACGTTGCTCAGACCAGCGGGCGCTACGCACAGGAGGGCCCGTCGGCAGTGCAGAGCACAGAGTGGCGGGAACCGCGCATTGAAGTTCATTTTCTGCCCGCAGACGGCACTGTGCAAGCACAGGTCTGGGTCATGGAGGTGAATGTTGAAGCATAGGCTCATCTTGTCGCCACTGGTTCGCCAGACGGGATTTGATCGCCACAAGACGATCTCTGGCGATAACGCTGCGCGCTTGGCCGCCAGCTGGGACGATGAGAGCACGGGTCATTTTACCGGCTTTGTGAGCGAGTTGCCCGAGGGAGTTTTTGCAGCTGACAGAACACTGTCTGGCGTCGCGCTTGAGCAGGCAAAAATTGGGGATGTTCTTGGATGTTGAGTGATCGGGGGGGCGCATAATGCCAGACCAACTTCTCTTTGCGATGGAAGTGACGCTGAACGGGCTGATGGCTGGCGTGCTTTATGCGCTGGTTGCGTTGGGCTTTGTGCTGATTTTCAAAGCTTCGGGCATATTCAACTATGCGCAGGGCGTTATGGCGCTGTTTGCGGCGCTGACGCTGGTGGGGATCATGGAAGGGCAGGTGCCGTTTGCGCATCTGATCAATGCGATTTTCGGAACGAAGATCCACCATTTCGGGTGGGAGGTCCCGGCGCTTTTGGCGATTGCCATCACAGTGATCGTGATGGTGGTTTTTGCGTGGATGGTGCAGCGTTTCGTGTTTCGCCATCTCGTCAATCAGGAACCGATTTTGTTGTTCATGGCGACGATTGGGCTGGCCTATTTCCTAGAAGGTGTAGGCGATTTGATGTGGGGCTCGGAGATTAAGAAGCTCGATGTCGGTCTGCCGCAGGGGATCAATGACTGGATTGATATCACAACTCTGGAGGCGTTTGGGTACGGGTTCTTCATTGATAATCTGGATATCTCGGCGACGTTGGTGGCGATTGTTCTGGTGGCGGGGCTAATTGCGTTTTCGCAATATACCAAACAGGGGCGCGCTTTGCGGGCGGTGGCGGATGACCATCAGGCGGCGTTGAGCGTTGGGATTTCGCTGAATTTTATCTGGGTGCTGGTCTGGTCGATTGCGGGCTTCGTGGCTTTGGTCGCGGGCATCATGTGGGGCGCAAAGTCCGGTGTGCAGTTCTCGCTGTCGCTGATTGCCTTGAAGGCTTTGCCGGTGCTGATGCTGGGGGGCTTTACCTCGATCCCGGGGGCTATTGTCGGCGGTTTGATCATCGGGGTCGGTGAGAAGCTGTTCGAGTTTTTGATCGGGCCGATGGTGGGCGGTGCCACGGAGAATTGGTTCGCCTATGTGCTGGCATTGCTGTTTCTGGTCTTCCGACCGCAGGGGTTGTTTGGGGAGAAGATCATTGAACGTGTTTGAAATGTCTCCGGCGAGCGACCCCGTCTTGCTGCGCGCGACGAGACCCGCCCGCCCGAGACCTTCGCGTGAGTATTTTTGCCAAAACGAAGTCGGGAGTGTGGTTCATGGATAGGTTGATGCCGATTTTTCGTGCAACCCCCGTGGCCATTTTTGCGTATGGGGTTGTATCTGCCCTGCTCGAACTTCTGAACACTCACGCGACGATAGAGATGACGCTTTTGGGTGCGAATGACATTCCGGGGCAACGCATAATTGCCGCGAGAGCCTATGTTTTCAGCGTTGATAACTTCTTCTTCTACACTGGGTTGGCGGCTCTGGTCGCGATTGCGTTGCAATATGAAAGGTCCGAGTGATGTTTTATCGTGAGGCGGGCGATTTCTCGACGACTTATCCGCAGGACAGTCAGACCTTTCCGATCAAGTTTGACCGGTATCGCTATTACGCGGTTTTGGCCGTGGCGTTTCTGGTCATCCCGTTTGTGATCAATGATTATTGGGCCAATGCGGTGTTTGTGCCGTTTCTGATCTATGCGATTGCGGCGATCGGGTTGAACATTCTGACGGGCTATTGTGGGCAAGTCTCATTGGGCACCGGCGGGTTCATGGCTGTGGGGGCCTATGCTTGCTACAAGCTGATGACGGGTTTTCCAGAGATTTCCATCGTGATCCATGTGATCCTCGCGGGTGGTATCACGGCGGCGGTGGCCACTGTGTTCGGGCTGCCGTCGCTCAGGATCAAAGGGTTTTATCTGGCGGTGGCCACGCTGGCGGCGCAGTTCTTCTTTGTCTGGCTGTTTAACAAAGTCTCGTGGTTCTACAATTACTCGGCTTCTGGGCAGATTTCTGCGCCTGAACGCTCGGTCTTGGGGGTGATTGTGACCGGTCCGAATACAGAAGCCTGGGCGAAATACCTGATTTGTCTGGTCTTCTGCACGATCTGCGCGGTTGTGGCGCGGAACCTGACGCGCGGCTCGGTTGGGCGGAAATGGATGGCCATTCGTGACATGGATATCGCGGCTGAGATTATCGGCGTGAACCCGATGAAGGCGAAGCTGACGGCCTTCATGGTCTCGGGCTTTTTTGTGGGTATTGCAGGCGCCTTGTTCTTCGCGGTCTATCTGGGGGCTGCGGAAGCGGGCGACAGTTTCGGGATCGACAAGTCGTTTATCGTGCTCTTCATGATTATCATTGGCGGGCTGGGGTCGATCTTCGGATCATTCGCGGGTGCGGCGTTTATGGTGCTGTTACCGGTGCTGTTGAAGAACGTGCTGGTCGTGGGGCTTGGCTGGCCAACGGATTTGGCGGCGCATTTTCAGCTGGTGATCGTTGGTGGGTTGATCATCATGTTCCTGATCCTTGAGCCGCATGGGTTGGCGCAGCTGTGGCGATTGGCGAAGGAGAAATTACGGCTTTGGCCGTTTCCACATTAATCAAACCGAGGCGGGGAGGCACTCGTCCATTATTCAAGAAATCCAATGGGAGGATTAAGAGAATGAAACTACTTAGCATGTCAGTGGCCGCCGTGATGGCTGCCTCGCCGGTGATGGCGGACCTCGTGTTTCCGTCGCTGTCTTATCGTACCGGGCCTTTCGCGGCAGGTGGCATTCCGTTCGCGGATGGGTACGCGGATTACTTCACGTTGCTCAATGAGCGAGATGGTGGCATCGGCGGTGAGATGGCGAAGGTCATCGAATGTGAGACGGCGTATAACACGGAGAAGGGTGTCGAGTGTTACGAGGCCACAAAATCTGAGGGTGCATTGGTCTATCAACCGCTCTCGACCGGTATCACCTATCAGCTGATCCCGAAATCAGCCGCTGATGGTATTCCGCTTCACACGATGGGCTATGGCCGGACATCAGCCAAGAATGGCAAAGTGTTCAGCCATACGTTTAACTATCCCGTCAACTACTGGGACGGCGCCTCTGCCGGGGTGAACCACTTCCTTGATCTCAACGGTGGCTCGCTGGACGGCAAGAAAATCACATTGCTGCATTTCAACGGCGCGTATGGCAAGGAACCGATCCCGACGCTAACCGCGCTGTCTGAAAAGCACGGGTTTGAGCTGAGCACGATTGCGATTGACTATCCGGGTCAGGAGCAGAAGTCGCAATGGCTGCAAATCCGCCGCGAGCGCCCCGATTACGTTCTGTTCTGGGGCTGGGGCGTGATGAATCAGGTTGCGGTTCAGGAAGCGGCCAACATCCGTTTCCCGATGGAAAACTTCATGGGCATCTGGTGGTCCGGCTCAGAGAATGACGTGATCCCGGCAGGTGACGGTGCGAATGGCTACAAAGCGCTTGCCTTCCACAATGTGGGGTCAGACTTCCCGGTCTTTGCGGACATCCAAAAATATGTTGTCGATGCGGGCAAAGCGGCTGGAGCAGGCGATCAGGTTGGCACAGTTCTTTATAACCGGGGCCTCTATGCGGCCTTCCTTGCGGCAGAAGCAGCCAAGGATGCTCAAGCGGCATCTGGAAACGCGAATATCACCGCGGCGGATATGCGTGATGCGATGGAAGCTTTGAAGATCGACGAGGCGCGCATGGCCGCCGCTGGTCTGCCAGGCTTTGGGCCTGAGTTCGAGGTGAGCTGTGAAAACCATGGCGGCCCGGGCAATGTCGCGGTCGCACAGTGGGATGCTGGCGCGGCGAAATGGTCGCTGATCTCTGATTTCGCGCCGGCGGATGGAGATGTTGTGAACCCGCTGATCATGGCGGATTCCGAAGCTTACGCGGCTGAGAACAACATCGAGATGAGCTGCCAGTAAGGTAATGCCCCCTCCGGTCTGTGACGTTCGCGGTCCGGAGGGGTATCTTGAATTCGGGAAACCTTGGATGAAATCTGTCTGGCATCCTCTATCCGTTTTGGCCCTCGCCATGGGGCTTGGTGCCTGTGCGGGTGGGCCAGTGGCGGATAACATGTGTGTTGGACTGACCCATGCGACGACCCCTTCGGCGGCGCTGGTCACGCAAGGTGCTGCCCCTTCTGAGAGCATGAATGACGCGTTGGGCGGGATGATGCTGCGGGTTCTTCAAGGCGAGGCGGCGCCCCTTGAAGAAGCATTGATCCTTGGCGATGGAGCCGCCCCTGCGCGGCGCGCGCCGCGGCGGCAAACCGTCAACCTGAACCTGTTGGCGTTGTCCACGGGCGGGCAGTACGGGGCCTTTTCCAGTGGATTTCTGGCGGGCTGGACCAAGGCGGGCACGCGGCCGGATTTCAACGTGGTCACGGGGGCCAGCGCTGGTGGGTTGATCGCGCCGATTGTCTTTGCCGGGCCGCAATATGACGACCGGCTGCGCTTGAATACGGACGTGAATGATAGTGATCTCGTGCGGGAACGCGGGCTGTTGGAATTGCTCTCAGCCAATGCGCTCTTTGATGTCAAACCGCTGGAAGCCCGCGTGCGTGATGCGATTGATGCCGCTTTGATCAATGATATTGGTTCCCGCTGGCTCGCCGAAAACGAGTTGATCATCGGTGCCACGAATATCGATACGGGTCGGTTTGCATTGCTTGATGTGGGCGGGCTGGCCGCTGATGAAGACCTGCCGCTGGAGGTGAAACGCGATTGCATCACCGAAGCTGTTCTGGCCACGAGCGCCATTCCGGGATTCTTCCCACCGCGCCGGATCAATGGGCAGCTGTATACCGACGCGGGTGTGCGGGAACATATTTTTTTGGATGGCGTTTCCCGCGGATTGCGCGAGGGGGCCAACCTTTTGAATGTCGAATTGAGAGTGACTGCGTATTTGCTGATCAATGACGACTTGCGCGTCCGTGAGGTCAAAACGGGCACCAAGCTGGCCGATCTTGCAGAGCGCAATATCGACCTCGTGATTGATGAAGGGATGCGTAATTCATTGTTGCGGACTGTGGATGTGGCAGAGCGCGCAGGTTGGCGGTTGCGCGCGGTGAAAGCGCCGGATTTCGAGGAGCTGGGTTGCCCGGATATAGGCAGCGTGTCCTCGGCATGTGTCACCCGCGCACTTTATGAGCGCGGCGAGGCTTTGGCATTGCGCGGAGATATCCCCTGGCTGGGGCCACGTGCCGTACGTGCGTTGGCCAGAGAGTTTTAAGAGAGGATCGTAGAGATGTTGGACGGGGCAAAGACAGAGACGCTGCTTGAGGTCAACAATATCGAGGTGATTTACAACCACGTCATCTTGGTCCTCAAAGGGGTCTCATTGAAAGTGGCGGAAGGCGGCATCACAGCGCTTTTGGGGGGCAACGGGGCTGGTAAGACAACAACCTTGAAGGCTGTGTCAAATCTGCTGCATTCGGAACGTGGCGAGGTGACAAAGGGCGCGATCTCCTACCGGGGGGAAAGCGTGGCGGGGCTGGACCCGGCCGAGATGGTCAAGCGTGGCGTGATTCAAGTGATGGAAGGGCGGCATTGCTTTGAGCATCTCACTGTTGAGGAAAACCTGATGACAGGGGCTTACACGCGCGGTGACGGGCGTGGCGCAATCGCGGCTGATCTTGAAAAGGTCTATAGCTACTTCCCGCGTCTGAAAGAGCGCAGGACGTCTCAGGCGGGCTATACCTCCGGTGGGGAGCAGCAAATGTGCGCGATTGGGCGCGCGATGATGGCGCGGCCAGAGACGATCTTGCTTGATGAGCCCTCAATGGGGCTGGCGCCGCAACTGGTGGAAGAGATCTTCGGGATCGTGAAATCGCTGAATGAAAAAGAAGGCGTGTCCTTCCTGCTGGCTGAGCAGAACACCAATGTCGCCCTGCGCTTTGCGCATTACGGCTACATTCTGGAATCTGGCCGCGTGGTGATGGATGGTCCGGCGGCGGAGTTGCGCGAGAACCCGGATGTGAAGGAATTCTATCTCGGGGTTTCGGAAGAAGGGCGGAAATCCTTTCGCGATGTGCGCTCTTACAGGCGACGCAAGCGCTGGTTGAGTTGATGCGGATTTGCATATTTTTGCCAAGATGAAACCGAGGCCACTATGAGCTATTTTGACGAATTGGAGACACGCAGCGCGGATGCGCGGGAGGCCGATCAACTGGCGCAATTGCAGGCGCAGGTGGCGCGCGTGCAGGCCGGTCCGGGCTCCTGTTTTCCGATCGGCGCCGTGACATCTTTGGCGGATTTGCAGCAGGTGCCGGTGTTGCGCAAATCGACCTTGTCTGAGTGGCAGGCCGAACAACCGCCTTTCGGGGGCGTCAACTTGGGGGAGTATGCACATGTCTTTCAGTCACCTGGGCCGATTTACGAACCCGGTGGCGTCAGTGAGGATTGGTGGCGCTTCGGGCGGTTTCTGCATGCGGCAGGCATTGGGCGCGATGATATTGTGCAGAATTGCTTTGGCTACCACCTGACGCCTGCGGGCATGATGTTTGAAAATGGCGCGCGTGCTGTGGGAGCCAAAGTGCTGCCTGCCGGGACGGGGCAAACCGAGCTGCAGGTGCGCGCTGCCGCAGATATTGGCTGCACAGCCTATGCGGGCACGCCGGATTATCTGAAGGTCATTCTTGAGAAAGCTGATGAGATGGGCGTGGGTTTGGCATTCTCCAAAGCGGCTGTCTCAGGCGGTGCTTTGTTCCCTGCGTTGCGTGATGCTTACGTGGCGCGCGGCGTCACCTGCTTGCAGTGCTATGCCACGGCAGATTTGGGTCATATCGCCTATGAAAGCGCGGCAATGGACGGGATGATCCTCGATGAGGGCGTGATCGTGGAGATTGTGACACCAGGCACAGGTGAGCCTGTGGCGGAGGGAGAAGTGGGTGAAGTCGTCGTAACATCCTTGAACCCCGATTACCCGCTGATCCGTTTTGCAACAGGGGATATGAGCGCGTTCATGTCCGGCACCAGCCCCTGCGGACGGACTGGCCGCCGGATCAAGGGTTGGATGGGGCGCGCGGATCAGACGACCAAGATCAAAGGAATGTTTGTGCGCCCCGAACAGGTGGCTGCGCTCGCAAAACGCCATGCAGAGATCTCCCGCGTGCGTGTGATCGTGTCGCGCGATGGGGATGCGGATAAGATGCGCGTGCAGATTGAAGCGCCGGAAACTGCGGATTACGCCGCCTCTGTGCAGGCGGTTTTGAAGATGCGCGGCGACGTTGAGATTGTCCCGGCAGGTAGCCTGCCTGCGGATGGCGTGCTGATCGAAGATCAACGCAGCTACGACTAGCCCCTCCAAATCGCCCATATTTCATCCATCTCACGCTTTGTGAGAGCATTCTGACGCGGGCGTTATCGTCATCTCAGATGCACAGGGTTTCTGTGCGCGTACGCACCAGTCGTGGCAGATTCTCACGCTCCAGTGAGTT